>NZ_JBLNHP010000003.1:0-469925 GCF_047780465.1 Aeromonas sp. A04 | reverse complement strand
CGGTTAGAATACCGGCCTGTCACGCCGGGGGTCGCGGGTTCGAGTCCCGTCCGCTCCGCCAGTAAATTGAAAGGCCTTCCCAGATGGGAAGGCCTTTTTGCTTTTTGGCATTTGCGAACGGGAATAAGGAAACAAGGAACAACAAACTGGGTTGCGACTTGCCACTGGCGTCTCTATCCCAGTCTGTCACCCCTTGTGCTCCCTAGCATCTAGCAATTTAAAGTGCTTGGATCTCAATGGCTGACGCAGGTGCTCTATGGTGTAAATGTGGATAGCCTTACTCACCATCACCATCACCATCACCATCACCATCACCTTCGCTTGAGCCAAGTCCATCAGACTTTGTATGGATGGCTTTGTTATGTCCTCTAAGGGGGGCTGCGCTTGTAAACGTTCGTTCGGGGGGCTTGTGATGCGGATAAGTCGTGGATGCTGATCTAAGGCGGGGTGTGCACGCATGGCCATCGAACAATGGACCAAGGGCTGTAAAGAGGTAAAAGAAAAGGGGACGGCAGCTGCCGTCCCCTCAAGTCATCTAGTCCAGTCCATGAACTGCAACGCTCCCTGCAATCCCTGACTTTATCCTGATCCTTCGGAATATCCCCTTCCCAATCCGTTGAGGTGTCCTGTGGCCATCCTAGCCTGGCAATCGATCCTGATTGCTGCACTCTCTCCATCCTGGAGGTGTCCGTTACCACATCCCGTGGTGTTCCTTGCATCGTCCTGACAGATAACCATCCGGGCTATCTCGCTTCATCCTGAAGCTGTCCTGCTCGCATCCGGCGAGGTCCTGTTCTTCCTGAAGAGCCGCAATCCGTACCGCTCTGCCTCATCCCGAGGTGTCCACAACCACATCCTGTGGCGTCCTGTTCAATCCGTTTGATAACCTTCCTGGCTACCTGCCTCATCCTGAGGTGTCCCTGACCACGTCCTGTGGATTATTCCCTGCTTATGCGCTGTTCCTGCATCCTGCCGGACCAGCTCCGTCCTTGTGAGACCCATATTAAGGGAACCGCATCGCGGAACAAGGGAGGTTGGGCGGTTATCGGCATGACCCGGCTTGGTTAAACCCAGCCATTAACAAGATAAACCCATACTAATCATCAGCTTAGTTTGTTTCATCGGAAAGCACATGGATTCAAAGATGGCTTCGCGTACGGCTCAACACAGTGGCCTCTTACAGCGGCTATGGCGGATCTCTCACACGCAAAAACAGGGGGAAAACGATGGTACAACGCGGCTCAATTAAGCGGGCAAGAGTTAAAAATTAGTTGAATAAATATGCTCAAAAAGAATACAAAAAAGCCGAGGCTGGGCTCGGCTTTTTTGGGATTAGCTGACTCGGCTGCCAGGCGTAGGATATGCCTTGCGCAACGACTCTGGCGCCAACACTTCCAGGTTGCCGCTCATGTTGTTCAACCAGGTGCGAAATTCAGGGGTGTCCTGTACCTCGGTCTCCACGACTACGCTGCGCTTATCGTAGCGGGTCATGCGCGGGTTGTGGCCCGGGATCTGTCCATCGACCAGAGTCGGGCAGTTGGCATCTATGCGACCGACGAAGCGGATCGGGCCGCTGACATCCTGGTAGCCCTGATCGCGGATCAGCTTCTGGATATTGAAGTCCTTCGGCTGGGTCGCGCTGAAGTTGGTCAGCTCCACGCCCTTGATGTGATCGAAAGGTATGCCGTACACCTTGGGATCCAGCTCGGACAGGGTACAGAGCAGGGTCGGACCATCAGCCTGATTCAGGATGCCGAGGGGATTGATGCGGTCATAGCAGAGCCATACAGTGCGTTCCTTGATGACACGCTGGATCTCGGCACTGAACTTGCGACCGCGCCACAGGGCATCGCGGATCAGGGTGCTGCGACGGATCTCAGGATTGCCGGCAAACGGACGCGGTGACTGATGCACGCTTTCGAGCCAGCGTTCGGCCAGTTCACTCTGGCTGTCGCGGATCACCTGGCTGGCTTTGTCGACCAGCGGGTTCAATTCGGTCAGCACACTTGCCGGCAGCAGTTGGCTTGCCTGATCACTCCAGGTTTTCAGGGCCACTGCCAGTGATAGCGGCATTATGTTGGCGAAGTCGTTTAGGCCATGGCGCTCAAAGCACCAGCCGTGGGGTTTGCTGCGTTCATCCGAAGTGAGGTCGAACAACCCCATGCCGGACATCTCCTCCAGGTCCCGTTGCACGGTACGCAGACTGACGTGTATGCCTTCCTCTTCCAGTTTTACCTGGAGTTGGCTGGCGGTCAGCTTGTAAGGGCGGTGCGGGATGCAACGCGCCAAGGTCAGTTGTCGTAACAGCTTCTTACTCATGGTGCATGCCTTCACTGGTTTAGCGTTGAGTGTATCCTAGCCATGACATGCGACAGTCTATGTCGCAAGTTTTGCTGCGACAACTGTCGCCATTTTCATACAAACTGGTTTAACTGCATGATATTAAAGCTAATACATGTTTTGGTGGGCAGCAATCGAGGCTTTTAATTGATGAAAAAATCGCAAATGAAAGTGCTGTCTTGCGGTTTTTGGGGAGAGGAAAAAATAAAAATAGCAGGAAGAGGCAGAAGATGATGTGGAGGGGCGCGGCCCCTCCACCAGATGGCGACCTGTTATCAGGCCAGCCAGGACCAGGCTGACTTGCTGATGGCGGCTCCCACCATATAGCCGAATACCGCCAGGGCAGCGAAGCCGGCCACCAGTTTCTGGTTGCGGGCCGGTCGCTTGAGCGCCATGACGCCGAGGCCTATGTAGACCACCAGTGCGATCAGCTTGGCCATCAGCCAGGGTTGCTGGCCCGGGCTCATATGCAATGTGACCGCCAACAGCACCCCGAACAGCAGCAAAAAGGTGTCGTTGACGTGGGGCGCTATCTTCAGCCAGCGCTGTTGCAGACGCGGGCTGCCGTTGAGAGAGAGCATCCAGCGATAGACGAACAGCAGCAGGCTGACGATGGCCAGGGTCATGTGCAGATGTTTGAGCATGGGGTAATAGGCAATCATATTGCTTCCTTGTCGTTGTCGGGCAGACCGCTGTTCCAGTTGTGAGCGTGAATGCGCTCCTGTCCTTCCTGATCGTCTTGCAACAGATCGGAGAGAATGTCCCGGTATTGCAGGCTCTTGTTGATATAGGTGTGTTCGTCGTCCAGGTAGTTGACCTGCTCCCGCAGCAGCCAGTTGTCGTGCTGCTTGAAGGTCTGCCCAGCCCGCCAGGCCTGGTTGGCCCGAAAGCCGAGCTGGGTCAGGGCTTCCACCCCCAGATCCACTGCAGAACCCAGGGTTTCCCGGTACACGCTGCCCACGCCCTGGCGCAGGATCTCGTGAGCGTGAGGTCTGTCCTGGGCTCGCGCCAGTATCTTAAGGTGCGGGAAGTGTTTCTTCACCATTTCAATCACTTCGAGCGAGGTGGCTGGATCGTTGATGGAGAGCACCAGCAGCTTGGCCTTGTGGGCGCCGGCGGCATGCAACAGGTCGAGCCTACTGGCATCGCCGTAGAACACCTGGTAGCCGTACTTGCGCAGCATCTCTATCTGGCTGGCATCCTGCTCGAGTATGGTGGTGCCTATGCCGTGGCCGTGCAGCAGGCGTCCCACTATCTGGCCGAAGCGGCCGAAGCCGGCGATGATCACCGGGTGTTCCACCAGCTCAGGCTGCTCGTGCTGCGGTGCGTCGCTGTGGGTGCGGTAATCGAACCAGGGCTGGATCACCCGATCGTTGAGGATCAGCAAGAGCGGCGTCAGCGCCATGGAGAGGGCCACCACCAGGGTGAGCAGCGAGATGGTGTCGCCGGGCAGCACCTTGTTCTGGGTGGCGAACGAGAACAGCACGAAGGCAAACTCCCCCCCTTGCGCCAGCGCCAGCCCGAAGGTCCAGCGTTGGCTCGGCGAGATGCGAATGACAAAGCCGAGCGCCATCAGCACCAGCCATTTGAGCGCCATCAGGCCGACTACCAGGGTCGGGATGAGCAAGGGGTGTTCGGCAAACAGGCTGAAGTTGATGCCGGCGCCCACCGACATGAAGAAGAGGCCGAGCAGCAAGCCCTTGAACGGCTCTATGTCCGCCTCCAGCTCGTGGCGATATTCGCTGTCGGCCAGCACCACACCGGCGAGGAAGGAGCCAAGGGCCGGGGAGAGCCCCACCGACTCCATCAGCACTGCGATGGCGATCACCAGCAGCAGGGCGGCAGCGACGAAGATCTCCCGCATGTGGGATTGGGCTATGGCCCGAAACACCGGGCGCATCAGGTAGTGGCCACCCAGCACTATGCCGGAGATGGCCGCAACCACCAGCAGGCCATGCTGCCAGCCGGCCAGCTCGGAGCTGCCATTGCTGGCCACCGGCGCTATGGCGAGCAGTGGCAGGATCGCCAGTATGGGAATGACGGCGATATCCTGGAACAGCAGCACCGCAAAGGCGGAGCGGCCGCTCTCGCTCTGCATCAGCTTGCGCTCCTGCAGGCTCTGCAGAACTATGGCCGTGGACGATAGCGCCAGAATGAGACCTATGGCCAGTCCCTGTTGCCAGGGCAGGCCGATGAGATGAGCGACCCCGGTCAGGGCCCCCGTGGTGAGCAGCACTTGCAGGCCGCCGGTGCCGAGTATGGGCCCCTTCAGTTGCCACAGCAGGGCAGGGCGCAGCTCCAGCCCGACCAGAAACAGCATCAGCACCACCCCGAACTCGGCGAAGTGCATCACATCCTTCTGCTCTCCCACCAGCCCCAGCAGGAAGGGACCTATGATGATGCCCGCCAGCAGGTAGCCGAGCACGGAACCCAGCCCCCAGCGCTTGGCCAGCGGCACGGCGATCACCGCCGCCGAGAGGTAGATAAGCGCATCAAACAGTAATCCGTGACCCATCAGCCGGCCCTCCGTTCGCATGTCTGGCCCGACTCACAGGGTCGGCCAAATGACTGACAGTGTTTCATGAGAGCACCTCCAGCAGATCCCGCAGATAGGGGCTGCCGCCGAGTTGGGCCGGGGTCAGCTGCTCGTCGCGCAGGGCACACAACAGTTGGCGATAATCCTGGCCACAGCGGCGCAGCGCCTCCGGATCCTTGATCTTGTGAAAGGAGTGCAGCACGAACGGCGGCAGCCAGCTCATGCCGCACAGCTGCGCCGTTTGCTGGAATGGCAGCAGGAAGTCGAGCAGCGGGCGGCGGTTGTAGCCTTCGCTGCAATAGGAGTCGGGGGCGCCCCCCGTGGTGATGGCACTCAGCCACTGTTTGCCATTGAGGGCGTGGGCTTCCGGACCGTAGGCGTAGCCATACTCCAGCACCAGATCCATCCACTCCTTCATGATGGCGGGGCAGGAGTACCAGTAGAAGGGGTGCTGAAAGACGATGATGTCGTGTTCCGACAGCAGGGCCTGCTCCCGCTTCACGTTGATGAACATGTCCGGGTAGTGCTGGTAGAGGTCGTGCACCGTGATCCCCTCCAGATCGGAGACGGCCTGCAGCAGCTGCTTGTTGGCCCGGGAGCTCTGCAGGGCCGGGTGTGAAAAGAGAACCAGAATGCGTTTCATGAAGTCATAACCTGAAGATGGGCCTGATACCGGTGAAAAGAAGATGCATTGAGCTGCGACGTTATCAAGAAGCGCAATAGCCCGCCAGTTCCGGGATCAGATCGCGCAGCGCCGGATTCAGGGTCTGATGGGCGGGATAGCAGAGTCCGATGCGCCGAAACATCCGCGGCCCGCTCACCGCGACCGTGCACAGGCCGGGTTCGTCGTCCACCAGGCCGTCGGGCAGGAAGCTGATGCCGACACCCGCCAGCACCAGCGCCATCACCAACCCCTTGCTTTCGGCCTTGGCCACCAGGTTGAGGGTGAGCCGGTCGCAGGCCAGCAGCCCTATGGTCTGCTGATGGGCCTCACAGGGCGGGCACTCAATAAAATCATAATGTTGCAGCTCAGTCAGCGCGATGCGGGCGCGGCTGGCGAGGGGGTGGTCGGTACGCACGCACAGCACATAGTCCTCTTCCCACAGGGGCAGGAAGATCTCGTCCTCCCGGCGCAGCGCATCCAGAGTCAGCCGGCAGTCGGCGGGGCTGGTGTAGTCGGAGAGGGTGAGATCCAGCTCGGGCAGCACGCCCTGCACCCGCTGCAGCAAGCCGGCCAGCCGGTGGCGACTCAGATCCGGCATGATGGCCATGTTGAGTCGTGCGCGCGTCGCCTTCTGGCGAAACAGCTCCGGCAGGCGGCGTGCCTCTTCCACCAGCTTGACCGCATGGGGATAGAGGTAATGGGCCGGATCCTTTGCCTCAACCCCCTTCTTGCCCCGGGTGAACAGGCTGTCGCCGAGCGCCTCTTCCAGCTGGCGCAGGCCGGCCGAGAGGGAGGGTTGGCTGACGTGGCAGCGCAGTGCCGCCACCGTGATGTTTTTCTCTTCATAGATGGCGATGAAGAAGCGCAGCAATCTCAGATCCAGCATGAGCCCAACCATAGTTTTTTCAGATGATAACCAGCGGAAAACAATATTTATCACTGATGGATGCAGCGACTATAGTGACTGAGTTCCGTGCTGGCCAGCCGCTTGTGTGATCCCGTTTCTCATCGAATCAAAAGGAAATACCATGTCCAAGTCCCTCGTCGTGATCACCGGTGCCTCCGCCGGGATCGGTGCCGCCATCGCCCGCGCCTTCTCGGCCGCCGGTCATCCGCTCTTGCTGCTGGCCCGCCGGGTCGAGCCCATGCAGGCGCTGGGTCTGCCCAACGCCTTGTGTGTCAGCGTCGATGTCACCGACACGGCCGCCATGAAGGCCGCCGTCCAGCAGGCAGAGACCCGGTTCGGCCCTGTGGGTTGCCTGGTCAACAATGCCGGCGTCATGTTGCTGGGGCAGGCTGACGTGCAGGATCCCGCCGAGTGGCAGCAGATGCTCAACATCAATGTGATGGGGGTGCTGAACGGCGTTCATGCCGTGCTGGCCGGGATGAAGGCTCGCCGCAGCGGCACCATAGTCAACATCAGCTCCATCGCCGGTCGCAAGACCTTCCCGAACCATGCAGCCTATTGCGCCACCAAGTTCGCGGTGCACGCCCTGACCGAAAATATCCGTGAAGAGGTGGCCGACGTCGGCGTGCGCATGGTGACCATAGCCCCGGGTGCGGTCGAGACCGACCTGCTCAGTCACACCACGGACGAGAACATCAAGGCCGGCTATCACGACTGGAAGGATCAGATGGGTGGCGTGATCGCGCCCGAGGTGATCGCCGAGGCCGTGCTCTATGCCTGGCATCAGCCCGCCAACGTCTGCGTACGCGAAATCGTGCTGGCGGCCACCCGTCAGCAACCCTGATCCGGACTGGCCATGAGGGGAGGGCTTGACCCTCCCCCTGGGCCAAGGGTTACCATAGGGTTCCTCCGATCAATGAGTCATGTCATGGTTCTGACCCGTCGCCAACTCGCTCGCGCCCGCCGCTGGCTCCCCCTGTGGAGTCTGCTGATGGTGCTGATGTCGTTTGGCAGCCGGGCGGCGACCGATCTCTGTACCCTGACGCCCCATTGCAGCCAGAGCGAGCGCACCCTGGAGAAGGCCATGCCATGCGGCAGCTTCACTTCGGCACTCGCCATGACGGTGCTCACCAGCGACAGCCTGACGGTGGCCGTACTGGAACCGGACATGCCACAGTTTCTCTCCCCCTCCCTGTTCACGCCGGACGCGCCGTTCGAGCGGCTCGAGCGTCCTCCCCGTCATCCAGGTTGAGTCGAGTTCCCCTGTTTTTTGGGGTATTTCTTCTTATCTGAGGTGAGTTATGTACAAGTCCCTGTTACTGGCCCTGCTGGCCGGTACCGTCAGCTTCTCCGCCCTCGCGGCCGAGCAGATGACCGTCTACAAGTCCCAGTATTGCGGCTGTTGCAAGACCTGGATCAAGCACATGGAAGAGAACGGCTTTGAGGTCAAGGTCGTCGAAACCGAGCAGCTCGATCCCATCAAGCAGCAGTACGGCATCACACCGCAGCTGGCCTCCTGCCACACGGGCGTGGTGAATGGCTATGTGGTGGAGGGGCATGTACCCGCCGCCGACGTGCAGAAGCTGCTCAAGGAAAAACCGGCGATCCGCGGCCTGACCATTCCGGGCATGCCCCAGAGTGCGCCAGGCATGGATATTCCGGGTCAGCCCTACCAGGTGCTGAGCATCAGCAACGAGGGCGCGACCAGAGTCTGGTCGAGCTACCCCGGCTGACGCAAACTGGCCATGAGCAGGCACGACTCCATCATGTGAGGCACACCTGAGCGAACCTGTGTCGCTCATGGTCAGGTTTGAGGGCCGCTATCGCGAGATAGCGGCCCTTTTACCTGTTCTTGCGGGTTTTGCAGGGTGATAACTTGCAACTGGGGGCGACAAGGGGCAGATTGATCCCCTATCCAAGGAGCCAAGGCTCAGGTCTGCTAACCCTTTTAAAGCGCAAAGGATGCGACATGTTCACCTTTCCCCGAGGGCTTCTGCTGCTGGCTTGCCTGGTTGCCGTTCCCTGTTCATATGCCAATGATGAGTCCGCCATGCCCACAAGCGACACCCTTATCCAGCCTCCCGTGGCCACCAAACACCCTCACACCATCAAGAAACACGGCGACGTCCGGGTCGACAACTACTACTGGCTGCGCGATGACGAGCGCCAGAAACCCGAGGTACTGGCCTACCTGGAGGCGGAGAACGCCTATACCGAGGCCATGCTCAAGCCGACCCGGCCGCTGCGCGACCAGCTCTACCAGGAGATGGTGGCCCGCATTCCCCAGCAGGATGAGTCCGTCCCCTATGTGAAGAACGGCTACCGTTACCAGACCCGCTATGAGCCGGGCAAGGAGTACGGCATCTACTCCCGCAGCAAGGTGGACGGGCCGCAGGAGCCCGAGCCGATGCTGGACAGCAACCAGCGCGCAGAGGGGCACGAGTTCTATTCCCTTGGCGCCCTGGAGGTGAGCCGCAACAACCGCTGGCTGGCGGTGGCGGAAGATTTCCTCTCGCGCCGTCAGTACCAGATCCAGTTCCTCGATCTGGAGAGCGGCAAGTGGGCCGCCGACAAGCTCGAGAACACCTCCGGCAATCTGGTGTGGGCCAACGACAGCAAGACGGTGTTCTACGTGCGCAAGCACCCCAAGACACTGTTGCCCTATCAGGTCTATCGCCACGAGCTTGGCTCGGATCCGGCAAAAGATACCCTGGTGTATGAGGAGAAGGACGACACCTTCTACGTCAGCCTCTATGCCACCACCTCGGAAGATTTCATCGTCATCGCCCTCTCCAGCACCACCACGGGCGAGGCGCGCCTCATCGACGCCAACGTGCCGACTCAGGCACCGCGGCTGTTCCTGCCCCGTCAGGTGGATCACGAGTACAGCCTGGATCACTACCGCGGTCGCTTCTATGTGCGCTCCAACAAGGACGGCAAGAACTTCGGCCTGTACGAGACCAAGGAGAGCCCGGTCGAGCGCTGGAAGGCGGTGATCGCCCCCAATCCGGACGTGCTGCTGGAGAGCTATGCCCTGTTCAAGGAGTGGCTGGTGCTGGAGGAGCGCAACCAGGGGCTGACCCGGCTGCGCCAGATCAACTGGCAGAGCGGTGACGAGAAGGAGATCGCCTTCGACGATCCCGCCTATGTCACCTGGCTCGCCTACAACCCGGAGCCGGAGACCAGCCAGCTGCGCTACGGCTACTCCTCCATGACCACCCCCTCGTCCACCTATGAGCTGGATATGGCGAGCGGCAAGCGTACCCTGCTCAAGCAGCAGGCGGTGGCGGGTTTCAAGCCGGAGCTGTACGCCAGCGAGCGGCTCTGGGTGACCGCCCGTGATGGTGTGGCCGTGCCTGTGTCCCTGGTCTATCGCAAGGATATGTTCAAGAAAGAGAGTGTCGGGTCGCCAAAAAATCCGCTGCTGGTCTACGGCTATGGCTCCTACGGCGCCAGCATGGATCCCGATTTCAGCACGGCTCGCCTGAGCCTGCTGGACCGGGGCTTCGTCTATGCCATCGCCCATATCCGGGGTGGCGAGGAGCTGGGCCGCCACTGGTATGAAGATGGCAAGCTGCTGAAAAAACAGAATACCTTCAACGATTTCATCGACGTGACCGAGGCGCTGGTGGCGCAGGGGTATGGCGCCAGGGATCAGGTCTACGCCATGGGCGGCAGCGCCGGCGGTCTGCTGATGGGGGCCGTCATCAATCAGGCGCCCCAGCTTTATCGTGGCGTGGTGGCCCAGGTGCCCTTCGTCGACGTGGTCACCACCATGCTGGACGAGTCCATCCCCCTCACCACTGGGGAGTACGACGAGTGGGGCAACCCGAACCAGAAGCGTTACTACGACTACATGAAGGCTTACAGCCCCTACGACCAGGTCAAGGCGCAGGCCTACCCGAACATGCTGGTGACCACAGGGCTGCATGACTCCCAGGTACAGTATTGGGAGCCCGCCAAGTGGGTGGCCAAGCTGCGCGAGTTGAAGACGGATGATAACAAGTTGTTGCTGAATACCGACATGGATGCCGGCCACGGTGGCAAGTCGGGTCGCTTCAAGGCTTACGAGGATATCGCGCTGGAGTTTGCGTTTATCCTGGATCTGGCCAAGCCGAAAGCATAAGTCACCAAGGTTGCAGCCCTTGCCAGTCAAGGGCTGCAAAAGAATCTTGTCTGTATCCCCCGCCTGCCAACCGGTAGCACACTCCAATTAATCCCTGATCAGTAAATTAATGATCGGCTTCAAATTTCTCGTCATCCATATCCATCATTTTGTGTTTTTGTTTGATTTATGTTGGCGCCATGTGCTTAATCGAAGCCGTTATGACGCTTTGATTGGTCCCTTCCGGGCCAATTATCTTCGGTTGGCATGAAGCCGACTGTCTCACCACAGGATGCTGGTGGCTTTTTGGGGAACGCTCGCCGTTCACCCGATTCCTCATATCGAGGTCATGGATGACCACCGACGCAGAACGGTGGTTTGTCCGGCATTCGCCCGTGGAACGGGCGAGCTGAATCAATCAAAAAGGATGAACAACATGAAAGGATTATCCCTGGCGTGTGCCTTGTCGGCTGCCCTGGTCGGTGTCTCGTTTGGTGGTCCGCTGCAGGCGCAGGAGCGCTTCGTGACCATAGGCACAGGCGGTCAGACCGGCGTCTACTACGTGGCGGGCCAGTCCATCTGCCGCTTCCTCAATCGCGGCGCCGCCGATCACCAGATCAAGTGCAACGCCCCGGCCAGCGGCGGCGGTGTGGCCAACGTCAACGGCATCCGCAGCGGTGAATTCAACTTCGGCATCATGCAGTCCGACCATCAGTACAAGGCGATGAAGGGGCTGCCGCCGTTCCAGACCGAAGGGGCCATGGCAGACATGCGCGCCGTCTTCTCCCTGCAGAGCGAGGTGTTCACCATACTGGCGCGCCGCGATGCCAAGATCGCCAGCTTCGACGACATGAAGGGCAAGCGCGTCAACATCGGCAACCCGGGCTCGGGCCAGCGCGACACCATGGAAGAGATAATGGCGGTCAAGGGCTGGAAGAAGAGTGACTTCGGTCTGGTCTCCGAGTTGAAACCGGCCGAGCAGGCCTCGGCGCTCGGCGACAACAACATAGACGCCATGAGCTACTTCGTCGGCCACCCGAACGGCGCCATCCAGGAAGCCTCCACCACCACAGACGCCGTGCTGGTACCTGTGACCGGTGCCGACATCGACAAGCTGCTGGCAGAGAAGAGCTACTACACCAAGGCCGAGATCCCGGGCGGCATCTACAAGGGCAGCGATCAGCCGACCCCGTCCATCGGTGGCAAGGCGGTGCTCTCCACCAGTGCCAAGGCCGATCCGGAAGTGGTCTATCAGCTGGTCAAATCCGTTTTCGACAACCTGGATCGCTTCAAGCGCCTGCACCCGGCTTTCGCCGATCTGAAAGAGGCCGACATGATCAAGGTGGGGCTCTCGGCGCCGCTGCATGAAGGGGCCGCCCGCTACTACAAAGAGCGCGGTTGGCTCTGATTGAAGGCCCAAGGGCCCAGGTCACTCTCTTCGACACCCGTCAGCCGCTGCCCGGTTGCGGGGGCGGGTGTCGCTCTTGTTGTACTCGTTGGCACAAGTTAACCCTATGCAAGATAAACAACTCTCTACCGAGGAACTGATCGCCCAGGACGTGGGCGCTCGCCTGCCGTTCGGCCTCATGGGCGGGCTCATCACCACACTGGCGCTGGCCTGGTCCCTGTTCCAGCTCTGGATCGCCTCGCCGCTGCCCTTCATGCTGGGCTTTGGCGTGCTCAATGACACCGAGACCCGTGCCATTCACCTCACCTTCGCCCTGCTGCTGGCCTATCTGGTGTTTCCGGCGTTTCGTTCATCGCCACGGGATCGGGTGCCGCTCGGCGACATCGCCTTGGGGCTCATCGCCGCCGGGGCCGCCAGCTACCTGTTCGTGATGTACCAGGCGCTGGCCCTGCGGCCGGGCAGTCTGACCACAGAGGATCTGATCACCGCCTGCATCGGCATCCCGCTGCTGCTGGAAGCGGCGCGCCGCGCCCTGGGGCCGGCGCTGGCGGTCATCGCCCTGCTGTTTCTCGCCTATAGCCTGGCGGGGCCCTGGATGCCGGGGCTGCTGGCCCATCGCGGGGTGAGCTTCACCGCGTTGGCCAACCACCAGTGGATCACCACGGAAGGGGTATTCGGGATTGCCCTCGGCGTCTCCACCAGCTTCGTGTTCCTGTTCGTGCTGTTCGGTGCCCTGCTGGAGCGGGCCGGTGCCGGCCACTACTTCATCCAGCTCGCCTTCAGCCTGCTCGGTCACCTGCGCGGCGGCCCGGCCAAGGCGGCTGTGGTGGCCTCCGGCCTGACCGGTCTCATCTCCGGCTCCTCCATCGCCAACGTGGTGACCACCGGCACTTTCACCATTCCCATGATGAAAAAGGTGGGCTTCAGCTCGGAGAAGGCGGGGGCGGTGGAAGTGGCTTCCTCGGTCAACGGCCAGATCATGCCGCCTGTGATGGGGGCCGCCGCCTTCCTGATGGTGGAGTACGTGGGCATTCCCTACGTCGAGATCATCAAGCACGCCTTCCTGCCGGCGACCATCTCCTACATAGCGCTGCTCTACATAGTGCATCTGGAGGCGCTCAAGCTCGGCATGCAGCCCATAGGTGGTCATCAGCCCAAGCCCTGGCTGCGCCGCTTGACCGGCTTCGCCTTCGGCGCTGCCCTCATCAGCGGGCTGTCGATGGCGGTCTACCATGGCCTGGGCTGGCTCAAGCCGGCGCTGGGTGAGTACGCCCTGCCAGGCATAGCCCTGCTGCTGGCCATCACCTATCTGGGTTTGCTGAAAATAGCGGCCAGCCATGAGCCGCTGGCGGCGGAGGATCCGGACAAGCCGCTGATTGAGCTGCCCAACACCCGCGCCGTGCTGCTCTCCGGTCTGCACTTCCTGCTGCCGGTGGTGGTGCTGGTGTGGTGCCTGATGGTGGAACGGCTCTCGCCCGGGCTGTCGGCCTTCTGGGGGACCGTCATGCTGGTGATCATACTGCTGACCCAGCGCCCGCTGCTCAACTGGCTGCGCAGCGATGGCAAGCACGACTACGGCACCTTCAACGATGGCATGGTCGATCTGCGCGAGGGGCTGGTGGCCGGTGCCCGCAACATGATCGGCATCGGCATTGCGACCGCCACCGCCGGCATCATAGTGGGTGCCGTCTCCCAGACCGGGGTCGGTCTGGTGCTGGCGGATCTGGTGGAGATGCTCTCCATGGGCAACCTGCTGCTGATGCTGTTGCTTACCGCCCTGCTCAGCTTGATCCTCGGCATGGGGCTGCCCACCACCGCCAACTACATAGTGGTCTCCAGCCTGCTGGCGCCCGTTGTGGTGACGCTCGGGCAGCAGAACGGCCTGATAGTGCCGCTCATCGCGGTGCACCTGTTCGTCTTCTACTTCGGCATCATGGCGGACGTGACCCCGCCGGTGGGGCTGGCTTCGTTCGCGGCGGCGGCTGTCTCCAAGGGCGATCCCATCAAGACCGGCATCACCGCTTTCTACTACAGCCTGCGCACCGCGGCGCTGCCCTTCCTGTTCATCTTCAACACGGATCTGCTGCTGATCGACGTGGACTTCGCCCACGGGGTGCTGATCTTCATGGTGGCCACCGTTGCCATGCTGATCTTCGCCGCCGCGACCCAGGGCCATTTCCTGGTGAAGAGTCGCTGGTACGAGAGCGTGCTGCTGCTGCTGGTGGCCTTCACCCTGTTCCGCCCCGGTTTCTGGATGGACATGGTGCACGATCCCTATCGTGACACTGCGCCGGCCCAGCTGGCCCGGACCCTGGGCGAGGTGGAGGCGGAGAGCACACTGCGGCTGCGCGTCCAGGGTGAAGATGCGGTGGGCAAGTTGCGTCAGTCGACCGTGCTGCTGGCGGTGCCGGCAGGAGAGGATGGGGAGGCCCGCCTCGCCAGCCTGGGGCTGGCCTTGTATGAACAGGATGGCAAGACCCTGATCGACAGCGTCACCTTCGGCAGCCCGGCCGCCGCGGCCGGCATGGAGTTCGATCAGGAGATCCTGGTGGTCAAGGCGCCCACCGAGCGCTGGCGCAAGGAGTTGATGTGGCTGCCGGGCTTCCTGCTGTTTGCGCTGATCGTCGGGCTGCAACGGCGACGGGCGGTGCAAGCCTAACAAGGGTCAATAAAAACGGCGCCATCGAGGCGCCGTTTTCATCTCCCCGGTCGGGGCTTATTCTTGCGGATCCTGCTCCTGCAGCAGGCTCAGGGTCTGTTGTTCCACTGGACTCAGGCCCAGCTGTTCGCAGGCTTGCTCGAAGCTGATGCCAAGGTGGCACATCATGATATCGATGGCGGGCAGATAGTTTTTCATTGCTTCTTCCATGGTGATCCTCCAGACCCGTTCCTTATGCCCGAGCCTCGAAGGCGGGGCAATTAGACTTTAGGCGTAGGCTGCTCATTTGCTGAGCGCCCCTGCCACTGGGCGGGGGAATTTGTTACTCTGCTTGTCAGCAAGAAGATGTTGCCGTATGACTGCGAGCAACACGTGAGGAGCAGGGCATGTTATTGAGTTTCTTGATCATCGCATCGGGCTGGTGGCACATTCGTGCGGCCTATGGCTCAGACTCCCGTCAGTTCTACATCAGCAAGCCGCTGACCATGCTGCTCATCATAGCGCTGGCCTTCGGCTATCAGAGCTATGACCACGACGGCTCCCACGCCTGGATCCTGCTTGGCCTCTGTCTGTCGCTGGCCGGTGACGTGCTGCTGATGCTGCCAAGCGATCGTTTCATTCAGGGGCTGGCGGCATTTTTTGTCGCGCACCTCTGCTACATAGTCGGTTTCGCCCAGGGGCCGCTGGTGCTGAACCTGGTGGATGGCCTGCTGTTGCTGCTGGTGGCCGGCATGGTGTTCGGCCTGTTGTGGGGCAAGCTCGGGGAGATGAAGATCCCCGTGCTCTGCTACATGCTGGTGATCATCGGCATGGCCTGGGTGGCTGCCGGTGCCTGGCACGCCTCCTTGACCGCAGGCAGTGCCGCCGCCCTGGTGGGGGCGCTGATGTTTCTCTTCTCCGACAGCATGCTGGCGCTGGACCGCTTTCGTCGCCCCTTCCCCCATGCCACGGCCTGGGTGATGAGCAGCTACTTTGCCGCCCAGTTCCTGATTGCCGCCTCGCTGGCGGGGTGAAGAGGCGCCGCTCTCTTTCATCGCGCGGACCTGAATCCTGATCTTTGCCGACGGGTGAAGATCCGTGGCAAGAAAAATGGGCCTGTTGGCCCATTTTTTATTGTCTGTTTTCAGCGCCTTGCTATGCCTCGAGCGGCTCGGCGTCGGCAGCCCTGGGAGCCGGCTGCTTGAGCAGCAGCATCAGGGCGCTGGCGATCAGCAGGAAGATGCCCATCACGTAGAACACCTGGTTGTAGGCCATGATGGCCGCCTCGCGGCTGATGGTGTTCGACAGCATGGCCTGGGCCTGCTGCTGGGCCAGCTCGGGACCCGAGCCTTGCGCCATCATGGTCTGGGCCAACTGCAGCAGGTAGCTTTGCCCCTCTATGCTGCTGGCGGCCAGGGTGCTGCTGATCTGGCTGACATGGACGCGGGTGTCGTTGTCGATCAGGGTCGCTATGATGGCGATGCCGAAGGCCCCCCCCAGGTTGCGCAGCACGTTGAGCAGGGTCGAGGAGGAGGGGATCTCGTCATGGGTCAGGCTGGCGGTCGCCACCAGGGAGAGCGGCACCATGATGAAGGGCTGGCCCAGCGCCCGTACTATCAGCGACTGGATCAGCTGGGGGCCGGCGTAGTCGGCACTCATGTTCATGTTCATGAAGCAGCTGATGGCAAACACCAGGAAGCCGAAACTCACCAGATAGCGCGGATCTATCTTGTGGGTCAGTTTGGGCACCAGCGGCAACACCAGCAGCTGTGGCAGCCCCATCCACATCAGCACTTCACCGATCTCCAGTGCGTTGTAGTTGTGGATCTGCGCCATGTAGAGGGGCAGCACATAGATGGAGCCCATCAGCGCCATGCCGAGCACCAGATAGGCGAAGCAGGCCAGCGCGAAGCGCGGGTTGTGCAGCAGCCGCAGGTTGACCAGCGGATGGCGTCTGAGTAGCTGGCTGATGACGAAGAACACCAGGGCCACCACAGAGATGACGGTGAGCCGCACTATGAAGCTGGAACCGAACCAGTCCTCCCGGTTGCCCTCTTCCAGCACTACCTCCAGCAGGCCCAGCCCCATCGCCATGGTGACTATGCCGATGAGATCCACTCGCTTGATCACCTCCCAGTCCACCGGCTTCTTGTCCAGCCCGTGGGCCAGCATGGCCATCACCAGCAGTCCCGGTGGTACGTTCAGATAGAAGATGTAGTGCCAGGAGAGCTGCTCCGTCAGCCAGCCGCCCAGGGTCGGGCCTATGGCGGGGGCGAAGGTGGCGCACAGGCCGAACAGCGCCATGCCGGTGGCCCGCTTGTGCAGCGGCAGCAGGCTGACGATGAGGGAGAAGGCCATGGGAATGAGCGCGCCGCCGGTGAAGCCCTGCAACGCCCGGAAGACGATCATGCTGGTGAGGTTCCAGCTGAACGAGCAGAGCACGGAGGCGATGATGAAGGCCCCCGTGGTCCACAGCAGGTAGCGCCGCACGCTCAGGCCCCGGCTGAGCCAGCCGCTCAGCGGGATGGCGATCATCTCCGCCACCAGATAGGAGGTGGAGATCCAGGAGCTCTCGCTCAGGGTGGCCGACAGGGCCCCCTGAATGTCCTTCAGGGAGGCGTTGGTGATCTGGATGTCGAGGATGGCCATGAAGGCGCCGATGAGGCCCCCCATGACCGCAATCCAGTTGCGACGTGGAATGGGTTCCATCAGTGGGCGGCGACCAGAGGTTCAGGATCCCGGGTATCCACTATCACCTCGGTGGAGAGGCCCGGCAGCAGCTTGCCGGCCAGGGTGCCCGGCTCGGGGATGCGGATCTTGACCGGCACCCGCTGCACTATTTTGGTGAAGTTGCCGGTGGCGTTCTCCGGCGGCAGCAGGGCGAATCTGGCGCCGGTGGCGGGGGCCAGGCTGTCGATGATCCCCTCGACCGGTTGATCCGGATAGGCATCCAGGATCACCTTCACCTTCTGGCCCGGCTGCATGTGCAGCAGCTGGGTCTCCTTGAAGTTGGCCTCGACCCACACCTGTTGCAGTGGCACCAGGCTGGCAACCTGCATGCCGGACTGGACGTAGAGCCCGGCCCGCAGGCTGCGCTTGCCTATGATGCCGTCGGCCGGTGCCCGCAACTCGGTATAGGTCAGCTCAAGTTTGGCCTGCTCCAGCTGTGCGGCGCTCAATGCCAGCCTGGCCTGGTTCTGCTTGGCTTCGGCGTCCAGCACCAGCAGCCGTTCACGGGCTGCCTGCAGGGCGGCTTTGGTCTCCTGCTCCTGTGCCAGATTGACCTGCAGTCCGGCCCGCACCTCGTCCAGACTGTCCTGCGAGCTGTAATGGCGCTGGTTGAGCTGGCTGACGCGCTGCACCTGTTGCCGGGCGCGCACCTGCTCGGCATTGGCAGAGCTGACCTTGGCCTCGGCCTGACGGATCAGGCTCAACTGCTGGGTGCGGGTCGCGGCCAGATTCTCCGCCGTCGCCTGATTGAGGCGCAGGTCGGCTTCGGCCTCGGCCACCTTGGTCTTGTACTCCCGATCGTCCAGCCGGGCGATCAGCTGGCCGGCCTTCACCGCCTGGTTGTCGGTGACCAGCACCTCGCTGATGTAACCCGGCAGCTTGGAGCCGATGCCGGTCACCTCGCTCTGCAGGTAGGCGTTGTCGGTACTCTCGAAATAGCGGCCATGCAGATACCAGTAACCGGCGAACAGCAGACCGAGCAGGGCCAGCACCATGGCGGCCAGCAGGGGGATCTTCTTGTGTTGACTCATTTTGGGGGGATTCCTGAACTTAAGAGACGCAGGCTAACACCGGCCAACTGTTTCGATTAGTATCAATTTATGAGATATACAGTTTCACTGGTGCAACAATGGATCTGAACGCTGCATTGATTTTAGTGCGGATCGTCGACAAGGGCTCTTTCACCGCGGCCGCCCAGGAGCTGGGCATGACCAAGGCGACCGTGAGTCGTCGCATCGCCGAGCTGGAGCAGCGCCTAGGCGTGCGGCTGCTTTACCGCTCCACCCGGCAGCTCACCCTGACCGAGGCCGGCGAGCAGTATTACCTGCGCTGCAGCAAGGCGGTGGACGAGCTGGCCCAGGCCGAGCTGATGGTGAGTGCCAGCCAGCAGGAGGTGACAGGTACCCTCAAGCTGGCGGTGCCTATCGAGACGGGGCAACTGGTGGTCGGCCGGCTGGTGGCCAAATTCTTGCAGGTCTATCCGGGCCTGCAGGTGGAGCTGGAGCTGACCAATCGCATCGTGGATCCCATCAACGAGGGACTGGATGCGATCGTGCGCATCGGCGACATGAGCGACTCCAACCTGGCGGCGCGGCGACTGTGGAGCACGGAGCGGCTGCTGTGTGCCAGCCCGGATTACTTGGCGCGCAGCCCGGCCATTACGCGGCCGGAAGATCTGCTTTTACACGAGCGGGTGGCGGTGAGCAGCGGTTTTCTAGCCTCTCACTGGTGTTTCGAGCGCGAGGGCAGAGAGGTGCTGGTTGACCCTCCCTCCCGCTTTCGGGTTAATAATATAACCTGCGCCAGGGAGGCGGCGAAGGCGGGGCTGGGGCTGGCCTCTCTGCCCGCCATGCTCTGCCATGAGGAGCTGGCCAGCGGGGCGCTGGTGACCCTGCTGCCTGAGTGGCAGCAGCCCAAGGTACCGATTTATCTGCTGTTTCCGGAGCGGCGACTGATGCCGCGCAAGTTGCGGACCTTTATCGATTTCATGGTGGCGCAGGGGGCCGATTACGGCATCGACAATCTGTTGTGATAGATGGATAGGAAAAGGGGGAGGTCTGGATCACGGGATCCGGGTTCGATCTCTAGGATGGAAGAGGGGCATGGTGCCGGTTACAGGTGGCATCGACAACCGGTTGCAGGGGGAAGGCATGGATCAATGGATCAATCTTTATCGGGCTTCCCATTCGCTGGAGGCCCATGCCCTGAAGGGGGCACTGGAAGTGGAAGGGGTACTGGTACGGCTCAACGGGGAGGCGCTGTCCGGCGCCCTGGGTGAGCTGCCGGTGGATCTGTTGCAGGTGACCCTGATGGTGCGCGAGCAGGATCGCAGCAAGGCGGGGCGCGTCATAGAGCGTTATCAGCAGCGCCAAGGCAATGGCTGGCTGTGCGGTCAATGCGGGGAGGAGAACGGCGCCAACTTCGAGGTCTGCTGGCGCTGTCATCACGATCCCCACGATAATTAATCGCTCGCCCTGCCTCAGCGCAGGGTGAAGTCGATATCCTCCCCCGCGCTGGCGTCGTGATAGGTCGCCAGATCCAGCTCTTTCTCGCTGCGGGCAATCAGCACAGACACCAGAATATCGCCGGAGACGTTGACCGTAGTGCGCGCCATGTCGAGGATCCGGTCGATCCCGGCGATGAGCGCCACCCCTTCCAGCGGCAATCCCACCGCGGTCAGCGTCAGCGTCAGCAGCATCAATCCGGTGCCCGGTGTGCCCGCCGTGCCGATACTGGCCAGGGTGGCGATGCTGATGATGGTCAGGTAATCCACCATGTGCAGATCCACCCCGAAGGCCTGCGCCACGAACAGGGCCGTCACCCCCTGATAGAGGGCTGTACCGTCCATGTTGATGGTGGCGCCTATGGGCAGCACCTTGGCTGTGATGGCGGGGGAGACCCCGAGCCGGCGCTCGGCGCAGGCCAGGCTGATGGGCAGTGTGCTGCTGCTGGAGCTGCTGGTGAAGGCCACGGCCTGGGCATCGACGATGCTCTTGAAGTAGTGCAGCGGGTTGAGCCGGGCCAGCAGGATCAGCAGGCTGCTGTAGACGCCGAGCACGTGCAGCAGGCAGCCGAGATAGACGGCGCCGATCACCTTGAGCAGCGGCAGCAGCAGGCTCACCCCGTATTTGCCCGTCATCCAGGCCATCAGGGCGCAGACGCCGTAGGGGGCCAGTGCCATCACCATCTGAGTCAGCTTGAACATGCCTTCCGCCAGCGAGGTGAAGAAGAGGATGGCGGGGCGGCCGCGCCGGCCGGTGGCGTTGAGGGCGAGGGCGAGGGCCACCGCGAACACGATCACCTGCAGTATCTTGCCATCCACCATGGCCTGCACCGGGTTGCGCGGTACCAGATGGCTCAGCACGCTGGCCAGGGTCGGTTGTTCCAGCATGCCGACGCGCTCATAGGGCCCCATGTTGGCGCCCATGCCGGGTTCCAGCAGCCAGCCCATCATCAGGCCGATGCAGATGGCGATGGCGGTGGAAAAGAGATAGAGGCCTATGGCCTTGCTGCCGATCCGATCCAGGCTCTTGCCCTTGAGCAATGAGGTGAGGCCGGCGATGACCGAGCAGAAGATGAGGGGCACCATCAGCATCTGTATGGTGTTGACGAACAGCACGCCAATGGGTTTGAGCTGCAACGCCTGTTCACTGAAACCGAGTCCCAGTCCGATCCCGGTCAGCATGCCGATCAGGGTCTTCAACCAGAGGGGACGGCGGGTCCAGATCCGCCAGGGCTTGAAAGCCAATCCATGGAACAGCATGACGCCAATGTCCTTATATTCGGTCTGCGATGGCAAAAAGGGGCGTTAGTGTAGCCATCCCCTTGTCAGGTTGCCACATTATCGGCAAAGCACGCCTCACAACCAGCAGGTCCTGCAGGAAATCAGCAATTTATTGGCCTATATCAAGGTCGTCAGCGGCGGTGCGGGATTTAATAGGCATCAAATATGTCTATTCAAGAGGTTTGCAATGACTCAATCGGTACACGGTCACGAGGTGATGGAGATGATGCTGGCACAGGGTGGCCAATTTACCCGGGCCAGCCTCAAGCAGGCGATCGATGCGCGCTTCGGTGCCGACGCCCGTTTCCATACCTGCAGCGCCAGCGAGATGGATGCTGATGCGCTGATCGCCTTCCTGGCCCAGCGCGGCAAATTCATCGAATCGGAGCAGGGTTTCCAGACCCACGCCGACAAGATCTGCAACCACGGGTGATCCCCTGCGGCGAGCGGTCTGTGACGCTCGCCGAATCCCGTCGCCTTTGTTATATTTCGCCCTCTTTCCCCTCCTTGTTGAAGGCTTAGCCTGGGCGTTGTATGGACACTTTCTCCGCTGCCGTCATGTTGTTTCTGATCATGGATCCGCTGGGCAACCTGCCGGTCTTCCTGTCGATCCTGCGTCATATCGATCCCAAGCGGCGGCGCAAGGTGATGATGCGGGAGCTGTTGTTCTCCCTCGCCATCATGATGGCCTTCCTGTTCGCCGGTCAGCAGATCCTCAATTTCCTCAATCTGCGCCAGGAGGCTGTCAGCATAGCGGGCGGCATCATATTGTTCCTCATCGCCATCAAGATGATCTTCCCGAGTGAAGGCGGGGTGACCGGGCTGGCGGCGGGCGAGGAGCCCTTCCTGGTGCCCATGGCCATCCCCATGATCGCCGGCCCCTCCATTCTTGCCTCCCTCTTGTTGCTGGCCAACCAGGAGCCGACCCGGATGGCGGACTGGTCGCTGGCCCTGCTGATGGCCTGGGGCGCCAGCGCCGTGATCCTGATGTTCTACGAGGTATTCAACAAGCTGCTGGGTGAGCGAGGACTCACAGCGGTGGAGCGGCTGATGGGCATGCTGCTGGTGATGATCTCGGTACAGATGCTGCTGGACGGCGTCCACCACTATCTGGCAGTGACCGGCCAGGGCTAGCTGTCAGGGCTGTCTGCCAGCCCCGGCTTCCAGCTCGCTGATGCCGAGGATGGAGCGTATCTCCGCAGCCAGCAGCATGATCAGGCTTGTTCTGCGGTGGAAGACTCCGGCTTGCTGATGCCGAAGATGAAGATCGTCTCCCGCAGCCAGCCGCATGATCAGGCTTGTTCTGCGGTGGAAGACACCGGCTTGCTGATGCCGAGGATGAAGCGTGTCTCCGCAGCCAGCAGCATGATCAGGCTTGTTCTGCGGTGGAAGACTCCGGCTTGCTGATGCCGAGGATGAAGCGTATCTCCGCAGCCAGCCGCATGACCAGGCTTGTTCTGCGGTGGAAGACACCGGCTTGCTGATGCCGAAGATGAAGATCGTCTCCCGCAGCCAGCCGCATGATCAGGCTTGTTCTATGGTGGAGGGTTCCAGCTTGCTCATGATGAGGGCGAGCAGAGTTTCCCGCAGCCAGCGGTGGCCCGGATCCTCCTCGTGGCGCTGATGCCAGATCAGCAGGTGGGAGATGCTGTCCAGCGCTATGGGCAGCGGCAGCGGCACCAGCGGATAGACCTGGGTGGCGTGACGGGCGTAGAGCCTGGACAGGGTCACTATCATGTCCGAGTGCATGCCCATCCGCAGCGCCGCCTCGAACGAGGGCACGGTCGCCTCGATCCGGCGGTAGAGATCCATCCCCGCCAGCTTGTGATCCAGCATCCAGCGGTCCCGCCCCTCGCAATAGGTCTGCACATGGGGATAGGCCAGGTAACGGGCGAGATCCCATTCGGGCTCGTGCAGGGCCGGGTGATCGTGCTGCACCAGACAGGTGAGGTCATCGATGGCGAGCAAGCGCTGGCAGATGGCGTTGGGCAGGGTGTCGAGCCGAAAATCCGAGCTGATGCAGTTCTCCCGCACCGTGAAGGCGATGTCCACCTGGCCCTGGCTCATCTCGGTCAGGCTGTTCTCGGTCCACTCCTCATAGCGCAGCCGTATGCCCGGCGCCTGCCGTTTTAGTTCGCTCAGGTAGAGCGGGGCGAACAGGGTGAAGGCGCTGTCCATGCTGGCGATGACGAACTCCCGCTCGGTATTGGCCGGATCGAAATCCGGCGGCTGGATCAGGTTGTCCAGCGACAGCAGTATGGGCTGCAGCTGCTGCTGCAGCGTCAGGGCGCGGGCGGTGGGCTCCAGCCCGTAGGCGGAGCGCACGAACAGGGGGTCATCGAAGGTTTCCCGCAGACGGCCAAGGGCCTTGCTGACGGCAGACTGGCTCAGGTGCAGGCGGCGGGCCGCCCGGCTGCCGTTCCGCTCTTCCAGCAAAACTTGCAGGATAATCAATAAGTTGAGGTCGATACGCCCCAGTTGTTCCAGCAACATGATATGAATCTCCTTCAATTCTTAGATGAATTTATACCATTTGTTTTCATATCTTGGCGAACCTATGCTCGAACTGTCTCTCGCCTTCGATGGCGGCTGGTACAGGATGTAGTGGTTGAGGGGACAAGTAGCATCAAGTGATACGGCGACCCTGGGTCGCCGTATTTTTTGCGTGATTTATTTGCAAACTTGCACCTGCCTTGATTTTGCCCAACAATCTTTGCGCCTTCTTTTGATACAAACAATCGGTATCTATCAGTCAGGAGCATCCCTATGGGACTCGGTGGAATTCATATCTGGCATTTGTTGATCCTGCTCGTGGTCGTGGTCGTGGTGTTTGGCAGCAAACGCCTGGCCGGCGCCGGTGAGGATCTGGGCACCGCCATCAAGGATTTTCGTAAAGCCTTGCGTGACGATGAAGTACAGCCGAAATAAGTGGGAGTTGAGTGATGTCTGTAGACGAGAAAGTCGAGTTGAATGAAACCTGTGACAGCTGCGGCTGTTTCGCCGAGATCGGCACCATCATAGGTGAAGGTGACGATGTAATGGATCTGGTGATCGAGGCGGCGGCAGAAGCCGATGCCCGCACCAAGCTGGCCGCTTATGAGGCGCTGGCCAAACAGGTGACCGCCGAAGCCAGCATCAGCAGCGAGCTGAGCCAGGGCGCCAACGGCGTGATCCTGAAAGCCCGCCTGCAATTCACCTGCACCGCCGAAAAATTGATTTTCGAGATGCGTGCCCGCTCTATCTGAGCCCAGTGATGACACGGCGGGTTCGCCTGCCGTGTTGACCCTTCTGCTGTGGGTCTGCGTTCTATAGTTAGTTATCCCACAGACGGCTTTGCCCGACGCGAGTCGGCCAACAGAAGGCGACCACATAATGAGGCTGCGATGGATCTGGGGCCTGCTGGCCCTCTGGTGTCTTCCTCTGCTGGCGGCGGATCTCAAGCCACAGCGCCTGCCCCAACCCGGGGACCTCGAACACATATTGCAAAAGAAAGAACTCAGGGCCCTGGTGGTCTATGAGCGGGGCTTCTTTTTCCTCGACAAGGGGACCCAGCACGGCATCCTGGTCAATCAGCTGCAGGGATTCGAGCGCTGGCTGAACCAGACCTATCTCGCCAAGGAGAAGATCAAGCTCAAGATCATCTACATACCGGTGCGTCAGGACAAGCTGCTGGACTACCTCAGCGAGGGGCGCGGCGATCTGGTGGCAGCCAACATGACGGTGACGCCGACCCGGCGCGAGCAGGTGACCTTCTCGGATCCGGTGATCGCCCCCATCGAAGAGTGGCTGGTGAGCCAGCATTCCCTGCCGACCTTCAACCGTATCACCCAGCTGTCGGGGCGGCGGGTCTGGGTGCGGGCCAGCTCCAGCTATTACGAGAGCCTGCGCCAGCTCAACTGGCTGTTTCGCGAGCTGGGGTTGCCGCCCATCTACATAGAGACGGTCCCCGAATACCTGCAGGACGGGGATCTGCTGGAGATGGTGGCGGCCGGCATCATACCGCTCACGGTAACCGACAGCTTCAAGGGGCGCATCTGGCTCGGCATGATCAGCGGCCTGAGAGCCCACAAGCTGATCCCGCTGCGGGACAAGGGCCGCAGTGCCTGGGCCTTGCGTAACAACAGTCCCGAGCTGCTCAAGGCAGTCAACGCTTATCTGGCCGATGCGGGCAAGCGCACCCTCTACAGCGACATGACCCTGCGTCGTCTGCTGGCCCGCAGCGATCAGATGAGCAATATTCTGGCGCCGGATCCTCTGGGGCGGTTGTCGACCATACGCCAGGTGCTGGAGCAACAGGCCGACAAGTACCGGCTGGACTGGCTGATGCTGGCGGCGCTGGCCTACAAGGAGTCGGGCCTCAATGCCGGCGTGCGCTCAGAGCGGGGGGCTGTGGGGATTATGCAGCTGTTGCCGAGCACCGGGGGTGAGGTGGGCATTCGCGGTGCCAGGCTCGCCAGCCTGGAGGGCAACGTGGAGGCGGCCTGCCGCTACATGCGGCTGATCCTGGATACCTACTTCAACGATCCCGGGCTGGATGTGCTCAACCGCCACCTGTTTGCGCTGGCGGCCTACAATGCCGGCCCGAATCGGGTGCAGGCGATCAGGGCCAAGGCGGAGGCCGCCGGGCTGGATCCGAACGTCTGGTTTGGCAACGTGGAGCAACTGGTGGCCAACGAGGTCGGCCAGGGGCCCATCAACTACGTCAGCACCATCTACAAGTACTACGTGGCCTATCGCTTCAGCCTGCCGCAGCTGGAGGGCAAGGCGGCCGCCATCGAGGCGGTGGCCCAGCCCTGATATTTTCTGGCCCGTCTAGACAGGCTGGGCGGGTGGCGCAAAGGGTTCCCAACCCTGATCCCTGTGCTGCAGATACCAGGGGGTCAGCTGGCCGGTCGGCGAGGGATCCGGCTGACTGGCTTGCGGTCGATGGCTGATGGCGGGGCGATCCGTGAGTTCCATGGTAAATTCCTTCATCCACATTCCAACGAGGCCTGTAGCCAGCGTTATGCCATTTCCCCATGACAGGCAGATGACGCCATGATCCCCGGCGAATTTGCACTGATTGATCAACCCGAGCTGGCGCTCAAGGTGCGCTGCCAGCTGATCCGCAGCGCCCGCTGCCGGGTCCAGGCCCAATACTACAGCTGGGAGGAGGACAGCAGCGGCAAGCTGCTGTTGTCCGAGTTGCTGCATGCGGCCCGGCGCGGAGTTCGGGTACAACTGCTCATCGACGACCTCTATGCCGGCGACAACCGCTTCCTGGAGATGGTGGCCCATCAGCCCGGCATAGAGGTGCGGCTGTTCAACCCCTTCTGGCTGCGGGGTTGGCGTCCGCTGACCCTGCTGCTGGAGGGGATGTTCAGCTTTCGCCGCATCAATCACCGCATGCACAACAAGTTGCTGCTGGTGGATGGCAGCCAGGCGGTGATCGGCGGTCGCAACATAGGTGACCGCTACTTCGGGCTGGGCGGTACGCCCCGATTCGTCGACCTGGATCTCGCCTGCCGTGGCCCGCTCTGCCAGCAGGCCGAGCAGGGCTTCGATCAATTCTGGCGCAGCCGCTGGAGTCACCCGATCCGCCGTCTGCTGCGTCGCCCCTTGCTGCGGGCCGAGGTGACGGCGGTGAACGACTTTCTGCTCACCCTGACCGAGCCGCAGGTGGCGGCCGTCTATGATCTGCCAGCCAGTTTGTTTGACGCCGAGCCTGTTGCCCTGAACTGGCATCCGGGAGAGGCCGAGGTGTGGTTCGACCGGCCCGGCAAGGGGCTGGTGTCGAGGCCGACCACGGCGCCCCTGCTCTGGCGCAAGCTGGCCGACAACCTGGGGAGCCTGAAGTTGGTGAGCCCTTACCTGATCCTGACCCGGGGGCTGCGCCGCCGACTCAGGCAACAGCGCCAGGCGGGGGTGAACATAGAGATTCTTACCAACTCCCTGGCCAGCACGGACGTGCCTCTGGTGTATGGCGCCTACCGGCGTCATCGCCCCTGGCTGATACGGCAGGGCATCGCCCTGTCGGAGCTGGAGGGGGAGGCGCTCAGCCTGCACGCCAAGCTGATCCTGATCGGGGAAGAAGAGGCGCTGCTCGGCAGCTTCAATCTGGATCCCCGCTCCCTGATGCTCAACACCGAGCTGATGCTGCACCTGGCGTGCCCCGCGCTCTGCGCCGAGTTGCAGCTGTGGCTGGCGGGATGGCAGCAGCGGTCGTCCCATTCCGTTGCCGCGCCACAGTCGACCCTGCGTCGACTGCTGGCCAGGGTGAGCGACTGGCTGCCGCTGCAGCGCTGGTTGTGAGCGGGTCATTTCTTGTGCGAGATCTCGCAAAGCCTTGTGCGCCTTCGAGGATAACGTTTGCCATCCAAAGGCGATGAATTTTTTTATCGTATTGTTTTTAATCAGTTTGTTTAGATGCAGGAATCCTGGGAGCGCTCAGTCACTTGCATACTCCACTGAATAAAACGGTTTTTTATTTTATTTAACTGCGTAATATTTCAGTTGCAAGGACAAACACGGTGGCTTGTCTGCCGTGCGGAAGAGGGTTGTGAAGGGTACTGGCCGACTGGATTGCTCCAGCAGGCGCCTGCTTCGGATGGGTAGCAGAAACTCAGGAAACAGGACAGGCACCCGACAGGACCGGATTCCAATATGGAACATGCTATTTGCGAGGGGGTGACATGGAAATGTCACCCCATTTTTTATGGCCCGCTGGCTGAGTGGCACCCAGAAAAAGACCGCCGGTTGGCGGTCTTTTTCTCTGTTCAGCCCAACGGCTCATGGTCAGGCGATGCCCGCCAGCAGCCGGCTCCAGTTGCGCTTGCTGGCAACGAAGCCATCGTGCAGGTTGCGATATTCCAGCTGCAGCTTCAACTTGTCATAGCGGGCCAGCGCCTTGCGCTTGCGTTGTTCCAGCAGGCGTTTGCGGCTGGCGTAGTAGTGCTGCAACTGCTGGCTCAGCTTGTCGTACTCCTCCTGCAACAGCGCCTGCCACAACTCCCTGTCCTCCTGCTTGCGCAACTTGGCCTGCGCCCGCTTGAGCTGCATTTCCAGTCTGGCCTGTTCGATCAGCTCTTCCGGACAGGATCTCAGATCCCGGGTCAGCCCGCACCAGGAGGCGCTGCGGATCAGCCACTTGGTGGGATCGAACTGCCACCAGTGGATGCCGTTGCGATAGTCGTTTTCGAACAGGTGGTGGAAGTTGTGATAGCCCTCGCCGAAGGTGAAGAAGGCCAGGATGCCGTTGTCCCGCGCCGTGTTGCGGTCGGTAAACGGCTGGCTGCCCCAGATGTGGGCCAGGGAGTTGATGAAGAAGGTGGTGTGGTGGGTCATCACCATGCGCAGCACCCCGGCCAGCAGCAGCATGCCGAGCAGATCGCCGTGGACGAGACCCAGCAGCAGCGGGATGCCAATGTTGGTAGCCAGGGTCAGCGCCAGATAGTGTTTGTGCTGGAAGACGACGACGGGGTTGTTCTGCAGATCCCGCACGTTGCTGTAATCGTTGTAGATATCACGCTGGTACTCGCGCAGCATCCAGCCGATGTGGGAGTACCAGAAGCCGCGACCCGCGCTGTAGGGATCCTTCAGGTTGTCGTCCACATGGCGATGGTGGCGACGGTGATCGGAAGACCAGTGCTGGGCTGAGTTTTGCAGGGCGAGGGCCCCGCCAATGGCGAAGATCCACTGCAGGATCGGGTGGGCCTTGTAGGCCTTGTGCGACCAGAGGCGGTGGTAGCCGGCGGTGATGGAGATGCCGCTGTAACAGAACAGCAGCAGGAAGCAGCTCCACTGCCAGAGGTCATAGCCATGGGTCATGCCGTACCAGGGCACGGCTATCAGTGCGGTCAGCCCGGAGAGGGCAAACAGCAGGGTATTGGTCATGATGATCGGTGGGCGTTCCATCTCACTCGGTTCCTTTCAGCGAACAGCTGTGCGCCATTCTCCACGCAGCCAGAATTCGGGTCAATGGTAAAAAAGTAGGAGACAAACCTGATCCCGGCTCGGCCTTCGGGTTATCATTTGGCCTCGATAACCTGAAGGTGACTGTTTTCGTGGGTATTCGCGCGCAACAAAAAGAAAAAACCCGGCGTACTCTGATCGATGCGGCGTTCAGCCAACTGTGCGCCAATCGCAGCTTTTCCAACCTCAGCCTGCGGGAAGTGGCGCGGGAGGCGGGCATAGCGCCGACCTCTTTCTATCGTCACTTTCGCGACATGGAGGAGCTGGGGCTGACTCTGGTGGATGAAGGGGGCCTGACCCTGCGCCAGCTGATGCGCCAGGCGCGTCAGCGCATCGCCGGCGGCGGCAGCGTCATCAGCACCTCGGTGCAGACCTTCATGGAGTTCGTCGAGAACAACCCGAACATCTTCCGGCTGCTGCTGCGTGAGCGTTCCGGCACCTCGGCGGCATTTCGGCAGGCGGTGGCGCGGGAGATACAGCACTTCATCGCCGAGCTGACAGATTACCTCGAAGCTACCACGGGGGCGCCGAGGGAAGAGGCCTACATCCAGGCCGAAGCCATGGTGACCATCGTCTTCAGCGCCGGTGCAGATGCCCTCGACATGACCAGTGAAGAGTGCCGGGCCCTGTCCGATCGCACCATAAGCCAGCTGCGCATGATCGCCATGGGTGCCGAGGTTCAGAACCAGAAGCGCCGCCAACCTCTCTCTTAAGTCAAAGGATGGACACTTACATGCATGATCAGAATCCGATCCCGAAGAAACCCCTGCTGCTGGCCCTGCTCATCGGCATCTGTGGGGATGCCTCCCTGTCGGTGCTGACCGAGTCGGTGATCCCCTTCTCCTTCTTCCCCATGATTGCCCTGGTGCTGGCGGCCTATCAGCTCTACCAGCACTATCGTCACGTCTCGCTGGAGGGCAATACCCCGCTCTGCATGCTGCTCTGCCTCTTCATCGGCGGCTTCGGCCACTCGGCGCTGGTCAAGGTGCAGTACCCCGAGCTTGGCAGCAACTTCTTCTCGCTCATCATGATGTTGCTGCTGCTGGCCGTGCTGTCGATCAAGCTGGGCATCAGCGTGGGGAAAAAAGAGAAGGAGTGACGCGCACTCCTTCCTGATAAATCATGACAGAGCCGGGTTTATCCGGCTTTGTTGTCTGTGCCGCGCTGCTTGGCGTCCACTATGGCCTGCAGTCGAGCCCGGATCTCCACCATGCCAAACACGCCGAACACCAGCACCTGGACGAATTCGAGCCGGCTCACCGCGAAGTAGGGTTTGCAGGCGGCCTTGACCATGCTGGCCTGCACCCAGTGCATCAGGATCACTATCACGCCGCACACCGGCAGAAAACCGTTGAGCTTGCCTGGCAGGGGGGCGAGCAGACTGACCAGCACGCCGAACCAGAAGAACAGGATCAGCCCCATCGCCAACAGATTAAATACCCGCTTCATCGTTTACCTCCCGCAGATAGAGTTGATAGCAGACTTGGCCTGCCTGTTTGTCCTTGAGTAGTTGCCAGCTGGCTGGCAGCGGCAGATCGGCCATCTCCTTCTCCCGCTCCAGATAGATGAGGGCATCCGGTGCCAGCCAGCCGCGCTGCTCCAGCAGTTCGCATACCTGAGGCAGCAGCTCGCGCCGAAACGGCGGATCGAGGAACACCAGATCGAACGGCGTGGCCGGGCCTTGCAGCCAGCTGACGGCATCGGACTGGATCACCTGGCCCTGATTGCTGCCGAGGGCGGCCAGATTCTTCTTGATCTGGTCGGCGGCGCCCTTGTCCATCTCGATCAGGGTCACCTGTTCGGCATAGCGCGACAGCGCCTCCAGCCCCAGGCCGCCGCTGCCGGCGAACAGGTCCAGACAGCGGGTGCCACGGACATGAGGGGCCAGCCAGTTGAAGATGGTCTCCTTGACGCGATCCGTGGTGGGTCTGAGCCCCTCCACATCCTTGACCGGCAATTTGCGGCCTCGCCACTGGCCGCTGATGATTCTGACAAAGCCTGATTTCCCCTGTGGGGCTGGGCTCTTGCTCGGGCTGTTATGGCTGGATTTCACTCTGGGCATCGCGTTTCGTCGTCAGAAAATAAAGTGGTAGTATAAGGCGGTTCATTTTTATGCCGACCCGCCGAGGGACGGCTATCTTAGCAGTCAGCCAACGAAGTGAGTATTTTTTAGATGGCAAAAGGTTTGTTTTCCTGGCTGGGTTTCGGCCGCAAGAAAGAAGAGGCTGAGGCTGTCCAACCACAGACACCCCAAGCCACCCCCATTATCGTTGAGCCTGAGGTCGTTGCTCACCCCGTTTCCGATACTACGCCGGTAGTGCCCACTGAATTGCCCGTCAGCGCACAGAATGATCTCCTGCCCGCTGGCGCTGCGCACGATGACGATTGCTGTGCCCCCACCGATCTGGACGCGGGTCCGCTGGTGGTGGAAGAGTGTGCCTCCGAGCTGGAGCCCGTCATCGTCAATGAACTGCTGATCGAGCAGGAGAGTGCCGAGGCCGAGGCTACCGAAGCCGCCCGTATCGCTGCCGAGGCAGAGGCTGCCGAAGCTGCTCGTATTGCCGCCGAGGCACAGGCTGCCGAAGCCGCCCATGTCGCTGCCGAGGCACAGGCTGCCGAAGCTGCCCGTATCGCCGCCGAGGCGCAAACTGCCGAAGCTGCCCGTATCGCCGCCGAGGCACAAGCTGCCGAAGCCGCTCGCATCGCCGCCGAGACGCAAGCTGCGGAAGCTGCCCGTATCGCTGCCGAGGCACAGGCTGCCGAAGCCGCCCGCATCGCCGCCGAGGCGCAGGCTGCAGAAGCCGCTCGTATCGCCGCCGAGGCACAAGCTGCCGAAGCTGCCCGTATCGCCGCCGAGGCACAGGCTGCCGAAGCCGCCCGTATCGCCAAAGAAGCCCAGAGAGCGGAAGATCTTCGTCTGGTCGCCGAGATGGAGGCTGAAGCCGCCGCACTGGCTGCCCTGCCGCTGGCCGCCAAGGTGGATGACGATACCCAGGACAAGCCGCAGCGGGAGGGCTTCTTTGCCCGCCTCAAGCGCAGTCTGGTGCGCACCAAGGAAAATATTGGCTCCGGCTTCTTCGGCCTGTTCAGTGGCAAGAAGATCGACGATGAGCTGTTTGAAGAGCTGGAGACCCAGCTGCTGACCGCCGATCTGGGGGTCGATACCACGCGCCGCATCATAGATGGCCTGGTGCAGCATGCGGATCGCAAGCAGCTCAAGGATGCCGAGGCGCTCTACGGTCTGCTCAAGCAGGACATGGGTGCCATGCTGGCCAAGGTCGAGCAGCCGCTGGTGATCGACACCAGCAAGAAACCCTACGTGATCCTGATGGTGGGCGTGAACGGTGTCGGCAAGACCACCACCATCGGCAAGCTGGCCAAGCAGTTCCAGGCCGAAGGCAAGAGCGTCATGCTGGCCGCCGGCGACACCTTCCGTGCCGCTGCGGTCGAGCAGCTGCAGGTATGGGGTCAGCGCAACAACATCCCAGTGATCGCCCAGCATACCGGCGCCGACTCTGCCTCCGTCATCTATGATGCCATCGAGGCTGCCCGCTCGCGCGGGGCCGACGTACTGATCGCCGACACCGCCGGCCGCCTGCAGAACAAGAGCAACCTGATGGAAGAGCTCAAGAAAGTGGTGCGGGTGATGAAGAAGCTGGATGAAGAGGCGCCCCACGAGGTCATGCTGACCCTGGATGCGGGTACAGGCCAGAACGCCCTCAGCCAGGCCAAGCTGTTCAGCGAGGCGGTGGGGCTGGACGGTATCGTCCTCACCAAGCTGGACGGAACCGCCAAGGGCGGCGTCATCTTCGCGGTGGCCGACAAGTTCCAGATCCCGATCCGCTATATCGGGGTGGGCGAGGGGATCGACGATCTGCGCCCCTTCGTCGCCAACGACTTTATCGAGGCACTGTTCAGTCGCGATGAGTAAGCTCAGGCGCCATGGTAAGCGCCACATGCCCCGACCCAGGTCGGGGCTTGTCACTGTCAGGGATCCGTTATGATTCGTTTCGATAAGGTCAGCAAGGTATACAGCGGCGGCCATCAGGCGTTGCAGAAGGTCAGCTTTCACCTGCGCAAGGGGGAGATGGCCTTCCTGACCGGGCACTCGGGGGCGGGCAAGAGTACCCTCTTGAAGCTCATCAGTGTGATGGAGCGGCCGACCGACGGGCGCGTCTTCTTCCACGGCGACGACGTCAGTCATATCAAGCGGGGCGATATCCCCTATGTACGGCGCCAGATCGGCATGATCTTTCAGGATCACCGCCTGCTGATGGACAGAACCGTGTTCGACAACGTGGCGCTGCCGCTGGTGATCGACGGCTACAGCCATGCCGACATCAACAAACGAGTGGCGGCAGCGCTGGACAAGGTGGGGCTGCTCGGCAAGGAGCGCTACCAGCCGCGCATGCTCTCCGGTGGTGAACAGCAGCGGGTCGGCATCGCCCGCGCCATCGTCAACAAGCCGCCGCTGCTGCTGGCGGATGAACCGACCGGCAACCTGGATCCCCAGCTCTCCATGGATATCATGCGGCTGTTCGAGGAGTTCAACCGCTTCGGCGTTTCCGTGCTGATTGCCACCCACGATCTGGGGCTGATCGCCCGCATGCGCTATCGCACCCTGACCCTCAAGGCGGGGCGCATGTATTCGGCAGGGGAGGAGCTCTGATGGCGATTTTCCGCTACAAGCAGCCACCACAGTGCCGCTTCATGCTGGCGTGGGGTGAGGATCATGCCCGCTTGCTCGCCAGCCACTTGCCAGGGGAGATGTTCTGATGGCTATCGTTCGTCATAAACAGCCACCGCTACGGCGCTTCATGATGTACTGGGTCGACCACGCCCGTCAGGCCTTCTCCAGCCTGGGCGAGCTGTGGCGCAATCCGCTCGCCTCCCTGATGACGCTGGCGGTACTTGGCGTCAGCCTGGCGCTGCCCTCCTGCTTCCACGTGCTGCTGAAAAATGCCGAGGTGGTGGAGGGGAGCTGGCAGACCAGTTCCCAGATCTCCCTCTATCTGCGCAAGGATCTGCCCGAGCAGAGCATTCTCGACATGAAGCAGCGGATCCTGCTCTATCCCGAGGTGGAGTCCGTCACCTACATGAGCCGGGATGAGGCGCTCAAGGAGTTTCGCGAGATCTCCGGTTTCGGCGACGCGCTCGATTACCTCGACAGCAACCCGCTGCCGCCTGTGCTGAGCGTTATTCCCGATCCCCGCTGGCAGAATCCGGAAGGGGCCGCCGAGCTGCTCAACAAGCTGAACAACGAGGATGGCGTCGAACAGGGCAAGCTGGATCTGCAGTGGCTGACCCGCTTGCAGGGGATCATGAACCTGTTGCGCCACACCATTACCGGCATAGCCGTGCTGCTGCTCTCCGCCGTGCTGCTGATCGTCGGCAATACCCTGCGTCTGAACATACTCAACCAGCGATCCGAGATCGAAGTGCTCAAGCTGGTGGGGGCGACCGATGCCTTCATTCACCGTCCTTTCCTTTATACCGGCATCTGGTTCGGGGTCATCGGCGGCATGCTGGCCTGGTGGCTGACCGAGGTGATGGTGATCTGGAGCGAGGGTGTGGTAAAGGAGCTGGCGGGCTTGTATAACAGCAATTTCCGGCTGGTCGGCATGGGGGCGGTGGATGGGATTAATCTGATTCTGCTGGGGGCTCTGCTGGGGCTGATCGCCTCCTGGTTCTCGGTCCATCGCCACATTCGCGACATAGAACCATCCTGATTAATTTATCAGCGTTTTAAAGCGCTGGATTTTGAGACACGGATCAAGTAAAAGAGGGGCCGTTTCTGGCACGGCCAGCGTTCTGAGAGTAATCTGAACGGTACCGATCTTCGGGATCTTCTCTGGATCCTGTGAACCTTCTGATTTATAAGCAGTCTACAAGTGCTGAAGAACTTATACGGGTGTGGCCCCTCTGCCTTGCTCGTCTGACTTGGCAAGCATGTGAAGGTTGCGAGCTCCGCAACAATGGACTTAGCATGCTACTTTTCGGGGGTCCTTGATTGTGACCCCCTTTTTTTGACTGTTCATTCATGATTCATCCTGCCGGCCTAAGATAACCCCGGTTCAGACATGCTCACTATGATGTTTGATACAGGCCGCAGAATGGCGTCCGGTCAGTAGACAGACCCTCTCAGGGTGTTAGACTGATTCGATTGAAAAGAAAGAGGTAGAACATGGGAACTTCATTGCAGCGCACTATGGCTCTGATTCCGCAAGGTAGTCTGGAAGGCTATATCCAGGCAGTTAACTCGATTCCTGTGCTGACCGCAGAGGAAGAGCGTGAGCTGGCTGAGCGTTTGCAGCAGGGCGGCGATCTCGAGGCTGCCCGTCAGCTGGTCATGTCGCATCTGCGTTTTGTCGTTCACGTCGCCAAGAGTTATGCCGGTTACGGTCTGCCCCAGGCTGACCTGGTGCAGGAAGGCAATATCGGCCTGATGAAGGCCGTCAAGCGCTTCGACCCGACTGTCGGGGTGCGACTCGTCTCCTTCGCCGTGCACTGGATCAAGGCCGAGATCCACGAATATGTCCTGCGCAACTGGCGCATGGTCAAGGTGGCGACCACCAAGGCCCAGCGCAAGCTGTTCTTCAACCTGCGCAAATCCAAGAAGCGTCTGGGCTGGTTCAGCCACGATGAAGTGCAGGCCGTCGCCGCCGAGTTGGGGGTCTCCCCGACCGATGTGACCGAGATGGAAGCACGCATGAGCAACTACGATCAGGCGTTCGATCTGGTCGGTGATGATGAAGATGAAGGTGGCTTCGCCCCGGTTCATTATCTGGAAGACAAATCGTCCGATCTGGCGGCCACCATAGAGAATGACAACTGGGATGACCATGCGACCCGTCGCCTGAGTTCGGCCCTCGCCACTCTGGATGAGCGCAGCCAGCATATCATCCGCGCCCGCTGGCTCGATGATGACAGCAAGACCACCCTGCAGGAGCTGGCCGATACCTATGGTGTCTCTGCCGAACGGGTGCGTCAGCTTGAGAAAAACGCACTCAAGAAGCTGAAAGACGCCATGGAGGCCTGATGCCTCCCTCACAAAAACAGGGCCTGATGGCCCTGTTTTTGTTTCACGAGCATCTGGTCGGCCTTGCCTTGGTTACCCTTGTCTATGTTATGTTGCCGCCACTGCCACAGTAGGGAGAGCAGATAGTGAAACTGTTGAACGACCTGTTTACCAACAACCGCGAGTGGGCGGAACGGATCAAGGCCGAGGACCCGAATTTCTTCGCTACCCTCTCCGCCCAGCAGGCCCCCGAATACCTCTGGATCGGTTGCTCCGACAGCCGGGTTCCCGCCAACCAGCTGATGGGCTTGCTGCCGGGGGATGTGTTCGTCCACCGCAACGTCGCCAACCTGGTGGTGCACACCGACTTCAACTGCCTCTCGGTGCTGCAATACGCGGTCGAGGTGCTCAAGGTGAAGCACATCATCATCTGCGGCCACTATGGCTGCGGTGGCGTCAAGGCGGCGATGCAGAACCAGGAGCTGGGGCTCATCGACAACTGGCTGCGCAACATCAAGGATGTCTACTTCAAGTATCGCGAACAGCTGGATGCCATCGAAGATGAGCACGAGCGTTTCGATTACCTGTGCGAGCTGAACGTGGCCGAGCAGGTCGCCAACGTCTGCCACACCACCATCATCCAGAATGCCTGGCGCAAGGGGCAGGAGCTGGCGGTGCACGGCTGGATCTATGGCATCAAGGACGGTCTGCTGCACGATCTGGATCTCTGCATCAGCGGGCCGGATCAGATCCCCGATGTTTATCGCGCCTGGCCGGACATGCGTCCGCCCCACCGCCGTCGCTGAGGAACCTGCCGTTGGCGCCAGCCCTCTATCTTCAGATCAAGCAGCACATCCTGGACGGGATCCGCGAACGCCACTATCAGGCGGGGGACAGGATCCCGACCGAGGCCGCCCTGTGCGAGCTGTTCACCGTGAGCCGGATGACGGTCAACAAGGCGCTGCGTGAGCTGGTGGCCGAAGGCTGGCTGGTGCGCACCGCCGGTTCCGGCAGCTTCGTGGCGGACAGGCGCACCGAGTCACCGCTGTTGGCCATTCGCAACATAGCCGACGAGATCGCCGAGCGTGGCAGCGAGTACAGCGCCCGGGTGATCCGGCTGCAACGCCAGGCCGCCGACGAGAAGGTGGCGGTCCAGCTCGGGTTGCGGGTCGGCGCCCCCATCTTCCACAGCCTCATCGTCCATCAGGCCGATGGGGAGCCGCTGCAGCTGGAGGAGCGCTTCGTCGATGCCGAGCGCCTGCCGGACTACGGCGGGCAGGACTTCACCCAGCAGACGCCGAACCGCTATCTGATGGAGGTCTGTCCCCTCTCCGAGATGGAGCACGTGGTGGAAGCCGTGCTGCCGAGCGCCGGTGAGGCCGGTCTGCTGCAGGTGCGGGTCGACACCCCCTGCCTGTTGCTGCATCGCCGTACCTGGTCGGAAGGTTACCTGGTCTCCTACGCCCGCCTGCTTTCGCCGGGTTCCCGCTACAAGCTGAGTTCCAAGACCAGCCTCAGCTGATTGTATATACATATTGTTTTTAACAGAGCCCACCTCATGGTGGGCTTTTTTGTGCTTAAACTCTAATCACAGCGCTGTTATCAAGATGTGAATTTGATCCTTTCTTTCCTGCCAGAGATCGGATATAAATTAATGTATATACATTTAGAGGTCGGTATGAACAAGGAACTGTTGAACTGCGAGCGGGTCTGGCTCAACGTGACACCCGCCACCCTGCGCCCCGATCTGGCCGACTACGGTCTGCTGGAGCCCCACGCCCTCGGCGTTCATGAAGGCAAGATCCACGCCCTGGTGCCCATGCAGGATCTCAAGGGCCCTTATCCGGCGCACTGGCAGGAGATGAAGGGCAAGCTGGTGACGCCCGGCCTCATCGACTGTCACACCCATCTGATCTTCGCCGGCAGCCGGGCCGAAGAGTTTGAACTGCGCCAGAAAGGGGTACCCTATGCCGAGATCGCCCGCAAGGGTGGCGGCATTCTCAGCACGGTAAGGGCCACCCGTGCCGCCAGCGAGGATCAGCTGTTTGAGCTGGCACTGCCGCGGCTCAAATCCCTGATCCGGGAAGGGGTCACCACTGTGGAGATCAAGTCCGGCTACGGCCTCACGCTGGATGACGAGCTCAAGATGCTGCGGGTTGCCCGCAGGCTTGGAGAGGCGCTGCCGATCCGGGTCAAGACCACCCTGCTGGCGGCCCATGCGGTGCCGCCCGAATATCGCGACGATCCCGACTCCTGGGTCGAGACCATCTGCCAGGAGATCATTCCGGCGGCCGCCGAGGCGGGCCTGGCGGATGCGGTGGACGTCTTCTGCGAGCACATCGGCTTCTCGCTGGCCCAGACCGAGCAGGTCTATCTGGCCGCGGATCAATACGGTCTGGCGGTGAAGGGCCACATGGAACAGCTCTCCAACCTGGGGGGCAGTGCGCTCGCCGCCAACTTTGGCGCCCTCTCTGTGGATCATCTGGAACATCTGGATCAGGAAGGGATCCAGGCGCTGGCCCACCGTGGCGTGGTCGCCACCCTGCTGCCCACCGCGTTTTATTTCCTGAAAGAGACCAGGCTGCCCCCGGTCGCCGCCCTGCGCAAGGCCCACGTGCCCATGGCGGTCTCCTCCGACATCAACCCGGGCACGGCCCCCATAGTGTCGCTGCGCATGGCCATGAACATGGCCTGTACCCTGTTCGGTCTGACCCCGGTCGAGGCCATGGTCGGGGTGACCCGCAACGCCGCCCGCGCGCTCGGCGAGCAGGAGCGTTTGGGGCAGTTGAGAGTGGGCATGCTGGCGGACTTCCTGGTCTGGAACTGCGGGCACCCGGCCGAGCTCAGTTACCTCATCGGCGTCGATCAGCTGGTGAGCCGTATCGTCAACGGCGAGGAGACGCTGCATGGATAAGTTCAGCCTGCCCCATATGTCGGTCTGGCAGGGGCGCCAGGATCCGGAAGATGGCGAGCTTGCCCTGCGCTGGCACGACAGGGTGCAGGCCTGGCCGCTGATCGGGGCAGCCGAACCCGGCGTCGCTCTGGTGGGCTTTGCCTGCGACGAGGGCGTGCGCCGCAACAAGGGGCGCACGGGGGCGGCCGGCGCACCGCTGGCGATCCGCAAGCTGCTGGCCAACAGTGCCTGGCATCTGACCTGTCCCGTCTTTGATAGCGGTGATCTGTGCTGCGACGACGGCGATCTCGATGCCGCCCATGGCCGGTTGGCCGAGCGGGTGGCTAGCCTGCTGGATGAGGGTCACTTCCCGCTGGTGCTGGGGGGCGGTCACGAGGTGGCGTTCGGTAGCTGGAGCGGCCTCAACCGCCATCTGGCCGGTCAGGGTCGGGTCGGCATCATCAACTTCGATGCCCACTTCGATCTGCGTCGCAAGGCGGAGCAGGCCAGCTCGGGCACCCCCTTCTTCCAGATCGCCGAGCAGTGCGCCGCCCAGGGCACAGGGTTTCATTACGCCTGCCTCGGGGTGGCCGAGACAGCCAATACCCAGGCGCTGTTTGCCCGCGCCGATGAACTGGGGGTCTGGTATGCGCTGGACGAGGCCATGACCCAGGCCACACTGCCCGAGCTTTTGAACGGACTGGATGCCTTTATCGCCCGTTGTGATCACCTTTATCTGACGATCGATCTCGACGTGCTGCCCGGCGCCGTCATGCCGGGGGTGAGCGCCCCCGCCGCCCGCGGTGTCGAGCTGGCGGTCATCGAACCCCTGATTGCCCATATCCGGGCCAGCGGCAAGCTGCGGCTCGCCGATCTGGCCGAGTACAACCCGAACCTGGATCAGGATAACCGCAGCGCCCGCGTGGCCGCCCGGCTGGTCCATCAGTTAACCAAGTAGCGCTCTGCCGAGGGCAGGTCGCCATGCTGCTGCATTGATAAAACAAGGAGTGTGTATGTCTGAGCAACACCTGGATCCCCGTCAGGATCCGAGCCGGGTCATCCGTGCCCCCCGTGGTACCGCGCTGACCGCGAAAAGCTGGCTCACAGAGGCGCCGCTGCGGATGCTGATGAACAACCTGGATCCGGAAGTGGCCGAGCATCCCCAATCCCTGGTGGTGTATGGCGGCATTGGCCGCGCCGCCCGCAACTGGGCCTGCTACGACAAGATAGTCGAGGTGCTGACCCGGCTCGAGGAAGACGAGACCCTGCTGGTGCAATCCGGCAAGCCGGTCGGGGTGTTCCAGACCCACAAGGATGCGCCTCGGGTACTGATCGCCAACTCCAACCTGGTGCCGCACTGGGCCAACTGGGAACACTTCAACGAGCTGGATAAGAAAGGCCTCATGATGTACGGCCAGATGACGGCCGGCTCCTGGATCTACATAGGCACCCAGGGAATAGTGCAGGGCACTTATGAAACCTTCTTCGCGGTGGCCAACCAGCACTTCGACGGCGAGCCTGCGGGTCGCTGGATCCTGACCGGCGGTCTGGGTGGCATGGGCGGCGCCCAGCCGCTGGCCGCCACCATGGCCGGCTTCTCCATGATCGCCGTCGAGTGCGACGAGACCCGCATCGATTTCCGTCTCAAGACCCGCTACGTCGACAAGAAGGCCCACAGTCTGGATGAGGCGCTGGCCATGGTCGAGGAAGCCAAACGCAGCGGCACCGCCGTTTCCGTCGGCCTGCTCGGCAACGCTGCCGATGTCTTTGCCGAACTGGTGGCCCGCGGCATCACGCCGGACGTGGTGACCGACCAGACCTCGGCCCACGACCCCATCCACGGTTACCTGCCCCAGGGCTGGAGCGTGGCCCAGTGGCGCGCGCTGCAAAAATCCGCGCCCCAGGAGGTGAACCAGGCCGCTCGCCACTCCATGGCCCGTCAGGTGGAAGCCATGCTGACCCTGCAATCCCGCGGCGCTGCCACGCTGGATTATGGCAACAACATCCGCCAGATGGCGCTGGAGGAGGGGGTCAAGAATGCGTTCGACTTCCCCGGTTTCGTGCCCGCCTATATCCGCCCGCTGTTCTGCGAGGGGATTGGCCCCTTCCGCTGGGTGGCGCTGTCCGGCGATCCGGAAGACATCTACAAGACGGATCAGAAGGTCAAGGAGTTGATCCCGGACGATCCCCACCTGCACAACTGGCTCGACATGGCCCGCGAGCGCATCGCCTTCCAGGGCCTGCCGGCGCGGATCTGCTGGGTCGGGGTCAAGGATCGGGTACGCCTGGGCCTGGCTTTCAACGAGATGGTGAAAAATGGCGAGCTGAAGGCGCCCGTGGTCATAGGTCGCGATCACCTGGACTCCGGCTCTGTGGCCAGCCCGAACCGCGAGACAGAGTCGATGATGGATGGCTCCGATGCCGTCTCCGACTGGCCGCTGCTCAACGCCCTGCTCAACACCGCCGGCGGCGCGACCTGGGTGTCGCTGCACCACGGTGGCGGTGTGGGCATGGGCTTCTCCCAGCACTCGGGTGTGGTGATCGTCTGTGACGGCTCCGATGACGCCGCCAGACGCGTCGGTCGGGTGCTGCGCAACGACCCGGCCACCGGTGTGATGCGTCACGCCGACGCAGGCTACGAGATTGCCATCAACTGCGCCCATGAGGCGAAACTGGATCTGCCGATGCTGACCGCAACGGGCAAAGGGGTTAAATAAGATGTTTGAACTCAATCTGTTACCGGGCAAGCTCTGCCTCAATACCCTGCGCCGCGTCAGCCGCGAGCCGGTTCATATCAGCCTGGATCCGGCCGCGCTGCCGGGGATCCACGCCTCCGCTGCCGTGGTCACCAAGGTGATCGAGCAGAATCGCGTGGTGTACGGCATCAACACCGGCTTTGGCCTGCTGGCCAACACCCGCATCCCGGTGGAGCAGCTGGACGAATTGCAGCGTTCCATCGTGCTCTCCCACGCGGCCGGCATCGGCACCTACATGGATGACGCCACAGTGCGGCTGATGATGGTGCTCAAGGTCAACTCGCTGGCGCGGGGCTTCTCCGGCATCCGCTTGACTGTGCTTGAGGCGCTGATGACCCTCATCAACGCCGAAGTCTATCCTGTGGTGCCGAAAAAGGGCTCCGTCGGCGCCTCCGGCGATCTGGCGCCGCTGGCCCATATGAGCTGTTTATTGATTGGTGAAGGCAAGGCCCGCCACAAGGGCGAGCTGATGGACGCCGCCACTGCGCTGAAGATCGCGGGTCTCGAACCCATCTCTCTGGCACCGAAGGAGGGACTGGCCCTGCTCAACGGCACCCAGGCCAGCACGGCGTTTGCGCTGGAAGGCCTGTTCCACGCCGAGGACCTGTTCGCCGGCGCCATCACCATAGGTGCCATGAGCGTGGAGGCGGCGCTGGGCAGTCGTCGTCCGTTCGATGCCCGCATCCATGAGGTGCGCGGTCAGCTCGGCCAGATCGATGCCGCCGCCTGCTATCGCCAGCTGCTGGTGGACGGCAGCGAGATCGGCATGTCCCACCACAATTGCGAGAAGGTGCAGGATCCCTACTCCCTGCGCTGCCAGCCGCAGGTGATGGGGGCCTGCCTGACCCAGATCCGTCAGTCTGCCGAGGTATTGGTGTGCGAGGCCAATGCTGTCTCCGACAACCCGCTAGTGTTTGCCGAGGATGAGGAGATCCTCTCCGGCGGCAACTTCCACGCCGAGCCGGTGGCCTTCGCCGCCGACAACCTGGCACTGGCCATCGCCGAAATCGGGTCGCTGTCCGAGCGTCGCATGGCGCTGCTGATCGATTCGCGCATGTCGGGTCTGCCCGCCTTCCTGGTCAACAACGGTGGGGTGAACTCCGGTTTCATGATCGCCCAGGTCACCTCGGCGGCGCTCGCCTCCGAGAACAAGAGCCTGGCCCACCCGGCCTCGGTGGACAGCCTGCCCACCTCCGCCAACCAGGAGGATCACGTCTCCATGGCCACCTTCGCCGCTCGCCGGCTGGCGGACATGGCGGAGAACACCCGTGGCATACTGGCGGTCGAATTGCTGGCGGCGGCGCAGGGGCTGGATTTCCGTGCTCCCCTGCGCACCACTGAGCTGCTTGAGCTGGCCAAGGGTCGGCTGCGCAGCAAGGTCAGCTTCTACGACAAGGACAGGTACTTCTCGCCGGACATCGAAGCGGCTGCCGAGCTGCTGGCTCAGGCGAGCTACAACGACCTGATCCCGGCCGGTGTGCTGCCCAGTCTCTAAGCCCCATTCGCTCCATAGCAAAAGACCGCCCTCAGGGGCGGTCTTTTCGTTGCTGCGGTAGCGTGATCCGTTATTCGTGCTCGAACATCAGGAACAGGTAGACCACGAACAGCACCAGGTGGGTAGCACCGTGCAGCACATTGGTGCGGCCGCTGCTGAAGGTCACCTTGCAGACCATGAGGGTGGTGACGAGCAGCACCATGTCGGCGGCGGAGAGGCCGAGGCGCACCTCCTGGCCCAGCATGGCACCGATGAACAGCACGGCGGGCACTGTCAGGGCTATGGTGGCCAGCACAGAGCCGAAGTAGAGGTTCATGGCGCGCTGCAACTGGTTGTTGAAGGCTGCCTTGATGGCGCCCACGGCTTCCGGTGCGAGCACGATACAGGCCACGATGAAGCCACCCAGCGCAGGCGGCGCAGCCATCACCTTGACCCCGTAGTTGATGGGGATCGCCAATGTCTTGGCCAGCAGGATCACCACCACCAGATAGGCGAGCAGCAACAGGGTGTGGTAGAGGTTGCTCTGCAGCGGGCCGTGGTGCTCTTCGTAATCCTCGTGGTCGCTGTCGACGAAAAAGTGGCTGTGGCTGCGGGTCTGGATCAGCAGGAAGATACCGTAGAGCAGGATGGAGATGATGATCAGCATCCAGGACATGGGGCTCGACATGCTGCCAATGGTGCCGCCCCGGGTGAAGTTGGGCAGCACCAGACAGAGCAGGGCCAGCGGTATGATGGCGACCAGATAGGATTTGACCCCATCCAGATTGAAGCTCTGGGTGTGGTAGCGCCAGCCGCCGAACAGCAGGGTGAAGCCCACCAGGCCGTTGGTGACCAGCATCACCACGGCGAACATGGTGTCACGGGCCATCACGGGATTGGGGTCGCCGGTCAGCATGACGGAGGAGATCATCACCACTTCCAGCGAGATGACGGAGAGCGTCAGGATAAGGGTGCCGAAGGGTTCACCCAGCTTGATGGCGAGGGCGTCCGAGTGGCGTACCACAGAGAAGATGGCCCAGGTGACGATGGCAAGCAGCGCCGCCGAGACAGGAAGATAAATCGCAAGCGGAGTGGCCTCTGTCAGCAGGTCGCTGCCCAGCGTCTTGAAAAACAGCAGGGTCAGCAGGCCAATGGACAGGGCAATCTCTTGCCGGATAAATGACTTCATAGGCAATGGTTCTCATCTCGGGGCGGCCGGGGCCGACGGGGTATGGAGGCAAAACGGCGCCGCTACGGGTGTGGCGGGCCTGCTAATGATAAAGGGAGTTGTATCGCCTGGGGAAAATCATTTTGTTGCAGGATGTAATCTGCCGCAGCTGCCCCGTCGGGTCGGGATATAGATAGGTATCTGCCCGCTTACTGCGTAGCATGGGGGCATGCCGGTCGAATTCATGCTTCCGTGGATCTGGCGGCATCCTGACCAGGGACTCCCATGTCTGTTGTGCGTCTGCGTTATCACACCATAGAGTTTGGCGAACTCGACATCCACCTGCGCACGTTGCGCGACAACCAGCAGTTCTCCGATGACAAGGGAGAGGCTGAGGCGCTCGGCATCTCCTCGGCGTTCTGGCCGCTGTTTGGCATCGTCTGGGACTCCGGCAATGTGCTGGCCCATCTGATGGTGGAGCACGAGGTGGCGGATCTGCGGATCCTGGAGGTGGGGTGCGGCATAGCCCTGGCGAGTCTGGTGCTCAACCACAGGCTGGCGGATATCACGGCCACCGATTATCACCCGGAGGCGGGGGCCTTTCTGGCGGCCAACGTGCTGCTCAACAAGGGGGCGCTCATCCCCTTCATCCGTACCGGTTGGGAAGATGCCGTCACCGAGCTGGGCCGCTTCGATCTCATCATAGGCAGCGATCTGCTCTATGAGCGCGGCCAGGTCGAGACCCTGGCCGGTTTTATCGAGCAGCACGCCAAGTCGCACTGCGAGGTGATCCTGGTGGATCCGGGGCGTGGCCAGCAGGGCCGCTTCAGCAAGCTGATGATGAGCCTGGGCTATGCGCACAGCCAGCACAAGCCGCTGGACGTGAGCTATCTGAGCCAGCCCTTTCGCGGTCAGATACTGCAATACCGGCGTTGACCTTTTTCACCGGCGTCAGCCTGCTCCGGCATGGTTTTGTCGCCATGCCAACAGCCAGATCTGCAGCCGGGCCAGGGCCATGGGCCTGGCGTACACATAGCCCTGGATCAGATGCACGCCGTGCTGGTGCAGATACTCGACCTGTTCCCCGGTTTCGACCCCCTCGGCGATCATCTCCATGCCGGATTCGTGACCGAAGGCGATGATGGAGTCCAGCAGTGTCCGCTTGAGGTCGTCCGTGCCTATGGTGTCGACGAACATCTTGTCGATCTTGATCTGGCGGATGCCGAGTCGCTGCAGGTAGGCGAAGCCGCCATAGCCGGTGCCGAAATCATCCAGCTTGAAGTGATAGCCCAGCTGCTGCAGCGCCGTGATCTCGCCGATCGCCGCCTTGATATCTGTGATCGGCTTGCGTTCGGTCAGCTCGAAGGTGAGCCGGGTCGGTGAGGGCCAGCCGTGCCGCTGCAACAGGGTGCGCAGATTGGGTTGCTCCAGGTGGGTGGCCACTATGTTGACGCTGACCCACTGCGCCGGCGCCAGCCGGGGAAGATCCGTCATGATCCGCTCCAGCAGTTGCTCCGTCATCGGCAGGATCAGCCCCTGCTCCTCCGCGTAGTCGATGAAGGCGCCGGGCGGCACCAGCTCGCGCCCCCGCTGCCAGCGCAGCAGCGCCTCGAAGCCAACCACCTGCTGGCTGCGGTTATCCACTATGGGTTGATAGAAGGGGACAAACTCCCGCCGGGCCAGCCCGGCTTGCAGCAACCCCTTGAGAGAGCGCCGATAGTTGCGCAGCCCCCAGTAGGCGGCAACCAGCAGGGCTCCCAGTGCGCCGCCATACCAGAGCCCATGGTGCCGTGCCTGCTGCCGGGCATAGCGCTCCAGCGCCTTGCCCGCCCATAGCGTCTGCCTGATCTGTTCATCGGAATCGCGGAAGCTCAGACCTATGCTCTGGCTGCCGACCTCCTGCTTGATGCTGCTGTCGCCGCGGGGAAAGGTCTGGCTCGATGTCCCCGGTTGCTGGTCGAGTTCCAGATAGAAACAGTCGGTGCAAGGATATTGCAGCAGAGAATGGCTCCAGCTGTTGCTTAGCACCCAGTAGACGATGTTGCCGCCGGTGCGGTAGTAGGCGACCAGCTCCTGCTCTGTGTGGAAGCGGGACTGGGTGGCGGCGATCCCGAACGGCTTCTGGTTGGCGTAGGGGGGCAGCTCGATCGGGGTGAAGGGCAGGTCAACCCCCAGACTGGAACAGCCACCGCCGCTAGCGAGCAGGATCCCCTGAATGCGGATATGGCCGTTGTAGAAGCGGGGATCCCGCAGCAGCGCCATGTCCTGCTCGCCGCAATCGAACCGAAACTGGGTCAGCTGGCTACGGATGTTGTTGTCCAGCAGCCGGTGGCGTTCCGCCAGCGCGGTCTCGATCTCTTCTTTCTTCTCCTGCAACAGCTGGTGGGCCAACGGGCCGCCGAGCAGCTGACTGAGAGGCAGGCTGGCCAGCAGGGGCAGGCAGAACAGCAACAGGCTGAGCCAGAGGGGGGAGATGGGTCGCATGGTGCACCTGCCTGGTGTGCGGATGGGATGCATATGGGTGGCATCATCATAGTGCATTAGCTGAATCGATTTGAGCGGGGCCGATCACACTTGTGGCGCGAATTTATAATGTGCTGATAAATAATGGTTTTATAAAATGAGCTGTTGAAGATTCAATCGCTGACCTGTCATAAATGACAATTGTCCAGCTTATCTGAAGTGGCTAGAGTAGCGGTGCGGTTTGACTCACCGTGTGTTCAATACTCCTGTATCTGTTTTTTTGTCAGTAGCACAGAGTGTTAGTTTTGATATGAGTGTTTCTTTTGGTCCCCTTAGTGGGACCATTTTTCTGTCTGAAATTCCCTGATCCCGTTGCCCATCTCCCGTTTCCTGCCCCTGTGGCCATTTTTCATGGCCGGCTTGCCGTCAGGCTTGGTGTTCAGGTGCCCATTTGGTTATGCTCGCCCGCTTAATTCCAGAAGCGGGATCTTCGTCCATAGGCGCGCTTCGGCGTTGGCTGATACGATGAGGCCACATGGATGTTGTCGGGCATACGGAAAGGCACATGAAACTGACTACTCAGCTTGTCTCGTTTATTACCCTGTGCGTGATCGCCGCCATGGCCATGGTGCTGCTCGGCGGGGTATTCAGCTTTCGCGAGCTGGGCATGGAGCTGCAGCAGAAGAAGGTCAACTCCCTGGTCGAGATCATCGACAAGCAGCTGGAGGTGGCCGACGACCATCAGGATCTCACCCGCTGGCTGCCGACCCTGCTGCGTTCGGCCCATGTGGTGGAGCTGGAGATCCGTCAGGGCAAGCAGCGGGTCTACTGGTTTCGCGACGTGCAGCAGCAGACCGACGAGAGCCTGCTGATCCCCTATAGCCAGCCCATCTCCCATCAGGCCGGCATGCAGGCCGACTTCAAACTGGAGCGGCCGTTCAAGGAGTTTGAATACTCCATGCGGGCCATGTCCGGCATCTCCCTCGGCGTCTTCATAGTCATCTTCGGACTCTGGTACTCCATTCGCTGGCTGCGCCTGCAACTGCGGGGCGCCGAGCTGCTGGCCGAGCGCGCCCAGCTGATCCTCGACAACAAGCTCACCAAGCTGGCCCACGATCCGGCCGATGAGTGGCCCGTCTCCGCCAGCCAGGCCCTCGACTATCTGCTGGCCGAGCTGGCGGATGCCCGCAAGGAGCGCAGCCGTTTCGACAACTTCATCCGCAGCAATGCCTTCGTCGACAAGATGACCGGCATAGGCAACCGTCTGTTCTTCGACAACCGGCTGGAGAGCGCCATCATGGAGGCGAGCGTGATGAGCGGCGGCGTGCTGCTGATCGAGCTGGCCGGGCTGGAGGATCTGGATCCCGAGCTGAGCGGGCGCCAGAGCCAGGATCTGCTGATGGAGGCGAGCGCCTCCATCACCGCCTTCGTGCGCAAGCACAACGGTGCCCTGCAGGCCCGCTACGCCGGCCAGGTGTTCGCCGTGCTGCTGCCCAACATGTCCGAAAGCGAGATGGTGGATGGCGCCGGCCAGCTGCACAAGAGCCTGCAGCGGCTGCACTGGCCCGAGGCGGTCAACGTCGAGACCGCCGTCTACCTCGGCGCCGTCTGTTATCAGGCGCAGGATTCCCTGCTCAAGGTGCAGGAAGAGGCCGAGCTGGCGCTCAAGAGTGCACGGCTGCAGGGACACACCGGCTGGTTCCTCTACGAGAAGCAGCTGGATGAGGAGCAGAGCAGCAAGGGCACGGTACGCTGGCGCACCCTGATCGGCCGCCGCATCGAGGAGCACGGCATCGACTTCTACGTCCAGCCGGTGCAGCAGGAGCGGGATCAGGTGGTGCTGCAGCAGGACTTGTTGATCCGCATTCACGACGAGCAGGGGCGGGAGTTGCAGGCCGGTGTCTTCATGCCGATGGCCGAGAAGGCGGGGCTGCTGTTGCCGCTGGATCGGCTGGTGGCGGAGCAGACGTTGCGGCTGCTGCGTCAGCGCTCAGAGCAGAGCTGCCCCATCAGCCTGACCCTCTGCGCCCAGAGTCTGCTGCACCGCGAGTTCCAGCGCTGGCTCTTCTTCGATCTGTTCCAGCTGCCCCGCAGCACCAACGAGCGGCTGGTCCTGCAACTGTCGGAGGCCCAGGTGACCCGCCACTACGAGGCACTCAAGCGGCCGCTGCGGGCGCTGCGCATGCTGGGTTGCCAGCTGGCCATCGATCATGCCGGTCAGGATGTGGTGAGCACTCAATATATCAAGGAGTTCGAGATCAACTTCCTCAAGCTCCACCCCAGTCTGGTGCGGGAGATCCACACCCGTCAGGTCAACCAGATGGCGGTACGCAGCCTGGTGGGAGGCTGTGCCAACACCCGCACCCGGGTCATAGCCGTGGGGGTGGAGAGCGGCGACGAGTGGAAGATGCTGCGCCACCTCGGCGTCCATGCCGGGCAGGGGCCCTGGTTCGCCGAGCCGGAGCGGCTGGTGATGGAGCCGGCCGGCACCTGATCCTGTGACCGCAGGGCCGCCTTCAGATCCGGCCCTGTTCTTGCAAACCCGCGAGTCCCTGCATGCCACCGGTATGGATGAAGACTATCTTGCTGCCGCGGGGGATGCGCCCGGCGGCCAGTTCGCGAAACAGGCCCCACATGGCCTTGCCGCTGTAGATGGGCTCCAGCGGCAGGCCTGTCTGCGCACTGAAGGCTTGCACCCACTGCCAGAGCGCCGGGCTGAATTTGGCATAGCCGCCATCATGGTGCTCCAGCGCTATCTGCCAGCCGGGAGTGGTGGCCGCGGCCGGGTGAAGGCGGCACACCTCGTCGGCGATGAAGCTTGCGCCTTTCAATACCGCGATGGCGAGGATCCGCTCCTGCTCCCGCTTGCCGGCGATGAGGCCCGCCAGGGTGCCGCCGCTGGCGCAGGGCAGCACCCAGAGATCCGGCGAGAAGGGCACCTCGTCGACCAGCTCGGCCACCCCGGGGAGGGCGAGCGGGCTGCTGCCCCCTTCCGGCACTATCAGGGTATCGGGTGCCGCGAACTGGGCCAGCCACTCCGGATCCTGCCGCCGCCGGTAATTCTGGCGGTCGACAAAAATGAGATCCATGCCCCAGCCTTTTGCCGCGCTCAGGGTGGAATTGCTGGCAGCCTCCGGCTCACCGCGTATGATGCCGATAGTGTTAAGGCCGGATTGGCACCCTGCCGCCGCCAGTGCATGTATGTGGTTGGAGTAGGCACCACCAAAGGAGATCAGGTGCTTTATGCCCTGCGCCCGGGCGTGTTGCAGCTGGTACTTGAGCTTGCGCCACTTGTTGCCCGAGATGGTCGGGTGGATCAGGTCATCCCGCTTGCACCAGAGCGTGACGCCATGCGCTGTCAGCAGAGGGTGCGAGATGGCCTGGAGCGGCGAGGGAAGCCGGGTCGGCTGCAGGGCAAGCACCTGCGAGCGGGTCGAGTTGGGTTGCAATGAGTGATCCATCATTTATCTGGAGGCTAATACCCTGTTTATGCTAAGGTTTAATCCGTTTTATGCAGCCAGGTGCGGGTTTCAATGAAACAACTTTTCAGACGTTCGACCCCGAGCCGTCAGGTAGGGATCCTGCTGGCCAGCGATCGTATCATGCTGGCCTCGCTGGGGCCCCAGCCAGTGTTCGCTACCCGCGCCATCAATGGCCCGCAGGAGTGGTCGCTTGCCATGAGCGAGCTGTTCAGCCGCCATGGCCTCGCCAAGTCTAAGGTGCGGGTCGCCCTCGCCGCCAGCCTTTATCAGCAAGTCCAGATCGACAAGCCCGCCGTGCCCGAGGCCGAAATGGCCGGCGCCCTGCCCTGGGCGGTCAAGGATTACGTCAATGAACCCGTGTTGCAGCTCGCCATGGACTACGTGGATTTGCCCACGCCGCCTGCCGGCCGGCCGCGCATCAGCGTGATCTGCGTGCCCAAGGCGCGGGTGCAGCAGCTGGCGGATGCAGTCAACGGCATTGCCAGCCTGGATGCCATCGTCAGCGACGAGCTGGCCATGACGGCGCTCTATGAGGCCGACAACACGGTGCGCATGCTGCTGTGGCAGCCCAGGGGGCAGGATCTGCAGTTGCTGGTATTCCATCAGGGCGGCCTCTGCTTCTCCCGCCAGCTGCGCGGCTTCACCGCCCTCACCGGCGAGCATGAGCCGGACAGCATGCTGCTCGACTCCCTGGCGCTGGAGATCCAGCGCTCTCTCGATTACCTGGTCGGCCAGCTCAAGCTGCCGGAGCTGGGTCAGATGCAGCTCGCCATCGCCTCCTCCTTCATCGGCACCCTGGTGCGGCACATGGAGCAGACCTTCGGCTTCGCCGTCTCCGCCATGGCCAACAAGGCGATCCTCTCTGGCGTTGAATATCTCTCGGCCTATGCCGCCGCTCTCGGGGAGGATGCCTGATGAAACGTCAGATCAACCTCTATGGCGCCGAATTTCGTCCCAGACGCCAGTGGGCCAGCCTCAACCAGATGGCGCTGGTGTGGGGTGGCTGCGTGGCATTGCTGCTCTGCATGGCCGCCTTCTACGGCTGGCAGCAGCAAGGGGTCGGCCGTGAGCTGGCGCAGGTGCGCGCTGCGCTGGAGGTCAAGCGGGGCGAGGCCCAGCGGCTGGATGCCGAGCTGACCCGCCACCAGGCCAATACCCTGCTGCAACAGCAGCTTGCTACCCGGCAGGAGGAGCTGACCGCCAAGCAGGGGCTGATGCGCCAGCTGGGCAGTTTGGCGTTGCAAAAATCCCAGGGCTATGCCGGCCTGATGGCCGATCTCTCCCGCATTCGGGACAGGCAGCTCTCCTTGCAGCGGATCGAGATCGCCGAGGGGCGGATCAATCTGTCCGGCTTTGCCGGCCGCAGCCAGGATGTGCCCGCTTGGGTAAACCGTTTCAAGCAGACCCCGTCGCTGGCGGGCAAGCAGTTTGGTGAATTGACCCTGAGCCGCGACAAGGAGGGCCGGCTGGCCTTCCAGCTCAGCGGCATCGAGCGGGAGAAGCCCTGATGAGCCTGAAAGCACAATGGCAGGCATGGGCGGACAAGATTGCCGCCCTCAGCCAGCGCGAGCGGGTATTGATCCTGTTGACCGGTCTGGTGCTGGTCTGTGCCGGCGCCATCTATGGCTGGCTGGATGGCGCCGTCCTGCGGCTGGAGCAGGACAGGGTGGCCTTGACCACGGCCCAGCGGGATCTGGAGATCATGGATCTCGAGAACCTGGGCAAGCAGGCCAGGCTGGCGCGGGATCCCGATCAGAACGTGCGCGAGCAGCTGGTGCGGGTCGAGGGGGATATCGGCAAGCTGGATGCCGAGCTCAAGGCCCAGACGGTGGATCTGATCCAGGCCCACGAGATGCCGGCCGTGCTGGAGGCCCTGTTGTCGCGCTCCGCCAATCTGCACATGTTGGCGCTGACCTCCCTCGCCCCTCAGCCGCTGATGGCGGGGGATCAGCGCATCAACCTGTTCAAGCACGGTATTCGCCTCAAGCTGGAGGGCGGCTACTTCGATGTCTATCAGTACCTGAAGGCGCTGGAGGCGCTGCCCCGCCACTTCTACTGGAAGCAGTTTGACTACCAGGTGCAGGAGCATCCCAAGGCCGTGGTGGAGATGGAAATCTACACCCTGAGCACCAGCAAGGAGTTTATTCGTGGTTAGATGGCTGACGCTATTGTGTTGTCTGCTGGGTCCGGTAGCCCAAGCCGAGGTGCTGCAGGATCCCACGGAACCGCTGGACGGGATGAACAGTCAGGCGGGAGCCACCGCCAGCCAGAGCGCAGGTTTGCCAACATTGCAGAGCGTGATGCTGGGCAATGGCCCGGCACTGGCGGTGCTCAACGGGAAAAGTTACCGGGTGGGCCAGCAGGTCGAGGGATATCGACTGGTGTCCATCAGTGCAGATGCCGTGGTGCTGGAGAAGGGGGGCAAGCGCCAGTCGCTGACCCTGTTCGCCAGCAAGATCCGCATCTGAACGCGCCCCGCCCGGGATGGGTGGGGCAAGGTTTGTCGAGTTTAATTGCAAGTCAGGGTGCACTCATTACATGAAAAAAAATCATCTCTGCCTGATCTCTGTGGCCGTGCTGGCGGCAGGCTGTACCAGCTACCGGCACCCCGAACCCGTGCAGGCCAAGGACGCACTGAAGCACGCCATGACCGAGCAGAACAAGGTCGGGGCACTGGCGACCGTGCCCAAGTCGGTACAGAGCGAACTGCTGCAGATGAACCGGCCGCCCCAGGCCCTCAGCATGCCGGAACAGCGGCTGCGCATCGCCGCCCACGATGTGGATGCGGTGGAGTTCTTCGGTTCCCTGTTCAAGGGTTCCCGCTACAGCGTTGCCGTGCATCCCGGCGTGGCCGGCCAGATCTCCGTCGAGCTCAAGGACGTGACCCTGCCCGAGGTGCTGGCGGTGGTGGGTGACATGTATGGCTTCGACGTGCAGCGCAAGGGCAATGTGTTCCACGTCTATCCGGCTGGGCTGCGCACCGAAACCATACCGGTCAACTACCTGATGATGTCCCGTCGTGGCCTGTCCCGTACCTCGGTCAGCACGGGCGGGGTGACCTCTAACGACAACAATTCAAACAACGGCGGCATCAACTCCAGCAGCAATGCTGAAATATCTTCTAACCAGAATGGCACAGGTATTTCTAGCAACTCCAGTACCCAGACGACATCGAACGGTACCCAGATAGAAACGGACACCAACAGCGACTACTGGACCGATCTGCGCACCTCGCTGGAGATGCTGATCGGCAGTGGCGATGGCCGTGCCGTCATCACCAGCCCGCAGGCGGGTCTGGTCACCATCCGCGCCTATCCAAAAGAGCTCAAAGCGGTGCGCGAATTCCTCAGCCAGTCCGAGACCCACCTCAAGCGCCAGGTAGTGCTGGAGGCGCGGATTATGGAGGTGGCTCTTAGCGAAGGCTATGAGCAGGGGGTAGATTGGAGCGGTTTGACAGCAAGTTGGGATGGGAATAAAGGAATTCCCAAGGTGGCTCAGCCGAAGCTGGTAGCCCCAGGTGCTACGCCAGAGTACAACCTGTTGAATGGTGGTGGGTCTCTTGGGGAGAGCTTGGTTGGAGCTGTGAATCCTATTTTTAACGCGATTGGTGGTGGTGCCGGTTTCACTATCACTGACGGTAACTTCAACGTGGCGGTCAACCTGCTCAAGACCCAGGGGGATGTAAACACCCTCTCCAGCCCGCGGGTGACGGCGACCAACAACCAGAAGGCGGTGATCAAGGTGGGGACGGACGAGTACTTCGTCACCAATGCAACGACAACCATCACCTCTACTACAACAGGATCAGAGCGGACTCCCAATGTAGAGTTGACTCCCTTCTTCTCCGGCATAGCGCTGGACGTGACACCGCAGATAGACGAAGAGGGCAAGGTGCTGCTGCATATCCACCCCTCCGTCATCGACACCGAAGAGCAAAACAAGACGATCGATTTGGGCACCACGGGAGGCAAGATGACTCTGCCGTTGGCCAAGAGCTCGATCCGCGAGTCCGATACTGTGGTGCAGGCCAACAACGGCGACATCATAGTCATCGGCGGTCTGATGAAGACCGACAAGCAGGAGATCGTCAGCAAGGTGCCGCTGCTGGGGGACATTCCCTGGGTCGGCGAGGCCTTCACCAACCGCCGCGAGAGCACCAAGAAGGTGGAGCTGGTGATCATGCTCAAACCGACCGTGGTGGAGAAGGACACCTGGCAGAACGAATTGCAGCGCTCCTCCGATCTGCTCGACAAGTGGTATCCGCCCAAGGGCTAAGCCATGACACAGCACGCGGTTGGCCTTGTTCCATGCGGCCTGTGGCTCGGTGCCACGACAGGCCCCCAGGCCGGTGACGACTCATGTACCTGAATCACTTCGGTTTGCAGGAGGCGCCGTTCGGCCTCACTCCCAACACGGGTTTCTACTACGGATTGCCTCCCCATGAGGAGGCGCTGCAGGTTCTAAATTGGGCCTTGATGCAGGGGGAGGGCTTTATCAAGGTGACCGGCGAGGTCGGTACCGGCAAGACGCTGCTCTGTCGCAAGCTGCTGAGCGAGCTGGGCTCGGAGGCCTGTCCTGTGCGTCTGGCCTGGCTGCCCAACCCGCACCTCAGCCCGGCCGAGCTGCGCACCGCGCTGGCCCTGGAGCTGGGGTTGTCGGTGCGCGAAGGCAACGAGCTGGATCTGACGGATCGCATTCATCGCCACCTCATAGGCCTGCATCAGCAGGGCAGCCGGGTGGTGGTGCTGATCGACGAGGCGCAGGCCCTGCCGGACGAGACCCTGGAGGCGATCCGGTTGTTCGGCAACCTGGAGACCGAGTCGAGCAAGCTGCTGCAGATAGTGCTGTTCGGCCAGCCCGAGCTGGACACCAGGCTGGCCAAACTCCATCTGCGCCAGTTGCGCCAGCGGATCGGTTTCTCCTACTGCCTGCGGCCGCTGCGCTTTGACGAGACCCGCGCCTATCTGGAGCACAGATTGCAGGTCTCGGGTTATCGCGGGGCTCCGCTGTTCGATGGTCGCGCCATGCGCCTGCTGTGGCGCGCCTCCCGTGGCATACCGCGACTCATCAACATATTGGCGCAGAAGTGCCTGATGCTGGCCTATGGCCGGGGTGAGCGCCAGATCGATGCCGGTCTGGTGCACCTCGCCATTCGCGATACCGACGATGCCAGCCGCCCCGGTCGGGGGCGCTGGTGGCCACTGTTACTACTGCTGGGGTGTGCCCTGGCCTATGGAGTCTGGCCATCATGAACGAGATCAACCAGATGCTCGGGGATATGAGAGCGCCCCAGCTGCGTTGTGCGTCAGCATGGGGCTGGCGGATACCTATGCTGGCCTATGGAGTCTGGTCATGAGCGTGATCAACCAGATGCTCAAGGATCTGGAACAGCGTCAGCAGGGGGGCGAGGGGGCCGTCTATGTGCCTCCCGTGCGGCAGCAGGGCTGGTGGATGCTGGTGCTGACCCTGATCTGCGGCCTGGCCCTCGGCATTCTCGGCTGGCGGACCTGGATCTACTGGCAGCAGAGTCAGCGGGTCGCACCGCAGAGCCTGGCACAGGCGGCCAGCGAACCCGGGCCTGATGCGGTTGCCCGCGCCGTGCCGGTCACGCCGACGGAGGAGGAGCAGGAGCCGGTGGATCTGGTGGTGGCCTTGCCCACCCCGGGCACCAGGTCCGAGCCCCACGCTGCTGCCGACCCCGACCCCGAGCCGGCGGCGGAAGATCAGGGCGAGACCGGTTATGACGCTCTGCCCCCGAGCGATGAGTCGCTGCAGCCCGATCTCTATGCCGAGCTGGAAGCGGAGCAAGAGGCGGTTGCCCCGCCGCCGCGCAAACCGGGCGTGCTGAAGATAGAGACGGTGAACCTCTCCGAGGCCGAGCTGGCGACCCTGGCCGAGCGCAAGGCCACCACCGCCATGGCCAGGGGGCAACTGCGCGATGCCCAGGACAACTACTATCAGGTGCTGGTCCACGACCCGCACAATCAGGGCGCCCGCGAACAACTGGCGGGCCTGCTCTATGGCGAAGGGCGGCTGAGCGAGGCCACCCAGCTGCTGGAAGAGGGGATCCAGCTCGATCCCGCACAGGCGGATTTTCGGCTGCTGCTGGCGCGGCTCGCCATCAGCAGCGGCGATCAGCTCAAGGCGCTCGGCTGGTTGACCGGCTATCAGCCGGATCTGGCCAGCAATCTGGATTATTACGCCACCTGGGCCGGCCTGACCCAGGAGCTGGGCCGCAATGCCGAGGCGGCCGAGATCTATGTGACCTTGCTGCGCCAGCAGCCGGATCAGGGCCGCTGGTGGCTCGGGCTCGGCGTGGCCGAAGATGGCCAGGGCCACAGCCAGCGGGCGCTCGATGCCTATCGCAACGCCCAGTTGCACGGCAACCTCGGCGAGGCCTCGACCAGCTGGATTGAACAGCGAATTGCCCAGCTTGCCCCCTGACGGGCGGGCTGGTTCACTTTTTTGGAGTTTGCATGGCACAACCCAGACTGAAAATGCGCCTCGGCGACCTGCTGGTGCAAGAGCAGATCATCTCGGATGATCAGCTGCAGCTCGCCCTGCAGCAGCAGCGTCAGACCGGCCGCAAGCTGGGCACCACACTGATCGATCTCGGCTTCATCAGCGAGGTACAGCTGCTGCAGTTTCTTGCCCGCCAGCTGGACGTGCCCTTCTTCGATCTCAACAACCTCACCATAGACGCCTCGGCGGTGCCGCTGTTGCCCGAGGTGCAGGCGCGTCGCTATCGCGCGCTGGCGGTCAACCTCACCGACAACCGGGTGACCGTGGCCATGTCGGATCCGGCGGACTTGAGCGCCCTCGACGCCATCGCGGCGCTGCTGCGCCCGCGGGAGATGGTGCTGGCGGTGGCGCGGGAAGGCCAGCTGCTGGAGTATTTCGACCGCCTCTATCGCCGTACCCGTGAAATAGAGAGCTTCGCCGAACAGCTGCACGAGGAGTACCAGGATACCGGCTTCGAGCTGGGTTCCAGCAACCTCGGGGCCAACGACGAGGGGGAGGCGACGGTGGCCAAGCTGCTGCGCTCCCTGTTCGAGGACGCGGTGCAGGTGGGGGCCTCCGATATCCACATAGAGCCGGACGAGAAGGTGCTGCGCATTCGCCAGCGGATCGACGGCATACTGCACGAGAATATCCTCAGCGAGGTGCGCATCGCCCAGGCGCTGGTGCTGCGCCTGAAACTGGTGGCAGGGCTCGACATCTCGGAGAAGCGGCTGCCCCAGGATGGCCGTTTCAACATGAAGGTGCGCGGCCGGGACGTGGATGTGCGTATGTCCACCATGCCGGTGCAGTACGGCGAGTCGGTGGTGATGCGGCTGCTGGATCAATCCTCCGGCATACTGTCGCTGAGCGAGACCGGCATGCCGCCGGAGATCCTGACCCGTTTCCGCCGTCAGCTCAAACGCCCCCACGGCATGATTTTGGTGACGGGCCCGACCGGGAGCGGCAAGACCACCACCCTCTACGGTGCCCTCTCAGAGCTCAATCAGGCCAGCCACAAGATCATCACGGTGGAAGATCCGGTGGAATACCGGCTGCCCAGGGTCAATCAGGTGCAGGTGAACCCCAAGATTGGCCTCACCTTCTCCCACGTGCTGCGTTCCACCCTGCGCCAGGATCCGGACATACTGCTGGTGGGCGAGATGCGGGACAACGAGACGGTGGAGATAGGCCTGCGCGGCGCCATCACAGGCCATCTGGTGCTCACCACGTTGCACACCAACGATGCGGTCACCAGCGCCCTGCGCCTCATCGACATGGGGGCGCCCGGCTATCTGGTGGCGAGCGCGCTGCGGGCCGTGGTGGCCCAGCGGCTGGTGCGCCGGGTGTGCGAGCACTGCGTTGAGGAGAGGGCGCCTGACGAGGGGCAGGCCACCTGGCTGACCGTGCTCTCCGGCGAGGCGCCCGGTCAGCATGCCTATCACAAGGGGCGTGGCTGCCAGAGCTGCAACTTTACCGGTTACTCTGGCCGGATCGGGGTCTACGAGCTGCTGGAGCTGGATCAACCCATGATGGATGCCCTGCGCCGCAATGATGCCGAAGGCTTCGCCAAGGCGGCGCGCCAGCATGAACACTATCGGCCGCTTGCCTTGACCGCCCTTGACTACGCCCGCCAGGGGATCACCTCGGTGGACGAGGTGCTGCGGTTGGCCGAGGATCTGGGGTAAGCCATGACTCACTTCAATGCCAACCCCCGTGCCGGTTGCCATGACGCTGTCGATCAGGGGCACTCCTCATGAGTACCTTTGCCTACAAGGGGCGCGACAGCCAGGGCAATGCCGTCAGCGGCGTGGTGGACGCCGCCAACGAGATGGCGGCGGCCGAGCAGCTGATGCGCCGCGGCGTGATGCCGACCGAACTCAAGCCGGGCAAGGCGAAATCCGCTGCCGTCGACTGGTCGCTGTTGCTGGAAGGGGGCGTCAAGCTGGACGAGCTGGTGGTGTTCAGCCGCCAGATGTACGCCCTGACCCGGGCGGGGATCCCGATCCTGCGTGCCATCGCCGGGCTGGAGGAGAGCGCCCACAGCAAGCCGCTCAAGCGAGCGCTGCACGCGCTGGGGGAGGATCTGGGCAACGGCCGGCCGCTGTCGAGCTCGATGCAGGCCCACCCCAAGGTATTTGGCAGCCTGTTCGTCGCCATCATTCACGTGGGCGAGAACACGGGTCAGCTGGAAGAGGCTTTCTTGCAGCTCGCCAACTATTTCGATCTGGAGCTGGAGACCCGCAAGCGGATCAAGACCGCCATGCGCTACCCCAGTTTCGTGCTGGCGGCCATCGGCATCGCCATGGTGATCCTCAATATCATGGTGATCCCGGTCTTCGCCGGCATGTTTGCCAAGTTCGGCGTTGAGTTGCCGCTGGCGACCCGGATCCTGCTCGCCACCTCACACTTCTTCGTCCACTACTGGTGGCTGCTGCTTGGCACACTGCTGGCCATGGTGTTTGGCTGGCGCCGCTGGGTGAGCACGGTCAAGGGCAAGCTGACCTGGCACAGATGGCAACTCAGGCTGCCCATCGTCGGCACCATCATAGAGCGCTCCCTGCTGGCCCGCTTCGCCCGCAGCTTCTCCATGATGCTCAAGGCCGGGGTGCCGCTCAATACGGCGCTGACTCTGGTGGCCGATGCGGTGGACAACGCCTGGATGGCGGGCCAGATCCGCGACATGCGGGCCGGTATCGAACGGGGTGAGAGCCTGCTGCGCACCGCCGGCAGCAGCGGCCTGTTTACCCCCCTGGTGATGCAGATGATCGCGGTGGGGGAAGAGACGGGTCAGGTCGACGATCTGCTGCACGAGGCGGCCGAGTATTACGAGCGGGAGGTGGACTATGACCTCAAGAGCCTGACCGCCCGTATCGAGCCCATCCTGATCGGGATCGTGGCTGTCATGGTGCTGGTGCTGGCGCTCGGTATCTTCACGCCCATGTGGGACATGATGCGGGCCGTGCGTGGCAAGTAAACAGGCAGCTTTACCGTCAGTGATGCGGGGAGTGGATAAGCGGCAAGATGTGGAGCGAAACAGGTGAGCAGACAGTCACAACAGGATGATCGCTGGCTGGGGGGATATAGACGGATGGTCGTGCTGATCTTGCTGCTGATCATAGTGGCGACCCTGGCCCAGAGCTATCGCACCCACAGAGCGGAGGCGCTGGCCCTCGGCCTGGCCCTGCTGGGAGAACAGTTTGCCGAGCGGGCACAAAGGTTGCACGGGCTCTGGCTGGATCAGCGCCGTCCCGCGAGTCTGTTTGCCGATGGTCTGGCCTGGCAGTTCGATGACAGGGGCTGGCCGATAGGGGCCGGATCCCTGCTGGCGCCCTCGGAAAATTGCCGCCAGCTCTGGTTGTCGATCATAGGCACACAGAGCCAGGATCTGCCGCCGCTGCAAGCGCTGGCGAGCCGCGATGGCGGGGGATGCGAGTTCGGTTGGGAAGATAATTGGCTGATTTATCAATTTTCTGATGGCAGAGTGCAACAAAAGCCTTGAATGAGGCCGATTGTGTGGCTCAGTTAAATGATTTTTTTATATCTGCATGAAATAATGCGGGTTATTACGGAGGGACCATGGCAACAAATCGAATGGCACCAACACATCCCGGGTTGGTGATGACGTCTCGGGCGGCGGGTTTCTCGTTGATCGAACTGGTGATCGTCATCGTTATTCTGGGGATCCTGGCGGTGACCGCCTTGCCTCGCTTCCTCGATGTGACCGACGAGGCCAAGAAGGCCAGCGTGGAAGGGGTCTCCGGCGGCTTTGCCACCGGCGTTTCGCTGGTGCGGGCCCAGTGGGAAGCGGAGGGACGTGCCAAGCAGGACAGCCTCAATACCGTGCTGTATGACGGTTCCCGCTTCTATCTGACCACGCCGACCGAGACCCAGGTCAGCAATGGCGAGCTCTCCCCCGGTTATCCCATGGATACCTCGGCGGGTGGCGGTATCGATGTGGATCCGGCCAACCTGACGGCCCAGCGCTGTCTCAAGATTTGGGAGGGTCTGTTGCAGAACCCGCCCAAGGCTACTGCCAGCTTTGACGAGGTGCGCGGTAGCGGCAATGACCTGAAATACTATGTCAGTGTGACCAATAACGGCCTGGACTCAGTCTGCCGCTACTATCTGGTCAATAGTTTGAGTAAGGGTAGTGATGGCAAGTATCAGGATCCGCAAGGCAGTACTGATGCATTCATGAGTTTCAGTTACCGTCCGGCTTCCGGTCAGGTGACCACCAATATCAATTGACAGAGGAAAGTAAAATGAAAAAACAGGCGGGTTTTACCCTGATCGAGCTGGTCATAGTGATCATCATTCTGGGCATTCTGGCAGTGACTGCTGCCCCCAAGTTCCTGAATTTGCAGGATGATGCAAATCAGGCTGCTGCACAGGGCGTTGCGGCGGCTTTGCAAAGTGGTGCTCAGCTGGTTTATAGCCGGTCAGCTCTGGATGGCAAAGAGAAAGATCCAACCGCGTCAGTTTCCGCAGGCACTAGTACAGTGTCCACTGCCTTTGGTTATCCGACTGCAAATAAAGCTGGTATCGGCAATGCAGTAACGGTGGATGGTAGCTGGGAGCAGAAAAATGACGATGGTGTTTACACTTCTAGCCAAGCCAACAGCTGCCAGGTTATTTACACCGCCCCGTCAGTGGCAGGTGGCACTTTCTCGGTATCTCTAAGCGGTGCCAACTGTAGCTAATAAGATCGACAATTCAGCGAGGCTTCGGCCTCGCTTTCTCCTTTCCCCAATGAGAAACCCCATGCCTGCAACCAAGGGCTTTACCCTGATTGAACTGGTCGTGGTGATCCTGTTGCTCGGGATTCTGGCCGCCTTTGCCGTGCCCAAGTTGCTGGGCAAAGGCGGCTTTGAAACTCAAACCCTCCGCGATGAGCTGTTGGCCCGGCTGCGGCTGGTACAGACCGTCAATATGCACGAACCTGCCAGCCGCTGTACCCAGTTGATCGTTGCCTCCCCCCGTTTTGCCCATCGCACCTATGGCGTCACGGCACAGACGGCTTGCCCGGGCAGCGATCCCTTGACTGGCTGGACTGGCAACCAACTGACCCGTGGTCGGGTGGTGAGCGCCTCATCCGGCCTGCTGATCTCTCTGGTCGGTACCGGTAATGGACGTTTTGTACTCCGCTTTGATCCGATGGGGCGGCCGCTTGGTGCCTGTGCGGGTGGCTGCACTCTGCAGGTGAGCGATGGGGGCGAGACGAGTCGCATCAAGATCGAATCCGAGGGGTATATCCATGAGAGCCCCTGAGCGCGGCTTTACCCTGATAGAGCTGATCGTCGGCATAGTGCTGCTGGCGGTGGCGCTGACCGGCATTCTCGGGCTCTTGATCAATCAGGCGCCCCAGGCGGTGGATCCGGTACAGCAGGTACGCGCCGCCCAGCTGGCCCAGCGCCTGGCCGGGGAGATACTGCAAAAGTCGTTCGATGAAAACTCGGATCACAACGGTGGCCGTTACCGCTGCGGCGAGACGGTCGTCAGCGTCACCATCCCTGCCTGTTCGACCCGTTATGGCACGGATGGCGAGCCGGCCCCTTATGCTTTCAACGATGTGGATGACTTCGATACCTCGGGTAACTGGGTGGATGCCAATCTGTTTACCCAGACGGCAGCGGGTATCAGCAGCGAAGAGTATCGCAACTATCGGGTCAAAATCGCGGTAAATGCGGTCGATTTCAGCGATGGCACTTTCAAAAGCTGCGTCGCCCCCTGCTCTGTGGGCAAACGCATCGATCTGCAGGTGCGACTGCCGGATCAGAGTGTGCTCGACTTCTCCTTCTACCGGGGGAACTACTGATGAGGGCGGCGATGTGCGGTTTTACCCTGATCGAACTAGTGATGGTGATCCTGCTGCTCGGTATCATGGCGACCTTTACCAGCCAGTTTATCGGCATCGGCACCCAGATCTATGGCGATGCCAGCAGCCGCGAGCAGTTGATGAGCGATGCCCGTTTCGCCATGGAGCGGCTCAATCGCGAGCTGCGTGATGCTGTGCCGGGTTCAGAGCGGATTGAAGACCAGAATGGCAACTGGCTTGACGAGGGGGCCTGCCTGCGTTTCTGGCCCATCAGCGCCTCCAGCCGCTATCTTGTCCTCAATCGAGCCATGTCGGGCAGCGGCGCTACCCTGGAGCTGGTGATGGCAACCCCCGCCTCTGCGGCCAATCCACTGAGTCAGGATGCCAATGCCGTCAAGGCAGGGGATCTGATGGCCGTCTTCCCTGTGCCGAATTCAGGCGTGGATTCACTGACCGCTGGTTGCGACTATGGCCGTTGTGTCGCCCGAGTGACCGAGGTGCTGGCTCCGGTATCCGGGGCCCAGACCATTCGCTACAGCAGTAGCGAGACCCTGGCAGGCCTCTCGCCGGGCAGTCGGGTCTATTTTGCCAGCCAGCAGGTGCGCTACTGCGTGGCAGGGAACAGGCTCACCCGCGCCAGCGCGGCCATCGCTGCCGCGTTACCTGCCACGGGAGTGCTGATGGCGGAGTCCATTCGTACTGGCGCTTTCTATCGGGAAGCGCTGGCCTTCAACGCACAAGGGGAGTTTGGCATGCGCTTTGTGTTCGAGCGCAAAGGGGAGTCGGTCACCTTCAACCACAAGATAGAGGTGTTCAATGTGCCCTGATACACAGGCTCTTGGACGCATGCGTGGCAGTGCCCTGATGATTGCCCTGTTTGTCATAGTGGTGATGGCGCTGCTGGCGGCCGCCATGGGCCGCTTTCTGACCGACAGCAGCGAGAAAAACACGGTGGAGGTGCGCAGTGTGCGTGCCCTGCTGGCAGCCCAGAGCGGGCTTGAGATAGCCTTGTATCAGCTGTTTCCCAATAGACCGACACCACCATCACCGCTTGATCGCTGCGAGTGGGTACTCTCATCACCTGTGTTTAATGGCAATCCGGGACTGGCTGGCTGCGAGGCAAGGATCAGTTGCGTGCAACTGCCCGTGACCTACAACGGAGGGGTGACCAATGGCTACCGTCTGCTCAGTGTCGGCTCCTGTGGTTCTACCGATCTCGGCAGCGCCAACCCGGAGTTTGCCGTGAGTCGCACTCTGGCCGTTGAAGCCTATGATGGAGGTTCATGATGAAATGGCTATGGGCGCTGGCCCTCTTCACTAGCCCGGTCTGGGCATTTGACCCTATCGACACCAGCACCTTCTTCCCTGCTGTGGTACAGGGTCATCATGGTGACAACAACAATACCTGCCACCAGATCAGCGGCAACCAGCTGAGCCAGCTCAACAATCCCAAGATCAATGGCACCGGCGGTCTGCCGCTCAATTTCTGTTCCATCCTGCCCGATCAGAACAATACGCCCCGTTGCGATAACGGGGCTGGCGGTTACAAGATCTGCGCCATCACCGGCAGCGATATTCGCGGCCTCCCGATGGCAACGGGGAACAACAAGTTCCCGACCATCACCTCTGTGATGCCGCTTCTTTGCCAGCAGGGCCAGCAAACCGCACTCTTCTCGGACTACGGGTCTGCCACGGTCGAGAATTGCACTGTGACCTTTCCGAGCCGCAGCACCTACCAGATCAAGTCGCTGAGTGTACGCAACAACGGTGTGCTGGTGCTGGGGGATGGGGATTACTTTATCGACTCGCTGATCCTCGACAATGCCACCATCCGCCTGTCCGGCAACGGCACGACGCGCATTTTTGTCAACAAGGACATGAAGCTGCTCAACACGGTCAACATCAATGCGACCAATCAGGGCAGCCTTGTCTGGGTCAACTATGGCGACATGACCATAGACAACAACTCCCGATTTTATGGCTACCTCTACACCGATGGTCGTTTGACCATGAACAACAATGCCACCGTTTATGGGCGGGTGACGGCCCGTTATCTGAGCATGGATGCCCAGTCCAGCATCAACGACTATGCCGTTCCTCCTCCGCTGACCTGTTTTGAGGACGGTTTTGACAGCGCCCAGATCAACCCGGACAGCTGGGTGGTGGCCCAGCGCAACAACAGTACCTTGCCATCGGTGCAAAATGGCCGCCTGCGCCTCACCCAGAACGTCACCGATCAGGCCACTTCGGCCACCTTCCAGCGCCTCTTTCCGGGAGCCGGCAACCTGGTGACGGTCGAATTCGATCAGTTCGCCTACAAGACCTTCGGCACGAGCGGGGCGGACGGCATGGCGGTGGTGCTCTCGGATGCCACCCTGACGCCGCAGCCGGGGGCCTTTGGCGGCCCGCTGGGCTATGGCTTCAAGACTGGGATCAGTGGCTTCGCGGGCGGCTGGCTCGGGGTGGGGCTCGACGAGTACGGCAACTATGCCAACGAAGGGGGCAACTACAACTGGGGGTCCCGTCCTCAGGCCGTTTCCATCCGTGGCTCGGGTTCTGGCACCTCCGGCTACAACTATCTGGCCGGTACCGTCAGCAACCTGAGTCCGTCCGTCGACAGCGGCATCAACGGCAATCGCCCCCACCGCTACCGCATCACGGTCGACTCCAGGACGACTGGCAGCTCGCTGGCGAAAGTCGAGCGGGATACCGGCTCGGGCTATGGCACCCTGGTTGGTCCCATCAACATGGCGAGTCAGGCCGGCCAGGCGGCGGTGCCGGCCAATTTCCTGCTCTCCCTGACCGGCTCCACCGGTTCGGTAACCAACTACCACGAGATCGACAACGTGCGGATCTGCGCCCTGCGATCCAACCCGGTCGGGGTGCAGATCGACCACTTCCAGCTCGATCACTCCGGTCAGGCACTGACCTGCAATCCGGAGACTGTGACTATCAAGGCGTGCGCCGATGCTGCTTGTACCACGCTAATCACAGATCCTGTCACCGCGACCCTGAGTCTGGATCCTGTTTCCAGCAGCAATGGCTGGATCGGCGGCAATACGGTGACCTTCAGTGGCGGCTCCACGACCGTTCAGTTGCGCAACAACACCGCCACTGCGGTTACCATAGGGGTGTCCGGCTCGACCCCGGCCACCAAGCCATTCAGTACCACCTTGTGCAAGGCTGGCGCCGGGACGCCCAGTGCGGCAGCCTGTACCCTGAATTTTGCCGATAGCGGCTTTTTCTTCGACGTGCCGGATACCTATTCCAACCAGCCGCAGACGGTGACCATCAAGGCGGTCAAGAAGAGCGACCTGACCCAGCAGTGCGTGCCGGGTTTTGCCAGCCAGAGCAAGATCATCAAGTTCTGGAGCAGCTATCTCTTGCCGAATAGCAATAACTACAACAGCAAGATGAGTGTCAACAGCAGTGTGATCGGTACCAGTCTGGGCACTGCGACGCCTGTATCCCTCATGTTTGATGCCCAGGGGCAGTCGAGCATGACGGTCAGCTACCCGGACGCCGGTCAGGTGCAACTGGATGTCCGTTACGACGGCACGGGCAATGAGGCGGGGCTGGTGATGCTTGGCGCCGACCAGTTTGTGGCGCGTCCTGTCGGCTTGTGCATTACACCCCCGCAAGGTGTGTGTGCGGCAGGGAATAGCAGCTGCCCTGTGTTCAAGAAAGCGGGAGAGACATTCCAGGTAGACATCAAGGCGATGGCCTGGGAATCCGCCAATGATGGGGATATCTGCGCCGGAAATCAGACCACGCCCAACTTTGTACTGAGCGGCATCGGTCTGGGCAGCACTCTGGTGGCCCCCAGCCCGGGCACCAATGCCACGCTTGGCACCACCAGCTATAACCATGTGGCCGCCGCCAACAGTCTCAACAGCGTCAACCAGACGGTGAGCGAGGTGGGGGTGTTCCGGATGACGGCGACCCCGCCAGCCAGCGGTTACTTCACTTACACAATCCCATCCGCCCAGAGCCAGCCGGTGGGCCGTTTTATCCCCGCCGATTTCAATCTGGTCAGCGGCGACATAGTGCCGGCCTGCAATGCCTTCTCCTATATGGGGCAGCCCTTTGGGGTCACGCTGGATGTGCGGGCCCGCAACCTGTCTGGCGGGCAGACCCAGAACTATACGGGGCTGTTTGCCAAGGGGGACGCCTATCTCTCCGTTGCCAACAACAAGGATGGCAAATCCCTGTCGGCCCGGTTGCGCAGCCTGTCTGCGCTGCCCTGGGTGAATGGGCGGTCGGCATTTACCGGTAATAGCGAGTTTGTTCGCCTCTCCGACACTCAACAGGATGGCCCTTACAAGTCTTTGCTGTTTGGTCTCTATATGAAAGACAACGATGGCGAACGTACCCTGATTGCCAGCCCCGACTTCAACGATGCCGTGGCCGGCAATTGCAGCGGCTCTGGTTGCAATGCCCGGCTGATCGACAGTGTGGCCATGCAGGTCTATTTCGGTCGATTGCTGGCGGGCACGGGGGCTGGTCTTGCCTCTGCGCCGCTGGCCGTTCCCTTGCAGATGCAATATTACGAGGCGGGCAACTGGCAGTTGAACAAGCTGGACCAATGTACCCAGCTCTCTCTGGCCAATCAGGGGTTCAGTTTCCTCAATCCGGGCCAGACCTTTGATGCGACCAGCAGCGAGCTCAACCTGGGGGGGAACCGCAAGATAAAGCTGGGGCTGGGCAGCTCGCTGCCGGGCGGCATATCGGCGGTAGCCAGGGATGGGGAGATCCTGTTCCAGTTCGCCAAGCCGGATATCTCGGTACGGATCCCCTACAAGGTCGATTTGTCGAAACAGCCATCACGGCCGCTCTGGTTGTCTGACCCTGTTACCTTGCAAGGCGAGGCCATTTTTGGCTCCAGCCGGGGTAATGACAGAATTATTTATCGGCGCGAAGTGATGCCGTAATGGAGGCGGGGCGGCGGATCTTCGCGATCTTCCCCCCTATCTTCTTGTTTATTAGCGTTTGTCAGCCTGTGCGGGTGAGTGATGACTCGCATTTTTGTCGCGCCTGATGGGTTGGCGACAGTTTGAGCGCTTGCCCATTGGGGTGGGCATTGGTAAAGTTAGCCGGTTTTCTGCACCTCCAAATTCTTAGGATTTCCCGTAGCCATGTTCAAAAAGCTCAGAGGCGTCTTTTCCAACGATCTGTCGATCGACTTGGGAACTGCCAACACCCTGATCTACGTAAAAGATCAAGGGATCGTCCTTAACGAACCCTCAGTTGTCGCCATTCGCCAAGAGCGCGGGAACGCCAAATCGGTCGCTGCCGTCGGTCATGCCGCCAAGCAGATGCTGGGTCGTACCCCAGGCAACATCTCCGCCATCCGTCCGATGAAAGACGGCGTCATCGCCGACTTCTACGTGACCGAGAAGATGCTGCAGCACTTCATCAAGCAGGTTCACGACAACAACTATTTCCGCCCCAGCCCCCGTGTGCTGGTATGTGTGCCGTGTGGCTCCACCCAGGTGGAACGCCGTGCCATCAAGGAATCCGCACTGGGCGCTGGCGCCCGTGAGGTTTACCTGATCGACGAACCCATGGCTGCCGCCATCGGTGCCGGCTTGCCGGTCTCCGAAGCGACCGGTTCCATGGTGGTCGACATCGGTGGTGGTACCACCGAAGTGGCCATCATCTCCCTGAACGGCGTGGTTTACTCCCAATCCGTGCGGATCGGTGGCGACAAGTTTGATGAAGCCATCATCAGCTACGTGCGTCGCAACTATGGCAGCCTGATCGGGGAAGCCACCGCCGAGCGCATCAAGCACGAAATCGGCTCCGCCTATCCGGGCGAAGAGGTGCGCGAGATCGAAGTTCGTGGTCGCAACCTGGCCGAAGGTGTGCCGCGCAGCTTCACCCTCAACTCCAACGAGATCCTGGAAGCGCTGCAAGAGCCGCTGTCCGGTATCGTCTCCGCCGTGATGGTGGCGCTGGAGCAGTCTCCGCCGGAACTGGCGTCCGACATCTCCGAGCGCGGCATGGTGCTGACCGGTGGTGGTGCACTGCTGAAGGATATCGACCGTCTGCTGATGGAAGAGACCGGCATACCGGTAGTGGTTGCCGAAGATCCCCTCACCTGTGTGGCCCGTGGCGGCGGCAAGGCGCTGGAGCTGATCGACATGCACGGTGGCGACCTGTTCCACTACGAATAAGACCCAAAGCCGGCCAGCGCGCCGGCTCTTTTTTGACGACTCATGAAACCCATTTTTGGTAGAGGCCCTTCGCTTCAGTTACGGTTGTTTCTCGCCGTCATCATCTCCATTGCTGCCATCGTAGCGGACTCTCGCTTCGGTGTGTTTACCCATGTCCGCGTCTACCTCAGTTCGCTCGTCAGCCCGCTGCAATACATGGCCAATGCGCCAGGTATCATGCTCGATACCATGTCGACCCAGGTGCAGACCCGGGCCGGCCTCATCGAGCAGACCAAGCAGCAGGAACAACAGCTGTTCACCCTGCGTTCGCGCCTGCTCAAGATGGATCATCTGGAGCACGAGAACCAGCGTCTGCGTGAGCTGCTCGGTTCTCCGGTGCACAAGGAGTCCCGCAAGATGGTGGCCGAGCTGCTGTCGGTGGATTCCGACCCCTTCAGCCATCAGGTGCTGATCAACAAGGGGGCGCTGGACGGCGTCTACAACGGCCAGCCGGTGATCAACGATCAGGGGGTGATAGGTCAGGTGCTGCACGTGGGTTCCACCACCAGCCGTGTCCTGCTCATCACCGACTCCAGCCACGGCATCCCGGTGCGGGTGCTGCGCAACGACCTGCGCGCCATTGCCTCCGGCAGCGGCGAGCTGGACAAGCTGGAGCTGCGCAACCTGCCGCGCAATACGGACGTGCAAGTGGGCGACCTGCTGGTCACCTCAGGCCTTGGCGGCCGCTTCCCGGAAGGGTATCCGGTGGCGACCGTGACCCGCTCCGACTATGTGGAAGGCAAGCCTTTCGCCCAGGTCGAGGCCAAGCCGCTGGTGGCACTGGACAGATTGCGCTACCTGCTGCTGCTGTGGACCGACAAGAAGCCGGACGTGCATGATGATGAAGAGGCGCCGACCCCGGCGGCTGCGCCGGTCGCGGCGACTTCGGCTGCGGGAGCGACGCGCTGATGTTGCAACCCGCCAGCGGCAGGATCTGGATCTGGATCTCGATCCTGCTGGCTCTGTGTCTGTCGATCCTGCCGCTTCCCTTTCAATTTGAACCCTTCCGTCCGGACTGGCTCGCCATGGTGCTCATCTACTGGGCGCTGGCGTTGCCGCATCGGACCAACGTCGGTTCCGCCTGGGTGGCGGGCCTGCTGCTGGATGTGCTGCTGGGCAGCACCCTCGGTGTGCGGGCCATGGCCATGGCCATCACCACCTATCTGGCGGCCTTCCAGTTCCAGAAGATCCGCAACTTCTCCCTCTGGCAACAGGCGCTGATCATCGGCTGTCTCTCGCTGGTGGGCAAGGTGACCATCTTCTGGGCCGAACACCTGTTCAGTCGTGCCAGCCTCAATCTTGCCTACTTTTGGTCGACCCTGAGCACGATGCTAATATGGCCCTGGGTGTTTCTGGTCTTGCGCAAGGTGCGCCGCCGCTTCAATATCAAGTGAATATGAGCAAAAACAATGCATTGTAACTTTACCTCATCTCATTAAGTGAATATGAACAAGCACAACGAACTGCAACTGTATCTCGCCTCGGGCTCGCCCCGCCGTCATGAACTGCTTGCCCAGCTGGGGTACCGCTTCGAGGTACTCAGACTGGATGTGCCGGAGCGGCGGGAAGAGGGTGAAAAGGCGCAGGATTACGTCTGCCGCCTCGCCCGTGACAAGGCGATGGCCGGGGTGGCAGCAGCCCCGACGGCGCTGCCGGTGCTGGGCGCCGACACCATAGTGGTGCTGGGGGAACGGGTGTTGGAGAAGCCGTCCGACCTGCTCGATGCCAAAGACATGCTGGAGGCGCTCTCCGGCAAGGTGCATCAGGTGATGACGGCGGTGGCGCTGGCGACTCCGGAGCGCTGCGATGTGCGCCTGGTCACCACCAACGTGGCGTTTCGCAAGCTGGACGAGGCCGAGATCGAGGCTTACTGGCGCACGGGTGAGCCCTGCGACAAGGCCGGTGCCTATGCGATTCAAGGGATTGCCGGCAAGTTTGTCAGCCGCATCGAGGGGAGCTACAGCGCGGTGGTCGGCCTGCCCCTGCTGGAAACGGATCTGCTGATCAAGCATCATCTGGAACAGTCTCGGTAATCTATCCGCCAGCCATGTTCTGCAAGGCCCGTTCCGCGGGCATGCACAGGGTCGGAACATGGCGGTCAGAATTTGAAGCCATCACAGGCAAGGCATGGGTCGGTGAAACTCGCCGGCTGTTTCTTACTGCGTTACTCACCGGGCACGCGCCGGTTTGGCTGCCAGAATTTAAAACTAGAAAGGCAAGGTAACTTATGTCGGTAGAACTGCTGGTGAACGTCACCCCCTCCGAAACCCGGGTCGCCCTGGTCGAAAACGGTCTGCTGCAGGAAGTGCACGTAGAGCGTCAGGCCAAGCGCGGCATAGTGGGCAATATCTACAAAGGCAAGATCAGCCGGGTGCTGCCCGGCATGCAGGCGGCTTTCGTCGATATCGGCATGGACAAGGCGGCCTTCCTGCACGCTTCCGACATAGTGCCGCACACCGAGTGTGTGGCGGTGAAGGAGAAGGAGCAGTTCCAGGCCGGCAACATAGCCGAGCTGGTACGCCAGGGGCAGGACATCATGGTGCAGGTGGTGAAAGATCCGCTGGGCACCAAGGGCGCCCGTCTCACCACCGACATCACGCTGCCGTCCCGCTATCTGGTATTCATGCCGGGCAGTGCCCATGTGGGGGTTTCCCAGCGCATCGAGTCCGAAGCGGAGCGGGAGCGCCTCAAGCGTACCGTGGCCAGCTATGTGGATGATCTCGGGGGCTACATCATTCGCACCGCCGCCGAAGGGGTGGGGGAGCAGGAGCTGGAGCAGGACGCCGCCTTCCTCAAGCGGCTGTGGCGCAAGATCCTGGAGCGCAAGCAGAAGTATCCGCCCTGCAAGATCCTCTATGAAGATCCCAGCCTGGCCTTCCGGGTGGTGCGCGACTTCGTCGGCGCCGAGCTCGACAAGATCCGGGTCGACTCGCGCCAGAGCTTCGATCAGCTCAAGCGCTTCACCGAGGAGTACGTGCCCGAACTGGCCGGCAAGCTGGAATACTACTCCGGCGAGTCGCCCATCTTCGATCTCTACGACGTGGAGAACGAGATCCAGCGTGCGCTGGATCGCAAGGTAGAGCTGAAATCCGGCGGCTACCTCATCATCGACCAGACCGAAGCCATGACCACGGTGGACATCAACACGGGTGCCTTCGTCGGCCATCGCAATCTGGAAGAGACCATATTCAATACCAACGTCGAGGCGACGGCGGCCATCGCCCGCCACCTGCGCCTGCGCAACCTCGGCGGCATCATCATCATAGATTTCATCGACATGCAGTCCGAGGATCATCGCCGGCGGGTGCTGCACAGCCTGGAGCAGGCGCTCTCCAAGGACAGAGCCAAGACCAACGTCAACGGCTTCTCCCAGCTCGGTCTGGTGGAGATGACCCGCAAGCGTACCCGCGAGAGCCTGGAGCACGTGCTCTGCTCCGAGTGCCCCGAGTGCAAGGGGCGCGGCCGGGTCAAGACGGTGGAGTCGGTCTGCTTCGAGATCCTGCGGGAGATCATCCGGGTCAATCGCGCCTACGATGCGGATCAGTTCACCGTCTACGCCGCGCCGGCCGTGGCCGACTACCTGCGGGGCGAAGAGTCCCACAGCCTCGCCGAGCTGGAGGTGTTCATCGGCAAGCAGGTCCGGGTGGTGAGTGAACCACTCTGCGGCCAGGAACAATTCGATGTGGTGATGATGTAATTGGTCTATCGCTGGCTGAGTCGGGGCTGGTTAGCCCTCGGGGTCTTCTTCGTGCTGCTGGCCATCCTGGTCAGTCTGGTGCGCTTTGGCGGCCCCTTGCTCAATCAGCACAGGCAGGCACTGCTCGGCACCCTGCTGGCCGACAGCAAGCTGGAAGCCAGCGTCGATCGCATCGGCCTGGACTGGACCCGGCGCGGCCCGGCTCTCGAGCTGCAACAGCTGGTGATAGCGCCGGATTCCGGCCGTTTCGCCCTGCGCCTTGGCAAGGTGTGGGCGCACCTCGACTTCTGGCGCTCCCTCAACGAACTCAAGCCGGTGTTCGGCCAGCTCATCTTGAGCGATGGCGACATAGCGCTGGATCTGGCCCAGCCGGCCGACCCCGAGCCCAGTGACGGCCGTGATCAGCAGCAGGCATTGCTGCGCTTCCTGCTGACCCAGCTCTCCACCTTTGACATTCACGACACCCGCCTCAGCCTGACCACGGCGCTGGGGGAGGTGCGGGCCCTCGACATAGCCCAGCTGCGCTGGCAGAACCGCGGCAAGCGCCATCAGGGGGTCGGCAAGGCCTATCTCATCAACGGGGTGGGCGAGAGCACCATAGATCTCATCCTGGATGTGGATGCCCCCGAGGTGCGGCTCGATCGGCTCAAGGGTCAGCTCTATCTGGGGGCCAGCCAGCTCGACATCAGCCCCATGCTGGCACGGACCCACGCCGGCGAGCCACGGGTGGCCGGCCAGCTCGATTTCCAGCTTTGGGGCACGTTTGCCAGCGGTCAGCTGGGGGAGTCCCTGCTGGCGTTTGGCAACAACTACCTGATCTGGAAGGATGAGAAACAGGGTGCCATGCACCGTCTCGGCCTGCAGGGGGGCAAGATCCAGCTGCGCCGGGATGGCGAAGAGTGGCAACTCGCCAGCCATGACGTGACCTTCAAGCTCGACGGCAAGCCCTGGTTGCAGAGCCGGTTGCAGCTCGAGCGGATTGGCTCCCGCATCCAGGGTTATGTACCCGCCATCGATCTGGATCAGGTCGCCAATCTGAGCCAGCTGGTCTCCGGCCTCTACCCAGAGTTGACCGAAACCCTCAAGCGCACCCAGCCCAAGGGCCAGCTGCAGGATCTTGTCCTGCAGGCCGACGCCGACTGGCGCGGGCTCTCTCTCAGCGGCCAGCTTTCCCACATCAAGGTCACCGCCTGGCAGGACGTGCCCGGCGTGCAGGATCTCAACGGCGAGTTCTGGTTGACCCCGACCGGCGGTAGCGCCCGGCTGGCGCTGCACAAGGACAAGCTGGATCCGGCTCGTCACTTCAAGGAGCCGATCCCGATCGACAGCTTCTCGGCGCGGCTCGACTGGTGGCAGGATCCCAGGGGCTGGGTGCTCTATGGTCAGGACGTGGCGCTGGACAACCCGGATTTGACCCTCGCCAGCCGTTTCAGAATGGATCTGTACGAACACACCTTCCTCGCCCTGACCGGCCGCATCGACGTCAAGAATGCGGGCAATGCGGATCGCTATTACCCCTTGCAGGTGATGGACAAGAGCCTGGTGGACTACCTGAGCGGCGCCATCAAGGGCGGCCAGGCCAAGGGCGCGGATCTGCTCTGGTACGGCGAGTTCAAGGATTTCCCCTACAGCAAGGGCGAGGGCATCTTCCAGGTGGCAGTGCCATTGGAGCAGGCCACCTTCCAGTTCTTCCCCGGTTGGCAACCGCTCACCGAGCTGCAGATCGATCTCTTGTTCCAGAACGCCAGCCTCGACATGAACAGCCGTTCCACCCACCTTGGCAAGGCCAGCTCAGACTCGGTCCATGCCTGGATCCCGGATCTCTACCCGGGCGCCCACCTCTATGTGGATGCCAAGGTGGCGGGCGAGGGCAAGGCCATCAGCGACTACCTGCAGGACTCTCCGCTGGGGGATTCCGTCGGTCAGGCGCTGCGGGAGGTAGAGATCCGGGGCCCGCTCAAGGGCTCGGTCAAGCTGGATATCCCCCTCGATGGCGAGAGCAAGGTCAAGGCGAGCGGCGACGCCCTGTTCAGCAACAACAAGGTGCGGGTCGCCAGTCTGGATCTGCCGCTGGAGCAGGTGCAGGGGCGGCTCGAATATGACAACGAGCAGACCCGTTTCAGCAACCTCAAGGCCAGCCTGTGGAACCAGCCGCTGACCCTGGATTATCAGGGTCGGCAGCAGCCGAACCGCTATCAGGTCGACCTCAAGTTCAAGGGCTTGTGGGACAGCAATCGCCAGCGCCGCGATCTGCCCGTGCTCGACATCCTCAAGGGGCGTGGCAACTGGGCCGGTACCCTGGGGCTGACCCTGCCCAACGACAAGCCATTCAGCTTCCAGCTGGCGCTGGACTCCAACCTGCAGGGCATGGGGCTGGATCTGCCCTCGCCGCTGGCCAAGGACGCCAACAGCCGCTTGCCGCTCAAGGTGACAGCCCGTGGCCGCGACGGCAGCGCCGACATTCGTGCCGTGCTGGGCGCCGATGTGGATATGCAGAGTCGGCTGGTCTATGGCGATGGGGTGCCTTACCTCAGCCGGGTGCGGGTGGATGTGGGTCAGCCCGGCGCCCGGGTGCTGCGTGACAAGCCCATGCTGCTGGCCATCAACCAGCAGCAGGCGGATGTGGCCGGCTGGCTGGCCCGACTCAAGCAATGGCTGCCGGCGAGCATGGCGGCGGGCGGCAATGCCGTGGTCGGCCCCGCCTTCCTGCCCCAGGAGTGGTGGGTGGATGGCCAGCTGGCCCGCGCCGACATCGGCAGCGCCAACCTCAAGGCGGTGCACTTCACCGTGGGGCCGGTCAAGCAGGCCACCGAGGTGATGATCGACAGCCCGGACGTGATGGGAGTGGTGCGCCTGCCGGTGACCGAGCGTCAGCCCATAGACGCGAAATTTGCCCGCATCTATTGGTCCGGCAAGAGTTCGGATCTGAGCCCCGAGCCCGATGCCAGACAGGACAGGGCCATCATGGACGCAATTCCCTGGCTCACCTTCAGCTGCGTGGATTGCCGCTTCGGCGCCCTGCCGCTGGGGGAGGTGAAGGGAGAGCTGGTGCCCGGCGCCAACAAGCTGACCCTCAAGGGGCTGGACATGCGGCTGGCGGGCAGCCAGCTGACCGGCACTGTGGACTGGCTGGCCCAGCCCGGCCGGATGCAGACCCATGCCCGTGCCAGCATCAGCAGCAACAACAGCGAGCTACTGCTCAAGCGGCTCGGCTATACCTCGCCCATCGGCGATGCGCCCGGCAAGATGGCGCTGGATCTGAACTGGAACGATGTGCCCTATCGGCTGGATGTGCCGACCCTGGCCGGCAGTGCCAACTATCAGCTGGAGGGGGGCACGTTGCGCGAGGTCAACGACAAGGGGGCGCGCCTGCTCTCCCTGCTCAGCCTGGATTCCCTGCTGCGCAAGCTGCGGCTCGATTTTCGCGATGTGTTCGACAAGGGCTTCTATTTCGAATCCATGTCCGCCTCCGCCAAGATCAAGCAAGGGGTGGTGGATAACCAGGACTTCTACATGAAGGGGGCGGCGGGCAACCTGCGCGGCGAAGGCATCGCCGACCTGGTGCGCTGGCGACTCGACTACGAGCTGAGCTTCTCCCCCAACCTGGGCGGCACATTGCCGGTGGTGGCGGCCTTCTCGCTGACTCCGATCACCGGCCTCTATGTGCTGGCCCTCTCCAAGCTGCTGGAGCCGGTAGTGGACGTGGTGACCCGCATCGATTTTCGGGTCTCGGGCCCGCTCGACGATCCCAAGCTGATCGAGGCAGGACGGGATCGGGCCCGCATCAAGCTCAACCAGCAGCAGAAGGAGGCGGTCGATGCGGTTGCCCCCAACCTGCCGGCGCAGGAGGTGACCCCCTTCCTGCTGACCCCCAAACACGCGGGGCCCGCCCAGCGCTGAGGCTGGTGGCGGGTCTTGCCATCACAAGGAGTGAGCCATGATCCGACATATTCTGCTGATCACCTTCAAGGGTGAGGCCAGTCCCGACGATATCGCGGCCGTCAGGGCGGCCTTTCTCGCCATCTCGCACCAGGTCAGCGGCGTGCTGGCCGTGGAGTGGGGCCAAAATGACAGTCCGGAGGGACGGGCCGAGGGCTTTACCCACAGCGTGCTGATGACCTTCGCCGATGAAGCTGCCCGCCAGCGCTATCTGCCCCACCCGGATCACGATGCCCTCAAGGCCATCTTCCGCCCGGTGCTGGAACGTATCATAGTGCTGGATTACACCCTGCAGGCCGGCGATGCGGTTGCTGTTGGGACGCTGTCATGATGGAGGATGAGCGCTGGGGCAAGATTCCACCGCTGCAATTGACGTTGTTGCGAGCCGTGGTGGAACATGGCAAAGCCCATCCCGCCATTGGTGCCGGGGTGGTGGTTGGTTCGCTTGCCAAAGGAAAGGCGGACCGGGTCTCTGATGTCGATGTCTTGTTGCTGGCCGAGCCGGGTTTTCATCAGCATGGGGAAGCGCTGGTTCGTTCCATTGTCGGTGAACGTGCGGTGTTCCACTGTTGGCAAGGAAGACATGAAGATGTCTGTTCCTACTGGCGCTATATCTTCCTGGATATGTCCAGCATCGAGATCCATATCCTTGATCGCGATGCCGGTTTCCCGCTTGCCAAGCCTTACATGCCTCTTTTTGATAAAACCCATTCGCTATCTGCGCTGGAGGTCGCGGGGCCCGCGCCCAGCCATTGGGATTTCCCTGCCTACATGGGGGACGGTAATGGTCTGGTGTGGGAGCTGTTCGATTGCCTCAAATGGGCGGAACGGGGTCAACGGGGATTAGTCAGGCATCATCTGCGTAAACTGTTGGCAGAGATGGATAAAGACCCGGATATTGTGGATCGCGAGTAACGCGGACAAGGAGAGAACCATGTGGTTAGCCGCAATACAGCTGGTGTCCGGCCGTCACTGGCAGGATAACCGGGAGCAGATAGACGCCGAGCTGGCGGCGCTGCCCAAGGAGCGGCCACTGCTGGTGCTGCTGCCGGAGAACTTCGCCCTGTTTGGCGAGCGGCAGGGCTATCTGGACGGGGCCGAGGCAATCGGTGCAGGACCGATCCAGGCCCAGCTGGCCGAGTGGGCCCGTCACTACGGTATTTGGCTGGTGGCCGGTGCCATGCCGACCACCATCGCCGGTTCGGAGCATATCCACACCAGCTCGCTGGTGTTCGACCCCAGCGGCGAGCTCAAGGGCCACTACCACAAGATCCACCTGTTCGATGTGGACGTGGCCGACAATCAGGGTCGCTACCGGGAGTCGGAGACTTTCAGCCCGGGGAGTCAGCCTGTGCTGGTGGACTCCCCCTTTGGTCCCCTCGGCCTCTCTATCTGTTATGATCTGCGCTTTCCCGAGCTTTACCGCCAGCTGGCCCGGGCCGGAGCCCGCGTGCTGCTGGTGCCTGCCGCCTTTACCGCCGTGACCGGCGAGGCGCACTGGGAGCCGCTGCTGCGGGCCCGCGCCATCGAGAACCAGTGCTATCTGGTGGCCGCCAATCAGGGCGGTACCCACGAGACGGGGCGCCAGACCTGGGGCCACAGCATGGTGATCGACCCCTGGGGCCGGGTGCTGGCCTGCCAGCCAGCGGGCCGTGCCACAGTGCTGGCAAAGATGGATGCCGGGCTTGTCGATGAATTGAAGCGCACCATGCCGGTGCTGAGCCACGCCCGCCTGCTTTGACGGTATGGTGGTGAATTGAAATGCAGCCTGTTGGCGGTGCTGAGCTGTGCCCGCCTGCTCTGATGGCGTGATGAAAAATTGAAACGCAGCCGCTGACCGCTACTAAGCCGGGTCCGGCTGTGGTCGGGTCGATTGGGCAAAGCCTGTTCGGCCGTGATGCAGACCCTATGCAATTGGATTCGCAGCCATTCGATGATGCCGCCATGCGGCCAATCGACCCTGCGAGTCGACAAACGGTTAAAACATCTCGTTACGAGAGTGGAGAAGAAGATTGAGTCTATTGAGCCAGGTTAGTGCCTCATTGTTGGCCCCGAACGACCTAGATGAAGGGCGGCTGCAACAGCTGCTCGGCAGCCTGATGAGCCATCAGGTGGAGTTCGGCGACCTCTATTTCCAGCGTAGCTGGCACGAGTCCTGGATGCTGGAAGACGGCATCGTCAAGGATGGCAGCTACAACATCGACCAAGGGGTCGGGGTGCGCGCCGTCAGTGGCGAGAAGACGGGCTTCGCCTATTCCGATGAGCTGAGCCTGCTGGCGCTGCAACAGTCGGTTACCGCTGCCCGTGGCATAGCCGCCGCCGGGGCGCAGGGCAAGGTGAAGGCCTGGGCCCGCACCGAGGCCAACCTGCTCTATCCGGCCATGGATCCGCTGCAGACCCTCGACAAGCACCAGAAGATCGCCCTGCTGGAGCAGATGGACAAGTTTGCCCGCAGCCTGGATCCCGCCATCAATCAGGTGATGGCCTCCATCAGCGGCGTCTATGAAGAGATACTGGTGGCCGCCACCGACGGCACGCTCGCTGCCGACGTGCGCCCGCTGGTACGCTTGTCGGTGACAGTGATCGCCGAGAAGGGGGATCGCCGGGAGCGCGGCAGCGCGGGTGGCGGTGGTCGCTGTGGTTACGACTATTTCCTGGAGCTGGACGGGCTGGAGAGCCGGGCCTTTGGCTATGTGCGCGAGGCGGTGCGTCAGGCGCTGGTCAACCTCGAAGCCATAGACGCCCCGGCTGGCACCATGCCGGTGGTACTCGGTGCCGGCTGGCCCGGCGTGCTGCTGCACGAAGCCGTGGGCCACGGTCTGGAGGGGGACTTCAACCGCAAGGGCTCGTCCGCCTTCGCCGGTCGCATTGGTGAACAGGTCGCCTCCAAACACTGCACCATAGTCGATGACGGCACCCTGCCGGGTCGGCGCGGCTCCGTCAGCATAGATGACGAGGGGACGCCGGGCGGTTACAACGTCTTGATTGAGAACGGGATCCTGAAAGGCTATCTGCAGGACAAGCAGAACGCCCGCCTGATGGGGGTGCCGCTCACCGGCAACGGTCGCCGCGAATCCTACGCCGCCCTGCCTATGCCGCGCATGACCAACACCTACATGCTGGCGGGTCAGTATGATCCGGCGGAGATCATCGCCTCGGTGAAGAAGGGCATCTATGCCCCCAACTTCGGCGGCGGTCAGGTGGACATCACCTCCGGCAAGTTCGTCTTCTCCGCCTCCGAGGCCTACCTCATCGAGGATGGCAAGATAACGACCCCCATCAAGGGCGCGACCCTGATAGGCAATGGCCCAGAGGCCATGAGCCAGGTCTCCATGGTGGGTCGGGATCTGGCGCTCGATCGCGGAGTCGGCGTCTGCGGCAAGGAGGGGCAGAGCATTCCAGTCGGGGTCGGCCAGCCCACCCTCAAGCTGGACCAGCTCACAGTGGGTGGCACCTCCTAGGTTGGGTCGGCCGCGCCGTGCATAACCCGACGTGGCATCTGCAAAGTCAAACCCCGGCACCTGCCGGGGTTTTGTCATTCAGGCAGATGGCAACCAACAAAAAGCCCCGGTACATGGCCGGGGCTGGTGGATAGGGGTGACTGGGTCAGTTGACCGATATGGCTCTGGCGTCTATGTAGAAGCGTGCATTGCCTTGTGGATCGACCCTGATCTGGGCAACCAGACGATCGCTCTGTTTGTATTCCCACCGTGTTTTTATCCTGGCCAGGGCGGGGCTGGCTGCACCGACCACATTCAGATATTCATGAAACAGGCTGTAGCTTCCAATCTCGGTCAGCATCTTTTCCATTTGCACATCTCCTGCAGTGAGTGGGTGTCTCCACCCACAAACCTATCAAGCACACTCTGAATCGAGTCTGTACAAAAAACACACTATCTCATTTATGTGTCAGCAACATGATCAGGCGCAAGATCAGTGACGATTGTCGGCGGTTATGACACCGTTTTCAGTCAGGGCTGGCGGGCCTCTTCCAATTGTTCGAGTGCACCGGATACATGTGGCAATGCAGGTGCCGTTTGTGCCGCAGTGGCGCCGTGGAACACGGGATCCTGTGCCACTTCCTTGATGCCGTTGATGCAGAACTGCATGCCCATGCACACCAGCAGGAAGCCCATGATCCGGGTCATGGCATCTATACCGGTGGCACCGAGGATCTTGCAGACAGGATCTGCCAGCTTGAGCACGCCCCAGCTGAGTGCGCTCATCAGAGCGAAGGCGGTCACCATGGCGGCATAGATGGTGAAGCGGTTGTACTCGTCGGGCAGCTCGGCTATCTGGGCGGCGCCGCTGATCACCAGCGCCATGGTGCCCGGCCCGCACATGCTGGGCATGGTCAGCGGCACGAAGGCGATGCTCTGGTTGATATCGACCCCGGCCGCCTGGCTGGGGGCCGGGAACAGCATGCGAAAGCCGATGAAGGCGATGATGAGACCGCCGGCCAGGCGCAGGCCGGGAATGGAGATCCCGAACAGATCCAGGATGGAGGAGCCGATGAAGAAGCTGACGCAGAGGGTGCAGAACAGATAGATGGCGGCCAGATTGATCTGGCGGCGCACGTGCTCGCGCGACATGCCCTTGCTCAGCCCCAGCAGCAGGGTGGCCGTGGTGGGTGGATTGACCATGGGCAGCAGGGCAAGCAAGGCGAGAAATACGACCTGAAAGAACATCATGAACCTCGGATGACTAGAGTGGAGGAGTGTCCTGGGCCGTCGACAGGCCCGAGAGGGAGGCTATCTTATGTCGGCCGGGCTGAACACCAGCCATATGAAAAAAGCCCCGATTTCAGCGGGGCTTGCGAGGGGTCAGGCGATTTGCGGTGCAGCCTGCCGCTGGTTGCGCCGTTGCAGCCAGAGCAGCAGGCCGATGGCAAAGCCCAGTGCCGACAGGCTCACCACATAGTGGGAGGGGGCCAGCACGTCGTTCTTCATCCACAGGGTCACCAGCATGGGCGTCAGGCCGCCGAAGATGGCGTAGGCCACGTTGTAGGAGAACGACAGCCCGGAGAAACGCACCACTGCCGGGAAGGCGTTGACCATGACGTAGGGCACGGCGCCGACGATCCCGACCGCGAAGCCCGCCAGCATGTAGAGCGGGATCAGCTGATCCATGCCGGCCGCCAGGCCGTGGTAGAAGGCGTAGCTGGCGCCAGCCAGCAACAGGGAGCCCAGCATGAAGGTGGGACCGCTGCCGAGGGCATCGATCAGCCGGCCATAGAAGATGCAGCCCAGGGTCAGGGCCAGGATGGCCAGGGAGTTGGCGGTCAGGGCATCGGCGGGGCTGATGCCATGCACCTTCTGCAGGTAGGTGGGGGTCATCAGGATCACCACGACTATACCGGCGGAGAGCAACCAGGTCAGCAGCATGGAGATCAGCACGCTGCCCTTGTGATTGCGCAGCACAGTCTTGAGCGGCAGCTCTTCCGCCAGCGCCTTGTTGGCCTGCATCTCGGCGAAGACAGGGGTCTCGTGCAGCCAGCGGCGCAGGTACATGGCGACTATGCCAAACGCTCCGCCGAGTACGAAGGCCAGACGCCAACCCCAGTCGCTCACCTCGGCCGGGCTCATGCCGCGGTTGATGGCGGTGGCCACCAGGGAGCCAAGCAGTATGCCAGCCGTCAATCCCGCGGTGAGGGTGCCGCAGGCGACGCCGACCCGGCGGGCGGGCACGTGCTCCGCCACGAACACCCAGGCACCCGGCACTTCGCCACCGATGGCGGCTCCCTGCAGGATCCGTAGCAGCAGCAACAGCAGGGGGGCGGCGATGCCGAGCGTGGCGTAGGTGGGCAGCAGGCCGATCAGCAGGGTCGGCAGCGCCATCAGCAATATGCTGAGGGTGAACATGCGCTTGCGGCCGATGAGATCGCCGAAGTGAGCCATGATGATGCCGCCGAGGGGGCGCGCCAGGTAACCGGCGGCGAAGATGCCGAAGGTCTGGAACTGGCGCAACCACTCGGGAATGTCGGCCGGGAAGAACAGCTCGCCGATCACCACGGCGAAGAAGACGAAGATGATAAAGTCGTAGAATTCGAGGGCGCCACCGAGGGCGGCCAGGCTCAGGGTCTTGTAATCCTGTCGGTTGAGGGGACGGCTGTGGTCGTAAGCTTGCGTGACTGTCGTCATATCCTTATGTTTCCCATCGTTTTTTTAGTTATTGTTCCCCATCCTTTGAGGGGACACGCTCATGACCGAGGGTATGCTTTTGCATCCCGGTATGTAAATCGCACAATTCGCAACACTGTCTTGCAGCTTTTTGGTGCAGTGAGACGGAGCGACACGCTCAAGCGCCGGGCTCCTCGCCCGGACGAATAATCAGGACGATGGCCGGCGCCTTGCCGGCTCCGACCTCAAGATAGCTGGAGAAATCATATGAAGACCAAGGTGCTGCTCTCCTGGAGCAGCGGCAAGGACAGCGCCTGGGCGCTGCACGCACTGCGGCAGGATCCGGCCATCGAGGTGGTGGGACTGTTCACCACCCTCAACCAGGCGTTCGAACGGGTGGCCATGCACGGGGTGCGCAAGCAGTTGCTGCTGGCACAGGCCGAGTGCGTGGGCTTGCCGCTGACCACCATCGACCTGCCCTGGCCCTGCAGCAATGAAGATTACGCCCGCATCATGACCGACTTCATCGTGGACATGGTGGCGCAGGGGATCCGCCACATGGCGTTTGGCGATCTCTTCCTCGAGGATGTGCGCGCCTATCGGGAGCGGCAGCTGGCGGGGACGGGGATCACGCCGTTGTTTCCGCTATGGGGCAGCAAGACCGACGAGCTGGCTGGCGAGATGATGGCAGCAGGGCTCAGGGCCAGGATCAGCACCCTGGATCCGCACAAGCTGCCTGCCACCCTCGGCGGACATGAGTTTGACGCGGCCTTGCTGGCGGTCCTGCCCGCCGGGGTGGACCCCTGCGGCGAGAACGGCGAGTTTCATACCCTGGCCTGGGACGGCCCCATGTTCCAGCGGCCGCTGGCCATCCGGGTGGGGGAGACGGTGGAGCGGGACGGCTTCGTCTTCACCGACCTGCTGCCTGCCGATCTCCCTATCGTCTAGTCGGTATTGGTCTCCCGCTCGCCCTTGTCGTCGTTGTAGCGCAGGGCTATGTCGTGAAACTGCGAGTGGATGCGGGCGAAGGTATCCGTGATGTCGGGGTCGAAGTGGCTGCTGCGCCCCGCCAATATGATGGGAACCACCTCATCGTGGGACATGGCGGCCTTGTAGCAGCGCTTGCTGATCAAGGCATCGTACACATCCGCCAGCGCCATCAGCCTAGCAGAGAGGGGGATCTCGTCCCCCATCAGGCCATAGGGGTAGCCGGTGCCATCCCACTTTTCATGGTGGTAACAGGCGATCTCCTTGGCCAGGCGCAGAAACTCGACCTCCACCCCCAGCGCCTCCTCGGCATGGACTATGGCCTCCTTGCCGAGGATGGAGTGATGCTTCATCTGGGCAAATTCGTCTGCATCCAGCTTGCCGGGTTTTAGCAGGATCCGGTCCGGCACGCCGACCTTGCCGATGTCGTGCAGGGGCGCCGACTTGAACAGCAGTTCTATGGTCTTGGGGGTCAGCTCGGCGCGAAAGCGGGGGTGATCGCACAGGGTCTCCGCCAGCAGCTTCACGTAGTGCTGGGTGCGCAGTATGTGGTTGCCGGTCTCGTTGTCGCGGGTCTCGGCCAGAGAGGCAAGGGAGTGGATGGTGATGTTCTGGATCAGCTCGTTCTCCCGGGTGCGCCGTTCCACCTCCTGCTCCAGATAGGCGTTCTGGTCGTGCAGCAGGTCCCGCGCGGCTTTCAGCTCCAGATGGTTTCTGACGCGGGCCAGCACGATGGCGGGGGTGATCGGCTTGTGGATATAGTCCACAGCGCCCAGCGCCAGCCCGTGTGCCTCCGCGCTCTCCTCCACCTTGGCGGTCAGGAAGATCACTGGAATGTCCCGCGTCTGCGGCATCTCCTGCAGCGCCTGCATCACCTGGTAACCGTCCATCAGGGGCATCACCACATCGAGCAGGATCAGATCCACCCGGGTGCCGGCCGACAGTATCTCCAGCGCTCGCCGGCCGCTGATGGCCACCTTGACTCTATAGTGAGGGCTCAGCAAGGCGCTGAGCAGGGAGAGATTCTCCGGCGTGTCATCGACCACCAGCAGGGTGGGTTTGGTGTCGGGATCCAGCAAATTGAGCATGATGGTGCCCTCACTCTTGGTTGAACAGATCGGGCTTGAGGGCCCGGACTTGTTGCAGATGTGCCAATGCGTCGGTGAAGCGGAACCGGGTCATGGCGTTGGCCATGGCCGGTGCGGCCTCCTCCAGCAAGGGGGCGAGCCTGGCCTGATGGTGCTGGAACAGGATGAAGGCCTCGGCATCATCCTCCAGCAGCAACTGGGTCAGCCGTGTCAGTACGGACGCTATGTCCGGTTGCGTCAGCTCGGATCGAGCCGGGGAGGCCTGGGGGGGCAGCAGGGGGAGCAAGCCATCGGTCAGTTGCTGCTGCATCTGCAATCCCTGCTCGGCCAGGGGTAACAGGCTGCTGGTATCGTCTCCCCGGGCGATGGCACTCTCCAGCCGGGCCGCTATGTCCCGTAGCGGGTCGGCGCCCAGGGTGGCGGCTATGCCCTTGAGAGTATGGGCTTGCCGATGCGCCTCTTCGCTATCGTTTGTCTGCAGGGCGGCGATCAGATGCTGCATGGGTTGAACGCCCTGCTGGGCGAAGCGGCGCAGCAGGTCCCGATACCACTCCCAGTTGTGCATCAGGCGTTGCAGTGCTGTCTCTGCCTTGAACCCGAGCGCCTGCAACTGCGCCTGCAAGGGCTCCTCGCGCTGGGTCACCGAGGACTTGATCCGCCCCCCGGTTTCACGGCTGAAGGAGGTCGCCCAGCGCTGCAGGGCGGCATAAAGCTTGTCGGGATCTATGGGTTTGGCGATGTGATCATCCATGCCGGCCTCCAGGCAGCGCTCCCGATCGCCGGCCATGACGTTGGCCGTCATCGCCAGGATCGGGATGTGATGCCCCTCGCGCTCCTGCAGGCGCAGTAGCCGGGTAGCGGCCAGCCCGTCCATCACCGGCATCTGCATGTCCATCAGGATCAGGTCGTAGTGCGCTTGCTCCGCCATTTTCAGGGCGATGGCGCCATTGGCGGCTATGTCGACCTTGGCCCCGACCGCTCGCAGCAGCTCCCGCGCCACCTGCTGGTTCAGCTCGTTATCTTCCGCCAGCAGTATGGTGAGCCCGTCGAAGCGGTAGCTGTGGGCCGGTTGTTGTGACTTGAAGGCGACCGGCGTGGCTTGCTGGCCAAACAGACCTATGACGGTATCAAACAGCACTGAGGCGCACACCGGCTTGACCAGTACCCGGTCAAATCCGGCGGCCTCCGCCTCGCGAAATACCTCCTCCCGTCCGTAACCTGTCACCATGACCCGGTAGGGGCGTTGGGTGAAGCCGCGGGCGATGAGGCGGCGACCCGTTTCTATGCCATCTAGCCCCGGCATGTGCCAATCCAGCAGCACCACCTCATAGGGTCTCCCCTCCTGCTCGGCGCTGGCGATCATCTGCAGCGCCTGCTGGCCAGACTCTGCGGTGTCCACCACGAAGCTCATGCTGCTCAGCAGGGCGGCCAGTATGGTGCGGGAGCTGGCGCTGTCGTCGGCTACCAGCATGCGGCGGCCGCGCAGATCCAGGCTGGGCAGGTAGCGGGATCTGTACCTGCCCCGGCCAAGGCGGGCGGTAAACCAGAAGGTGCTGCCCTGGCCCGGTTCGCTCTGCACCCCCACCTCGCCTCCCATCAGCCCAGCCAGTTTGCGGGAAATGGCGAGTCCGAGGCCTGTGCCGCCGTACTTGCGGGTGGTGGAGCTGTCCGCCTGCTGGAAGGACTGGAACAGCCGCTGCTGCTGTTCCTGGCTCATGCCGATCCCCGTGTCCTGCACCGAGCAGTGCAGCAGCACCTCCTGCGGCAGCTTCTCCAGGCAGCTGACCTTGACCAGGATCTCGCCCTGTTCGGTGAACTTGACCGCGTTGTTGGCGTAGTTGATCAGGATCTGGCCGAGGCGCAGCGGATCGCCATAGAGCAGGGTATCGAGCTGGTGGTCGACCTCGAACAGCAACTCTATGCCCTTGGCTTCGGCCTTCTCGCCCACCAGGGTCGCCAGGTTTTCCAGTACATGGTCGAGATCGAATTCGATCCGTTCCAGATCCAGCTTGCCGGCCTCTATCTTGGAGAAGTCGAGGATGTCGTTGATGATGCCGAGCAGGTGCTGGGCGGAGCGCTGGATCTTGCCCACGTAGTCGAACTGCTGCGGGTCGAGCCGGGTTTGCAGGGCGAGGTGGGCCATGCCGAGGATGGCGTTCATGGGGGTGCGGATCTCGTGGCTCATGTTGGCGAGAAAGTCGCTCTTGGCCCGGGTCGCGCTCTCCGCCAGTTCATAGGCTTGTTCCAGCTCCTGATTCTTGGTCTGCATCACGGCGAACAGCTCTTCCCGGGTCGGCTCGGCGAACTGCTGCTGCATCTGTTGCAGCATGCCGTCATCCGGCCAGTGGGGCAGGTGGCAGACCAGGGCGATGGCACTGTCCGAGTGAGAGACCAGCCGTATGGTGCCATGAGAGGCGCCAGAGGAACCGGGTTGCAGCGGTTCATCGGCGGCCAGAGAGAGCCAGAGCTCCTGCGTCTTGCTCTCCAGCCACAGCCGCAGTTGCAGCCAGCCGGTCGTCGCCGCCAGCTGGCGCACCAGCTCCGAGGTGGCCCCCGCCAGCGGGGCCACGAAGGTGGGGCTCTTGTCGATGCAGGTGAGAACCTGGATCACCTTGCGTCTGGCGGTGAGGGCCGCCGCCGGGCCAGAGAGCCGGATGTCACCTATCAGCTGTTGCATCTAGCTTTCCTCCTCCGGTTGCACCCGCAATATTATGCAGCTCGCATCGTCCGTGCTGCGGCCGCTGTGGGCTATGACCTGGCGAGCCAGGGTGGCGGGATCCGCCCCCAGTTCCAGTGCGCCGTCGCGCAGGTTGAGTGATTCGCTGATGCCATCCGAGTAGAGCATCACCACATCCCCCGGCACTATGGGTTGACGTTGCAGCAAGGGGGTTGGGAAACGCTCCCCCAGCACGCCGTCGCGGGAGATGCCGCGCCAGGGCTCGTGGCCACGCAGGCAGATGCGGGTATTGCCGATGCCGGCATAGCTCAGCTCGCCGCGTTCGCCATTGATCAGCGCCACGCCGGCGGCGGCTCCCCGGGTGCCGATGCAGTGCTGGTGGAGCAGTTGCAGCAGACGGGCAGGCTCCTGCTCCCGGCTGTTGTGCAGCGCCTCTTCGAGGATCTGCACCAGCTTGTTGGCCGAGGCGCCGTGGCCGCTCACATCGATCAGCACCAACGAGACCCCATCGGGGCCGGGGCGGATAAAGGCCAAGTCGCCCGAGACCCGCTCCGGATAGCAGGGCCGGTTCTCGCTGGCCCACTCCAGTGTCAGTGTGCGGGGGTTCGACACCTGAGTGGGCAGGGTGACGCGGGCCATCGAGGGTGCCGCCCCGAGCCACTTGCGGGCCTGTACCAGGGTGCCCCCCTCGGGCGGTGTGCTGATGGTGAGTTCGGACATCATGCGCCGCACGCCGGGCAGCCCCAGCCCAAGCGTGCCCGAGGTGCTGTAGTGATCCTGCATGGCCTGGTGCACGTCCGGGATGCCGGGCCCCTTGTCACGGGCGATGATGTCGATGCAGGGGCGTCCCTTGGGGTGATGGAGAGCCAGGGTGATCTCCCCCTTCGTGGCGTATTTCAGGATATTGCTGCCAAGCTCGGAGACCACGGTGGAAAGCATGGTACGGTCCACCTCGGACAGGCTGGCGATGAAGGGGAGGCGACGCACCGCCATCACCGTCAGGTGCAGGTCGATGTCGTGGCGCAACGGATACCTGGCTTCCTGCGCTGTCTGTTCCAGTTGCATGGGATTTACTCCTCGGCCTTGAGGCGATTGACATGGGCGAAGGCATCGTCCATGTCGATGAAGCAGCGCAGCTGTCCCGGCTGCGCCTCGGCCAGCGCCAGAAAGGCGGCGATCCCAGCATTCAACCCGACCAGCAGGCAGATGGCGCCGAGCAGGCGGCACACGTCGGCCAGCTTGCACACCTGTCTGAATTCGTGGTGATCGAGCAGCATGACGCCGGAGAAGTCGAGCAGCACGGCGCGCTGACGGCCCTGTACCAGCCGTTGGGAGAGGGTCTGCATCAGCAGTTGCATGCCGTCGTCACCGAGATCGGGACGCATGCTGACCACGACGCAGTCAGCCACATTGGCTATGCCCAGATCGTTGTTGAGCTGCATGGTCATGGTCGCCTCCTAGAGGGTGGATCCGACCCGCTTGAGGGCAATTTCGAAGGCATCCCTCAGGGTCGCCGTGGTGCGGATATCGCCGACCGAGACCCCCAGCTCCACCATGGTGCGGGCGATGGCGGGAGAGACCCCTGAGATGATGGCCTCGCACCCCATGAACTGGGTCGCCTTGGTGATCTTGATCAACTGGTTGGCGACCCCGGTATCCACGGTGGCAACGCCGGCTATGTCCAGCACGAAGACCCGGGCTCGGGTCTCGGCAATCTTGGTGAGCGACTTGTTCATCACGTCGGCGGTACGCATGGAGTCTATGATCCCCACCAGTGGCAGCAGCAGGATGCCGTCCCAGATGGGGGTGACCGGGGTCGACATCTCCTGCAGCGACTTGTGCAGCTCCTCGCGCACCCTGGCGGCCTCTTCCGCCTCCTCCATGGCTCGTTTGAGCTGACGGTGCTGCTCCACCTGGGCCGTGATGTCGGTGGCAAACTTGACGATCTTGCTGGGCTTGCCGTTCAGATCCAGCACCGGATTGTAGGAGCCCTGGATCCAGACCTCCTCGCCCTGCTTGCCGAGCCGGCAGAACTCGCCGGCCAGGTACTCGCCGCGGCGCAATGTCTCCCAGAAGGCGCGATAATCGGGCGACTGGGCGTAATCCGGGTCGACCAGCAACCTGTGGTGCTGACCCTTCAGCTCCTCCAGTTGATAGCCCACTATGTCGAGAAAGCGCGAGTTGGCATCCAGAATGGTGCCATCCAGGGAAAACTCCACCTTGCCCATGACCCGGCTCAGGGCATTGATCTGGCCCTCGAAGTTGGCGTTGAGCTGCTTTTGTTCGGTCAGATCCATGGCGTATTCGATGATCCGGATCAGCTTGCCCTGTGCATCCAGCATCGGGCTGCAGGTGCCCAGGGTCCACACATCTCGCCCCTGCTTGTCCAGCCGGTGGAACTCCCCCTCCTGTGGCTGGCCGCTGCGCAGTGCCTCCCAGAAGGCGGTATAGGATGGGGATTGCGCTTCATCCCGTGAGAGCAGCACCTCGTGGTGCTGGCCCTTGAGTTCGTCCAGCGAATAGTTCATGAGGGCGAGAAAGCGCGGGTTGGCGTCCAGGATCTGCCCGTCGGGGGAGAGTTCGAGCCGCGCCAGCATCTTGTCGATGGCGTCCATCTGGGCTTGGTGAGGGGATGATGCTGAGCCGGTCTTGGTGGAATGGGCAGAGGTGTGTGCGTCCATGGCATCTCCAGTGAGAGAATGTCGTTGATGTTGATGTCAATAATGGGTGTTAAGCAGTTATAGCTCACTCGGGCTCTTTAGGCCTGAATTAAGGGTCAAAAGGGGCTGATGGTGATCAGATGTGACGATCGCTCGGGTGAGGCCACATTCACGCGGCGCCTGGCGTTCATCCCGCGTGGAAAATGCCGGTTGGCGCGAGTCACCTGGTTCCGTTTTGTGGTCGGTTTCACGGTTTCGGTCGACAGCATGGGGCAGGATTGGCACCCTGTTTTATTCACGTCACGAGTCGTACCATGCCCGCTTTTCCCCGTCTTGCCCTGCTAGCCTCCCTGTTCGCCGCAACCCTCAGCCTGCCCGCCCTGGCCGATCAGGCCGTGACCAGCCCGACCGGTGTCACGACTGTGACTCTGGCCCAGCAGGCGCCCATTCACTGGGTGTCGGTGGCGCAGATTGCCGCCAGTCTGGATGGCCTGCCGCCGATGGCGGTGGGCTTCGACATCGACGATACCCTGCTCTTCTCCAGCCCGGGTTTCTATCGCGGCAAGCGGGAGTTCTCGCCCAACGACGAGAGCTACCTCAAGAATCCCGCCTTCTGGGAGAAGATGAACAATGGCTGGGATGCGTTCAGTGTGCCGAAAGAGGTGGGCAAGGCGCTGATCGCCATGCACCTCAAGCGCGGCGATCACATCTATTTCGTCACGGGTCGCTCGGCGACCAGGACCGAAACGGTGAGCCAGACGCTGCAGCAGACCATGGGGATCCCGGCCGCTCGGCTCAATCCGGTGATCTTCGCCGGCGATCAACCGGGTCAGAACACCAAGGTGCAGTGGCTCAAGGATAAACAGATGAAGATCTTCTACGGCGATGCGGATGGGGATATCAAGGCGGCGCAGGCCGTGGGTGTGCGCGGCATACGCCTGCTGCGGGCAGCCAACTCCACCTACCGGCCGCTGCCGCTGGCGGGCGCTTTGGGGGAAGAGGTGATAGTCGACTCTCAGTTCTGATCGCCGTCTTGCGGTTGGCAAAAGGGCCGGCTCCTGTCAGGAGCCGGCCCTTTTTTCCTGGCGTCTAGCGGGCGGCGAAGGTATTGCAGCTGGCGGGTTTGCCGCTGTCAAAGCCGCGCTTGAACCAGGCGTAACGCTGGGCCGAGCTGCCGTGGGTGAAGCTGTCCGGGATCACCCGGCCCTGGCTCTGCTGTTGCAGGCGGTCGTCACCTATGGCCTGGGCGGCGTTGAGCGCCTCTTCCAGATCGCCGTGCTCCAGCACCTGCTCCCGCTCCATGTAGTGGCCCCAGACGCCGGCGAAGCAGTCGGCCTGCAGTTCGAGTTTGACCGACAGCTTGTTCTGCTCGGCGCGGCTCAGTCCCTGTTGTTGCTGGCGCATCTTGCGCTCTATGCCGAGCAGGTTCTGCACGTGGTGACCCACCTCGTGCGCCACCACATAGCCCTGGGCGAAGTCGCCGTCGGCTCCCAGCTTGTCGCGCATCTCCTGATAGAAGGAGAGGTCTATGTAGACGGTGCGATCCGCCGGGCAGTAGAAGGGACCCATCACCGACTGGCCCTGACCGCAGCCGGTGCGGGTTGCGCCGCGATAGAGCACCAGTTTGGGGGCCTGATAGGGGTTGCCGCTCTGCTGGAAGATCTCGCCCCAGGCATCTTCGGTGGAGGCCAGCATCACCGAGGTGAACTTGGCCAGGGGATCCTTGGCCGGTTGAGACACCTCCTGACGCTTGGGCTGGCTCTGGGTCGTCGGCTCGCTGAGCAGGGGGGAGAGATCCACCCCGTAGTAGCCGGCCACCATGACCACCACCAGCAGGATCAGGCGACCCTTGCCGCCGATGGGAAGCCCGCCACCGCCGCCCTGCTGGCGCCTGTCTTCAACATTGTTGCTCTCACGGCGATTCTGCCAGCGCATAGCCTTGCTCCCCTCATGTGCAATGGCAGTAATGATAATGGCTGGCGGTGCGGCTTGCCTAACGGGGCCAGGCCTGCGGCCGGGCCGCAATCGGCTGGCAAGCGTGTTTATTCGGCCCAGGGCATCTCGGGCAGGGAGTCCAGAAACTGGGCGTAACGCTCGAGGTTGAAGGGACCCTGTTCCGCCTCCATCGCCATCAGTTCGGCGCCCAGGGCACAGGCGATGTATTGCAGCGCCTCTTCCCGTGGGGTGCCCTTCATCACCAGCCGCATCAGGGTCGCCTTGACCTGCAACGGGTGACCATCGATCAGCTGGTTGTCGACCATCTCCAGCAGGGTCTGTTCGTCAAAGAACTCGGTGGGTTCGCTCATGTTCAACTTCCTCGTCATGTCATAAAGGGTGCCAGTATAGCCATAATGCTATTAACACATTGAAATATGTCGATAAAAACATTCCTGTGAGGCCGCTTTTTGTTACCCATACTTACTGAGGGTTTGCTGTCGGCAAACGAAAGCCATCATAAAATTGCATGGACGGATATCAAGATGCCCACCATAGACTCGCTGTTATCCAAGCCCCAAAATCTGCCCAATGTGCCCGAAGTCATGCGCGATCTGGTGCAGACCTTCAGTGAGAAGGAACCGGATATCCTGTTGATCGCCAAGAAGATCAACAAGGATCCCGTCATTTCGGCCAAGCTGCTGCGGCTGGCCAATTCCGCCAAGTTTGGCGGCAGTCGCCAGGTCGCCACCGTCAACGAGGCTGTGGTGCGACTCGGGGTCGATGTGGTGCGCAACATGGTGCTGGCCTGCGGTTTGACAGGCTCCATCAATGCGGTGCCCGGCATCGACCTCAAGCACTTCTGGGGCAAGGTGTTCGACGTGGCCGAGCTGGCCAGACGGCTTGCCAAGCTCAAGGGCATGAAGGGGGAGGAGGTGTTCACCTGCGCCCTGCTCTACGACATGGGGCGGCTCATCATGCATGTGGGACTGCCGGAGAACATGGTGAACCACATCAAGGATCTGGAGCCCAGCAAGGGGCGCGCCAAGGCCGAGGAGCTGGTGGTCGGCTTCAACTATGCCCAGACAGGGGCCGAGATGGCCAGGCGCTGGCAATTTCCCCTCAGCATCTGCCATGCGGTGGAGTATCACTACAACCCCTTGCTGGCCAAGGAGTTCTCTGCCGAGGCTGCGCTGATCCACCTGGGCATAGTGCTGGCGGCGCAGTCGGATGTGGGGGAGGAGGCGCCACCCGAGTGGCCCGTCCAGGTGGCCGAGCGACTCGGCCTGGCCTGGCCGGATTGTGCCGCCGTGTTCATGGCCTTGCGCGAGCAGGGCAATGGCTATGCGGGTCTGCTGGCGGCCTGAGCCTGCTCATCCTGTTATCGGGGTCGCACTGCGGCCCTTTTTCATGGGGTTTGCCTTGCCAACGAGGCGGAGCAGGGGCAGTCTTGAGGGCCTGTTTTTGTTGAAAGAGTCCTTGCCATGATCCTCTCCGAGCGCCTGCAGCTGCGCGAACTGACCACAGCCGATGCCCCCTTCATTCTCGAACTGCTCAACGACAGCGACTTTCACCGTTATATCGGGGATCGCGGCATACGCACCCTGCTCGACGCCGAAAACTACATCCAGCAGGGGCCGGCGGTCAGCTATGCCCGCCATGGCCACGGCCTCTATCTGGTCGCGCGCAGGAGCGATGAGGCCAGGCTCGGCATCTGCGGCCTTATCAAGCGCGATACCTTGCCCTGCGAAGACATAGGCTACGCCTTCCTGCCCGCCTATCGGGGTCAGGGTTACGGCATAGAAGCGGCGCAAGCGGCGCTGCAAGATGGTCGGGAGAGGCTGGGGATAGAGCGGGTTATCGCCATCGTCACCCCGGGCAACGAGCGATCGGTGGCACTGCTGGCCAAGCTGGGGCTGGTGCGCAGTCGCCTGGTCAAGCTGAGCGAGGATGCTGATGAGTGTCTGCTGCTGGAGGCGGTCGGAACTCAAACCTGCCCGGTCTGAAGCGTGCAACGGCGAGGCGTGGCTGACAGTCTGTGATGGAAGGCGCTGTGAGTAACGCTGGTGCAGGAGAAATTAAGTTCAAGAGGTGAAACAAAGAGGCCGCCGTGAGTTGCGGCCTGTCTGCATCGGGCGCTGCCGGTTGGCAGGCAGGATCAGTTGAGGTCTTCGATGGAGAACTCGCCAGCGATACCATCACAGGAGATGGCGAAACCGCCGCTGAAGCGGGTGCTGAACTGGATCAGGAACGCATCGGAATCCTGCTCTTGTGGAGGCAGGTTGATGGGTTTGCTGCGACGCAGGGGCTTGTGTGTATGTATGGCTTTCATCATGGTATTTCTCTATATAAATTAAGTGTTTGCTCCTTGTTTTTGCAAATTTCAGGTTAATGGGCGCGGTCAACCGCCAGGGTCGACAAGCGCGCAGGAATACCCAGCCCGAGTCACGGGCGTCTGCACTGTCAAGGAATATGCTGATGCATAAATCAAATTGGGTGGGCAGAACGGGTCTGCGCCGTGAGAGCCGGGCAACGCAGGCAGACAGCCTGACGGTTCTCGAGGCGAGTAAATCAGAGGAAGGTTATGTAGGTACTGGCAGGATTCATCTAATGTTGAAGCATTGCGAACATAAACAGGGCTGATTAACTAGCCGGTGCGCATTCTCTCCTCGATATGAATAAAAAGCAAACAATTATTTGGCGATTTTATCTCAAATCCGTTTTTTCAGTATCGTCAGCCACAAAAAGGGCTCCCGTCGGGAGCCCTTTTGCATGATGCCTGCCGGGGTCAGCGGGTGACTCAGTAGTCGCCGGTGGCCTTCTTGGCGGCGGTGATCATGGGGGTGATGGTCATGCCCTGCACCACGATGGAGAACATCACCACAGAGTAGGTCATCACCAGGATCACTTCCCGCAGATCGACGCCGTGTTCCGGCAGCATCATGACGCCGGAGGGCAACGCCAGCGCCATGGCCATGGCCAGACCGCCGCGCAGACCGCCCCAGGTGAGGATCCGCACCGAGAACTTGTTGTAGCTGCGATAGCGGCGGAAGGCCATGTAGGGCAGCGACACGCTGATGAAGCGGGCGGCCAGACAGAGGGGAACCGCGATGACCAGCAGGATCCAGTCTTGCCAGGCGAGCTCCAGCAACACCAGCGCCAGACCGATCAACAGGAACAGCAGGGCGTTGAGGAACTGATCCATCAACTCCCAGAAGTGATCCAGGTGGTGCTTGCTCTGCTCGGAGAAGCCGGACTGGCGGGTCCAGTTGCCGATCATGATGCCGGTGACCACCATGGCCAGGGCGCCGGAGACGCCGATCATGTTGGCGAAGGCGAAGCCGGCGGTGGGAATGCAGAGGGTCAGCAGCAGCTCCAGGGAGCCGTCGTCGGTGGCGCTGATCATCACGTGGGCGATGAGGCCCAGCACGGCGCCGAACAAGATGCCGCCGAGGGCTTCATGCAGGAACAGGCCGGCCACGCTGCCGAAGGTGGGTTCAACTCCGCCAAAGGCGACGGCGAACACGGTGGCGAAGATCACCAGACCGACACCGTCGTTGAACAGGGATTCCCCTTCGATCTGGATGGCGATCTGGGGTGGCGCCTTCATCTTCTTGACGATGGCCAGCACGGCTATGGGATCGGTGGGGGAGATCAGGGCCCCGAACAACATGCAGTAGACCAGCGGCAGTTCCCAGCCCAGCAGCTTGGCGATGAACCAGAAGCCGTAGCCGATGAGGAAGGTGGAGAGCAGGGTCGCCACTATGGAGAGAATGGTGATCTCCCACTTCTGGCTACGCAATGCCTTCAGGTTGATGCCGAGACCACCGGCGAACAGCAGGAAGCCCAGGATCCCCTTCAGCAGGAAGTTCTGGAAGTCTATGCTCTCCATGGTTTTGACGGCCAGGGGTTCGAGATTGAACCAGCCCAGCTTACCGAACAACACCAGCAGCGCGGAGATCAGCATGGATCCGGCTGTGATGGCGATGGTGGTCTGGATCTTCACAACATACTGATTGGCAAAGGCGATGAAGATCGCCAAGGCTGCCAGGAAGCAGAGTGTGTAGTAGACGCTCATAGTTATTTTTCTCTTTAGTAAACAGCAAGCACGTATCCCTATTGAGGACGGGCATAGGGTACTCTGGGGTCACATGTTACTCATTACCCATTTATGAGTATATAGATCGCAATTACGGACAGATAGACGGCTAGATTTCCATTTGATTTGTTTGCTGCTAGGATGAAGTTCACGCAGTTGCATGGATGTAAGAGGAACGAGCGGTGTCGAGCATAGAGTCGAATAAAAAGTCGGACATAAAGAAGAAGCTGGAATCCTGTCTCAAGGAACGGATCCTGATCATCGACGGTGCCATGGGCACCATGATCCAGGGCTACAAGCTGGGTGAGGCGGACTATCGGGGCGAGCGCTTTGCCGACTGGCACACCGACATCAAGGGCAACAACGATCTGCTGGTGCTGACCCGGCCCGGGGTGATCCGCGAGATCCACGATCAGTACTGCGCCGCCGGCGCCGACATCCTCGAGACCAACACCTTCAATGCTACCCGTATCGCCATGGCCGATTACGAGATGGAAGCCTTCTCCGCCGAGATCAACCGCGAGGCCGCCCGTCTGGCCCGCGCCGTGGCGGACGAGTGGACGGCCAAGGACCCCACCAGGCCGCGCTTCGTGGCAGGGGTTTTGGGCCCCACCAACCGCACCTGCTCCATCTCGCCGGATGTGAACGATCCCGGCAAGCGCAACGTCACCTATGACCAGCTGGTGGCCGCCTACACCGAATCGACCCACGCCCTGATCGAAGGGGGTGCCGACATCATTCTGATCGAGACCATCTTCGATACCCTCAATGCCAAGGCCGCCGCCTTCGCGGTGGATCTGGTGTTCGAGGAGCTGGGCTATGCCCTGCCGGTGATGATCTCCGGCACCATCACCGACGCCTCGGGCCGCACCCTCTCCGGTCAGACCACGGAAGCCTTCTACCATTCGCTTCGCCACGTCAAACCCATCTCCTTCGGTCTCAACTGTGCGCTCGGCCCGGACGAGCTGCGCCAGTATGTGGAAGAGCTGTCGCGCATCAGTGAAACCCATGTCAGCGCCCACCCCAACGCCGGTCTGCCCAACGCGTTCGGCGAGTACGATCTGGACGCAGGCGAGATGGCGGAGCACATCCGCGAGTGGGCCCAGAGCGGCTTCCTCAACCTGGTGGGGGGCTGCTGCGGCACCACCCCGACCCACATCCGCGCCATGAGCGATGCGGTGGCGGGTATCCGTCCTCGCGTCTTGCCAACGCTGCCGGTCGCCTGCCGGCTGTCGGGCCTGGAGCCGCTGATCATCACGGCGGAGTCCATGTTCGTGAACGTGGGGGAGCGTACCAACGTCACCGGTTCGGCCAAGTTCAAGCGGCTGATCAAGGAGGGGCTCTACGACGAGGCCCTGGATGTCGCCAAGCAACAGGTGGAGAGCGGCGCCCAGATCATCGACATCAACATGGACGAGGGGATGCTGGACGCCGAGGCGGCCATGGTGCGCTTCCTGAACCTGATCGCCGGCGAGCCGGACATTGCCCGGGTGCCCGTGATGATCGACTCCTCCAAGTGGGAGGTGCTGGAAGCCGGCCTCAAGTGCGTGCAGGGCAAGCCGGTGGTCAACTCCATCTCCATGAAGGAGGGGGAGGAGAAATTCATCGCCCAGGCCAAGCTGCTGCGTCGCTATGGCGCCGCCGTCATTGTCATGGCGTTCGACGAGGTAGGTCAGGCGGACACCCGCGCCCGCAAGTTCGAGATCTGCCAGCGCGCCTACCGGATCCTGGTGGATCAGGTGGGCTTCCCGCCGGAAGACATCATCTTCGACCCGAACATCTTCGCGGTGGCGACCGGCATCGACGAGCACAACAACTACGCGGTGGACTTCATCGAGGCGGTGAAGGACATCAAGCAGCACCTGCCCTACGCCATGATCTCCGGCGGCGTTTCCAACGTCTCCTTCTCGTTTCGTGGCAACGAGCCGGTGCGCGAGGCGATCCACGCCGTCTTCCTCTATCACGCCATCCAGAACGGCATGGACATGGGGATAGTCAACGCCGGTCAGCTCGCCATCTACGAAGACATTCCGGCGGAGCTGAAGGCGAAGGTCGAGGCCGTGGTGCTGAACCTGAACAACAACGCCACCGAGGATCTGCTGGCCATCGCCGAGAAGTATCGCGGCGCCGGTGCCCAGGCGGAGGATCCACGGGATCAGGAGTGGCGCAGCTGGCCCGTGGGCAAGCGGCTCGAACACGCCCTGGTCAAGGGGCTCACCGACTTCATCGAGGAGGATACCGAAGAGGCGCGGGCCGGGGCCGAGAAGCCGTTGCACGTGATCGAAGGGCCCCTGATGGATGGCATGAACGTGGTCGGCGACCTGTTTGGCGCGGGCAAGATGTTCCTGCCCCAGGTGGTAAAGTCGGCACGGGTAATGAAACGGGCTGTGGCCTATCTGCAACCCTACATCGAAGCCGAGAAACAGGGCAGTTACAGCAACGGCAAGATAGTGCTCGCCACCGTGAAGGGGGACGTGCACGACATCGGCAAGAACATCGTCGGCGTGGTGCTGCAGTGCAACAACTACGAGATAGTGGATCTCGGGGTCATGGTCTCCTGCGAGACCATCCTCAAGACGGCGAGGGAAGTGGGAGCGGACATCATAGGACTGTCGGGTTTGATCACCCCGTCTCTCGACGAGATGGTGCACGTGGCCAAGGAGATGGAGCGCCAGGGCTTCAAGCTGCCGCTGCTGATCGGCGGGGCCACCACCTCCAAGGCCCACACAGCGGTCAAGATAGAGCAGAACTACAGCGAACCTGTGGTCTATGTGTCGAACGCCTCCCGCGCCGTCGGGGTGGCCCAGAGCCTGCTGAACCCAGAGCTCAAGCCTGCGTTTGTCGCCCGCATCGACAAGGAGTACGAGATAGCGCGGGATCAGCATGCCCGCAAGCAGCCGAGATCCAAGCCGGTCAGCCTGGCCCACGCCCGCGCCAACCGCCATCAGCTGGACTGGGTAAACTATCAACCGCCGGCCCCCCGTGAGCCCGGAGTGCAGACGTTCGAAAACGTGCCGGTTTCGGTGCTGCGCCCCTACATCGACTGGACGCCGTTTTTCCTGAGCTGGGAGCTGGCGGGCAAGTATCCGCGTATCCTGGAGGACGAGATCATAGGCGAGGAGGCGACCAAGCTGTTTGCCGACGCCAACGCCATGCTGGACCAGCTGGAGCGGGACAAGAGCGTGCGCTGCGCCGGCATCATAGGCCTGTTCCCCGCCAACGGGGTGGGGGACAGCATAGAGGTCTATACCGACGAGTCGCGCACCGAGGTCATCAAGGTGCTGCACCACCTGCGCCAGCAGAGCGAGAAGCAGGGCTTCCCGAACTACTGCCTGGCGGACTATGTGGCACCCAAGGAGAGCGGCAAGCCGGACTGGATCGGTGCCTTCGCGGTGACCGGTGGCATAGGTGAGGAGGTCATAGCGCAGGCCTACAAGGCCGATCACGACGACTACAACGCCATCCTCATTCAGGCGGTGTGCGATCGTTTGGCGGAGGCCTTCGCCGAGTACCTGCACGAGCAGGTGCGCAAAGTGCACTGGGGCTATGCCCAGGACGAGGCGCTCTCCAACGAGGAGCTTATTCGCGAGAACTACCGTGGCATACGTCCGGCGCCGGGCTATCCCGCTTGCCCCGAGCACACCGAGAAGGGCAGCATCTGGGAGCTGCTGGGGGTCGAGCAGACCATCGGCATGAAGCTCACCGAGTCCTACGCCATGTGGCCGGGCGCGGCCGTGTCGGGCTGGTACTTCTCCCACCCGGACAGCAAATACTTCGCGGTGGCGCAGATCCAGCAGGATCAGGTGGAAGACTACGCCGTGCGCAAGGGCATGACGCTGGTGGAAGCCGAGCGCTGGCTGGGGCCAAACCTGAACTGAATGGTGATCTCCCCGTGACACGGGTTGATCTTTGACGAGAAACGGCGGCATCCTTGGGCTGGTGGACAGACCAGCTTAGGGCCGCCGTTTGACATATCGGTGACAACGGGATTGCAGTGTGCAGTTCTGTGTGGTTTGTCTTGTTGTCAGGAGAAACAATTGGCGTTGTCTTGGCGCTGTGGCACCTTATACTCTCCCGCCCCATCCTGCCCAGGCACTGCCTTCTAGCGGAATTTTCATGAAGATCGCCATTTTATCCCGTGAGCCCAGAAACTATTCCACCCGCCGTCTGGTCGAGGTGGCACAGGCGCGCGGTCATCAGGTAGAGGTGCTCGACACCCTGCGCTGCTACATGAATATTGCCTCCCACAGCCCCTCCATTCACTACGAAGGACGCGAGCTGGAGAGTTACGACGCCGTGATCCCGCGCATCGGCGCCAGCATCACCTTTTACGGCACCGCCGTGCTGCGCCAGTTCGAGATGATGAACACCATGGCCCTCAACAGCTCGGTGGCCATCTCCCGTTCCCGTGACAAGCTGCGCGCCATGCAGTTGCTGTCGCGCCACGGCATAGGTCTGCCCATCACCGGCTATGCCCACAGCACCCACGATGTGCCGGATCTCATCACCATGGTGGGGGGCGCGCCGCTGGTGGTGAAGCTGCTGGAGGGAACTCAGGGGATAGGCGTTGTGCTGTGCGAGACCCAGAAGGCCGCCGAGAGCGTGATCGAGGCCTTTATCCAGACCAACAACAACATTCTGGTGCAGGAGTATATCCGCGAGGCCAACGGCGCCGACATTCGTTGTCTGGTGGTCAATGGCAAGGTGGTGGCGGCCATGCGTCGTCAGGCCCAGCCGGGGGAGTTTCGCTCCAACCTGCACCGTGGCGGTACCGCCGAGGCGATCAAGATAAGCCCGGAAGAGCGCGCGACTGCGGTGCAGGCCGCCAAGATCATGGGGCTGGATGTGGCCGGGGTGGATATTCTGCGCAGTGCCCGTGGCCCATTGGTGCTGGAGGTAAACTCCTCCCCCGGCCTGCAGGGGGTGGAAGCGGCCTCCGGCAAGGATGTGGCGGGCAAGATCATCGAGTTCCTCGAACTCAAGGCGAGCCGCAAGAACAAGCCTGCCGAATGAGTGCAGCAACCGGAATGGTTGGAACAGACGAGGCGCCTTCGGGCGCCTCGTCGTTTTTTGGCTCGCCGCTCGGGTGAGGGGCCGGGCCGCCAGGGTGAGCCCGATCTGGCCGTCGGTGCAGCTCAACCCCCCCCTCAATCAGGTTGCCGAGGGGTCGAGCAAGAGGGGGTGGAGAAGGTCATGGCGCTGCGCGAGAAGGAGGGTTCCAGGAGGCCCTGGCCGGCGGAACGAGCGGCAAGATAGGGTTGCAAATGACGCTCATGCTTGCGTTATCATCTGTTGCAAAATTGCACCACCTCACGATCAAACACCAATGCTTAATTATTTTCTGGATGAAGTGACTGGATTGCGGTGCCGCACTTGCCTCCAGGTGGCACAAACGCTCTACTTGGCGCCCTTCGCACGTCGCGGAACATAAAAATTTAATAAAACTATCTGCGGATTTCTTGCACGAATACGCCATTCGCGCCGACTTCCGTCATGATTTTACCTTGTCATAGGCAGACTACGCAGCATGAATAACCAAAAATTAACATCCAGAGACATAGTAGCTCTGGGCTTCATGACCTTCGCGCTCTTCGTCGGCGCAGGCAACATCATATTCCCGCCCATGGTCGGATTGCAGGCTGGTGAGCTGGTGTGGAGCGCCGCCGCCGGCTTCCTGCTGACGGCGGTCGGTCTGCCGGTGCTCACAGTGGTGGCGCTGGCCAAGGTGGGGGGCGGCGTGGATGCCCTGAGTGCGCCCATCGGCCGCAAGGCCGGGCTGCTGCTCGCCACCGTCTGCTATCTGGCCGTGGGGCCGCTGTTTGCCACCCCGCGTACGGCGACCGTCTCCTACGAGGTGGGGCTGGCGCCCCTGTTTGGCGATGATGGCTCGGCCTTGCTGATCTACAGCCTGGTCTACTTCAGCCTGGTGATCGGCATCTCCCTCTACCCGGGCCGGCTGCTCGACACAGTGGGCCACGTGCTTGCGCCGATCAAGATCCTGGCGCTGGCGGCGCTGGGCCTCGCCGTTCTGTTGTGGCCTGCCGGTTCTGCCATCCCTGCCATCGAGAGCTACCAGCATCAGCCTTTCTCCAACGGCTTCGTCAATGGCTACCTCACCATGGACACCCTGGGCGCCATGGTGTTTGGCATCGTCATCGTCAATGCGGCCCGCTCGCGCGGGGTGAGCAGCGCCAAGTTGCTCACCCGTTACACCATACTGGCCGGCCTCATCGCCGGGATGGGCTTGACCCTGGTCTACCTCAGCCTGTTCCGCTTGGGCTCGGTGAGCGGTGAACTTGTGCCCCATGCCCAGAATGGCGCCGAGATCCTGCACGCCTACGTCCAGCACACCTTTGGCAGCATGGGCAGCGGCTTCCTGGCGCTGCTCATCTTCATCGCCTGTCTGGTGACGGCCGTCGGCCTGACCTGCGCCTGCGCCGAGTTCTTCGCCCAGTACCTGCCGCTCTCCTACCGCACCCTGGTGTTGCTGCTGGGGGGCTTCTCCATGCTGGTCTCGAACCTGGGGCTGAGCCACCTGATCCAGCTCTCGGTGCCGGTACTGACCGCCATCTATCCCCCCTGCATAGTGCTGGTGGTGCTGAGTTTCACCCTGCGCTGGTGGGGCAACGGCACCCGGGTGGTGGGGCCTGTCATGCTGATCAGCCTGCTGTTCGGCCTGATCGACGGGCTCAAGGCCTCGGCCCTGGCCGACCTGCTGCCGGCCTGGAGCCTGGCCCTGCCCCTGAACGAGCAGGGGCTGGCCTGGCTGCCGCCCTCGCTGTGTGCCCTGCTGCTGGCGGCCCTCTGGGATCGCCTGCAGGGTCGCCCACAGGTGGCGCCTGTCAGTAAGGGCCTGGCCTGAATGCAAAACCGGCCTCCTGGCCGGTTTTGGTGGCGGAAACAATGAACAAGGCGCCCTCGGGCGCCTTGTTGTTTTCACTCCATCATCGCCAGTCTGGCGCTGAAGATGCCGTCCTCCAGCCGGGTCTCTATCTGCCAGCCCAGCTTCTCGCAGATGCGCTGGATGATGGTGAGGCCGCAGCCATAGCCCAGGATCTGATCCGGCGCGGCCGCCGTCGGGTTGCTGATGGTGAGCAGGGGCCCGCACAGCTCGATCTCTATGTGTCCTTCGGCATAGCTGAGGGCGTTCTTGAGCAGGTTGCCGAGCGCGATGGCGAGCAATGAGAGGGGGGCGTCCACCTCGCTCTCCTCGTCCAGATGTAGCCGGATGTCCAGCGTCTCCCGCTGCAACAGCGGGGCCAGGCGCGCCAGCTCCTGCTGGATCAGCGGCGCTACCCGTTGTGGGGGACGCTCCACCGCCTCCTTGCGGCCCAGCAGCAGGAAGGTTTCGGTGAGCAGCGCCATCTCGTCGGCGGCGGCGCGAATGCGCAGGGTGGCGCGGGCGGCCGGAGCCGGCAGGTCAGTTACCTTGCCGAGCAGGGCGGCGGACCCCTGGATCACCATGTTGGGGGTGCGCAGCTCGTGGCTGGCGAAGCGGCTGAACTCCTGTTCGCGGGCGAACACGGCGGCCACCTCGTGCTTGCCGGTCAGCAGCGCCAGCTCTATGTCCCGCAGCTCCTGCCAGGGGGCGTCGGGTACGAAATCCGCCTGATCCGGCGTGAGATGAGCCACCCGTTGACGCAATCGCTCAAGGGGGCGTGTGATGTGGCGCACCAGCCAGATGCCGAAGCCGATGCAGGCGAGCAGCAGGGCCAGCCCGATCAGCCGGGTCGCCAGATGCAGCTGGTCTTCATAGGGATCAAGGTAGTCGTCGGCGTCATCGTTGAATACCAGATAGAGCAGCCCCTCGCCGGACGGATGGGGCCGCACCAGGAAGTGCTTGTCTTCATCCCCCAGCACATGTTCGTAGAAGCCCGGGCTCTGATAGGGCTTGAGCCAGGCGGGCAGCCGGCCGGCCTGGGTCCAGTAGCTGGAGAACTGACGCGGGCTGGGGGCGGGGGCCGCCACGCCGAGCCGCAGCCAGTCGTCGTTGTAGCGGGTCACCTCGGCTTCCAGCCAGTGACGCAGGCTCAGCTCCTCCATCTTGTCTTCGGCCACCACCATCAGCAGGCTGATGATGATCAGCAGCAGCATGCCGGCCCCGCTCAGGGTCAGGATCAGGCGACGGCGCAGGCTGGGCAGGCTGTTCTGGGTATCTGGCCGTGTCTGGTCAAGGCCTTCGGCAGGCTGGCCCATTGAGTCACCCGATGGGGATGGCTCATGGCCTCCGGGTTTGGTCATGGGGTCGCCAGTCGCTGGTCGGTCATGGTCTCTTGGTTTGGTCATGGGGTCACCAGTCGCTGGTCGGTCATGGCCTCCGGGTTGGGTCATGGGGTCACCAGCCGATAGCCCTGGCCGTGCAGGGTTTCCAGCATAGGGGTGGCAAAGGGCTTGTCGAGCGCGTTGCGCAGGGCGTAGATGTGGCTGCGCAGGGCATCGGAGTCGGGCTCTTCATCGCCCCAGACTGTGTCGAGCACCTCCTGACGGCTTACCAGATGGGGGGCGCGACGCACCAGCAGGGTGAGGATCTGGAACGGGATCTTGCCGAGCTTGAGCTCGACCCCGGCGCGGGTGGCGCGGCCGCTGGCGGGATCCAGCGTCAGCTCGCCCACGCACAGCGCCCCCATGTCGCTGCGGGGGCCGCGCAGGGCCAGCGCCTGCAGCCGCACTTCCAGCTCCTCCATGGCGAAGGGCTTGACCAGATAGTCATCGCCACCGGCCCGAAAGCCCGCCAGCTTGTCATCCAGGCTGTCGCGGGCGGTGAGAAACAGCACCGGGGTCGCGACCCCGTCGGCTCTCAGTCGCTCTACCGTGCTCAGACCGTCCAGGCGTGGCATCATGACGTCCATTATGATGACGTCGAAGCGCTGCTGCGCCAGCAGTTGCAGTGCCGCCTGACCGTGATAGGCACAGTCCATCCTGTGCCCGGCCAGCTCCAGGTAATCCATGATGGTTTCCGCCACCTGGGGATTGTCTTCCACCACCAGTATTTTCATGTTTTGATCTCCTGGTTTTGACCGGCATTTCACGCTCGTCTCACACCGGACAAGCCATCCTGTGTGGCAGTGTAACCCCGAGGATCCCCGATGAAGAAGTCTCTCTGCGCGCTCTTGCTGTTTATCTTGTTGCCACTTGGCACCGCGCAGTCGGCCGAGTTCAAATTGACCGGCCGCACCACCTGGCAGCTGGGCCAGCTGATGGTCAACGGCATTCCCTTCGTGCTCGATGAAGGGACCCGCTTCAAGGACGGGCTGAGCGAGGACGATCTCGGTGGCACCTGGGTCGATCTGGAAGGGGTGATGGAGGGCGAGCTGAGGGTGATCCGCGAAGTGGAGGCGCTGGAGGAGGACGATGAGATGGAGCTGGAAGGGCCGGTCGCGCAGGGGCGAATCTGGGGGTATGTCACTTCGGATGACAGCCTGGCCCCCTTCGAAGGCCGCTGGCTGGAGCTGGAGTGCAAGTTTGACGGCATGCGGTTGAGCCGCTGCCGCGAGGACGACTGAACATAAGCTTCAATTGTCTACCGGCAAAATGGCCTGCTCAGATCCATAGTTAAACCTCGACACGAGTTTGACCATGGGCTTATTGCTATGACGCGCACCTCCCTTCTGTTGCTGGCACTGCCGCTCTGCACCCTGGCCGCCGATGGCGAGCTCTGGCTGGTGGAACTGGAACACAACGACGGCATTCGCCTGCAATTTCAGGGCGCCGAACTGGAACTGGGCAGTGCACGCCTGAGCGGGGTTCGCCACACAGACGAGCTCAGACCCGGCATGCGGCTCGCCATCCTCAGCCGTGACGGCGTCGCCGAGCATATTCGCCGCACAGATCTCGCGCCCGAGTCAGCTGCGGCCGTTCACTGGCGACGGGCGCAGGCCCCCTTGCTTGCGGTGGCCGGTCACTCGCTGCAATTGCAGGGGTTGGGCACAATCACCTTCGATGCCGGCACCCGCTGGCTCAACGGCGGTCCCGCCGATCTGCAACCGGGTCGCCAATTGGTGCTGAGCCGCGATGAAACGGGTCGGGCAACCGAGATCCTAATCCCCAACCCCGAGGATGAATAAGGAGATAGCGCCACAGGGTGGCGCTATCTTGCCGCTTATTTGAAGTGAATATTCTCGAGAGGTATCTGGGTTGCGTTCCATGATGTAGCGCAGGGGGTCGGGCTTGGATAGGTAAACTCGAACAGTTTCTGTTTATCCTTATTGAGACCCTGAATGATGACTCGGGTTCGGTTGTCGGCAGCGGCATAGTTGATCAGAAAGTCCCCTTGGTCAGACAACTTGTCTTCGTAGATGCTGGAGCAGATATCTGAATAGATGCCGTCGTCAAAACTCCAGGCCACCTGAGCCGTCTTGTTCTGGCTGTCGATATCGAAAATGGCGGTCTGACTGGTGGCGAGATCTATGCCGGTCGGGGTGCCTGCAGGGTTGTTGAAGCTTCTTCTCCCATTGTTGAACAGCATCAATTTTCCGCCTTTGGTGATGGACACTGCGTGTTGCCCTATGGGTGTTTGCCCCGATGAGAGTGACAAGGCCAGCTTTTGCAGGGAGGGGTAGGAGTACCAGTGTTTGGTTTCATCCCCCAGCAACCAGATGATTCTTCCTGTGTTGTAATCCAGCTTCACGACGAAATTTTCGCGGCTGGAGACTAATAAGGTGTCATCGGCAGGATCGTAAGCCGCTGCGTTCATGTGGAACCAATCCACGCCATCTCGGACAAAATTGCTGGGGTCATCCCCCTCCTGTAGCATATATTCAGAGAATATTTTACCCAGATCCCACTCTTGGATTATCTTGCCCTTGCTGTCTATTTCACTTAAAAATGACTCTATTTTCAATGCTCCGCCGGTAGTGCCATCCAGTTCAATCAACACACCGGTTTTTCCTTGGTCAATATTATGGTGAAAATAGGCATCACTGCCCATTACTGTTCCATCAACAGCGAATGAATCTGTTTTCCCATAGAGGGACAAGACATCTATAGTTTTGTTTTTTGTACTGCCAGTCAGGAAGTTATTTTCCATGAAAACAGATGAGCCTGAAGCCTTCTTTATATCAGCATCCCAACGGACCTCACCATCTATATCCATTATGATGGGCGATTTTTTTGACCCTTTTAGATAAAAATAACTGTAGCTAGGAGTCGAGCTCGGCTTGATGCTAATACCAACATTGTCATAAATACCTATGCTGTCTATATAGGCTGCCGTTGCGAGTGTTTTCTTGAATGAGTAGGTGCTGTCATCGATTAACTGGATGTTAATCGTCAGTTCATTGAGGTAATCACTATAAAGACCAAAAATCGGAATTTTTATTCTATTATTTGCAGTGTCATATAGGTTGTTTTTTGATAGGTAGTTCCAATCATATGTTGCGGAGACTGACTTGGCGTGGTTACCCTCTTTCGTTTTGATATTAAAAGAGACGTTTTTTATTTTGTTTGTATCCAGCCCAGTCAGATCCAGGGCGGAGATAAATACGGAATCATGAATATCATCTTCCATGGCCTGTGTCGTTGGATCATAAACAAGTTGTTCCGCCAGTGTTTTACTGCTGCTACTACCATTACAACCATATAACCCGGAGCAGACGAGGCTTAGCAGAAATGCCTTCTTCATAGTCATCATAAACATCATCCTTGTGTTAATGAACTGCATCCATTGTAGTGAAAAATTCATGGTTGAGCTGAAAAGTGAGCTTTGCATGTTGGCGCCATCTTGTCGGAGAGCCGACCGTATAGCAACGTCAGGCTGAGACCGTTAATTCGGGGGCCGGGCAAGCTGACCAGGCTAACAGCAGCCTGCGGCAAGGCGCGGGGGCACAGAAGAGCTCGATGTTCTCTGTACCATCTTCACTCAGGAGAGCCTCGCCGATGAAGAGCTGGGTTATCAGCATTTTGATAACTTATCCAAGCTCCACCGATCTGCAACTGGGTCAGGTGACCGAGATCCCGCTCCCCAACCCCGAGGATGAACTGGAGTAAGGTTTACACCATCCAATTCCGCAATATCGATATTGCTAATTTAGAAATATCTTTTATACGTATATTCTGAAAAATGATTAAGTAACGAATAAAATAATAGAGTGGATGCTCTGATATGATATCAATCAATATTGAATGAAGTTCAATTTATGATTTTGTTAATATGTTGTGCATATTAAAATGTGGGCTGGATCGCATATTGAGATTAATATGACTGATATTGTCGTACTCACATGCCACCCGCTGATATATAAAGTTGGTGAATGCATGTCAATGTTCAATATATTGGGGTTGCTATGCAAAAATTAAAACTAACTGGCTTGTCATTAATCATATCCGGCCTGCTGATGGCACAGGCGCAAGCGGCTGAGCCCGTCTATCCAGACCAGCTTCGCTTGTTTTCATTGGGCCAAGGGGTCTGTGGCGACAAGTATCGCCCCGTCAATCGAGAAGAAGCCCAAAGCGTTAAAAGCAATATTGTCGGCATGATGGGACAATGGCAAATAAGCGGGCTGGCCAACGGCTGGGTCATTATGGGGCCGGGTTATAACGGTGAAATAAAACCAGGGACAGCGTCCAATACCTGGTGTTATCCGACCAACCCTGTTACCGGTGAAATACCGACACTGTCTGCCCTGGATATTCCAGATGGTGACGAAGTCGATGTGCAGTGGCGACTGGTACATGACAGTGCGAATTTCATCAAACCAACCAGCTATCTGGCCCATTACCTCGGTTATGCCTGGGTGGGCGGCAATCACAGCCAATATGTCGGCGAAGACATGGATGTGACCCGTGATGGCGACGGCTGGGTGATCCGTGGCAACAATGACGGCGGCTGTGACGGCTATCGCTGTGGTGACAAGACCGCCATCAAGGTCAGCAACTTCGCCTATAACCTGGATCCCGACAGCTTCAAACATGGCGATGTCACCCAGTCCGACCGCCAGCTGGTCAAGACAGTGGTGGGCTGGGCGGTCAACGACAGCGACACCCCCCAATCCGGCTATGACGTCACCCTGCGCTACGACACTGCCACCAACTGGTCCAAGACCAACACCTATGGCCTGAGCGAGAAGGTGACCACCAAGAACAAGTTCAAGTGGCCACTGGTGGGGGAAACCGAACTCTCCATCGAGATTGCTGCCAACCAGTCCTGGGCGTCCCAGAACGGGGGCTCGACCACCACCTCCCTGTCTCAGTCCGTGCGACCGACTGTGCCGGCCCGCTCCAAGATCCCGGTGAAGATCGAGCTCTACAAGGCCGACATCTCCTACCCCTATGAGTTCAAGGCCGATGTCAGCTATGACCTGACCCTGAGCGGCTTCCTGCGCTGGGGCGGCAACGCCTGGTATACCCATCCGGACAACCGTCCGAACTGGAACCACACCTTCGTCATAGGTCCGTACAAGGACAAGGCGAGCAGCATTCGCTACCAGTGGGACAAGCGTTACATCCCGGGTGAAGTGAAGTGGTGGGACTGGAACTGGACCATACAGCAGAACGGTCTGTCTACCATGCAGAACAACCTGGCCAGAGTGCTGCGCCCGGTGCGGGCGGGGATCACCGGTGATTTCAGTGCCGAGAGCCAGTTTGCCGGCAACATAGAGATCGGTGCTCCCGTGCCGCTTGCGGCTGACAGCAAGGTGCGTCGTGCTCGCAGTGTGGACGGCGCTGGTCAGGGCCTGAGGCTGGAGATCCCGCTCGATGCGCAAGAGCTCTCCGGGCTTGGCTTCAACAACGTCAGCCTCAGCGTGACCCCTGCTGCCAATCAATAACGGCAGCGAGTTGTAGTGATGGAACCGGGCCTCTGGCCCGGTTTTTGTTTGCACTGGTCGGGCTTGTTAAAGGCTTGTGCTTTCCATTTCCCCACTTATACTGGCGCCATCTTGTCGGAGTGCCAACCGTCGAACGACGCGAGGCTGAGACCGTTAATTCGGGATCCGTGGAACCTGATCAGGCTAGCACCTGCGAAGGGAAACAAGGGTAACTTGCGGGTTGCCGCGCCGGGGGAGGGACAAGCCTCTCCCGCTCATCAAGAGGAGCCATTCCTCGATGAGTCAGGGCGCACAAGAGGGAGTCTGTCCCGTCCGGTCTGCCCAGGAGGGCGTCGTACGACCCACCTGACAAGGGGGGATCCGGACAGCAGAGCAGGGAGGAACAGATCCCGGGCTCGCTCCCTCTTGCGGCACAACTCACCCACAGGTTCATCACTTCTCCTCGAACTCCAGACAAGCAAACACCCATAACTTCAACCAGTTAATGAGAGTTTTGCTATGTCTACTTCCGTATCATCCGCCACTGAACAGGCCGTATCCGAGCAGGCTGTTTCCGAACAGCGCAAGCCAGCCCCCAGCCGTCGCGAGCAGCGCGCCAGCGCCCAGCGCTTTATCGACAACCTCAAGGGGATGGCCCACCCCAACTCCAGCCGCATCTTCATCGAAGGTTCTCGCCCCGATATCCGGGTGGGGCTGCGTGAAATCACCCTGGCCGACACCCTGGTCGGCGGCAGCAAGGAGAACCCGCAGTTCGAAGCCAACGAGCCTGTCCCCGTCTATGACACCTCGGGTGCCTATGGCGATGAGCATGCGGTCATCGACGTGCGTCTCGGTCTGCCGCGCCTGCGGCAAGGCTGGGTGCTGGAGCGGGGGGATACCGAGGAACTCTATGGCCTCAGCTCCGCCTTCACTCAGGAGCGCCTCGCCGACGAGGGGCTGGATCACCTGCGTTTTGATAACTTGCCCAAGCCCCGCCGCGCCAAGCCGGGCCGCCGGGTGACCCAGCTGCACTATGCCCGTCAGGGGCTGATCACCCCGGAGATGGAATTTATCGCCATCCGCGAGAACATGGGCCGCGAGCGGGTGCGCTCCGAGCTGCTGCTGCGCCAGCATCCGGGTCAGGGTTTCGGCGCCCGCCTGCCCGAGAACATCACCCCCGAGTTCGTGCGCGATGAGGTGGCCGCCGGCCGCGCCATCATCCCCAACAACGTCAACCACCCGGAAACCGAGCCCATGATCATAGGCCGCAACTTCCTGGTGAAGATCAACGCCAACATAGGCAACTCGGCGGTCAGCTCCAGCATCGAAGAGGAGGTGGAGAAGCTGGTCTGGTCCACCCGCTGGGGCGCCGACACCGTGATGGATCTCTCCACCGGTCGCAATATCCACGAGACCCGCGAGTGGATCCTGCGCAACAGCCCGGTCCCCATCGGTACAGTGCCCATCTATCAGGCGCTGGAGAAGACCAACGGCATCGCCGAAGACCTCACCTGGGAGCTGTTCCGCGACACCTTGCTCGAACAGGCCGAGCAGGGTGTGGACTACTTCACCATCCATGCCGGCGTCTTGCTGCGCTACGTGCCCATGACCGCCAAGCGCCTCACCGGCATCGTCTCACGCGGCGGCAGCATCATGGCCAAGTGGTGCCTATCGCACCACAAGGAGAACTTCCTCTACCAGCATTTTCGCGAGATCTGCGAGCTGTGCGCCGCCTATGACGTGGCCTTGTCGCTCGGCGACGGCCTGCGTCCCGGCTCAGTCTATGATGCCAACGACGAAGCCCAGTTCGCCGAGCTGTACACCCTGGGCGAGCTGACCAAGATCGCCTGGGAGTACGACGTCCAGGTGATGATCGAGGGGCCGGGCCATGTGCCCATGCACATGATAGAGCGCAACATGACGGAGCAGCTGGAACACTGCCACGAGGCGCCCTTCTATACGTTGGGCCCGCTCACCACAGACATAGCCCCCGGCTACGATCACTTCACCTCCGGCATAGGCGCCGCCATGATCGGCTGGTACGGCTGCGCCATGCTCTGCTACGTTACCCCCAAGGAGCACCTGGGGCTGCCGAACAAGGAGGACGTGAAGCAAGGCCTCATCACCTACAAGATCGCCGCCCACGCCGCGGATCTCGCCAAGGGTCACCCGGGCGCCCAGATCCGCGACAACGCCATGTCCAAGGCGCGCTTCGAGTTCCGCTGGGAGGATCAGTTCAATCTGGCGCTGGATCCCGAAACCGCCCGCGCCTACCACGACGAGACTCTGCCCCAGGAGTCCGGCAAGGTGGCGCACTTCTGCTCCATGTGCGGCCCCAAGTTCTGCTCCATGAAGATCACCCAGGACGTGCGCGACTATGCGGCCAGCCTGGAAGCGGTCGAGGTGAAGCTGGTGGGCATGGATGGCCAGCAGGAGCGGGTGGTGGCCGAGGTGGAAAGCGGCATGAGTCGCATGGCTGAGACCTTCAAGGAGAAGGGGAGCGAACTCTACCATCAGGCGGCGGCCCTCAAACCGGCGCGGGAGGAGGCATGAACAGCCGACCCATAGTCTGGACCATAGCCGGTTCCGACTCGGGGGGCGGCGCCGGTATTCAGGCCGATCTGCACACATTGCACAGCCTGGGTGTACACGGCTGCTCCGTCATCTCCGCCATCACGGCCCAGAATTCGGTGGCGGTGAAGATGGTCGACCCAGTGCTGATGCAGACCTTCTGCGCCCAGATCGACGCCCTCGGCGTCGATCTGCAGGCGGCGGCCATCAAGATAGGCCTGCTGCCGACCCGGCTCCATGTGGAGGTGTTGGCCCGGCGGCTCGATACTCTGGCAGCGCCTTTTGTGGTCTACGACCCGGTGGCGATTGCCAGCACGGGCACCCCCATGGCCGAAGCCAACATGCTGGCGGCGGTGCGTGAGCACCTGCTGCCGCGACTCTCCCTCATCACCCCCAACGGCCCCGAGCTGGAAGCACTGACCGGCATTCCCGCCAGCAGCCCTGAGCTGGTGCGGGCGGGGGCGGCGCGACTGCGGGAACTCGGCGCCCGCGCCGTGCTGGTCAAGGGCGGCCATCTGGGCTGGAGCGAAGAGCTCTGCCTCGATTACTACCAGGACGAGCACCGCGAGTTCTGGCTAGGGGCACCACGCCTCGACACCCGCCACGGCCACGGCACCGGCTGCTGCTACGCCAGCGCCATCGCCGCCGTGGTGGCGCAGGATCACCCGGTCGATGACGCCATCACGCTGGCGCGCGCCTACCTGCAGCAAGGCTTGGCGGGGGCGCAAGGGGTGGGGGCCGGCCCTGGCCCCATAGCCCATCTCGGCTGGCCGACCAGTCTCGCGCACTTTCCCCGCGCCGTACTGGCGGGATCGAGCCTGGATCGCCGCTTTGGTCTCTATCCCGCCAGCGAGGCTCGCCTGCCGGATGGCCCCTTCGCCCGGACCGAACATCGGCTCGGCCTCTATCCTGTGGTGGATTCGGTCAAGTGGCTCAGGCGCCTGCTGGGGGCCGGGGTCAAGACCATCCAGCTGCGCATCAAGAACCTGCCCGCCGCCCAGGTAGCACCGGCCATTCGCGATGCGGTGGCGCTCGGTCGCCGCCACGGTGCGCGGCTCTTCATCAACGACCATTGGCAGCAGGCCATAGCCGCCGGTGCCTACGGCGTGCATCTGGGGCAGGAGGACATGGAGACGGCGGATCTCTCCGCCATCCAGGCCGCCGGCCTGCGCCTCGGTCTCTCCACCCACGGCTACTTCGAGCTGATGCGGGCCCGCGAGCTGGCCCCCTCCTACATAGCGCTGGGTCATATCTTCCCCACCAACACCAAGCAGATGCCGTCCCGCCCGCAGGGGCTGGTGCGGCTGCAACGCTATCGGGCACTCATGTGCGACTGGCCGACGGTCGCCATCGGCGGCATCGGCGAGGATAGAGTGGCTGCGGTGCAGGCAAGCGGGGTGGGCAGCATTGCCCTGGTCTCTGCCATCACGGCCAGCGACGACTGGCAGGGGGTGACCGAGCGGCTGCTGGCGGCCGTGGGGGCGGGGGATGAGCCTTGCTCTGCGCTTACCCATAAGGCCATCACGCAGCAGGAGGCCGATCATGCTCTCTGATGCGGAGTACCTGCGCTACGGCAGGCAGCTGATGCTGAGCGAAATCGGCGAGGCGGGGCAGGCGAGGCTGAAAGCGGCATCCGTGCTGATCGTCGGCCTCGGCGGGCTCGGTTCGCCGTTGGCGCTCTATCTGGCCGGAGCCGGGGTGGGTACCTTGTGGCTCGCCGACGGCGACGTGGTGGATTCCAGCAACCTGCCGCGCCAGATCCTGTTCGATTCCGAGGCGGTCAATCGCTCTAAGGCCGAGCTGGCCCGGGAGCGGTTGGTGGCCCACAACCCCCATGTGGAGCTGATTGCCATCAATCAGCGGCTCGATGAGCAGAGCCTGCCGGCCTTCGTGGCCGAGGTGGATCTGGTTGTCGACTGCTGCGACAACCTGGCCAGCCGCCACGCCATCAACGCCGCCTGCGTGGCTCATAACAAGTCCTGGATCTCGGCCGCCGCCGTCGGCTGGCAGGGTCAGCTGATGGTGCGCACTGCTCCCGAACAGGCCTGCTACGCCTGCCTCTATCCGCTGGATACCCGCATCACGGAAAGCTGCCAGAGCAGCGGTGTCACAGGCCCGCTGGTGGGCGTGATGGGCGCCTTGCAGGCGCTGGAAGCCCTGCGTCTGCTGCTGGGCAAACCCAGCCCGGTGGCGGGCACATTGCGTCGCTTCGATGCTCTGACCCACGAGTGGCAGACCCTGGGGTTGTCCCCCGATCCCGCCTGCCCAGTGTGCGGCAGCGTCACCCTTGCCCAGCCCATGGAGGATGCGCAATGAAGATCCGATTGAACGACAGCGAGCTGGTGCTGACGACCAGCCCGGATAACCAGATCAGCGTGGCCGAGCTGCTGGCGGCCCGCGAGGTTGCCCCGCAGGGGGTGGCGGTGGCCCTCAACGGCGCCGTGCTGCCCCGCAGCCGCTGGCCAGACACCCGACTCAATGACGGGGACCAGATCCACCTTTTCACTGCCATCGCCGGAGGCTGAGATGCTGACCATAGCCGACCATGAATTTTCGTCCCGTCTCTTTACCGGCACAGGCAAGTTTGCCCGCCCGGATCTGATGGCGGCCGCCATCGAAGCAAGCGGCTCCCGGCTGGTGACCATGGCCATCAAGCGCCTCGAACCCGGCAAGCGCCACGATGACATCCTCACCCCGCTGCTCAAGCTCGGGGTCAAGCTGCTGCCCAACACTTCGGGCGCCAAGACGGCCGCCGAGGCGGTGTTTGCCGCCCATCTGGCCCGCGAGGCGCTCGGCACTCACTGGTTGAAGCTGGAGATCCACCCCGATCCCAAATACCTGCTGCCCGATCCCATAGAGACGCTCAAGGCCGCCGAACAGCTGGTGAAAGAGGGCTTCGTGGTGCTGCCCTACTGCGGGGCCGATCCCGTGCTCTGCAAGCGGCTGGAAGAGGTGGGCTGCGCCGCCGTCATGCCGCTCGGCGCCCCCATAGGTTCCAATCAGGGGCTGGTGACCCGGGATTTCCTCGCCATCATCATCGAACAGGCGCGGGTGCCCGTGGTGGTGGATGCGGGGATAGGCGCGCCGAGCCACGCCGCCGCCGCTTTTGAGCTGGGCGCCGACGCCGTGCTGGTCAACACCGCCATCGCCGTGAGCCGGGATCCGGTCGCCATGGGCCGCGCCTTCGCGCTCGCCTGCGAGGCAGGTCGCAGTGCCTATGAGGCGGGCCTCGGCGCGCGCGGTCTGCAAGCCAGCGCCTCCAGCCCGCTTACCGATTTTCTGGAGGCCTTATGAGCCTGAGCACAGGGCAAGACTCGGTGGTGATGGCCTCTCTCGTCCCGATTCCCGAGATGGATGGGATCCGCCCCCCTCTCCCTGTGGGAGAGGGGGTGAGGGCCGCGGCTGAGACAAAGGAAGCAAGCTTTGTCGAGCGCTGGCGCGAGCTGGAGTGGGACGATATCGGCATGCAGATCCGCGCCAAGACGACCCGGGATGTGGAGCGGGCGCTGGCCAATCCGCACCGCAGTTTGCAGGATTTTATGGCGCTGATCTCGCCAGCCGCCGAGGCGTTTTTGCCGCAGATGGCGGCTGAGGCCGAGCGCCTCACCCGCCAGCGTTTCGGCAATACGGTGGGCTTCTACGTGCCCCTCTATCTGTCGAACCTCTGCGCCAACGACTGCTCCTACTGCGGTTTTTCCATGAGCAATCGCTTGAAGCGCAAGACGCTGGATGCAGAGGAAATTGAGCGCGAATGTCTGGCCATCAAGGCGCGTGGCTTCGACAGCGTGCTGCTGGTGACCGGCGAGCACGAGAGCAAGGTGGGCATGGCCTATTTTCGTGAGCATCTGCCGCAGATCCGCCGCCATTTCAGCGCCTTGGCGATGGAGGTGCAGCCACTGTCGCAAGCGGATTACGCCGAGCTCAAAACCTTGGGGCTGGATGCCGTCATGGTCTATCAGGAGACCTATCACGCCCCCAGTTACGCCCGCCATCACCTGCGCGGCAACAAGCAGGATATCGAGTGGCGGCTCGCCACCCCGGAGCGGCTGGGCCGGGCCGGCATCGACAAGATAGGGCTGGGGGCGCTGATCGGCCTCTCATCTGATTGGCGCGCCGACAGCTATTTCGTGGCCGAGCACCTGAGCTGGCTTGAGCGCCACCACTGGCAGAGCCGCTATTCGCTCTCCTTCCCGCGCCTGCGCCCCTGCACCGGCGGCCTGCAGCCCGAGGTGGTGATGTCGGACAGGCAGCTGGTGCAACTGATCTGCGCCTGGCGCCTCTTCTCGCCAACCCTGGAGTTGTCCCTCTCCACCCGGGAATCCCCTGCGTTTCGCAACGGCGCCCTGCGCCTTGGCATCACCCAGATGTCGGCGGAATCACGCACCCAGCCGGGTGGCTACGCCGACGGAGACAAGGAGGAGCTGGAGCAGTTCGCCATCCACGACGATCGCCCGCTGGGTGAGGTCGCCGATGCCGTCAGGCAGGCGGGGTTGCAGCCGGTGTTTAAGGACTGGGAGCCGTTTTTGGGCCGATAGGGGCGGCCATGTCCCCCTTTTGCCGGTGGCATCCGGGCGTCCAGCCCGACGCTGTGCCTGTGGCAAGCAGGCACGGCTGCGCCGTGCAATCGTAGGGTCGATTAGCCGTCAGGCGTAATCGTCCGTTTTGCAGTTTTTGGGTGGGAATACGGCACGGCCTTGCCGCACAGGATGCGAGGCCGCTGGCCTCGACGAGGTTTCGCCCGCCCTTCGGGCCGGGGCGAGTGACTTTGGAAAGACCCAAAGTCACCAAAGGTCTTCTCCCCCGCCAATCTGACCGCTGCGCGGTTTCCCTCGGGTCAGGTGCAAGGTCGGACGGACCGCCGCAGACGGCACATCCCTGTGCCGGCTGCGTCTGCGCCATCATCCCTGATGGCGCTCCTGACCTTGCCTCTTCCCCTCGGCGGATTGGAGGGGGGACCAATACCGTGCCCGCCATAACATCAGGGCAATCGTAGGGTGCAATAAGCGAAGCGCATTGCACCGCCAACAAACTTGCCATGGTAAGCGGTGCAATTCACGTTGTTCATTGCACCCTACGGATTCCTGTTATTTGAGCCACATTTATCTCCATGGCTGATGATAGGGGGACGTGATGGCAGATTACAGGCGGGCATGGCAACCGGGGGGTACCTGGTTTTTTACGGTCGTGCTGGCTGAACGTCAGAACAACCATCTACTGGTCGAACGGATTGATCTGCTCAGGCAGGTTGTCAGAGAGGTTCAAGAGCGACACCCATTTCGGATCCATGGCTGGGTGGTCTTGCCCGAGCATTTACACGCCCTGTTGGAATTGCCGCAAGGGGATACAAGTTTTCCCCTGCGCTGGCGCCGAATCAAGAGCAAGTTTTCGCGAGCAATCCCCAATTCAGAGGCTCGCTCAGAATCTTGTTGGCGTCGTGGTGAACGAGGTATTTGGCAGCGTCGCTATTGGGAACATTTGATCCGGGATCAGGAAGATTTCAACAATCACCTCGACTACATACATATCAACCCCGTCAAACATGGGTTGGTAACAGCCCCGAAAGATTGGCCATATTCCACTTTCCATCGTTGGGTTCAACAGGGCAGGTATCCCTTGTCATGGGGAGATACCGCCATACCAGAATATAAAATCCCACACGACAATAAATAAACAGCGTTAACGTAGGGTGCAATAAGCGGAGCGCATTGCACCATTTTTGGCATCTTGTGGTTGAGTGTATTGAGGTGCAATTCACTTCGTTCATTGCACCCTACGGCACTTCTTGGGCCGATAGGGGCGGCTATGCCTCTTTGCCGCGCAGGACGCGAGGCCGCTGGCCTCGAAGGGGTTTCGCCCGCCCTTCGGGCTTGGGCGAGTAACTTTTCTTTGCGTGGCCAAAGAAAAGTCACCAAAAGAAAGGCCACCCCCGCTTATTCGCCCGACTTCGTCGGGTTTCTTCGGCTCACCCGCTTGTCCGACGGCACGCGCCGACAGGCCATCCATGGCCCGACGCCGCTCGCTCGACATCCTGTCTCGCGGCCTGGACAAGCGGTCTCGCCTCAGCGAATAAGAGGGGGGGGGCAGGACCGTGCCCGCCTTTGAGAAAAGTTACCCTGCCATATTGCCTTTATTTGCTACAAGATTATTAGGTTTTTGTGGCTGATACAGCCATCATGTAGCGTCAGGAAGAATATGGAGCTTACTATTGAAGTTCCGAACAACTTTTAGCTCGTAATCTATAAAAGAATCTTTGAACTGATTGTCAGCATGGGAACCATACCTTACGGTTGTTTTGATCACGTTCCCACTTTTATCTTTTCTTTCTGTCCTTGATAAAAAGAGAGTTGTATATCTGCGTGGCGAAACACCTTCAAATTGTTCAAATGTGACTTTGTCTGGTGATTTGCTATTAGAATCACAAATCGCATCATCATGTAGGTCTAAAGCCAAACTCTTCTCATAAGGCTCTATATAAATGGCTTTTTTTATCCCCGCCGCAACAATATGTCTGGCGCAGTTATGACATGGATATGTAGTAGTGTATATTATTTTATTCTTGCTGCTTGGACCATCTAGCCGAGCGAGAGAAGTGATTGCATCCATCTCTGCGTGAATTGCCCTAGAGTATTCTATTAGTGCGTTGATAGGGCTGCTCTCATGGATTTTATCAACTAAATCCTCTATCGCATCATTGTTAATATATTTATTGAAGATGACTTTATCTTCTGTGGTGACAGTTTCTAGGCATTTACGTGTAAAAAAATCCCTCGTGATTTTTACAATTGTTTTTCGCATTTTTTCTTTATGGAAATCGTTGTAGCATTTTGCTCCTTTGTGTATACAACGATAGTCTTTGTCTCCATCTTCGGTACTATATAATCCCCCTCCAAACTTAGGGACATCATTACGACCAGTAACGATCAGGTTACCATGCTCGTCAAAAATAGCTGCACCGACTTGTCGTGAAAGACATGCTGATTGCATAGACGCGCTATAAGCTGAATACATTCCTTTTTCATCCATGGTGGGAGTAATTCCATTCACCCCATGGATGAGGTCAATATAGCGACCAATCTTCTGGTCTAGTTCTGCTGCATGGCTATGATTGTTTTTAATAAAGAAGTCGGCGTCTCTTATGGTCTTTTCTGTTTGCTGCCCATTTCCATTGGTGTCACCAAATCGTCTGTCGCGATGAAATAGCTCATCAATGTGACTAGGCGATATTCCCTCATCTCTGAGATTACGTTTTCTTTCTGAATCAGTACGGATAATACCAAAAAGATAGAAATTATGCTGATAAATCAATCTGAAAAGTTCGAGTTCACTTGGATGTTTTAGTTGGTCTATTATATAAGCAACTCTATTCGGGGTTTCACTTTGCTCATCATGTTCGCGATAAAATGATATTTTGGCTATAGCCGCTTCTGACAAAATATGGTTGTTATATGTTTCTCTTAATTTGTTGCCAAGATCTTGAAGGCCTTTGTATCTATTATAGGAGTCCGATTCGATCTGAGAGGCATAGTCAGAGTAAACGTCAGGGAAAAACTCTTTCATTAATGAGCTAATATGTATATGTCGGACAGTATAGCTATGTGTTGATAATCTAGATTCAATGCTAGTTCTAAGGGCGTGTATGCCTGAGCCTAATGTTCCACAAAGGCCAATGATGAGGTCATTTGAGGTTCTTGAAGATATATCTTCAATTGAATTACTGGAGGTGGGGTTGGAATGACGAACTACATCATTTGTTCTCTGTGCTCTCGGTAAGCTCATGATGGAATCCTAGACTGAGTAGAATAACATCAATATATCGAGAGCACATACACATTACCAGCTTAAATTCCGTGCCTTCTTCAAAACTCTCTCGAGGATAGCAATATCTATACCTGAGCTACTGTCTTTTGAATTTTGAAAATGCAATATTCTTCCTGATGGTTTAGATGCATCATAGTAAATCTTAGTAAGAGAGGTTTCATTTTTCTGTTTCTCTTTATAAACCTCAAGCTCAACTACTTTCATGATCTGGCTCCTGATTGGACGCATTATTCTACTAGTTATTTTTTGAGCGTCAACATGTAGCATCCTTTCTAGCTCGTTCCCCAAATGTAGTTGTCTAGCGCCGGTATGTCTATGATCTTTATCCCATTTTTACCATTTATGGAAGAGAGGTGAAAAAATAGAAAAGTTATTTAATATCATATGGTTAGTGTTGTTTTGATTAATCGTGCCTTTGTGTATCAGGGGGCGGACAGTGAGACATTCACTGCTTTGCTTGGGTGTAGTGGGCTGATGGTTGGCCATGAAGGAAGATGCTATTTTTGGCCCGGCATTCAAAGGAACCCCCTGCTGCGATGGCGACGGCTTCGCTGGCGGTGTTGCCAACTCCCATCACGATCTCCAGCCGAAATAGACCCAACTGCGTAAAGCCGAAGTCACGCAGCAGGGCGACCGCCTGTCGGGCGATGCCTTGGCCTTGTCTGGATTGGCGCACCCAATAGCCGATATTGCCGTAGCGATGATGGGAAGCCAGTTGGTTGATACCGGCGCCACCCAGTAGCTGGCCGGTGGCGGCGCAGAAGAGGCCCATATCATAGGCTCGCCCCGCCTCACGATCCTGATCGCAGGTGGCAAACCATTCCAGCGCTCTGTCCCGAGTGAATGAATGGGAGCACCAGCTCATCCAGGTGCCAACCGTGTCGATGGATTCGTGCGCCGCGCGGACAAACTCATCGGCATCGCCCGGTTCAAAGGGGCGAATCACTATATTGGCATTGGCCAGGGGTGTGGTGATTTGCATCGGACTTCCTGCTTGATGGTGTTTATCGGGCCGCAGCTTCCAGCGCGGCTATGTCGCCGCCGCCAATCAACTGCAAATTCCGGCTGATCTGCTCCACCGGCCAGTTCCACCAGGCGAGGGTGTTGAGGCGGGCTATGGTGTCGTCGTCGAAGCGGTAGCGGATCACCCTGGCTGGGTTGCCGCCGACGATGGCGTAGGCGGGCACATCTGTGGTGACCACGGAGCGGGCGGCGATAATGGCGCCGTTGCCGACCTTGACGCCCAGCATGATCAGCGCTTCATAGCCAATCCAGACGTCGTTGCCGATGACCGTATCCCCCTTGTAAGGAAGCGTGCCCGGTGCGGGGGCTGCGCTCTCCCAGCCGTTGCCGAAGATAAAGAAGGGGTAGGTGGAGAAGCCGGAGGTCTGGTGGTTGGCACCGTTCATGATGAACTTGACCCCGCGGGCGATGGCGCAGAACTTGCCGATGATCAGCTTGTCGCCGATGAAGGGGAAGTGATAGAGGACGTTGCGCTCAAAGCCTGCCGAGTCTTCCGGGTCGTCGTAATAGCTGTAATCGCCCACCTCGATATTGGGCCCCTTGATGGTGTTCTTGATAAAGCACACCTGGGGAAAGCCCTTCATGGGGTGGGGGTTGGCGGGATCGGGTCCGTGCAAGGTGCTCTCCTTTCGAATCTGTCAGCACAATACCGTAAAGGAAGTTGATGGCGGTCTACCACCTTTTTGTGGTGCAGCACCGGCCGGGTGCGGGTTGGCCAGGCTCTGTCGTCCCGTGTCATCTGGCGTATCGACCCGGGGCGGGTTTGTCTCTAGCATGGAGCCGATGCGGGGCAAGGGCTCCGCCACGGGCTTTTGGTGAAGTCCGTCCTACGGACTTTTGGCGGAGAGAACAAGATGAAGATGCGTCACCTGCTCATGCTGAGCGCCCTGCTGCTGGGCGGCTGTGCGGTCAATCCCTACGACGGCACTCAGGCCCCGGTCAGTGAACCGGACCAGCCAGTGAGCCAGCCGGACAAACCTGTTACCAAGCCGGATGCCGGGGCGCCCCTGCCCAAGCCGGTGGCCCCGACCGGGCTGGCGCTGGCCATGGCGGATGCCTTCGTGCAGGCCCCCGAGGTGCGGGAGCTGGTGAAGAGCGGCAATCCCGTGCTGCTGCTCACCCCGCCCCGAGACGGCACCAATGACGAGCTCGATACCCGCACCATGGCGGCGGCCATGAGCAAGCGGATCCAGTCCAAAAGCGGTTTTCGCTTCGTCGATCCCGGTCAGGTCGCCGCCATCACGGGGCAGCTCGAGTATCAGCAGGGGGGCATGAACCCGGCATCCCTGGTGCGGCTCGGCCGCCAGACAGGGGCGGGTTACATGCTCTATGGGGATCTGGTGTCCGAGGGGAGTCGCTATCGGCTCACCATGAGCCTGATGGAGCTGCGCAGTGGCGAGCTGCTCTGGAACGGCAGCCGCTCCGCCAGCCACTGACGATGCCGAAGGGCTGGCAAGTTTGTCAGCCCTTCACTCTTTGGCCGGTGCAAGCTGGTTAAGGTAATCGAGCAGCGAGAAGGGATGTGCAAAGCCAGTCATCGCGGCCAGCCTGTCCAGCTCTATCTGTCCTACTTGCTGGAGTTGTGCCTGCTGGGCAGGCGCGAGTGTCGTGGCGCTTGTCTTGATCAAGGTATCTAGCAAGGTGCGGTCTCCCGCGACAGCCTGATGGAACGCCTTGAGAGCCAAGTCATCCACCGCTGCGGCGGTGCAGCGTTCCATGCTCTTCTCATGCAGATAGATAAGCACGGTCGCCTGTTGTTCCCTCTCCAACGACCAGAAACGATCCTCTTTGGGTGGCAACGCGGGCTTGTGCCGGGCCTTGCTCGCCTCACATCGTTCAAACGCCGGATCCAGATCGTGCAGCGACAGGGCCATGACACCTTGGCCTGTTGTCAGCAACAGGCACAGTGCACCCACGGTCCAGTTGATGAGCTTGGGTTTTGACTTGCCCTCAGTGGTGAGCGGGGACAGTGACTTCATGCCTGCTTCTTCAGAAAATAGGTGATATGCCCCGGCGGCATATCCGGCAGTTCGCCAAAGACGGTGTAGCCCTGTTTCTGGTAGAAGGGCAGCGCCTGGAAGCTGGTGGTTTCCAGATGAAAGTGGGTGATGCCCTGGTCGCGGGCATATTGCTCCATGGCGCCGAGCAGGCGGGCGCCCCAGCCATCCTTGCGGATGCGCTCGTCGATCCAGAGCCAGTCCACGTGCAGCCAGCCCCACTTGATATCGGCGAGGATGCCGCCCAGCACCTTGCCCTGTTCATCCTTGATAAAGCTGGCGATCCGCTCGCGCAGGTGTGTGCCCGCCTTGTCCGTGTTGTAGCCAGACAGGCCGATCCGCAGGGCATCGAGCTCCTCATCCTGCGGCGGTAGGGGTGGGGTCAGTCGCATATTGGCTCCAGGTCCATGAAAATAGCCTCAATAAATAATGGCTTGGACTCAATCTAGTCAAGCACTCTGACCACGGAACCGGACATCCGCTATTGCCCTGTGACCCGTTTCGATGAGCAGATAAAGGCGTTGCTACCGGGGGTTCGTCAAATCTCGGGGAAATAGCAGGCGGCGATATCCACGGGCTGATCGGGGCAACCGGGGAGGTAGAATTGCCAGCCGGCGTCGGAGAAGGCACGCAGCTCATTTTCGACGAATTTCAGGGCCAGGCTCAGGGCCTGCAGGGCATCGACGCCATAGATGAAGGTCTTGTCGCTCAGCCCCTCCAGCTTCACCTTGCAGCGCCAGTCGCCACTGGCGGATTTGGGGTCCGGCTCCGGCGCCTTGATCGCCATTTTCAGGGTTACTTGCTCGCCTTCGATGCTCACGGCCTCGAACTTGGCGGTCACTATGCTCTTCTTCATCTGGATATCCTTTCTCCGCTTGCCCACAATCCTGTTTCGCCAAGGCGATGAGCATGAAATGGTGAGTCTGGACAGACAGCAAAGACAGACTCAGGAAGGCCAGCCTAATGGAAGCGAGGGCGGGAAACAATCTGCGCACGCACGGCCTGTGAGATGGCTTGAATATCCGCGTGCCGCAGCCGACGAGTCTGGCTTGTTGCCTGTTTTTCATTCGACCCAAGCTGACTGCGCATCTTATTTTCTTGAATGTATTGATTAATATCTATTAATGACAGGATCCGTTATTGGCCCAGAGCCAGCCTCGGGACGATAATCGGGATCAGGTGGCAAGTCTGGCGCTCGCCTCTCGGCAATCGGATTAAGGAAATGGTATGGCTCTCTCGGTCAAACAACTATACGAAGTGATGGCCCAGCTGCCTGATCCTGTCTTCATCCTGAGCGAGGATGGTTACTACATCGAATACATAGGCGGCATGGAGCAGCAATCCTATCAGGATGGCAATCCGCTGGCGGGCAAGCGGCTGGCCGATGTGCTGCCCGCCGACATGGCGCAGTGGGTGATGGAGCAAGTTGCCCTGGCCCTGAGCTCGGGCCAGGTGCAGGTGGTGGAGTACGGCCTGGCGGCGGTGGAGGTGGTGGGGATCGATTCCTCGGTGGGGCCACAGGGGGAGCAGAGGTTCGAGGGCAAGATAGCCCCGCTGCCATCTCGCTACGATGGCAAGCGGGCGGTGGCCTGGGTGACCCGCAGCATCACCCGCCAGTACGAGCTGCAGCAGCGGCTCAAGCTGCAGAGCGAGACCGACCAGCTCACCGGCCTCTACAACCGCCGCTTCTTCTTTGAACACTGCCAGCAGCAAAGGGTGAACCCCGAGTGCAGTGGCCTCATCATGCTGGATATAGATCACTTCAAGCAGATCAACGATCGCTTCGGCCATCAGCAGGGTGACAGGGCGTTGCAGCGTTTCTGCGAGTGCGTGGCGGCCCAGTTGCGGAGCGAAGACCTGTTTGTGCGCAGTGGTGGCGAAGAATTCCTGATCCTGTTGCCAAGGCTGGGTGAGTCAGAGCTATGCATGATAGCGGAGCGGATCCGTGCCGCCGTGGAGGCGCTGGCGCCTGATCCTGTGGCCTTCACCGTCAGTCTGGGCACGACTCTGGTGACGCCGGGGGAAGAGATCAACCTGGCATTGGCGCGTGCCGATGAGTGGTTGTATCGGGCCAAGCGGGCGGGGCGCAACCGGGTTGCTCATTGCCCGGCAACCTGATGACGGGGACTGTACTCGTTGCATGAAACAAGTTGATTTATATCGGTAAAATCCATCAATGACACCGATGTCAATTGGGTCGAAATATGACTCGCTTATTCCACTGATATTCCCGGTTTGATGGTGCTAATATTATCGGCCTGATTGCTGATTTTATTCATGTTGTTGGACAACGCGCAGAGGTTTTGTCTTATGTTATCAGCCGGGAATGAACTGGTCATATTGAGACCAAAATGATACATCTCATTGTCTTTTGAAACAATTCTATTCAAACAGTCATGAATTATTAACCTTGACCTTTATGGCGATTTCAACGATGGTAGCGTGACATTCCCGTTTCATATTGGCTGTCTTATTGACCGCTGGCGGGTTTGCTTTTTCTACAATCTGGTGATGTGCACAGACATATCGCCCGCCTATTACACGGGCTAATAAAATAACAAAGATGACAGACAAATAAGGTGTATATCGCAATGAGTATTGCTATTGCTGAAAAGAAGAACCCAGCTTCAAAGTTGAAATGGGAGAAAAGTGATTCGGTATGGACCATGGGCTTGTATGCCACTGCAGTCGGTGCCGGTACACTCTTTCTCCCTATTACCGTAGGCAGTAATTCGCCGGTTATTTTGCTGTTTATATTATTGATGGCATTCCCGCTCTCTTATTATTCCCACCGAGCGCTGAGTCGCCTGGTATTGTCCAGCTCCCATCGGGAAGGGGATATTACCCATGTGGTGGAGGAGCACTTCGGTGCCAAGGCGGGCAAGCTGCTGATGCTGGTCTATCTGATGGCCTTCTACCCCATCATTCTGGTCTACAGCATCTCCATCACCAATGCCATCGAGAGCTTCATGGTGCATCAGCTGGGGGGCGCAGTGCTGAGCCGTGGCTGGCTGGTGCTGGCTGTGATGCTGGGTCTGCACCTGATCCTGCTGACCGGCAAACAGGTGGTGGTGTCGGCCATCAGCGTGCTGGCGCTGCCCATGGTCGCCTTCCTGCTCGGCATCTCCATTTATCTGCTGCCCCAGTGGAGCCTCTCCTATTTCACCGAGAGTCAACCGGTGGAGTGGCGCGATCCCGCCTTCTGGAAATCCCTCTGGCTGATAGTGCCCGTGATGGTTTTCTCGTTCAGCCATGCCCCCATCATCTCCTCCTTTACCGCCGCCCAGAAGAAGCGCTGCCATGTGAGCGCCGACGTGCGCAGCAAGCGCATCATCAAGTGCAGCAGCCTGCTGATCTGCGGCAGCGTGCTGTTTTTTGTCATCAGCTGCGTGATGAGCCTGAGTCAGGCGGAAATGGCGCTGGCCCGCACCGACAATATTTCCGTGCTGTCGGCGCTGGCGAACAAGTTTTCCAATCCGCTGATCGCCTATGTGGGTCCGCTCATCGCCATTCTGGCCATGTCCAAATCCTTCCTCGGCACCTCCATGGGGGTGAGCGAGGGAACTGTGAGCATGGTGAGCGGTGCCTGTCAGGGGTTGGGGCTCTCCCTCAGGGAGACCACCATAGCCCGGGTCTCGTCCGTCATCCTGTTTGTCGTGACCGGGATCATCACCTATCTGAACCCCAATGTGCTGGACATCATAGAGAAGGTGAGCGGACCGCTGATCGCTGTGATCCTGTTCCTGCTGCCGGCCTGCTCCATCTATCGCCTGCCGGCGCTCGCGCGCTATCGCGGCCCCAGCACACTGTTCGTGATGGTGGTGGGGCTGCTCGCCATCTCGGCCCTCATCTACGATCTGCTCTGACGAGCGAGAGACGGCGCAAAACAACAGGGGCGACCACTTGGTCGCCCCTTTTTCATGTCCGCGTCGTCAGCTCAGCAGGGTCGAGACGCTCTGCCCCGCCATCAGCAGGCCTATGGCCAGCGCGCTGAACCAGACCAGGGTCGCGCTGACCAGCAGGTAGCCGCTGGCGACGAACAGGCCGTCCCGCTGCAGCATGCCGATGGCCAGCAGCAAGATGGCCCAGGCGGGCATGGCATTGGTGAAGGGAATGGCCCCGAGCGGCAGCATCAGCAGCAGGGCCGCCAGCATGAGCAGCAGGCCGTTGCAGCGGTTGATGGTGCCGCTGCCGGTCAGCAGCAGGAGGCGCGGGCGAATGAAGCGATCGATGCGGGCCAGCAGGTCGGCGCCCTTGTGCAGGGTCGGCTTGAGCTGATCGGCGGCGAAGCGGCGCTCCATCAGGATGGCGGGCAGCCAGGGCACCCGGTTGAGGGTGATGCCGATGCCGATAAACAGGATCAGCAGGCCAAACGGGGTGCTGACGCCCGGGATCGAGACCGGCAGCAGGAAGGGCACGGTGAGCAGCACGCAAAACAGCAGCATGCCCTGCTCACCCACCAGGGCCAGCATCTGGCGCAGGCTGATATGGCTCTCCTCGATGGCGTGGGCGGTCGCCCGCAGGGTGTCGGAGAGCTTGTGTTGTGGGTCTTTGAGTTGCGCGGCAACCATTCCCGTATGTCCTTCTGGTGACTTGAACCGGCTCACCATGAACCGGTTGCGCGCCAGCATACGTGGCAGAGGTTAATCCCCGATGAATAACGGCAGCGGCGATGAGCGGGGTGGTGGCGGGAGATGGTCGTGGCAACAGAGTGTGATCCTCCCTGCGAAAATGGGTTGATACAGGCCAGGTTTAGGATGGGGGTCAGGGGGCTCTGATATGCTTGGTGGGCACTGGTGCACAAGCAGAGGGATTGCGATGAAACGAGCAGGGATCATGATGATGGGGCTCTTGCTGCCGCTGGGGCAGGCCTGGAGCGCCGACGGCGAGGCTGGGCTTGGCTGGCAGGTGACGCCATTTTTCGGTTACAGCTCGTCCATCGACTTTGAGGCAAACGATGACCCGCAGCCCATGCCAGTCTCCACCCAGCTGCAATCCTTGCAGGGGGAGGGCTCCGGCAGCTGGGGCCTGTTCATCAGCAAGGAGGTGGATGACCCCGGCATGATAGAGCTGCTCTACAGCCACCAATCCACCCGCCTCTCCCCGGATCAGTCGGAGCGGCTGACGGTGGACACGCTGCACTTCGCCGGGGCCCTCACCCTGTCGGACAACCTGATGGCTCCCTACATAGGCGCCGGCATAGGGGCGACGCGCTTCGCCGCCTACGACAGCGAGGTGGCTCCCTCAATGTCGCTGGCGCTCGGGGTACAGCCGCGTCTGACCGAGCGTCTGGCGCTGCGGGCCGAGGTGCGCGGCTACGGCACCCTGGTCAACGACAACAGCCAGTTCCTCTGCAACCCGGATAACTGCGTGTTCAAGGTGCGCGGCGAGCTGGTGACCCAGTGGCAGGCCAATATCGGCCTGACCCTGAGGTTTTGAGTCTTATTATGGGGATTACCGTCCTACAGGAGCAGGCGCCTTGAATGTGTTGCAACCACTGCCCCGCGAACTCCCCATCCTGCGGACTCCGCGGCTATTGCTGCGTCCGCTCGGCGAGCAAGACAGCGCGGATCTGTTCGCCATCTACGGGGATCCTGCTGTGATGCGTTTCGTCGGGGAGCCGCCTTTCCCTGAACTCGCCACAGTGGCGCAGATGTTGGCAAGCGTAGAGCGCTTGCTGGCAACGGGGGTATCTCTGGAGTGGGGGCTGGTGGCACGCGACAGCGGCCGCCTGATCGGTACCTGCGGCTTGCACAGTTTCGAGGCTGCTTTCTGTCGGGCCGAGCTGGGCTGCATGCTGGCCCGCAGCCATTGGGGACGGGGCCTGATGGGCGAGGCACTGAACTGCCTGACGGAGTATGCCGGGCAGCTTGGCATCGCCACTCTGTTGGCGGATATCGAACCGGACAATCAGCCCAGCCAGCGGCTGTTTCGGCGGCTGGGCTTTGTCTGGCAGCGGGATACCCATTACCAGCGGAGACTGGCTGATGTGATCACGGGATGCCGCGGGTGATCCGGCTAAGGGGCTCGTTGACGTCGAACAGCTTGTACTGCACCGCGCTGGCGCCCATGGCGAGCACCCGCTGCTCGTGCATTGTCGCGTAGGCGAGGGCGCTGGCCTCATCCTCGAACAGATAGATGCCGCCCGCCTCGCCGGTGCGCGGGTTCTCGGTCCAGATCTTGGAGATGAAGCCGGGCTCCCGGCTGATGGACTCGGCCAGCGGCATGGCGGCGGCTGTCAGGGCCTGCCCCATCTGCTCGGCGGGGAAATTGAAATGGATTTGCAGCAAACTGGGCATGATGCTCCTCTCGTGTGGATGGAGTGACAGAGTCCGCATCATAGGAAGCCGGCATCTTGTCCGCAAGAAGGCACCTTTTCGTGGCATAGTTACCGCAAAGTAACCACTCGCGAGCCATCACGTGTCCCCACTCCCTTGCCCCGCCTATCGGGTGCTGCGGCTGCTGACCGGTAAATGGAAACCGGCCATCCTGTTTCATCTGCGCAGCCAGACCCTGCGTTTTGGCGACCTGCGCCGCTGTCTGCCCGAGGTGAGCCAGAAGGTGCTCACCGCCCAGCTCAAGGAGCTGGAGAGCGACGGCGTCATCACCCGCACCCTCCATCCCTATGTGCCGCCCCGGGTGGAGTATGCTCTGAGCCCGCTTGGCGTCGCCCTGCTGCCCCTGCTACAGCAGATGCACGACTTCGCGCTGAGCCATGTCGACCTGCTGGTGCGGGCCGGGGATGGCCCGGCGAGCGAGCCACACTCAGCTGTCATTGAACGGGGTTAGTCTGGCGCCGACCAGACCATCACCCACTCGGCGCAGCCGGTGTGGGTATCCTGTTGTTCACCCTCGATCTGAAAGCCCTGAGATAGATAGAAGTCGCAAGCGGCCAGGTTCTGCCGGTACACCTGCAGTCGCAGGGCCGGCCGCTGCCGTTTGGCGTGGGCCAGCAGAGCCTTGCCATAGCCGCGTCCCTGCTGAGGCGGGGCAACGAAGATGGCGGCCAGGGTCTCTTCATACAGGGAATAAAACCCCAGCGCAGCACCATCTTGCCAGAGCACATGAGAATCGGCGGCGGGCAGGTAGGTCTCCCGCATCGGCGCCAGGTTGGCGTGCCAGTAAGCCGGGTCGATGAAGTGGTGGGCCTGCAGGGAGGCTTCCAGCCAGATGGCGAGGACGGCCTCGGTGTCGGCCGGGGTGAAGGGGCGGATCTGCATGGGTGTCTCATCTGGGTTCGTCACAAGAGGGGCATGGTAACAGCGCCAGCCTGGCCGTCACCCGGCGGTTGGCCAAAGTGGCGCCCTCATAACAAAAAAGGCGACCCGCGGGTCGCCTGTTGCCGCTTAACCGGCGTAGGGGAGGGAGGAGTGGTGCAGCACTATGCGCACCTTGCCGTCGTCCCCCTTCTTGAAGCCCCAGGTCTTGTCGACCGTGGTCTCCTTGTTGTCCCTGTCTATCAGGTGAACCTTGCCCATGGTGAGGGCCATGTCGCCGTTGATATAGACGGCGGCGTTGTCGTAGTTGTAACTTTTCCAGTTCTTGAGGGCGAAGCCGGTGTCGGCGGGATAGGCCTGATTGTTGCCGACGAAGTAGGCCAGCGCCCCCTCCTGGTTGAGGCGGAAGGTCTGTTCGCCCCCGGCCAGGGTGGGTTTGAACAGGACAGGGCCATTGTTGTAGCCGTAGGCGCCGTCGAGCACGGCAGTGGCCGTCGTTTTGGCCTTCGCTATGCCACCGCTGCGGTAGTCATCGCTGATCTGGATCAGGGCCTTGCCCCAGGCATCCTGCGCGGCCTTGATCTCGGCTTCGGTGATGTTGTTGTTGGCGATCTCGGCGGCGCTGAGAGAGCCGCTGGCCGCGAGCAGAACGAGAACAAGGCCGGATTTCTTGGTGAACAGCGTTTTGGTGAACAACGTCATGGGATGATGACTCCTGGGTTCGCGTTTAAGGAGACCCGGAGTTTATCTATCCGAGATGAATAAAAATTGAACCAACCGTTCAGCCGCGAGCAGGGAGGGATCGGCATTGCTCCCGTCTCCTCTCCCTCCATCTCAGATGTCTCTCGTCAGCGGGCGCGCAGCAAGCTACGGCTGGCCGGGGTTGCCGCCAGCAGCCGATAAGCGAGCAGGGAGAGGGCGAGCAAGGCCGGTACCTTCAGCAATTCCCACCAGAGCAACTTACCCTGCGGGCCAAAGATCATCAGCCATACCACCAGCATCATGTGCAGGCAGTAGATACCGAGCACTTTCGGAGCCTGGCGTTCCAGCCAACTGCCTTGGCCCCAGCCCGGATTGGCCAGCAGCAGGCCGAACAGGCCCAGGCCCCAGAGCAGCGAGCCGAGCAGGAAGTCGTGGCGGCTGAGGGGCACCGAGGCCCAGTGCAGCAGGCCCCAGGCCTCCAGGGCGTAGAGTGCCATCCCCACGATCAGCAGCAGGGCGCTGCGCCTGGCATCCGGCTGCCAGGCGCGAAAGCGCAGCTCGGCGCCCAGCGCCACGAACAGCAGCGAGAAGAAGGGGCCGTTGCGGGTCAGCAGGGCCCACTCGCCCCCCAGCAGCGGCTGGCCATAGGAGCCGCCGAGCAGGGCCAGCAGGTAGAGCAGCACGCCGAGCACCAGCGCCAGCCGGGGCAGCCCAATCCGATGACACAGTGCCTGCAGCAAGACGGCCAACATCAGGGCCGGCAGGAACCAGAGATGGATCATGCCGCCCACCCACCAGGCGTTGAGAGGATCCCCCAGCTGCATCTGCCACTGGCTCGCCATGGCCGGCAGATAGCCGTCGCTCAGTGCCGCCGGCGGGTTGAAGGGGATCAGCAGATAGAGCAGGCTCCACGCCAGCCAGAGCCCCAGCAGGGGGCGGCAGTAGCGCAGCGCCACCGCCATGGGGTTGCCTGCGGCGAGGGCGGGTTGCAGAAAGTAGCCGGCGCACAGGAAGAAGAGCGGCACCGCGAAACGGCACAGCTGGTTGATGACGCCCCCCAGCCAGAAGTAGAGGGTGCCGTCCCACAGGGCGGGATCGAACGGATTGCTGAAGGGGGAGAGGTGAATGGTCATCACGGCCATGATGGCCACTACTCGCCCGCACTCTATGCTGGAGATGCGCATGATACCTCTTGGCGCCAGGAATTCTGGCCGCACCCTAACAGCCGCGAGCGGCCCCCATCCAGTCATGGCGCCGACAAGTGTGACCCCCATCGGCACCCGCTTACCTTTTGTTACCTCGGGTGCGGGCAAGGTTACCCCCCGTGGGCGCCAGATCCCGTTTTGGTGTCGGTAAACGCGCTAGAGCAGGGCAATCAGCACAGTGGCGAGGGCCCCGAGCAGCAGCAGGGCTATGCCGCGACCGGCCGGGCCGTGCAGCTTGTTCCACATCAGCAAACTGGTGAGAGCCAGCAACAACATGGCCAGTGCCGCCAGATCGCCGAACAGCTGCCAGGAGAGGCCTGTGCCCATGCCGCGATGCAGCCGGTTGAGGCTGGCGGCGAAGTTGGCCTGCTGCCGCTCGGTGCGCACCAGCAGTGTGCCCTCCACATAGCTGGCGGCCAGGCTCTGGCTGAGGGTGACGCCGCGCATCTCCCAGCGGGCCGGCAGTGTGAGGGGGCCCGCCGGGGTGGGCAGGGTCTGCGCCGGGGTGATCATGGCGCGGCCTTCCTCGAAACTGTCCGGATAGTGTTGCTGCAACAGGGTTTTCAGCTCGTCCGGGCTGGCCAGGGGCGCGTCCAGCCCTATCTCCTCGCTCGATTTGTCGGTGTGGGGGCCGGGAATTGGCAGCACGGCCCTGTGTTGCAGCCAGAGGCCGGTCAGGCCGTAGAGCAGCATCAGGGTGAGGGTGGCAAAGCCGGCCCAGGCGTGGATGCGGCGCACCCACTTGTTGTTGTGAAGGGGGAGTCTTCTGCGTTTCATCGGTTGCGCTTCATAAAAATCTGGCCAGCGAGGGCTGGCCAGAGAGATCGGGGAAGAGGGTGGGATCAGAAGCGGTAGGCGGCGCTCAGATTCAGCTGACGGGGCGTGCCCGGCATGATCTGGGAGGCGCTGGTGGCGCTGACGAAGTAGTCGTGGTCGGTCAGGTTCTCCACGCTCAACTGGGTTTCCCACTGTTGCCAGCGGTAGCCGGCGCGGGCATCGAAACGGGCATAGCCGGGCAGCGTGGTGGTGTTGGCGTTGTCGGCGAAGCGATCGCCCACCGCAGTCACCCCTGTCTCGCCGAACCAGCCCTGCTTGCCGCTCTGGTAGCCGGCGAACAGCTGGCCGTTCTGGCGGGAGACGTTCATCGGCCGCTTGCCCTGCAGATCCGCATCCGCCTTGACCTGCTCGGCGTCCTGGATGGCGATGCCGCCGCGCAGGTAGATCTCGTCGGTCAGCTGGGCGCGGGCGCTCAGCTCTATGCCTTCGGTACGTTGCAGGCCGGTGAGGATCACCTTGGTGGGATCCAGCGGATCCTTGCTGCGCTTGTTGTACATCTCCAGCCGGTAGACGGAGAGGGTGGTCGCCAGCCGGCCATCCAGCCAGTCGCTCTTCACGCCGCCCTCGTACAGCCGGGTGTTCTGGGGATCCAGACTGTTGTTCTTGTCACCCGGAGTGATGCCGATCAGCTCGCCGCCCACCGGGGTGAAGGTCTTGCTGTAGGAGGTGTAGAAGGCGTGTTCCTCGATGGGGTTCCATACCAGCCCCAGCCGCGGGCTCAGGCTGGTGACAGAGACGGTCTCCTCCTTGTTGAGGTCGTTGCGGCGGCTGGTGACTGTGAAGTCGTCGCGGCGCAGGCCGCCCAGCAGATGCCAGTCGCCCAGGCTGAGCTGATCCTGCAGGTAGAGACCGTAGCCGCGCACCTTGTGGTTGGCGTCGCTGGAGAGCTTCATGGCGCCATCATAGGTGGGCAGGGAGCCAGGATCGTAAAGGTTGCCGGCCGGGATCGCGGTGGCGTTCTGGTAGAGCTTGGGGGTGCGCTCCTGCCAGTTCTGCTCGAAGCCGATTAGCAGGCGATGCTCGATGGGGCCGGTCTGCAGCTGGCCTTCGGCCTCGGTGTTGCTGATCAGGCTGTTGGCCTTGAGATCCTGCTGCCAGCGGGAGCGGGTCACCTGGTCGCCCTTGACACTGGTGACATAGGTGTTGTCGAACTGGCTGTCGAGGCTGGTGTAGCCCAGCTGCTGGCGCAGCTGCCACTGATCGTTGATGTCCCAGGAGAGGCGGGAGCGGGTGGACTGGGCCACATCGTCGATGAAGTCGCGGCGGGTGTCGCTGTAGACGTACTCCTTCGGCACGTCGGCCGGGCGGCCATTGACGCCGGGGATGCCGCGATCCGGGGTGCGGTCGTGCTCGTTGCGCTCGTACTGGACCAGCCAGTTCAGCCTGTCGTTGATCTCCCAGTTGACGGAGGGGGCCAGCAGGGTGCGCTTGCTGGTCACGCCGTCGCGGAAGCTGTCTTTGTCCTCCTGGGCCAGGTTGAGGCGCACCTGCACCCGCTCACCCGCCTCGCCGTTGAGGTCGGCGGCCAGCCGCCGGTTGTCGAAGCTGCCGACCAGTGCGCTGACGCTGGACTCCTGCCCCTTCTGCGGCTTCTTGCTGACCCGGTTGACTATGCCACCCGTGCTGCCGCGGCCATAGAGCACGGCGGCCGGGCCCTTGAGCACCTCGACCCGCTCTATGTTGCCAAGGTCGCGGGTGTACTGCATGTCATCGCGAAAACCGTCCAGATAGAAGTCGTTGCTGGCGCTGAAGCCGCGGATGTTGACGCCATCGAAGCGGGTGTCGCCGCTGGCGTTGACGCCGGGGATGCCGGTCAGGACCTCGCTCAGGGTGGGCTGGCCGAAGGCGGTCAGCTCGCTGGCCTTGACGCTGTCGATGGCCTGCGGCACCAGCTTGGCCGGGGTGTTGGTACGGGTCGCGGTGGCGACCTCTTCATGCTGGCTGCGTTTGCCGACGACCGTCATGGTCTCGTCTTCGGCACGGGCGCCGGCACTCAGGGCCAGCAGAGCGACGCCCAGCAGGGCGCGTGGGTGATTGGGTGTGTACATGTTGCGTGTTGACTCTTGAGGAAGCGACCTGATGGTCTGAACTTATTGATTTATTTATAATTATTGGTTTCTCTCTTGCGAGAGGATGCTAATGATATTGATTTTCATTAGCTCTGCAACATAAAGATGTAATGAGTATTGGCAAGGGGATCGGATGGAACGCAGCGGCCGGCAGCGCCGTGCCACTGGGTGTCAGGGGCGGTTTGGGGCCCATGGAGAAGGCCGGGTGGTCAGCGGCCCTGGGGGCCCTGGTTGTCGGCGGATGTCAGTTGCTTGCCCAGCACCAGCCGGGGGGCCGGATCCGTCTGCAGCGGAATGTCTTGCAGCGGCGTGCCCTGCAGGTTGCGGTGGATGATGTTGGCCGTCATCCGGCCCAGGGTTTCATAGCTGCTGATGGTGCCGACGGTGCAGCCGTGCTCGACAAACAGCTCGGCGCTGCAGATGGTGGGGATGCCCGCCTCGTTGAGGGCGGCCAGCAGTTCGGGGGCGATGGAGAGCAGATAGCTGTCGGCAGCGAGGAAGACGATGCGCTGGCGGGCATCCTGTTGCAGACGCTTGAGCTCGCCGGCCAGCCGCCGCTTGTCAGGCGCTATGCGCCAGGTGGTGAGATCCCATTGATAGCGCTTGGCTTCGCGCAGCAGCAGTTCACCGGTCAGCAGGGTGTTCTGCTCGCGGGGGTTGAAGGGCAGCAGCAGTCCCTTGTCGGTGGGCAGGTGCTGGCGGGCGTTGGCGAGCTGGAGCGCCATGGGCACCAGGTTGCTGGTGCCGGCCACCATCCGGTTGTCCGCCTTGTCTTCCGACAGGATCCCGGCCCCGACGGGGTCAGACACTATGTTGAAGATCAGCGGCTTGCGATCGCCTATCAGGCTCCTGACCATGGTGGTGGCCGTGGTGCCGAAGCAGTAGATGTAGTCGTAGTCGGCGAGGGAGGGCAGCAGTTGCTGGCGCAGCTGGGTCGCGAAGGCGGCGCGATCCTGGTTGGCGTTGAAGGTGACGAAGGTGGGTTGATGGCCGAGCCGGATCAATTCGGCACGAAAGCCCCGCTCGGCATCCGTTTCACCGCGCCACAGCACCATGGCGATGGTCAGCGCCTGAACGGGAAGGGCGAGCAGCAGGCAGCAGCAGATGAGCAGGCGTAACGGCATGATGATCTCCTCTTCGTGGTTCTGTTGAGCCTAGATCATGAGCCGGACGGCGGCTGGCCTGCATCCCTTTGCGGGCCAACAAAAAGCGCGCCGGCATAAGCCGGCGCGCTGTTTTCTGACTGAGAGCCGAGATTAGAAGTCGTAACGGGCTGCCAGCTGGAAGTCATCCTTGACGTTGAGCTTGCCGCTCTCCTGGCTGTCCAGGTTGTTGATGCGGTACTCGCCGATGACCCGCAGGTTCTTGTTGAACTTGTACTGGGCGCCCAGGGTGTAGTAGTCGATGGAGTCGTAATCGCTCTTGCCGTCCTGCTCCACCTTCTGCTTGTTCCACAGCGCCATCAGGCCGAAGCCGTTCTCGAAGTTGTAACCGAGTGCCCCTTCCCAGCCGGTGTGATCCTTGCCGGTGGCCAGGAAGTCGGTGCCGTCGGCATAGCTCAGGGCGGCATAGACGGCCTTGTTGTCGTACTTGGCGGAGAGCAGCCACAGCTTGGCATCCTCTTCCCCGTTCTTGTCGCGGATACCCACGTTGTAGGCGGTGCCCAGCGCCAGGTTGAACGGGAAGGTGTAGGCCACGGCGGCGCCGTAGGCGGCATCGCTGTCCTTGCTGGTGGTCTCTTCGGTGTCACCGCCATCGAACTTGTAGCTGGTGTCTACCTGGAAGCCGTTGAACAGACCCGAGTATTTCAGCACTGAACCGGCGCGGTTGGTGGCGAAGGTATCGGTCTTGGCGCCGAGGGCTTCGTTGCCGTAGCCATCGGAGAGGGAGACGTCAGTCCAGTCGGCCAGGAAGCCGGGGGCCCCCTTCTGGCGACCGAAGGTGATGTTGCCCCAGTCGGCGCCGACACCGGCGAACGCCAGACGGGTGCGCAGGTTGTCGGAGTTCTCGCTGATGGTCTTCTCGCTGTCGTTGATGTACATCTGCACTTCGTACTGGGCCAGCGCCTTCAGTTGGCTGTTGATCTGGCTATCCACCTTGGCGCCGAAGCGGACAAACTGGTTGGCGCCCTGCTTGTCGCTGTACTCCTGGGTGCCGTTCGGATGGGTGGTGTCGACCCCTTCCTTCTTGTCACCGAAGAACTGGCCGGCATAGATGCGGCCGTACAGATCCAGGGTGGTGGTGTCATTTTTATAAACTTCAACGGCTTGTGCCTGGAAGGCCGCGGTGAGAGCCAGTGCCACTACAGTCAGCTTTTTCATCTTAATCCCTTGTGTTGCAAGCTTTTGTTTTAAAGACGGGGCCATGCTAGGCGAGGGGGATGACAGCGGGGTGACACTCAAGTGACGTGTCGGTGGCGATTTGATGTCAGTTTGGTGAAGGGCCGTGATTTGTGTGGCGATCCGCCACTTTTGCGCGCAAAGGTTTGCCCTTGTGATAGAATGCCGCCCGTTTTCGAGCTCCAAAGGTTGGATATGCGATGAGACGTGAACTGGCAATCGAGTTTTCCCGAGTGACGGAAGCGGCTGCACTGGCTGGCTACAAGTGGCTCGGACGTGGTGACAAGAATATCGCCGATGGGGCGGCCGTAGCGGCCATGCGCCATATCCTCAATCAGATCCAGATCGATGGTGAGATTGTGATCGGCGAAGGTGAAATTGACGAAGCCCCCATGCTCTACATAGGCGAGAAGGTGGGCACGGGTCTGGGCGACGCCGTGGATATCGCGGTCGACCCGATCGAAGGTACCCGCATGACCGCCATGGGCCAGGCCAACGCCTTGGCCGTGCTGGCAGTCGGCGACAAGGGCTCCTTCCTCAAGGCGCCCGACATGTACATGGAAAAACTGATCGTGGGTCCCAAGGCCAAGGGTGCCATCGACCTGGATCAGGCCCTCGAGCTGAACCTCAAGGCCGTGGCCAAGGCGCTGGGCAAGCCGCTCTCCCGCCTGACCGTGATCACCCTGGCCAAGCCGCGTCACGACAAGGCTATCAAGGAGATGCAGGGACTGGGCGTGCGGGTGTTTGCCATTCCCGATGGCGACGTTGCCGCCTCCATCCTCACCTGTCTGCCGGACAGCGAAGTCGACATGCTGTATGGCATCGGCGGCGCGCCGGAAGGGGTGATCTCGGCGGCGGTGATCCGTGCGCTGGATGGTGACATGCAGGCTCGCCTGATACCCCGTCACAAGGTCAAGGGCGACAGCCCGGAAGTGCGTGCCTTGGGCGAGCAGGAAATTGCCCGCTGCGAGGCGCTCGGCATAGACCTGAGCAAGGTGCTCAAGCTGGAAGACCTGGCCAAGAATGACAACGTCATCTTCTCGGCCACCGGCATCACCAAGGGTGATCTGCTGGATGGCATCACCAGCGATGGCGTCATGGCGACCACGGAAACCCTGCTGATCCGTGGCAAGTCACGCACCATTCGTCGCATCAAGTCGATCCACTTCCTGGATCGCAAAGACAGCGTGGTGCGCGACATCATCCTCTGATGCGTCCGACCTGCCGTTGAACGACCAAAGCCCGACTCTGTCGGGCTTTTTGTTGTCTGCGGGCTGACACAGTCCCCTGACTGGCCACTATTTCACGGGCGCGGGGGATAAGGCTAAGGGGAATCGCGGCCCTTTGATAGACTGGTTCGCCACGCACAGGAAAGCGTTACATGGAATGTCGTCAAGGTTGTGGAGCCTGTTGCATTGCCCCCAGTATCAGCAGTGCCATTCCGGGCATGCCCGCCGGCAAACCGGCCGGGGTGCCCTGCGTCCAGCTCGATGTGCGGCTGGGCTGCAAGATCTTCGACCAGCCGGATCGCCCTCTGGTGTGCAGCGGTTTTAGACCCATGCCGGATGTGTGCGGCTATCACAGGGAGGAGGCCATCTGGCTCATAGGTGAGCTGGAGCGGCTGACGGCATAAGCGGGCTGCGGCGTACAATCAGAGCAGAACAGACAAAAGAGAGGCCGCAATTGCGGCCTCTCTTGTTGGTGCTTCTGGCGCAGGGACCAGGATCAGACGTCGGCCAGTTGCAGGGCCTGCCGATAGTACTCGTTGGCCTTGTTGGTGAGGCGGCGCTTGTCCATTACCTGGCCGAGGGCGTGGTAGACGGCGGCACTCGGTGCCTTGGCCACAGCCTGCTCCAGCAGTCGCTGGGCTTCGTCCAGCTGGCCGGCCAGCAGATAGGTCTGGGCCAGTGCGGCGTCGACACCCGGCTGATCCTGGATCTTCTGCAACAAGGTCAGCATGGGCTGGTAGTTATCGAGCTTGAGCCTGGGCAGGCGGGCCAGCAACTGGGGGGAAACCTGCTTGCGCAGCGCATCCAGCCAAAGCTCGGCGGCTTCGTTGTCGGCACCGAGCTGACGCAACCGATCCCCATAGCAGGCCAGCAGATCCGGATCCTGGCGCAGCTTGCGGGGCAGATCCTGCCAGACAGGGCGCAGGGTATCGAGGGCGTCGCTGGCGGCTTTGAGCCGGCCACGCCAGGCCTGATGCAGCAGATCCTCTTCCTGTTTGGGGGTCAGCTTGCCCACCTTGTGCAGGGCGGGGATGAGGTCGATGAGGGCCGTCCAGTCCTCGCGTGCCAGGTGTACCTGACGCAGCTGATCCAGCACCATGGGGTGGCGCGGGTTGAGGGCATAGACGGATTCCAGCATGGCCAGCGCGGTGTCGTACTGGCCCTGCTCTATCTGCAGCTGGGTCTGGGTCAGGGTCAGCGCCAGCTCGGCCTTGGGGTTCTCCTCCTGCGCTTTTTGCAGGTATTGATCCCGGCGCACGTCATCGCCACGGGCCTGGGCGGCCTTGGCGGCGCTCAGGTAGTTGAGCAGCGGGGTGTCGCTGTTGCTGGCGCCCTTGAGCATCAGCTTCTCGGCCTGGCTGTAGTGACCTTCGGCCATGGCCAGGGTGGCGGCCACGGTCTGCTGGTTGGCCTTGCGGCGTCGACGTGAGCCGTACCAGCCCAGCGTCTTGCGACGCAGGCCGAACACCCGGCCCAGCACCCACTCGACGATGAGCAGGGCGCCATAGAAGAGCACGGCCAGGATCACGGCGCTGGTGACCGAGGACTCTACCGTGTAGTTACCCAGGGCGATCAGCACATACCCCTTGTTGCCGGAGGCTTGCGGGCCGAATATCAGCCCCGCCACCATCACGGCCACCAGAACAATCAGACGAATCATGGTGCCCTCCTCAGTTGCTGGCCAGAATGCGTTGCAGGCGCTCGGTCAGCACCTCTTCCAGCATGGCTTGGGTCTTGAAGCGATCCGGATAGTCGAACTGGATCTGCTCACCCTTGAGCTTGTCCAGTTCGGACTGCATGTAGTGGGTCGCGCTGTTGTCGGTATCGAAATACTGGGTCAGCCAGCGCTGTGCCTTCTCCAGACTGTCGTCATACAAGGCCTGCTGCTCGCGGTAGACGGCGAGCTGGGCTTGCAGCAGCTTGGTCTTGAGGTTCTCGCGCAGGAAGATCTCCTGCTGCGGGGAGAGCAGGGCCTCCACGGCACCATCGCGGCGACGTATGGTGATGAAGTTCTCGGTGAACTTGACCCAGTTCTTCTTCAGATTGCTTTCCCACTCGTCCGGGTTGGTGCTGACGGCCTGATCCGGTTCGATTTTCGCTTCCGGCATGCTGACGGTGGAGAGCGGCAGCAGCTCTATCTGATCGGAGAGGGCGGCCAGCTTCAGGGTCAGCCCCTCGCGATCGACTCTGGGCATCCCCTTGAGCTGGGCTATGTCTGCCGCCAGCGCCTTGCGGATGGGCATCAGGCTGGGGTCGTTGAGCGCCTTGATCCGCTCGTCGGCATTGCCGAGCAAGGTGATGGCGGAGATGAGGTCATGCTCCAGCCACAGCTTGCGGCCCGCCATGCGTACCAGGTATTCGGATTCGGCCAGCATCCAGTCGTTGGGGCGCTTGTCGTTGAGATCCAGCACCCGGTTCTGCAGGCCCTTGAGCTCGTCTTGCAGCAGTTGCTGCTGCTTGCCGACGGCGGCCAGCTGCTCACTCTCCTTGCTGTTGCTCTGATCCAGTTTGCTCATGGCCTCGGCCAGTTGCAGCTTGAGCTGATCCAGTTCCCCCTGCTGGGCCACCGCACTCTTGTGGCCGTGCAGGTAGAGACCGCCGGTCAGGCCGAGGGCCAGCAATATGGCCACGCCGCCCAGCAGGGCGCCGGAACGGCTCTTGCCGCCGTTGACCACGGCGGTCGGCTGGGGCTTGACCTGGGTTTCTTGTTGTTCAGTCATTCCATCTTCCTCAGTTCCAGAGCGGCCGTCAGGGCCTGGTTGGATGCACCTTGGGCAATCGTGATTCGGGTAAAGCCCGCCGCCTCGGCCATCTCGGCCACGCGGGGGCTGGGCACCACCAACAGGCGGTCATAAAGCCAGGGTTGCTGCTGGCTTGGCACCAGTTCCAGCAACCGCTGCAACAGTTCGCCACTGGTGATGAGCAGGCTGTCGAGCCCGGCCGCCTGCCAGTGGCGAGTCAATGCGTCCCCGTCGAGCTCGGGGTAGTGGCGCTCATAGGCCGCACAATAGTGCACCAGAGCACCGCGTGAGGCCAGCGTCCGGGCGATGAGATCCCGGCCGCCATTGCCACGCAGGATCAGCACCCGCTTGCCGCTCACCTGTTGCAGGATGGGCAGGGCCAGCAGCCCTTCGCTGCGCGGATCGTCCGGGCAGCTCGCCGCTATGCCTGCATCGGCGAAGGCGTCCGCGCTGGCCTGACCGACTGCAAAGTAGTCAATATGTGGCCAGGTCTGACCAGTTTGCAACAGAAAATGGTGAGTAAAATGAACAGCATGCATGCTGACGGCTATGACTATGTCTGCCTGGGGCAGCAGTTCGGGCAGGCGAGAGAGCTCACTGCCCGCCACGGTTTCCAGCAGCGGACAGCAGAGCGGTGCGTGGCCGTGCCGGCGCAACAGCTGCACCAGCTTGGCGGCCTGGGCGGCCGGGCGCACCACCAGCGGGATCATCAGGCAGCGCTCAATGGTTGTGGCCATGATCCGGCCCGACCCGCACTCATGCCCGGTAGACCTCGGCCAGTATGACGTCGGCGCCCGCCGCCAGCAGGCGCTGGGCCAGGGTGTGGCCGAGCGCCTCGCCATCGGCCAGCGGACCGCGGATCTCGTCGCGGACCACCTGACGGCCATCCGGGCTGCCCACCAGGCCGCGCAACCAGACTTCTTCCCCCTGCACCAGGGCATAGGCACCGATGGGCACCTGACAGCCCCCTTGCAGGGCGCGGTTCATGGCGCGTTCGGTCAGCACCCGGATCCGGGTCTCTGCGTGTTCGAGCGGGGCCAGCAGGGCGTGCAGTTCCTCATCGTCGAGCCGGCACTCGATGCCGACTGCCCCCTGACCGTTGGCGGGCAGGCTCTGTTCCGGTTCGATGAAGGCGGTGATGCGATGTGCCATCTCCAGCCGTTTCAGGCCGGCGGCGGCGAGTATGATGGCGTCATATTCACCGGCATCCAGCTTGGCGAGACGGGTATTGACGTTGCCGCGCAGGTCGCGGATCACCAGATCCGGGCGGGCGGCGCGCAGCTGGCACTGACGGCGCAGGCTGGAGGTGCCGACCACGGCACCTTGCGGCAGCGCCTCTATCTGGCTGAAACGGTTGGACACGAAGGCATCGCGCGGATCTTCGCGCTCGCAGATGGTGTGCAGACCCAGTCCCTCGGGGAACTCCACCGGCACATCCTTCATGGAGTGAACGGCGATGTCGGCGCGTCCCTCCAGCATGGCGGTCTCCAGCTCCTTGACGAACAACCCCTTGCCGCCCACCTTGGCGAGAGGAGTATCCAGGATCTTGTCACCCTGAGTGCTCATGGGTACCAGCTCGACCTGCAACTCGGGGTACAGGGCTTCCAGCCGGTCTTTGACGAAGTTGGCCTGCCACAGGGCCAATGGGCTCTTGCGAGTGGCAATTTTCAGGGTTCGGGCTGCCATATCAATCAGTTGTTTCATCTTTAGAAGGAAAACGATCTTACCACCCTTTGCAGGGGCTTTCATGGCGCAGCCAGCAAAAGCGGGGCCAAGCTCAAAAAGGGGGGCTGAAAATGATTTTCATTAAGTTGAATTAATTTATTAATTCATTGAATCTACTGATTTTTATTGCTTTCCATTGATACTGTTCAGCTGCCAGTCATAAATAATCCGGTGATTCAGTGCGGGCTTGTTTACCACCGCTGTTTGCATTGTTAACATGATCACACTTTTTTGACGTCTCCCCGTTTTGGTGCGTCATTTCTCACCTCGGTATAGGCAGGGCATTGCTGGTAAAACTCGATACGCTGGTGGCGCGCTACGACGAACTCAATCGTCTCAAGACGCAACGGGCGTTAGGTCTCATGAGTCGCTATGGGCAGCAGGTCTTCCAGCTGCTGCCCGTCATGCTGCACTTCAATCATCCCCTGTTGCCCGGTTATGTGGCAGGTGATGTGCCCCACGGCATCTGGAGTTTTACCGCCAACGAGGCCCAGCAGGCCTTCATCCAGGATCTGTGCCAGAACGCCAACTGCCAGAACGGCCTCACCACCCACGACAAGTCGATCCAGGGGCTCTACTCCATGGGCAGCACCTCGTCCATCGGCCAGTGCTGCCACTCGGATCTCGATATCTGGGTCTGCCACGTGGCCGGTTTGTCGCAGGAGCGGCTCGAGCTGCTGGATCTCAAGTGCCAGCAACTCTCCAAGTGGGCCGAGCAGCGCGGGGTGGATCTCAACTTCTTCCTGATCCCCGAGGACAAGTTCCGCCAGCGCAACGATGCCCAGATGCAGGGGGAGAGCTGCGGCAGCGCCCAGCACCTGCTGCTGCTCGACGAGTTCTACCGCAGCGCCATGCTGATCGCCGGCAAGCGCCTGCTCTGGTATCTGGTGCCTGCCGAGTATGACGATCGCTACGACGAATACGTGAACGGCCTGTTTGCCCACGGCAAGCTGAGCCAGGACGACTGGCTCGATCTCGGCGGCTTCGACCGCATTCCCGCCGAGGAGTACTTCGGCTCCGCCTTGTGGCAGCTCTATAAGGGCATCGACTCCCCTTACAAAGCCGTGCTCAAGTCGGTGCTGATGGAGGCTTACTCCCACGAGTATCCCAACACCCGCCTGCTGTCTGTCACCAGCCGCGACTGGTTCCAGCACAACGAGGGCATGCACTACCGGCTCGACAACTACTGCCTGATGCTGGACAAGGTGACCAACTACCTCAAGTCCATCGGCGACATGCAACGGCTGGATCTGGTGCGGCGCTGCTTCTATCTGAAAGTGTGTGACGGCCTCAGCCATCCGAAGGAGGATCACTCCCCGGCCTGGCGCCGCGAGCAGATGACCCAGCTGGTGGCCTACTGGGGCTGGAGCCCGGAGCGGCTGCATCATCTGGATCACCGCCAGGAGTGGAAGGTTGAAGACGTCAAGGTGGCTCACGCCGAGCTGCTGGAAGCCCTGATGCAGAGCTATCGCAACCTCATTCAGTTCGCCCGGCGCAACAACATCAGCGAGTCCATCAACCCGGAAGACATCGGCATACTGTCGCGCAAGCTCTATGCCGCGTTCGAGAGCCTGCCGGGCAAGGTACAGCGCATCAACCTGACCATAGCGCCGGATCTGAGCGAACCGGATCTCAGCCTGGTGCAGGTGCCCCACGGCCGGCTGAATCGCGCCGGCTGGTATCTCTACAAACATTCGCTGGAGCCGGCGGACATCATAGGCCGGGCACCGCTCGAATATAACGGTTACATCAGCAAGCTGGTCTCCTGGGCCTACTTCAACGGCCTGCTGACGCCCCAGTCCCGGGTGCACCTGTTCAATCAGGGCTCGGATCTGCACATCGACAACCTGCACCAGTTCTGTCGTGACCTGTCCGGCACCTTCCCGGTCAAGTATCCCCGCGCCACCAACCTGGCCCTCAGCCGTCCCTGCGAGATCCGTCAGCTCTCCATCTTCCTCAACCTGGAGACGGACCCGACCAGCCACTGGGTGGGTCAGGTGATCGAATTCGACGCCAATGCCGCCGACGTCTTCTCGTTCGGCCGCAATCTGGAGTGTCTGGTGGGATCGGTGGATCTGGTCTATCGCAACTCCTGGAGCGAGATCCGCACCCTGCACTTCCAGGGCGATGAAGCCGTAGTCGATGCCCTCACCACCATACTCGGCAAGATGCACCAGGATGCTGCCGCCCCCGAGATGATAGAGGTGTTCTGCTACAGCCAGCACTTCCGCTCCCTGGTGCGGACCCGTTTCCAGCAACTGGTGGCCGAGTGCATCGAACTGCGCCTCGCCCGTGACAAGCAGCAGCTGGTCAAGACGCTCGCCCTCGGCAAGGAGAAGTACGGCATCTTCTTCGAGCGGCGCGGGGTGTCGGTCAAGAAGCTGGAAAACGCCATCGACTTCTACCGTCACATCTCCCACAACAAGCTGGATCACCTGCCGCTGCGGCTCGACAAGACCCACAGCCAGCACCTGCCCGGTATCGTCGACTCCTACGCCAGCGAAGGGCTGGTGCAGTTCTTCTTCGATACCCGGGATGCGGGCACCAACATCTATATCCTGGATGAGGCGAACCGGGTGGAGATCTACCAGCATTTCGCCGGCAACAAGGATGAGCTGGTGCAGGGGGTGAACCGTTTCTACACCTCCAGCCACGAGCGTTTCAGCGATGCGGGCCAGTTCAGCAACTTCAACCTGCCCCAGTACTACGAGATAGTGCAGGTCAATGGCGAGCTGGAGGTGATCCCCTACCGCAGCCAGGGGCCGCTGCGTGACGGCGCAGGCCAGGCCCGTGAACTGGGCTCGGCGACGGGGTAGCATCAGGGGTCGGGCATGGGGTGGCCGATAAGGCCCTCTTGCTGACGCGGCTCCTCGAACCTGCCAAATAAAAACGGCCTGCAGATGCAGGCCGTTTGGCTATCCGGTGCTGGCTCAGTCCGCGAGGCGGGCCAGCAGCCAGCTGCGGATGTCGGCAAGCTGCGGGCGACAGATCTCGTGGCGCATGGGGTACTCGTGCCACTCGAGCGTCAGCCCTGCCGCTTCCAGCCGGTTCTTGGCGTCCCAGCCCATGGAGAGGCTCACCACATCGTCATAGATGCCGTGCATGTAGCAGATGGGCAGGCTGCGGGCGGCCTCGCTCATCTCGCCGAGCAGGGCGTCGGGCGCCGCCAGGTAGGTGGACATGCAGAGCAGCCCGGCCAGCCGTGCCGGATGGCGCAGGGCGGTGAAGGAGGCGATGACGCCACCCTGGGAAAAACCGGCCAGCAGGATGCGCTCGGGAGCAAAGCCTTCGGCCACCAGCTGATTGAGCAAGGCGGCAATCTGGTCGGCCGATTCACGCACATGGGACTCCACGGCGCGGTCCGCCGGATCGTCGAAGCTCTTGATGTCGTACCAGCCGCGCATCTTGTAGCCCATGTTGATGGTGATGGCGCGCTCGGGGGCATCGGGCAGCAGATGGCGCACCGGCAGGTCGGCAGGCAAGTTCAGCGCATCCACCAGCGGTGCCAGACCCGCGCCGGAATCCCCCAGCCCATGCAGCCAGATCACGGCGTGGCGGGCGTCCTGCGGATGTAGGTCAATCATGGGAATACCACAGCCTCACCCGCCTGGGTGGTGCAGGCCTTGGTCAGCAGGGCCTTGAGCTCGTGGCCGAAGCGGTTGTCGATCCAGGTTTCCCCTTGCAGCTCGAAGTGGAAACCGTTCTCGCGGGTGGCGACCCAGATCTGGTGCAGGGGTTCCTGCTTGTTGATGATGACCTTGGTCTTGTTCTCGAACGACAGGGTCAAGACCCCGCCGGCGCGTTCACAATCAATATCCGGATATCCTGCATCGACTGTGTCTTCCACATATTGGAAAAAGGCGTCGGTCAGGGCGTGATACTCGTGATCCTTCATCGGTTTATCCTGTTGCTTTTAACAATGTGAGTGCGATTATAGAGGGCCAAAAATTTTTTCGCAGCGAACCATTATGATTACCCAGCTTACCAAGTGTCTGCTTGCCACTCTTCTGTCTCTTGGTTTGGCCGCGTGTGGCCTGACGGGGCCGCTTTACATGCCGCCCCCCGAGCAGCCCCAGACCCAGAGTACACCGCAAGCACAGACGCCTGCGACCGCCGAAGCCGCCCCAGAGGCCGCGCCGCAATAATTCAGGAAGGAACCGCCCCTTGGATCACTTTAACTACGACGCCGACGGCCAGCTTCAGGCCGAACACACCTCGCTGCAATACCTTGCCGAGCAGTACGGCACTCCGCTGTACGTTTACTCCCGCGCTACCCTTGAACGCCACTGGCATGCCTTCGATCAGGCCGCAGGCGATATTCCCCATCTGATCTGCTATGCGGTCAAGGCCAACTCCAACCTGGCGCTGCTCAACCTGCTGGCCCGCCTGGGCTCGGGGTTTGACATAGTCTCCGGCGGCGAGCTGTCGCGGGTACTGGCGGCGGGCGGCGATCCGGCCAAGGTGGTCTTCTCCGGCGTGGCCAAGAGCGAAGCCGAGATGCGCCTCGCGCTGGATAAAGAGATCCTCTGTTTCAACCTGGAGTCGGAAGCCGAACTGGAGCGTCTGAACCGGGTGGCGGGCAGCATGGGCAAGAAGGCCAGGGTCTCGGTGCGGGTCAACCCCGACATCGATGCCGGGACTCATCCCTACATATCAACTGGCCTCAAGCAGAACAAATTCGGCATTCCCATCGAGCAGGCGCCCGCCATCTATCGCAAGGCGGCGGCCATGGCCAACATAGAGATCAAGGGGGTGGATTGCCACATCGGCTCCCAGCTCACCGAGTTGACGCCCTTCATGGAGGCGGCCGACAAGCTGCTGCGGCTGATCGACGAGCTGGCAGCGGAAGGCATCCAGATCCATCACCTGGACGTGGGCGGCGGGCTTGGGGTCAACTATGGCGCCGAGCAGCCACCGCACCCTACCGAATATGCCGAGGCGCTCAAGCAGAAGCTGGCGGGCCGGGATCTGACCCTGCTGTTCGAGCCGGGCCGCGCCATCGTCGCCAACGCCGGCGTGCTGCTGACCCGTGTCGAGTTCCTCAAGCCTGGCGAGACCCGCAACTTCGCGCTGATCGACGCCGGCATGAACGATCTGCTGCGCCCCTCCCTCTACGGCGCCTGGATGAACATCATAGAGGTGGACAGCCGCACGGCCCACGAGCCAGCGCTGTACGACGTGGTCGGCCCGGTGTGCGAGACGGGTGACTTCCTCGGCAAGGAGCGCACCCTGGCCATAGGCGAGGGTTCCCTGCTGGCGGTTCGCTCCGCCGGTGCCTATGGCTTTACCATGTCATCCAACTACAACACCCGTCCGCGCGCGGCCGAGGTGCTGGTGGATGGCACGCAATCCTTCCTCATCAGAGAGCGCGAGCAGTTGGCCGATCTCTGGCGCGGTGAGCATCTACTGCCCTGAAAACAGGAAGGCACCATGGCGATGGGATGGTCCAGACGCGTCTCTGTGTGCGTTGAACGCGCGAGCAGTTGACCGATCGCCGGTGTCGCGAGCATTTACTGCCTAAAGGGTACAGGAACGCACGATGTTGATAGATTTTTCCAAGATGCACGGGCTGGGCAATGACTTCATGGTGGTGGATGGCGTCACCCAGAAGGTGTTTTTCAGCAATGACGTCATCAAGAAGCTGGCGGATCGCCACTTCGGGATCGGCTTCGACCAGCTGCTGCTGGTGGAGCCGCCCTATGACCCTGAACTCGACTTTCACTACCGTATCTTCAATGCCGATGGCAGCGAGGTGGAGCAGTGCGGCAACGGTGCCCGCTGTTTCGCCCGTTTCGTGCGCCTCAAGGGGCTGATCAACCGGGATCGCATCGCGGTCAGCACGGCCCGCGGCCGCATTATCCTGCAGCTGGAAGGGGAGAATCAGGTCACGGTCAACATGGGCGTCCCCCAGTTTGAGCCGGGCAAGATCCCGTTTCGGGCCCAGAAGGCGGAAAAAACCTATCTGTTGCGGGCGCAAGAGCATACTGTGATGTGTGGTGTCGTCTCCATGGGCAACCCTCACTGCGTCATCGAAGTGCCATCGGTGGCCGAGGCGCCGGTCGAGACACTGGGCGCCATCATGGAGCGGCACGAGCGTTTCCCCGAGCGGGTCAACGTTGGCTTCATGGAGATGGTCAACGCCACCGAGATCAAGCTGCGGGTGTTCGAGCGCGGGGTGGGCGAGACGCTTGCCTGCGGCACCGGCGCCTGTGCGGCGGCTGTGATCGGCATCAGTCAGGGCAAGCTCAAGGAGCGGGTCACCGTCAGTCTGCCGGGCGGCAAGCTGACCATCGCCTGGAAGGGACCGGGTCAGCCTGTCTATATGACGGGCCCGGCCGAGCATGTGTTCGACGGCCAGATAGAGTTGTAGGCATGGGGCGGAGATGACTCCGCTCTGCCAAGCGCTAATGTCGGGGCCTTGTGCCCCTTTTTCGGATGGACCAACCAAGTTATGAGCGAACTCAAACGGCAGGAATCACTGGTGGATGAAGCCACAGTGCTGGAGTACCTGGCCCGTTATCCCGAGTTTTTCCAGCGCCACGCGGCCATGCTGGATCGGATCCGCATTCCCCACGAGCGCAAAGGCTCGGTCTCGCTGGTCGAACGCCAGATGGACCGGCAGCGCGAGCGCATCGAGCAGTTGGAGCAGGAGATCACCGAGCTGATGGGGATTGCCAGCGAGAACGAGCGGATCTTCCGGGTCTACGCCGATCTCTACGGCGAACTCTACGGCTGCCAGACCCTGTTCGAGGTGAGTGCCGTGATGGGCAAGGCCTTCGTGCAGCGACTGCGGCTGACCGGCCTGCGGCTCTGGCTCAGCCCGAAGAAATTCCAGTTGAGCGGCCCAGAGCTGCGCTTCATGGCGGAGGGCAAGCAGCTCGATCAGCTGCTGGGTCAACGGCTGCCGGGGCAGGATTACTACTTCGGTCGCCTCAACCAGAGCGAGAAGCAGGCGCTGTTTGGCCACGATGTGCTGGTCAACTCCGTTGCCCTGATGCGGCTCGGCGATCTCGGCGTGCTGGCCTTCGCCAGCTCGGATCCCAGCCACTTCAGCCCCCACAACGACACCCTGCTGCTGGGTCAGCTGGGCCGCTTGCTGCAACTGCGCCTGCCCGAGCTGGTTCGTGGCTAAGGCACAGTCTCCTGCCGCCGAGCCTCTGCCGGCCAGCCTGGCCGATGAGTTGGCGGCCTTCATCGAATACCTTAGGGTCGAGCGCCAGCTCAGCCCTCATACCCGCAGCAACTACCGCTCTCACCTGGAGATAATGACAGCCGAGCTGGTCAGGCTTGGCCTGAGCGACTGGACCCGGCTCGAGGCGAGCCAGGTGCGCAGCCTGGTGACCCGGATGCACAAGGCCGGACTGGTACCCAGCTCTCTCGCCACCAAGCTCTCAGCCCTGCGCAGTTTTTGCGACTGGCAGGTGCGCCAGGGGCGGCTCAGCGCCAACCCGGCCCGCGGCATAGCGACCCCCAAGCAGGGGCGACCCCTGCCCAAGAACCTGGATGTGGACGAGATGTACCAGCTGCTCAACATCACAGACGAGCAGGATCCGCTGGCGGTGCGGGATCGCGCCATCATGGAGCTGATGTACTCTTCCGGCCTGCGGCTCGCCGAGCTGGTGGGGCTCAATCTGACGGACATCAAGCTCGATGATCGTCAGCTCAAGGTGACCGGCAAGGGCGCGCGGGAGCGGGTGCTGCCCATGGGGCGGATGGCGGTGGAGTGGTTGCAGAAGTGGCTCAAGGTGCGCCCCCTGCTGGCGGGGGACGAGGCCGAGGCCCTGTTCGTCTCGCAGCGCAAACGGCGGCTGTCGGCCCGCTCGGTGCAGGAGCGGCTCGATGGCTGGGGCAACAAGCAGGCGCTCAATGCCCACATCCATCCCCACAAGCTGCGCCACAGCTTCGCCACCCACATGCTGGAGTCGTCCGGCGATCTGCGGGCGGTGCAGGAGCTGCTGGGGCACGCGGATCTTTCCACCACCCAGATCTATACCCACCTCGATTTCCAGCATCTGGCCAAGGTGTACGACAACGCCCATCCCAGGGCCAGGCGGGATCCTGCCACCCCGGAAGATGAATAACGGGGTCTGGTTACCCCGCCGTGAAGGAGCATGAATGCATTTTTATCGCCGCTGGCAGCCGGTGGCCGCCATCTCGTTCGACCTCGATGACACCCTCTACGACAACGGCCCCGCCATTGAACGGGCCGAGCAGTGGATGCTGGCCCATCTGCGCAGCGAATACCTGGCCACCGCCATGCTGGACAAGCCGCGCTGGCTGGAACTCAAGCGCGCCATCCTGCTTGCCCATCCCGAGTTGCGCCAGGATGTCAGCCTGGCGCGTCAGCGCACCATTCATGAGGCCATGGTGCAGGGCGGCATGGCGGCCACCACCGCCAGCCGGGAGGCCGAACAGGTATTCGCCGCCTTTCTCGCCGAGCGATCCAGGATAACGGTGAGCGCCGCGACCCACGACTTGCTGGCGCGATTGGCCGGGCACTACCCCTTGGTGGTCATCACCAACGGTAACCTGGATCTGGTACAGGCGGGGCTGGCGGATTATTTCACCCTGGTCTGCAAGGCGGGCGCGGGCGCCAGAATGAAACCGGCGCCGGACATGTTTGTGCAAGCGCAGAGGGTCCTCAAGCTGGCTCCAGGCCAGATCCTGCATGTGGGGGACCACCCGGAGACGGATGTGCTGGGCGCGCGCCTGCACGGTTTTCGGGCCGCCTGGCTCAACGATCGCCAGCAGCCCTGGCAGGGGCTGCAACTGTTGCCGGATGTGGAGCTCAATGCCCTCGGCGAGCTGGCCGACTTGCTGCTCTGACGGCGATTGCTGACCGCCCTTCACTGCGTTATTTGCGGCAGATCAGCCCGCGCAGATCGTAAGGGTCGCCCTGATTGACCCGGCAGTAACTGATGCCGAGGGGCAGCGGCTGCTGCAGGGTGAGGGCGGTATCCTGATAGTGGCAGACCAGATAGAGAGGACGCAGGCTGCTGCCGAGCAGGCTCCAGTAGTGGATCTCGTCGCTGTCGCCATTGTCCGGTTTGAGCTGAACCAGCTCACCCGGCTCACCATCAAACAGCGCCAGGTTTGCCAGCCGGTGGCTCAGGGTCTGACCCGGTTTTCCTTCCGGATCCCGGCTCAGACCCTGCCAGCCCTCTGGTGTGGTCAACAGTTGCTGGCGGGTCTCGATTCTGGGTGGGCAGTCAAATTGCAGGGTGGCACTCAGGGCCAGGGCGGTCAGCAGCATGGAGTCGGTCTCTTGTCGAAAGCTCGGGCCTCCATGCTACGTCATAGGCCGCCAAACAGCGCCTTCAGTTTATCCAGCAGATCCCGCGGCGGCGTGACTTGCCTCAGGGATTCCGCCTCCCTTACCAGCAGGGCCTGCTGCTCCTGCTGCCTGGCGCTCAGCACCCGGTAGAGCGGTTCGACCAGCGACTCGCGCTGCATGACCAGCTCCTGGAACATGGCCTGATTGATGCGATAGGTCTCGACGGTGCCGAGCGCCCGCACCGTGAACGGGCTGGGCTCGCCGGTGAGCAGGCTCAGTTCGCCGAAGAAGTCGCCGGCGCTGAGGGTGCCGAGCAGCAGTTCGCGCCCTTCCACCTCCACCAGCATCTCCGCATCCCCCTTCACCAGCACGAACAGCCAGCCCGAGATCTCGCCCTGGGTGAGCATGCGATCGCCGTTGACGAAGGGGGCGAACTTGACCTGATCCGCCAGTTGCAGCAGCTCCTCCTCCTGCAGCATGGCGAACAGCGGCAAGCGGCGCAGGGTGGCGGTGCGCTCGGCGGTATGCCGCTTGTGGCGCTGATCCTTGTGATCCTGATCCGTGGTCATGAAGACGTTGAAGATGGGGGGCGTGAGGCGGCGGTCGTTGCGGCGCAGGGCGGCATCGATCAGGGTGCGCACCGCAGAATCGGTGGGATCGTCTACTGCCAGATCGGTGAGCCAGTAGCGCACCGCGTAGCGGGCGACGCCGTTCTCCACGTTCATCAGCAGGCAGTCTGGCATCGGGCTGGCGGAGACGTGGCGGAGGCGGGTCTCCCGCAGGGAGTGTTCCACCAGCGCTATGATCTGGGTCGGCAACGTGTCCAGGGTGATGTCGAACCAGACCCAGCGCCGCCACTGCAGGGGGGCGTTCTGCCGCCGTCCCAGCACTGTGAAGCGCTGTTTGAGCAGGTGGCTGTTGGGGATCACCACGGTTTCCCAGTTGCGGGTCTCTATGGTGGTGGCGCGCCAGTTGATCTCCACCACCCGGCCCTGGGTAGTCTCGACCTGCAGCCAGTCGCCGATGGCGATGGAGTTGTCGAGCTGGATGGAGACTCCAGCCAGCAGATTGCCCAGGGTGTCCTGCATGGAGAAGGCGATGACGGCCGTGATGACGGCCGAGGTGGTGACTATCTCGCCGAGCGCCATGCCGGAGGCGTAGAGCCGGAACAGGCACCAGCCGATGTAGCCGACCGTGATGACGATGTCGGCTATGATGCGCGGGATGCGGATCTGGCACAGGGGCAGCAGAAACTGGAACAGCAGTATCCCCCAGACCTTCACCAGCACAAGGCCGGCCAGCAGACTGGAGATCTCCACCAGCCAGTGGTGGGGCAGGGGCAGGCGAAACCATCCGCCCTCGAACTGGATCAACAGTATGGTGACGGTGCTCAGCATGACGAAGCCGAGCTCGGCGACCAGCTCCCGCCGCCGGCCAGGGGAGCGCCAGAAATGGGTAGCGAGTAGAGACAGGGTCAGCAGGGTCCAGAACGGGTGCTCACCAATCCACAGCAGGGTAGGTAGCGCAATGAGGTGATCGCTAAACATAACAGCCCCTTATCATTGGTTATTTCCAGCATAGTTGCTTTCGAACCGCTAAATGGGTGCGGGGTGAGGGCAATTTATTTATGCTGGGCGCCAATGTGGCAGGGGAGTGGCGAGTGTGCGCAAGTTGAACAAGCTGGTCTGTATCGCAGGGGTCTGGTTGCTGGCGGGCTGCGATCAGCTGGCCGACAAGTATAGAGTCGAGTTTCGCGATGGCTCCTGGCGCGAGATCGCCATTACCCCCTTCTCCGACGAGGCCCGCTGGCGCGAGGGCTGCGCCACCGGCGAGGTGCTGAGCGACATGACGCTGCCGCTCAAGCGGGGCAAGACGGTCAACGGCCGCGAGCAGCTGCTGATCGGCGGTGAGTTGTTCGAGCTGGATGACGATGCCCTCTATCGCAGCAACGGCATGGTGTTCGGCCACACGCCGGATCACATCCAGCGCGGGCTCAAGGGGATGGAGATATGCCGCACCCTGCGCCCCGAGCGGGGTGGTTTGCCCAAGCTCAAGGCGCGAGGGTTTGGCGACTAGTCAGCCCTTGCTGGCGCGGGCCCGGCAGGCGTCGCCGAAGGCCTCGAAAATCTTGATGGAGTGGGGATTCCCGCTTGCCTTCCACTCCGGGTGCCACTGCACCGCCAGCAGGAAGGAGGCGAGGGCAGGGGCATGGAGTGCCTCGATCAGCCCATCCTCGGCGTGGGCCAGCGGCTCAAGCCCTTTGGCCAGCGTCTTGATCCCCTGCCCATGCAGCGAATTGACCGGGATCGACGGTTGTCCCATCAGCTCGGCAAACCAGCTGCCGGGCACCAGCTCGACCTGATGACTCTCGCCGTACTGCTCGTCGACCGGATCGTCCGAATCTTCCCTGTGATCGTCATAGCCCGGCTCGTTGTAGACCTTCTGATGAATGTCGCCGCCAAGGGCCACGTTGATCTCCTGCATGCCGCGGCAGATCCCGAGGATCGGCAGGCCGCGATCGAGGGCGGCGCGCACCAGCGGGATGTCGAACAGATCCCTGTCTCTGTCCTGCTGCTTCTCCGGGGTCAGGTTCTCCTGGCCGTAGAGGGCGGGATCTATGTTGGATCCGGCGCCGCTCAGATAGACGCCATCCGCCAAATCCAGATACTGCGCCAGATCCTCTGTGCCGCAGCAGGTCGGCACCAGCAGCGGCACGCAGTCGCTGATCTCCACCAGCGGCATTATGTATTTGTGGGTCATCACCTGATAGGGGTGACCATTGCGGGGCTGGGCGCCCATGGTCATGAGTACGACGGGTTTACGCGGGGTGTGGGGGTTGCGAGCTGTCATGATTCACCTTGCTATCCTTTGCGGTCCTGCGCCTTGGGAAGGCCCTTGCTGCCGCTGAAAGGGCAAGGGCATGCCTCAAGGCATGGTCATGGGATCAGGGTCGTGCCGCAGTACCAGAATCGTCGGTCAGCCTGGGCAATGACAGCCTGGATCCTGATCCCAGTCTGCCAAGGCCGTTCAATATGTCAAACGAAATGATGCTGAAATGTTAACTGTTTTAAGCGAAGAGCTGCCTTGAGTCCCTTTTAAAGGGGCCTGCGGGGGTGTTGGTGAGATGAGGGATATGGTCTGTGGTGGATATATTAAACATCTGGCCGGGGTAGCCGGATAGCAGAAGGGGCCCGCAGGCCCCTTTGTCGACTCAGGCGTTCAGCACGAATCGCTCGATGACCTGGGCGACCCCGTCTTCATCGTTGCGCGCCGTGGTGTGCTGGGCCAGCGCCTTGATCTCGTCGGTGGCATTGCCCATGGCCACTCCCAGCCCGGCGTACTCGATCATGTGGTGATCGTTGCCCGCATCCCCCACGGCGATCACCTGGGCGGCGTCCAGCCCCAGATGCTCGGCCAGAGCGGCGACGCCGGTCCCCTTGTTGCTCTGCTTGTGCATGAACTCGAGGAAGTAGGGGGCGCTGCGCACCACTGTGTAGCGCTCATAAAGCTCGGCGGGCAGGCGTTCGATGGCGCGGGAGAGCTGGGGCTGCTCGTCGATCATCATCACCTTCATGATCTGCTCGTCGGCGGGCAGGGTGGCGAAATCGATCAGATTGATGGGCATGCCGATGAGGCGGGATTCGTGCTCGGTATAGGTGCTGACCCTGGGGCTGATGAGGCCACGGGTGACAGAGAAGCCGTGTACGTTCACCTCCAGCTCGTTTGCCAGCCTGGCGATGGCGCTGGCGTCGCCGCCGGTCAGCAGCTGGCTGCGGATGATGCGCTGATCGGCCACCTGTTGCACCAGGGCGCCGTTGTAGCAGATGACGTAGTCATCCTGACCGGTGAGGCCGAGCTCGACCAGGTAGCGGCTCATCCCCTCCAGCGGGCGGCCCGAGGTCAGCACCACAGTCACGCCCCTGGCGCGGGCGGCCTGAATGGCGGCGTGGGTGCGGGGTGAAATCTGGCCCTGGGAGTTCAACAGGGTGCCATCCATATCCAATGCGATCAGCTTGTACATCTCTCACTACCTGAAGTCTGGCTGGCCCGCCCTATGGGGCCAATGGGAGGCCGAGTGTAGCGAAATTCGCCGCCAGGATCACGGGTTGGCGGCGAGAGGCGGCGCCAGCAGGGGGGGCTTGCCGGGAAGTCGCGAGCCGCAGGCCGTCACTTGTGGGGTTCGTAGGGGGTCAGCTGCAACTGATCTTCGTGGATGGCGAAGTGGATGGGGCCGTGCTCTATGTCGACCCTGTAGTGGTGGTGGGCCATCTCCACCTCGACCCCGGGGAAGACGCGCTGGGTGGCTATGATGTCCATCTCCGTCATCAGTTTTTGCAGCTCTTCCTGCGCCGCCTCCAGCTGTTCATCCAGCAGCTTGCTCTCGTCGATATGCTGGGTGCGGATCAATTTGATCTTCTGCACTGTCTGGGGATTGCGCTTGTCCGCTGGCAGCTGCAACAGCTTGAGCAGCAGATCCTGCAGCTTGTCCAGCTGATCCCGGCACTCCTGCTTGCGCTGGCGCAGGGCCTGCTCCTGCTCCTTGTGGGTGAAGTAGCCGCCGAGGATCTGCAACCGGGTCTGGTTGTAGGCCGAGGCCCCCAGTATGGGGGCCATGATGAGGCGATTGGCGATGCTGATGCCCCCCAGAAGGTGGCCCTTGCGCATGCCGCTGTCGCCCACCTTGATGTCTTGCCCGCTGCGGCTGTAACAGTGGCTGAGCTGGCTCTGGATCTGGATGTCGCCGCCGGCCTCCAGCTTGGCGTACTGGGCATAGCTGGCATGGATCTCGCCCTGGGCATTGAGATGGCAGAGGTATTCGTCACTCTGCTCGCTCTTGCGGCCTATGATGCCGCTGCGCACCGTGATGGTGCCGCTCGATTCGATATAGCCCCCCTCGACGAAGCCGCCGATCACCACGTCGCCACTGGTCTTTATCTTCATGCCGGGGGTGACATCCCCCGCCACTATCAGGGCCCCCTCGAAGATGACGTGGCCGTGGCGGATGTCGACCTGCTTGACGCTCAGCACGTCGTCTACCTTCATGCCGTTCTTCTCCTGGCGAGGCAGACCGGGGCGGCCGGCCAGCAGCAGATCCACATCGTCCGGCGAGGCGAAGGTGCCCTCGCCGGCCACCATGGGGCTGTCCTTGCCGTGTTTGGCGGGCAGCTCCTGGCCGGTGACGGTAAAGCCGGGCACGCCCTGGGTGGCGGGGTGGCGGCGCATCAGCTGGGCGCCCGCCTTGACGGTGAGCAGGGTGCCGAGGTCGCGCATGTCGACCCGGCCATGATCCAGCTCCTGGGGCTTGAGGATCCGCTCGGCCGGGGTTTCCACCAGCCGCTCGAAGCGGGTGTCCTGGCCGTTGACGGCGGCCTTGCCCAGCGCCACCGGCAGCTTGATCAGGGCCCCCGGCGTCGCCTCCTTGGCGGCCAGAATGGCGGCGGCTATGAGGGGCGCCTGTACTCCCTGGCTGATCTCGCTGGCTTGCACCGCCTGCTCCAGCTGTTCAGTGGTGAGATACTTGCCACCCCAGTCGGCGGTGATCTGGGCAACGGCGCTCATCCGGTCTTTCTCCACCACCAGGGTGACGCGGGCATCGTGGCGCTGGGCGACGGGGACCGGATTGCCGGGCAGGGGGGCGGCCGGGTTGCTCAACAGGGTGTTGAGCAAGCTGATGGCCTGCTTGATCCCCTCCGTCAGCGGCTGGTAGCGGCGACAGTTGGAAGCCAGCAGCAGCGTCTGGATATCGCTCTCCGAGACGGGTTTGGTCAGCCCGGGCACTATGCGCAGGCAGGCGTACTCCATATCGGTTGATAACAGTAACCACTCTTTGCTTAACACCCGGTTCCCTTCCCTCGTCTGCATCCATATCGAGATCGCTTCTTACTTCCATTTAATCGGCTTTTTGTTAAAAACGCGAGTCATCAAGATGGTTCCGGTCTGCAGTATTCGGGCATTTCTCCTTTTTGGTCAACGAACTAAGCACAAATGGGTGAGCTGGGACGAGGAAATCAAGGATGACAGCGGGTATGCTGACGGCACGAGAAGCCCGCAGGTCTGCGAGAGACGTGCCGGCCCTGAACCCGGTGGTGGTTTGCATCGGTAAGTCTGGCCCGCCGCGAGAGGAGTATCGATGTTGCGTCATTGTCTGCTGCCCCTGGCCCTGACGGGCCTGCTCACCGCCTGCCAGCCGCAGGTGTCCACCATTGCACTCGGTACCCTGGAGCGGGATCGGGTGCTGCTGACCGCCACCGCCAGCGAGATCATTCGCGCCCTGCCGGTGGCCCAGGGGAGTCTGGTGGCTGAGGGGACCCTGCTGGCCCGGCTCGACGATCGCCGCCAGCAGGCGGTGCTGGCCCGTGCCCGTGCCCAAGAGGCGCAAGCGCGCGCGGCCCTCGCCCGCATGACCAATGGCGAACGGCCGGAAGACATAGCCGCCGCCCGGGCCAGCCTCGACAAGGCGCAGGCCAATGTCAGGGAGAGCGAACGCAACTTCGAGCGCATCGATCGACTGGTGCGTCAGAAGCTGGTGAGCCCGGCCGATCTCGACAAGGCCCGCGCCCTGCGTGACGGCGCCCTGGCCGAACAGGACGGGGCCCGCCAGCAGCTCGACAAGCTGACCCGGGGCGTGCGCAGCGAAGACATAGACGAAGCGGATGCGGCCCTGCAGGCCGCCAGGGCCGAAGTGGCGCTGGCCGAGCGGGAGCTGGCGGATCTCTCCATCGTCGCCACTCGCAGCGGCCGGCTCGACAGCCTGCCCTATCACCTAGGTGAAAGGGTATCGGTCGGTGCCGTGCTGGCGGCCATTCAGGCGGATCAGGCCCCCTACGCCCGGGTCTATGTGCCCGAGCCTTCCCTCGCCAGCTACCGCCTCGGCGAGCCGGTACGGGTGCGGGTGGACGGGGTGGCAGAGCCGCTAATGGGCCGGCTGCGCTGGATCTCGAAAGAGCCCGCCTTTACCCCCTACTATGCCCTCAATGAACAGGACAGAGCCCGGCTGGTCTATCTGGCCGAGATAGATCTGCCGAACGGGGCGCAGGATCTGCCGAGCGGCCTGCCGTTGCAGGCGGAGCCCGGTGATGAGAGGGCGAGCCATGAGTGAACTGGCGATCCGGGCGCAGGGAGTGAGCCGCCGCTTCGGTGATTTCCTGGCGGTGGACGGGCTGGATCTCTGCGTGCCCAGGGGGCAGATCCACGGCTTTCTCGGCCCCAACGGCTGCGGCAAATCCACCACACTGCGCATGCTGACCGGCCTGCTCACCCCCTCGGCCGGAGAGGTGGAGGTGCTGGGACTCAGCATTCCCAAGCAGGCCGAGGCACTCAAACGCCGGATCGGCTACATGACCCAGAAGTTCTCCCTCTACGACGAGCTGACGAGCTGGGAAAACCTGGAGTTCATGGGCCGCATCCACGGCATGGGGGGGGCCGCGCTCGGCGCCCGGCTGCACGAACTGCTGGCCACCTATGAGCTGACCGCGCTGGCCCGGCAGCGGGCCGGTGCCATGAGCGGCGGCCAGAAGCAGCGGTTGGCGCTGGCGGCGGCCGTGATCCACGGCCCGGATCTGCTGCTGCTCGACGAGCCTACCTCGGCGGTGGATCCGCAAAACCGGCGCGATTTCTGGGAGAAGCTGTTCGATCTCAGCGAAGGGGGCACCACCATATTGGTCACCACCCACTACATGGATGAGGCGGAGCGCTGTCATGCGTTGGCCATCATGGAGGCGGGGCGGGTGCGGGCCCAGGGCTCGCCCCAGGCGTTGATGGATGCCATGAGTACCCGGGTTGTGGAGGTGCAGGCCAGCGACCTGCGGCTGCTCAAGCAGCAGCTGGTGCAGCTGGCGCCGGTGCGATCCGCCGCCCAGCTCGGTCAGCGCTTGCGGGTGCTGGTGGACAAGGAGCTGGCCGAGCCTGTGACCTGGTTGCAGCAGGCCTGCCCGGCGCTGGCCGGTGCCGCCATGGCGCTGGTCAGGCCCAGCCTGGAGGATGTGTTCGTCAGCTGCACCGGGCAGGAGCCAAGGGCATGAACAGTCTGCGACGGCTCTGGGCCATCACCCAGAAAGAACTCAGGCAGCTGGCGCGGGACAGGCTGACCTTTGGCATGGTAGTCATGATCCCCCTGATCCAGCTGCTGCTGTTTGGCTACGCCATCAACACGGATGTGCGCCACATACCTGTGGGGCTGGTGGAGATGAGCCAGAGCGTGCCGGGACGGCTGCTGGTGGAGGCGGTGAAGGCGAGCCAGGTGGTGCGCATCGAGCAGCAATACGTTGGGGTGCAGCAGGCCGAAGCGGCGTTGACCCGGGGCGAGGTGCGCGCCGTGCTGGTACTGCCCCCCGACTTGAGCCGCCGGCTCAGCGCCGGTGAGACGGCGGGCCAGTGGCTGGTGGACGGTTCGGACACCATGATAGCCGGGGCCCTGCTGGGGCTGCGCAACATGCCGCTCTCCGATCTGAAACCTGGGCTTGAATCCGCGCCGCCCACCTTCGAGACTGTGCTCTACTTCAACCCGGCCCGCCGCTCGGCGGTCAACATAGTGCCCGGCCTGCTCGGTGTGATCCTCACCATGACCATGATCATGTTCACCTCGGCGGCCATAGTGCGCGAGCGCGAGCGCGGCAATCTGGAGCTGCTCATCACCACTCCGGTCAGCTCGATGGAGCTGATGCTGGGCAAGATTCTGCCCTATATCGGGGTGGGGCTGGTCCAGGTGGCCATCATACTCGGCCTCGGCCACCTCATCTTCGATGTGCCCGTCAACGGCGCCCTGAGCCAGGTGCTGCTGGCGACCCTGCTGTTCATCGCCGCCAGCCTGACCCTGGGGCTGCTCATCTCCACCCTGGCACAGACCCAGCTGCAGGCGATGCAGATGACGGTGTTCATCCTGCTGCCCTCCATCCTGTTGTCGGGTTTCATGTTCCCCTACGAGGGGATGCCGGTGCCGGCCCAGTGGATTGCCGAGGTGTTGCCGGCCACCCACTTCATGCGGCTGATCCGGGGCATAGTGCTGCGGGGCGGTGAGTTGTCTGAGCTGCTGCCGGACGTGCTCTGGCTGGCCGGTTTCACCCTGCTGGTGCTGACCCTGGCCGCCCACAGGTTCAAGAAGAGTCTGGATTGAGGCGTTTGATGCCTAGCTGCCGCGCTGCGCCGTTCTGGCCAGGGTGAGGTAGTCGCCGAGCACAGGCAAGCCTTGCAGCTGGCGGCGCAGCATGTCGAGGGCGGCGAAGGCGAGGATCTTGCGTCGGCTCTCGGGATCCGGGTGGCTGGCCTTCAGCGTCTGGCCGATCTGTTGCCCGTCGGCGCAGAGCAGCAGCGGCACGCCGTCCGGCCCCTCCCATCCCATGGTCAGGCTCAGCCCCTCACTCCTTGCCTCCAACTGCGCCAGCTCGCTGGCGACATCGCCGCGAAAGCCGGCCTCAAGCCAGGGATGGTCGTGGCAGAGGGCGAGCAGGGCACCCCGGCTCTCCCCCTCCAGCAGGGTCAGCGGCCTCTCCCCCAGCAGGGCCAGGATCTGCCGCGCCGGCTCCTCATCCCCCCGTCCCACCAGCCAGGGCTGGATCGCCGCGAGCAGTCGCGCCTCGGCGGCATCCATGTCGGCCGCGCTGGCGCCGTGGCCTATGAGTTTCAGCTCGATCAGCGGCATGGAGGAGCGGTAGCCCAGCTCTATGCCGGTCGGCCAGGGGGCCGCATCCAGCATGTCGGAGAGGGCAGATTCCGAGATGCCGAAGCTGTAGAAGCGGCGCAGCTCGGTATCGGTCTGCGCGCCCGCCAGCTGTTTGAGGCGCGGCAAGATCTGCTCGTGCATCATCTGCTTGAATTCGAACGGCACGCCCGGGGTGAAGAAGAGCTGGCTCTGACCCTGATGGCCTGTGTGGGTGACCACAAAGCCACAGGCGGTGCCGACCGGGTTGTCGAGGATCTCGCAATCTTGCGGCAGCCAGGCCTGCTTGGCGTTGCTGGCGGGCATGACGCGGCCCCGGCTGGCGTAGCGGGCCGCTATGGTGGCGAGCCAGTCCGGGAACAGAACCAGGGGCTGGCCGAACGCCTCGGCCGCCGCCTGGGCGGTGAGATCATCGGCGGTGGGGCCCAGGCCGCCGCACACCAGCACCACCTCGGCGCGGCTGGCGCTCTCCTGCAGCACGGTTTTCAGATCGGCGAGGTTGTCCCCCACTGTGACGCGGCGGCGCACCTGCCAGCCCTGTTCCAACAGCAGGGCGCTGAGCCAGGCGGCATTGGTATCCACCACCAGACCCGTCACTATCTCGTCTCCGGTGCTGATGATCTCGATACGCATGGGGGCTCCTTGGGCTGGGGACCTGAACTGGGACGGCCATGAACCATGGCCGGGACAATCAGGGTTTGGCGTGTTCGAAGTAGTAGCTGATCCGGGTACGCGGATTGAGGTACTCGAACACCGCCGGGGGCAGTCGTTTGGGGTGGATCACCTTGGCGATGGAGAGCTCGGCCTGTTGCAGATCTATGATGGCCGCCTCCTGGCGCGGGATGCGGGGATCGTACACCAGCACAGAGGGATAGAGCAGGCGGGAGGCATTCACCGACATCACCAGCCCTACCTGACCGTTGGAGAGCTGCACCACGCTGCCGGGCGGGTATATGCCCATCAGCCGGATCAGCATGCTGAGGTATTCCGGGTTGAACTGGGCCTTGCGCTGCTTGTAGAGGCCGCTCAGGGCCGAGTAGGGCACCTTGGCCTGCAGGTGGCAGAGGTTGTCGTACTCGTTGATCAGCGACACCATCTGGGTGAGGGGGTCGAGCTGCCCCTTCTTGAGCCCCTCGGGCCCGCTGCCATCCAGGTATTCGTGGTGATGCAGCACGATTCCCTTGGCCCCGGCCGGAAAATCCTTGGCCAGATTGAGCAGATCCAGGCCGTAGCGCGGGTGCTGGGCCATCAGGTTCTGCTCAGGCTTGGTCAGCGGCTCCGTCTTGCGCAGTATCTGGCTCGGGATCTTCAGCTTGCCGATGTCGTGGAACAGGGCGCCCATGCCGACCTGGCGGATCTCGTCGGCCGACATCTTGCACTCCTTGGCCAGCAGCATGCTGAGCACGCTGACGTTGAGGGAGTGGAAGTAGAGGTTGTTGCCATCCTCGCTGTCGGAGACCAGGTGCAGCACCATCTCGTCCACCGAGAGCAGCTGCTCCGTCATGGCGTTGATCAGCTCCTGCGCCTCGCCGATGGCGTTGAGGGGGCGGGACTGGATCTTGCTCATCACGCTGCGCACCTGCGCCAGCGACTGCTGGAACTGCTTCTCGCACTGCTGCAAGTCGCGGCGATACTGCTGCAACTGTTCGATACGGCGCTCTTTTTCCAGCTGCATCTCGGCCTGGCGCTGGGAGGTGTCCGGCGCCTCGGCCGGTTGCGGCTGGATCTGGCTCAGCGGCTTGGGCGGCGCATCGCTCTTGTCGGGGATGATGGTAACGAGCTTGAGGCCGAGCCGGCGGATCAGCTCTATCTCCTCTTCAGTCTTGAGCTTGAAGCTGGAAAACAGGAAGGGGTGTTCGCGCCAACCCAGTGGCAGAGAGACGAAATTGCCGACTTGCAGTCGGTCTACGGAAATCTTGATACCTGTCATTGTCTTGGCTGCGAGAGACACATGAGCCGTATGCTAGTCAAAGGCGGAGGTGAATACAAAAGGTATCTGATGACAGGGTAGACGCTTTATTATAGGCTTCTGGATGTCCAGACATATTTACCGATGCAGTACAGGGAGTAAGCATGCCGATCAAGATCCCGGATCAGTTACCCGCCGCCGAAGTGCTGGGGCAGGAGAACATCTTCGTGATGACGGAATCCAGGGCCGTCACCCAGAACATACGCCCGTTGCGGGTGTTGATCCTCAACCTGATGCCCAAGAAGATTGAAACCGAGATCCAGCTGATGCGGATGCTCTCCAACTCGCCGTTGCAGGTGGACGTGGATCTGCTGCGCATCGACGATCGGGAGTCGAAGAATACGCCCCAGGCACACCTGGAGAACTTCTATCACGACTTCGAACAGGTGCGGGCCAACAACTACGACGGCATGATCATCACGGGGGCGCCGCTCGGGCTGGTGGAGTTCGAGGAGGTGGTCTACTGGCCGCGCATCGTCGAGATCATAGAGTGGTCCCATCAACACGTGACCTCGACCCTGTTTCTCTGCTGGGCGGTGCAGGCGGCGCTGAAAGCCTTGTATGGCATGGAAAAACAGACTCACGGCGAGAAGCTCTCCGGCATCTATCGCCATCACAGGCTCGATGAGCACGAGCCGTTGCTGCGCGGCTTCGACGACGAGTTCGTGGCGCCCCACTCCCGTTACGCAGCGTTCGATGGGGATCTTATCCGCGCCCACACCGACCTACAGATCTTTGCCGAGTCGGAGGAAGCCGGTGTCTATCTGGCGGCGACCAAGGATTGTCGCCAGGTGTTCGTCACCGGCCACCCTGAATATGACGTGCTGACTCTGGATGGGGAGTACCGGCGGGATCTGGCGGCCGGGCTCGAGCCCGTCATCCCGGTCAACTATTACCCGGCCAACGATCCCGGCCAGACCCCGCGCGCCAGCTGGCGCAGTCACGGCCACCTGCTGTTCTCAAACTGGCTCAACTACTACGTCTATCAGCTCACCAGCTATAGGGTGGAAGACATAGGCAAGGTGTTTACCTACCAGCAGCCCAAGTAAGGAGCAGGGTGGCTCAGTCGGCCTGCTCCCGTCGTGCGGTCAGGGCATCGAGCCACTGGCGATGCGCCGCCAGGGTGAAGGCCTTGGGCCTGTGGGCCCGGATGGCGGCCATGGCCTCCTGCTGTGGCTGGCCGAGGGAGACAAGCAGTGCGGCCGCGACCAGACCTGTGCGGCCGCTGCCCCCCTTGCAGTGGATGACCAGGTGTTTGCCCTCGCGCAGCAGGCCGGTCAGTTGCGGCAGAGCCTGTTGCCAGGCCTGTTCGAAGGCGACATCGGGGGCCTGATCGTCTTCGATGGGCAGGTGGAACCAGCGCATGCCGCTCGCCTCGACCTGCGGGCCAAGCTGGCTCAGTGCGAGCCGGGCCAGTTCGGCCTCCGTCATCAGGGTCAGCACGCCGTGGGCTCCCGCCAGCCTGAGCTGATCCAGTGCCAGTGGCAGCGCCACCTGCTGGGTGCCGGGGCAGGGGGTCAGCAGCAGCTGGCCATCGACGCGGGGTACTTCCTGGCTCCAGAAGGGGTGAGACGGGTGCATAAAGGTCCTTATGAGGCCAGCAAGGGCGCGGCGAGCCGGCATGGCCGGTTTCTGAGTGCGCCAAAGCATAGGGGGCGCGGCCCCGATGTCAATCTGCGTTGTGTTCGGCCTGGTTTACGGGCAGAGTCTAAAAAATTGATCGGTTCAAGGAGTTAAGATGAGAAACCTGGATCAACTGGATTTGGATATCCTGGCCCATCTGTTTCGCGATGCAGGCATGACCAACAAGGATCTGGCCGCCCTGGTCGGCGTGGCGCCGTCCACCTGCCTGGAGCGGGTGCGCAAGCTGCAACAGGACGGGGTGCTCAAGGGCGCCCATTGCGAAGTGGATCACCAGGCGCTCGGTGGCCATATCCAGGCCATGGTCTCGCTGCAACTGGCGCGTCACAGCCGCCAGATCATCGATGCCTTCCGCGACGCCATACTGGCGCTGCCCGAGGTGATCAGCTTGTTTCACATGGGTGGCAAGGATGATTTCCTGGTGCACCTCTGCGTCGCCGATACCGAGCACCTGCGCAACTTCGTGTTCGATCACTTCACCTCCCGGGAGGAGGTGGTGCACCTCGAGACCTCGCTGGTGTTCGAACACAGGTTCAGCCGCTCGCTGCCCTGTTTCCTCAACACCTGATCCCCTGTTGCGGCCAACATAAAACCCGCCAATCGGCGGGTTTTATGTTATTGCGGCGGCGGGCTCAGTTCAGCGCAGTCTGGGTATCCGGCGCCGTCTGGTAGAGCCCTTTCTGATAAGCCAGGCTGCCCCACAGCGCCAGCCCGAGCGCGGCATCCTTCATGGCATCCGGCTGCGCCGCCGGGGTGAGGGTTTCGGTAGCATCCTCGTAGATGAAGCCTTCCGCCGGGCGCTCGGGTTGCAGTATCACCACGTCCTTGCCCCGCATCAGGGCGAAGTTCTTGTCGTACTGCATGATGGCGCGCCCCGGCCAGTCGGCGGGCATCCGGGTCAGATCCTTGCCCAGCATGGGGTAGTCGGCGCTTATCCCCATCAGGGAGAGCAGGGTCGGCGCCATGTCGATCTGGCTGACGATACGGGGATCCTGCTTCGGCGCTATGCCGTCACCCACGATGACGCCGGGAATGTGGAAGCGGGGGATGGGCACCAGGCTGGCACCGCCGACCCGGCTGTCGTGATCGGCGATGACCAGGAACAGGGTGTCCTTCCAGTAGTCCGACTGCTTCGCCTTCTTGAAGAACTCACCGATGGCGTAGTCGGCGTACTTGGCCGCGTTGTTGCGGGTCTGCTTGGGCTGCTCATAGAGGGCGATGCGATTGTCCGGGAATTCGAACGGATCGTGGTTGCTGGAGCTGAACACCAGGCTGAAGAAGGGCTTGCCCTCCTTGTGCAGCGCCTTGAAGGTCTCGTCCGCCTTGGCCATCAGATCCTCGTCCGAGGCACCCCAGGATCCCTTGAACACCGGATTCTTGAAGTCCTTCTGCTCGACTATGGTGGTGAAGCCGTTGCCGAGGAAGAAGCTGCGCATGTTGTCGAAGTGACTCTCGCCGCCATAGATGAAGCTGGTGTCGTAGCCCCGCTGTTTGAGCAGATCCGCGATGGTGAAGAAGTTGGTCTGGCTCTTGCCAAGCTTGACCACGGCCTGGGCCGGGGTGGGGGTGAAGCCGGTCAGCACGGCTTCTATGCCGCGCACCGAGCGGGTGCCGGTGGCGTAGAGCTGCTCGAAGGCCCAGCCCTGCTGCGCGAGTGCATCCAGATTGGGGGTGAGCGGCAGGCCGCCGAGGGAGCCGACGAACTGGGCCCCCAGGCTCTCCTGCAGCAGGATCACCAGGTTCTTCGGCTTGCCGATATAGCTGGCTTCGTTGAAGGTCTGGCTGGGCAAGGTTTCCGAGCTGAATTCGTGGGGCTCGCGGCCACTCTCCTGGCGAATGAGCTCCAGGATGCGCGCCTGGGGCAGCTTGCCGTAGAACTGGCTGGCATCCTCTTCGGCCCCCATCTGCTTGATGGCGAAGAAGAGGGAGTAGGAGGAGTTGACGGTCAGCGCATTGATCAGGGGATCGCTGGCAAACGCCACCATGGCCGGGTTCAGGGCGCGATGGCCCAGGCTGGAACGGGCGCCGAGAAAGCCTATGGCCAGAATGAGCAGGGCGAAGGCGGGCCGCCAGTACCAGCGCGGGAAGGTGAGATCGCGCAGCAGGCGCCCGCTCAGCCACCAGCCACCGCCCAGGGTCAGCAGGCTGAACAGCACGGCGGCCAGCAGTTCTCCCTTGCGGCCGGCCCACAGCATGGATAGCACCTCCTTCGGATAGATGAGGTACTCCACATAGAGGCGGTTGGGCCTGACCCCGTATTCGGTCACGAAGGAGGGGGTGGAGATCTCCAGGAAGAGCATCAGCCAGAGTCCCAGGGTCAGCCAGACCCGGATGATCTGCAGCCAGGCCCGACCGATAGGGTGGGGCCCCGCCAGCAGCAGGGTCAGCATGGCAGGTACGCCCCACAGCCAGCAGAGGGTGGCGAAATCGACCCGCAGCCCTTGCAGCAGCATCTCCTGCCAGCCGGCGACGGCGTCGACCCGTTCCAGTTGCCAGAAGCCGAGACCGAGTCGGCTGACGGAGAGAGAGACGAGCGCGATCAATGAAAAAACGGCGATGGGCCAAAACGGTCCCAGCCATTGTCTGATAGTGGTCATTGTTGTTCCTACAAGCCTGTTTGCACCCGTCCTCGGGCACATTGTTTTTATATTGCAGGGTTATGACAGCGGGTCCGGGGAAAGGTTGCGTGTAGGTGCCGTTTAAAAGGATGTTTTGGCACGATTTATGATTTTTATGTGAGGGCGCGCAGGGATCCAAGACAGCATAAACGGCTGGGGAAACTGTGATCCCCCTTGCAAAGTCATGTAGGCCGCTTCCCTATAATGACGCCGAATTTTCTCAATCGGAGCCGAAGGGATGCCGGTCTTTATCGATGTGGAATATTTGCAGGGATGGCGCCTGTTCGTGGTGCTCTCCGACGGCACCACGGGGGCGCTGGACCTGACCCCCTGGCGCGCGCAGGCCCTGTTTGCGGCGCTGGATTCGGAGCGGCGTTGCGCCCGGGTCTTCATCAATCGTCACCACCAGCTGGAGTGGCCTGCCGGCTGCACCCTGTCGGCCCACGAGGTCTATCACCTGATCAGACCCATCAACGAGCGGGAGGCTTTCAGTTAACCCCCTGTTTTTGTGAGCCATCCCCAGATTCCTGTAACTGGAATGTTTGTTCATTTGCCTTCTCTACCTAGTTTGGGTAAAACCTGCGCAACATTTTGCCAACCCCTCTTCCAGCTTTGCCCGTCAAGGCTTGCCGCCTCCCGCCGCAGGCCTTTTTTGCGGCCGGATGACAAACCTTTCCCCAACTGAAAGGTTTGTTGGGTGAGATAAGAAAAACAAAATAAACAAAGAGATAAGGAAAGAGTATGGCTTGTCATATGCGCACCCCGCTGGCCCTGCTGGTGGGCGGTCTCGCCTGCCACGGCGCCGCCGGTCAGGAGCAGGTCCAGCAGCTGGAACCCATGGTGGTGGTCGCCAGCCGCCCCGCCAGCACCCTGGAAGTGACCCTGGATCCCAAGAAACCGGGCTCTCCCATGCCTGCCGCCGACGGTGCCGGTTATCTGAAGAACGTCACCGGCATGAGCATGGTGCGCAAGGGCGGACTGGGGGGCGACCCCGTGCTGCGGGGTATGGGGATGTCCCGCCTCAACGTGCAGATGGATGGCGGCATGCTGGCCGGTGGCTGCGGCGGCCGCATGGATCCACCCACCGCCTATGTGTTTCCCCAATCCTTCGACCGGATCCGGGTGCTGAAGGGGCCGCAATCCCTCGAGCAGGGCGTGGCCCTGGCGGGCACTGTGCTGTTCGAGAGGGACAGGCCCGAGTTCACCGCCCCCGGCGTCAAGGCCGAGGCCTCGGCGCTCTATGGCAGCTTCGGGCGCGACGATCAGATGCTGGATGCCACAGTCGGTGCGCCCGAGGGGTATCTGCGCGGCCAGTTCACCCACTCCGACAGCGATGACTATAGAGATGGCCACGGCGACAGGGTGCGCTCTTTTTATCGCCGGGAGAACGGCACGGCCCAGCTGGGCTGGACGCCGGAGGAGCACACCTGGCTCGAACTCACCGCCGAGCGCAGCAACGCCCGCGCCGCCTATGCGGATCGCACCATGGACGGTCCCATGTTCGATCGCGAATCCTTCGGCCTCAAGCTCAGGCAGGAGCAGATCAGCCGCCACTGGCAGCGCAGCGAGCTGACCCTGTGGGACAACGACATCGACCACATCATGGACAACTTCAGCCTGCGACAAAACAGCGGCATGAAGATGCTCTCCAACCCGGATCGGCGCAACACTGGCGGGCGCTGGGCCAACGACCTGGCCCTGCCGGCCGACTGGCTGCTGACCGCCGGGCTCGATGCCAACCGGGATCAACACAGGGCCCGCAGCGGGGTGGATTACGCCAGCCAGCCGCGCCAGCGCACCCTGCGTTTCGAGCAGCAGGGGGGCTTTGTCGAGCTGGGCCGTCAGCAGGGGGCCCACGGCTACAAGGGCGGTTACCGGCAGGACAGGGTCGAGACCACCCGTTATGGCGCTGGGGATCAGACCCTCTATAGCGATACCCTGACCCTGGACAGCGGCTTTGGCCGCTACGAATACCAGTGGTCGCCGGCCTGGTCGAGCTACCTGGCCTGGGGTCAGGCCAAGCGGGCACCGGACTACTGGGAGCGCAGCAAGGACAGCGTCCCCTTCACCCTCAACCCGGAGCGCAGCCGCCAGTGGGATGCGGGGCTGGCCCTGCGCAGCCGCGAACTGGATCTGACCCTCTCCCTCTTTAGTGCCGACATTCAGGACTACCTGCTCTATAACAACAAGTCGAACAAGGTGCGCAACATAGATGCTCGGACCCGGGGCGGTGAGCTGGAAGGGCGCTGGCAGTTTGCCGAACAGTGGCGCCTCGATGGCGGCCTGGCACTGGTCTACGGCGAAAACCAGAGCGACAACCAGCCGCTGGCCCAGATGCCTCCGCTCGATGGCAAGCTGGCGCTGGGCTGGCAGCCGGCCGAGGCGTGGAACCTGACCCTGCTTGGCCGCGCCGTTGCCGCGCAGGACAGGGTGGACGTGGGGTCCGGCACGGTAGCCGGGCAGGATCAGGGGGAGACGCCGGGCTTCTTCACCCTGAACCTGAGCGCCGCCTGGCAGTTCCACCCGGGGTGGCAGCTGTCGGCCGGGGTGGACAACCTGTTCGACACCTTTTATTACGAGCACCTCTCCAAGTCGGTGCACGCCAGTCAGGCGGGGCTGGGCTATGAACAGGTGGGTCGCATCCCGGAACCGGGTCGCGCCGTCTGGCTCTCCCTCAACTACCGTTTCGCCTCCGCCGGCGTGCTCTAGGCAGACGCACCAACCGACTGAACCGGGTAACGTTTTCAGTCACAGACCCGTGCTGGCGGGGCCGCTATCATGGCCCCGGAGTGGCGCCTTGTGCGCCGATACAAATACAGCGGGAACATAACAATGAAACAAGGAACGTTGCGCTATGGCGGCCTGCTCGGGGCCGCCCTGTTACTGACGGCTTGCGGCAGCGGAGGCGGGGGATCCAGCAGCGAACCCCAGCCCCCCGTGGTCAATCCGCCGCCTGCCACCGCCAGCCGCGCCTGCTACGGCAATGATCAGCCCGCCTGCAACCTGCGCACCTATCAGGTGATGGTGGAGTCCTTCGTCGATGGCGACAGCGCCGCCAACTACGGCGTCGGCTACGGCCCCTCCCGGCACAACGGCGATCTGCAGGGGATCATCGACAGCCTGGATCACATCAAGAGTCTCAACGTCAACGCCATCTGGCTCACCCCGGTATTCGACTCCTGCGCCGGTCAGGGCGGGGATGACAAACTGGATGCCACCGGCTACTTCGCCTGCGACTTCTTCACCGTGGATCCCAACTTCGGCAGCAATGCCCAGCTCAAGAAGCTGGTGGAGGCGGCGCACCAGCGTGGCCTCTACGTCTTCCTCGACGGCGTGTTCGGTCACGTCAACAAGGTGGGGGTGAGCAAGCCCTCGCCAGAGGGGCGTCTGCCCGCCCTCAAGAGCGGTGGTGCCGGTTATCCGGGCCAGCTGGTGGATTACAGCCAGTCCCAGAGTCTGGCCTACTTCAAGGAGGTGGCCCGCTACTGGGTCGAGCAGTACGGCATCGACGGCTGGCGTCTCGATCAGGCCTACCAGCTGGGGCTGGACGAGTGGCGTGCCATTCGTGGCGAGGTCGAGCAGGCCAGCGCGGCACGCAAGGCTGCCGGTCATCAGTGGGGCACGCTCGGCTACCTGGTGGGCGAGGTGTGGAAGGGGGCCGACGAGATCCGGGCAGAGGCTTATGGCCCGAGCGACAACCCGGCGCTCTCCTCGGCGTTCGACTTCCCGCTGCGTTACGGTCTGGTGCAGGCGCTGGCGGTGGAGGAGTCCGGCAAGGGCGGCCAGGGTGCCAGCGTGCTCGACGCCAGCTGGAACAAGGTGGAGAACTACCCGGATCACGCCATGCCGAACCTGATGCTGGGCAACCACGATCTGGTGCGCTTCGGCGATCTGCTGGAGCGCGGCAACTTCAATCCGGCGGACTACTGGCAGCGCCACAAGGCGGCCTTCAGCTTCCTGGCGGCCCGCTCCGGCCCCATCACCCTCTATTACGGCGAGGAGTTTGGCGACGAGGTGCCGGGCTTTGCGGCGCAGGTGAGCGGCGACTGTGCGGCCCAGGGGCTCTGTGACGATCACGTGGCCCGCAGCGACGGCAAGGTGCCGGTTGCCACCGGTTTCGTGCCAAGCGGCGAGCAGGCCGAGCTCAAGCAGTGGCTGAGCCAGCTGCTGGCCCTGCGTGCCAAGCATCCCGCCCTCTATCAGGGTGAGCGGGTCAAGCTGGTGGCCGATGGCAGCGTCTATGGCGACATCAAGCAGACGGCGGCGGAGCAGATCGTCTACCTGCTCAACGTTTCAAGCACTCCCCAGAGCTATGCCCTGCCGGTCGGCAAGCTGCGCGGCGGCAGTGCCCTGCTGGATCTGCAGAGCGGCGAGAGCCTGGCCATAGGCGGCAGCAGCGTGACGGTGGACTTGCCGGCGCTGAGCGGTCGCTTCCTGCTGTTGCAATAAGGCTGGCGAGTAACAACAAGGGCTCCAATCTGGAGCCCTTGTTCATTGTGGCGGGTTACTTCTCGATGCCGCTGCCCAGCTCGTCCTGATGGGCGTTGGGGGCGGGGGCGTGACCATTGCCGTGGCGCCAGCTCTCCAGCCGGTTGTGCACGCCGCGGCGCAGGCTCTTGAAGCTGGTTTCGAGATAATCCACCCCCACCAGTATGGCCAGGGTGACGCCGGTGAGCAGCACGGCCTGGTGCAGCATCTGCATGCCGATGAGGGCGCCGAGGGCCGCCAGCATCCAGACGGTGGCGGCCGAGGTGACTCCCAGCACCTGACCATCCCTGGTCATCATGACGCCGGCGCCGAGAAAGCCGATGCCCGTGATGAGCTGGCCCAGCACCCGCGCCCGATCGGCACTCTCCGGGCTGACGGCGGCACCTATGGCGAGAAAGCAGTAGGTGCCGAGTATGATGAGCGAGGAGGTGCGGATGCCGACCGGCTTGCCGCGCAGTTGCCGCTCCAGCCCCACGAGCGTGCCACACACCAGGCAGGCCAGGATGTTCTCCCAGCCAAGGGGCGCTATGTCCCACCAATCCGTTGTCATCATATCCACCTCTGCTGTCGATGCTTGTTATCCTGCCGCGCTCTGCCCCCGGTTTTCCAGCCGTTGCCGGAAGGCCCTGGCCAGGCGCTCGTAGAGGTCCTTTGCCTCCCTGTCCTCAATATCGCCACGTATCCAGGGATTGTCGATGATTTCCAGCAGCACGCAGTCCCGATCCTGCTGGCGCAGATCCACCCCGAACAGGCCATTGCCGAGCTGGTGCACGGCGCGGCGGGCGGTTTGCAGCACCCGCTCCGGCACTTCGGTGAGCGGCAGTGCCTCGATCCGGCTCATGTCGAGGGGATGCTTGCGGCGGCGGATGCGGTTGCCCGGCTCGGGCCGGTAGCGGCGACAGGCGAACAGTGGCGAGCCGTCGAGAAAGCCGATGCGCCAGTCGAATTCGGCGGGGATCCGGCTCTGCACCAGCAGCAGGGCGGAGCGGCCCAGCCCCTCGTCCAGCAGGCGGGCGAGCTGCTGAGCGTCGCTGGCCATGGCGAGATCCCGCCCCTGGGCGCCGTCGGGTATCTTCACCATCAGCGGCAGGCCGAGCCGCTGCACCAGCTCGTCCACCTGATGGCGGCCACGACGGGTCACCACCATGGTGGGCGGCATGGGTACGCCGCTGCGCACCATCAGCTCGTAGAGGTAGAGCTTGTTGCTGCAGGCGAGGATGGCGCGGGAGCTGTCGATGACCGGCATCTTGAGCTGCTCGGCGCGGCGGGCAAATTCGAAGGTGTAGTGGCCGACGGCCGTTTCGGAACGCAGCCAGAGAGTATCGAACTCCGGCAATCGCTCGATGGCGGACGGCGCCAGCCTCTCGGCCTGGATCCCCTGGGCGGCGGCGGCCCGAATGAAGCGATCCAGCGCCAGGGCATCGCTGCTGGCGCGGCCGTCATCGGGATCCACCAGGATGGCGAGCTGGTAGAGCGGGGCCGCCTGCTCCTCGTCGCCGGCACCGACCAGCGCCTGGGCGTGGTGCAGCATCAGCGCCTTCTCGCTTGGGCTCAACTCCAGGGGCGACAGGCTCTGCTGCTGGCGCACCGACCAACCGTGGCGGCCGCGTTTGAGGGTCAGCTCCTGCAGCGGCAGCTGGCTCAGGCCGTAGTAGTAGCGGGCCAGCCCAGCCAGCTCGCTCTGTTCACTCTGGCCGAAGATTGCGCGCACCCGAATGCGATCCTCGCTCTGCTGGGCCAGCCAGCCCTGTACCTTGCGCCACAGCTTGGCCGGCGGCTGCTGGGGTTGCAGCACGCTGATGGCCTGCAATCCCGGCAGGCAGTGGTGGCCACGTGCCTGGGCCAGCAGGGAGCAGTAGTAGCCCGCGCTCAGGTGCTCCAGGTTGCGGCAGAGGTTGATGATGCGGGGTCGGCCGCCTGTGGTCGGCACGCCGTGTTGCAGATAGGTGCGGGCGGTCAGCAGATAATCGGCATGGCAAGGCCAGTCGCCCGGCTCTTCGACTATGACGTAGGTACTCATATTTTCGGCTCCACAGATCAGACTGCCTTGAATGGCAGGATCCCCAGTGGGCTTCGATGCACCGACAAGCACGACAATGGCGCGAGGGGAAACAAGAGGTTACAGTGCCTAATATTCTGCTTTGGTAACTTGTGATACAAGTCGCATTTCTGGTGCTGAAGATAAATAACCGAACAAGGACTCCCCGTGTTGACCGTACGAGCGGCCCGAACCGATGATTTGGGCGCCATCGTTAAGCTGGAACGCTACTGTTTCCCCCCCGAAGTCGCCTTTGGCCGCAGCCGCTGGCACTATCTGCTTACCCACGCCAAGGGACGCACCCTGCTGGTGCTGGATGAGAAGGATCAGCTGATGGGTTATCTCAGTCTGCTGGAGCACAGGGGCTGGGATCGACTGGTGATCCAGACTCTCGCCATCCGCTGGACCATCCGTCGCCAGGGCTGGGCCCGTCGCCTGCTGGAGCAGGTGATCCGGGAGGGGCGCGAGGCTGGCTGGGGGGCTGTGCGCCTCGAGGTGGGTGATGCCAATGAAGAGGCGCTGGCCCTCTATCAGGCGCTGGGATTCAAGGCTCAGCAAAGGTTGCCGGACTATTATGGCCGCGACCAGCATGCCCACCGGCTGGTGTTGCCGCTGGTGAGCGACGAGGTTCGCACCCTCAGGCGCCAGCGCCGCAGTGTACAAGCCGCCCTGTGCCGCCAAGCCCGCGCCTTGAGCGGCCATGGATCCGGAGGACCGGCATGAGCTGTGATGACTGTCTGGCCACCGCCATCAAGGCCAAGCTGGGGCGCTGCCCTGTCTGCGCCGGCCAGACCTTCGTCATCGGCATGCTCGGTTGGCTGGCGTGGTGGTGGTTTGGCGCCGATACCTCGGTCAATGCCCTCACCGGCCTGCTGTTTGCGTTGGGGGGCTCGGGCCTGTTTCTGCTCCATCTGCTGGTATTTTTCTGGCGCAAGGTGACCGGGCGTGAATTGAGCGATGAATGAATCAGATTGGATTCAAATACATAAATAACAATATCGGTGTAGATATGGAGGTTCAGATGATAGCAATGGTAACGGGCGCCTCGTCCGGCTTTGGTGAGTCCATCAGCCGTCAGCTGGTGCAGGCGGGCTACAAAGTGATAGGCACGGGTCGCCGTGCCGAGCGGCTGGCCGCCCTGGCCGATGAGCTGGGCGAGCAGTTCCTGCCGCTGGTGTTCGATGTGCAGGACAAGGCGGCTACCCGCGCCGCCATCGCTGGCCTGCCGGCTGCTTGGAGCGAGGTGGACCTGCTGGTCAACAACGCCGGGCTGGCGCTGGGGCTGGAGCCGGCCCACAAGGCGGATCTGGAAGACTGGGAGCAGATGATAGCCACCAACATCAGCGGTCTGACCCTGCTCACCCGCTTGCTGCTGCCGGGCATGGTGGCGCGCAATCGCGGCCACGTGGTCAATATCGGCTCCATCGCCGGCACCTATCCCTATCCGGGTGGCAACGTCTACGGCGCCACCAAGGCGTTCGTGAAACAGTTCAGCCTCAACCTGCGCGCCGATCTGGCGGGCACCGCCATCCGCGTTACCAACGTGGAGCCAGGCCTGTGCGGTGGTACCGAGTTCTCCAACGTGCGCTTCCACGGCGACGACGCCAAGGCGGCCACCGTCTATCAGGGGGTGCAGGCCATTCAGCCGGAAGACATCGCCAATACGGTGCTCTGGGTCAGCCAGCAGCCCGCCCACGTTAACATCAACAGTATCGAGATCATGCCGGTGGCCCAGACCTTCGGCCCGCTCCATATCAGCCGTCGCTGAGCTTCCCGTTTGACGAAATGAGAAGAGGCACCTCAGGGTGCCTCTTTGCTTTGCAGAGCCGGTCAGAGGCTCATGATCTTCTTGAACTCCTCCTCTGAATACTTCTTCTCGCTGCTCTTGGTGAGATCCGTCATCAGCTTGTAGCGCAGGTCCTTGGCCATCTGGTAGGTCTGCTCCAGCTGGCCGTAGGAGTAGTCGGCGGCCAGCCCGAGCGCCGTCGCCTTGTCGCTGGCATAGCTCTGCTTGAGGGTCTTGTCGAGGACGGCGACCTCCTTGTAGAGCTTGGCGCTCTCCTTGCTCCAGACTCCCCTCAGCAGCGGCAGGTACTTGTCCGGGTTGGTGTTGGCCAGCGCGGTCAGGCTGCGGAACTGCCAGTAGGCGGAATCGTCGGAGTAGCTGTCGCTGCCGCTGCGATAGGGCAGGGGATAGTTTTCCAGGGTGTTGTAGAGCGGCACCATCACGGATTCGGCCAGCACGCCGTAGCTCTGCCAGATGAGCCCTTGCAGCTCCTTGGGCATCTCCTTGCGCAGCTGGATGACGTGGGATTCCAGCTGGCGATCGATGCGGATCGGCCGCTCCGCCTTGCCCGCCAGCGGCGTGCCCTCATAGGTGGCGCTCAGCAGCCGGGCCACGTCCGGCACGGCTATGGGGGCGTCCGGCTTCATGAACAGCGGGTATTGCGCCTGCCGGGTCGCCTGCGGGTGGGAGGCGGTCAGCATGTGTTGGCCGAGCCACTCCCGATCCACGTTGTAGGGGTCGGCAATCACCCCGAATGCCTTGGCGAAGTTGAAATCCTTGGGGTCGGCCTGGTCGAGCAGCTTGTGCTGTTGTACAAACTCCAGCAGCCTGGGGGAGTGCAGCACATCGGCGCTGTCGAGATTGACGCCGTGGATGCGCAGGCCGTTGGCCACCATGGCGTAGCTGTCGTCAGGCACCCGTACCGCGATCCAGTGGTGGCCCGAGCCTATCTCCATCAGCCAGGCCTCGTTCACATCCGCCAGATAGAGGCTGTTGCCCTCGCCGGCGCCATATTGCTCCACATAGCGGCCGAGCAGTTCGACCCCCTCTTTCGCGCTCTTGGCCTGCGGCAGGATCAGGGTCGGGATGATGGCTTCTATGATCCCTTTTTCGATCAGCGGATCGGCTTTCTGGGCCTTGTCGTTGACCTCGGCGCTGGTGGTGGCCGAGAGGGCGACGTTGAGCTCGTTGATGCCGCGCTCCTCATAATACTTGCCGGCGGGATCGCTGGTGGCGGCGTCCCAGTCGCGAATGGCTGAGTAGGCGAGGAAGGCCTTGGGCATGGGCACTTCCAGCCCGTTGCCCAGCTTCCAGACCTTGCCCTCGTTTTGCTGGGCGGGTCGGAAGGCCAAATACTTGTTCCAGTTGTTGACGCCAAAATCCTCGTTTCTGGCGATCATCACGCTGCCGTCGGCACTGGCGCCCTTGCCGACGATGAGGCCGGTACAGGCGTCGGCACTGGTGCCAAGCAGGGTGAGCAGGGTGGCGGAGAGAAGACTCAAGGTGTGTTTTTTCATGGCATTGCCCGAAGCGTAGCTGTGAGTGAAAGTCAGGCGGTGGGATGCAGGTCTGCCGCAGTGCGATCAGCCGCCGATACGCTGCCGGGGGATCGTGCTGCTCATGGTCGATGATGCAAACATTTCATCCATAACACTGCTTGCTGGTCGTTTTGTGCGCCGAAATTGTATGCCTCGCTGGTTGTTTGTTTTGTGATCTATGAGTCGTTCCTTTGCTTTGTCTGGTAAAGCATGAAAATGGCAGCGATATGCACCAGAACCTGCCGATTGGACAGCGCAGCGTCATGATTCTGACGTCGGGATGGCCATCAGTAAGCCTGCGAGCCCGTGCGGGCCGGGATCTGCACCAATTTGGCAAGTTGGCCTGCAACTTGCTGGTTTTATTGCCAATGATGGGGCCTGGCGCCTCATGCCATCGAATCAGCGACCTCGTCATGCCGGATCGGCATGCAGACTGGAGCCCCCATGGATATCAAACCCTACAGCCAGCAGCTTGCCCAGAGTGCGTCCAATTCCCGCGCCCTCGCCACCCTCAGCGGTGCCGAAGGGGGTCAGGGGGGCGGCTGGGAAGATCTGGTCAACCTCTCCTCCCAGCGGCTGACCAGCAAGGCCCAGCAGACGCTCACCTATGAGCACCTGGCCAAGAACAGCAAGCTGCCGCCGGCGCTGGACATCAGTTCAGACAAGGGCGGCATGATGCAGCAACTGGTGGACAAGGCGCTGGGGTTTGATCGCAAGAAATTCAACGAGATAGAAGACAAACTCAAGGAGATCGCCGACAACAAGCAGCTCTCTGCCGAGGAGCGCGAGCAGCAGAGCAAGGCCTTGAACGAGCAGCGGGACGCCATGTTGCAGGATGCCATGGATCGTCTCACCGGCAAGAAGAGCGAGCCAAAGGAAGAGACCAAGAGCGCCTGAGTGATGGCCTGCGTGACTCGAACGGCAATCTGTGGTCGTCGGGGGCAAGCCGTTGCCGATGTCTGGGCGTCATGGCCGGGTTGATGACCTGACAACGTATGGGCAGGCTGGCGCCACAAAAGAGGCAGCAAAAAAGGGAGGGCGGATGCCGCTCCCTTTTTGATCGGGCTGAGCCTGCCAGTGCGGCCCAGGCTGCGCCGGCAGTGGATTCGCTGCTTATTTTTTCTCGGGCACTATTTTTTCTCGGGTACTATGCCGATGCCCACCGCCTGGGTCTGGACGGCCTTGATCTGATCCCCCTTGGCGATCAGGGCAAACTGCGCCGGGTTGTGCACCTTGAGCACCAGGGTGTGATCCACCCCCTTGACCGTGACCGTCTGCTGCGCCTTGTCGACGGCGATGACGTCCCCGTACAGTGTGACCTTGACGCCAACCCCGGCCCCCGGTTTCTGGCCTGCGGCGGCCTTGTCCGCATCCACCTCGACGACGCGCTGTCTGACGCCTGCCGTGCCCTTGAGCAGTTCCAGATCCAGCATCTGCAGGTATTTCAGCGCCACCACGTCGCCGACCTTGAGGTTTTGCAGGTTGGTGACCTGCTCACCTGCGACTATGTCGAACGCCTCACCGGCGGCATTCTTCAGGCTGACCTTGCGGCTCGCCATGTCGATGGCGGTCACCGTCGCCTGGGCGGTCACGGCTTCCACCAGATTGGCCTTGCCCGGGGCGGTCGCGACTTCGGTGACCACCTCGGCGGCTTGCACCAGACAGGTCGAGAGGGAGAGCAGACCGGCAATCCATGCATGCTTCAGTTTCATGTTTCAGACCTTATGACGGGAAAATGAGGATGAGAGGAGGTGGGCATGTGGGTCCTGATGGGGCATGACACCGCCTTCCTGACAGACCATAGCAGAGCCGCGCCTGGCCACCCCGCCGGACTCGAACGCAATGCGTGTTTTGATAGCCAGCTCCCGTTTTTTGACCTCATGACGCCACAGGCGCACAATTCCCTGCATGCATTCAAGCGAGGGCTCTGCCGTGTACAACTTCCAATATGCCAATCCTACCCGCGTCTGTTTCGGTGAAGGCCAGATAGCCAGCCTGCCCGATCTGATCCCGGCGGGCAGCCGCCTGCTGGTGCTCTACGGCGGCGGCAGCATCAAGCAGAATGGCGTCTATGAGCAGCTGACCCAGGCGCTGGCGGGGAGGGATTGGCAGGAGTTCCCCGGTATCGGCGCCAACCCCCAGTACGATCAGCTGATGGAGGCGGTAGCGCTGGTCAAGCGCGAGCGCATCGACTTCCTGCTGGCGGTCGGCGGCGGATCCGTGGTGGATGGCACCAAGTTCGTGGCCGCCGCAGCCTGCTTCGAAGGGGCGGATCCCTGGGAGATATTGCTGCACAAGGCACCCGTCAAGGCGGCGCTGCCCCTGGGCTGTGTGCTGACCCTGCCCGCCACCGGCTCGGAGAGCAACCCCGCCGCCGTGGTGAGCCGCGGGGAGGCCAAGCTCTCCTTCATGAATCCGCTGGTACAGCCCGTGTTTGCGGTGCTGGATCCCGCCACCACCTACAGCCTGCCCACCCGTCAGATCGGCAACGGGGTGGTGGATGCCTTCGTCCACATCATAGAGCAGTACCTCACCTTCCCGGTGGGGGGCGAGGTGCAGGACAGGCTGGCGGAAGGCTTGCTGCAGGTGCTGGTGGATAACGGCCCCAAGGCGCTGGTGGAGCCTACCAACTACCAGGTGCGTGCCAACCTGATGTGGGCCGCCAGCCTGGCGCTCAATGGTCTCATCGGCCGCGGCGTGCCGCAGGACTGGTCCACCCATGCCATCGGCCACCAGCTCACCGCGCTGCACGGGCTGGATCATGCCCAGAGTCTGGCTGTGGTGCTGCCCTCTCTGCTGCGTGAGCAATCGGCCCAGAAGCAGGAGAAGCTGGCCCAGTTCGCCGAGCGGGTCTGGCATTCGAGCCGGGAGGACAAGGCGCTGCGCATCGAGGAGGCCATCATCCGCACCGAGCAATTCTTCCGGCAGATGGGGGTGGGCACCCGTCTCGCCGACTACGGTCTGAGCGAGAGCTGCATCCCCGGCATCTGCTCCAACCTCAAGCGCTTCGGCCTGACCGCGCTCGGGGAGCAGCAGGACATAGATCCCGACAAGGTAGCCAGGATCCTTTCTCACGCGCTTTAAGTCAGGGGACTTGCGCCTGGCAATCAGAGTGGCGCGGATCCTTTCTCACGCCCTCTAGGCCTGAGGTCCTTGGTCAAGGGGCGATCCTGACAATAAGTGCGGCCAGGATCCTTTCCCACGCGCTCTGATCATCTGGTTGACGAGCTGAAAAAAACGCCCCGGTTGTCGGGGCGTTTTGCATTCCGGGGTGGGGCGCTGAAGGCAGAGGATCAGGCGCCCAGATCCAGCTCGCGCTCCAGCGCCGCCGCCTTCTGGCGGGCCGGATGGGTATTGAGTCGCTGCCAGTAGGCCAGCAGATGCGGGAACTGGGCCAGCTGGCCGCTCTGGGCCAGCAGATCCACCAGGAAGGAGTTCATGATGTCGGCGCCGGAGAGGCGAGCCCCCACTAGATAGTGGCGGGTCGCCAGCACCTCATCGAGATAGCCCAGCACCTTGGCACACTCCGCCTTGGCGTAGTCCGGCAGGAAGCGCATCGGGCTGCCGTCCTTGCGCACGAACATGTCCAGCAGCAGCGGCAATATGCCTGAGCTCTCGGCAAAGTGGAGCCACTGCAGGTACTCGGGGTAGTCGGGGCTATCCTGGGCCGGCGCCAACCTGTCGGCCGCGTATCGTGCAATCAGGTACTCTGTGATGGCGCCGGACTCCGCCAGCACGCGGCCTTCCAACTCGATGACGGGCGACTTGCCGAGGGGGTGGATGGCCTTGAGTTCGGGCGGCGCCAGAAAGCTGGTGGCGTCGCGCTGGTAGGCCTTGATCTGGTAAGGCAGCCCCAGCTCTTCGAGCAGCCAGATGATGCGTTGGGAGCGGGACTTGTTCAGGTGGTGCAGGATTATCATGGGAACCTCGATTCGGTGGCAGGAGTCGGTATACGCATCGGCGAGGCGGCCGGTTCACCGGCGGATAAAAAAGAGCGGGCAGATGCCCGCTCTCTCATTGGTTGGCTCAGGCCTCCAGCGCCTGATCCAGATCCGCCAATATGTCCTCGATCGCTTCTATCCCCACTGACAGCCGGATCATCTCCGGCTTGACCCCGGCCCTGGCCTGCTCGGCTTCGCTCAGCTGGCGATGGGTGGTGGAGGCGGGGTGGCAGGCCAGCGACTTGGCGTCGCCGATATTGACCAGCCGCTTGAAGATCTTGAGCGCATCGTAGAAGCGCACCCCGGCCTCATAGCCCTCCTTCAGGCCGAACGAGAGGATGGCCGAGGGGCGGCCGGCCATGTACTTCTCCGCCAGCAGGTAGTGGGGGTGGCCCGGCAGTCCGGCGTAGCTGACCCAGGCCACCTTGGGGTGATGCTTGAGGTGGTGGGCGACCCGCAGGGCGTTGTCCACGTGGCGCTCCATGCGCAGGCTCAGGGTCTCCAGCCCCTGCAGCAGCAGGAAGGCGTTCATGGGGGCCAGCGCCGCACCTGTATTGCGCAGCGGCACAGTGCGCACCCGGCCGATGAAGGCGGCGGGGCCGAAGGCCTCTGTGTAGACCACCCCGTGGTAGGAGGGCTCGGGCTGGGTGAGCTGGGGGAAGCGTTCGGCGTGATCCGCCCAGGGGAATTTGCCCGAGTCGACGATGACGCCACCCAGCGAGTTGCCGTGGCCACCCACGTACTTGGTGAGGCTGTGCACCACTATGTCGGCGCCGTGCTCTATGGGTTTGCACAGCACGGGGGTGGCGACCGTGTTGTCGACGATGAGCGGCACGCCACGGGCGTGGGCCACCTTGGCGAAGGCGGCCAGGTCGACTATGTTGCCCGCCGGGTTGCCTATGCTCTCGCAGTAGACCGCCTTGGTCTTGTCGTCGATGAGGGCGGCGATGGCCTCGGCGCTGTCATCCTTGGCGAAGCGCACCTCGACCCCGAAGCTCGGCAGCATGTGGGCGAACAGTGTGTAGGTGCCGCCATAGAGCTGGGGCGTGGAGACTATGTTGTCACCGGCGGCGGTCAGCGCCTGGATGGCGTAGGTGATGGCGGCGGAACCCGCCGAGACCACCAGACCGGCAATGCCCCCCTCCAGCGCGGCCATCCGCTGTTCCAGCACGTCATTGGTGGGGTTCATGATGCGGGTATAGATGTTGCCAGGCACCGCCAGATTGAACAGGTCCGCCCCGTGCTGGGCGCTGTCGAACTCGTAGGCCACCGTCTGGTAGATGGGTACGGCGACGGCCTTGGTGGTGGGGTCGTGGGAAAAGCCGTGGTGCAGGGCCAGGGTCGCATCTTTCATCACACACTCCTTGTTGGATGTTGCTGGGTAGCAGTTATAGATGGATAGACGTCCAATCTATCAGGCCCAGCGCCGATGTAAACCACCCAATCCGGCAAAGCAATTGCGCCCGCTGACGATATGCGTCTCCCTTGAGCGCTCCGTGCGGGGATGGCACTCAGAGACGGCGACGATACTCCCGATCGTCTATCTGGTGCATGTCCCACTGCATCAGGCGGTTGAGCTGACTCATGGGATCCTCGATCAGGGTCAGCGGCCTGGGCAGGATCCGCTTGAAGTAACGACGCAGGGTCTGCTGGATCCGGTTCGGTTTGAGGGGGTTGGCTTGGTTCATCATTGTGCTCCTGTGCTGTGGTTCTCACGTTCGCCAGCAGTATTGAGCTAAAATGCGGAAGTAAAAACTGATGACTTACAGCAACAGGATTTCCTCTTTTATGCCGACCGGTCGCCTCTACCAGCAGTTTCAACGACTCGCCCAGCAGCTTGGCTGCGATGAGCGGGAGACAAGCCTCGCCGAGGTGGCGGATCTGCTCTGCTGCACCCCGCGCAACGCGCGCCTGCTGCTGCGCCGCATGCAGGATCAGGGCTGGCTCAGCTGGTCGGCCGAAGCGGGGCGGGGGCGGCGCTCCCGGCTGGTACTGCTCGACAGCCAGGAGAGCCTGACCCGGCGCCGGCTGCGGGATCTGCTGAGTCAGGGTCAGCTGGCGCAGGCGGTGCGGTTGGCGGAGGGGCGGCTGGATCTGCTCACCCCGCTGCTGATCGAGCAGCTCGGCCAGGCCACCCGGGAGGGGCGCCAGATCCTGCGGGTGCCCTACTATCGTCCGCTGCCCCAGCTGTTGCCCACGGATCCGCTGCGTCGCTCCGAAATTCACCTGAGCCGGCAGATCTTCAACGGCCTGACCCGACGAAATGAGGAAAATGGGGAAATCGAGGGGGATCTCGCCCACCATTGGGAGCGGCTCGGCCCCTGTCACTGGCGCTTCTATCTGAGGCCGGCCGTGCGTTTTCACCACGGCCGCGAGCTGGGAGTGGAGGATGTGATGGAGAGCCTGCTCGGCTTGCGCGATCGTCCGCTGTTCGCCCATCTTGCCCGGCTGGAGAGCCATTGGCCGCGCACCCTGGATATGTATCTCGACAGTCCGGATCCCCTGCTGCCCCATCTGCTGGCCGAGCCGGTGGCCGCCATCTTGCCGCGTGAACTCAAGGGAGAGGCGGGTTTTGCCCTGCAGCCGGTCGGCACTGGCCCCTACAAGGTGGCTGCCAACGATCCCCTGCACCTCTGTCTGGCGGCCTTCGACGACTACTTCGGCTTGCGCGCCCTGCTCGACGAGATCGACATCTGGATGCTGCCTGAGCTGGCGGATCGGCTGGAGAGCCACCTGCAGCTGGGACGCGACAGCCCCGAGCTCGGCACCATGCGCGGTGAGTCCGAGCTGGAATCGGGCTGCTACTTCCTGCTGCAGGACGACAGATCCGGATCCTTGCAGGATCCCGCCCTGCGCCAGTGGCTGGCCCACCTGCTCAACCCCATAGCCCTGATGGCGCGGGTCGCCCCCGAGTTGCAGCGGGGCTGGACCAGCGCGCTGGGCCTCTTGCCCCACTGGCGCGAGGCCTTGCCCGCGCCGTTGCCAAATCCGACGCGGTTGCCGACGACACTGGTGTTGGCCTGTTTCAACCAGCATCTGGAGTTCAACGAGTGCGCCGGGGCCATGAGCAGCCTGCTGGCGGAACAGGGGATCCGGCTGGAGGTGCGCACCCTGGATTACGGCCGCTGGGTGAGCGGGGCGGATGAAGACGTGGATCTCTGGCTTGGCACCCTCAACCTGGAGCACGAGCACGCCTTCGCCCCCTACGCCTGGCTGCTGGGTACGCCGCTGCTGCGTCAGGTGTGGGCAAGCCAGCGGTCCCTGTGGCAGGGTCTGACGCAGTGGCGTGCCAGCGGTGAGGAACCGGGCCCGCGTGCCCTGCTGGCCCAGGTGCAGCAACAGGGCTGGTTCGTGCCCCTGTTCCACCACTGGCTGGAGCTGGAGAGCCGGGTCGGCGTGCACGGGGTGCGCATGACGGCGCTCGGCTGGTTCGATTTTCGCAGTGCCTGGCTGAGGCCGGAGCTGGCCGGGAGCGAGGCGGGCAAAGCGGGCGGCAGCTCCCGCCCCGAGACAGGGGAGCTTGAGTCCTGACGCGGGCCGCGTTAGCCTGAGCGCGGTCCAACGACAAGGAGTCGATATTCATGCTGGAAATGCAGATCCAACCCCGTTTTCAAGAGACTGATGCCCTCGGCCACATCAACAATACGGTGCCGGCGGTCTGGTTCGAAGCGGCCCGGGATCCCCTGTTTCGCATCTTCTCCCCCGAGCTGGATGTGCACAACTGGCACCTGATCATCGCGGGCTATACGGTGCAGTTCAAACGGGAGCTGTTTTATGGCCAGCAGGTATCGATCAAAACCGGGGTGCGTCGCATCGGCTCCAGCTCCTTCACGCTCTGGCAGGAAGCCTGGCAGGGCGGCGAGCTGGCGGTGACCGCCGAGACGACCCTGATCCATTTTGACTACCAGACCCGCCAGTCCCTGCCCCTGAGCGACAAGCACAGGGAGGGGCTGCGGGCCTGGTTGATAGAGAGTTAACCTTGGCCTATCGGCCAATCACAGGACACTTATGCGCAATACCGTGATCGCCCTGAGCCTCGGCTTGGGGCTGGGGCTCTGTTCCCTGCCTTCCGTGGCTGCTTCCCTCGCAGAGCAGTTTACCCTGATGGAGCGGGGGGCCGAGAGTGCCCTCGACACTCGCCTGTTCAGCCACGATGGCGTCGACATCAAGGCCTGGATCGATGGTTCCCCCGTCATCATAGCCGTGCCCATCATGAACGAGCAGGGCAAGCTGGAAGGGGAGAGCCGCTACTACTTCAAGGGTGGCAAGCTGTTCGGGGTGAAGGAGCCTGCGGCCCAGTTTGCCTTCGATGACAAGGGGACGCTCACCCAGTGGCTGGATGACAAGGGCCAGCCGGCCGAGTTCGTCAGCAAGATGAGCATGCAGCAGCGCGAGGCCTGGCTCACCAAGCGGGCCGCCGAGCTGGCCACACTGTTTGCCCAGAGCCCGGCCGAGCAGAAGGCGGCCAAGGGGGGCGTCAAGCTGAAGGGGGCGGATCTCGCCCACTGGCTCTGCAATGGCAAGCTGATGGATCTCGCCAGAGGGGACAAGGTGATCTTCGAGCAGGCAAAGCTGAAGATTGCCGAACAGGGCGTAGAGGGGGAAGTGTCCCTGCGTCAGGACAAGGGGTGGCAGGATCTCTGCCTCAAGTGCGAGGTGCAGGGCACGCAAGTGACCCGCCTCACCTGGCAGCCGCTGCCGGGGGCCAACAAGCCGCAATAAGCGCGGTTGCAGCAAAGCGAGGGGCCCAGATGTGGGCCCCCTTTTCATTGCGGCGACGACTCGCCCAGCTTGAGCCGGGTGAGAGCCTCCACCCGCCGCCATTGCTCGGCGGGAAACCAGCGCGCCAGTATCTCCTGCTGCTGCTCGGCCCGATCCAGGGTGGGCAGGGGCTTGAGTTCGGCCAGATAGCCCGCCAGCTGTCGTTCGAACCCTTGTTGGCCCTGCTCCAGCTGATGCAGCCGATCCACCGCTTCAGGCCCCAGCCTCTCCAGCAGCACGGCGTCGCGCTCGGCCGCGGGCAGCCGCTCCAGACTCTGCAGGTCGCCGAGCAGGCGGCTGTTGGCCTCGGCCTCCCTGAACCACTGGGGCTGTTCCGCCAGCCAGAGATCGAGCTCATCGGCCAGCATCTTTTTGTCGGCCTCGCTCGTCTCTGCCAGCGCCTTGCGGCGCAGGGTCCACTGCTCCATCAACCTGTCCTCGGCAAACAGCTGCTCCTGCTCGGCCGGGGTGAAGCTCTGCTGGCGCAGCTGCTCGCGCTCGTCAAACAGCACCTGCAGACTGGCGAGGCCAGGATCCGCCGGCACCGTCAGGCTGCCCTCCGCCGCCAGAAAGCTCTGGTAGCGGGCCAGCAGTTCATCCTCCGCGTTCGTTTCTCCCTGTTCCAGACGCTGGGCCAGCTGATGGCGCAGGGCCCCCTGTTCGGGGGCTGCCGTCAGATCTGGCTGCGAGTCGGGCCAGAACAGGACGGCCCCCAGCAGCAGGGCTGACCCCAGAGGCACGGCGATCCGCAGGGATCTTTTCATAGCCCCAGCCCCTGCAGGCGATTGGCGTGCTGGCGATAGAGGGTGACAGGATCGGTTTCAAACAGGTGGTGGATGCCGAACGACTGGTTCACCTCGTCCAGATGGTTCATCCGGTAGCCGGTGCCGATCACCTTGCCGAGGTGGCTGCTGCACACCCCGACCAGACCGTCGTTGGGTTCGCTGAAGAAGGTGCCGGTGAGGGCCAGCGCAGGATCCACCGGATCCAGTATGTTGGTCATGTTGCCGCGCCCGCTCCAGGAGAAGTAGTAGACCCCGTTGGCGGCCTGCAGCGGCCCGTCACCGCAATATTGGCCGGGCAATCCCTCTGGGTAGCGCTGGTTGAAGCGCTGGGCTCCCGAACTGGTCAGGGCATCGAGGGCGGCGAGGGGATCCTGCGGCAGCTGGCTGCCGCCGGAGAGCAGCGAGATGACCCCGGACAGGGCCGAGGCGGCGGCCACCGCCAGCTTCTCGGCCACCGAGCCCGGCGCCACCCTGGCGCGCACCAGATCGGCGATCTCCGAGCCATAGTTGACCCCTCCCACGCTGGTGGCGGAGGCGACCAGCTCGGGGGCGACCGAGGCGACGTAGCGTATGGTGGGGCCGCCGTGGGAGTGGCCGATGAGGTTGACCTTGTCGGCCCCCGTGATGGCCAGCACCTGCTGTACCTGCTTGAGCAACTGCTCACCGCGCAGCTCCGAGCTCTCGGTGGCGGAGACCTGCGCCACGTAGACCCGGGCGCCATCCCGGGTCAGCGCCTGGGGGATCCCGTAGAAGTAATCGACCCCGAGCAACCTGTCGAAGCCGAACAGCCCGTGCACCAGCACTATGGGGTAGCGGGTCTGGGTATAACCTGCCGCCTGGCCCAGCATGGGCAGGGCGCACAGCAGCACCAATAGCCATCTTTTCATCTTGTCCATCCTTGTGAATAAGGTTGCCACAGCGGCAACCACCGGCCTCATGCCAGTACCGACCAGCATGACGGAGCGGGACCTTTGCATCTGTGCAAATGATCACCAAACGGACAGATTCAAAAAAGCCCTACCCATATGGGCAGGGCTGTTGGCGGTGCTGGCACAAGTATCCCTTGTGTTCGGCCCCTACATAAGTTAAATAATAATTATTATCATTTGAGTGATCGGGATCATGACGGGAATCTGGGTGAAGGGATGGGTCGGCACGAGCGACGCGGACAGCAGCATGGTGCACTGGAAAGTGCAGACCCTGAGTGGCAATCGCCACTTCGATGCCGGCGAGCACGCCAAGGCGCTCTCCTATTACCAGCAGGCATTGTGGCTGGCGCGCCAGCAGTTTGCCTGCTGGCACGATGCGGACGAGGCGGTGGCCGCGCTGGTGGTGGCTCACCACAATCTGGCGGATCTGCTGGTGGCCATGACGCTGCCGGAGCGTGCCGCCGATCTGCTGTGCCATATCCACGACTGCCTGCTCGCCACCAGCCAGTCCCCCGCCAGCCCTGTCCCCTTGCGGGATGCCGCCCTGCGCCACACCCGCAGCACCCGCACCGAGCTGCTCGCCTTCGTGCGCAAGCACGGCACCCAGGATGCCATTCAGCGCTGCCTCGGCCAGTGTCTGTGCCAGACCGAGCCCGCCCATCAACTGCATTAATCACAATAAAAAGAGGTGATCATGAGCCATACCCTGCCAGCCCTTGCCTACGGCTACGATGCGCTGGAACCCCACCTGGACGCGCTGACCATGGAGATCCATCACAGCCGTCACCATCAGACCTATATCACCAATCTCAACGCGGCCCTGGCCGAGCTCCCCGAGCTGGCGGTCCTGCCGGTGGATGCGCTGCTTGCCCGTTTCGACAGCCTGCCGGCGCACGTGCAGGGGGCGGTGCGCAATCACGGCGGCGGCCACGCCAACCACAGCCTGTTCTGGCAGGTGATGAGCCCGCAAGGGGGCGGTGAACCGGGCGGCGAGCTGGCGGCGGCGATCGCACGGGAGCTGGGCGGACTGGATGCCTTCAGGCAGGCCTTTACCCAGGCGGCGCTGAGCCGGTTTGGCAGCGGCTGGGCCTGGCTGGTGGTGGACGAGGAGGGAAGATTGCGAGTGGAGAGCAGCGCCAACCAGGACAGTCCCCTGATGCAGGGCCAGGTGCCCATACTGGGGCTGGACGTGTGGGAGCACGCCTATTACCTCAAGTACCAGAACAAGCGACCCGACTACATAGCCGCGTTTTACAAGGTGATCGACTGGGACGAGGTGGAACGCCGCTATCGTGCCGCGCTGGCATGACCGCCGGCAGGATAGTGCACTCGGCCAAATGAAAGAGACCCGCCTGATGGCGGGTCTCTTGTTTCTCTCTTGTCAGGGGGTCGAAGCGGAGGCGGCGCTACTGGTTGCCGGGCTGATCGAGAGCGCCGCACTGGTTGCAGCGGCAGCGCTGGCAGCCTTGGCTGTATCCGCCTCCTTGCTTGCGGTGGCCGCGCTGGTCGATATGGCGGAACTGGCGGTGAGCGCGGCGTCAGTGGCGGTGGCTGCACTGGTCGCCGTGGCCGAGCTGGCGGCAGGTGCAACCGGCGGCTTGTGGGTCACGGGCGGGATGGGCAGGCAGGGTTGGCTTGCGCCTATGGTGCTCAGGGCCTGACAGGGGGTGGGGCCACCGATGACGATGGGCTCGCCGAGGAACTTGGGCCCCTTGTCCAGCACGTAGAGGTCGAGCAGCCCCATCAGGCGGGCGAATACCTCGCGTACCCGGGTCTTGATGCCCTGATAGGCGCTGGGATCCTTGGCGTTGAAGCCGACGGCCTCGATGCCGAAGTGGCGGGCGATGAAGATGGCGCGCTCGTTGTGAAAGGCCTGCGACACCACGGTGAAGTGGGCCTGACCAAACACCTCCTTGGCGCGGACTATGGAGTCCAGGGTACGAAAGCCGGCGTAGTCGCTGTAGATGGCCTTGGCCGGGATGCCGGCCTGGATCAGGGCCCGCCGCATCTGGCGCGGCTCGTTGTATTGCACGGTCGCGTTGTCACCGGACACCAGTATGTAGTCCACCTTGCCGTTGTTGTAGAGCTCGGCAGCGGCCTTGATCCTGTACTTGAAGTAGTGGTTCGGACTGCCCCCGATCAGGTACTTGGAGGTGCCTAGCACCAGGGCGACCCGGTTGTAGGGGACTGCATCGACGTCGTCATAGGTGTAATGACGGGCGTCCGAGACGGTCCACTCGCTGTAGCCCAGCAGCATGGCGGCAGATGCCAGCAACAGGCAAAAGCAGGCGAGGAGGATCTTGGCAAACTTCTTCATGCGCGGTGCGGTTCGGGTCTGAAGTAAGAGGTGACAGAGGGTCATTCTATTACAAGTTGCCGCTGCGCGTCAGGCTTGATAGCGGCCGATGGCGTCACTCGGGCAAAGGCTGTCGCATACTGTGGCTGGCTAACCGTTTGATCCGGCACCGATAAAAACCTTTCGTATAAAAACAAGGGGCAGCCGTGGCTGCCCCTTGTCGCTAGCGTCTCATCCTCAGTGGGAGGAGTCGTTCGCCTTGCACTCGTCAGACTCCTTGTTGGCTTCCCACCAGGGCAGCAGATCGCGGCTCAGCCAGCTCTGGTAGGCCTCGCTGTCATTGGCGATCAGCTGATCCAGCTCGGCTTCGAAGGCGCTCATCGCCTGCTGCTGATCCGGGTTGCGCAGGGCCTGGGCCATGGCCAGCCAGCTGGCGCCGCGACCGGTCTCGTTCAGGAAGCGATGCACCGTATAGGACCAGGAGTAGACCATCTCGCCACCCTTGTCGTAATCCAGGTGCAGTATGTCGGCCAGGCTCGGTCGCTCGGCCGCCGGGCGACCCGAGACGTTGTCCATGCCACGGGCGAAACACTGACCGTGGGCGATGAACTCCGCCAGCCCTTCCGACCACCAGGTGGTGCGGTTGAGCGGGTAGTGACCGAAGCTGCCGTACTGGTTGAAGCGTCCATCCAGGTAGTGCACGTACTCGTGGCGCAGGTTCCACACCTGGAAGGCCGGGCGTTTCCACTCCGCCTCATAGGCGAAGAAGCGGGCCTGGTTGCCGGGACGCGCCGGATCCCCTTCGATGTAGATGCCGCCGTTGTCGGTGGAGACGCCACCAAACAGGGCGCTGCCGTAGCGCTTCCAATCGGCGGAGGAGTTGAAGATCACCAGCTCCAGCGCCTCGTTGTTGTCATCACTCACCGGCTGCCAGCCTGTTTCCATCTGCTGATGGAACTGCTGCTCCTCGGCGCCCAGCTCGCGGCAGATGCCGTCGGCCTGATCCTGGCTCAGCTCCTGGGCCCGCAGGCGCAGGGTCGGCGAGCAGGTGTGCTCGAACGGCAGCACGTCTTCCATTCGGATCGGGGTGCAGAGTCCGGCAAAGTCACCGCTGATACAGGCCTCGCTGGTGCGATCCGTGTAGGTCAGATAGTAGGTGGAGAGGGTCAGTGACATGTCTTCCAGCAGATCCTGACTCTGTTGACCGCCGGGGATCAGGCCGTGATGACGGATGAGCTCGATGACTGAGCCATCCAGCAGCTTGCGATAGCCTTCGCTCTCGTCGGGACGGGTATAACGGGCGACCCGGTAGAGGCGGGTATAGGCATCCAGCACGTTGTTGAGCAGGAACAGATCCTTGCCATCCCGTCCTTGCCACAGCGACAGCTCGCTCATGCCGAGGGCGTGCAGCTGTTTGCGCAGCTCGCCATCCTGCTGGCGGAAATCGGCGGCGAAGGCGTCGCTATGGTCGCTGGCGAAGTCGAGGAAGTTGAGCAGATCGAACAGACCGGTTGCCCAGGCATGCTGACCATTGATCTCGCTGGCATGCCGGGTGCTGTAGGCCAGCATCTGGTTGAACTGGCCGAGCAAGGTGCCAAACCGGCTCTGCACCGCCGGGCTCTTGAACTGGCCATGCAGGGCTATGCTCCAGGCGCCCATGACGGCTCCCACTTCATCGCTGGCCTGCTCCGGGTAGAGCAGCGGATGGGCGCCGAGCGCGGTCAGCGCCTCGGCCAGTGCCTCGGCGGCGGCCGGGCCGTCTTCCTTGTGTTTGCCGTAGTTGTGATAGTTGTGGGCGCGCACGTATTCCAGCAACAGCTTCATGGCCGGATGGGCGGGCTGATTGGCCGCCAGCAGGCTCTGGATACCGCGGGACACGGCCAGCAGCTTGGTGTCATCGTGGCCATAGTTCTCCTGCCAGACGGGAGCGGGCTGGCCGCTGGCATCCTGCACTATCCTGGCGGCGTCGGCATCCAGCAGATCCGTGCCCGGTTGTTCCGGCTCGGAGCAGGCGCGACCATCGGCGCGGCGGCAGTCGAGCTGCTCCTCCTTGCTGGCCAGCACTATGGGGCGATTGAGCACCCGACTCTCCTGCCACTCGTCGGTTTCCGGCAGTGTCTGCCATTCGCTGCCACCGACCGGGTATTGATAGCCGGTGTCTTTCAGTACCACCTGTACCTCGCTGCCGGCGGGCAGGGTCTGGCGGCAAACCCGGTAGCTGATGGTCTTGTCCCCTTCCTGGCGGGTCTGGGGCTCATCGCACTCCTGCTGTGTCTTGGTCTCGTCCAGCTGCCAGCTGTACTGGCGCCAGACATGGATCTCGCTCACCTGGCTGGCGGCCTGACTGCCCGCCACGGGTTGCAGGCGGAAGAAGATCTGCTCGAGGCGGCCGTCCCGCTCGTTGGGGGTCTCTTCCAGCACGCTCAGCTGTTGCCAGTTTTGCGGCTGGTATTGCCAAACCTGTTCGGCGCAGCGCCCCTGGGCATTGAGCTCGCAGCGATCCAGCTCCTGCTCGCTGTGACCCAGTATGATGCGCTCGGCCAGCGGCAGACGATCCTGACGCGGGGCGGTCGGGGTGCCCGTCAGCGGTTCCCAGCGGCCCTGTTTCAGGCCGTAGCCAAAGTCATAGCTGCTGGCCGGGATGGCCTTGCCTGCCGGCACCACCTGCTCGCAGCTGAGGTAGCGGATCTGCCAGCCCTGCTCGATCTTGAGCTGCGGCTCGCCGCACTGCTGCTCTGCCTGTGCGGTCAGATTGGCATCTCTCCAGTCGAAGCGGCGGTAGACCCGCAGTTGCTGATAGGGGGCATCGTCATCGCGGGCGCTGAGCTCGTAGGTGACTTCGGTGACGCGATCGCTCAGCTGGCGGCTGGATTCACCGTTCAGCCGGTACTGTTGCCAGTCGGCGGGGGAGTAATTGGCCAGCGCCGAGGTGGCGAGCAGGCCCGGTGCTGCCAGCAGCAGCAACCTTGTTCCCAGATTGTTCATTTTTATCCCTTTGGATGAGAGTCTGCGTGGTTATCGCGGGCAATGTACTCAGTTCCAAAGGGGTATCAACTCACCAGTCAGGCCATATAAATCATTTATTTAGATTGAATCAAAATAAAGTGAGTGCCATTGGGGGCTCAGCTGATAGCAAGGACTCATCTGCCATCTGGGGGGTATCTCAGCCTTCGGCTGACAAGTGTGATCAAGGTCTCGTTTGAGGTGCGTTGGCAGTGTGTTGTTGCGACAGTACGAAGAAGGCGATGAAGTGGAAAACTGAGCCGACGCTATGGCTGTGTGGTGAGCCGGGTCCTGAGGGGACTTTGCAAGAGAGGAAATGCGAGAGGGGCTGGTGCCGGCAGAGGGCGACGGTTGGATGCTAAACAAGCGCTGTGTTCGGCGTGGGCTCCACCTGCTAAGGGGAGGCGAGCAAGTCCGCCCGAGGCAATGAACAACCCCGGGCAGATGGGATGGCTAACTCGATCAGAGGTAGCTGACGGTCACTATGGCCATCTTGCTGCTGCCGGCAGACAGCTTGTACTGCATGGTGCTGCTGATGGTATTGAGGCTGCCGGCTTGCTGCAGGCTGGTCAGATCCAGGGTCTGGCGCTGGGTGCCCGAATAGCAGGTCACGCTGTTGTCAGCGAAGTCGCAAGGGGCTTCGTAGATGGTTCCGGTGAAGGTCACGCTGCCATCGTAGGCCGAGGCTGTTGCCGGCAACAGAGCGACGCCCAACAGCATGGCTGCGGCGGCAGAAGAGGCAAAACGGATGGCGCTGTTGCGAACGGAAGCGGTGGAAGTGTTCATTTTTATGTCCTTTTCGTCACATGTCGTTGTACGAAAAGGGCAACGCAATCAAAGAGAATGACACAGATACAACTGATGACATCGCTCTTCTCAGATGGCAGCTCCGCTGTCTTAGGTATTTAAACCCTTAGACCGGTGGCTTTGCGTCCCGACCTTTCGACCGGTTTGCCCTTTACTCTATGTTTAGATGATAACACCCTACTTTGAGAAATCAATCAGCATAAAAAAGCATGAGATATGGGTCACAGATAGCAGGAATAATAAATGTCTACGTGGGATATATATTGCTGACCTACTGCTGAAATGGCTTTGTTGAGTGTCAACATCATCGTCATAACACAGCGCGACAGTGAAAACACCCTCATCTATTGAGCCATGTCGGGATTTAATAAGCAGGTTATTCATCCCAGGCATGGAACAGCGGCTATTTACTGCTTGTATGCCATGGGCTGTCATTCTGATTACCTGATTACCTGATTACCTGATTACCTGATTACCTGATTACCTGATTACCTGATTACCTGATTACCTGATTACCTGATGATTACTTGGCAAAGATGAGGGCGGCGATTTGCTTGGTCAGTGGCGTTTGTTTTTAGTGGTTGATGTTGGTTTTTTGTTAATTTGGTTTGTGATGTGAGTGGGTTGTGAAACTCACTATTGTCAGTCGAGTGATATATATAGTGGTTAATTGTCTTTCATTGTTTTGGAATGTCACGTGCGATTGTAAGTTTATGATTTTAAAGTGTTTATAAAGGAATTTATAAAAATCAAAATGTATTTGATGTGCATCAAACGTGTCGTTAATTTATCCACCAAGCAAAAGTTGAATTCGGTTTTTTGTGCAGATGACATGGATGTATGTAGTCGTGCAAATGGGAGGTGGCGGGAACTGCCTCTAATACTGCAAACACCTTTGCTTGTTTGATATGCACAGATGATTGCACCAGTAGCCATATCTCATTAATGAGGCGTCGGTCTGCTGACAGTTGCTGAGCAATAATATCGCGGCATCATCGAAAATCATGACTCCAGCTTGATCCAGATGATGCCGCATAACAACACACGTTAATGTAGGTATATACGAATGAACGCTAATAAAATCTTGGTTGCTATGGGTGTTGGTTCCATTCTGCTGTGCGGCTCCGCCGTTGCTGCCGGTGGCGCTGGTTCAGGCAAAGTCACCTTCAACGGTGAAATCATCAACGCTCCTTGCTCCGTTGCTCCCGAGTCTGTTGATCAGGTTGTAGAGATGGGCCAGGTCAGCACCAAAGAGCTGGTCAATGGTGGTGAGTCCAACTCCAAGCCGTTCAGCATCAAGCTGCTGAACTGCGAAATCTCCGACAAGGAAGATGCCGTCAAGGTGACCTTCAGCGGTGCCTCCGAGCATGATGGCCTGCTGGTGATCGGTGGTGGTCAAGCTGCCGGTGCTGGTATCAAGATGAGTGCGCCGGGTGGTTCTGCCATCGTGCTGGGTACCCCGACCGCAGCCTTCAACCTGGTAAACGGTGACAACGAGCTGCCCTTCAGCGCCGTGCTGAAAGGTTATTCTGATCAGACCGCCAACCCGCTGCAGGCCGGTGCTTTCACTGCAGTGACCAACTTTACTCTCTCCTACGAGTAATTGGCTGCCTTAACGTGTGACAAGGGTTGTGGTGGTGCGAACCACCACAACCTCACACATTCTGTTTCCTCGTATCGAACCTTGATCATGAAAACTTCAATGATGGTGCCGGTAGTGCTGCAGATGGTGATGATGGCGGGGCCTGTTCTTGCCAATGAGATCACGGATGGCTTGGCTGAATCGGGGTGTACTCTGGATGTTTTACACAGCATCCCCCAGCAAGAACAACACCAGGGCACGCTGAAAATCAGCGGGTGTCAGGCTGAAGGCACATCACTGCCTTTTATTGCCATGTCCGTACGCAGTGCCATGAACGATGAATTGAGCATCATCAGCAATGGTCAATATTACAAGGTATCCGGCGAACGCTTTATTGTCTCGGATATTGTCAACAGCGATCTGGAATTCAATTTGAAAATAAACGGAAACCAGCTGTTTGTTTCAGATAGAACGACGCTGTTTGAGCTCGATTATATGTAAGCAAGTTCATTGCTTAGTGTAGATACCTCATTAATGTGAGACCGTTATGCCATCCCTAGAGTAAATTTATGAGCGTTTCAACATCAAACTCTGCAAGAAGAAAACATTATTCAAAAATGGCTTTTATGCTATGCGTGCCCGGCCTGATGGCGGTGGCAAATCACGCATGGGCAGAAACGGAGTTTAATATTGATGCGCTCGATCTGGACGAACGGACCAAGATCGACCTCTCCCAGTTTGCCGACGAAGGCTACATCCTGCCCGGTGACTACTACCTCGAGATCGAGGTCAACAAGAACAAGCTGCCTCTGCAGAAGATCCCTTTCTACGAGACCAATGCCGGCAAGGGCAAAGGCGGGGTTGCCTGTCTGCCGCAAGAGGTGATCCCCAAGCTGGCGCTGACCGATGAGGCCATCGCCAAGATCGATACCTGGCACGATGGCCAGTGTGCCAACCTGCTGGCTCTGGACGGGGTCGTGATCTCGAACGACATCGGCAATGGCCTGCTCAGGATTGCCGTGCCCCAGGCGTGGATGAAATACAGCGACCCCAACTGGATTCCACCGGAGCAGTGGGATGTGGGTATTACCGGCCTGATGCTGGATTACAACATCAACGCCCAGGTCAATGAAGGGAGTGACTACTCCAATAGCAATATCAGCAGCTATGGCACCCTGGGGGCCAACTATGGCGCCTGGCGCCTGCGTGGTGACTATCAGGCCAGCTCTTATTGGGGTGATGATGAGCGGTCGTCAGCCGAGCTGAATCGTATCTATGCCTATCGCCCCTTGACCGACATGGCGGCCAAGCTGACGGTGGGCGAGCAGCAGCTCAACTCCCAGCTGATCGACGGCTTTCGCTATACCGGCGTGAATCTGGCCAATGACGAGCGCATGTTGCCGCCGAGTCTGCAGGGTTATGCGCCCGAGGTGAGCGGCATCGCCAAGACCAACGCCAAGGTCACCATCTCCCAGTCCGGCCGCATCATTTATGAGACCAACGTGCCAGCCGGCCCGTTTCGTATTCAGGGGCTGGACAGCTCGGTGCGCGGTCGGCTCGATGTGCGGGTAGAAGAGCAGGATGGCAGCGTCAGCTCGTTCCAGGTAGACACAGCGACCGTCCCCTACCTGACTCGTCCCGGCTATGTCAGATACAATCTGGCCGTCGGTGCCCCCTCCGAGCTGGGGGATTCCGCCCACGACGTGCATGGCCCGGCGTTTGTCACCGGCGATTTCTCCTGGGGGGTGGCGAACTCCTGGTCACTTTATGGCGGCAGCCTGATCGCCGGTGAGTACAACTCCATGGGGCTGGGTATAGGTCGCGACCTGTATGCCTTCGGCGCCATCTCCGCCGACCTGACCCAGTCCATTGCGAAGCTGCCGGGCCTGTCCACCAAGATTGGCCAGTCGGTGCGCGTGAACTACGCCAAGCAGTTCGATGAATACAACAGCGCCATCACCTTCGCGGGTTATCGCTTCTCCCAGCATAACTTCATGACCATGTCGCAATTCTTGAGCAACAAGGATCGGCTGGAGAACAACAATACGACCTCGAGCGATGACTACAACACCTGGGGTGACAAGGAGCTATATACCATCACTGCCAACAAGACCTTCTGGGCGGATGATACGGCCAAGGCTCTGACAATCTATCTGGACTACACCCACAGAACTTATTGGGCTCACGATGCCGAGGACCGCTACGGCCTCTCCATCAACAAGAACGTAAACATCGGCAGCTTCAAGGATGTCTCCGTCTATGTATCGGCCTACAAGACCAAGACCGAGAACTACGAGGATGACAAGAGCGTCATGCTGACCCTGAGCATGCCGATTGGGGACAGGAAGAGCGCGGGATACAGCGTGCAGTCCTCCAACGGCAAGGTTACCCATCTGGCCACCTATCAGGATTACAGCCGGCCGGATGATACCTATCAGCTGGGGGCCGGGGTACAGAGCAACGGCCACGCCGTGGCGCGCGGCTACTACAACCACAACGGCGATGTAGGTGCCGTCAGCCTCAACGCCTACAGCGTGCAGAGCGAGTACACCTCGGTCGGAGCCAGCCTGCGCGGCGGTTTGACGGCGACCGAGCATGGGGCGGCGCTGCACCAGGCTACTCGCCGCGGCGGTACCCGCATGATGGTGGACACCGACAAGACCTCCGGCGTCTCTTTCAACAACGGCCGCGCCGTGACCAACCGCTTTGGCGTCGCTGTGATCAGCGACATGACCGACTATCGCAAGAGCGACACCCGGATAGACGTGGATCAGCTGGGTGATGACATAGATGTCATGAATGCCATCAAGCAGGGGACCCTGACCGAGGGTGCAATTGGATATAATGCCTTCGAAATGGCCGAAGGGTTCAAGTTGCTGGCCAATGTCAAACTGCCCGATGGCTCAGTACCGCCGTTTGGCGCCACTGTCGTCAAGGATTCCGGCCGGGTGCTCTCGGTGGTGGATGAGGATGGCCTGGTCTATCTGACCGGGGTGAAACCGAATGAAGCGTTTGAACTCTCCTGGGGCGGGGCTCGCCAGTGCCAGATAGTGGCGCCGCAAGAAGTAACCGATCTGTCGATGAAGACTCTCACTTGCAAGTAATGGGATACCGATGAAAAAGCTGCTCTCTTATACCTGTCTGGCCGTGCTGGGCATGACCTCGCTCAACGTCAGTGCTGCCATAGTGCTGGATCGTACCCGGGTCGTGTATCCCGGCGGTGCCAAATCCATCAGCCTCAACATCAAGAACGAGAACCAGAAGCTGCCCTACCTGGCGCAGGCCTGGATTGAAGACACCCAGGGCCAGAAGATATCTTCTCCCTTCGTGATATTGCCGCCGGTACAAAGGGTGGATGCCAACCAGAAGTCCATCGTGCGCATCGCCAGCGTGCCAGCCATCGACAGCCTGCCCAAGGATCGCGAGTCGATCTACTACTTCAACCTGCGCGAGATCCCGCCCAAGAGCGAGAAGAGCAACGTGATGCAGATTGCCGTGCAGTCCAAGATCAAGTTGTTCTACCGCCCCGAGGCCATCATCCCGGAGCGCGGCGCCGTCTGGCAGGATCAGGTGTTGATCACCAAGCAGGGCACGACCCTGAAGGTCAACAACCCGACCCCTTACTACATCACCTACGTTGGCCTCGGCCATCCGCAGGGCAAGGAGCGGACCGTGATCAAGGGTTTCTCCGCCTTTATGGTTGAACCCAAGTCAGAGCAGACGGTCACGATCCCGGAAGCGTTGGGCAACCAATTTGTGATCAGCTACGTCAATGACTACGGCGGATATATGGATATCAAATACCAGTGCGCAGGCAATGCCTGTAAAGCTATCAAGAGCGAGTAATGCTATGTACCGTTTCATTCTCTGTGCCGGAATGATGGCTCTTGCTGCGCCAGCATTGGCGGTCAATGGCGCAGTAGTGCCAGATTCGACTCAAACATATAATATAAATCTTGATAAGGCTGACATTGTCAATAAGCCGGGAGAGAAGACAAAGCCTTTCACGTGGGCGCTAGGTGCCACTTATGGTGGCACGGTATATTGTCCAGACCAGAGTATCCCAACATCACCCATCTACTACCGTGCAGTGATAAGTGATGGTTTGCCGCCAGTCGGTGATGGCTTTGTAAAGCTCAATGAATTTTTGGATATGAAGGTTGAGATTTTTATCGCTGGAGATAGAAGGGAGCTGGTTACTGCTCCCTTTAATAATGAGAGTAATAGAGGTCGTTATGGTCCCTGCAATAAGGGGGGGCATATTAGGTTTAACTTCGAGAGTGGTAGTCATGGTCAGGTCACTTTTCGGGTAAGAAAACCCATTATCAATGGCGTGCATATTGCTGACCACCAAATCGTTGAAATGTTTGGAAGGTTGGGAATGACAGACTCTGGCTTCAGTGGCGATGTGATGTCACGGATTGTGATCCAGTCATCCATTCTCTATGTGCCAGAAGAGTGTGTGATCAATGGTGGCCAGACCATCGAGGTTGAATTTGGTGATCTGCCTGGTAGTGGGCTGGATGGAAATAACTTTGAAAAAGTGCTGCCATTGACCTTCCAATGCAAAGGTGGTGCATTTGAAGGAAATGCGTTGAAAATCAACCTTGGTATTTCTGGGAGACCTGCATCGTTCAATCAAGAGTATTTGCGAACCACCAAAGATGGCTATCAGGGGGGAACAGTTATCCCTGATCTGGGGATCAAGTTCAAACAGCTGGATGGTTCCCCATTGAGGCTGAATGAATTCTATCCTGTTTCCATGCAGGGCAATATCGGTGATTGGGGCTTTATTGCGGCGCCGATAACGCCGGTAGGTGCTGATATCCCTGCGGGCGACTTCTACGCCACCGCCACCATTGTTGCCGAATTCCAGTGAGGAGCTGTTATATGTTGCGGACATTGTGGATAGGCTTGGCGCTGTGCCCGGTGTTGGCGGTGACGGCGGCTCCCCGTGCCGGCGATGACCTGGAGCTGCTGGGCAACACTGTGCACCTGCATGGCCGGATCATAGATCAACCGTGCGTGATATCTCCCGAATCGGCCGATCAGTCGGTCGACATGGGGGTGGTTGACGTCAGGGAGCTCTACTCGGCCGGTACCGGGGCTCAGGTGCCATTCGTCATCCGCCTGACCAACTGCAAACCCGGTATCTTCCGCATGGCCAAGGTGACCTTCAGCGGTGCTGCGGACCAGCAGATGAGCGGTGCCCTGGCCTTTTCTGCCGGTTCAGCCAAGGGGGCCGGGATCCGGCTCTATGATGCCACTCAGACCCAGCTGGATTTGGGCACAGCTTCTCGCGGCTATGTCCTGGGTGGTTCAACGGAAAATGAACTGCTGTTTTCCGCTCGGGTTGAGGGCCACCCGGATGCGATCGCCGCCAAGAGTATCACACCCGGGGATTATACCGCCGTGGCCAACTTCATCGTCTCCTATGAATAACCTCAAAGGTCATTACGCTGGATGACCTTTAAATTCTCTCGGCTGGGCCAGGAGATAACACCGCCCATATAGCTGGAGAGATATATCCCGCCTGGCAGCTGAATAAACAGCGACTTCTGTTTGGGTGGGGTCAGGGCAGCCACCAGGGTGGCGACCATGCTATTGCTGATCAGTGCCTTCTGGTCGATAAAGTTGACTATGGTATTCTTCATTTCGACCGCAATATCATCCTGATCCCGCTCTATATCACCAACGGAATCCAGATTGAACAGGGTTTGCCCCTGATGGTCTGTTGCTATCACTGTGGCCACGACAATTTCTCTGTTCATGGTCACTATAATCTTGCTTTTGTTGGTGATTTCGACCCAGTTATCCGGTGCCTGACAATTGCTGTGATATCTGACGGTGGCATTCGGATAGTTATAGTAATTATGGGAAACGTTCTTGCCCTGCAATGCTATGGTCGTCATGACGCATTGCAGTTCCTCCGCGATGGAATGGCCGGCTCTCAGCAGGAAGATATTTTCTGACAACTCTTTGTTTTTATTATCAATGGAAAAGTAGCTGATAGCTTCCTTTCCGATGAGAATGGAAACACGTTCGTCTTCATAATGCGGCACTCTTTTGACAAGCGGTGCCAGCGTATCAATCTTCAATTTCAATGCATTTTCTGTTTCGCTGGTCGTATACAGAGAAACATGGCCAAGGTGAATCGTTCTAAGGGTATTTTCATTGCTGTAATGATAAATAAATGCGGCCAGCGAGGAGACCACCACAATCAGCAGTGCAAACAGCATGATGCGCTTTGGGTTGAAATAGCGATCGTATTTTCTGCGAGAGTATTGGCGTCTGGCCCGCGGTGAGGCCGCGGGTGTTTCTGCCCTTGCCTCCGTATTTTCAGCCTCCCCGGTGACCTCAATGGGTGCACAGAAGATATAACCTACCCTGGGGATGGTATCAATTGAGTTCAGCAAGCCAAATGATTCCAGTTTTCTCCTCAGGGAGAGGATCTGTCGATTAAGGTTGGTATCGGTATTATCCTGATTTGGCCACAAGGCTTCCTGCAGTATGTTTCTGGGAATGACACTACCTGCCTCATCACACAGCATTTCGAGCAGCTCGGCTTCTTTGTTGCTGAGCTTGATGTCCTTTTCTCCCTTAGAGAGTCGGAATATTGCCGCGGAGAAAAATATCTCCTCTGCAATTTTATAAATTTTGTTACTCATGTGTGACTCGCCTTACTGCCAAGGAGTGCATTTTACCACCATGTCGCAGTTGTTCAAATAACGCCAAATTAACAATTTCCTTTACTATCAATCGATTATATTTCCATCGAGATACTGGGCGAGGGACATGGTACTACAGTCGATTAATTTGGTTCAAAAAATGCTCAAAAAGATGACCAATGATGTAATCGTTCTCACTCAGGATGACGATGGAGGGATAATGTTGGCCTTGAGCGGGGTTTCTCTTGAATAAGGTGCATACAGACGGCTCCTGCCGTGTCGGAAACTGTCGTATGACGCCTTATTGCTTGAAGATAGATGGCTGATGCAGCTTTCGCTGTGGCTTGAGCGCCCCGCCCATGTCGGGCCAGGGTTGCCAGAGGTCGGGCACCATGAAGCCGGGCAGGGTGGCGCGGATCCAGGCGGCCAGCTCCGGATAGGGCACAGGCTCGCCGTGCCAGTCGATGAAGGCGGCGGGGCGTTGCCCCCACTCGTCGCTCGGCATGGGCACCACCAGTGCCTGCGCCACGGCGGGATGATCCACCAGCCGCTGCTCTATGGTTTCGGGCTGTATGTTCTCGCCCCCCGAGATGAACAGATTGTCGATCCGCCCCTCCACCACCAGCTCGCCGTCGGCGGTGATATGCCCCTTGTCGCGGGTGTGAAACCAGCCAGCCTCGTCGATCGGCCTCTCCAGTACGCCCGCCTTGAAATAACCGGCAAACAGGGTGTCACCGCGCACGCAGATCTCATCTTGCTGGATGCAGACTTCCCGCCCCGGCAGCGGTTTGCCAACCACGCCAGCGGCGGATGGCTGGCCGGTGCAGACCTGGCTGCCCATCTCGGAGAGGCCGTAACTCACCTTGGGGGTGAGCCCTATGGCCTTGAGGCGGCTCACCAGCGGCTCGGGGATGGCGGCGCCGCCGAGCAGCAGCTCGCGCAAGCGGGTGCGGGCTGGGTCGAAGCCCTCTGCCAGCAGCCGCCAGAGCTGGGTCGGCACCAGCGAGAGGTGGGTGATGGGCTGGCGTTCGAGGCGCGCCTTGAGGGGCTGACTGCGATCGTCGAGCACCAAGCTGGCGCCTGCCAGAAAGACCCTAAACAGGATGGCGTAGCCGCCGACGTGAAACAGCGGCAGGGAGAGCAGCCAGCCGCACTCTTCATCGAGCGGGATCAAAGACGCCGAGCCCCGTGCCGAGGCCAGGTGGTTGGCGAGGCGATGCACCACGGCTTTCGGTGTGCCGCTGGAGCCGGAGGTGAGGATCATGTTGTTCAACTGGGCAGGCGCGAGCGGCCAGGGCTGATCGGCCGCCGCCAGTTCAGTGTCGAAATCCAGCCGCAGTGGGCACCCAATTCCCGCCGGAATTTCGTCGGCCGACCAGCAGGCGGCCACGTCCAGCTGCTGGGCCAGTTCGGCCTGTCTGGCCGCAGGAAAGGCGGGATTGAGCGGGCAGAAGACGATGCCGCTGCGCACGCAGGCCCAGGCCAGCAGGACGTCCGGCAGGGCGCCGCGTACCACGGCAGCCAGCCGGTCGCCGGCTTTCAGGCCCGCCAGCGTCAGCTGCCGGCACAGGCTGTTGAGCCTTGCATCCAGCTGCTGATAGCTGAGGGGCTTGTCTGTGTGGATGGCGATGCGCTGGGGAGATATATGTGCCCAGTGACGCACCGGGCAGAGTTCCAGGAGGGAGTGATGGTCAGATGTCGGCAGCATTAAGGCCCCTTCAGTCACGGTGAAACAGGGGCTCCAGCAGGCCAGGATCGGGTTTGCCTTGCTTGTCCAGCAGATCGCTTGCCAGCCAGCGTTTGGTGTCCAGGCCCGGCGCCTGATCCGGCGCCCATTCACCCGCGAGACGGGCGAGCTGGCCGAGGCCGACTCCGGACTCGAAGCAGGAGGAGACGATCACTTTCAGGCGTAGCTCGCGGGCGCGGGCGACCAGTGCCTCGCTGTTGGCCAGCGAGCCAAGCAGCATGGGTTTGAGCACCAGGGCTCTCAGCTGCGGGATGGGCTCCCAGGGTTTGCCCTGTGCCAGCAGCTCGTCGATGGCCACCGGCATGCCGGTGCGGGCCGCCACGAAGGCGATGTCGTCAAAGTTGGCGCAAGGGTCTTCCAGATACTCGATCCGGTTCGAGTCCAGGTGACCGCAGAAGGCCCAGGCCTCCTCACGGGTCCAGCCCTGGTTGGCGTCCAGCACCAGCTTGAGGGTGGGGATGCGATCGCACAGCAGGCGGATCAGTGCCAGCTCGTCGCGCATGGGATAACGGGCCACCTTCAGCTTGGCCTTGGTGGGCGTCTGATGCAGCCAGTCCTTCCAGTGTTTGAGCAGCTCCTGGGGGGAGCCTTGAATGAGGGGATAAGGCTCGGGCAGGGTGGCCGTTTGTTCGGGCCAGACCCGCCGCGCACAGTCCAGACCAAATTGCACCGAGGGCAACAGGGGCGCTATGGGCTGCCCCTGAGCCAGCTGCTCCAGACAGCCGAGTGCTTCGGCTTGCGCCTCGGCCAGGGTCTCTCTGGAGAAACCGGGCAGGGGGGCTATCTCCCCCCAGCCCTTGTCGATGCGAACCAGCAGGCCCTCTCGCGCCACCTCCACCTTGCCGTGAAAGGTCAGGGGCTGGGTAAAAGGCAGTTGGTAGCGATAGAGAGCGAGTTTCATCAGGGATTCCGCTTGTATTTGGAGAAGTCGGGACGGCGTTTCTCGTTGAACGCATTGCGCCCTTCCTGACCCTCTTCGGTCATGTAGAACAGCATGGTGGCATTCCCCGCCAGCTCCTGCAAGCCGGCCTGGCCGTCGCAGTCGGCGTTGAGGGCCGCTTTCAGGCAACGCAGTGCCATCGGGCTGTTCTGCAGCATCTCGCGGCACCAGCGCACGGTTTCGCGCTCCAGCTCGGCCAGCGGTACGACTGTGTTGACCAGCCCCATGTCGAGCGCTTGCTGGGCATCGTACATGCGACACAGGAACCAGATCTCGCGGGCCTTCTTCTGGCCGACGATGCGGGCCATGTAGGAGGCGCCCCAGCCGCCGTCGAAGGAGCCGACTTTCGGACCTGTCTGGCCGAACTGGGCGTTGTCCGCCGCTATGGTCAGATCGCACATCATGTGCAGCACGTGGCCGCCACCGACCGCGTAGCCGGCCACCATGGCGACCACGGGTTTCGGGCAGGTGCGGATGTCGCGCTGGAAGTCGAGCACGTTGAGGTGATGGGTGCCTTCGTCATCCCGGTATCCGCCGTAGTCGCCCCGGATCTTCTGGTCGCCACCGGCGCAGAACGCCTTCTCGCCGAAGCCGGTGAGTATGATGGTGCCGATATGGTCGTCATAGCGGGCATCGGCCAGCGCCTGCAGCATCTCTTTGACGGTGCGGGGACGGAAGGCGTTGCGCACTTGGGGACGATTGATGGTGATCTTGGCAATGCCATCGCCGGACTTGTGATAGAGGATATCCTCGTAACCGGTGGAGCAATCGCGCCACTCGACAGGTGCATACAGTTCTGCTTCCGTCATTGCCTCAATCATCTATTTTTCCTTCTGTTGTCGTGCACAGTGAGCAATCGCGTCATCCGAAACAGGTGCGTACAGCTCCGCTTCCGTCATTGCTTCAATCATGTGCACTCTCTTTTTCTTGTTGGTGATAAGCCCGCAACGCCGGCTCAGGTAAAGGGTGTCATGCCGTTTTATGGCGTGTTCACAACCCACTCCCGCAGGAGTTGGGCAAAGGTCTCGGGTTGGCTGGCGTGCAGATTGTGGCCGCCATCCAGGGTCAAGTGATTGATATTGCAGCCCTGCTTCACCAACTGGCAAGCCAGCTGATGGAATTTGTGATCCCGGCTGCCGGAGAGCCAGGTCACCGGCAAGCGGGTACCGGCCAGCGGTTCCGCTCTTAGCCAGGGGGCGAGATCCGGCTGCTGGCCCAGCGAGGTGGCGCGCAGCATGCTAGCGACGGCTCTGCCCTCGTTGCCAAGGCGGCGAGCTGCCTGGCGGGCGCGGGCCGCCTCGTCGAGATCGGCGAACACCCCCTGCCGATACCAGTCGGCCAGCACTTCTGTCAGCGGTTCGCGCTCGAAGCGCCGGGCCCAGCGCTCGTCGTGTTCGATGCGAGCGGCCCGTTCGGCCAGCGGCAGGCCGGGATGGCAGTTTTCCAGCAGCAGGGCCTGCAAGCCGGCGGGGGATCGGCTGGCGTGATAGAGGGCGAGCCGCCCGCCCAGCGAATAGCCGGCCAGTCGGTACTGCTCGATGCCGCGAGCCTTGAGCGCATCGCAGAGCCACTCATGGGCTTCTTCGAAGCCGCTCACCCGCAGATGCTGGTTGTGGCCGTGGCCCGGCAGATCCAGCGCGTGGCAATCCATTCCAGGCAAGGCTTCGCTCACCGGCTGCCAGTCGTTGGCATCGCCGAGCAGACCGTGCAGCAGCACCAGGGTTGGCTGGTCAGTGCTAGATGCCACGGATAAGGGTTCCCAAGGCTTTCAGATCTTCGGCCACCTCGCTGCTCGGTACCTTGATTTCAATCAGGGTTACTTTCTTTTCCAACGCCGGGTTTGTCAGGGCTGCGCCGTAGGCCTGCTCGAATTCAGCCAGCGTGGTCGGTGCCCGATAGTGGAGGCCGAACATGGCGGCGGCATGCTCGAAGTGCAGGCCGTGGGGCAGGCAGTAGTAGGTCTCCAGCAGCCGATCGCCGGTGGGCACAGGCAACATGCGAAAGATGCTGCCGCCGTCGTTGTTGAGCAGGATCACCACCAGCGGCCGGCTCGATTTGCCGAGCAGGGCCAGGCTGTTGAGATCGTGCAGGGCGCTGAGATCGCCGATCAGCAGGGTCGTCGGCTGCTCGCTCGACTGGGCGAAGCCATAGGCGCTGGCGATCAGGCCGTCGATGCCGGAGGCGCCGCGGTTGGTCATCACCCGGCTCGGTCCCTTGCCCGCTTCGCCGAGCATGTCCATCAGCCGGGCCGGCATGCTGTTGCCGACGAACAGCTGGCCTTGGATCAGGGTGCCCAGCCGATGGCAGACGCCGAGCTCGGAGAAGCGATCGCAGGCGCTGCGGATCTGGCGGGTGGCGCTCTGCTGGCGCTCCGCCAGCCGGTGCCAGGGCAGGTGGCGAGTGCTCACCTTGTGGGTCGCGGCGAAGGCGGTGGGCTCGCACACCAGACGGCGGCGCAGCCGGTAATCAGGATCGAGCCGCGCCGGCTGCGGATCCACCAGCCAGTAATCCTGCCAGGGGTGCTGCTTGATGAACTGGCCTAGCCGCTTGGAGATGAGGCGGGCACCGAATTGCAGCAGCACTTCGGCGCGAGCCAGCTCGGCCACGAAGCAGCTGTTTTGCAGGGCGAGATCCATGTGGATGAGGTTGCGGGCATCGAAGCGGATCTGGCTCTGCAGATCCGCCAGCAGCGGCCAGCCGAGGCGCTCGGCCAGCTCGGCCACCAGCTGCGCCTGGGCGGGATCCTGGATGCGGCCCGCGACTATGACGCCACGCTTGCCCTGCAAGGCCGCCCAATCCGGCTGGCGGGGGCAGATCTGCTCGTTCTGCTGCCAGGGGCTCCAGGGTTCGCTGGAATGGAGCCAGTCACCGAGGGGGGCCAGGTAGTCGCTGAAGTCTTGATATGCGTCGCCGGGGTAGAGCGGTTCCGGGTACATGCAGTTGAAGTGCACAGGCCCCGGCGTCAGCGCCTGCTGGGCCAGCGCCTGATCCACCGAACTCAGCACGAAGGCCGCCGGTATGGTCGGGGTGGGGCTCGGCAGGTTCTGCTGATAGACGGGGTAGCGCCCGAAGATCCCCTGCTGATCGATCGCCTGATTGGCGCCGTTGTCGATAAGCTCGGGCGGGCGATCGGCCGAGAGAATGATGAGCGGCACACCGGTCAGCTGGGCTTCCGCCACCGCCGGCCAGAGGTTGGCGACCGCCGTGCCCGAGGTCATGATCACCGCCACCGGTCGGCCGCTGCCCTTGGCCAGCCCCAGCGCCATGAACCCCAAGCCCCGCTCGTCAAAATGGAGGTGACGACGAAAGCCGGAGTGGGCGGCGGCAGCCATGGTGAGCGGCGCCGAACGTGAGCCGGAAGCCAGCGCTATGTCCCGCACGCCGAGGCGATGGAGCTCTTCCAGCAAGAGGGAAGACCAGACGTGATTGAAGGTGGCATGTTGACTGGCAAACACGGGGCTCGCAAACATGGGGCTCTCGCTGAATGAGGGTCGATGGGAAAACGCTATCCCAGCAGGGAGAGCACGTTGGCGATCTTGTTGTCGAGTTCGGCCCACTCGGCGGCGGGCTCGGATCCCGCCACTATGCCGGCCCCGGCGAACAGCGTGATGGTCTGCGCCGTGACACGGGCGCTGCGGATGGCGACCGAGAATTCCGAAGTCTCCCGGCTCAGCATGCCGCAGGCCCCCGCATACCAGCCGCGCTGGTAGGGTTCACATTCGCGGATAAAGGCCAGTGCGGCTTCGCGCGGGGCGCCGCCCACCGCTGGGGTGGGGTGCAGGGCGTCCAGCAGTTGCCAGTCACAGACCCCGGGGCTGAGTTCGGCCTCTATGTCGCACTTGAGGTGTTGCAGCAGCCGCAGTTTCAGAATGCGCGGCTCGGTCAGGCTGGCGCCCGTGGTGAGCGGTGCCAGCCGGCTGAGGATGTCGGCGTGCACCAGCCGATTCTCCAGCCGGTTCTTGCTGTCGGCCAGCAGCTCGGCGGCCAGGGCCGCGTCGGTCGCCTCGTCGCCGGAGCGGCGTATGGTGCCCGCCAGCGCCTCGGTGAAGAGGTGGCGCCCTTCCCGGCGGTAGAGCCGCTCGGGGGAGCAGGAGATGAAGCTCTGCTCGGGGGAGAACTGAAAGCCGAAGTGGAAGCAGTCCTGGGCGTGCTGTGCCCACTGCGCCAGCAGGGACCAGGGGCAGAGGTCATCGTCGTGCCGCTGGCGGGAGAGCAGGCTTTCCCGCGACAGCACCACCTTGGGGGTGTGCGCCTGAAAATCGGGCGCCGTCACCCGCTCGACCAGCGTCTGCCATTGGGCTGGGCCCGGGCAATCCTGGCGCAGCCAGCTGTGGGGTTGCAACGCAGGCAGGGGCGCTTCCGGTTGCAGGGCTGCGAGGGCCTCCTCGGCCGCCTGCAGCTCGGCATCCAGATTGCCGTCGGTCAGCCAGAGATTGAGGCAGAGGCTGACACACTCGCCCCGGCGCACCAGCTCGATGCGGGGCAGCACGAAGCGGCAGGGGCCAAAACCCTGCCAGCCGGGCTGAGCGGGATCGAACGCCAGTCCGCCGTAGTAGCGCGGACTGTCGTCGTGGGGCTGGCCCGTGTGCGCGCAGACCTGTTGTATGTCCTGCGGCCGGGTCAACTCGCGAATGCAGCCCAGCGCCACGTATTCGGGCTTGTCGTGCCCTCTGGCATGCCAATAGATACGGGGATAGAGGGTCTGCGCCGCGAGCCAGCCCAAAAAGGAGTCGACCTCGATCGCCACGCGCAGCCGCACGAAGCCGCTGGCGTTGCCGTGACGCAGGGCGTCCAGTTGTTGCTTGATATGGGTCTGAGCCAACATGGATTTCGTCTATGAGCCGATAGTGACGGTCAATCCTGCAGAAGGATGCCGTTGGTTTATGCCAAAGGAGCGATTATTCCTATATATTATCTGCCCATTCGTCCATGTAAATCGCCCGGGGAGCTGACTCCCGAGGGGCCAAGTATACCGAAATCCGGTTCGATAACCCTTAACACGATCAATATCTGATTGTTTGGCCATCACAATATGACAAATACCTTCTCTATCTGGTTGCTGGCGGCGCGTTTGCGAACACTGCCGCTCGCGTGCTCCTCCATCTTGCTGGGATCCGGGCTGGCGGCCAGCCGTGGCGCCTTCGATGGCACTATCATGGTGCTCTCCCTGCTGACCGCCATACTGCTGCAGATCCTCTCCAACCTGGCCAACGATTACGGGGATGCTGTCTCCGGTGCCGACAATGGCGAACGGATCGGTCCCCAGCGCGCTGTGGTCTCGGGTCTCATCACCCAAAAGCAGATGTGCATGGCCATGGCGTTGACCGCCCTGGCCGCCGTGGTGAGCGGCCTCGCCCTGCTGGGCTGCGCCTTCGGCGATCAGTGGCTGCAGATCCTCACCTTCGTGGTGCTGGGCGGCGCGGCCATAGTCGCGGCCATCACCTACACGGTGGGCAAGACCCCTTACGGCTACCGCGGTTTCGGCGATATCTCTGTGTTCCTGTTCTTCGGCCTGCTGGGGGTGCTCGGCTCTTACTACCTGTTCACCAAGACGCTGCAGTGGGATCTGCTGCTGCCGGCCACCGCCTGCGGCCTGCTGGCCACCGCCGTGCTCAACATCAACAATGTGCGGGACATAGAGACGGACGCGGTCAGCGGCAAGATCACCCTGGCGGTGCGGCTCGGTCGCAACCGCGCCATCGCCTATCACTGGCTGTTGCTGGGGGCGGCGCTGATCAGTACCATCGCCTTCCTGCTGACCCAGCCCGCCAGCTTCTGGCCCTGGATCTTCCTGCCCGCCATGAAGCCGCTCACGGACGCCGCCAAGACATTGCGCACGAGTTTCGATGGCGAGGTGCTGACCGGTGCCCTCAAGAAGACCGCCATCAGCGCCTTCCTGTTCAGCCTGCTGCTCTCCATCGGGCTGGCGCTCTCCTGATGGGGTGATGATGCATGAAAGGCTCCGAACAGGGGCCTTTTTTGTGGGCATCCCCGCCGGTTTTTCCAATCATTTCAGTCTCATCAAGATCGCCATTCCCCAAACTGCCGTGATCCGGTCGGCAATATTGAGAAATTCTCCGGCCAGCGAGTTGAGTTGTGACGGGCCCCGATTGTGGCGCCAGAGCGATTGCTATAGAGATGTAACCGTATCTGGTTGTACATGTAAAAATCGATGGCGGGAGCAGACTGATGGACAAGTTAGGGAAACACCTGGGATGGGGGCTGATGGCGCTGGTGGGCGCCAGTTCGCTCGGCTATATCGCCCTCAACCGGGGCGAACAGATAAACGCACTCTGGATCGTGGTCGCGGCTGTGTGCGTCTATCTGATCGCCTATCGCTATTACGGCCTGTTCATCGCCAAGCGCGTGCTGGCGGTCGACAGCACGCGCATGACCCCGGCGGTGCGTCACAACGACGGTCTGGACTATGTGCCGACCGACAAGAAGGTCTTGTTTGGCCACCACTTTGCCGCCATCGCCGGCGCCGGCCCCCTGGTCGGTCCCGTGCTGGCGGCCCAGATGGGCTATCTGCCCGGCATGCTCTGGCTGCTGGCCGGGGTGGTGCTGGCGGGGGCGGTACAGGACTTCATGGTGCTGTTCGTCTCCACCCGCCGGGATGGTCGCTCCCTCGGTGAGTTGGTCAGGGCTGAGATGGGGCCCACGGCGGGTGTCATCGCCCTGGTCGCCACCTTCATGATCATGGTGATCATACTGGCGGTGCTGGCGATGATAGTGGTCAAGGCGCTCGCCCACAGCCCATGGGGCACCTACACTGTGGCCTTCACCATACCGCTCGCCATCTTCATGGGGATCTACATCCGCTACCTGAGGCCGGGCCGCATCGGCGAGGTGTCTGTGATCGGTTTGGTGTGCCTTATCTTCGCCATCATCTCCGGTGGCTGGGTGGCCGAGAGCGAGACCTGGGCACCCTATTTCGACTTCGACGGCGTGCAGCTGACCTGGATGCTGGTGGGCTATGGCTTCGTCGCCTCCGTGCTGCCGGTCTGGCTGCTGCTGGCACCCCGTGATTACCTCTCCACCTTCCTCAAGATCGGCACCATAGTGGGCCTCGCCATCGGCATACTGGTGACCCAGCCGACCCTGCAGATGCCGGCGCTGACCCAGTTCATCGACGGCACAGGCCCGGTCTGGGCCGGGGATCTGTTCCCCTTCCTGTTTATCACCATCGCCTGTGGCGCCGTCTCCGGCTTCCACGCGCTCATCTCGTCCGGCACCACTCCCAAGATGCTGGCCAACGAGAATCAGGCCTGCTTCATCGGTTACGGCGGCATGCTGATGGAGTCCTTCGTCGCCATCATGGCGCTGGTGGCCGCCTGCGTCATAGATCCGGGTGTCTACTTCGCCATGAACAGCCCCATGGCGGTGCTGGCACCGGCAGGCACCACAGACGTTGTGGTCTCCGCCGCCGCCGTGGTGAGCAACTGGGGCTTCCAGATCACCCCCGAGACCCTGACCCGCATCGCCAGCGAGGTGGGTGAGCAGAGCATCATCTCCCGTGCTGGCGGTGCCCCGACCCTGGCGGTCGGCATGGCCTACATACTGCACGGTGCCCTCGGCGGCCTGATGAACGTCGCCTTCTGGTATCACTTCGCCATCCTGTTCGAGGCCCTGTTCATCCTCACCGCCGTGGATGCGGGGACCCGGGCGGCGCGCTTCATGCTGCAAGATCTGCTGGGGGTCATCTCCCCCTCCCTCAAGCGCACCGACTCCCTGCCGGCCAACCTGCTCGCCACCGCCCTGTGCGTGCTGGCCTGGGGTTACTTCCTGCATCAGGGGGTGGTGGATCCCCTCGGCGGCATCAACACCCTGTGGCCGCTGTTTGGCATAGCCAACCAGATGCTGGCGGGCATGGCGCTGATGCTGTGCGCCGTGGTGCTGTTCAAGATGAAGCGTCAGGCCTATGCCTGGGTGGCGCTGCTGCCCACCAGCTGGCTGCTGATCTGCACCCTGTCTGCGGGTTGGGAGAAGACCTTCAGCGACAATCCCAAGCTCGGCTTCCTGGCCATAGCCAACAAGTTCCAGGCCATGATCGACAGCGGCACCATCCCGGCCCAGTACACCGAATCCCAGCTGGCCCAGCTGGTGTTCAACAACCGGCTGGATGCGGGGCTGACCATCTTCTTCATGCTGGTGGTGGTGGTGCTGGCCGGCTTCTCCCTGAAGACGGCCCTCAAGGCGCTGAAAAATCCGCAGCCGACCGCCAACGAGACGCCGTATCAGGCTATGCCGAAACAACCGGGTGCAACCCGGCCCAAGTCTGACGACGATGCTGACGACGGCGAGCTGGCTCCCAGCCTCAAGTAAGTCAGCAGGCCGGCACCCGCGGGTGCCGGCGCCTCATCGACGGCCTTTAAGGAGTTTGCATGTTCGATACCCTGGCCAAGGCGGGCAAGTATCTGGGGCAGACCGCCAGACTCATGGTGGGTGTGCCCGATTACGACAACTACGTGCAGCACATGCGGCTGACTCATCCCGATCAGACCCCCATGAGCCACGACGAGTTCTTTCGCGAACGCCAGGATGCCCGCTACGGCGGCAAGAATGGCGGGCGCTGCTGTTAGGTTTCACGTCACAGGACTTCCACCATTACACATGCTGTCGCGGTCATCCTTGATTGAACGATTTTCTCGGCTCTGGCCGGACACTGCGACTAGCCTCCTCACCACAGGACTCTCATCATGACGAATGCTGTAGCGGTCACCCTGCTGACCGGTTTTCTCGGCGCCGGCAAGACCACGCTGCTCAACCATTTCCTGCGCCACCACGTCGACGCCTCCGTGGCGATCCTGGAGAACGAGTTCGGCGCCGCCAACATAGACGGCGCCCTGCTGGAGGGAGGCTCGGGGGTGAGCGTGGTGGAGCTCAGCAACGGCTGCGTCTGTTGCAGCGTGCGGGGTGAGTTTCGGGCCGCCCTGAGCGACCTGCTGGCCCGGCGGGCGGCGGGGGAGTTGAGGTTCGAGCGGCTGATCGTCGAGACTACTGGGCTCGCCGATCCTGCCCCCATCATCCAGACCTTCTTTGTCGAAGAAGAGTTGCGCGATGCCTTGCGCCTGGATGCCGTCATCACCCTGGTCGATGGTGAACACATAGGCCGCCAGCTGGACGAGCATCCGGTGGCGGCGGCCCAGATAGGTTTTGCCGATCGCATCCTGCTCACCAAGACAGACAGGGTGGACGGGGCGACGCGGGAGGCGGCCATAGCGCGAGTCCACGGCATCAATCCCAGGGCGCAGATCCTCGACATAGTGCAGGGTGAGTGCCCGGCCGAGTGCTGGCTGGATCTGGATGCCTTCAGCCTGAGCGACGAGCTGGCGCTGAGTTCAGGCCTTCGCATTGTGCGGGCAGGGCAGCAGGGCTTCGAGGCGTTTCGCCCGCTTTCGGCCCGGCCGCGCTCCTGGCAGGATGCCATCTCGGCCCAGCTGTTCGAGGGGGGCGAGCTGGATTTGAAGCAAATCGGCGCCTTCATGGAGCAGTGCATCGAGTTGCATGGCAATGACATGCTGCGCTACAAGGGAGTGCTGGCCATCGCCGGGGAGCCGCGCCGTCTGATAGTGCAGGGGGTACACAGGGTGGCTGGGTTCGATTACGGCTCTCCTTGGGAGGAAGAAGTCCCGCACTCAAAGCTGGTGATCATCGGCCGCTACCTGCCCGTCGAGGCGCTGCGGGAGGGGTTTGCCCGGACGCAAGCATGAGGGGAAAAAAGCACATGCGCGGATCATTGAAAAAGAAAATCATCCAAGTCTGCCACCAGAAGATTGCGCAGAAGGGGGAGGCGGTAGGTGTCTCCTTCTATGCGTTTTTTGCCAACCGCAATGACGACCCCGAGTTGTTGATGGAGGCGGCGACCTGGTGGATCCAGACCCAGAGGCTCGACCATTTCGAGAAGGCGCGGAAGATCATAGCGCTGGTGGAGGCGATGGAATAATAGGGGGGATGAAACAAGAAGGGCTCCTGATGAGGAGCCCTTCTTGTTTGCCGCCACGGCGGGCGAGCGGCCTCAGCCGGCTTGCGTCAGTCCAGCGGCACGACGGGAGAAGATCAGGCTGTCCAGCAGCCAGATGACGACCATGGAGGCGCCCACCAGGGGGAAGCAGATGCCGAGCAGCACCAGCACGGCGATGGCGCCGCGCATGGGGGGCAGTTTGGCCGGCAGCGGCGGCGCCGCTAGACGGCCCTGCGGACGGCGGCTCCACCAGATCCAGAGGCCGCTTACGGCGCTCAGCAACACCATCAGGCAGATGAGCAGCATGGCGAGCTGATGGGGCCAGCCGTAGAGCTTGCCGGTGTGGAGCATGACGCCGGTTTCCACCGTCTTGGCGACCAGGCCGTAATCCTGCCAGCGCACGTCGGCCAGCACCTTGCCGCTGTACTGATCTATGTGCAGGGTGGCATCGTTGCGCGGATCATCGGCGAACAGGGCTATGGTGTAGACGCCGCTCTTGCCGGCCGGCGGCGTGATGCTGTAGCCCGGGGTGACCCGGCGTTCGTTGGCAATCTCCACCACCTGCTGCAGCGGGATGCGGTGCTCGGCCATCACCATCCCCTCGTGTTCCCCGCCATGGTTCATGGCGCTGTGATCGTGGCCTTCCGCACTCTGCGGCATGGCCGTGTCCGCCATCGCCATGGAGCCCATCTCATCGGGCGTGACCGAGCTCGGCATGGGGGTGCTCTCCATCGCCCAGGGCACAGTTTGATCGTGGGCCTGGTTCAGGCTGCGGGCAAGCGGTGCTGATGCGGGCACCTGGTTCCACATGGCAGCGGGGAAGCGGTTCCAGACGTTGGCGAACTGATCGCCCCAGAAACCGGTCCAGGTCATGCCGCTCAGCAGCAACAGCAGCAGGAAGCCCGCGCCCCAGAAGCCGACCACGGCGTGCAGATCACGCCACCAGAGGCGTCCACGCTGGTTCATCCTGGGCCAGAGGATGCCGCCCACGCCGGGCCCCTTGCGTGGCCACCACAGATAGAGGCCGCTGATGAGCAGCACTATTCCCCAGCCAGCGGCCAGTTCGATCAATCTATCCCCTGTGGTGCCGAGCAGGAGCTCGGCGTGCAGGGCGCGGGCCACCGCCTGCAGATTCCATTGGTTGTCCAGGGTGCCGAGCAGGGCGCCGCTGGCGGGATCGAGGAACAGGGTCAGCTCGCGGCCGCCCTGGCGGACGATGAACTGGGCGCTGGCATCCGGGCTGACCGGCGGCAGGTACTTGCTCAGGCTGGCGTCCGGCATGGTCACCATCGCCTTGACCAGCAACTGATCGGCGCTCAGGGCCTGGCTGGCAGGTGTCACCTTCATCAGCTCGGGATACATGAGATTGTCGAGCTGGGGCTTGAACAGGTACACAATGCCAGTGAGGGAGAGCAGGATCAGGAAGGGGGCGACGAAGAGGCCGGCGTAGAAGTGCCAGCGCCAGATCCGCTGGTAGTGACTCGAGTCCCGGTTTTTCATCTCTGATCCTTGCGTTGATGACCAACGTTTCCGCTGGTGGAATGTTCATGGCGGCGCGGATGATAGCAGCAACGTTTTGTTAACTGCAACAGAACATGACGGGAGGGGAGGCCGCTCCATATTGCCTGGGCATCTGTGCCGGCCAGGGGCTGGCTGGCGGTGGGACAAGGGTTTGGCCATGTGCAGTGGCATGGACTTTGTGTAGATAAATCCTTACCTTGTTGCAACATGCCACCGTTTTGGTGCAGTGGGAAAGGATCCAAGGAAGGAGACTGGAGTGAAGTTGCAACCACACGGCCATTTTGAGATGCAGCGGCGAGGACAGGTGCTGATCTGTCAGCCGAGCGGCCCCTTCAACCTGGCGGGGGCCATGGCCTATGAGGCCGCCTTCAGCCGGCAGATAGCGGAATTGCGCGATGCGCCCTGGGGGATCGTCGAGGTAGCGACCGAGTTTGAGGCGGCAGGACCCGAGGTGCTTGCCCGCTTTCGTCGCCAGTTCGGCTGGTGCGCCGTCAATGGCTGCGCCTTTCTGGCGGTGGTGCTGGCAGGGAGCTTCAAGCAATACCTGGCCGATCAGATCTTCAGCGAGCTGCCATTTCAGGCGATCCGCTACTTCGAGCAGACCGACGAGGCGCTGTGCTGGCTGGAGCAGCGGCTGGCCGCCGATCCGGTTCCGCTCACGCCCGCTTGATAAACCATGTGTCCCGCTCGTCGATGCAGTCGGGCTCGCCCATCTCGAACTCGCGGTAGATGAGGGGGCGCACCTCATGGATGCGGCACATCATAAAGAGGAGCGATCCCTTGGTTAACTCAGGTTGATAAACCACTTGTCCCGCTCATCGATGCAGTCGGGTTCGCCCATCTCGAACTCGCGACAGATTAAAGGGCGTACCTCGTAGATGCGGCACATCATGGTGTTGCGATCCAGCGCCGCACACCAGCCATCTTCCAGCCGGTGCATCACGGGCACCTGTCCCTCTATCTCGTCCACGTAGCGATCCGGCACGCCGGTATCGGTAAACAGCATGACTTCGAGGCGGCAGCAGCAGGCTTCGCAGTTCTGGCAGCTGACGTCGGCTTGGGGTTCTCTGTTCATCTGTGTTGTCCATGCCATGGGAATGGCACATGTGCGATAAAAAACAGGCGCCTGCAAAGGCGCCCGTGCTGTGGTTCGTGACGAGTCGGGCAGCTGCGCCGCCCGGCTGCATCGTTAACCCAGTTTGCGGGCGCGGTAGGTGCGCCCCTTGATCTTGCCTTCCTGCAACCGCTTGAGGGCGGCGCTTGCCACGCTGCGCTTCACCGCCACGTAGGAGTACTGCTCGGAGATCTGGATCTTGCCAACATCGGCCCCGGCAATGCCGCCTTCGCCGGTCAGGGCGCCCAGGATGTCACCGGCCCGCACCTTGGTCTTGCGGCCCGCATCGATGGAGAGGGTGGCCATCAGCGGCGCGATCGGTTTGATCTCGCGGCCAATCTCGGCCAGATCCCCTTGCGGGATGGGAGCCTGCTGGTACTCCTCGATAAAGTTGACGCGCTGGGCCTCGTTCGGCTGATACAGGCTCAGGGCCAGACCCTGCTGGCCGGCGCGACCGGTACGACCGATGCGATGCACATGCACCTCGGGGTCATAGGTCAGCTCGAAGTTGATGACGGCGCCCAGCTCCTTGATGTCCAGACCACGGGCGGCCACGTCGGTGGCGACCAGTATGGTGGCGCTGCCGTTGGCGAAGCGCACCAGCACCTGATCCCGCTCGCGCTGTTCCAGGTCGCCGTTCAGCGCCAGCGCCGAGAAGCCCTTGGCGGCCAGATGGTCGGCCACGTCGTTGCAGGCCCGCTTGGTGTTGCAGAACACCACGCAGGAGCTTGGCTGGTAGTGGCTCAGCAGCCAGGTCAGGGCGTCGAGGCGCTGACCGGCCGGCACTTCATACAGCTTCTGTTCGATGGCGCTGCCCTCGTGCAGGGACTCCACACTCACCTCGACCGGGTTGCGCTGCACGCCGCGGCTCATCTGGGCTATCCCCTCCGGATAAGTGGCGGAGAACAGCAGGGTCTGACGGCGCTCGGGGGCATAGCTGATGACCTTGTTGATGTCTTCGCCAAAGCCCATGTCCAGCATGCGATCTGCCTCGTCCAGCACCAGTGTCTCCAGGCTGGAGAGCTCCAGGGTACCCTGCTCCAGGTGCTTGAGAATACGACCCGGGGTGCCGACGGCGATGTGGGCGCCGAAGCTCAGAGTGGCGGACTGAGGTGCGGTCGGAGTGCCACCACACAGGGTCACCAGCTTGACGTTCGGCAGGGCGCGGGCCAGACGACGGATCTCCTGGGCCACCTGATCCGCCAGTTCGCGGGTCGGGCAGAGCACCAGCGCCTGCACGTCGACACGGTTGACGTTGAGCCGGGAGAGCAGACCCAGGGCGAAGGCGGCCGTCTTGCCGCTGCCGGTTTTTGCCTTGGCGATCAGATCTTTGCCATCGAGCACCAGGGGCAGGCTCTGGGCCTGGATCGGGGTCATCTGCAGATAACCCAGACTGGCGAGGTTCTCCAGCAGGGCGGGGGAGAGGTTGAGGCTGCTAAATTCGCTGTTGTTCACAAAAGGACTCTATTTCGGAGAAAACGGGGATGCGCTAACGCTAAGGCCGCGCATTGTACCAGAATGCGGCCTCGGGTGTGGCGGATTTTTGAACGCCTGAGCAAAGGAGCCTGGTGAGGCGCGTGCAGTAAAAAGCGGGCGCTTTCCCGTTTGTGTGCACGGAACAGAATGCAAAACAGCGTCAAAAATAGCGCGACTAAGCCGGCGTTGTTCATCGCAAATAAGATAAACGTTTGTCACTCTGGTTTGATTAAATATTTTTGTCTCAAATTTAACCTGACCGCTACGACGGGGCGGCCAGCGTTTTAAGCAGATGTTGATATTGTGTTGTGATAGGTCTTTCTGGTTGAGATGTTTATTTGTAACTGGCTGTTTATTATCTATTTTTATATTTATTGAACAATGATTAGATGCCGCAATGAGCGTTTAATTAATTTAAAAACGTTTGTATTATCCAACATGCATATTTTTACCGCAGATTGTGATGGCTATCTGATTTTTAAATATGCAAATGACTATGATGGCGCCGGTCAAAAATAACAATTCACTCAGGTGCTACTGGTATGGAATACGTTCACTTTGTGCTCGGACTCGTGATGGTCCTCGCTCTTGCTTTGCTGGCTAACCGCCACAACTGGAAACAGATCAAACTGCGCTATATCGGCCAACTACTGGTGGTCGAACTGGCGCTGGCCTGGTTCATGCTGAACTCCGAAGTGGGTCTGGCGGTGGTGGGTGGCTTCGCAGCCGGCTTCACCAAGTTGATGGAGTTTGCCAAACAGGGTACCGACTTCGTGTTCGGTGGCCTGGTCAACGAAGGGGCCTTCTCCTTCTTCCTGATGGTGTTGATGCCCATCGTCTTCATCTCCGTGCTGATCGGTATTCTGCAGTACATCCGTCTGCTGCCCATCGTCATCCGTGGCATAGGTACAGTGCTGGCCAAGATCAACGGCATGGGCAAGCTGGAATCCTTCAACGCCATCAGCTCCATGATCGTCGGCCAGTCCGAGAACTTCATCGCGCTCAAGAACACACTGCCGCACCTGAACGAGAAGCAGATGTACACTCTGGCGGCGACCGCCATGTCCACCGTCTCCATGTCCATCGTCGGTGCCTACATGCAGCTGATCGAGCCGCGTTACGTGGTGGCCGCGCTGGTGCTCAACATGTTCAGCACCTTCATAGTGCTGTCCCTGATCAACCCGTATGAGCCGGACAACTCTGTCACCGACCTGAAAGCCATCGCCGAGGGCGACGAGCACCACACCCCGAAGAAAGAGAACTTCTTCGAGATGCTGGGCGAGTACATCATGGCCGGTTTCTCCGTGGCCGTGATCGTGGCTGCCATGCTGGTGGGCTTCATCGCCCTGATCGCTCTGGTCAACTACTTGTTCGAGCTGGCGTTTGGCGTCAACTTCCAGTACGTCATGGGCTACCTCTTCTACCCGATCGCCTGGATCCTGGGTATCCCGGGTGGTGAAGCCCTGCAAGCCGGTTCCATCATGGCGACCAAGCTGGTGACCAACGAGTTCGTGGCCATGATGGACTTGGGCAAGATCGCTGCCGAGCTCTCCCCGCGCACCGTCGGCATCCTCTCCATCTTCATGGTGTCGTTCGCCAACTTCAGCTCCATCGGCATCATCGCCGGTGCGGTAAAAGCGCTGAACGAAGAGAAGGGCAACATGGTTTCCCGCTTCGGTCTGAAGCTGGTGTACGGTTCTACCCTGGTGAGCCTGCTCTCCGCCGTGATTGCCGGTGTGATGCTGTAACTCATTCATCCGCTCTCACCATGACAAACCCCTGCCTCGGCAGGGGTTTGTTTTTTTCAGGGGGCAGAGGGGCTTCCGGCCAATCCGCAGCGGTGCCGGGTCTGGGCCCGCTCAACCGGCCCAGTGGTTCCAGTAACCGGCGGCCAGCAGGGTGAGGGTGCAAAAGCCGGTCTCGACGGCACCGCCGCTCTTGAGCGGCCAGCCCGGCAGCCGGTAGCGCCGCTTGAGGGGCCAGAACAGCGGTATGCCGGCGGGGGTGAGCCAGTCTCCCAGCAGGTGGCTGAGGTAGCCGATAATGAGCGCATCCTTGACCCCGGCGGGCAGCAGTTCGGGCACCAGGCTCTGATCCAGCCCCCACACGGCCACGGCCACCGCCAGCAGGCTGTGGGTGAAGCCGCGATGACCAAACAGCCGCGACAATGGCTTGGAGATCCAGGGCAGCCGCTGACCCAGCACGGACTTGGGGTGGTCGAGATCCGGCAACAGGGCGCTGGCCAGTGCGGCGGGTATGGTCTGCCACAGACTGGCATCGGCCAGGGCCGGCGTGAGCTGGAACTTGTGGGCGAGCAGGGTGCAGGTGACGGAAAACAGCAGGTGCCCTTGGGCTGTCATGGTGGCTTACGGCATGGAGAAATGGCGGCGCATCTTACCAGTGTCGCGGGCCATTGCAGCAAAAAACTGGGGCCGGCGGACCGGCCCGGTCATTAACTGCGCGGATCTTCCACCTTGGCATCGGCGGGCACCCGTTTTTTGCCCAGCACCATGGCGCGCAGCAGATCGCTGCGGGTGAGGCGGTCGGTCAGGATCACCACGGCGGCATGGACACCGACGGCGGCCATCAGGGTGTTGGCGACGACCCCGTGCAGCTCTTCCATCCACTCTTCACCCCAGAAGGTATCCCAGGTGGTGAACCAGCCGGTGGCTATGGTGCCGACCAGCGACAGCAGCAACAGCCAGATCATCAGGGCGCCGAGCGGGTTGTGGCCGAGATAATAGGGGTGGCGGCCCTGCGCCAGCTGGCGCAGGTAGTAACGAATGCGGGCCGGCGTCGGCCACCATTGGCCGAAGCGGGCGTAATGGGGGCCGACCAGTCCCCACAGCAGCCGGATCAGCAGCAGGGCTGCCAGGGTATAGCCGACGTATCTGTGGTTCTTGCTGCCCTCTTCCAGTACGAAGAAGTTGAGCAGGCAGAGGATCACGGTTGCCCAGTGAAACACCCGGATGAGGGGATCCCAGACTTTCACTTCAGACGGGGTTGTCATGGCAAGGCTCCATCAAGGGGGCCGGCGACAGACCGGCCCATGGCTGGGTTAGTCGTCTATCTCTTCTTTCACTTTCTTCAGATCGGTCGGGTCGAAGTAGATCTCGACCTTGCGCTTGTCCTTGTCCCAACCGTAGATCTCGTAGCAGTGGGTCTTGGTCACCTTGAACTTCTTGATGTCGTAGCCCATCGCCTTGATCTGCTGCTGGGCATCCGCTTCGCTCAGCCATTGGCTCTTGTCGGTCTGGGTACACTGGGGATCGGCCAGAACGGCGCCGCTGAACAGGGGGATCAGTAACAACAGAGGGGTCAGTTTCATGTGTGCTCCTTGCGGGTGGGTGTGAAACAGCCACAAGGTTAGGGGACCAAACTTAAGGAAAAATTAAGCACAAGGAGGTAGGAATGAATATCCCCGGCTGGATGCCGGGGAGGCCGCAATCAGCTCAGCTTGCCCTTGAGCAGCCACTTGTCGAGGGCGTTGGCGAAGCGCTGCTTGTCGGCGGCGTTGAAGGGCGCCGGGCCGCCGGTCTGCACCCCGGCCGAGCGCAGCTCCTCCATGAAGTTGCGCATGCCGAGCCGCGCCTGGATGGTCTCGCGGGTGTAGATCTCGCCGCGGGGGTTGAGCGCCTCGCCACCGGCATCTATCACCCAGGAGGCGAGCGGTATGTCGCCCGTGATCACCAGATCCCCCGGCGTGACCTGCTGGGCGATCACATGATCCGCCACATCGAATCCTTTCTCCACCTGCTGGGTCTTGATGAAGGGGGAGGGGGGGACGCGCAGCCCCTGATTGGCCACCAGCGTGGTGACGACCTGGGCGCGGTGGGCGGCGCGGTAGAGGATCTCCTTGACCGGGAGGGGGCAGGCATCGGCATCGACCCAGATGGGCATGGCATGGCTTCCTGTGTCTGAAATGATGCCGCATCTTAACATGGCCGGCACGGGCCGGCTGCCCCGGGGCTGAGTCAGGCCCGGCTTTCGTGTAAGCTGGGCCGATGAATCGGAACGAAAAGGACGAGCAGATGGATCGGGTGCCCAGTGACGTGATTTATGGCCTGACCCTGGATGGTAAGGGCGGCATGCAGCCGCTGGCGGCGGGGAGCGAGATACCGGGGGATAAACCCGGCTGGTTGCATCTGGATTACGGCAATCCGGAAGCGGCCCGCTGGCTGCTGCAGACCCCGCTGCTCAATGACGCGGCGCGCGAGTCCCTGCTCGGCCAGAGCAACAGGCCCAAGCTGGTGCGGATGGGGGAAACCGTGCTGCTGATCCTGCGTGGCATCAACCACAACAAGGATCACAGGCCCGAAGAGATGGTGGCGCTGCGCATCTACATCACCCCGGATCTCATCATCAGCAGCCGTCGTCGCGCCTTGTTGTCGGAGCAGGACGTGTATGGCCAGCTGAAACTGGGGGGCGGTGCCGATACCCCGGCCGACTGGCTGGTGGAGATCTGTGATGCCCTGACCGACAGGGCGGGAGAGTTTGTCGAGGAGCTGCACGATCAGATCCTGGATCTGGAGGAGATGGTGCTGATGCGCGACCTGCCCGCCAACGGCAGGCTGGCGCTGATCCGCAAGCAGCTCATCATGATCCGCCGCTACCTCTCCCCCCAGCGGGATCTGGTGGCGCGCCTCGCCAACGAGAAGATCAGCTGGCTGGACGAGGATGACAGGCGCCGCCTGCTCGACATCGCCGACCGGCTGCGGCGCTGGCTGGATGATCTGGATGCCGGGGTGGCGCGCACCGCCGTGCTGGCGGACGAGATCAACAACCTGATGGCGGAGGCGACCAATCGCCGCGCCTACCAGATGTCGGTGATGGCGCTGCTGTTTCTGCCCGCCAGCTTCCTGACCGGTCTGTTTGGCATCAACCTGGGGGGGATCCCGGGGGCCGAGAGCCCGACCGCCTTCTGGGTCTTCTGCGGCTCCCTGGTGGCACTGGCCACCGGGCTGGCCGTCTGGCTCAAACACAGACGCTGGTGGTAAGGAGTCGTCATGACCATGTGGCAATCTTTTGGCGTGACCCTGCTGCTGTTGCTGGGCCACACCCTGATCCGCAGCCTCATTCACAAAAGTCTGCTGGCGCTGGCCCAGAGCCGGCAGGTGAGCGAGAACCGGGTGCTCTACGTGGAGCACGTGTTCCACTTCCTGCTCGGCTGCGCCACCCTGCTGATCCTGGCCGGGGTGTGGGGGCTCGACTTCTCCCGGCTGGTGGTGCTCGCCTCCTCCTTCTTCGCCGTGCTGGGCGTCGCCATGGTGGCGCAGTGGTCGATCCTCTCCAACATCACCGCCAGCATCACCATCTTCTTCGCCTTCCCCTACAAGATTGGCGACCGGATCCGGATCCTCGACAAGGACGATTCGGTCACCGGCGTCATCACAGAGATAGGCCTGTTCTACCTGAGGGTGCGCGATGACAATGGCGATCTGGTCACCTATCCGGCCAACCTGATCCTGCAAAAACCGGTCAGGCGGCTGGAGGGCAAGGGGGCGGAACCCTTGCAACCTGAATGAGAAAAGGCTCCCTCGGGAGCCTTTCTTGATCCTGAATGCCGCTCAGCGTTCGAAGAAGCGGTAGAGATGCTCGACCTGGATCGGGCAGTCCGCCACCAGATGCACGTGCTGGCGGGCCTCCTCGATAGAGCCGAAATAGCGGGGGCAACCCAGGGTGTCTGTCAGCTCGTACAACCTGCCATCCTGACCCCTGAACTCCACGATCCAGCCCGGCAGTATGGCATCCTGCAGGATCTCGGCTTCCTTGAAGGCTTGCTGTTGGTAGAGCAGGCGAAGTTCACTGACTGTCATGACGTCCTCCTGTGACTCTTGGCGCCTCTTCAAGTCTAGTGGCTGGGACTGGTGGCGGCCCGGCTCATTTGGCTGTGTTCAGGCACTCCCAGGCCCAGCGAATGCGGATGAAGGTCTCGGCATCGCCACCCCGATCCGGGTGGTGTTGCAGCGCCAGCTCCCGCCAGCGGCGGCGCACTGTCTCCTGGCTGGCATCTGCGGTCAGCTCGAACAGGGCCAGCGCCTCCGCCCTGTGCCCCGTTCCGTCATAAGCGAGCCAGAAACGGGTGAGCAGGGCCTCCACCTCCTCCCTGTCTGTCTGCCAGAACACCCGCCAGTCCAGGTAGTAACTGCGCAGCGGCTGGCCGAGGGCCAGCCTCTGGCGAGTATCTGTTGCCCCGGCAAGGGGTTCGAGCCGGATATCCAGGGTACTGATCACCAGCCACCAGCCCTCGTCATGGAGCTCGGCCTGCAGCTGGTAGAGGGCGTTCATGATGAGGAAGTTGACCCGAAACAGCTGCAACTGCTCATCCTCCGCCAACGTTGGAACCGCCCCCTGCCGGCGCAGGGCGGCCAGCAGCTCGTGCACCTTGTAGCCACCCCTGGCCTGTTGCAGCAGGGCCAGCAGGGGTGCGAGCAGCGGATTGTGGTGGTGCGACGTCTCGCTCATGAGCTGACTGCCTCCTTCGGTGGTTGCAGGGCGATCAGCAGCTCCCCCGCCAGCGGCGTGACAGGGCCCGTGACTATGCGGGGCCTGGCCTTGCCATCCAGCACGAACAGCGGGATGGCACCGGGATTGGCCACCTGGTATTGCGCCCAGTCAAACGCCTCGCTCAGGCGGGTCGCCTTGATCTGGCCGCCCCGGCTCAGCAGGCCGCTCAGGCGGGCATAGTTGACCTCGGGACCGAACAGGTTCTGGCGGGCGCGGAAGGTGGCGCTCTCCCGGTTTGCCTTGCCGTGCTGTTCGCTGGAGCGCAGGGAGTAGACCTTCTCCTCGCCATAGAGATGAGCGAAGTGCAGCACGCCGAGGGCGTTGTTGTGACGGTTGGGGGAGAGCGCCAGCACTGTGCTGATGCTGGTGAGCGGCAGGTGCAACTCGGCGTGTTCGGACTGGGGGTTGCCGAAGTAACAGGGCAGGTTGCTCATGCGCGCCTGGCGGCAAAACTCCCAGGCCGGATCGCAGAGCTGCACCGGCACTCCCTGCTCCGCCAGCGCCCGGCCTATGGCCCGCGCCACCGAGTTGGCCCCTATGATGAGCCAGGTGTTGGGGGCGCTCTGGCGCATCTTGAGCAGGCCCGCCAGCGGCGCAGAGGTGAGGCTCTGCAGCACCACTGTGGAGATGATCACCGCGAACACCAGCGGCACCAGCTTGTCTGCATCGGGAATATCGGCCTGATGCAGGCTGATGGCGAAGGAGGCGCTGACCGCCGCCGCCACTATGCCCCGCGGCGCTATCCAGCTGAGCAGGGCGCGGGCTCGCCAGGAGAGATCCGAGCCCCAGGTCGAGACCAGGATGCAGAGCGGGCGTGCCACGAACTGCACCACGCACAGCAGCGCCAGCACCATGGGGCCGAGCTGCCAGAGCTGGGCCAGATCGAGGCGGGCCGCCAGCAGGATGAACAGGGAGGAGATGAGGATGACGGCGAGATCCTCCTTGAAGGCCAGCACCTCCTCCAGATCCAGCCCCTCCTGGTTGGCGAGCCAGATGCCGAATACTGTGACCGCCAGCAGGCCGGATTCGTGGCTGAGCCAGTTGGAGAGGCTGAAGGTGACCAGCACCAGCGCCAGCACCCCGAACTTGTGCAGGCTGACCGGCAGCCAGTCCTTGCGGATCAGCAGTGTGGTGAGCCAGCCGGCGACCACCCCGTTCAGGGCGCCGACCCCCACAGTTTTTGCCAGTGCCAGCAGGGTGTGGCCGATGAGATCCCCCTGACTGCCGAGGCGCACCGCCTCGAACACCAGCACGGCGAACAGGGCACCGATGGGGTCTATGACTATCCCTTCCCAGCGCAGGATGCGGTCCACTTCCCGGGTCGGGCGGATCACGTTGAGCATGGGGGCGACCACGGTCGGCCCCGTCACCACCAGCACGGCGCCGAGCAGCATGGCAACCCGCCAGTCCAGCCCCAGCAGGAAGTAGCTGGCGCTGCCGATGACGGCGAAGCTGGCCAGCATGCCCACCGAGCAGAGGTTGCGCACCACCTTGCCTATCCCCTTGAGCTCGGCCAGATGCAGGGTCAGGGCCCCTTCGAACAGTATGATGGCCACCGACAGGGAGACCAGCGGAAACAGCAGGTCGCCGAGCAGGGCATCGGGGTCGAGCAGGCCGCTGACCGGGCCCAGGGTCAGGCCGGTGAGCAGCAGAAACAGGATGGCGGGTACCCGCAGCGACCAGGCGAGCCACTGGGCCAGCACTGAGACCAGGGCGATCCCGGCCAGGGAGAGAGCAATCATGCAGACCTCGACTCAGCTAATGGACTAGGGGGAAGTGTAGCGGGGAAGCTGGTCAGATTGACACCCGGTGGCGGCGCGAGCAAGGGCGACGGGGATGGGCGCGACAGCCGGCGTCATGGCCGTCGGGAAGAAGGGGTGGGCAAGGGGAGGCTGCTGACCCGACGCCTCCAGCCGGATTAGATGGGGCTCTCTTTGTGGAGATCGGTGACGCAGTCGGCCACCGCCAGCACCAGCGCCGAGCGCACCACCTGATCGAGCCGGTTGAGCTGCATCTGGTAGAAGGGCCAGTCTTCCTCGTTGGCCGGGGGATCCTGCGGCATCATGCTGCCCTGGTTGAGACCGTGCAGACGATTCAGCAGATCGCGGATCGGCTTGTCGCTGAAGCGGTAATCCTTGGGATCGCGCACCAGAAAGTCGCGGATCTTCAGGTAGGCTTCCAGATCCTGATAGCGCTCGAGGGAGATGAGACCGAGGGCGAAGATGAGCTTGAGGCGCACCTCCAGCTGGCCGAGGGGGCCGCTCTGGTTGAGCAGGGGTTCGATGGCGTATTTGACGGCATACTCCTCCTGGCGGAACGCGCGCCGCATCAGGGAGTCGACCGCCTCTTCCAGGATGGTCACGACTTCGAGAAAGAAGCCGCGGGGGCCATCCTGCTCGTTCAGTCGTTCCAGTACTTCATCTTCCTGGTGTGTGGTCATAGGTGCTTAGGGTCCAGCTGACAGGGAGAGAGAGTGCCTCTCTCCCGGTTTTTATCATATGGGGCGAATTCCCATGCCATTCAACCGGTTGATGCGGCGGTCCGGCGATGAGTGCGCCCCATCAGGGTCACTTCAAGGTGTCGTAACGGGCGACGATGGCACGCACTATCTCGCTGTCGGCGGCAAGGCCTGTCACCCGGGCCAGGGCCTGGGCCGGGCCAAGCTCTGCCAGCAGGCTCTGCAGCTCCACCGCCTGGGGGTCATCGGCGTTGCGATAGTGCAGCGCCGCGGCTATCCCCTCCTGCAGGTGATCGCTCGGCAGGCCGTACTCCAGGGTGCCGAGCAGCGGCTTCACCAGCCGATCCCCCGCCGCCAGCTTGCGCAGCGGCTGACGGCCGACCCGATCAATCTCGTCCACCAGATAGGGGTTGGCGAAGCGGGCCAGGATCTTCTCGATATAGGCGGCGTGCAGACGGGGATCGAAGCCGTAACGCTTCACCAGCACGGCTCCGCTCTCCTCCATGGCGCGGCGCACCTTGCTGCGGATCACAGGATCTTCAATCGCCTCGCGTATGGTGCGATAGCCCCGCAGCTTGCCGAGGTAGGCGGTGACTATGTGGCCGGTGTTGAGGGTGAACAGCTTGCGCTCGACGAAGGCCATCAGGTTGTCGGTGGGCTCCATGCCCGCCACCTGCGGCAGTTCACCCTTGAACTGGGTCTGATCGACGATCCACTCGCTGAAGCTCTCCACCGTCACTTCCAGCGGATCGTCGTTGGCCGCCGCCGGTGGCACTATGCGATCCACCGCCGAGTCGACGAAGCCGACGCAGGATTCGAGCGTGGCATGATACGCGACCGGCAGGAACTTGAGTACCTCCTGCTTGAGATGGCTGGTGCCGCGCACCATGTTCTCGCAGGCGATGACGTTGAGCGGGGTCAGGTTGCCGGCATCGAAGCGGGCCTGCAGCCCCTTGGCCAGGGTGCTGGCAATCTTGTCCAGAATGTTGGGGCCGACCGCTGTGGTGACCAGATCGGCGGTGATGATGCGGGCGATCACCTCGTGACCGGCGGAGCTGACCGCCGCCACGTTGCGCACCACGTCCAGCTTCTGATCCGCCCCCACCACGTGCACCTTGTACTCCTGGCGGTGGTTGAGCTGATCGATCAGGGTCTCGTTGACGTCGGCGAAGGTGACCTGGTGGCTGGCGTCCGCCAGCAGTTTTCCAATGAAGCCACGACCTATATTGCCGGCACCAAAATGCAATGTTTTCATGATATTAACCTCTACAACCAAAGACGATGAAGGACGATTACGCAGCCTGTTCGGCACCCAGCAGATCCAGAAACTCCTGGGGATCCTGGGTGCTGGCCAGCCGGTCGATGAGACCGGGTTCATCCAGTGCATTGGTCAGGCGGGTTATCACCTGCATGTGCTCGTCGTTGCGGGCGGCGATGCCGATCACCAAGCGCGCCACTTCATCGGCCGCCTCGCCGAAGGCGACCCCGGCCGGATACTGGCAGATGACGATGCCGGTACGCTTCACGAACTCCTTGGCGGCTATGGTGCCGTGGGGCACGGCGATGGACTCGCCGAGGTAGGTTGAGACCAGCTGCTCGCGCTCCAGCATGGCGTTGACGTAGTCGGGTGCCACGTAGCCCCGCTCCGCCAGCAGCTTGCCGGCAGCCCGGATGGCGGCCTCCTTGTTGTCGGCCTTGAGCCCCAGGTGCACGTCCTGACGGCTCAGGGTGAACACCTCGCTGGCCTGCGGCTCGTAGTGGTCGTCGTTGGCCGCCACCAGCAGCTGGGGGTGGGCGACGTCATCGTTGGCGGCCTGGGTCAGGCTCTGCACCAGCTCCTGATAGAGGCCGTTGTCGAGGAAGTTGGTGAGCGAGATGTGGTGGGCGTGCGGCGCATGGCGACGGGCCCGCTCGGTCAAGTCCTTGTGGGTGATGACCCAGTCCACCTGATCGTCGAGCTGATCGATGGCGCGGTTGGTGACGCTGATGTCGAGCCCGGCGGCCTGCACCCGCTTGCGCAGCATGCCGGCGCCCATGGCGCTGGAACCCATGCCCGCATCGCAGGCAACCACGATATTGCGCACCGCCATCAGTTCACCGCCCGGCTTCTTGGCCGCCGCGGTTTCGGGTTTGGCACCCTTCATGGCTTTCATCTTGCGAGTGGCTTCACCCAGGGCATCGGCCTCGTCGGCTTCCGGCTGCTGGGCGCGCACGAACACGGCGGCGACCAGGAAGGAGACCAGGGTCGAGCAGATGATGGAGAGCATGACCCCGATCAGGGAGGCTTTCGGCGTCATCAAGAGTACGGCGAAGATGGAGCCCGGCGAGGCGGGGGAGACCAGACCCGCGTTGAACAGGGTCAGGGTGAAGACCCCTGTCATGCCACCGGCGATCACCGCCAGTATGAGGCGCGGGTTCATCAGCACGTAGGGGAAGTAGATCTCGTGGATGCCACCGAAGAAGTGAATGATGGAGGCACCGGCGGCGGACTGTTTGGCGGCACCGCGACCGAACACCATGTAGGCCAGCAGCACGCCCATGCCCGGGCCCGGGTTCGCTTCGATCAGGAAGAAGATGGACTGGCCATGCTCGGTCGCTTGCTGGATCCCCAGCGGCGAGAAGATGCCGTGGTTGATGGCGTTGTTGAGGAACAGGATCTTGGCTGGTTCGACGAAGATGGAGGTGAGCGGCAGCAGGTTGTTGTCCACCAGGAAGCCGACGCCACCGGCCAGCACGCCGGAGAGCACCTTGACGAAGGGGCCGATCACGAAGAAGGCGAGGATCGCCAGCAACATGCCGATGAGGCCGGCGGAGAAGTTGTTGACCAGCATCTCGAAGCCGCTCTTGACGCGCCCTTCCATCACCTTGTCGAAGCGCTTGATGGCCCAGCCACCGAGCGGACCGACCATCATGGCACCCATGAACATGGGGATGTCGGTCCCCACTATGACGCCCATGGTGGTGATGGCACCGACCACGCCGCCCCGTTCACCGCCCATCAGCTTGCCGCCGGTATAGCCAATCAGCAGCGGCAGCAGGTAGGTGATCATGGGGCCGACCAGCTTGGCCAAGGTTTCGCTTGGCAGCCAGCCGGTGGGAATGAAGAGGGCGGTAATGAAGCCCCAGGCGATGAAGGCGCCTATGTTGGGCATGACCATATTGGACAGGAAGCGTCCAAAATTCTGTATCTTGACTTTGGTATCCGGTGATAACATGTCGGGACCCCGTTTTAAGCCTGTTTGATTAAAAGTGGTAGTCGGGATGACGGGTTTTGCCGAACCCCCATCCCAGTCGTCTAAGCAACTTCAATCTACCAGCTTGTGATCAAATTAGGCTGAAAACGGGGTGTCTTGTGACGCACCTCTCAAATACCCAGACCACCCCCCTCCCTTCATGGTGACGCCGATCACATTCAGGCGCTGTAGTTCGGCTACATTTCGAACTTTTCTGCCGAGTACGCAGATTTAATGTGATTAAGATCACCTTATGTGGTTTGCGCAAACTGGCTGTCAATGTGATTTGCATCACAAATACATTATTTGTATTCAAATGGGGCGATCTCAGTGACCCCCAATCAGCGAGTCAGGGCGATGAATCCTTCGCTTTATGTCATTAATCATCAATGAATCAATTATTTTGTAACCCACTTTCAGTTTTCCACTCAGATCCCTCAGCCGCACAGCCGGCGCATCACCCCCTCCAGCAGGCCCCGATCGAAGCGCTTATTCCACAAATTGGCAAACAGCAGAGCCGCCAGGGCGAAGAGGGCGGCGGCCAGCACCACCTCGGGCAGATCCTGCCCCTGCAGCCAGCCCAGTGCTTCCAGCACGCCCAGGCCGATCATGATGTGGGCAATATAGAGGGTCAGCGTCTGCCGTCCGACCGGCAGCCAGACCCGCCACCAGCGCGCATGGGGCAGGGCGCGGCCGAGCCAGAGGCAGAGCGCGATCAGGGTGCTGGCCGCCCCCATGCCAAACAGCAGGTAGAGCGGGGCCGGAGGTATGGGTTGGGTCGCCAGCAGAGGCGCCAGCTCAGGCTGGGGAAACAGTGTCAGCAGCCAGAGCGACAGCCCCTTGGCCAGCCCCATGGCACTCAGCCCGCCGACCAGCAGCCTGCGCTGTACGGTTGCACTCGCGAGGGCCTGGCGGCTCAACCAGAGGCCGTAGAGCAGAAAGCTCAGCCAGGGCACCACGGGGTGCCAGCCATTGAACAGCAGATTGCGGGCAAAGCCGTGCAGGGTCCAGAACTCGGGATAGCTGAAGCTGTGCCACTGCCAGCCCTGATCGTAATTGAAGTGAAACAGCAGGCTGACGAAGCCCGCCGCCAGCAAGGGGATCAGGGCGAGCAGCCAGAGGGAGGGCAGCCGCAGACAGCAGGCCCCCAGCAGGAAGTAGACGGCGTAGTAGTGGATGATGTCGGCCGGAAACACCAGGTAGTTGAGCAGCCCCAGGATCAGCAGGAACAGAGCCCGCCTGGCGGTGTGGTGCATGGCTGCCGGCCAGCTCAGCTTGCGGGTCGACAGACCCAGGCCTATGCCTGCCAGCACCACGAAGCTGGCGGCGGAGCGCCCCTCCAGCGCATCCAGCAGGGTTTTGAGCCAGTCAGGCCCGCCCGTCAGCACCCCCATGGCGATGCGAAAGTTCACCAGCACCATGCCGAGCAGGGCCAGGGCGCGGGCCAGATCCAGTCCTTCCAGTCGATTGAGCGGGGAGGTCATGATGGCGACTCCTTGGGGTGATCAGCTGGCCGGGCCCAGCAGCTGGTCCAGCAGCTGGGGCAGTCGTTGTACGATCGGCGCCTGCTCCGGGTGCAGGGCCAGGGCGTGGCGCAGGGCCTGCCCCTCCAGTGCATCCAGCAGCAGCTGGGCCGTGAGATCCGGCACCAGGCGGGCAGCCAGCTCCCCCGCCTGCTGGCCACGGCGCACCGCAGCGGCCAGGGCATCACACAGCTGGCGCTGGTTGCTGGCAAAGGTGGCCGCCATCTCGGGGTGGCGGGTCAGCTCGGCCAGGATCTCGGTGCCGAGCAGCAGGTTCTCCGGGGTCAGCGACCAGGTCAGATAGCCGGCGGCGAAGCGGGCCAGCGCCGCGCGGGCCGGTCCCCGGGTCAGCTCATCCAGCAGGGGTTGCAGCTCGGCCGCCTCCAGCGAGGCGATCAGGGCGATCAGATCCTCCTTGCGGGCGAAGTGGTTGTAGAGGTTGCCCAGACTCACTCCGGCGGCGGCGGCTATGTCGCGCATCCCGGTCTGGTGGAAGCCCCGCTCGATGAAGCAGCCGAGGGCGGCCTGGATGATCTGCTCCCGCCTCTGCTCCAGGCGGTTGTGATTGATGGACATGGCCGGTTTCCCCTCTGCTGGTCCAAGTCTTATGAGCGAACGTTCGTTCATTTGTGGTGTTCACCTTATCCCCGGTGTGAAAAATAAGCAAGCCACAGGTGGCCAAGGGGACGCACCTTCTCGGTCGGCAGGCTCAGGGGCAAGCCATGCCTCCGCCGAGCCGCCCTTACCCCAGCCTTCAAGCCGGTCAGCGCCGTGACTGGGAGGGTGAGCGCTCCCCTGACCATCGCCTCATAGGGCCGCCTGCTCAGCACTCGCCTGTTGGCTCAAGGGGGCCATGGAGAGGGCTGGTTGCGGGCGGGGGTATCCTCTTTCTGCTGGCCGTGAACAACGGCCATAAAAAAGCCCGCAGGGTTGCGGGCTTTATGGATATCCAGTTGCTGACGCCGGGCTTATTCCGCCTTGGGGGCGGCCTCTGCAGGAGCGTCAGTGCTCTCGGTCACTGCGCTGTCGGCCACAGGGGCTTCCGGTGCCGGACCCGGCACCAGATCCACCGCCGGTTTGGCGATGAGGGAGCGGGTATCTTCTACCGCCTCGGTCAGCTTGACCTCGATGATCTGGCCCAGCTCATAGACCACTTCGGTCTTGTCCAGGTAGACGCGGCCGTTGTCCCAGTTGCACTCCAGCCGCTCCTTGTTGTCCAGGATGTGGCGGGCGGGCATGAAGACCACGGCACCGTTTTCCTGCAGACGCAGTTTGAGACCGGCGCGCATCACGTCGATGATCTCGGCGTTGAACACCTTGTCGGTGCCGGCATCGGCCTTGAGGTAACGGACATAGAGCCAGTCGCCGATGTCGCGCTCCACCCTGCGGTGCAGGCGGCGGCACTCGGTCAGGTGCTCGGTCAGCTCCTGGCTTGGGCGCTCACCCGGGGTCTTGCCGGCGATGACGGCCTTGAGCAGGCGATGGTTGACCATGTCGCCGTACTTCCGAATAGGTGAAGTCCAGGTAGCGTAGGCATCCAGGCCCAGGCCGTAGTGGGCACCCGGCTCGGCGGACATCAGCGCATAGCTCTGGAAGCGGCGGATCTTGCCGTCCAGCCAGCGGGTATCCAGGCTGTCGATCCAGCGGCGCAGGGCGCAGAAGCCGGACAGGCTGGCGATCTCTTCCTTCTCGAACGGGGCCTCGGCGCTTTTCAGCAGGTCGATGGCGCCGTCGAGGGACTCTTCATCGAACCCTGTGTGGACGTTGAAGATGCCGTAGCCGACGCTCTTGCCTAGCACGCGACCGGCGCAGATGTTGGCGGCGATCATCGACTCTTCGATCATGCGGTTGGCGATGCGGCGCGGCTCCAAGTGGATGGCCAGCACGGCGCCGTTTTCACCCAGCTCGAAGTCGTAGTCGGGTCTGTCCGGGAACACCAGGGCGTGCTCGGTACGCCATGCGATGCGTGCCTCCGTCATCGCCTTCATCAGTGGCAGCTGGGCCATGACGTCTGCGTCTATGTCCAGTGCCTTGCCATGCTCGGCCCAGTCGGAGACCTCGTCATAGTTGAGGCGGGCGTGGGAGCAGATGCGGGCGGCGAAGAATTCGGTCTCTTCCAGCAGCAGGCCATCTTCGGCGATCAGCAGGCGGGCGCACAGGGTGTTGCGCTCCTCGCCCTCTTTCAGGGAGCAGAGCTCGTCCGAGAGGGTGCGCGGGATCATGGGCACGTTGCGGCCCGGCATGTAGACGGTGAAGGCGCGCTGGGCGGCTTCCTTGTCCAGCTCGCTGCCTTCGGCCACATAGGCGGTCGGATCGGCGATGGCGACCAGCAGTTCCCAGCCGTTGTCCAGCTTGCGGATGGCCAGGGCGTCATCCATGTCCTTGGTCTTGGCGCCATCTATGGTGAAGAAGGGGGTCGCGGTCAGGTCGGTGCGCGGCAGCTCTTCCTCTTCGATGACGTTCCACTCGGGCAGGTCGGCCGGTTCAATCTGGGCCAGGTTGTGGCGCGCCAGCACCACCCACCAGGGTACGTTGTGGTCTTCCTGATCGGCGATCTTGTGGCTGATCTCGGCGGAGAAGTTGCCATCACTCAGGGCGTGGCGCTTGAGGGTCGCTACCACCCAGTCCCCTTCCTTGAAGGACTTCTCATCCAGACCCTTCTTGGCGCGGGCCTTGATGGCGTCCTTGATCAGCGGATGGTCCGGCACCACGTTGAGGCGATCGCGGAACATCTTCACGCGACCGACGAAGCGGGTCACCGCCTGCTCCAGCAGGGCATCCGGCTCGGCCACTTCCTTCTCTTTTTCGGTACGGATCAGGGCGCTCACCCGGTCACCGTGCATCACCTTCTTCATGTAGGGAGGCGGCACGAAATAGCTGGTCTTCTCATCGACTTCCAGAAAGCCGAAGCCCCGGTCCGAGGCGCGGATCACACCCTCTTTCTTGGGGATGTTTTCGCGGATTTGTTGCTTGAGCTGGGCCAGCAGCGGATTGTCTTGGAACATAAGTGAGGAACCTGAAGTGGAAAACCTGGGTGGAGACCTGATGAAGGATCGCCCAGCACTATACGTTTTTACCCCTCCAAAGCCAAGGTGAATGGCCCCGTCAGCCCCTGTGCAGTGCGTGGCGCCCCTGATCGATCAGGCGCTGGGAGATCTGTTTGTGCAGCCCCCGCTCCAGCACCCAGCGGTGCCAGTAGAGGCGCTCGACCAGGTGATGCTGCGGGCTGAGATCGAGCAGGCTGCCCTGGGTCAGCTGCTGGCGGATCTGCAGTTCGGGGATGAGGCAGTAGGCGAGCCCCTGCTCGGCCATGGCGACGAAGGCCTCCGACGAGCGCACCGTGTGGCAGGGATAGCCGCCGGGCTCCAGCCCGAAGTGGCGTGCCATGAAGCTGACGTGCATGTCGTCACGCTGATCAAACGCCACCGCCGGCGCCTTGGCCAGCGCTGCCCGGGTCATGCCATTTGGAAAATGGCGGGCGACGAAGGCGGGACTGGCGGTGAGCAGGTAGTGCATCTCGCCGAGCTCGTCGACGCAGCAACCCGCCAGCGGCTGGCCGTGCAGGCTGACGGCGCCGAAGGCCTGCCCCTCGCGCACCCGGTCCAGGGTGCGGCACTCGTCATCCACCAGCAGGTTCAGCTCTATGGGGTGCTGCTCCAGCAGAGGTGCGAGGGCTGGCAGGAACCAGGTCGCCAGACTGTCGGCGTTAACCGCTATGCTGACCCGGATCGGGGCCTGGGGTTCGTCGGGTGCTATCTCGCCGGCCAGCTCCAGTTCCAGCTGGCGCACCTGGCGGTAGTGGGCCAGCAGCTTCTGGCCGAGAGGGGTCGCCTGTAGTGGTTGACTGCGAATGAGCAGCGGCTCGGCGAATTGCTGCTCCAGCTGCTTGATGCGCTGGGAGATGGCGGACTGGGTGATGTGCAGGCGCTGGGCGGCCCGCTCGAAGTTTTGTTCCTGCATCACGGCATCCAGTGCCAGCAGCAGCTTGTAATCCAACGCCTTCATCAGCATTCCTTATCCGTACAGGTATTGAGAAGGGATGCTACTGGAGTGGCGACCGCAGGACAACACTGTGCTGGCCGGATCGCCGACAGGCCCGGCTGGCGTGGTGTGCGGGGTGAAAGCGGGTTTGTCACTGTGAGATGTGACAGTGGTGGTCAAAAGATATTCAGGGGATACTCTTTTGCGTCCGTTTTTGCATGGGGTGGAAACGGGCCATAGCGAGAACTTTTAATCCCGGGTCTTATCCCGGGATTTTTTTATGACGACTCTCACTCAGTGACCAGCTCGCGGGCATCGGCATACTCGCCCTGCATGGGCCGGCCGACGGCACGGGCGAAGCGCTCATCCAGATGGAAGCGGATACCGACCCCGCGCACGGCCCCAAGATCCACCGCCTGACGGTGGCCGAGTCGCTCGATGGGCAGGCCGAGACGGCGGAAGATGCGCTCCACCGGCAGGCTGACCACGGCGACGAGCTCCCGGATCCCCTTCGCCCTGGCGAAGGCATAGACCTCGCGGAAGATGATGCAGGTCAGTTCGCTGATGCCGTTGCCGAGCCGGGGAGCCCGTTCGGCATCGATGGCGAGGCGGGTCAGTTCCCAGACGTCGTTGCTGCGCGGTGGCGCCTCACCGGCGAGGGCGCTGGGGAATATGCTGGGCAGCATGTAATCCTGGGCGCAACTGAGCAGCCGGATGCAGCCACACAGGCCCTCTTCGTCCTCGATCAGCACCCAGTGGGTGTCCGGGGTATCGAAGCTGTCCTGCTCCAGACCACGGTGGGACTCCACATCCCAGCCGAGGCGATCGGAGAAGACGCGATTACGGAAGCGATAAAGCTCGTTTTCTACCTCCCATCTGGGGTGTTCTTTTAATTTTCCTTTGAAAACAAGCATTCAGATGTCTCCATTTCAGTGTTCGGCGCTATAATCGAGGCCCTGGCCAGGGGGGCTAGCATATGAAACAAGACCAACTGCTTGAGTACCTCGAACATTTCACTTCGGTAACGGACGGGGATCGTTTGGCCGAGTTGATCGGTCGGTTCACGCTCGGTATGGGCTATGACTACTACCGGTTCGCGCTGATCATTCCCATGTCGATGCAAAGGCCCAAGGTGGTGCTGTTCAATCAGTGCCCCGACTCCTGGGTGCAGGCCTATACGGCCAACCATATGCTGGCCTGTGATCCCATCATTCAGCTGGCCCGCAAGCAGACCTTGCCCATTTATTGGAACCGGCTGGAAGGACGGGCGCGTTTTCTGCAAGAGGGCAGTCTGGATGTGATGGGGTTGGCGGCGGAGTTCGGGCTGCGCAACGGCATTTCGTTTCCGCTGCACGGTGCGGCGGGGGAAAACGGCATACTGTCGTTCATCACCGCCGAGCGGGCGTCGAGCGATCTGCTGCTGGAGTCCTCGCCCATCCTCTCCTGGATGTCCAACTACATCTTCGAGGCGGCGATCCGGATTGTGCGGGTCAGTCTGCGGGAAGATGACCCTCAGGAGGCCCTGACTGACCGGGAGACGGAATGCCTGTTCTGGGCCAGTGAAGGGAAAACGTCGGGTGAAATTGCCTGCATCCTGGGGATCACGGAACGCACCGTGAACTACCACCTCAATCAGGTCACCCGTAAAACGGGGTCGATGAATCGCTACCAGGCCATCGCCAAGGGGGTGAGCAGTGGCATTTTGCTGCCCAATCTGGAGCAGGTCGTTGTCACCAACTTCCCCAAGTTGATGCAATAAAACTCAATGATTCTCGGGGCAGAGCGACAGGCTCACAATTGTCAGATCATGCAATTGACAGTTGGTGCCGGATGGAATTCATCCCTGCCCTCAGAAATCCAGCTGATTAGGAAAATGAATCCATCAGCAGATTTATGAATTTCTCTGAACACCCCGCCGACCTTTATAGTGCCGTCCAATCCCTCTTCTGGACGTTCAATCCATGTTCGCAACTAGCCTGCAAGGCTTCACCCTCGGCCTTGCCATGATCATTCCCATCGGAGCCCAGAACGCCTTCGTGCTGAGCCGGGGCATACACCGCAACCACCATCTGCTGGCGGCGACGCTCTGCTGCCTGTGTGATCTCGTGCTGATCGGGATCGGGGTGTTCGGCGGTGCCAACCTGCTGGCGGCCAGCCCTATCGGACTGGCGCTGCTGACCTGGGGCGGCGTGCTGTTTCTCGGCTGGTTCGGCATCCGTTCCCTGCGCAGCGCCTGGCGCGGGCAGGGGGCTGCGCTTGCGGACTCGCCGCAGTTGATGGGGGTCAAGAGCGTGCTGGCCATGACGCTCGGGGTGACCCTGCTCAATCCTCACGTCTATCTGGATACCCTGATGCTGCTCGGCTCCTTCGGCAGCCAGTTTGCCGAGGAGTTGCGGCCGGCCTTTGCGGCCGGGGCCATGCTGGCCTCTCTGGTCTGGTTCTACAGCCTGGCGTTTGGCGCGGCTGCGCTCTCGCCCTGGCTTGCTCGCGGCAGGGTTCAGCAAGCTATTGATACCATTGTTGGTTTCATCATGCTCGGGTTGGCGTTGCAACTGGCGAGCGGGGCTTTGCTGGCCTCATAAGGCTATTTTTGTGCCGTACCTCATAAAAATTAATCCCGGCTTCATGCCCTGACATATTCGTCTGTTAAATTCCCGTCGCTGGTAAAGCGACACTCATAATAAAAGGGACAAGACAGTGAATAAAACCATGAAGCTGGGTGCTATTGCAGCCATCGTGCTGTTGTCTGCCTGTAGCAACGAAAACGACAGCAAGGCGCAACCGGGAGCGGTTGCCCTGCGTCTGATCCAGACCTCCGATATCCACTCCAACGTGCTGGGGTATGACTACTACCAGAACAAGGAGGATCGCAAGTTTGGCTTCTCCCGCACCGCGCTGCTGATCCGCGCGGCCCGCGCCGAAAACCCCAACAACCTGCTGCTCGACAACGGTGACCTGATCCAGGGCACGCCGCTGGCGGATTACATCTTCGAGCAATCCGGTGCCGGCTACCTCGACAAGCAGGCCCATCCTGTGTTCAAGGCCATGAACGAGATCGGCTATGACGCCGGCAACCTGGGCAACCACGAGTTCAACTACGGGCTGGATTACCTCACCAAGACACTGCAGGGCGCCAAGTTCCCCTATGTGAACGCCAACGTGTTCGAGGCGGGCGCCTTCAAGCGCGATGCCAAGGGGCAGATCGACTGGAGCGGCAACAAGTTCAAGCCCTACCTGCTGCTTGAGCGCAAGGTGAAGGATGACAAGGGCCAGCTGCAGACCGTCAAGGTGGGCATACTGGGGCTGACCCCGCCGCAGGTGCTGCAGTGGGACAAGCGTCATCTGGAGGGCAAGGTGGTGGTGGCCGACATGGTCGAGACCGCCAACCACTATGTGCCCGAGCTGCGTGCCAAGGGCGCCGATATAGTCGTGGTGGTGGCCCATACCGGCATCAACGCCAGCAGCTACGAGGCCATGATGGAGAACTCCGCCTGGCATCTGGCCAAGGTGAAAGGGGTGGATGCCCTGATGCTGGGCCACGCCCACAAGAACTTCCCAGGCGACTTCCCGGATCTGCCGGAGGTGGACAACCAGGCCGGTACCCTGAGCGGCGTGCCGACCGTGATGCCCGGCTACTGGGGCAACCACCTCGGTATCATAGACCTCACCCTGCAGCAGGTAGACGGCAAGTGGCAGGTGAAACAGAGCCAGGCCAGCCTGCGCAAGATCGACTCCAGCGAAGGCAGCGCCGTGGATCAGCGGGTGGTGGACCTGGTGCAGGCCGATCACGACGCCACCAACCAGTGGCTGGACGAGCCGCTCGGCAAGATCACCTCCTCCATCCACAGCTTCTTCGCCCTGGTGCAGGATGACCCTTCGGTGCAACTGGTGAGCGATGCCCAGCGCCGCTACGCCGAACAGCTGCAACAGGACGGTCTGCTCAAGGAGTCCTACCCGATCCTGTCGGTGGCGGCGCCCTTCCGCGGCGGTCGCAACGGCATCAACGACTTCACCTATGTGGCCCAGGGCGACATCTCCCTGCGCAACGTCTCCGACCTCTACATCTACCCGAACACCCTGCAGGTGGTCGAGGTGAACGGGGCCACCGTCAAGGAGTGGCTGGAGATGAGCGCCGGTCAGTTCAACCAGATAGATACCGGCAAGACAGAGGTGCAGTGGCTGGTGAACGAGAAGTTCCCCACCTACAACTTCGACGTGATCGACGGGGTGAACTACGAGGTGGATATCACCCAGCCGGCCCGTTATAGCAAGGAAGGGGCCAAGGTCAGCGATGGTCAGCGCATCAGCGGGCTCACCTTCAACGGTCAGCCCATGGATCCGGCCCAGAAGTTCTACGTGGTGACCAACAACTACCGCGCCAGCGGTGGCGGCCACTTCCCGGGCATAGACGGCAGCAACATAGTGCATGAAGATCCCTCCGAGACGCGGGAGATCATAGCCCAGTACCTGAAGGCCCAGTCTGCCGACAATCCGGGTGGTTTCAGCCCGGCGGCCAACAACAACTGGCATATGAAGGTACTGCCGGCCAACGTGGACGTGCGGCTCTACTCCTCTCCCCGCGAAGAGGCCAGGCAGCTGGCCGGTGCGGATCTGGAGTACAAGTCCACCCTGCCGATGGACGATGCCAAGCACCCCGGCTACGCCATCTTCCGCCTGATCCGTCAGTAATGCCTGACTGACACCGGCGATAAAAAAAGCCCTCGCAGTGCGAGGGCTTTTTCGTGGGCGGCTGCTGGCCTGTGCTTAGTTCACTACGGCCACGTTGATGCTGCCATTGCCCTGGGTCATGCGTACCCGGGCGCCCGGCACGAAGGTGGGGCTGGCTTTTTGCACCACTACGATGGATTCGCCGTTCTCTTTCTTGATCTCGAGCTCGACGCCATCGACCTGATTGAACTTGTCACCGGCGGCCTTGCCGGCGGCGGCCCCGGCGATGGCGCCACCGGCGGCGGCGATGTCGCTGCCGCGACCGCCCCCTATGGTGCTGCCGAGCAGGCCGCCGACCACGGCGCCGCCTATGGTGCCGACCAGGGAGTTCTCATCGGCCTGGATCTTGACCGGGCGGGTGGAGAGTATGGTGCCGTAGCTGACGGTCTGGACCTGCTTGGCACGATCCTTGGTGTAGACATCACCGGAGTAGACGTCGCTGTTGGCACAGCCGCTGAGGGTGGTGGCTGTGGTGGCGGCCAACAAGGCGATAAGGGTGATACGTTTCAACATGATGGGCCTCCTGGGCTGGCATCTGATCTGGTTAATTCGGTCAGTGAGTTCAACTTTACGCCAACCGGATTGGGCATGAAACCAGCAAAGTGTAACCAATTATAAGACCCGGGCGCCGCAAATCCCGTCAGCAGTGGCTCAGCCGAGCCGTTTTTCCAGCAGCAGGCGATCCTCGCCCGGGCCGAAATAGTCGCGCTCCTCGGCCAGTTGCTGATAACCGAGTCGAAAGTAGAGGCGTTGGGCCGGATTGGCGGGATCCACCGTCAGTTTGATCCGATCGATCCCCAGTTTTGCCAGTCCCTGCTCCACCTGCAGCATCATGCGCTCGGCCAGGCCGAAGCCGCGCGCCTCGGGCAACACAGCCAGGGAGAGCAGCCAGCCCTGCGACCGATCCTGTCCCAGCCCGCCCAGGGCATAGCCCAGCAGTTTGCCGTCCAGCTCGGCCACCAGCAGCAGCTCGGGCCAGAGATCCATGGCCTGACGGAAGAAGAAACCGGGGTAGACATCCTCCCCGAAGACATTGACGTCTATCTGCCAGATGGCGTGCATGTCGGCGTGGCGGGCCACTCTCAAAACGGGGGGCTGATGCATCCGGGCTCCTGTCATTGCGTGCGTGCTGCCGTGCGGCAGTCAAAAAGGAGTCACAGGTTAGTGGGCCATCCGGGCTGATGCAAGCGGGTCTGGTGATGGGGGCGGGCGTCGCAGCTTGCCCGGTTCAGGGCGGCAGGGGCCGGTTGCTGGGCAATCTGGGGGCCTTGCGGCGGCTGTCCAGCAGGTGGCGCAGGGCGAGCCAGGGGTGATGCCACAGCATGCGCGGGCCGCTCCACTTCATGATCAGCTGTATCTGTTTGCGCATGGCCGGGGCGTAGCAGTGGATGTTGCAGTTGGCACAGGTGGGTTTGTGGCCGTGGCCATAGCGGCAGCGCCGCAGGCGCTGGTGGGCGAAGGCTTGCAGCTGCTGGCAGTGGCGGCAGGCGGGATCCTGATGATGGTGGTCGCAGTAGAGGCGGATCATGGCGCTGACCGTCTGCTGCTCCCGCTTGAGCCTGGGGTGCTCGGGTGCCTTGCGGGCACGGGGCTGGCGCACGGGATCGGGGTGATGGGTTTTCATGGGGGTCATTGTCCTGACCTGCCCCGGCGGGGTCTTGATACAGGTCAAGCCGGCGGGCAAAAAAACAGGGCCCGCGGGCCCTGTCTCATCAGACAACTCTGCTTGTCTGCGCTTAGATGAGGCTGGTTGCCTGTTCCAGCCAGGCGAGATCCTCGCCCTCCAGCAGCGGGCTCAGGCGGCGGAACACCTCGACATGGTATTCGTTGATCCAGCGGAACTCGGCCGGGCTCAGCAGGCTGCGCTCGATGAGGCGGGTATCGAACGGCACGTAAGTCAGCCGCTCGAAGCCCAGCATCGACAGCTCGCCGATCTGCTCCTGCTCGGTCACCACCACCAGGTTCTCGCAGCGGATGCCGAACGCATCTTCCCGGTAGTAACCCGGCTCGTTGGAGAGCACCATGCCCGGCTGCAGGGCCACCAGGCTGCCCTTGGGGGCGATGCGCTGCGGGCCTTCGTGCACGCTCAGGAAGTGGCCGACGCCGTGGCCTGTGCCGTGGTCATAGTTGTAACCGGCCTGCCACAGCGGCATGCGGGCCAGTACGTCGAGCTGGATGCCGGCGGTGCCGCGCGGGAAGCAGGCCTGATCCAGCGCGATATGACCCTGCAGCACCCGGGTGAACATGGCCTTGTGCTCGTCGGTGACCTCACCCACCTTGACGGTGCGGGTGATGTCGGTGGTGCCGTCCAGATACTGGGCGCCGGAGTCCACCAGATAGATGCTGTCCTGACCGAAGGCGCGCGGTGTGCCGTTGGTGTGACGGTAGTGGCACATGGCGGCGTTGGGGCCCAGTGCCGAGATGGTATCGAAGCTCGGCTCGACGTAGTGCTCCTGCTCGTGGCGGAAGGCTTCCAGCTGGTCCGCCAGTGTGCCTTCGTCCACCCCTTCAAACTCGCCGGCGGCGATCAGCCGATCCAGCCAGGCGAGGAAGCGGGTGACGGCGACGCCATCGCGCAGGTGGGCGCGCTGCATGCCGGCCAGCTCAACGGCGTTCTTGCACGCCTTCGGCAGCATGGTCGGATCCTGGCCGGCCACCAGGATGGCGCCCGCCTCTTCCATGATGAGCTGGGTCCAGGCGTTGGCCGTGTTGGGGTCGGCCAGCACTTTTTGCTGGTCTTCCCCTATGCGTTGCAGCACGTCACCCAGCTTGTCGATGGGGTAGACGGAGACATCCTGCCCTACGTGCTGGCTGAAGGCGAAGCAGTCGATCTTGTCAGTGTCGACGAAGAAATCCATGCTGGTGTTGGCGTAGAGCACGGCAAAGCCCAATACCACCGGCAGCCGCTCCACGTCGCGACCGCGCAGGTTGAGCAGCCAGTTGATGGGCTCGGCCTGGGTCAGCAGCACCGCATCCAGCCCGCGTTTGCGCAGATCGCTGGCCAGCAGTTCACGCTTGGCCTGGCTCGACTGGCCCGCCAACTCCTCGCTGTAGAGGATGACTGGGGTCTTGGTGGGGGCGGGGCGATCGCTCCAGTGCAGGTCTATGGGGTTCTGCTCCACGCGTACCAGCTCGATACCGCGCTCGGTCAGCACGGCCCTGGCGTTTTGATACCAGGCCAGGCTGTGCAGGCGGGCATCGAAGCCGACCCGGGAGCCGGACGGCAGCTGATCCGCCAGCCACTGGACGTGGGGATCTTCGTTCAGATGGAGAAACTCAAACAGCTCGGCCGGTGCCTGCATGCGGGCCTGCACCGTGTAACGACCGTCGATGAACAGGGCCGCCCGCTGCGCCATTATGATGGCGAGCCCGGCGGAGCCGTTGAAACCCGTGATCCAGTCCAGACGCTCGGCGTAGGCGGGAATGTACTCGCCCAGGTGCTCGTCATCGTGGGGGACTATGAAGGCGTCCAGCTCTTGTGTGGCCAGTGTGGCCCTGACCTGGGCGACGCGGGTTTCAATAATCTCGAAATGATTCATGTCGTTAATGCCAGATTGTTGTGATGTGAGTGTTCATTGGTGGTGGCCGCTGTCCAGGATCCGCTTGATCGACTGGCCAGCCGCCTCGATATGTTGCTTGAGCAGCACCACGGCCTCGTGTTTGCGACGGGCTCGGCACAGTTCCAGCAATTGGGCGTGTTCACGCTCGGCCTTGTCCACTCCGTCGCTGGCAAACAGCAGCTCGAAGCGCACATAGCGGTCACAGCTCAGATTGATCTGGGCGATCAGCTCCAGCGCCTGGGGGCGGCCGGCAGCCTGATAGAGGGTGGCGTGAAAACTGTGGTTCAATTCGGCCCAGTGTTCGATCTGGGTGCCAGACTCGAGCGCCTGATCAAACTGGGCGAGGATGGCCTGTGCCTTGACGAAGGTCTCCTCCGTCATCATATCCACGGCGTGAAACAGGGTATCGGCTTCCAGCAGGGCTCGCAAATAAAAGAGCTCCTCGATGGCCGAGGCGTCCAGCATGGTGACCACGGCGCCGCGGTGGGCCTCGAACTTCACCAGCCCCTGGGCCTCCAGCTGCATCAGGGCTTCGCGCACCGGAATGCGGCTCACCGCCAGCTCCTTGGCGATGGCATCCTGACGCAGGGGGGCGCCGGCGGGGAATTCGCCACGCAGGATCCGGCCACGGAGATTTTCCATCACCATCTGGGTTCGGGTCTTGTAGGGTGGGGTCATGGTCGGGTCACAGGGGATTCGTTACAAAATTGTATATTGTATAAAGTTGGGCTGAATCTAACGCGCAACCGCCCACAAGGCAAGGTTTGGCGGGGATCAAACGCCGTCCTCTGGTTAAAAAAATACCGGTCAGCAGGGCTGACCGGTATGGATGTCGGCAAGAGAAGGGAGGCTGGTGTTACAGCTGCGGACCCGCAGCAACCAGGCGCTTGCCCTCTTCGTTGTCGGTGAAGCGCTCGAAGTTCTTGATAAAGCGCTGGGCCAGATCCTGGGCCTTGGCATCCCACTCGGCCTTGTTGGCGTAAGTGTCGCGCGGGTCGAGGATCGCCGGGTTCACGTCGTGCAGCGCGGTCGGCACTTCCAGATTGAAGATCGGCAGCACCTTGGTCTCGGCCTTCTCGATGGAACCGTCCAGGATGGCGTCTATGATGGCGCGGGTATCCTTGATGGAGATGCGCTTGCCGGTGCCGTTCCAGCCGGTGTTGACCAGATAGGCTTCTGCGCCGGCCGCTTCCATCCGTTTCACCAGCTCCTGACCGTACTTGGTCGGGTGCAGGCTGAGGAAGGCCGCACCGAAGCAGGAGGAGAAGGTCGGGGTCGGTTCTGTGATGCCACGCTCGGTACCGGCCAGTTTGGCGGTGAAGCCGGACAGGAAGTGGTACTTGGTCTGCTCCTTGGTCAGCTTGGAGACAGGGGGCAGCACGCCGAAGGCATCGGCGGTCAGGAAGATCACCTTGTTGGCATGACCCGCCTTGGAGACCGGCTTGACGATGTTTTCGATGTGATAGATGGGGTAGGAGACCCGGGTATTCTCGGTCTTGGAGCCATCATCGAAGTCGATGGTGCCATCGGCGGCAACGGTCACGTTCTCCAGCAGCGCATCGCGACGGATGGCGTTGAAGATGTCCGGCTCGGCTTCCTTGGAGAGCTTGATGGTCTTGGCGTAGCAACCCCCTTCGAAGTTGAACACGCCGTCGTCGTCCCAGCCGTGCTCGTCATCGCCGATCAGCTGACGCTTGGGATCGGTGGAGAGAGTGGTCTTGCCGGTGCCGGAGAGGCCGAAGAAGATGGCTACGTCGCCGTCCTGACCCACGTTGGCGGAGCAGTGCATGGAGGCAATGCCGCGCAGGGGCAGGAAGTAGTTCATCATGGAGAACATGCCCTTCTTCATCTCGCCACCGTACCAGGTGCCGCCGATGAGCTGGATCTTCTCGGTCAGGTTGAAGGCGACGAAGTTCTCGGAGTTGAGACCCTGCTCCTTCCAGTTCGGGTTGGTGCACTTGGCACCGTTCATCACCACGAAGTCAGGTTTGAAGGCTTTCAGCTCTTCATCGCTTGGGCGAATGAACATGTTCTTGACGAAGTGAGCCTGCCAGGCCACCTCTGTGATGACGCGCACGGCCAGACGGGTATCCGGGTTGGCACCGCAGAAGCCATCAACCACAAACAGGCGCTTGCCGGAGAGCTGTTTGGTCACCAGGGATTTCAGATGTGACCACACTTCCGGGGTAATAGCTTTGTTATCGTTTTTACCCTGGTCAGACCACCACACAGTATTCTGGGTAGTAGCGTCTTTGACGATATATTTATCTTTCGGGGAGCGGCCGGTGAAGATGCCGGTGTTTACGTTGACGGCGCCCAGCTCGGTCACCACGCCGCGCTCGAACCCTTCCAGGTCAGAACGTGTCTCTTCCGCGAAAAGCTGATCGTAAGAGGGGTTGCGAACGATTTCTTGGCTGTTTTTGATACCGTACTGGTCCAGTCCTAATTGTTGGGCCAGGGTGGGTTCTGCCACGATTGTCATTGTATTCTCCTGGGTTCAGAGGTTTGTAGGGTTCTATCTGGCGTTCATCCTATCACTTAGGTGGTAGAGTTTAGCGATCGCCATCAAACTTTATAAAATAGGGTATTTTTTTGTTATTTAAGTTAAAGGCGGGTTTTGCCCGCCTTCAATTAGTGTAACTTGTTTGCATCATTATCGGGAGCCCTGCTGAACAGGGTTTCGACGTCGATCCCGTCGAATTGGTACTGGGCGCCGCAATAATCACAATGCATGTCGATCTTGCCGAGCTCCTGCACCATCTCCATGACTTCTTCCTTTTCTATCTGCAGCAGGGCCCCTTCGCAGCGTGCGCGGGAGCAGGTGCAGCGGAACTCGACCGCCTGCGGATCGAACACCCGCACCTTGTCCTGGTGGTAGAGGCGGTAGAGGATCTCTTCCGCTTCCAGGCCGAACAGCTCTTCATCCTTGATGGTGGCGGTGAGCTGGGTCAGGTGATCGAAATCTGCGCTGTGATCCTCGCTCTGGGCGGGCAGCGCCTGCAGCAGTATGCCTGCGGCGCGGGGCTCACCCTGGTGGTAGCCGGTACGGATCCACAGCTTGGTGGCCAGCTGTTCTGACTGGGCGAAGTAGTGCTCCAGGCAGCCTGCCAGGGTGTCGGCGTCCAGCGCTATGATGCCCTGGTAGCGCTCGCCCTGCTCCGGGGTGATGGTGATGATCAGCTGACCTTCGCCGATCAGGCTCTGCAGCTTGCCATCGCTCGGCAGCTCGCCCTCAAAACGGGCCACGCCGCGCAGTTGCTGGTTGTTGTCACCGTTGATGACGGCGAGGCGCACCGGGCCATCGCCCTGCAACTGCACTGTGATGGAGCCTTCAAACTTGAGGGTGGCGGTCAGCAGGCTGGTGGCAACCAGCAGCTCACCCAGGAGTTTTTGCACCTGCACCGGATAGTTCTGGGCTTCCACCACGTGGCGGTAGGTATGGTCCAGCTGGACCAGCTCACCCCGGACTTCGTACTCTTCAAACAGATAGCGATACAGGAGATCTTGGTTACTCATCATGCATTCCTGGGTTCTTAGGTGAGGTAAATAGATAAAAACATTATTAAACAGGTGGTTAGGAACTAATCCCGTTTCCTGTCGTCATAAAAGGGCCACGTTGGCGAGTCAGTATTGCTTGACCTTGATCAGCTGGCGCCGCTCCTGCTTGTCGGGACGACGCTCGGGGCTCGGGGCAAACTGGCTGTTGAAGCGGCGCGCCTCGCTGTTCTCGGCCCGTTTTTTCAGGCTGGCTTCCGTCTCTTCATAGAGCAGCTGGGCCAGCGGGGCGGACTTGCGCTGTTCGCTCACTTGCAGCACCCGCACCTCCCGTTCGTCCTGGCCTTGCCAGACACGGATGAGAGCACCGGCTTCGACGGCCTTGCCCGGCTTGCTGCGCTGGCCGTTGTAGTGCACCTTGCCCCCTTCAATCTGCTCGCGGGCCAGGCTGCGGGTCTTGTAAAAACGCGCCGCCCACAACCATTTGTCGAGGCGGACCTGGGTTGTGGTTTCTGCGGGATTCGGCATGAATCGACTCCGGGATGGCTGAAAGGGGAGCCTGATTATACCAGAGGCAGGCCTCGGGATAGAAACGGGGGGGCTTATGGTGTGACGGAATGTCAATTTTCGCAGCTTCATCCCATCCGGTCGGTTGTCTCTGGGTCCATTGCCGTACACAATAGCCAACCGATTTGGATGCCAGAATATATTGATAAACATGACGCTACCGTTCAGGGATGACTTGTTGAGCTCCCTTCTGGCCCGTTGCAAAACCGTGCCGCTCTCCCGTTTCAGCCAGCCCCTGTTCTGGCTTCTGCTGCTGTTGCTGGCCCACCAGTGCGCGGGCCTCACCTGGCGTCTGCTGGATCTCGGCAGCCAGCAGGCCAGCCAACCCTGGCAGCCGGCCATGGTCGCCAGTCAGGGCCAAGGTTCGGCCCGGCTCGATCTCGGCGGCATCAGCCGGCTGTCGCTGTTCGGCAAGGCGAAGCAACAGGCCCAGGCGGCCGATGCTGTCGCAGCCGATGCCCCCAAGACTCAGCTCAACGCCCAGCTCAACGGTGTGCTGGCGAGTTCAGATCCGGCCAAATCCATCGCCATCATCGCCCACAACGGCGTGCAGAACTCCTATGGCATCGGTGATTTCATCGATGGCACCCAGGCCAAAATTCGTCAGGTGTTCGCCGATCGCGTCATCATAGAGCGGGACGGGCGGGACGAGACCCTGATGCTGGACGGGGAAGAGTACGGCAAGCCCCTGCCCAAACCGGGCAATCAGGATGACAAGCTCTCCTCGGTGCGCAGCGAACTGCTGGGCAACCCCGGCAAGATCACCGATTACCTCAATATTTCCCCGGTGCGGGTAGATGGCCGCATGGTCGGCTATCGCCTCAATCCGGGCAGCAATCCAGAGCTGTTCAATCAACTCGGTCTGGTCGCCAACGACATGGCGGTCAGCATCAATGGCCTGGATTTGCGGGATAACGCTCAGGCCATGCAGGCAATGCAGCAGGTGGCTGGCGCCACGGAAATGACCGTCACCGTCGAGCGGCAAGGACAGCTCTACGACGTTTATGTCGGCTTGTCAGAATAATGATTTGGAGTAGCACCAAGAATGATAAATAAAGGGAAGGGCTGGCGTCTGGCCACGGTTGCGGCGGCGCTGATGATGGCGGGCTCCGCCTGGGCCACCGAGTATTCTGCCAGCTTCAAGAATGCCGATATCGAAGAGTTCATCAACACGGTCGGCAAGAACCTGAGCAAGACCATCATCATAGAGCCTTCGGTGCGCGGCAAGATCAACGTCCGCAGTTACGACCTGCTCAACGAGGAGCAGTACTACCAGTTCTTCCTGAGCGTGCTCGACGTCTATGGCTTCGCCGTGGTGCCCATGGATAACGGTGTGCTCAAGGTGGTGCGCTCCAAGGACGCCAAGACCTCGGCCATCCCGGTGGTGGATGAGACCAACCCGGGGATAGGCGACGAGATGGTGACCCGGGTAGTGCCGGTGCGCAACGTCTCGGTGCGCGAACTGGCGCCCCTGCTGCGTCAGCTCAATGACAACGCCGGTGGCGGCAACGTGGTCCATTACGATCCCTCCAACGTGCTGCTCATCACGGGCCGTGCCGCCGTGGTCAACCGTCTGGTGGAAGTGGTTCGCCGGGTCGACAAGGCGGGGGATCAGGAAGTGGACATCATCAAGCTGAAATATGCCTCCGCCGGCGAGATGGTGCGGCTGGTGACCAACCTCAACAAGGATGGCAACAGTCAGGGCGGCAACACCTCCCTGCTGCTGGCCCCCAAGGTGGTGGCCGACGAGCGTACCAACTCTGTGGTGGTCAGTGGCGAACCCAAGGCGCGGGCCCGCATCATACAGATGGTGCGCCAGCTCGACCGGGATCTGCAGAGCCAGGGCAACACCCGGGTCTTCTACCTGAAATATGGCAAGGCCAAGGACATGGTGGAGGTGCTCAAGGGCGTCAGCTCCAGCATAGAAGCGGACAAGAAGGGCGGCGGCACCACCACGACAGCGGGTGGCGGCGCCAGCATTGGGGGTGGCAAGCTGGCCATCTCTGCCGACGAGACCACCAATGCCCTGGTCATCACGGCCCAGCCGGATGTGATGGCCGAGCTGGAGCAGGTGGTCGCCAAGCTGGATATCCGCCGCGCCCAGGTGCTGGTGGAGGCGATCATAGTTGAAATTGCCGACGGCGACGGCCTCAACCTCGGGGTCCAGTGGGCCAATACCAACGGCGGCGGCACCCAGTTTTCCGATACCGGTCTGCCCATCGGCTCGGTGGCCATCGCCGCCAAGGATTACCAGGATAACGGCACTACCACGGGCCTGGCTGCCTTGGCGAAAGACTTCAACGGCATGGCGGCCGGTTTCTACAAGGGCAACTGGGCCGCGCTGGTAACGGCGCTCTCCACTAACACCAAGAGCGATATTCTCTCCACCCCGAGTATCGTCACCATGGACAACAAGGAAGCCTCCTTCAACGTCGGTCAGGAAGTGCCGGTGCAGAGCGGCTCCCAGAGCTCGACCACCAGCGATCAGGTGTTCAACACCATAGAGCGCAAGACGGTGGGCACCAAGCTGGTGGTGACGCCGCAGATCAACGAAGGGGATTCCGTGCTGCTCAATATCGAGCAGGAGGTCTCCAGCGTGGCGCAGAAACAGGCGACCGGTACTGCCGATCTGGGCCCCACCTTCGATACCCGTACCATCAAGAACGCCGTGCTGGTGAAAAGCGGCGAGACAGTGGTGCTGGGTGGCCTGATGGATGAGCAGACTCAGGAGAAGGTTTCCAAGGTACCTTTGCTGGGCGACATACCCGTGCTCGGCTATCTGTTCCGCGCCACCAACAACACCACCTCCAAACGCAACCTGATGGTCTTTATCCGGCCGACCATATTGCGGGATGCCAACGTCTACTCCGGCATTTCCAGCAACAAGTACACCATGTTCCGGGCCGAACAGATCGAGGCTGCGGCTCAGGAGAACTACCTCACCTCGCCCAAACGCCAGGTGCTGCCTGAATATGGCCAGGATGTGACCCAGTCGCCCGAGGTACAGAAGCAGATCGAGCTGATGAAGGCGCGCCAGCAGGCGACGGCCGACGGAGCTCAGCCATTCGTGGGTAACAAGTAATGGCAGCGTACCAGCTCGATGACACGAGTCTGCCTGCGGCCCTGCCCGAGCTGCCGTTCGCCTTTGCCCGCAACTTCGGTGTCGTCCTGACCGAGCGGCAGGGGACCCCCCTGCTGCTGTGCCGTCCTGGGGTGGCGCCGCAAACCCTGCTGGAGGTGCGGCGGGTGGCGGGCTGCGCCTTCGAGGTGGAGCAGCTCGGCAGTGACGAGTTTGAAGAGTTGCTGATGGCGCACTACCAGCGCGACTCTTCCGAGGCGCGCCAGCTGATGGAAGATCTCGGCAACGAGATGGACTTCTTCGCGCTGGCCGAGGAACTGCCTCAGAGCGAGGATCTGCTGGACGCCGATGACGACGCCCCCATCATTCGCCTCATCAACGCCATGTTGAGCGAGGCGATAAAAGAGGAGGCGTCTGACATCCATATCGAGACCTTCGAGCGGGTGCTGGTCATTCGCTTCCGCATCGATGGCGTGCTGCGGGAGATACTGCGCCCTCATCGCAAGCTGGCCTCCCTGCTGGTGTCGCGCATCAAGGTCATGTCGCGGATGGACATAGCCGAGAAGCGGGTGCCCCAGGATGGCCGCATCTCGCTGCGTATCGGTGGCCGGGCGGTGGACGTGCGGGTGTCGACCATGCCGTCCAGCTACGGCGAGCGGGTGGTATTGCGTCTGCTCGACAAGAACAACGTGCGCCTCGAGCTCAAGCAGCTCGGCATGACGCTGGCCAACCGCAACATCATCAGCGAACTCATTCGCAAGCCCCACGGCATCATATTGGTGACGGGCCCGACCGGTTCGGGCAAGTCCACCACCCTGTATGCGGCGCTCTCCGAGATCAACTCGCGGGATCGCAACATTCTCACGGTGGAAGACCCTATCGAATATGACCTGGAGGGTGTGGGTCAGACCCAGGTCAACACCAAGGTGGACATGACCTTCGCCCGCGGCCTGCGCGCCATTCTGCGTCAGGATCCGGACGTGGTAATGGTGGGGGAAATTCGCGACCTCGAGACCGCCCAGATAGCGGTGCAGGCGTCGCTGACCGGTCACCTGGTGATGTCGACCCTGCACACCAACACCGCCATAGGTGCCATCACCCGGATGCGGGACATGGGGATAGAGCCCTTCCTGCTCTCCTCGTCCCTGTTGGCGGTACTGGCCCAGCGGCTGGTGCGCACCCTCTGCCCGGATTGCCGCGCCCCGCGCCCCATCACGGAGCAGGAGCGTCTGGCCATGGGCATGGAACTGGCGCCGGATCAGCAGGTGTGGCGGCCGGTGGGCTGCGAGCAGTGCAACCACACCGGCTATCGCGGCCGGACCGGCATTCACGAACTGGTGGTTATCGACGAGGCGGTGCGCGAGGCGATCCACAGCGCCAGCGGTGAACTGGCCATAGAGCGGCTGATCCGGGACCATACCCCCAGCATACGCCGCGACGGCATCGACAAGGTGCTCAAGGGGCAGACCAGCCTCGAAGAGGTGCTGCGGGTGACCCGGGAAGATTGATGTTTGGTCAGGCAAGCGATTTGAATCGGGATAACGAGACGTCACAGTGCTAGGGCAGAGGAGCAAGAGTATTGTCAGCATTTGAATACAAAGCCCTCGACAGCAAGGGGCGCCAGAAGCAGGGGGTGACCGAGGGTGACTCGGCCCGTCAGGTGCGCCAGCAACTGCGTGAGCAGGGGCTGACCCCGCTCGAGGTGAACGAGACCACAGAGAAGGCAAAGCGGGAAGCGAATCGCTTCGTGCTGTTTCGCCGTGGCGCCTCCACCTCAGAGCTGGCCCTCATCACCCGTCAGCTGGCGACCCTGGTGGGCGCAGGGCTGACCATCGAAGAGGCGCTGCGGGCGGTGGCCGAGCAGTGCGAGAAGGCCCACCTGCGCAGCCTGGTGGCGACGGTACGCAGCAAGGTGGTAGAAGGTTACTCGCTGGCTGATTCGCTGGGGGCCTTCCCTCACGTGTTCGATCAGCTGTTTCGCTCCATGGTGGCGGCCGGTGAAAAATCGGGCCATCTGGAGAAGGTGCTGAACCGGCTCGCCGACTACACGGAGCAGCGCCAGCACATGCGCACCAAGCTGCTGCAGGCGATGATCTACCCCATAGTCCTCACTCTGGTGGCGGTCGGGGTCATCTCGATCCTGCTCACCGCAGTCGTGCCCAAGGTAGTTGCCCAGTTTGAACACATGGGCCAGCAACTGCCTGCGACGACCCGTTTCCTCATCGGCACCAGCGAGCTGATGCAGCATTACGGCCTCTGGTTCCTGCTGCTGCTGTTTATCGGTGGGTTTGTCTGGCGCTGGTGGCTGACCGACGAGAAGCGTCGCCGTCACTGGCATCAGGTGGTGCTGCGCCTGCCGGTCATAGGCCGGGTCAGCCGTGGTCTCAACACCGCCCGTTTCGCCCGCACCCTCAGCATACTCAACGCCAGCGCAGTGCCCCTGCTGGAGGGGATGAAGATCGCCGGCGAGGTGCTCTCCAATGACTTCGCCCGTACTCGCATCGGTGAGGCCACCGAACGGGTGCGGGAGGGGACCAGCCTGCGCAAGGCTCTGGATGAAACCAAGATTTTCCCGCCCATGATGCTGCACATGATCGCCTCCGGCGAGCAGAGCGGCGAGCTCGACAGCATGCTGGAGCGGGCGGCTGACAACCAGGACAGGGAGTTTGAAACCCAGGTGAATATCGCCCTCGGCGTGTTCGAGCCCCTGCTGGTGGTCTCCATGGCCGGGGTCGTGCTGTTTATCGTGATGTCGATCCTGCAGCCGATCCTCGAGCTCAACAACATGGTGAATTTATGATGTTGGCGTGCAGCTGACCCGGGTCGTTTCTGCCGTCAACCCGCTTGAACTCAACAATATGGTCAATCTCTGATGGCCCGCGCCATCTCATTTCGTTAGGGAGTAAGTCATGCAAAAGCGTCGTCAATCCGGTTTTACCCTGCTGGAAGTCATGGTGGTCATAGTGATCCTCGGGATCCTGGCCAGTCTGGTGGTGCCCAACCTGATGGGCAACAAGGAGAAGGCTGACCAGCAGAAAGCCGTCTCCGACATAGTGGCGCTGGAAAATGCCCTCGACATGTACAAGCTGGACAACAACCGTTACCCGACCACCGAGCAGGGCCTGGATGCGCTGGTCAACAAGCCGACCGCCGCCCCCGAGCCGCGCAGCTACCGTGACGGCGGCTACATCAAGCGCCTGCCGCAGGATCCCTGGGGCAACCCGTACCAGATGCTGAGCCCGGGCCAGTTTGGCAAGATCGACATCTTCTCCATGGGGCTGGATGGCGAAGCCGGTACCGATGACGACATCGGCAACTGGAATCTGAAGGATTTCCAATAAGTGATTGATTGCGCTGCCATCAAGCTGCTGTGGATGAGGCTGCCGTGAGGGGCTTGTCGTCCCGTCATCGCCAAGCCGGCTTCACCCTGCGGGAGGTGATGTTGAGTGGCGCCATGCTGATGAGGCTGGAGTCTGCTGTCGTCACCTTGGTGGGGTGGGACCAATGAGGCGTCATCGCCAGTCGGGTTTCACCCTGCTGGAGGTATTGCTGGTCGCCATGCTGATGGGGCTGGTGGCCACCGCCGTCACCCTCAGCATGGGAGGGGCCAGAGGCGATCGCGAGCTCGACAAGCAGGCGCGCCGCTTCATGGCAACCCTGCAACAGGCGCAGGAGTATTCGGTGATGGATGGCCGGCTGGTCGGGCTTCGCATCGAGGATCACGGCTGGCAGTTCATGCAGCGTGCCGCCAAGGATCGCAAGTGGCAGGCGCTGACCGGCGACAAGATCCTGGGACAGGTACAACTGCCCGACACCATGCTGCTGGCCATCGAACTCGAAGGGTTCAGCTGGCGAACCGAGTCCGACGAGAAAACCGAGCGGGGTCGGGACGAGAAGGAGCGCACGCCCCAGGTGCTGATCTTCCCCGGTGGCGAGCTCAGCCCCTTCGTGCTGACGCTGACCCAGCAGGATGAGGATGTGCGCTATCTGCGTACGGTCAAGGCGGATGAATTCGGCCGCTTGCGACTGCTGCAGGACGAGGAGGAAGAGGAATGAACGCCCGTGGCATGACATTGCTGGAAGTCATGGTCGCACTGGCGGTGTTTGCCATCGCGGGTCTCGCCGTGATGAAAACCGCCAGCGAGCACCTCTCTGCGCTCAATTATCTGGAAGAGAAGACGCTGGCGACCTGGGTGGTGGAGAATCAGCTGGTGCAGCAGAAGCTGGAGGCCAAGTGGCCCGGTGACAGCTGGGTGGAGGGGGACGAGCAGATGGCGGGCCAGACCTGGTACTGGCGCTATCGCGGCGTCGCCACCGCCGACAACAACTTCAAGGCGTTGGATATGGAAGTGCGTACCGCGCCCAAGGCCGAGAGCCCAGTGGCCTTCATCCGGACCTATATCAGCCGATGACAACCGCCAACGACACCCAAATGAAGTCCCGTCAGAGCGGCTTCACCCTGCTGGAAGCGTCAATGCGGCCATCGCCAGTACCAAGGCCACGAGTTCGGCATTGTATGCGTCAGAGCGGCTTCACCCTGCTGGAGGCGTCGATGCGGCCATCGCCAGTACCAAGGCCGCGAGTTCGGCATTGCATGCGTCAGGGCGGCTTCACCCTGCTGGAAATGCTGGTGGCCATCGCCATCTTCGCCAGCCTCAGCATGGGCGCCTATCAGGTGCTGCAAGGGGTGCTCACCAGCGACGAGGTGGCCAAGAAGAAGGAGGCCCGCCTCTCCGAGCTGCAGCTGGCCTTCACCCTGATGGAGCGGGACATCACCCAGATGGTGCCCCGCAGCGGCCGTATCGACGGCGAGAACAACAAGGTGCTGCTGGCGGCATCCCGCTTCGGCCAGCAGAGCGATGACTGGGGCATGGCCTTCATTCGCGGTGGCTGGCTCAATCCGGATGGCATGCTGCCACGTTCCGGTTTGCAGCGGGTCGGCTGGCGGCTCAAGGATCACAAGCTGGAGCGGCTGAGCTATCTCTACCCGGATCCCGTGATAGGCACTGAGCCGCGCATCCAGCCCATGCTGGATCGGGTGACGGCGCTGCGGCTCTATTTTTACGACAAGGGGGCCTGGAAGGAGGAGTGGACCCAGCGCAACGTGCTGCCTTACGGCCTGGCGGTGGAGCTGGATCTGGAAGATTACGGCACCCTTCGCCGCCAGTTCCTTATCGGGGCCGGTGGCCAGAGGGCTGAAAATGCGAACTAAGCGGACCGGCAGCATGCCGTCTTGTCGTCGCCAGGGGGGCATGGCCCTGCTGGTGGTGTTGCTCATCTTGTCGGTGATGGTGATCATCGCCAGCAACATGAGTGGCCGCCTGCAGCTGGAGTTGCGCCGTACCGGCAACCTCACCGCCGGCAAGCAGGCCTGGTGGTATGCCATGTCGGCGGAAGCCCTGGTGAGCAAGGTGCTGGTTCAGGATTTCAAGGATGACCCCAATGTGGTGAACCTGGGGCAGAACTGGGCCAGGCAGGATGCTGTCTTCCCGGTGGATGACGGCAAGCTGACCGGCCGGGTGCGGGATCTGCAATCCTGCTTCAACCTCAACAGCCTGAGCGTGCCCCTGAAAGGCGGGATCAGCGGTGACGACCTCGAGAAGCAGCCTTATCCGGTCAAGGCGTTTCGCGCCCTGCTCAAGCAGCTCGAGGTCGAGGATTACGAGGCGGTGCAGCTGACCGATGCCATCCGCGACTGGACCGACAAGGACACGGCACTGGTCTCCAGCTACGGCGCCGAAGATGCCTATTACGAGGGGCTGACGCCCCCTTATCTGACCGCGAACCAGTGGATGCTCAGCACGGACGAGCTGAGGGCGGTGCGCGGTGTGAGCGCCAGGCTGTATGCCCGGCTGGCGCCTTATGTCTGCGCCCTGCCGAGCGACAAGCTGCTGGTGAACATCAACACCATCAAGCCGGAACAGGCGGCGCTGCTGGTGGCCCTCTATCTGGACAAGGTGGGGCTCGATGACGCCAAGCGGGTGCTGACCAGCCGCCCCCAGAAGGGGTGGAAGGAGAAAAAGGCGATGACGGATCAGATGCCGGTACCGCTGAGCACCATCCCCGGGCTGGATGCCGTGCTGGACGTCAAGAGCAGCTACTTCGAGGCCAGGCTGATCGCCGAGGTGGGTGATACCCGGGCCAGGCTGGAGAGCGTCTTCGTGCGTGGCAAGGACAACAAGCTGGTGATGCTGCGTCGCCTCAACGGCGGCGCCGAATGACAGACAGGTGTGGGTGGCGGTCGCTGGCCGTACCCGCCCTGACCCCGTATTGGACAGCAGCCGAGGGCTGCGCTCCCGCCCATCCAGAGGGATGCGGACGGGAATGGCAGGAGAGATATTTGTGAGCGAGAGTCTGGTCATCCGTCTGGGGACCAATGCGCAGCAACCGGTCGAGTGGCTGGTGTGGTCGGCCAAGGAGGAGGAGATTATTGCCTCCGGCACCCTGGCCTCGGCCCATGCCCTCGGCGAGTTGCGGGAGCGTGCCGGTGGCCGCCCCGTGGTGACCCTGGTACCGGGCAGCGATCTTATCTTCCGGCGGGTGAGCCTGCCGGGCAAATACAGTCGTCAGGCCGCGGCCGCCTTGCCCTACCTGCTGGAGGAGCAGATCGCATCCGACGTGGATGAGCTGCATCTGGTGGTGCTGGGCCACGAGGGCCACGAGGTGGACCTGATGGCGGTCGACAAGGAGAAGATGCAGATCTGGCTGGGCTGGCTGCAGCAGGCGGGCCTCAAGAGCCAGCAGCTGTTGCCGGACGTGCTGGCCCTGCCGCCCTCTGCCGACGGCTGGTCTGCCCTGCAACTTGGCAAGGAGTGGTTGCTGCGTCAGGGCCCCTGTCAGGGCATAGTGGCCGACGAGTCGCTGCTGGCCATGTTGCTGGCGGCCGAGGCCGACCCCGTCACCATCCACAGCCATACCCCCTTGCCGGCGATCCCGGCGGCCAACTGGCTGGCGGCGGATCCCGAACTGCCCATGCTGCTGCTGGCCAAAGGGGCGCTGAACTGCCAGGCCAACCTGTTGCAGGGCCCCTACCGGCCGCAGACCGAATACTCCCGCTACTGGCTGCAGTGGCGCAAGGTGGCCGTGGTGGCCGGGCTCTTGCTGCTGGTGGCGCTGACCCAGCGCGGTATGCATCTTTATCAGCTGGCGGAGCAGGACAAGGCCCTCAAGGCCGAGATCCGGCAGGTCTACACCCGCATCTTCCCGGGGGAGAACCGCATCGTCAACGTACGCAGCCAGATGGCACAGCACCTCAAGTTGCTGGGGCAGACCCCGCAGGATGGCGTGCTCTTGCTGCTGACCGAACTGGCCCCCACCTTTGCCGAGGTGCCGGGCCTCAAGCCGCAGGTGTTGCGTTTCGACGCCGCCAGGGGCGAGCTGAGATTGCAGGTGACGGCGCCCGGTTTCGCCGAGATAGAGCGCTTTCGCGAACTGGCGGGCAAGCGCTTCGAGGTGCAGCAGGGCGAGGTGCGCAGCACAGAGGGCAAGGTTGAAGGGGCACTGGTGCTGAAGGGTAAATCATCATGATGGACAAACTACAAGGCTGGTGGCGCAGCATCAGCGCCCGCGAGCAGCGGCTGGTGGCCGTGGGGGGCAGCTGCCTGCTTATCGGGTTCTGCTACTGGATCGTCTGGCAACCCATCGCCAACCGCATCGCCGAGCGCGAGCGGCAGGTGCTGAGCCAGCAACAGACGCTCGCCTGGCTGAAAGAGAAGGGGGAAGAGGTGCTGGCGATGCAGGGCGGTCAGGGCCGCCAGATCGACACCAGCGGTACCCTGGAAGGGGTGGTGAACCGCACCGCCTTCAACCAGAAGATCAAGATTGCCCGTCTGCAACCCCAGGGTCAGGAGCTGCAGGTGTGGATCGATACGGTCCAGTTCGATGATCTGCTGATCTGGCTGGCGAGCCTGGCCGATCAGCACGGTGTACAGGTGCAGGTGATCGAGGTGGCCCGCGAGAATCTGGCGCCGGGTCTGGTCAAGGTCAGACGCCTGCAGTTGAGTCGTCCCCAATGACGCCAGGCGTGCCGGGCGTCGTCCGGTTTCCTGCATCTCGTCCCGGTATGGTGCCGGGCCTGGCCAAGGCCAGATATTTGCAATCGAGTCGTTTTCTATGAAGCAAAAAGTACTGATCGCCGTCCTGTTCCTGGTGGCCTATCTCGGTTTTCTGCTGGTAAAGCTGCCAGCCACCCTGGTGGTGCGCCATCTGCCGTTGCCGCCCAACCTGGTGCAGCTGGAAGGGGTGAGCGGCACCCTCTGGAGCGGCCAGGTCGCCCGGCTGCAATACGCCAGCGAGTCGCTGACCCAGCTGCGCTGGGAGCTCAACGGCTGGTCGCTGCTGCGCTTCGCCCCCGAGGTCTCCCTGCGTTTCGGTGATCGCAGCGGCCTCAACGGCCAGGGCGTGGTCGGCTGGAACGGCGCCGCCTTTGGTCGCGACATCACCCTCAACGTGCCCGCGTCCTGGGTGCTGGATCGGGTGCCCATGCGGCTGCCGTTCCCGCTGACGGTGGCGGGCCAGCTGCAGCTCAAGGTCGATCAGTTTGCCCAGGGCAATCCCTGGTGTGACAACCTCTACGGCAACCTCCATTGGTATGGTGCCGATGCCGATACCCCGGCCGGCAAGCTGCCGCTGGGGGATCCCGAGCTCAAGCTGACCTGCATCGACTCCCGGCTGGTGGCCGAGCTCAAGCAGGGCTCGGAGGCGGTGCAGGTGCTGGGCAAGCTGGAGCTGCAGCCCAATCGCCAGTACCTGTTCCAGGGCACCCTCAAACCGGGCCCGGAACTGCCGGATCAGATGAAGCAGGGGCTGCCCTTCCTCGGTCAGCCCGACGGTCAGGGGCGCTTCCCGCTGCGCTATCAGGGCCGGATTTAAAGCCCTTCCCGCCGACCCCGGAGCCTCTCCGGGGTCGGCTTTTCCCTCTTGGTGCTCTGTCCCCTCATACTCCTCGCTCACTGACTGCCACTTCCCTTGCGAGTGCGCCTGCTTGCCCTCTCTGCCAGCCCGGTCAGCACGGCAACGGCTTGCCTCACTGGTATGTTCATCCGTAGCCAATGGTCAATGAACGCGCACCACTCCACAAAAATGGCAACTCATCTCCCGAAAAGCCGAATATCAATCAGGTTGCATTTTATGTGAAGTGTGAGCTGACACCCGTTATTGTTCTTTTCCATCCTGATTACAGCGTTGCCACAGAAATAAAAAATAACTATATGAAAAATAACGATTAAATATGTGTGGAAATTGTTTTTAAGCCCTTTTTTAGCTCATTGCTCCTGGTCCACCCCATCAAAGATGTGAGCGGCGGCAAAATGCATGGTCAATAAGGGACAATTAGGGTGAGTATCGAAATACCAGATGAAACCTATGGGTAGTTACAATGATGTCAATTGGAGATGATTGATTTGTCTTGGTAGCGCGACAGGTAACCATCTCGACCGGTCTGTTCATTTGGTTTTCAAGCGTTGAGGTAAGGGTTATGGAAAAGAAGCGTATCTACCTGTTTTGCTCTGCTGGTATGTCCACGTCACTGCTGGTCTCGAAGATGAAGGCTCAGGCGGAAAAATATGATGTGCCTGTGTTGATCGATGCCTATCCGGAGACGCTGGCAGGCGAGAAGGGACAGGATGCCGACCTGGTGCTGCTGGGGCCGCAAATCGCCTACATGCTGCCGGAGATCCAGCAGCAGCTGCCGGGCAAGCCGGTCGAAGTGATTGACACCCTGCTCTACGGCAAGGTCGACGGACTGGGCGTGCTGAAGGCGGCCGTCGCCTCCATCAAGAAGAGCCTCGCATAGGTTAAGGAGATCCCTGTGAGCAATATCATCGCATCGTTGGAGAAGGTCATACTGCCCATTGCCGTCAAGCTGGGCAAACAGCCTCATGTCAACGCCATCAAAAACGGCTTTATCAAGCTGATGCCCCTGACGCTGGTCGGGGCCATGTTCGTTCTCATCAACAACGTCTTCCTGAGCTTTGGCGAAGGTTCCTTCTTCTACTCCATCGGCGTGCGGATCGATCCCGCCACCATCGCCACCCTGGACGGGCTCAAGAGCATCGGCGGCAACGTCTATAACGGCACTCTGGGGATCATGTCCCTGATGGCCCCCTTCTTTATCGGTCTGGCGCTGGCAGAAGAGCGCAAGACCGACCCTCTGGCCTCCGGCCTGCTCTCGGTAGCGGCCTTTATGACGGTCACCCCATTCAGCGTGGGCGAAGCCTATGCGGTCGGAGCCAACTGGCTGGGCGGTGCCAACATCATCTCCGGCATGCTGATCGGTATCGCCGTGGCCGAGATGTTCGCCTTTATCGTCCGTCGCAACTGGGTCATCACCCTGCCCGACAGCGTACCTGCCTCGGTCTCCCGCTCCTTCTCTGCGCTGATCCCGGGCTTTATCATCCTCTCCATCATGGGGGTGATCTCCTATCTGCTGAACAACGCCGGTACCAACTTCCACCAGCTGATCATGGACAGCATCTCCACACCGCTGGCCAACATGGGGGGTCTGGTAGGCTGGGTCTATGTGGTCTTCTCCTCCTTCCTCTGGTTCTTTGGCGTGCACGGCATGCTGGCGCTCACAGCGCTGGAGTCAGGTGTGCTGTTCCCCTTCGCCCTTGAGAACGTCGCCCTCTACAACCAGTACGGCTCGGTCGAAGCGGCGATTGCAGCGGGCAAGCAGTTCCACTTCTGGGCCAAGCCGATCACCGACTCCTTCGTCTTCCTCGGCGGTACCGGTGCCACCCTTGGCCTTATCCTGGCCATCTTTATGGTCTCCCGCCGCGATGACTACCGTCAGGTGGCCAAGCTGGGCCTGCCCTCAGGTCTGTTCCAGATCAACGAGCCCATCCTGTTCGGCTTGCCGGTCATCATGAACCCCATCTTGCTGGTGCCCTTCATCCTGGTGCACCCGGTCCTGATGGGGATCACCATGGCGGCCTACTACGCCGGGATCATCCCGCCCATCACCAACATAGCGCCATGGACCATGCCGACCGGCCTGGGGGCCTTCTTCAACACCAACGGCAGCGTGGCCGCCTTCTGTCTGGCGATATTCAACCTGGGGGTTGCAACCATGATGTATATCCCCTTCGTGCTGATTGCCAACAAGGCGCAGAACGTGATCGATGAAGAAGAGGAGAGCGAAGAGGATATCGCTCTGGCCCTGAAGTTCTGATGACCGCCATCCCGACAACAACAGGGGAGGAGCAAGACTCCTCCCTCACCAGCCTGGAGAAGTACCGCATGCAGTATCGCTTTCCGGATAACTTCTGGTGGGGCAGCGCCAGCTCGGCCCCGCAGATGGAAGGGGCCGCCCATCGCGGCGGCAAATCCGCCAACATCTTTGATTACTGGTTTTCCATCGAGCCGCAGCGTTTTCACAACGAGGTCGGCCCGACCGATGCCTCCACCTTCTATGACAACTTCGAGAGCGACATCAAGCTGCTCAAGCAGTTGGGGCACAACAGTTTCCGCACCTCCATCTCCTGGTCACGGTTGATCCCGGACGGGGAGGGAGAGGTCAATCCGGAGGCGGTCAGCTTCTACAACGCCGTGTTTGACCGGCTGCTGGCCGAGGGGATAACCCCGCTCATCAACCTCTACCACTTCGACATGCCCATGTGCATGCAGGAGCGCGGTGGCTGGGAGAGCCGGGAAGTGGTCGCCGCCTACGTGCGCTACGCCACTCGCTGCTTCGATCTCTTTGGCGGTCGCATCAAGCACTGGTTCACCTTCAATGAGCCAATCGTCCCGGTCGAGTGCGGCTACCTTGGCCACTACCACTACCCCAGCGTGGTGGATTTTGGCCGGGCAACCACAGTCGCCTACCACACTGCGCTGGCCCATGCCGGGGCCGTGCAGGCCTACCGTGCGGGCCCGCATGACGGCGAGATCGGCATCATCCTCAACCTGAGCCCGACCTATCCCCGCTCGCAGGATCCGGCAGATATCGCCGCCTCCCGCATCGCGGATCTGCTGCTCAACAAGAGCTTCCTCGATCCGGCCCTGAAGGGGAGCTACGACCCCGAGCTGGTCACCCTGCTGCAACAGTACGACTTGCTGCCGCAGACCGAAGAGGGTGACAAGGCGCTGCTCGCCGCCGGCAAGGTGGACATCCTCGGCATCAACTACTATCAGCCGCGCCGGGTAAAGGCGAAGGATGTGCCGTGGCAGGGGGCGCCCCGCACGCCGGAAGATCTGTTCGACTATTACGAGATGCCGGGCCGCAAGATGAATCCCCACCGCGGCTGGGAGATTTACGAAAAAGGGATCTACGACATCCTCACCGACCTGCGGGTCAACTACGGCAACCTGCCCTGCTACATCTCGGAGAACGGCATGGGGGTCGAGGGGGAAGAGCGCTTCATCGGCCCCGAGGGACGGGTGGAGGATGACTACCGCATCCAGTTCATTCGCGAGCACCTCGAGTGGCTGCATCGCGCCCTGGAAGAGGGCAGCGCCTGCCGCGGCTATCACCTGTGGACCTTTATCGACAACTGGTCCTGGCTCAACGCCTACAAGAACCGTTACGGCTTCGTCCGCCTCGATCTGGAGAGCCAGCAGCGCACCATCAAGAAGAGCGGCTACTGGTTTGCCGAGGTGGCGCGCAACCAGGGTTTCAATTAACACATTCAATGCAAGGAACGACACATGTTCGATCTGGACAACATCACTGAAGCTGCCACCTGCAACGATCTGGAAGAGGTGGTGATGGGGCTCATCATCAACTCCGGGCAGGCCCGCAGTCTCGCCTACACAGCACTGAAAAAAGCCAAGGAGGGAGATCTGGCCGCCGCTCGCCAGCTGATGGCCCAATCCCGCGAGGCGCTCAATGCCGCCCATCGGGTGCAGACCCAACTGATCGAGGACGATCAGGGCGAAGGCAAGATCCCGGTCACTCTGGTGCTGGTCCATGCCCAGGATCACCTGATGACCTCCATGCTGGCCCGTGAGCTGATCGGCGAGCTGATCGAGCTGCACGAGAAGCTGCAGAACAAATGACCTCCGGACGGGGCGCTCGGCCCCGTCATCGGCCCGCAGATCAGGAAGCGACTCATGAGCGTCAAAACAATCCGGGAAAGCGAACTGTTTAACAACAAACCGTTCCACATGTTCATCTACAACAAGCAGGTGAGCGGAACCGGTTTGCACCAGCACGACTATTACGAGTTCACCCTGGTGCTGACCGGTCGCTACTATCAGGAGGTCAACGGCAAGCGGGTGCTGCTGGAGCGGGGAGATGTGGTGTTTATCCCGCTCGGCTCCCGCCACCAGAGCTTCTACGAGTTCGGCACCACCCGCATCTTCAACGTCGGGATCAACCGCGCCTATTTCGACGAGCATTTCAAGTACCTGCTGCCGGAGCACTTCGTCGCCTCACAGGCCTATGCGCTCAAGAGCGAGTTCCTCAGCTACATCGAGTCGGTGCTGGTCTCCCCCGGTTTTCGGGAGGAGGCGCTGACCGAATTTCTCGAGGTGGTGACCTACGCGGTGATGAACCGGCTGCGTCACTACAAGGACACCTCCGCCAGCGAGGATCTCCCGCTCTGGCTCCACGAAACCGTGGAGCGGATGCACGATCGCCCCCTCTTTGCCGAGGATGCGCTGGCCAACATGGTCTCCCTCTGCGGCAAGAGCCAGGAGTATCTGACCCGGGCCACCCGGCGTTACTACAACAAGACGCCGATGCAGATCATCAACGAGATCCGGATCAACTACGCCAAGATGCAGCTGGAGGTGACCAACAACCCTGTGGCCGATATCGCCTTCGAGACCGGCTACAACGACGTCAGCCTCTTCATCAAAAACTTCAAGAAGCTGACCTCGTTTACCCCCGGCAGTTACCGTAAATATCTCTACCCGAAATTTGAAAGCCCGGCCTGATGCCGGCAGTGAATTCCATGTAAATACAACAGATTGCAATAGAGAGTACAAAACCTGACCAGCCCCTGCCACAGGGGGCTGCGGCCCCTCTCATCCTGACGACAGAGCGGCCACCATCAAACCGATAAAGATCGATGAAAGAGGGATTTATGAGCGAGAAGATCAAGGTAGTCACCATAGGCGGCGGCAGCAGCTATACCCCCGAGCTGGTCGATGGTTTCATCAAGCGTTATGCCGAGCTGCCCATCAGCGAGCTGTGGCTGGTGGATATTCCCGCTGGCGAAGAGAAACTGAACATCATCTTTGACCTCTGCCAACGGATGATCCGCCAGGCGGGCATCCCCATGACGCTGCACAAGACGCTGGATCGCCGCGAGGCTCTGCCCGGCGCCCACTTCGTCACCACCCAGCTACGGGTCGGCCAGCTGCAGGCGCGGGAGAAGGACGAGCGCATCCCCTTGAGCCACGGCATGCTGGGGCAGGAGACCAACGGCGCTGGCGGCCTGTTCAAGGGGCTGCGTACCATTCCGGTCATCTTCGACATCATCCGCGATGTGGAAGAGCTCTGCCCGGATGCCTGGCTGATTAACTTTACCAATCCGGCCGGCATGGTGACCGAAGCGGTGCGCCGTCATACCAACTTCCGCCGCTTTATCGGGGTGTGCAACATTCCGGTCGGCATGCAGATGTTTGTGCGCGATGCCCTCCAGCTCACCGAGCGGGATCACCTCTCCATGGACTTGTTCGGCCTCAACCATCTGGTCTTTATCGGCGATGTGCTGGTCAACGGCGAATCCCGCTTTGACGAGCTGCTGGAAGGGGTCGCCGATGGCAGTCTCACCCGCGCCAGCTCGGTCAAAAACATCTTCGATCTGCCGTTCGATCCCGGTTTTATCCGCGGCCTACGCCTGCTCCCCTGCTCCTACCTGCGTTACTACTTCAAGGAGAAAGAGATGCTGGGGATCGAGATGGGCGAGTTCTACAAGGGCGGCGCCCGGGCCCAGGTGGTGCAGCAGGTCGAGAAGACGCTGTTCGAGCTCTACCAGAACCCCGAGCTGTGCGAAAAACCCAAGGAGCTGGAGCTGCGTGGCGGCGCTTACTACTCGGATGCGGCCTGCGAGGTGATCAGCGCCATCCATAACGACAAGCAGAGCGAGCAATATGTGATAGTCCCCCACCATGGTCATGTCACCAATATCCCGGCCGACTGGACCGTCGAGATGACCTGCCTGGTGGGCAGGGATGGCGCCATTCCCCACCCGCGCCTCACCCGCTTCGATGACAAGGTGAACGGGCTCATCCACCTCATCAAGAGCTTCGAAATTGCCGCCTCTCAGGCCGCGATCAGCGGCTCTTTCGATGATTTGCTGCTGGCCATGAACCTCAATCCGCTGATCCATTCAGACAATGAGGCGAACACCGTTGCCCAGGAGCTGCTGCTGGCACACCGTGAGCATCTGCCCAAATTTGCTGCCGCCATAGCGGCGCTGGCTTGACACCACAGAGGCCCCGCAACCGGGTTTCGGGGCCATACCGGAGAGAGCTATGCATAAAAGATTGATTATCAACGCCGACGACTTTGGTCTCTGCCGCGCCCAGAACTACGGCATTGTGGAGGCCTTCGAGCATGGGGTCGTCAGCTCGACCACCGCCATGGTCACTTCTCCGGCCATAGAACACGCGGTCTGGTTGTCCAAGCGTTTCCCGGACTTGCCAATTGGATTGCACTTTGTGCTCAGCTGGGGACGGCCGCTCACCCCGTTGAGCTGTCTGGTCAATGAGTCGGGGGAGCTGAACAAGGGGATCTGGCACAAGAGTGAGGCGGGGGAGCTCGATCTAACGGAAATCGCCTGCGAGCTGGCAAGCCAGTACCAGCGCTTTATCGCGCTGTTTGGCAAGGCGCCGACTCATATCGACAGCCACCATCATGTGCATATGCTGCCGAGTCTCTATCCGCTGGTGGAAGCCTTCGCCCGTCAGCAGGGCATTGCTCTGCGCATCGACAGAGAGGCGCTGCATCACCAGGGGCTGACTGCCGATCATGCGCTTAGCTGCGCGCGCTTTGACAGCCGCTTCTATGGCGAGCAGCTGACCCGGGCGCTGCTGTTGCAACTGCTGGACGACGCCGATGCGCAAGGGGCCTCATCCCTTGAGATCATGTGTCACCCCGCCTTTATTGATCTCGAGGTGCAGCGCAGCGCTTATAACCAGTCCCGGCTTACCGAGCTCGCTATCCTCACAGATCCGGCCTTGCCTGAATTGATTGCAGCGAGAGGTTATTGCCTCACCAGTTACCTGGGGTGGCGGCCATCTTGAATCACGCAGGTGGCGGGGTTTCAGGCTGAGGGTGTCGCGCTAACTCGTTGGCGCCGTGATGAGATGGTTCAGAAAGAAGCTGAACAGCTCGGCGCGTGAGCCGAGCCGCAGCTTGCCGTAGAGGTGCTTGCGGTGATTCTTCACAGTGCCGCTGCCAATCCCGAGCGCAGCGGCAATGGCCTCGGTATCCAGCCCCTGCAACAGCAAACTGGCTACCTGCCGCTCCCGGCGGGTGAGTCTATCCCCGCCCACGCTGGCAATGGCCTGCGCCACCGCGGCCTTCAGGCTGGCACTGTCAGGCAGCGCCGGGCTCTCCGCCAGCAGCGGCTGGCTCTGCTGCCACTGCTGGCGACAGAGGGAGTGCACCAGCGGAAAGATCGCCTCCAGTCGGGTCAGCTCACTGCGGCTCAAGACGCTGCGCTTGTCGAGGCGGCCGAGAAACAGCATGAGCGTCAGTCCGTCCCGCACCGGCAGAATAAGCCCTACCTCCTCCTGCCAGCCGGTGGCCTGATAGAAGTGGTGGCGATACTCGGGATCCAGCCGTCCCCGCGACACCTGCGCCAGGGTCCAGACCCCGGCCTCCAGACCCTGTTCCAGCGCCAGCATGAAGGGGTCCTGACTGAAGTGGCTGGTGAGGTAGCGGTCAAACAGCAGGGCCCGCTGGTGGCTCAGGTTGTCGTAGAGGTAGACGGGGCGCTGCCCGACCCCGAGCAGCAGGGCGCAGTCGAACGCCACCTGCTGCTGGATGAGACGCACCAGGGCCGCCGGAAAGGCGCTGCCGTGCAGGGCATCGACCACCTCGGTCATGCTGCGGGTCAGGGCATCTGTGGCGAATGGCTGGGTCATGGTCGTTGAATCATGGTGGTGGGCTCCCGGGGGTGGGGAGCAGCTCCCCACTATGACAGGATGCTAGCACGAGAGTGGCAAAACTGTCCCCCAGGGGACATATCCGCAGCGCGCCAGAGCGGCGAGTATGGCCACTTTTCCCCTGCTGCTGGAGCACCCATGATCAACCCCCACCTGCTCGATGAGCTGACCGAGCGCGGCCTTGTGGCCCAGAATTCCGACCCGGCGGCACTGGCCGATCATCTCGCCACGCCGCGTACCCTCTACTGCGGATTCGATCCCACCGCCGGCAGCCTGCACATAGGTCATCTGGTGCCGCTCCTGATGCTGCGCCGCTTCCAGTTGGCGGGCCACGCCCCGGTGGCCCTGGTGGGCGGGGCCACAGGTCTTATCGGCGATCCCAGCTTCAAGGCGACCGAGCGCAGCCTCAACAGCAGCGAAACCGTGCAGGGCTGGGTCGCCAGTCTGTCAGCCCAGATCAGGGCGCTGCTGCCCGTCGATGACGGCCTGTCGGCCCCTGTGCTGGTCAACAACGGCGACTGGATGGGGCAGATGTCGGCCCTCGATTTTCTGCGCGACATCGGCAAGCACTTCTCGGTCAACGCCATGCTGGCGCGGGAATCGGTACGCCATCGGCTGGCCCGTCCGGATCAGGGCATCTCCTTTACCGAGTTCTCCTACACCCTGCTGCAATCCCAGGATTTTGCGGTGCTCAACCAGCGGCTCGGCTGCACCCTGCAGATCGGTGGCAACGATCAGTGGGGCAATATCACCAGCGGCATGGATCTCACCCGCCGTCTGCATCAGGCTCAGGTGTATGGCATGACGTTGCCGCTCATCACCAAGGCGGACGGTACCAAGTTCGGCAAGACAGAAGGGGGCGCGGTCTGGCTGGATCCTGCGCTCACCTCGCCCTACGCCTTCTACCAGTTCTGGCTCGGCACCGCGGATGAGGATGTCTACCGCTTTCTGCGCTACTACAGCTTTATGTCGCTGGCCGAGATTGCCGAGCTGGAAGCGGAAGATGCCCAGCGGCAGGGGCGCAAGCAGGCCCAGCAGGTGCTGGCGGACGAGCTGACCGAACTGGTGCACGGCAAGGCGGCGTTGGCGGCGGTACGGCGCATCAGCGAGCTGCTGTTCAGCGGCGAGGTGGCGCGCCTTGGCGAGAGCGATCTTGCCCAGCTGGCGCAAGACGGCATGCCGAGCTGCACCGTCGGTGGCGAGACGGATCTGGTCAGCCTGCTGGTCGAGAGCGGTCTGGCGAACTCGAAGCGCATCGCCCGCGAACTGCTGGCGGCGGGGGCCATCAGTCTCAATGGCGCCATCAAGCAGGATGAGCAGCTGAGTGCAGAGGATCGGCTGTTTGAGCGCTACCTGCTGCTGCGCCGGGGCAAGAAGCAGTACCAGCTGGTGGCGTGGGCAGAGTAGCCTGCCGCGCCATAGCAACGAGAAAGGGCTGCCCGGGCAGCCCTTTCCATTGTGCGGCAGTCAGCAGGTTAGCTCTGTCAGCAGCAGTTGCCCGGCATCACGGAGAAGACGATTAGCGGCTTATTTTTTGATGTTCAGAGGACTAGCGGCAGCAGTTCGGCATAGTCACGGATCGCCGGGAAGGCGGTGATGTGCTGCTCGGGCTGACGGCTGTCAGGGTTCTGGATGGCGAGCTGATAGCCGATGCCGTAGTCGGCGGCGGCGCGCAGGATCCGCTCGCTGTCATCCACAAACAGGGTGCGGGCCGGCTCGAACGCCAGCCGTTCCGCCAGCGCCTGCCAGCAGTGCTGACTCTCCTTGGACCAGCCCAGCTCGTGAGTGCTCACCATCAGATCCAGATGATCAGACAGCCCCAGCTGCGCATCCTTCACCGACAGGCTGGCGGGGTGGGCGTTGGTGAAGAGCACCAGCCGCTTGCCTGCCGCCCGCAGCTCGGCCAGAAAGGGGATGGCGTTGGGCCGCCACCGGATCTTCTCCAGCAGCTCCTGCTTGAGGGCGCGTATGTCCAGCCCCAGGGTCTGGCTCCAGTAATCCACGCAGTACCAGTCGAGGGTGCCGCTGACGGCGTGATAGTGCACCTCGATCTGCGCCTTGGCCTCATCCAGCGGCAGACCGAGCCGCTCGGCGTAACGCGCCGGCACCAGCTGCTGCCAGAGGTGGTTGTCAAAATGGAGATCGATCAGGGTGCCATCCATATCGAGCAAAACTGTGTCTATCTGGTGCCAGGGCAAGGGGGTCGGCATGGGGCTTCTCGCGGTCAATGAGGGGGAGGAAAACGGGGCGGCATTATAACGGATTTTTCCATCCGCTTTCGCCGCTTTGCCCCGTGGTGTTCGCTCGGGGAGTCGTTTACTCTTGAAGCACGATTTTTTAACGAGCAGCCAGCGCCAGATGAGTGACCACCACAAGAGCAAGCCCGAATACCTCAGTGTCGAGAAGATGGCGCATGACAAGAGCAAGCCGGAGATCCTCAAGGCCGAGATAGTGGCCGAGAGCCGGCTGTTCAAGGTGGAATCCCTGCATCTGAAATTCAGCAATGGGGAGGAGCGGGTCTACGAGCGGATGCGCGGTGGCAACCGGGGCGCCGTCATGGTGGTGCCCCTGTTCGATGCCCACACCCTGCTGCTGGTGCGCGAGTACGCGGCGGGCACCCACTCTTACGAGCTGGGCTTCCCCAAAGGGCTGATCGACCCGGGCGAGAATGCCTTCGAGGCGGGCAACCGGGAACTGATGGAGGAGGCGGGCTTCGGCGCCAACAGCCTGATCCCCCTCAAGCAGGTATCGCTGGCGCCCGGTTACTTCTCCAGCCGGATGGACATACTGCTGGCGCGGGATCTCTTCCCGGAGCAACGGATCGGCGATGAGCCCGAGCCCCTCGAGGTGATCCCCTGGCCCCTCAACCGTATCGATGAATTGCTGGCACGACCCGACTTCAGCGAGTCGCGCAGCATCAGTGCCCTGCTGCTGGCCCAGAAGTGGCTGGCGGAGCAGGAAAACTAGCCCAAGCGTGGGCAAAGGCAATAAATAAAAACAGAGGATAACAAGATGCAGGAGTTGTTGGCCTGGGTTCCTGGGGTCAAGGAGATCGCCCGCGAAGCGGGGCGTATCCTTCACGAAATCTATCACGGCGGTCAGTTCGAGCGTCAGCTGAAGGAGGATGCGACCCCGGTCACCAGTGCCGATCTTGCTGCCGATGCCTACCTCAAACAGGCGCTGTCGGCGCTCACCCCCCATGTGCCCGTGCTGACCGAAGAGGCGGCCGATGTGCCCTTCAGTCTGCGAGCCAACTGGCGGCAGTACTGGCTGGTGGATCCCCTCGACGGCACAGGTGAGTTCATCGCCGGCAGCGGCGACTTCGCCACCCTGATCGCCCTGGTGCGGGACAATGTGCCCGTGCTCGGCGTCATCTATGCCCCCGAGTCCGACGTGCTCTACTGGGCGGTGCGCGGCCACGGTGCCTTCAAGGAGGTGAACGGCGAGACCTTGCCCATCAGCGCCATGCACCACGAACACGATCAGCCCGATTCGCTGGTGGTGGCCATCAGCCGTCGCCAGAAGCTGGAGAACCTGACCCGTCGTCTCAATCCGGCCATCAACTACGAGCTGATCCCGCTCGGCTCCAGCTCCCTCAAGTCCTGTCTGGTGGCGGAAGGGGCGGCGGACTGCTACGTGCGGCTCGGCCCCACCGGCGAGTGGGATACCGCCGCTGCCCAGTGCATCGTCGAGGCGGCGGGTGGCCGCATCCTCAGCCTGGCGCTGCAGCCGCTCAGTTACAACGAAACCGAGTCGCTGGAAAACCCGGACTTCATCGTCATGGGGGATCCGGATCTCGCCTGGGGCAAGATCCTGGCCCATCAGGCAGGTTGATCCTCTGTCGCCGACACACGCTCCTGGTCTACCTGGCGGGCTGATGCTCTGTCGCCAGACGACATAAACAGGCGGCCTCATGGCCGCCTGTTTGCTTGGTGTGATCCGCTGGTTTTATCGCAGATGAGCAGGGATATCCGCTGGCAAAGCACGAGAATGACAGTGGATGATCACAATCCTTCTTGGGTAATTGGCATGATTTTTCAGGTAATTCTGCAAACGATCCATTGGGCAAAATAAAAAAGTGAGTATTAATAGAAATTTGGTTTTATATTTCATTGAAATTGAGTTTTGTAGTTTTACTTGATTATGTGATCCCGATTGGATTCCCAATCTCACTGGCTGAAGCCCGTTATGGTAGTGATATGTTTCAGTCCCGCTTTTTGAGAATTAAATCCTGATAAACCACAATAAGCTCAGATTAAAATACTGACAAAATGTGGATTAGTAATGAGTTTATCTGTAGACGTCGTAAAGGATTTGTCCGGTTCCCAGCCCGCCGTTGCCAGCACCAGCCGCTGGCGTCGTCATGACACCCACTGGGCGATCAGCCTGTTTGGTACCGCCGTCGGCGCCGGCATACTGTTTTTGCCCATCAACCTGGGTCTGGGCGGGATCTGGCCCCTGGTCATAGTGGCCGTGCTGGCCGGCCCCATGACCTTTCTGGCTCACCGCGGGCTGGCGCGCTTCGTGCTTTCCTCCTCCCGCCCTCACGCCGATTTCACCGAGGTAGCCGAGGAGCACTTCGGCAAGATGGCCGGTCGCCTCATCTCGGCGCTCTACTTCCTCTCCATCTTCCCGATCCTGCTGATCTACGGGGTGGGGCTGACCAACACGGTGGAGAGCTTCATGGTCAACCAGCTCGGCATGGCCACCCCGAACCGGGTGATGCTCTCCGGCCTGCTGGTGTTCGCCATGATCGCCGTGATGATGGCGGGGGAGAAGGCGATGTTGCGGGCGTTTGCCTTCATGGTCTATCCGCTGGCGGCCATTCTGGCGGCGCTTTCCTGCTATCTCATTCCCCAGTGGCAGTGGCCACAAATGACTGCCTTTGAGGGCGGCAGCTTCCTCAACACCGTCTGGCTGGCGCTGCCGGTCACTGTGTTCGCCTTCAGCCATGCCGCCGCCATCTCGGGCTTTGCCAACGTGCAGCGGCGGGAATATGGCGAGCAGGCCGAGGCCAAGAGCGGCCTGATCCTGCGCAATACCACCATCATGCTGGTGGGTTTCGTGCTCTTCTTCGTCTTCTCCTGCGTGCTGAGCCTCTCCCCGGCCCAGCTGGCCGAGGCCAAGGCGCAGAACGTCTCCGTGCTCTCCTATCTCGCCAACATCACGGACAACCCCGTGATAGTGACGCTGGGGCCGCTCATCGCCTTCATCGCCATCAGCACCTCCTTCCTCGGTCACTTCCTCGGTGCCCGCGAGAGCCTGAAAAGCCTGATCGCCAAGCCCACCGGCCTGCCGCTGGCGAAGGCGGACCGGCTCGGCATAGTCCTGATGTTCTTTGCCATCTGGGGCGCCGCCGTCATCAACCCGGGGATCCTGGGTCTGATGGAGACCCTCTCCGGCCCCGTCATCGCCATGATCCTGTTCATCATGCCGGTGGTGGCCATCTACAAGGTGGAGGCGCTAGCTCGCTTCCGCCAGGGCTGGACCAACGGCTTCATCCTGCTGACCGGGTCGCTCGCGGTATCGGCGCTGATCTTCAGCCTGTTGAAGTAACCGCACGCTGCAGCAAAAAAATGAGAGAGGCGACCCCGGGGTCGCCTCTCTTTTTTCATGGGGCCTACGGCATCAGCCCAGCTTGGCGCCGTTCTCCACCACTTGTTCCGGAATGGCCATCACAACCGCGCCGTCGGCCCGGTAGAAACCGGTCAGCAGAAACTCCGACTGGATGGGGCCTATCTGTTTGGGGGGAAAGTTCACCACGGCGACGATTTGGCGTCCCACCAGATCCTCCGGGCGATAGAGATCCGTTATCTGGGCGCTGCTCTTGCGTACCCCGAGCTCGGGGCCGAAATCCGCCCACACCTTGTAGGCGGGCCGGCGCGCCTCTGGGAAGGGCTCGACCCGCACCAGGGTGCCCACTCTCAGCTCTACCATCTCGAAATCCTGCCAGCTAATGGTCTGCATCTTGGCTCCTCGTTTCACACACCTTGCATTGGCCTCAGCATGCCTCGAAACGGCGCTGGTTGTCTTCGGTGACTGGCCGCCCTGTTACGGCAGAAGGCCGTTTTGCTGGCGCCAGAGGGAAGGGGAAAGCCCGCTCTCGGTCAGGAAGCGCTCGGCGAAGGCCCCCTGATTCTGGTAGCCGCAGCGACTGGCGATCTCGCCTATGGGCAGTTGGGTGTGGGCAAGCAGGGTGCGTGCCAGCGTCATGCGCTGCCCCCGTATGTAGTGGGAGACGCTCATCCCCAGCTGCTGGCGAAAGGCATGCTTGAACTGGCTCTGACCGAGGCAGGCGATGGCGGCGAGCCGCTCATTGCCGAGGGGCTCGGCGAGGTGGGTCTCGATATGGCGCTGCACCTTGAGAATACGGGCGGCAAGACGAGGGGGAGCAGAGGAGTGCACTCCTTGCCCTTGTGCCAGCAGGGAGAGCCACACCTGCTCCATGCCCGCCACCTGGCGACCCGCTGCCACCATGCGGTGCAGGAAGGCGAGGTAGTGGCGCTGGGGCTCGTCCAGCTCGATGAAGGGGCGGGCCGCCAGATCGCCGGGCAGCCAGTCGCTCTCCTGCACCAGAAAGGAGAGGGCCGGATCGGCGGCGTAGTCGTGCCGCTCGCCCGGGGCTATCACGCAGACAAAACCGGGGGCGAGGCGACGCCCCTGGCCCTGCACCTCGATCTCTATGGGACCGCCGAGAGGGATCACCAGCTGGGCGAAGTCGTGGCTGTGGCTGCAGATGTCGTTCTGGTAGCGGCGCAGGCTGAAGGGGGAGGTTGCGGATAGCAATGACGCGGCACTGGGCCGCGTCATCTTCAAAGAGGGATTGCTGTTTGGCATAGGTCGCAGGTATTACTCTGCGTCGAAATCTTCGATCTCTTTGCCCAGCGCTTCCATGATGGCGCGCACCTCGGCGGGGACGCTGTCCGGATGATCCTTGCGCAGATCGTCGTCGCAGGGCAGCGGCTGGCCGGTGAACGCGTGCAGGAAGGCTTCACAGAGCAGCTCACTGTTGGTCGCATGACGCAGGTTGTTCACCTGGCGACGGGTGCGCTCGTCGGTCAACACCTTCAACACCTTGAGCGGGATCGAGACGGTAATCTTCTTGACCTGTTCGCTCTTCTTACCGTGTTCCGCGTAGGGGCTGACGTAGTCGCCGTTCCACTCTGTACCCATGATCCACCTGTTCTCGTTTGGCCGTGAGCGCGGATTTTAACCCTTGTGGAAATTAATGGCAATCCAACAGCAAAGCCATTTAGACGTCTGGAAGTGTTGACGGCTTTTTTATGCTGGCGTAAGGTGGTTCACCATAGGCCAGCAATGGCAGGATAGCCGTGGCAGAGGCAGAGCGGCCATCGCCCAGCGACAGTTCAAGGAGAGAGTGACATGACCCACAAGGCCACCCAGGCGGTACGCACCGGGATTGAGACAGACACACAGCACGGTGCCGTGGTGCCGCCCATCTACCTCTCCAGCAACTACACCTTTGCCGACTTTGGCGAGCCCCGTCAATACGATTATGCCCGATCCGGCAACCCGACCCGCACCAATCTGGCGGATGCGCTGGCGGCGCTGGAAGGGGGGGCCGGTGCCGTGGTGACCGGCACCGGCATGGGCGCCATCCATCTGGTGACGACGGCCCTGCTCAAGGCGGGGGATCTGCTGATCGCCCCCCACGACTGTTACGGCGGCACCTGGCGCCTGTTCGAGTATCTGGCGGCCAAGGGCCACTACCGGGTGCAGTTCGTCGATCAGGGGGATGAAGCCGCGCTGGCCGAGGCCCTGGCGCAGAAGCCGGTGCTGGTGTGGGTAGAGACCCCTTCCAACCCCCTGCTGCGGGTGGTGGACATAGCCGCCATCGCCGCCGCCTCCCATGAAGTGGGGGCCCAGGTGGTGGTGGACAACACCTTCCTCTCGCCGCTGCTGCAACAGCCGCTGGCGCTGGGTGCCGACCTGGTGGTGCACTCCACCACCAAGTACATCAACGGCCACTCAGACGTGGTGGGCGGGGTAGCGATAGCCAAGGAGCAGCCACTGGCCGAGTCGCTGGTGTGGTGGGCCAACTGTCTGGGACTCACCTCCGGGGCGTTCGACTCCTACCTCACCCTGCGCGGCCTGCGCACCCTGGCTCCCAGATTGCGCGCCCATCAGGAGAACACGGATCGCATTCTCGCCTTCCTGCAGCAACAGCCGCTGGTCAAAAAAATCTATCATCCCAGCCTGCAGAGCCATCCAGGCCATGATATTGCGCGCCGTCAACAGTCCGGCTTCGGCGCCATGCTAAGTTTTGAACTCGATTGCAGCGAGGCGGGATTGCGCACCTTCCTCGCGGCCCTCACCCTCTTCTCGGTAGCCGAGTCTCTCGGCGGGGTGGAGAGTCTGGTGGCCCATCCGGCCAGCATGACCCACAGGGCCATGACACCGGCGGCGCAGCAGGCGGCGGGCATCAGCGCCCAGCTGCTGCGTCTGTCGGTGGGTATTGAACACGGTGAAGATCTGGTGGCCGATCTGGCTCAGGCTTTTGAACAGGCGCAGCAGGCAGAGCAGGTAGCGAAGTAATGGAACAGCAGCAGCAAGGAGAGATCGCGGTGGCAACAGAAGCAGGATTGAAGCGGCGCCATGTGCACAAGTTTGGTGGCAGCAGTCTGGCGGATCCGGTCTGCTATCGCCGGGTCGCGGCTATCGTCGAGCAGCAGGTTGGCGGAGATGAACTGATCGTGGTTTCTGCCGCCGGCAAGACCACCAACCGGTTGATCCAGCTGGTGGAGCTGGCCGAGGCGGGGGACGAGGCCGCTGGTGAAGCCATCACGGCCCTGCACGCCTATCAGCAGAGCCTGATCGACGGCCTGCTGGAGGGGGAGTTGCAGCTCGACTTGAGCCAGCAACTGGCCGACGACATGCAGCTGATCGCCAAGACCCTGGAGGGGCAGTTTGACCGCTTCGCCCGCAACGGCCTGCTCGCCTTCGGCGAGGTGTGGTCGGCGCGCCTGTTGGCGGCCCTGCTCACCAGCCGCGGCGACAAGGCCATCTGGCTCGATGCCCGCAGCTTCCTGCGCGCCGAGGACGGTGCCCTGGTCAAGGTGGATACTGCGCTTTCCAGCGAACTGCTCAAGGCGCGGCTGGCCGAACATGCTGGCCGTATCGTGGTGACAGGTTTCATCGCCGCCGACATGGAAGGGCGCTCCCTGCTGCTCGGTCGCAACGGCTCCGACTACAGCGCCAGCCTGCTGGCCCTGCTGGCGGATGGCGAATCCACCACCATCTGGAGCGACGTGGCCGGGGTCTACAGCGCCGACCCGCGTCGGGTCAAGGAAGCTCGCCTGCTGGAGCGCCTCAGCCTGGCCGAAGCGAACGAGCTGGCCCGCCTCGGCTCCTCGGTGCTGCATTCGCGCACCCTGCAACCCGTGGCCGACAGCCGCCAGCGGTTGACCCTGCGCTGCAGCTACAACCCGGATGAGGGCTGCACCCACATACTGCGCCGAGCGCCGCGCTCCGGTGGCGCTCGCATCGTCTCCTCGGTGGACCAGATCGCCCTCATAGAGTTGAAGGTGCTGCCGCAGACCCATTATGAGCAGACGGTGGCGGCCATCGAAGCCCATCTGGCCCGCCACCGCCTCCACCCGCTCACCCTGCAGCGCCAGCCGGATCGGCGGGTGCTGCGTCTGGCCTACACCCTGGAGGTGGCGGAAGGGGCGTTCGAGCTGCTGCGCGACTTCCAGCTGCAGGGCAGCTTCACCGGCCTGATCCAGAAAGAGGGGTTCAGTCTGGTGGCTTTGGTGGGTGCCGGGGTGACCGACAACGCCGAGCAGTGTCACCGTTTCTATCAGTTGTTGGCGGATCAGCCGCTGGAGTTCGTGCAGGTGGCCAGAGATGGCCTGAGTCTGGTGGCCGTCGTGCGCCAGGTGGTGCTGGAGCCCCTGCTTATCGCCCTGCACAGCGCCCTGTTCAGCCGCCCGATCCGGGTCGGCCTGGTGGTGTTCGGCAAGGGCAACATAGGCGGCCACTGGCTCACCCTCTATGCCCGCGAGAAGGCGCGCCTCGAACATGAACTCAATCTGGCGCTGACTCTCTACGGGGTGTTCAGCTCGGAAGGGGGCCTGCTGGACGAAGAGGGGCTGGATCCCCTCAAGGTGCAGGACAAGTTCAACCCCAAACCGTTGATCTGGCCCGAGCTGCTGGCCCAGCTTGAGCAGCACAGTTTCGATACCCTGATTGCGCTGGACATGACCGCCAGCGAGACGGTGAGCCGCTACTACCCGGACTTCGCCCAGCTCGGTATCCACATCATAGCGGCCAACAAGTTTGCCGGTGCTGCCGACAGCGAGTTCTACCAGCGCATCAAGCAGACCTGCCGCGACCATCAGGTGCAGTGGCGCTACAACGCCACCGTGGGCGCCGGGCTACCGATCCAGTCCAGCATTCAGATGCTGCGCCAGAGCGGCGACCGCATTCAGGGGGTTTCCGGCATCTTCTCCGGCACCCTCTCCTGGCTGTTCCAGCAGTATGACGGCAGCCGCCCCTTCTCCGAGCTGGTGGACGAGGCGTGGCAGCACGGCCTGACCGAGCCGGATCCTCGCGAGGATCTCTCCGGTCAGGATGTGCGCCGCAAGCTGCTGATCCTGGCGCGGGAGGCGGGCTTCGAGCTCGACTCTGCCGACATCGAGCTGGAGAACCTGGTACCCGTGCCCCTGCGCAAGGTGAGTACGGATCAGTTCATGGACAGACTGAAAGAGTTGGACGGCCCGATCCAGAGCGCCTTCGAGGGAGCCAGGCGCCTCGGCAAGGTGCTGCGTTACGTCGCCCGCTTCGAGCACGATGGCAAGGCGCGGGTCGGGCTGGAGGCGCTGGAGCCCCACCACCCGTTCGCCAACCTGCTGCCGTGCGACAATATCTTCGCCATCGAAAGCGACAGCTACCGCACCAACCCGCTGGTCATTCAGGGACCGGGCGCAGGCCGGGAAGTGACGGCCGCCGCCATCCAGTACGATCTGTGGCAGATCTGTGCCTCTCTCTAAGACACATGTGGGGAGTGTGATCCACCTATCTAACCGAATAAAAAGGCACCATAGTGGCGCCTTTTTTCTTATATATACCGTAATAATGCGTTATCCATATCTTAATCTGCTGACATAAGGACGGATCTTTTCCATGGACGGTAATGCAAATACAGATGTAAATAAGGAGAAGAAAGAGCAAGTGATATTGCTCTATGGGAGATGTCTGCTCAATCTTCAGCAGTTTGAGCTTTTGCTTAAGCGGGTGCTTCCGTCGCTGAAGATGGAAGGCAATATAGATACGCTGGAAGATAATCGAAAGGTGGATGCACAGGCGCTTAGCCGAAAAATGCTGGGGCAGCTGATTGGCGAATTTGTAAGTCGTATGGGTGAAAGCAAAAATGAACCTGAGCTGGATGCTAAAATTGATAAGCCTTATATCCACTTTAAGTTTGAATTAGGTAATATTGAAGAGCATTGTTTACGTTTACAGAATCTGCTTGAGATGCGTAATGAATTGGTGCACCATTTTCTTGAAACGTTTCCGCTTAATTCAGACGAGAATTGTGAGAGTGCATTAATTCACTTGGCTCATATATCCATGAAGATTGAAGAAAACCGCCTAGCGTTTAGAGCTATGTTGAAAGCATTTGAGGAGTGGCGTAATTATCTATATCAGCTTTTGAGCTCCGATGCTGACATGTCCCTATTGTTTGGTGAAGAGCTATCGGATTCATCTGATAGGTAGTCGAAGATAATATTGAAGGAATGTGCACACGCGCTGTTATCTCAATCTTCTCGTCATTGACGGCTCTTTTCCATCCGTTCCAAAAAAAGGGCGCCAATCTGGCGCCCTTTTTCTATGTGTGTTGCAGTCTGTCAGACATTCTCCCTTCGCTATCAGGAACTCAACATCCAGCCTGCTGCAAACCCCAGAAACAGGACACCGCTGGCACCGTTGTAAAAACGGCGAATACGCGTGTCCAGCAAGTAACGGCTCGCCTTGTGCCCCACTACTGCATATCCCCAGTAAACGCAGAGGTGGATGAGGGTGGTGGTCAGTGCCATCAGACCCCACTGAGGCATGAGCACACGTTCAGCGTCGACAAACTGGGGTAATAGCGCTACCACAAACATCAGGGCCTTGGGGTTAGAAAGCGTGACCAGAAATGCTTGGCGAAACAGTTTCCAAACCTGCGTTGGCCCGGCGTGCTCTGCTGGTCCCTTGGTGACCGTGTCGACAGGAGTGATCAGTAACCGTATGCCGAGATAGCCCAAGTAGGCACCTCCCGCATATTTCATTACCAACACAATGGGCGTCGCAGTTTGCATGGCAGCGGACAAACTCACTGCACTGAAAGCCATCAATCCCTGAAAAGCCACTACATTGCCCAAGACACCGATAACGGCAGCGCGAACGCCATGGGTCAGGCCATTGTGGATCGCCAGCCAGACGGATGGTCCAGGTGACAGCAGCAGGGTGGTGATAACAGCCAGGAAGGCCAGAAAGCTCGTTAGCGTCATGACCTATGCCTCCATATCGTTGGGCCTGACAGCGGATCGCTGCAGCTTGCAGCAAGACCATATTCTCGTATCACGTGACAGACTCGAATGCGGTAATCATGAAATAGCTCATTTTTCCCCCGGGCCTGGGCCACCTGATGGTCATGGTGCGTACGCCATGCTTGAATTGCTGCTTCACTCTCCCAGTACGACAAGGAGAGATAGGTTTGCGGGGCATTCAAATTCTGGAAGCGCTCGACGCTGATAAAGCCCTCGACCTTTTCCAGCTCTTCTTTCAAGACGGCAGCGGCATCAAGATAAGCCTCAACCCCTTGCGGAAAGGGGGTGACCTCGAAGATAACGGCATACATCAGAAGGACCTCCCATGGTGGCGATCTGTTGCAGGGATCAGGTGCAAAAAGGAGCGGGACTCTTGCAGAATAAAGCGCCCCTCTTGGGCAAACGCAAAGTTGGCTCTCCCGAGCTCGGATTCCCGCAGCCGTTGGCGATAGTGCTCGTAGTCAGTCAAGGATTCGAAGGCGATCAAGCCAAATGCCCGATAGTTGGTGCCTTCGTGAGGAGCAAAATAGCCGATGAGGTCCCCACCACATACGGGGATAATGTTTGCCCACTGGTTGGCGTATTGCTCAAAGAGATCTGCTTTGAGGGGGTCGATCTGGTACTCAATAAAACAGGTAATTGTCATCCTGGCGTCTCAACAGAGGTGAACAGGTTGCCAACTTAGCCTGGTCATCAGGGTCATGCTTCGAGGGTGGCCGAACTATCAAAGGAATATGGTATGGAACCCGATATTGCCTATGTGGCGAGCCTGATAGGTGACAAAGCCCGTTCGCGCATGCTGACGGCACTCATGGGTGGCAAGGCGCTGACAGCCACTGAACTGGCGCTGGAAGGGGAGATCACGGCCCAGACTGCCAGCAGTCACCTCGGCAAGCTGGTAGAGGGAGGCTTGCTGAGCATGCGCAAGCAGGGCCGTCACAGGTACTTTCAACTGAGCGACCCTGCGGTGGCTGAAGTTATCGAGCGAATGCTGACGCTGTCCGTGACCAGCTCCCCCGCCAAGGTCAGGACGGGTCCCAGGGATCCCCACCTGCGTCAAGCCCGGATCTGCTATGACCATCTTGCTGGCGAGCTGGGGGTTCGGTTGTTTGATGCGTTGCAGCAACAGGGGCTGCTGGAGATACATGGGGATGACGCCAGACTGAGCCAGTCCGGCGAAATATTCTTTACAGGCCTGGGGGTCAACCTCAGCCTGCTGCGTCAGCGCAAACGACCAATGTGCAAGGCTTGTCTGGACTGGAGCGAGCGCCGCAGCCATCTTGCCGGTACCCTGGGGCAGTGGATTCTGGACGATGCCCTGGCCCAGCGCTGGTTTGTGCGCCGCCCGGATTCGCGTGTGATAGACGTGAGCGACATCGGGGCCAAGCAGTTTGCCAAGCGCTATGGCGCAAGCTGAGGCCGGTGTGGGTGTCCGGTTCGAGATGAAACAGGATCCCTGAACCTTGGCGCTCAGAAGAAACCAAAGGGCGCCTTATGGACGCCCTTTGTTCTATGTGCGTTGCGACCTGTCAGCCATCAACCCGTGTTGCGCATGCCTGCAGCAATACCGGCGATGGTGACCATCAGCGCCTGATCCAGCTCGGGGTGCAGGATCTCGGCATGGTTGCGCGAGCGGCCCAGCAGCTCGACCTGCAGCACGTTGAGGGGATCCGTGTAGGGGTTGCGCAGCTTGATGGACTCCTTGATCCAGGGCTGGTCATCGAGCAGATCGCCCTGCGGGCGCAGCTCCAGCACCACCTGAATGGAGTCGGCAAGCTCCTGGCGCAGCTGTTTGCCCAGGCCCCACAGCTCCTTGGGTACCAGCCGGGTGTCATAGTACTCGGCGAGCCAGACGTCGGCCTTGAGGAACACCATCTCCAGCATCTCGAGGCGGGTGCGGAAGAAGGGCCACTGGCGGCTCATCTCTTCCAGCACGCTCTTCTGACCGTCTGTGATGGCCTGCTGCAGTCCCTTGTGGGCACCGAGCCAGGCCGGCAGCATCAGCCGGTTCTGGGTCCAGGCGAAGATCCAGGGGATGGCGCGCAGGCTCTCGACGCCGCCGTTGGGCTTGCGCTTGGAGGGGCGCGAACCGAGCGGCAGCTTGCCGAGTTCCATCTCGGGGGTGGCGGCACGGAAGTAGGGCACGAAGTCCGGATGGCCGCGCACGATACTGCGGTAGTGATCGCAGGAGACGGTGGCCAGCTGCTCCATCACGGCGCGCCAGCACTCCTTCGGCTTGGGCGGTGGCAGCAGGTTCCCTTCCAGCACGGCGCTGGTGTAGAGGTTCAGGCTGTGGATGGCCACTTTCGGCAGGCCGAACTTGAAGCGGATCATCTCGCCCTGTTCGGTCACCCGCAGGCCGCCGCGCAAGGATCCCGGCGGTTGTGACAGGATCGCCTGATGGGCGGGGGCGCCGCCACGGCCGACGGTGCCGCCACGGCCATGGAACAGGGTGAGGCGCAGCTTGTTGGCCTCGGCCAGTGCCACCAGGGATTCCATGGCGGCGTACTGGGCCCAGCCGGCGGCCATCATGCCCGCGTCCTTGGCGGAATCCGAGTAGCCGATCATCACGTACTGACGACCCTGGATGTAGCCGCGATACCAGTCCACAGACAGCAGGCGCTCCATCACGGCGGTGCCTGCCATCAGGTCTTCCTGGGTTTCGAACAGCGGGGCGACCGGCATGCGGAACTTGCAGCCGGCCTCTTTCAGCAACAGCTGCACCGCCAGTACGTCGGACGGTGCGCCGGCCATGGAGATGATGTAGATGCCGAAGGCATCGGGATCGTGACCGGCGATCACCCGGCAGGTGTCTATGGTCTCGCGGGTCTCGTCGCTTGGTTCCCAGTCGGTCGGGATCAGCGGACGGCGGGAGTTCAGCTCGTTGAGCAGGAAGGCCTGCTTGTCGTCCTCGCTCCACTCGGCGTAGTCGCCCATGCCGAGGTAACGGGTCAGCTCGGAGAAGACCTGACCGTGGCGCTCGCCATCCTGACGTATGTCCAGCTTGACCAGGTGGATGCCGAAACAGGCCAGCTTGCGCAGCACGTCCAGCAGCATGCCGTCGGCTATGTTGCCCATGCCGCAGGCGTGCAGCGAGTGGTAGCAGAGCTCCAGCGGCTCGCGCAGCTGGGCCGTGGTCTTGACCAGATCCCGGCTCTCGCTCGCCTGACCCTGCACCTTGGCGGTGAGAAACTCCTGGGTCTCGCGCAGCTGTTCACGCAGCTCGCGTACCAGGGCGCGGTAGGGTTCGGGGTGATCGCCCACCCGCTCGCGCACTGCGTCTGTGCAGTCGGACATGGAGAGCTCGGAGGTGAGCTCCTTGATGTCCTTGTAGAACAGGTTGACCGCCATCCAGCGGCCCAGCTCCAGCACTTCTGCGGTCACCTTGGCGGTGACGAAGGGGTTGCCGTCACGGTCACCGCCCATCCAGGAGGTGAACTTGACCGGCGCGGCATCCAGCGGCAGCCGCACACCCAGGTGCTGTTGCAGCCGCTCGTCCAGGTTGCGCATGAATTCGGGAATGGCCGGCCACAGGCTGTTTTCCACCACGGCGAAGCCCCACTTGGCTTCGTCCACCGGGGTCGGACGTTGCTCGCGGATCTCGTTGGTGTGCCAGGCCTGATTGACCAGCTGCTCGATGCGATTGAGGATCTTGTCCCGCTCGCGGGGCAGCAGATCGGAGAGTTCCAGCGCTTCCAGGCAGTCGTTGAGCTGCACGTGCTTGTGGATCAGGGTGCGACGGGTCACCTCGGTCGGGTGAGCGGTCAGCACCAGGTCGATATCCAGCTCGCGCACGGCCTGAATGATGGCTTCCTGTGACAGGTTGGAGGCCTTGAGCTTGGCGAACATCTGCTCCAGCGGATCCGGGGTGCAGACCTGCTCTTCGCAGCGGCGGGAGATGGTGTGGAACTGTTCGGCCACGTTGGCCAGGTTGAGGAACTGGCTGAAGGCGCGGGCCACTGGCAGTAGCTCGTCATCGCTCAGGGTGCGCAGGGTATCGAGCAGACGTTCCCGGTCTGCCTCATTGCCTTTGCGGGAGGATTTGGCCAACTGGCGAATGGTTTCGATCTTGTCGAGGAAGGCCTGTCCCTGATGATCCTTGATGGACTTGCCCAGCAGTTGACCCAGCATGCCTACGTTGGCGCGTAGCGCGGCGTACTTTTCGTTCATTCCACATCCTTATCTGGTTGGTGTCTCTCTCCATCCGAGGTGAGAGACAGCCTCACTTATTGTTGTGTGATTACAACATATGCTCCGTCATCTTAGGGTGACAATCTACCCAGATTGTCTGCGCAAGGTCAAATAACAGGCCGATTCAGAACATGTATTTCCCTCACCTGTCCCGAGGCGGCATGTTATGTAACTTACTTACATTCCCGTCAAGTCAGAGGCAAAACCGGCGGATCAGGTGTTGCAGCACAGCCGTGGTCGGCTTGACGAAGGAGAGATCCAGGTATTCGTCCGGCTGATGGGCCTGGGTGATATGGCCCGGGCCCAGCACGATTGTCTGGCATCCAAGCTGCTGGATAAAGGGCGCCTCGGTGCAATAGTTCACCGACTCGGCCTTGTGCCCGCTCGCCTTCTCGGCCTCGCGCACCAGCACTGAGTCGTCCGCGCAGGCATAGGCGGGGATGGGTTCGTGCAGGTGTTGCAGGTGCAGGCAGCCCGGCTGGTGGATTTCGATGGGGGCGAGTGCCTCCTTCAGCATGCCCATCAGCTCGTCCGGCCCCACCTGCGGGGTGGGGCGCATGTCTATGTGCAGCTCGCAGCAACCGCAGATGCGGTTCGGACTGTCGCCGCCCTGGATGTATCCCAGATTCAGCGTGGGTTGCGGCACCGCGAACCGGTAGTCGGCATAGGTTTCTTCCAGGCGCAGCTGCAGGCGCAGCACCCGCCCCATGGCCTGGTGCATTATCTCCAGCGCATTGACGCCGTTGGCGGGGTCCGAGCTGTGACCGCTCTTGCCCGTGATGCGGATAGCCTCCGACATGTGCCCCTTGTGGGCCACCACGGGCACCAGTCCGGTGGGCTCGCCGATCACCGCGTAGTCGGGTTTCAGCTCGGCCGCCGCTGCGATGGCGCGGGCGCCCGCCATTGTGGTCTCTTCATCGGCGGTGGCCAGGATGCGCAGGGGCTTGCTGAGGGTGGTGAGATCTATCTCTTTGAGCGCCTCCACGATAAAAGCGAAGAAACCCTTCATGTCTATGGTGCCGAGGCCATAGAGGCGGTTGCCCTCCTCGGTCACCTTGAAGGGATCCTTGCTCCAGGCGCCTTCGTCGAACGGGACTGTATCTGTATGGCCCGCCAGCAGCAGGCCGCCCTCGCCCTGACCGATCGTCGCCACCAGATTGAACTTGCCCGGCAGATCCGGCAGGGCGGTCACCTCGCACTGAAAGCCGAGCTGGCCGAACCAGTCGGCCAGCAGCCGGATCACCGCCTCGTTGCTCTGATCCCAGCGGGGATCCGTGCTGCTGATGGAGGGAATCGCAATAATATTCTTATAAAGTGCAAAAAAATCCAGATTGGCCATCAGCTCCTCCTTGCGTCCCCGGAATGTTTCTGTTAGAAAATACAAATGCAAAGTGAGTGCATGAATATTCTGTAAGTTTGCCTGAATATCTGGCTCATCGACAAGGCTTCTAGTTGTAAGGGAAAGTTAATGTTCTGTCACCTGATCTATAACCGACGACACACACCCGCCTGAATTGCCCCTCCGCACGCGTTGCGTCAAAGGGGCGGTTCCTCACCCCTTGCTCCATCTGCAGCACCATGCTGTGAATTTCGAACCCTGACTTGGAATACTCAATAATGCTTAACACCGTTATCGTCGGTGCCAGTGGCTACGCGGGAGCCGAACTGGCCGCACTGGTCCAGAACCACCCTCAACTCAAGCTGTTCGGCCTCTATGTGTCGGCCGGCAGCCAGGATGCCCACAAGCGTTTCTCTTCTCTGCATCCCCAGTGGGTCGGCGCGCTGGATCAGCCGCTGCTGCCGCTGGACGAGGATGGCATGACCCGGATCCTGACTCAGGCCGATCTGGTGCTGCTGGCCACCGCCCACGAGGTGAGTGCCGAGCTGGCACCCAAGTTCCTGGCCAAGGGTCTGCCGGTGTTCGATCTCTCCGGTGCCTTCAGGGTCAAGGATCAAGGCTTCTACCACAACTTCTACGGCTTCACCCACGAGAGCGAGCAGTGGCTGGATCAGGCCGTCTACGGCCTGGCGGAATGGAACAGCGATGCCATTGCCGCCGCCCAGCTGATTGCGGTGCCGGGTTGTTACCCGACCGCTTCCCTGTGTGCCCTCAAGCCGCTGCAGCAGGCCGGCCTGATCGCCAAGGGGTGGCAGCCTATCATCAACGCCGTGTCCGGTGTTTCTGGCGCAGGTCGCAAGGCAGCCATCAACACCAGCTTCTGCGAAGTGAGCCTGAATCCCTACGGCACCTTCAACCACAGACACCAGCCTGAGATCAGCCACCACCTGGGCTGCGAGGTGCTCTTCCAGCCCCACCTCGGCAACTATGTGCGCGGCATCCTGGCCACCATCTATGTGCAGCTGGCGGACGGCGTGACGCCGACCCAGGTGGATCAGGCCTTCCTCAAGGCTTACGAAGGCAAGCCGCTGGTGCGCCTCACCGGCCAGATGCCCTCCATCCGTGGCGTGGCAAGCACCCCTTACTGCGATATCGCCTGGCAACAGCAGGGCAACATGCTGGTGGTGGTTTCCGCCATCGACAATCTGCTCAAGGGCGCCGCCTCCCAGGCTGTGCAATGCATAAATATCAAATTCGGATTTGAACCGGCCACCGGCCTGATTTAAGGACTTAAGGAAGGATTGCAACGATGGACAAACAGACGCTGGTAATCAAGTTGGGTGGTGCCCTGATCGAGAACGACGAGGCGCTGACCGCCCTGTTCGCCACCCTCAAAACCTTTCTGGATGAGCAACACAGACCCCTGGTGCTGGTGCACGGTGGCGGCTGCCTGGTGGATGACCTGCTCAAGGGGCTGGGTCTGACTTCCACCAAGAAGAACGGCCTGCGGGTGACCCCGTTCGAACAGATCCCCTTTATCGCCGGTGCCCTGGCGGGGACCGCCAACAAGCAGATGATGGCCAAGGCCATCGCCACCGGCATTCCGGCCGTGGGGCTCTGCCTCGCCGATGGCGGCCTCTGTCAGGTAACCCAGCTCGACCCGGATCTCGGCGCGGTCGGCGACTGCAAACCGGGCAACCCGGCGCTGGTGACCGGCATACTGGGGCAGGGCTTCCTGCCGGTGGTGAGCTCCATCGGCATCACGGCCGATGGCCAGCTGATGAACGTCAACGCGGATCAGGCGGCCACCGCCATTGCCGAGGCGCTCGGCGCCGATCTGGTGATGCTGTCGGACGTGAGCGGCATCCTGGATGGCAAGGGCAAGCTGGTGCCGCAGCTGAACAAGGCGACCGCGCTGGATCTGATGGAGAAGGGCGTGATCAGCGATGGCATGGCGGTCAAGGTGAAAGCCGCGCTGCATGCTGCCGAGACCCTCGGCAAACCGGTCTGTGTGGCCAGCTGGCGTTACCCGGATCAACTGCTCAAGCTGCTGGCCGGTGGTGCCGTCGGCACCCAGGTCACCCTCTAACCCGGCCGGAAAAAGGAACATCCGATGCAACATCTTCTGAAAGACAGCGACTTGAACAAATCCCAGATCCTGGCGCTGATCGCCCTGGGCAAAGCGGTCAAGGCCGACCCTAAAAAGTACAGCCAGGCGCTGGCGGGCAAGAGCGTGGTCACCCTGTTCGAGAAGCCCTCCCTGCGCACCCGGGTCACCTTCGACATCGGCATCGCCAGACTCGGTGGCCACAGCGTCTATCTGGATCAACAGAACGGCGCGCTGGGCAAGCGCGAATCGGTGCAGGACTTTGCCGCCAACCTGTCGCGCTGGTGTGACGCCATAGTCGCCCGGGTATTCGACCACCAGACGCTTGTTGGATTAGCAGAGCACGGCACAGTGCCCGTGGTGAACAGCCTGTGCAACCTCTACCACCCCTGCCAGGGGCTGGCCGACTTTATGACCATTGCCGAGCACTACGCCGATCTGTCCAAGGTGAAGCTGGCATATCTGGGCGATGGCAACAACGTCAGCCACTCTCTGCTGCTGCTGGGGGCGACGCTCGGCACAGACGTGACCCTGATCTGCCCCAAGGGCCATGGCCCGGATACCCAGATCTTCCTGCAGGCCCAGGCGCTGGCGGCCGATTCCGGCGCCACCATTCACATCAGCGATGATGTGGGGGATATCGAAGGGTTTGACGTGGTTTACACCGATACCTGGGTCTCCATGGGTGACAACACACCAATGGAGCAGGTAAAAGATATCTTTATGCCTTATCAGATCAACCAGGCCCTGCTCGACCGCACCGGCATCCAGCATGTGCTGCACTGCCAGCCGGCGCACCGGGAGCTGGAGATCACCTCCCAGGTCATGGATGGCCCAGCCTCCCTCATCATGGACGAGGCCGAGAACCGTATGCATATCCAGAACGCCGTGTTGCTGACTTTGTTTGGACAGGGTCACAAGTAACGCGGCAACCGAACCTGAAGCACAACCTTTTATCGAATCATCATGGAGAGAAGTAAAATGAGCGGAATCAACAAGATAGTACTGGCTTACTCGGGCGGACTGGATACCTCGGCCATCATTCCCTGGCTGAAAGAGAACTATGACGCGGAAATCATCGCCTTCGTCGCCGATGTCGGCCAGGAGCGCGACGATCTGGACGGGATAGAGCAAAAAGCCATCGCCTCCGGCGCCACCAAGTGCATCGTCAAGGATCTGCGCGAAGAGTTCGTCAAAGAGTACGTCTACCCGACCCTGAAGACAGGGGCCGTCTACGAAGGCACTTATCTGCTGGGCACCTCAATGGCCCGTCCCATCATCGCCAAGGCTATGGTGGAAGCTGCGCTGGCGGAAGGCGCCGATGCCATCTCCCACGGCTGCACCGGCAAGGGCAACGATCAGGTGCGTTTCGAAGGCGCCGTGGCTGCTCTGGCCCCGCAACTGAAGGTGATCGCCCCCTGGCGTCTGTGGGACATGCGCTCCCGTGAAGATCTGCTGGCCTATCTGGAAGCCCGCGACATCCCCTGCAAGGCGACCCTGAAGAAGATCTACAGCCGCGATGCCAACGCCTGGCACATCTCCACCGAGGGTGGCGAGCTGGAGAGCACCTGGAACGAGCCGTCCGAAGCTGTCTGGCAGTGGACCGTCTCCGCCGAGCAGGCACCGAACGAGCCGGAATACGTCAAGCTGACCGTGGCTCAGGGTGAAGTGGTCGCCGTTGACGACCAGCCGCTGACCCCGCACCAGATCCTGATGACCCTGAACGAGCGTGCCGGCAAGCACGGCGTCGGTCGCATCGACATCACCGAAAACCGCATGGTGGGCATGAAGTCCCGTGGCTGCTACGAGACTCCGGGTGGTACCGTCATGGTGGCTGCACTGCGCGCCGTGGAAGAGCTGGTACTGGACAGACCGACCCGCGCCTGGCGCGAGAAGCTGGGTGCCGAGTTCTCCCACCTGGTCTATGACGGTCGCTGGTTCACCCCGCTGTGCAAGGCCATTGTCGCCTCCGCCAACGCCATCGCCGAGGATCTCGACGGCGAGGTGATCCTGAAGATGTACAAGGGTCAGGTCACAGCGGTGCAGAAGAAGTCGCCGAACAGCCTCTACTCCGAAGACTTCGCCACCTTCGGCGCCGATGAAGTGTACGACCAGAGCCATGCCGAAGGCTTTATCCGTCTCTACACCCTGGCCAGCCGGATCCGCGCCATGAAGGAGCAGCATCAGGCCATCGGCGGTGATCATACCCACGGCTAAGCCTTGAGGTTTCAAGCCGCAGAAAATCGGTGAGGGGGCTTGGCCCCCTCACTTATAAGCGGCTAAGCGGCGACCTGGTTCTCACAGGGATAACCAGTGAGCTGTGACAAGAGCGGCAGCACCTCGGCTGCTTCTGTGAGATAACAGGGCCAGTTTCCGAATGATGTTGGTGTGTTTTGCTCCCTTCTCCCCTTGTGGGAGAAGGGTTGGGGATGAGGGGTTGGTAGCCAACCATACCCTCACCCTGGCCCTCTCCCAGAGGGAGAGGGAACAGAGCCATGGCCGCGTGGATTCCAACATAGAACGTTAAGACCTCATGTGCAGGAAAGCACAGGGCAAGGTTTCAATTACGGCAGGCGCAGGCGCCTACCGACAACGTATTCAAGGAGAGCAGTATGGCACTTTGGGGTGGACGCTTCAGTCAGGGAGCAGACAGCAGGTTCAAGCAGTTCAACGATTCGCTGCGCTTCGATTACCGCTTGGCGGAGCAGGACATTCAGGGCTCCATGGCCTGGGCCAAGGCGCTGGTCAAGGTGGGTGTATTGACCGCCGATGAGCAGGGCAAACTGCAACAGGCGATGGAGGTGCTGCTTGCCTCGGTGCAGCAGGATCCCCAGCAGATCCTCAGCTCGGATGCCGAAGACATCCACTCCTGGGTCGAGAGCGCGCTTATCGCCGCCGTCGGCGATCTCGGCAAGAAGCTGCACACCGGTCGTTCGCGCAACGATCAGGTCGCCACCGATCTGAAACTCTGGTGCAAGGCGCAGGGTGAGCTGCTGCTTGCCTCCATCACCGCCCTGCAAGCCGGACTGGTCGCCTCCGCCCGTGCCAATCAGGCCGCCGTGCTGCCGGGTTACACCCACCTGCAGCGCGCCCAGCCGGTCACCTTCGCCCACTGGGCGCTGGCCTATGTGGAGATGCTGGAGCGGGATTATTCCCGCCTGCAGGATGCGCTCAAGCGCCTCGACACCAGCCCGCTCGGCTGCGGCGCCCTGGCGGGCACCGCCTATGCCATCGACCGCGAAGCCTTGGCGCTCGACATGGGCTTTGGCGGCGCCACCCGCAACAGCCTGGATTCGGTCTCGGATCGGGATCACGTGGTGGAGCTGATGCACGTGGCGTCGCTCTCCATGACCCACCTGTCGCGCTTTGCCGAAGACCTGATCTTCTACAACACTGGCGAGGCTGGGTTTGTCGAGCTCTCAGATGCGGTCACTTCCGGCTCGTCGCTGATGCCGCAGAAGAAGAACCCGGATGCGCTGGAGCTGATCCGTGGCAAGACCGGCCGGGTGGTCGGCGCCCAGATGGGCATGCTGATGAGCCTCAAGGCGCTGCCGCTGGCCTACAACAAGGACATGCAGGAAGACAAGGAAGGGCTGTTCGATGCCCTCGACACCTGGCACGACTGCCTCGATATGGCGGCGCTGGTGCTGATCGATCTGAAAGTGAACGTCGAACGCACCAAGGCGGCGGCCCAGGGCGGCTACGCCAACGCCACCGAGCTGGCAGACTATCTGGTGGCCAAGGGGATTCCTTTCCGTGAGGCGCACCATATCGTCGGCGAGACAGTGGTCTATGCGATCGGCGTGAAGAAGCCGCTGGAAGATCTCTCTTTGCCTGAGTTCCAGCGCTTCAGCCCCGTCATCGGCGAGGATGTCTATCCCAATCTGGAGCTGGAAGCGACCCTGGCCAAGCGGGTCGCCAAAGGCGGCGTCGCCCGGGAGCTGGTGGATGCGGCCCTCACCACCGCCGAACAGTGGCTGGCCAAGCGCGGCTAGTCGCCGAGCTGGATGAACCGAAGAGGGCTTAGGCCCTCTTTTTATATCTGCGCCATCGCCTGCCGACCTCGATTGCGCAAGAATGGGCCTCTGCATGGAAGCCAATGCCTCGCTCAAGGAGCCCTTATGTATCAACCACCCCATTTCGCCGTTACCGATCCCGAGACGCTGTACCAGTTGATCCTGGCCCACCCGCTGGGGGCTCTGATCACCCACGGTGAGCGGGGGCTGGATGCGAACCATTTGCCGTTTGAGCTGGACGCCGGTAGTGGCGAGCAGGGCGTCCTGCGCGCTCATGTTGCCCGCAACAACCCGCTCTGGCAGGAGGTCAGGGATGGCGACGAGGTGCTGGTGATCTTCAAGGCTGCCGACGGCTACGTCTCCCCCAACTGGTATCCGAGCAAGCAGGAGCATCACCAGCAGGTGCCGACCTGGAACTACGCCGTGGTCCATGCCCATGGTCGCATCCGGGTGCGCGACGATGCCCGCTTCGTGCGCCGCCTGCTGGCAAGTCTGACGAGGGTTCATGAGGCGGCGGAGCCCAAACCCTGGAAGATGGCGGACGCGCCGCGAGACTATCTCGAGGCCATGGTACAGGCCGTGGTTGGCATCGAAGTCGAGATAACCGGGCTGGTGGGCAAGTTCAAGCTGAGCCAGAACAAGGAAGAGGCGGACCGACAGGGGGCGGCCAACACCTTGCAGGCTCGCGGGCAGACCGCGCTGGCAGAGGCGATGCTGAGTCCACCACCTTCACTACCCTAGCGTTGCATCCTGCGATCCGGCCCGAAAAAAATGGCAACCCCGAGGTTGCCGTTTTTGGAGCACGTATTGTGGTTATTCTTGTTTTGGGCGTCTTAATATCATTTAGCCAGATTACCCTTACTGAAGATATTTGCTCAGTACGGGATCTTTTAGCAGTATTTCTTTAACTACGAAGTCTGAACCTGATAATGATAGATGGCCATAGTCCCATACTAAAGGCATATTGTCGTCATCTACTTTGGCAAGGCATTCACTGTTATTACAGAGATGATCCAGCAATGAAATATAATGTGATTTTGGGTGGTCTCCAAACGTGGCTTTCATTTTCCCGTCACTATTAAATAATGAACTGTCAAACGAATTGTCATTAAACATTTTTTCATGTGTGGAGAAATGTCTCAGTGCAATGGTCCTGGGTAAGGATGGTTGCCATTGTGGGACTGGTCCTAGCAGGACAACATTCTTGATACCCAGATTGTACAGGTGATCGACAATTTCGCTGTAATTGTTTTTTTCATGTTCACTCTTCTGTACCATTATGACTACATCAGGTTGCAAGCGAGCAATTTCATGTAAGGCAAACTCATTTGAGCGATCACATGCGATCTTGAATTCGCCTTTGGTTGCCGTATCACTGCCAAGATGTGGCTGGCATGCAGATGTTGCAACTTGATATAATGAAGTATTGCTCTGCAAATGCTGTCTCAACCCATAGGACAAAGCTTGCGCATGTGAGTCACCCCAGAGGAACACCCCTCTTTTATTGCCTTGCAGTTGAGTACATGAGGCTGCAATGTCTCCATTTTTAGCGATATACTTTTCATCATCAAAGAAATCACATTCCAATCTGTATTCTGCTCTTACAGAGGATGATAAGTAATTTTCACGAGAATATTTGTCAATATATGATGACGATGCTGAAGAGGCCCCATGACGCCATGGGTAATTAGCACCTTGAGATAAATATATTCCGCATGAGCTCATGATGATCAATGTTGCAGGGATGCATATGAACAGGGGCTCTTTATACTGGCCAAGCTTACTAAGCGCTATTCTGGTAGGATTTTCAACGAAACGATAGGAGCATTCCCCAATGATGATTGACAGTATGATACCTGCAATTATTAATGTTGCACTGTTTGAGGCGCCAAGGTAATTCAGTATTACGACCAGTGGCCAATGCCATAAATAAATTGAATATGAACTGGCACCCAGATGTCTGGCAATGAAGTTGTCGGTAAACCATGAATTTTGTCTACCCGCGGCCAATACCAGTATGGCGCCTGCTGTGGGCAGTAGTGCATAAACACCAGGCCAGCCCATGGCAGCATCAAACGATATGATGGCGATCACAATCATGATCAAGCCGACTGCTTCCATTATTCTGGCTTGTTGTGAAGGAATCGCTCTTGATCTGATCACCCACCACACCAGTCCTCCGGCCAGCATTTCCCAGGCCCTGGTTGGTAGAAGATAAAATGCCGCACTAGGCCAACGCTGTGTAGCGTAAATTGATAGAACAAAAGAAAGCAGGCCAATAACTCCTAATGCGACCTGAGTTACTCGCTTACCCAGCATGCGCCATATCAACATTACACCTAGTGGCAGAATAATATAAAATTGCCACTCTACGGATAATGACCATGTATGCAGCAGCCATTTCTCATGAGACGCTGCATCAAAATAACCAGCCTCGCGCCAGAACTGTAAATTTGATACAAAAGTGGTTGCTGCTGCAGCGTGGGTTGCCAGCATATGATAATCCGCGCTAGGCAACCAGAACCAGCCGAGTATGAGCAAGGCTGAGCATAGCACCAGTAATGCCGGGATTATTCGCCGGGCACGAGCGAGATAAAATCCCCACAGTGAAAACTGGCCACGCTCCATTCCTGAAATGATAATGCGGGTCATCAGAAAACCGGAAATGACGAAAAATACATCAACACCAATAAATCCACCGGCAAAGCCAGGTACGCCAAAATGGTACAGCACAACAGCTATTACAGCCCATGCTCTTAAGCCATTAATATCCTGCCGAAACGACTTTGGCTGGACAGGAATAGAAGGTGTTAGCATCGTTCAAGACTCGAATTAATGCGGAATACCGCAGGCATGAAAAGTCAGCATCATACCACAGACCTTTCTACCATCTTCAGGTGCCTGGACGAAAAATAGTCATCTTGTTAAACAAAATTGTTTTTGCCATATCCATTTCAGACACTGGCATTGAGCAGTTTGCCAACCCCTTCCCCCTTGCCATTGGGCAGGGTCTGCTTGAAGGCGCCGAGCAGCTGATCCAGGTTCAGATCGCTGTTGCCCAGTGTGCCCTTGAGGGTATCGAGTTCACTCTGCAGGGCGTCGAGACGGGTGCTCTGGGTGCCGTTGGCCAGCTGGCTGCGGGCCGTGTCTATGGCCTCGGGCAGCGACTGGCCATTGTTCTCCTGACCCAGGGTCTGCAGCAACTCGCTCATGAAGTGGTTGATGGCGGGGCGGTTCGGCTCGCTGTTGGCGTCCTTAACTCCCAGCCGCTGGAACAGGCTCTGCACCGTGGGTGCCAGGCGATCTTCCTGCACGGGGGACTCGGCCTTGGCCTGTGGCGTGCCGTCGCCGAGCAGCTTGCTGCCGAGCTTGAGGGCAAGGGAGGCGAGGGGAAGCAGGGTGCTGATGGCGATCATGATGTCACTCTCCGGTACGGCTGATGACAGTGACAGAGCAGGGATTGGGCCAGTTTGGTGAAAAATGCAGCAGTCGTGGGCAGGCCGCTGATCCTGTTGTGAATTTAGTTTTGCAGGCCGTAGGGGGGGAGGGGCAAGTGTGGGGGAAAGCGGCAACCCCTTGCAGCCCGGAAGCTGGCCGGTTTGCCGCCATCGCTGCCGGTTCACAGATTCTTGAACGGGCGGCGCTTCTCCTCTTCGATGACGATGGCTTCCAGAGTGGCGATCCGCTCCCGCAGTTCCTGGATAAGCACATCCTGTTTGCCGAGGCGATCCGTGATGCGGATATCCCCCAGCTGGTAGCGGGCGCGTTTGCTGAGATAGCCGAACAGCATGCTGATAAAGACGATCAGGACTATGCCTGTCCACATTGTCATGGGTGACTCCTTGTCGATAAATACGCGAGAAAACCGCCTTGCAGGCCCTCTGTTGTCTCATACCCAGAAAGGGGTCGCAATGCCCGCGCTGGTGAGGAGTATGAGCCCTCGGCTCAGGCCAGTGCCTATGTGCAAGCCGCGTCACTCCGTTGATCGGTGCGTCGTGCTGGCGCCTTGGCGATCCTCAGACCCCTTGCCAGAGGGGCCGGCCGAGCCAGAGTCCCCACAGGGTGAGGTGCAGCAGCACGATAAACCAGAACACCAGCCGGTAGCTGCCCTTCTGGGTCTTGTGGCGCAGCCAGTGACGGGCCACCAGGGCCCCGGGCCAGCCGCCGCACAGCTCCAGCAGATGGAGGCGGGATTCGGGGATGCGCCAGCCACCGCGAATGGCCTGCCGTTTGTCGTGGGCATAGGCCAGCGCCGTCAGCAGGCTCATTGTGGTGACTATGGCCAGCGGCCACCAGTTGGCGTCAACCAGGCCAAGCCAGGCGGTCCAGAGCAGGGGAAACAGGGCCAGCCAGATCACAGTGCCAGCTCCCAGCCGCGGGGGGCATCCGGCGTCAGGGTGCGGATCACGCGAGCGGGGTTGCCCACCGCCACCGAGTCCGCCGGTATGTCGCGGGTGACCACGGCACCGGCGCCTATGATGGATCGCGCCCCGATCGTGACGCCGGGGCAGATGATGGCGCCGCCGCCGATCCAGCAGTCATCGCCTATGTGAACCGGCTTGTTGTAGGCGGTCCAGTTGCGCCGCTCCAGATAATCCGTGCTGTGGGTGGCGGTGTAGATCTGCACGTTGGGGGCCAGCAGCACATGGTTGCCGATGTGTACCTCGCCCACGTCGAGTATGGTGATGTTGAAGTTGAAGAAGGTCTTCTCGCCGATGTGGATATTGCGGCCGAATTCGCAGGTGAAGGGGGTGCTTATCCAGCAGGAGTCGGGGCAGTGGCCGAACAGCTCGCCGCACAGGCGCTGGCGCAGTGGCTGATCTCCGGCCGGGGAGGCGTTGAGTTGTGCCAGCAGCGCCTGGCCGCGGATCCGGTCGTTCGCTATCTCCTCGCTCTGGCTGTCCAGGGCGCCGCCCGCCAGTACCTTGTCCCAATCGCTTGCCATGCTCACCTCTCCTCATGTGCCAAGAGGGGCCAGTATACGCCAGCGACCCGGCGGCGTCAGGCTGTCACTTGCTGCAACCTCAGGCGCCCGGCCAGATGAGCGGCAGGATCAGCAGGGCAGAAACGAAGTAGGGCAGCAGCACCCTCAGCCCCAGCCTGCGGCCGCCTATCCCCAAGGCCAGCAGCCCCTTCACCAGCGAGTTGACCAGCCCGGCGAGCAGGATGCCGCGGGCTGCCACCTCCAGCGCCAGCTCCTTGTGGGAGAGTTGGGAGAGCGACAGGGTAATGGCGTCCACGTCCGTGATCCCCGAGACCAGCGACAGCAGATAGACACCTGAGTTGCCCACCTTGCTCTGCAGCAGGGTGGCCATGAAGCCGATCAGTGCCAGCAGCAGGCCGAACTTGATGGCGGTGGCGAGATCGAGCGGGTTGCTGGTCTGGGGCTGCACAGGACCATCGGTCAGCTCCTCGCGCTGGCGCCAGAACCAGAAGGCGAAGCCGTAGACGGTGGCCGCCAGCAGCAGCAGGGGCGCCGCCAGGCGCATCGCCAGCTCGCTGTGAATGAGCAGCACCAGCACCAGCAGCCGCAGCCACATGGTGGCTCCCGCCATCAGTATGCCGGTGGCCAGCAGCCGCTCCAGCCCGCCCTGTTCCCTGTTGAGGCGGGCAAACTGCAAGGTGAGGGCGGTGGAGGAGGCGAGCCCCGCCAGTATGCTGGTGAGCACCAGTCCCGAGCGGGTGCCGAGCAGGCGTACCGCGAAGTGGCCCGAGAACGAGATGCCGGCGATCACCACCACCATCAGCCAGATCTTGAAGGGGTTGAAGGCATCGAGGGGTCCCATCTCCTCGTTGGGCAGCACCGGCAGCAGCACCAGGGAGATGAGCAGGAAGCGCAGAGTGGCGTGGAATTCTGTCTCGCTCAGAAACAGCATCCCCTGCTGGATCTTGCCCTTGAGCCCCATCAAGAGGGCCGCCAGCACGGCGCAGGCTACCGCCTCGCTCGGGCTCAGCAGCACGGACATCAGCCCCAGCAGGTAGGTGAGCAGCATGGCCACCGAGCTGGTGAGGCCGAACTCCCCCTGCCAGCGTTGGGCCAGCCAGACCGAGAGACCGCAGCCCGTCACCACCGCCAGCAGGCCGAGCAGCGGCAGCCAGGGCCCCAGGGTCGGCAGCAGCAGGGCGCAGACACCGCCGAGCAGGCCGATGAGGCCATAGGTCCGCATTCCGGCGATGCGCTGGTTGTCCCCCAGCTGGCGCACCTGCCAGCCGCGCTCCAGTCCTATGATGAGGCCGATGGCCAGTGACACCAGGGCACCATTGACGGGGTCTGCATTGATCCACATAACGACTTCCTTTTCGTTGTGCCATGGCCTTGATCCCATGATGGCACAGCCAACAGGGGGGCAGGGAGGCATGGCTCACAGAGTGTGCGAGTGGCGCCGGTCGGCGGGTTGATATGAGCAAAAGAGATAAGCAAAGCGTTATTTCTTGGTTCTCGGCATAACAAGCCCACGGCATGCTGCATTCAACCCAACGAGATATGGAGTATCACCATGAAACTGCGAACGACCGCCCTCACCCTGCTCTCTCTGCTGGCCCTCGGCCAGGCCAACGCCGCCGAGATCCGCCTGCTCAACGTCTCCTACGATCCGACTCGCGAGCTGTTCCAGGAGTACAACGGCGCCTTCGCCAAGGAGTGGAAAGCCAAGACGGGTGACGATGTGGTGGTGAGCCAGTCTCACGGTGGCTCCGGCAAGCAGGCTCGTGCCGTGGTGGACGGGCTGGAAGCGGACCTGGTGTCGCTGGCGCTGGCCTATGATGTCGACGCCGTCGCCAAGCAGGGCTTGATCGCCGCCGACTGGCAGAGCCGGCTGGCCAACAACGCCTCTCCCTATACCTCCACCATCGTCTTCCTGGTGCGCAAGGACAATCCCAAGCAGATCAAGGATTGGGGCGATCTGGTGCGCAAGGACATCGCGATAGTGACGCCGAACCCCAAGACCTCCGGCGGGGCGCGCTGGAACTACCTGGCGGCCTGGGGCTACGCCCTGAAGAAGAGCGGCAGTGAGGAGGGCGCCAAACAGTTCGTCGGCGATCTCTACAAGAACGTGAAGGTGCTGGACTCCGGCGCCCGTGGTGCCACCACCAGCTTCATCGAGCGCGGCCTCGGCGACGTGCTGCTGGCGTGGGAAAACGAAGCCCTGCTGGTGCTCAATCAGCCCGGCAACCGCGACAAGTTCGAGCTGGTGGTGCCGTCGGTCTCCATCCTGGCGGAGCCGCCGGTGGCCGTAGTGGACAAGGTGGCCAAGAAGCACGGCACGGAAGCGGTCGCCAAGGCCTACCTCGAGTACCTCTACTCCGACGAGGGACAGCGCATCATCGCCAAATACCATTATCGCCCCAGCAATCCGGCGATCCTGAAGGAGACGGCGGCCCAGTTCCCGCAACTGACCCTGTTTACCGTCAAGGATCTGGAAGGGGATTGGGACAAGGCCCAGAAGAAACACTTCGCCCAGGGTGGCCTGTTTGACCAGATTTACCAGCCGGGCGGCTAAGGCGCCCCGCTTCCTTGTGGCATGTTCACCCCGTACTGGCCCCTGTGCCAGCTGATAGGAGCACCAAGATGAACAAGATCCTCCTGGTTCCCGGTCTGCACAACAGTGGGCCGGATCATTGGCAGAGTCGCTGGCATCAATATTTCCCTCACTGGCAGCGCATGGTTGGCCTGCCGTGGGACAAGCCGGACCTGACGGTCTGGAGCGCCAAGCTGGCGAGCAAGCTGCGCAGCCGGCGCGGCCGGGCCCATCTGGTGGCTCACTCCTTCGGTGCCCTGGCGGCCATCATGGCGGCGCGCCAGCAGCCTGACAAGGTGGCCTCGCTGTTTATCGTGGCGCCGGCCGATCCGGCCCGTTTCGGTTTGCCTGACGAGCTGCTGGCGGGCTCGCTCAAGGTCTCGGCCCAGCTGATCGCCAGTCGCAATGATCCCTGGATGAGCTTCGAGCGGGCCGAATACTGGAGTCGCCAGTGGCAGGTGCCGCTGTTCGATGCCGGCGAGGTGGGCCATATCAATGCCCAGTCCGGCCATGGGGAGTGGAGCCAGGGGCTCAACCTGCTCGGCACCCTCTATCGGCGGGCCGAGATGGTGGTCGAACCGGCGCCGGCCGTGTGGGAGCGGCGCGCGGCCCTCAGTTTCCGTTGATGTTTTCGCTGATCCGGTTCAATACGCCGACAAGGAGAGAGATAGCACCCGACACCACAACAGTTGATTTTTGATGGCTTGGTACATTGCACGACGCTCCATTTTTTAGGTCTTTTATTTATATAAAAGACCTTTTTTTCATTTTATGGCTCTAAAAGCCTGATCCGCCGTTGTTAGATAAAAAAGTGCTTAGCAAAGGCATTATTGGTGTTTGTTGCCCCTAACTGGAATGCGCAGAATCGCTCTATCGAATGTTTTTCATAACAAACGGAAGCGTTATGCGATTTGGTTCTTACTCAGTCCTGCCGGGCTTTGGCCCGACCCTCGGCTTCAGCCTGCTCTACCTGGGCGTGCTGGTGCTGCTGCCGATTTCGGCGCTGGTGCTGTTCGCGGTGAACAACCTCACCCTCGCCGAGTTCTGGCAGGTGATAGGTTCCCCGCGGGTGCTCGCCTCCTTTCGCCTGAGTTTCGGGGCAGCCTTTATCGCGGCGCTGCTCAACAGCCTGTTCGGCCTGATCCTGGCCTGGGTGCTGGTGCGTTACACCTTCCCCGGTCGCCGGCTGGTGGATGCGCTGATCGATCTGCCGTTCGCCATGCCCACCGCCGTCTCCGGCATCGCCCTGTGCGCCATCTTCGCCCCCAACGGCTGGATCGGGCAGTGGGTCGCCCCGTTTGGCATAGAGCTCGCCTACAACCCCATCGGGGTGGTGATTGCCCTCACCTTCATCGGTCTGCCCTTCGTGGTGCGCACCCTGCAGCCCGTGCTGCGGGAAGCCGAGACGGAGCAGGAAGAGGCCGCCGCCAGCCTGGGGGCTGACCGCTGGCAGACCTTCCTGCGGGTGCTGTGGCCGACCCTGGTCCCTGCGCTGATCACCGGCTTTGCGCTGGCGTTTGCCCGCGCCGTGGGGGAGTACGGTTCCGTCATCTTCATCGCCGGCAACCTGCCCATGGTTTCCGAGATAGCGCCGCTGATGATCATGAGTCACCTGGAGGAGTACGACTATGCCGGTGCCTCCGCCATCGCCGTGGTCATGCTGCTCATCTCTTTCATTCTGTTATTGCTGATCAACAAGCTGCAGGCCTGGAGCTGGGTGCGCATAGGAGGTAGCCGGATATGAACGTATTTGCCATCAGCTTGAATGCTGTCCCTCATACCGGGGAAGCCGCAGGCAAACACCGGTCGGATATCTCTGAACGGTGCAGGAGCATGATGTTATTGCCGATCAGCCAAGTGCTGCAGGCCTGGAGCTGGGCCCGTATCGGAGGGAGCCGCATATGAACGCCTCACATTCAAGCCTGGACCTTGCCCTCGACGTGGCACAGGCCACCCCGGTTCGCCATCCCCCGGTGACCCGTGAACCCGTCTGGGTCAAGTGGCTGCTGATCTCCCTCGGGCTGGGCTGGTTTGCCGCCCTGCTGCTGCTGCCGCTGGCCACCGTCTTCATTCAGGCGCTGAGACCCGGGCTGGCCTTCTTCTGGCACGCCATCAGCGAGCCGGATGCCCTGAGTGCGCTCGGGCTCACCGCCCTGGTCACGCTCTGCGCGGTTCCCCTCAACCTGCTGTTCGGGATAGCGGCGGCCTGGGCCATAGCCCGCTTCCGCTTCCCCGGCCGGCAACTGCTCATCACCATCATAGATCTGCCGTTCTCGGTCTCGCCGGTGATCGCGGGCCTGATGTTCGTGCTGATGTTCGGCAGCCGCGGCTGGTTTGGCGACTGGCTGAGCGAGCACGACATCAAGGTCATCTTCGCTACACCTGGCATCATTTTGGCCACCACCTTCATTACCGTGCCCTTCGTGGTGCGCGAGCTGCTGCCCCAGATGGAGGCGCGCGGCCCGGAAGAGGAAGAAGCCGCCATCATGCTGGGGGCGAGCGGCTTGCAGATGTTCTGGCGGGTCACCTTGCCAGGCATCCGCTGGAGTCTGATGTATGGGCTGCTGCTCTGTACCGCCCGGGCCGTGGGGGAGTTTGGTGCCGTCTCCGTGGTCTCCGGCCATATTCGCGGCCAGACCAACACCCTGCCGCTGCACATAGAGATCCTCTACAACGAGTACCAGACCGGTGCCGCCTTCGCGGTGGCCAGCCTCCTGGCGCTGTTCGGGATCTTCACCCTGCTGGGAGAGACACTGCTGGCCCGGCTGCGTGGGCAGCCCACCAAGTCCCATTGATGTTATTGCGACACGGATCTGGCTGCGCGGTCAGCCCGATCCGGATACCCCATTGATATGGATTGGGGTGTGATGGCGAGCAGGACCGGCCGTACGGACTGGCCAGCTCGGAGACTCCATCCATCCCGATTTAACGGTTCAGAGAGGCAGCCATGAGCATTCAGGTTCAACAACTCAACAAGCATTTCAATCAGTACGCGGCCCTGGCCGACATCAACCTCGACTTTCACGACGGCGAGCTGGTGGCCCTGCTTGGCCCCTCCGGCTGCGGCAAGACCACCTTGCTGCGGATCATCGCCGGGCTGGAGCAGGCCGACAGCGGCAGCGTCATCATCCGCGGGGAAGATGCCTCGGATCTGCACGTGCGCGAGCGCAACGTCGGCTTCGTGTTCCAGCACTACGCCCTGTTTCGCCACATGACGGTGTTCGAGAACGTGGCGTTCGGTCTGCGGGTCAAGCCGCGCAGCGAGCGTCCGGCCGAGGCGACCATCCGCGCCCGGGTCAAGGAGCTGCTGGATCTGGTGCAGCTCAGCCACGTGGCCGAGCGCTATCCGACCCAGCTCTCCGGTGGCCAGCGCCAGCGGGTCGCCCTGGCCCGCGCATTGGCGGTGCAGCCCAAGGTGCTGCTGCTGGACGAGCCTTTCGGCGCCCTCGATGCCCAGGTGCGCAAGGAGCTGCGCCGCTGGCTGCGCGAATTGCACGACGAGCTGCACGTCACCAGCCTGTTCGTGACTCACGATCAGGAGGAGGCGCTGGAGGTGGCGGATCGGGTGGTGCTGATGAACGCCGGCCGGGTCGAGCAGATAGGCACCCCGGCCGAGGTCTATGACCATCCCGCCAGCTCCTTCGTCCACAGTTTCCTCGGCAGCGTGAACCTGTTTCGCGGCCGGGTGGCGGAGCAGGGCTTTGGCATCGGCGAGCAGCTGCTGGGCGGTCCCATCAGCTCCCATCAGCTGGCTCAGGGCAGTGCGGCCATCGCCTATGTGCGCCCCCACGAGCTGGAGATACTGCCGGCGGATGCGCCCGGCGGGATCAGCGCCACCATCACCCGTCTGCTGCCCATGGGGCCGCGCATCCGGGTGGAACTGCGTGGCAATGGGGATACAAACGGTGCACACTTTGAGGCCGAACTGAGCAAGGAGGCGGCCAAAGCCTTCACGCCGGGGCAGGGGGTGCGACTGGTCGCCAAACAGGCTCAACTCTATCCGGACTACCAGATCTGACGGCCATCGCCGCTTGAAATGAACAGATAGGATGGCGGAGTGAGCCCGCCTGGGATACAAGGGTGTCAGGCCGTTGCCGGACTCGATGAGGAGTCCGGCCAGGCAGATAACAAGAAAACGGCGGCGGGTAACCCCGACCGGCCAGTCAGCGCAGGAGGCGATGACGTGAATTTTCAGCAGTTACGTATTATCCGGGAAGCGGCGCGGCGGGATTACAACCTGACCGAGGTCGCCAATGCCCTGTTCACTTCCCAGTCCGGGGTCAGCCGCCATATCCGCGAGCTGGAAGAGGAGCTGGGGATAGAGCTGTTCATCCGCTACGGCAAACGGCTGCTCGGCATGACCGAGCCGGGCAAGGAGTTGCTGGTGATCGCCGAGCGAATCCTCAACGACGCCAACAACATCCGCAAACTGGCCAGCACCTTTGCCAACCGCGAGTCGGGCCGGCTGCTGGTGGCGACCACTCACACCCAGGCCCGTTACGCCCTGCCGCGGGTGGTGAAGGCGTTTCGCGAGCAGTTCCCGCAGGTGCAGCTGGAGCTGCGCCAGGGCAGCCCGGAGGAGATAGTGCGGCTGGTGCAGACCGGCGAGGTGGATATCGGCATCAGCAGCGAGCAGCTCGACAAGAGCGAAGGCGTGGTGGCGTTTCCCTACTACCGCTGGCACCACAACATAGTGGTGCCCGAGCAGCATCCCCTCACCGCCGAGCGGGAGCTGACCCTGGCGGCGCTGGCGAACTGGCCCATCATCACCTATCAGGCCGGACTGACCGGACGGGCACGGGTGGATGAGGCGTTTGCCGAGGCGGGAATAGCGCCGCAGATCCTGCTGACCGCCCAGGATTCCGACGTCATCAAGACCTATGTCGAACTGGAGATGGGGGTCGGCATACTGGCGGACATGGCGTTCGACACCCAGCGCGACAAGGGGCTGGTGCAGCTCGACGGCAGTCGGCTGTTTGCGCCGCACACCGCCTGGATCGGCCTCAAGCAGGGGCAGTTCCAGCACAACTTCGCCTGGCAGTTCATCCAGCTCTGCAACCCCGAGCTGGCGCTGGCAGACATCCAGGCTCGCGCCATGGGCGGCGAACCCGCCCTCGACTTCCAGATCTGAATCCTGCTGCGAGATAAAAAACAGGGAGCCATGGGCTCCCTGTTTTTTATCTGCCTATCGATGGAAAGCCGCCCCTGCGGCGAAGCGCCGTCTGCCTATTTGCCGGTGTGGGGCCCCAGCATGCGGTAGAGGGTGCGATCGCCCTTGATCCTGTGGTGATACAGGGCCGCGACTACGTGCAGCATGACCAGGGTGGCCAGCGACAGGCAAGCGAGGCGATGAACATCGAAGAAGAAGCGGTTGATCTCGGGAGTGTTGATGGGGTTGGCGATCGGGTAGAGCCAGAACAGGGGATAACCCCGCTCCAGCATCAGGAAACCGCTCAGCAGCACGGTGAACATCAGCCCGTAGAGCAGGGCATGGGCCAGCTTGACCCACCCATTATGATGGTCGGCACCGTTCTCGGGCAGCGGATGCCTCAGATGTTGCCAGCCCCAGCGCAGCAGGAAGAGCGGGGTGATCAGGGTGGCCATCGACATGTTCAGCACCGACAGAAACTGAAACAGCCGGGGGTGGCTGTCGATCACCAGGTGCATCAGGTAACCGGCCAGGGTGGCGTAGAGAATGACGACAGCCATCAGCCAGTGCAGCAGGCGACTCAGAGGGTCATAGTAGTTTTTCGTCATAGTGTTTGTCCGATGGGGGATCTCGCGGTGCCCAGGGCAGCGGGATCCCGGATAACAGGCGCAAAAAAAGAGGCCGCTCGGGCCTCTTCTGTTCAGGTGTTGCGGGTTCAGTTCACTTGAGTCCAGGCATCCTGCCAGTTGGAACCCACGCCGGGTTCATACTGGGTCGTTGTGCTCGACCAGATGGTGCACCAGCCACTGTAGGGGAAGGGCTTGCACTGATAGACCTTGCCGTTCTTGGGCTGCAGCACCTTGGTGCCGTTGGTGTAGGACTTGAGCCCCTCCGGGAAGCTGAACTGGTAGTCACCAGCGGACGGATCCTTGAGCATCAGATCCAGGGTCTGCTGCAGAGCTTCGCCACCCGCCTTCGGCTTGCCTTCGATCACCAGCTGATGATGACCGGCGCTGAGCCCGGTCAGCGGCATGGTGAAGCTCTGGCTGCTGTCCTTGATGTCGGCACTGGTCTGGCCCTTGGCGGCACCACCATGGTCATACAGGGTGTTGGTGACCGCGAGATCCCCCTGGGCGGTGACGCTGAAGTTCAGGGTGACCTTGCCGTTGTCGAGCAGGTATTCACTCTCCAGACCGCTCACACTGATGCTGTCGTTCACCGGCGGTTGCAGCTGTTCGAGCTGGATCTCGACCCGCTCCAGCGCGCTGCCTGCCTTGAGGTAGACGGGGTTCTGGCCGTAGACGGGGTTGAACTGGCCGTCGGCGTTCTGCTGACCGGCGCGGATCTGGCTCTGCTCTGCATTGATCTTGCTGGCCAGGGCATGAGCCCAGTTGTTCTTCTGGCCCTGCTCCGTGGTGGTGATGGTCAGCTCGGTCTGCAGATCGGGACGCACGCCATTGGCGTCGAATACCAGGGTTCTGGCCTTGTCACCGGCCGCCAGATCGGTGGAGGGATAGATGGTGCCGCCCTGGCTCCAGTTCAGCGGTGGCTGGGTGCCACCCTTGAAGTTGGCATCGATCAGGTTGTAGAAGCTGTTGCTGGTGTCCCCCACTTCCCACACGCCGAGGATCAGCTGATAACCGGTGCGCTCTGGCAGGGTGCACTGGTGAGTGACCTGCTTGGGCGGCTGCACCATGTTGCCATCCACCACGCAGAAGGGGGTGAGATCGAAGGCGGCGCGGGTCAGCGGCTGGTTCGGATTCCAGTCCTGCTTGGTGAGGTAGTAACGCCAGTTGCGGGTCACGTGGTTGGCGGTGAAGGTCCAGCTGATGGCGAAGGGGCCTGCCTGCACTTCCCGGCGGGTCCAGCGATCGCTGGTCTGGGCATTCAGCTCGCTCCAGCGGGAGCTGCCCGCCGAGGCTATCTGACCATCCTGGGGGCCGGATTGCGGGAAGCCGGAGGGGCCTTCCACGCTCTGGGGCTCATACTGCACAGCACCACACTGGCTGTTGCCGCCCGTGTTGCACAGGTAGTTGCGACTCTCGGGCTGGCTGATGTAGCCGTGGGCGAGCACGCCGCCACTGGCCAGCAGCGCCAGCGCCGCCGCGACGTGATTGAGTTGGATTTTTGCTGCCATACATTCCTCTGTTCGATAGATGTGGGCAGTCAAGTTGGCAGGGGAGTTCCCCGATACACACTTGCGTGTGGCAACCCCGCTATCCTGGACGACGTGTCTTTAGACCGGAGGCTTTGCGTCCTGGCCTTTCAACCAGTTTGCCAAATGACTACATAAAGGGTCATAGTGTCGCGTTTGACGACGACACCATCATGACTAGTTTTGATTAAATAATTAAGTGTAAATGTTTGCAGCCTGACCTCATCGGAGTAGAGCAAACACTTAACTTAATGTTTTTAAATGTATATTTAATCTACTCGCCTTACCGAATATCGTTAATCACGTCGATAAAATGCAAAAATATGACATTTTTTATCAATAAAAAATTCCTGCCAGCTTTGCTGGCAGGAATGGTCGTTGCGACAGGGCGGGACGGATCAGTGGCGAGCGCGGGGGCGTTCGGCCTGATGGCTCTGCCGATGCAGCGGTGCCAGCCGCTGTTCCAGCTGCTGGTCGATGGCGCTGCCGAGCTTGAACACCGCCAGCCGCTCGTCCAGGCTGCGGGATAGGCCGGCCAGCAGCTCGCTCTCCCGGGCTAGTTGCGAGGCGGACTGGGACATCTCCAGCGCCGAGTCGTTGATGCCGCTGACGTTGCGGTTCATGTCCTCGGCCACCATGCTCTGCTGTTCGGCGGCTGTGGCTATCTGGGTCGCCATGTCGCTCACGTGCTGGATGTGGTTGACGATGAGGGAGAGATCCTGCCCCGCCTTCTCCGACTGGCTGACGCTGCTCTCCGCCAGCTTGCGGCTGGCATCCATGGCGCTGGCGGCGGTGACGGCCCGCTGTTGCAGCTGGGCTATGGTGCTCTGGATCTCCTCGGTGGACTGGCGGGTACGGCTCGCCAGCTGGCGCACCTCGTCGGCCACTACCGCAAACCCGCGTCCCTGCTCCCCGGCGCGGGCCGCCTCTATGGCGGCGTTGAGGGCCAGCAGGTTGGTCTGCTCCGAGATGGCGCTGATGACCGCCGTCACCTCGCTTATCTGCATCACCCCCTCCTTGAGCTGATTGACCTGCAGCGTGGCCTGCTCCACCTCGGTGGCCAGCGCCTGTATGCCGTGCACGCTGGCATGCACGTCCCGGTTGCCGAGCCCGGCCTCGCTGGTGGCATCCTGGGTATCGCGGGCGGTATTTTCCGCGTGGCCCGCCACATCCGAGATGGTCGCGCTCATCTCGTTCATGGCGGTGGCGAGCTGAGCCAGCTGATCTCGCTGGCTGTTGACCGCCTGATTGGTCTGCTCGGCGGAGGCGGCGATGCGCAGGGCGGCATCCGCCACGTTGCGGGCACCCTGGCTGGCCTCCAGCAGGGCATGGCGAATGGCATCTAGCCCCTGGTTGGTGCAGGTGGCGACGACCCCCAGCTCATCCTTGCCGTGTATCGGTATGCTGACCACCAGATCCCCGGCCGCCACCTGCTGCATGGCGCGCTTGATCTCGGCCAGCGGATTGACGATGGAGCGGCTGATGGCAAACCCCAGCAGCCCCATCAGCAGGATCACCAGCAGGGTGGCGCCCCCCATCAGCTGGTACTGGGACCAGATGGTGGCCTCTATGTCCTGCAGCAGCACGCCGGAGCCCAGGATCCAGCCCCAGGGCTGGTAGCCCGCTACCAGCGACATCTTCTGGGCCGCTTCACCCGTGGGGGTAATCCATTGATATTCCAGCCGGCCATGCTGGCCCCCCTTGCCAAGATCCACCATGCGCTGCCAGTGCGCCCCGGCGGTTGCGCCGCTTTCCCCCATCTGTTGACCGACCAGCTCAGGCTTGGTGGGGTGTACCACCACGTGGCGGGTCTCATCGATCACGAACAGATAGTTGTCGCCATCGAAGCGCATGCTGTTGAGCATGGCCTTGGCTTCGGCCTGGGCCTGGGGGGCGGGCAGCGTGCTAGCGAGGGCCTGGATCCGGCTCATGGCGAGATCCAGCACGGCCTGCAGCCGTGCCTCCCGCTCACTCATCAGATTGCGATTCAAGGCACTGGCCGAGATGAGCAGCAGTGCGATGAAGCCGACCAGTGCCAGTGAGAGCAGCAGCATCAATTTGCGGCTCACGGCGATATCACCGAGCTTGAACATAATCTCTTCCTTCTTTCCCGTGCGGGTCTGGTGGTGGCCAGTCATGACGATGGCCCTGATTATTTCATTATTAACATCTAATTAACTTTCAATAACTTGTGGTGAGTAAACGCTAATTGAGTATTTTGACAACCAGTATAGCCAGCAGACAGAAACCCTCGCTTTTGGTAGCGTGGTCGTGCGCATCCCGGCGCACCATTTGCCGTACAATTTGCAGAAAATGTGAATGAGTTGGCATTTCACCAAAAAAGGAGTGGGCGCCCCAGGGGCAGCCCCATAACAAGAGGGAATTTATGAGTTCCATTGCCAGGAATTACTTGAACCAGCTCAACGCCGACTACCTGCAGGTACACAGGCGCAAGGAGGACCTGTTCTGGTCCACCTACATGGGCACCAGCGACGATCAGGCCGGCTTCACCGCCGCCGAGCAGGCCTACAAGGCCTTCTGTGCCGATCCTGCGCGCCTGCCGGTACTGCGGGAGAAGCAGGCCCTGGCCGAGGAGACGGAACTCAAGCGGGGTCTGGGGGGCTGGATCGCCTTCTTCGAATGCAACGTCATCGAGGATCCGGCCGCGGCCGCCCTGATGGATGAGCTGGTGGCCGCCGAGGCGGCGCTGTTCGCCCGTCGCCGGGAGCTGAAGCTGACGTTACTGGACGAGCAGGGCCGCCAGGTGGCCGGCAGCCTGCCTGCCGCCAGCACGGCACTGGCCGCCAGCGCCGATGAAGCGGTGCGCCAGAGCGCGCTCGCCATGTTCCATACCCTGGAGCAGTGGGTGGTCGACAACGGCTATCTGGAGATAGTTCGGCTTCGCAACCGCTTCGCCCGCGCCATGGGCTATCGCGACTACTTCGATTACAAGGTGCGCAAGAACGAGCAGATGAGCCCGGCGCAGCTGTTCGCCGTGCTGGATGACTTCATCGCCCGTACCGAACAGCGGGTGCACCAGAGCCTGGCGGAACTCAAGGCGGCCAAGGGGGAGGCGGCGCTGCTGCCCCACAACCTGCGCTACAGCGTGAGCGGCGACGTGACCCGCCAGCTCGACCCTTATGTGCCGTTTTCACGGGCGCTGAAGGACTGGGTCGAGAGTTTCCGCCGGCTCGGCATCCAGTACCGGGACGCGACCCTCACCCTGGATCTGCTGACCCGGGAGGGGAAATACGAGAACGGCTTCTGCCACGGTCCCGTGCCGAGCTTCTGGCAGGAGGGCCAGTGGGTGCCCGCCGTGGTCAACTTCACCAGCCTGGCGGATCCGGCTCAGGTCGGCAGCGGCTGGAGCGGCCTCAACACCCTGTTCCACGAGGGGGGCCACGCCGCCCACTTTGCCAACGTGACCGGCAACGCACCCTGCTTCTCCCAGGAGTTTCCGCCCACCTCCATGGCCTATGCCGAGACCCAGTCCATGTTCTGCGACAGCCTGCTGGACGATGCCGACTGGCTCAAGCGCTATGCCAGAAACGCCGCGGGGGAGGCGATCCCCGATTCGCTCATCAAGGCCATGATAGAGGCGCGCCAGCCGTTTCGCGCCTTCAACGAGCGCCAGATTGCCCTGGTCTCCTACTTCGAGCGGGATCTCTACGCCATGGCCGATGGCGATCGCACCCCGGCCGCCGTGCTGGCGCTGGCCCGCCAGTGGGAGCGCAAGATCCTGGGGACTGAGAGCCCGCGTCCGCTGCTGGCCATCCCGCACCTCCTCAATCAGGAGTCGGCCTGTGCCTACCACGGCTATCTGCTGGCGCTGATGGCGGTGGAGCAGACTCGCGCCTACTTCCTGCGCCGGGACGGCTATCTCACCGACAACCCGCGCATCGGGCCGGATCTGGCCGCCCACTACTGGGGGCCGGGCAACGGCATGACCCACGACCAGACGCTGCAGAGCCTCACCGGCGAGGGCTTCAGCGCCGCCCCCCTGGCACGGGCATGTAACCAGAGCGTGGCCGAGGCGTGGCAGCAGGCAGAGGCCTGCATGACGGCGGCGCAGCAGCGGCCGCCGGCAGGCGAGGGCACGCCGCTCAATGCCCGCATCCGGGTGGTGCACGGGGATCTGCTGGTTGCCGACAACAGCCAGTCGGAGGCGGCCATGCTGGCCGACTTCGAGGCCTGGATCCGGCGCCATGGCGAGGCCGAGCCCGCCACCCTGGGTTAGGAAACCCCGGTTGCAAAAGAGCCCTGCCAATTGGCAGGGCTCTCTCTTTATATGACGAGCGGGTCAGTCACATCTTCAGCAGGCTCACCGGCTTGCCCTTGAGGGCGACCAGCAGCTGCCTGCCCGGCAGCTTGTGGCCATCGATCATCATGCTGCTGTGGCTGAAGTTGGCCACCAGCCGGCTGCCGTCGGAGAAGCGGGTCTCCTGCACCCGGCCCACCCCGTCCCGCCAGCGAAAACCCACCAGCGCCTTGTCCCACAGCGCCTCGTGCAGCGGGGCAAACTGGCTGTTTAGCCTCACCAGCGCCGGCAGGCGACTGTCCAGGGTGCTGCGGCTCAGGTTGACCAGCGGCGGCGTGTTGTAGAGCAGGCCGAGCAGGGCGCGATCCTCCTTGATGCCCGGGAACTTGAGGTTGTCCAGCAGCCAGTGGTGGCTGTTGAGCACAGAGTCGTGGAACACGGCCTGGTAGAGGGGCAGTCGATCCGCCGGGTTGAACACGGTTTTCAGGTAGCGCGGCTTGAGCCGGGCGGGCTGGAAGAAGACCTGTGGCGCCTCGTCCGGCCACCACTTGCCGAGGTAATAGGGGGACTTGGCCTGCTTGCGCATGGCGGCATCCTCCCAGCCGAAGCCCCAGCTCTGGATGCCGTGGGCAAACATCAGCGGCTTGCTGGTGAGGGCGTTGCCATCCTCCGAGCCCAGCACCAGCCCGAGCCGCTCCCCTACCCAGCTCATGCGGGCGTTGCGGTCGGCGATCATGGCCTGACTGCCCTGCTGGTGGGCCGGGTTGTAATCGTTGGAGGCCATGGCGGTGCCGTCCACGTCGAGGAACAGGCTGTTGATGCCGCTGGCCTTGGCCAGCTCGCTCATGCGGCTCTTGGCAAACGGCAGGGTGCAGCCCGGGTTGAGGTAGACCCCCTCGCCGCCGAAGCCCGGCTTGGGCTTGCCGTTGGCCTCGACGATGGCGCAGCGCTTGCCGATCTCGATCGGCAGCTGGGCGGTGAGCCAGCTGTCGTTGCTGCCGGGGGGGATGGCGGTATCGTAGGAGTCATAGCTGCCCACTAAGTAGCCCTGGCGCTGGGCGGCGGTGAGGGCATAACCCTGCTGCAGGGCCGCCGTCCACTGCGGGGTGCCGAGCCACAGCTTGCGCAGCCCCGCCTGTTGCAACGTCTCGACCACAGGCAGCGACAGCCCCTGGCCCCAGCGCTCCTGCGCCACCAGCTGCTCGCCGAACCGGCCCTTGACCCACTGCTGGCGCAGGGCCAGCACCTTGCTCTGGGCCTGCGGGCCCTGCTGGGCGGGCAGCGGCAGCTGGTCGGCAATCAGCCGGTTGAGACCGGCCATGATCAGCGTCTGCTGCCAGGGTTCTGGCGCCTTGGCGGCCAGCGCCTCCCGCTCCTCGGCATGGAAGTCTTGCAGCCACTCAGGCTTTTGCCGGAGTTTGGCCTGCAGGCCGGGCCAATCCGTCACATCCTGCCGATCGAGCAGGGCATCGCCCCACAGATAGACATGGCTGGCGCCGATCAGCCGCCGAGCGGCCGGAATGCGGGCAAACTTGTCGGCCAGGGACTGCCAGGCGCCTTCGCCCTGCAGCCACTCCCGGTAGCGGCGGGCGCCGGCCAGCCAGTCATCCCCCACGCTCAGCCGCACCACCATGGGGGCCTGCTGGTTGAAGCTGCTGAACTCGTGGCGGGCGCTCAGCTGCAGCCGCCCCCCCTTGCGGGTGAAGCTGAGCTGGTTGTCGTAGGGGGTCTGCAGGATCCAGCTGTAGGTCTGCTTGCCCGCGTCCTGGCTCCAGAGCGGCAGCTTGAGGTCGTAGTGGGTGTTGAGCTCGGCCAGCTCGTCGCCGACATAGCCGAGCCAGTCGCTGTCGCGTACCGAGAAGCGGCTGCCCTCGCCAAAGGCCAGGGAGAGGTGGGTCTGGTTTTTCGGCAGGCTGTACCAGGCCAGCTGACGGGGACTGTCGCTGACAAGTGTCAGCAGCAAGTCATTGCCGTCCAGCTTGACCTCCACCCTGGCGTCCTGGGCGGGCCAGTGCCAGCTGGCCTGCTGCTCGCCCTGCTGCAACTGATCGACCTGGCGGGCGGGCTGGCCGGCGCTGACCGGGATCTTGTTGACCGAAATGGCCAGTGTGTCGGGATCTATGCGGTAACTTTGCGTCTCGCCCTGCAGCGTCAGGGGGGCGGCGGCCAGCGGCGCCGCCAGCAGTGAAATCAGCAGCCAGCCCAGTGCTGGCGCCTTTGTCTGTGAAGCCTTCATTCAACATCCTTGACCTGATTGATGCCATCAGGGTACGCCGTCGTCCGCCCCCCGGTACAGCCAAATCTGCTTAACCCATATGGGGTAAATGGCATCATGCCAGTCCTTTTTGGGGCCGTTTTCATGCGCCAAAAAAGCATCATTCGAACCCTTTCCAAGCCCCCGCCAGCACTGGCTTCAGCGACTCGCCCAGAGGGTGTGAACGTCCACCGCCCATTTTTTCGACGCCCCATATAGGGGGGTGTCAGCCTGCCCGCCGGTTTCTAGCATGTCCGCTCAATTTGAATGCAATTCATTGTTTTATAAGGATTGTTTTTGACTGGAGTATCAGTATGAAGAGAGCGAAGTGGGGGCTTGGGCTGGGATTGCTCGCCCTCTTGGCCGGGGTGATCGGCGGGTACCTGTGGCCGCAGCCGGCGGCGCCGGACCTGGAGGCCGGCTACAGCGGCGAGCCGTTGGCGGACTCCCCCGGGTGGATAGAGCCGGCTCAGCTTGCCGTGATGCCGACACCCGAGATCAAGCCGGCGCCGGCAGAGGCAGCCGCCAAGCCGGGCCGGCTGCGTGAGGACGGCAGCCAGCAGCTGGATGCTCCCTGGCAGGCGGCCGAGGTGGATGCCGACTTTCCGCTGGCGGACCCCGGCGAGGGGGTCGAACAGCCCCAGCCGATCGCCCTGCAGGGCGGCGAGCTTGGACAGGCTCAGGTCGGCGACAGCGTGACCCTGCCGCTGCCGGACGGCAGCACGCTGGAGGCCAGAGTGACCAGGGTTGAGCTGCAGCGGGGCGGGGAGCGCAACTGGCAGGGCGAGATACGGGTCGACGGTGACAGCTATCCGGTCAATTTCACCGTCGGCAAGCAAGCCATCTTCGGGTTCATCGGCACGCCGCAAGGCAGTTACTCCGTCGAGACCCAGGGGGGCAAGGGCTGGGTTTACAAGAACCCGCCACTGGATCTGGGTCATGGCGGCAGCGATGCCCTGATCCCGACTCATCAATAACAACAGAAGAAGGAAAATCACATGCAGAAAACAACCTTGGGGATCATGATCGCGGGTCTGCTCGGCGCCACGCCCGTGCTGGCGGAAACCATAGATCTGATGGTGCTGCACAGCCCCGGGCTGGCGGCCCGTTATCAGGGGGATGCCCAGACCCGGATCCAGCACATGATCAACGTCACCAACCAGATCTATGCCGCCAGCGGCCTGGATCTGACGGTGCGGGCCGTGCACAGCCAGCAGGTGAACTATCCGGATGGCGGCACGGACGAATCCGCGCTTAATGCGGTGACCCATCAGAGCGACCAGGCCTTCAAGGCGGTGCCGACCCTGCGTACCCGCTATGGCGCCGACATGGTGGTGCTGATGCGGCCCAACACGGGTGACCACGGCAGTTGCGGGCTGGCCTGGGTGGGCGGTTCAGCCACCTATGCCGATGGTCGCAAGGCGTATGCCGACGGGGATGTTTCCAAGGAAGCCGGCAACATGTTCAGCCATGTCACCGCCACCGGCTGTGGCGACGTCGTGCTGGCACACGAGCTGGGCCACAACATGGGGCTCAACCACTCCCGGCTGCAGGATGGTACGGGCGGCACCTACCACTATGCGCTGGGGCACGGGGTGCAGGGCTCCTTCGCCACCGTGATGGCCTATCCCTCCAGCTTCGGGGTCTACAGCCATGAGTACAAGTTCTCCAGCCCGGATCTGGTCTGCAAGGGGCAGCCCTGCGGCGTGGATCACAGGGATCAGGCCAACGGTGCCGATGCGGTGCGGGCGCTGCGGGTCACCACGCCCCAGATCGCCAGCTTCTACCCCACCATGGTGACGGAGGCGATGCCGGATCTGGGCGAGCTGGAACACTCGCTCGAGGCGCGTCGTCAGGATCTGGCGACTGCCCAGGCCCACTACCGCCAGCAAGTGACAGCCAGTACCGCGCTGCAGGATCGGCAGCAGGCGCTCAAGGCCAACTTTGATCGCTACGATCGCGAGCTGAGAGCTCTGAACCAGCGCAACAGGCAGACGGTGCAGGAGATCAACCGGCTGGTGCGGGAGCACAACAGCTACAACGGCAGCTACAGCCCGGACGAGTATCGCCGGATCCGCGCCATCCAGGCGAGTCTGAGCACCCGCATCGATCAGCTGTACGATGAAAACAATGCCCTGATCCGCCAGTCCAACGAGATCAGCCGGCGCTTTAACGCTGAGGTGGCCGAGTACAACGGCAGCTGGGATCGCTACAACCAGCTGACGGCGGCGGTGAAGGGCGCCGAAGGCAAGGTGAACGAGGCGCGCCGCGAGCTGGAGCTGGCCGAACACAGGTATCAGCTGGCGCTGGCCCGCCAGCCGGCCGAGACGCTGCCGGCCTGATGAAAAAGCACGCCCCGCCAATGGCGGGGCGTGCTCTGTTTCACGCGGCAGGATGAGCCCGTCTGGTTCGTAGCCGGATTGGTCCATCCGTTTTCCAGCAGGCTTCAATCACGCCTCTTTCCTGCTTATTTCGCTTTCGCTGACAAATGGGCGAGGGCGGCCTGTACAGCGGCTTCCAGTTGGGGATCGCGCCCCGCCAGCATGTCGGCCGGGGTCAGCGCCACCTGCACGTCCGGGATCAGCTCCTGATTTTCGTAAAGCGTGCCGTCGGGGTTGCGCAGTCCCAGGGTCGGGATGCCGTAGGCAAGCCCCGGGATCAGTCTGGATTCGTGGCTATAGACCATGGTGCCCGTGCCCGGCACAGGCTCGCCGATTATGGGGCCCACCTTGAGGGTGCGGTAGTACTGGGGGAAGGCCGAGCCTTCCGAGTAGCTGCCCGCGTTGACCAGCACCACCGAGGGCTTGGTCCACTGGCGGGTGGCGGCGTCCGTCTCCCCCTTGCCGAGCCGTGGCCAGCTGCGGGCCATCCCCTTGGCGCTGCCGTTGCCGGTCAGAAACTCCACCAGGGTATTGGCCAGGTAGCCGCCCTTGTTGAAGCGCACGTCCACTATCAGTGCCTCGCGATTGCGCTGACGGCCGAGGGCATCGGCAACCATCTCCTCATACACGGCGCTGCTCATCTCCGGCAGATAGACGTAGCCGACCCGACCCTGACTCAGTTGCGCCACCTGGGCGCGGCGCTTGGCGACCCAGCCATCCAGTTGCAGGCGGTACTCCTGCGGTAAGTCCATGGCGGTGACTTCCAGCTGGCTGGGCTCCTTGGCTCCCTTGGGCAGCACAGTGAGCGCCAGCCGCTGGCCGGCCTGGTGGTTGAGCAGGGCATCCAGCTCGTTCAGGCTGTGCAGCTCTGCGCCGTTGATGGCCAGCAGGCGGGCGCCCGGCACCAGATCCGTCTCCTGATCCAGCGGGCCGCCGGCCAGCAGGGCCGTCAGTTCGACCCCGTGTTTGTCTTCGCGCCAGTAGCCGCCGAGGCTGGCGGTGTCATCGGGCAACCGCGGGAAGGGCGCCGGGCCATAGCCCCAGGTGTGGGAGACGTTCAGCTCGCCGGCCAGCTCCGCCAGCAGGTTGCCGAAGTCCCGACCATTGCCGATGCCGGGCAACTGGCGGCGATAGGCGGCCACATAGCCATCCCAGTCCACGCCGTTCATGTCGGCCCGATAGAATTCGTCCCGGGTGAGCCGGGTGATCTGGTCAAAGGCGGCTGTCATCCGAGCCTGCCAGCGCCCGCTCTGCAACAGGGCGAAGGGGTGAGGGGTCGCCTCGCCGGAGGCCATGTCTATCAGGGTCACTTCCCCCTCCCGCACCAGGGTGGCGAGGCTGGCGTCGTCATTGAGGTTGGCCAGCGCCGGGCCAGGCTGTTCGGCGAACAGCAGCTTGGTCTCCCCCTTGCGCAGCTCCTGGGCGTAGCCCTTGATCTCGCTCTCGCCATTGGCATCCGTCTCCTCCACCAGATAGATCAGGTGATCATCGACGATGCGGCTGGCGAGGACGGGGCCGCGTGGTTGTAGCTGCAGCGCTTCCCTGTGTGCCAGCTTGTCGCTCTCGAAGCCGTAACCCGTCTTGGGGGGGGCCTGCTCGGCGAGGAAGTCGCTCTTGGCGGCGCGGCTGCTGTAGAGGCCGAGTAGGCTGCCATCCAGCGGCTCGCCGTCGGCGCCCAGCTTGCCGTACTTGGCGGATTGCCAGTAGAGGATGCCGCCATCCTGACTCCAGGCCGGGCTGCCATCCTGATAACCGTTGAGACTGACGTTGACCGGTGTGGCCTTGGCATCCCGGGTGTCGATGACGGCGATCTCCTGCTGGGCCGAGTCGGGCTGTAGGGTCAGCGCCAGGTGGCGGGAGTCGGGGGCGAAGGCCAGCTCCACCGCATGGCGGGAGGGGTTGAACTCGGCGGCGACCAGCGGTCGCTGCTTGCCACTGGCCAGATCCAGCAGGTGCATGGCCTGACCGTCCACCACGAAGGCGAGCTGCTTGCCGTCAGGGGAGAGGGTCGGCTTGCTGATGGCGACGCCCGGCATGGCCAGCAGCTTCTCCTCGATGAGGGGGCCGGGCTCGCTGAACAGCCGGTCCGGCTGCGCCTTCTTCAGGCGATAGAGGGCGGCCGGGCCATGCTGCTCGGAGAGATAAATGAGCCCCTGTTCCTTGTCCACGTAGCGTGGCGATGACTGTTCGCTGGGGTGGCGGGTGAGCTGGCGTACCCGCTCGCGGCGGGTGTCGACCGCAAACAGATCCCCCTGACTCACCAGGATCACCTCCTCCCCATCCTGGCGGACGAGGGCCTCGTCGATGACGACCGGGGTGTCGCTCTGCTCGTCGGGAGCCTGGGCCGAGAGCGGCCGGATCGTCAGCTTGCGCGGCGTCTCGCTGCCGGCATCGAGCCGGTAGAGCTCACCCTGCCAGGACCAGACCAGATCGCCGTGGCGGGAGGCGCTGAGACCGCGCACCGGATGGCCCTGATAGTGGGTGAGCTGGCGATCCTGACCGCTGGCCAGATCCCGTTGCCAGACGTTGAAATCGTCGCTGCGCTCGCTCAGGTAATAGAGCGCCTCGCCCTTGTCATCCCAGACGGGATCGCTGGCGGCGACCCTGTCTTCGGTCAGCTGGCGATGCTGTTTGCCATCGAACAGCCAGAGGCGAGAGACGGCAAAGGAGCGCTGGTGCTTGCGAAACGGCTGATCCATGCCCGGCATCTGATAAGCCAGCTGGCTGCCGTGGGGGCGGGCCAGGGTCGCGGGCAGGGGCTGGGCCGGGGTCAGGGCGCCGCCATCTATGGGGGTCCAGTAGAGGGCGCTGGCCTGCAGTCCCTCTGCCACGAAGTGATCCGCCTCCGGACTGGTCAGGCGCTGGCTGCTCAGCAGCAGCTGTTTGCCATCGGCGCTGAATGCCTGGGGCAGGTCGGGGCGCGAATCCCGGGTCAGCCGCACCATCTCGCCCCCCTCGCTCGGCACCACGAACACGTCTTCATTGCCATAGAGGTTGGCGGCGAAAGCAATCTGCTTGCCGTCCGGTGACCAGAGCGGGCGCTGGCTCAGGTAGTCACTGCCGGTGAGCGGCGTGGCGAGGCCGCCGTCCCCCGCACTCAGGTAGATGCGGCCCTGCCAGGTGAACGCAAGCTGCTTGCCGTCGGGGGAGAGCGCAGGCTCGCGCAACCAGCGCGGCTCGGCGGCCTGCAGGGGGGTGCAGATCAGCAGGATCAGCAAGGAGAGTCGGTATCGCATCGTGGAAGTTCCTGAGGGGTGAAAAGCGCCTTATCTTCCCCCAATCCCCCGCGGGGGACTATCCCGAGATAGGGGGGGTATCCCGTTGTTTTGGCAGTTAATTGTAACAATCTATAAAAGATGGCGCGGGATATGTTTCTCTGGATATATTGAGTATTGATGGCGATCCAATATGATGGCGCTCGCCCGCCACTCGGGGCGGTGCAGTTCAGATGATTTGGTAACAAGAAAAGCCCTTACCAGAGGCTTGTCGAGGGATGGAATGAGAGCCGTATTACTGTGTTTGCTGGGGCTGTGGCCCGCACTGAGTTTTGCCACCTTGTCGGCCGACATGATAGTGGTGAAGAAGTCTTCCTATAGCCTGACCCTGATGAAGGATGGCAAGGAGGTCAAGCGCTACTGGATCGCCCTGGGGCCGGCCCCCAAGGGTCACAAGCAGCAGGAAGGGGATCAGCGTACGCCGGAAGGGCGCTACATCCTCGACTACAAGAAGACCAACTCCAACTATTACAAGGCCATCCACATCAACTACCCGAACCTGGACGACATCAAGACGGCCAACGAGCTGGGTGTGCGACCGGGTGGCATGATCATGATCCATGGTCAGCGCAACAGCATAGGCAACACCCGCTTGCAGCCGTCCAACTGGACCAATGGCTGCATCGCCATGCTCAACAAGGATCTGGACGAAGTGTGGAACGCCATCGAACCCGGCACCCCCATCGTCATTCAGCCCTGACCCTCTGCAGCGCGCCACCTCCGGGTGGCGTTCTGTTTTTCGGCTCCCCCTGTTCTGTCTCCATCCTCTCTTTATCCGCAGCCCCTTGGTATCTGTCCCCCTGCTGTGCTAGTTTTTCCGGCTCGCCGTGGATGCAACAAGGATGATCCCATGCCGTCAGCAACAAGCTCCCAGCCCGTCGGGGCCGAGAGTCGCCGCGCGCTCTGGTGGCGCGCTTCCATCGATATTCTGCCGCTCTCCATCTCCGTCATTCCCTGGGGGATCCTGTGTGGCGCCCTGGCGCTGCAGGTGGGGCTGAGCCCGTTGCAGGCCCAGCTGATGTCGCTGCTGGTCTATGCCGGCGCCGCCCAGCTCTCGGCCACCACCCTGTTCGGGGCCGGTACGCCCCTGCTGCCCATCATGGGCTCCACCTTCGTCATCACCTCCCAGCATCTGCTCTATGGCTTCACCTTCCGCCGCGATGTGCTGCCGCTCGCCCTGCGCTGGCGTGCCAGCCTGGCGTTTTTTCTGACCGACGAGATGTTCGCGGTGGCGCTGAAAGACAGGGAGCGCAGCGGTGCCTTCAATCCCGCCTACGCCCTGATCGCGGGCTTCGTTTTCTATCTGTTCTGGAATCTGGCGACCCTGCTCGGCATCGCCGCCGGTCAGTACATAGACGGGCTGGACAAGATGGGGCTGGACTTTGCCATCGCCGCCACCTTCATCGCCATGACCATACCCGCCATGAAGAACCTGCCCATGGTGGCGGCGACCCTGGTGAGCGGCGGCACTGCGCTGCTCACCAAGCCGCTGCTGGCGGAGATCCATATCATCATATCGGCGCTGGCCGGCATGGTTGTGGGCTACGTGCTGCACCGGATGAGGAGATGACCATGAGCTGGCTGATGATAGGCCTGCTGGCCCTGATTACCTTCTTCAACCGCTTCGCCTTCTTCTCGCGGCTGACCCGCTATCAACCGGGCGCCGAGATGGGGGCCTTCCTCAGCTTTTCGGCCCAGTCGGTGTTGACCGCCATCTGGCTGCCCATCGTCTTCAGCTATGAGCCGGGCAAGGGGCTGACGTGGGATCCGGACTACCTGGCCGCTACCCTGCTGGTGACGGCGCTGACCCTGTTGCGGCTGCCGACCCTGCTGGTGGTCGTGGTGGGCATGGGGGGCTTCTTCCTGCTGCGCTGGCAGGGTGGGCTGGCGGCGCTGCTGCCCTGGTTTGGCTGAGCCGTGATCCCGCATGGTGGATGTCTTTTATGGATATCCGCTATGTTGTGAATGTCACTTCAAAAAACACCTCCCAAATGTGAGGATTTAGGGACCATCCGCCAAGGAGCTCCCCCATGTCTTTCACCGAAATCTGTCAGCGCATAGTGCGTGATCACCACCTCTCTGCCGCCCAGAAGAGTCATGCCCTGGCGCTGGCCGCCGAAAACGCGCTGCCTTACCCCGAGCTGCCCCCGGCGGTCGCCGAGGCTAGGGTGCAGGGTTTTCTCTGTGACATGTTTGAGGGGCATGCCCCTTACAAGCCACGCTATGTGCTGCCTGACTATGAAAAGTTCCTGAGTCAGGGCTCCGCCTGGCTGGAGCTGGCGCCGCCGCAGGATTTCGACGAAGCGCTCGATGCCCTGCGCATCCTCTATCACCATGTGCCCTCCGTCACCGGCATGCCGGTCTGGCTGGGGCGGCTCGATCATCTGCTGCTGCCCTTTGTCAGGGATCTGGATGACGAGACCCTCCATCGCAAGCTGAAGGGGTTCTGGATCTACCTGGATCGGGTGCTGCCGGATGCCTTCATGCACGTCAACATAGGCCCCGACGACAACCGTCTCTGCCGCCTGATCCTGCGCATCGACGGCGAGCTCAAGCAGGTGGCGCCGAACCTGACCCTGTTCCACGATCCGGCGCAGACCCCGGACAGCCTGCTGATGCTGGCGGTGCAGAACATAGCCAGCTGCAGCAAGCCGCACATCGCCAACTACCCGCTCCATAGCAACACCTTCGATCAGCGCGGTTTCGGCATCGTCAGCTGCTACAACGCCCTGCCCCAGGCGGGCGGCGCCAATACTCTGGTGCGGCTCTCCCTCAAGCGGGTAGCCGAGCAGGCCCACGGCATAGACGACTTCATGGGCTGTCTGCTGCCCCACTACTGCCGTCTCGCCTCCCAGCTTATCGAGGCGCGCGCCGCCTTCCTCCATCAGGAGTCCGGCTTCTTCGACAGCTTCCTGGTCAAGGAGGGCTTGCTCGATGAGGATCGCTTCGTCCCCATGTTCGGCATCTATGGCATGGCGGAGGCGGTCAATTTGCTGATGGACAAGGAGAATCTGCCCGAGCGCTACGGCCGTGACGAGGAGGCCAACCAGCTTGGCTATCGCATCTCGGCCCTGCTCTCCCGCCATGTGACTGAGACGCCGCAGGTGCATGCCTGGGGCGGCCGCGCCCTGCTCCACTCGCAGGGCGGGCTCAGCGTGGATCGAGGGGTGACCCCCGGGGTGCGCATCCCTTACGGTCAGGAGCCGGATCCGGCCAGCCATGTGCTGGCGCTGGCGCCGCACCACGGTTTTTATCACTCAGGGATCAGCGAGATCCTGACCCTGGATCCCACCATACGCCAGAACCCGCAGGCGCTGCTGCAGCTCTGCAAGGGGGCGCTCGCCATCGGCATGCGCGAGTTCACCGCCAACGTGGCGGACAGCGACCTGGTGCGGGTGACCGGCTACATGATCCGCAAGAGCGACGTGGCCCGTTTCGCGACCGAGGGCTCGCGGCTGCAGACCACCTGCCTCGGCGCCGAGGCGAGCGAGCTGACCGGGATCCGCCAGCGGGCGCCGCGGGTGGTAGGGCGCGAGGCGACCCTGTGTGACTACTGAGTGTGGCAGTCGGGCAGGGGCGGCGCGCACCGCGACGGTGAGCCGCTGGCTGCCCTTCTCCTGCGTGGACGGCCCCGGCAACCGGCTGGTGCTCTTCCTGCAGGGGTGCAACTTTCGCTGCCCCGGCTGCCATAACCCGCACACTATCGGCATGTGCGATCACTGCGGTGACTGCGTGCCGGCCTGTCCGAGCGGGGCCTTGACGCTCGTCGAGGGCAGGGTACGTTGGCAGGCGGCGCTCTGCACAGATTGCGATCGCTGCATCGACGACTGCCCGCGCCATGCCAGCCCCAAGACCAGCCAGATGTCGGTGGCCGAGGTGCTGGCCCTGCTGCGCCGCTACGGCCCGCTGCTGACCGGCATTACCGTCTCCGGCGGCGAGGCCACCACCCAGCTGCCGTTCGTGATTGCCCTGTTCACGGCCATCAAGGCAGCGCCGGATCTGGCTCACCTCACCTGCCTGCTCGACAGCAACGGCTCCCTCGCCGAGATCGGCTGGCAGCGGCTGCTGCCGGTGCTCGACGGCGCCATGCTCGATCTCAAGGGGTGGCGCGACTCCGTGCATCACATGCTGACCGGCCATGGCCGCGAGCGGGTGCTGGCCTCGCTGCAACTGCTGGCAAGCCACGGCAAGCTGGCCGAGCTGCGGCTGCTCCATGTGCCGGGGCGCAGCGATTTTCTGAATGCCGATGGCAAGCTGGAGACGGGCCTGGTCAGCTTTCTGCAGAGCCTGGGGCCAGTCCCCATTCGCCTCAACGGTTTTCGCCATCACGGGGTGCGCGGGGTGGCGACGAGCTGGCAGGAGGCGGACAGGGAGGCCTTGACCCGGCTTGCCGCCGCGCTGAGCGAAAGGGGGCTGGGGCCTGTGTCCCTGCCGGCGATCTGCTGAATGGCTACTCGATGCTAATCAATTGATCGCAAAGGTATTTTTTGTGGTTTCTTGGTCGATGTCCGGCGAGCAGGCGGCAAGTTTGTGGCCTGGCTCCGGGTTTTGGGCTCTGTGAGTCTCAAGATGACGTAACTGTGATTGCTGTCTATTTGAGCTCTGGGAAGGGGCGGCTAGAATGGGGCATTCGCCCACCATCAACAGACGAACATGAGTGAATCCAACGCCTTATACCGAGTGCAGTTCATTTGTCACAACGAGCGTTACGAAGTCTATGTCAGGGAAGTGAGCCAGGGTCAGCTGTTCGGCTTCATCGAGATAGCGAACTTCGTGTGGGACACCCACACGGCGCTCATCGTCGATCCCAGCCACGAGAAATTGAAGAGTGAATTTGCCGACGTCAATCGCACCATGATCCCCATGCACCATGTGCTGCGGGTCGATCAGGTACGCAAGCAGGGGGCTGCCCGCATCACAGAGCTGGGCAACAACGTCGCTTCCTTTCCCAGCCCCATCTATACCAAGAAGCCCTGAGGCTTCCTCCTCTCTGCGAGCCTTGCCATGGGGATCCCGCTGGCGAGGCTCTCTTCTCTTCGGATCTGTATTGGCGCCCGCAGGATCTGCAATGGGTGCCGCCTGGGTGGGCTAACCCAGTTCCCGGGCCAGTTGCAGGATCCGCTGGCGGAACCAGCGCCGCGCCGGCTCTTCACCGGCCGGGCCATACCACACCAGGCTGTGGGTGACGGCGCCATAGTCGAACGGGACCGGGCGGATCACCAGATCCCGGCTCATGGCCTGCTCGGCCCAGCCTTCGACGGCGGTGAGGATGAGATCGCTCTGGCGCAGCATGGCCGCTGCGCTGCCAAAGTCCGGCAGGGTGGCGCTGATCTGGCGGCGCACCTGCAACTGGGCCAGGCTCTGCTCGAAGAAGGGGTTGGCCAGCTCCTGATCGCGAATGGCGATATGGCGCCAGCTCAGGTAGGCATCCAGATCCCAGGGTTTGTCCAGCGCCGGGTGGCCCGCCCGCAGCAGGCAGACCAGCTTGTCTTCCCGCAGCGTCTCCCATACCAGCCCCGGTTGGCGGGGCAGGGGCTGGCTCTGGTCGTGGGGCAGGATCACGAAGTCGAGCTTGCCCGCCGCCAATGCCGCCAGCCCCTGTTCATCCTTGTTCCAGATATCGGGCACCAGACCGGGCACCTCCCGCATCAGTTGGCCTAGAATGGGGCCCATGGGCCAGACCATGCCGCTTTCCCGCAGGGCAAATTTCAGCTGTCCCTGCCAGGTGGCGGGGTCGAACCCGCCCTGGCTGGTGAGGCTGTTGAGCTCGCTCAGCAGCCGGTGCAGGGTGGGGCCGAGTCGCTCGGCAAACGGGGTCAGCAACAGCTGGTTGCCCTGGCGGTAGAGCAGCTGATCGCCGAGCAGATCCCGCAACTGGTTGAGGGTCTTGCTGACGGTGGAGGGGGTGGTGCAGAGCCGCTCGGCTGTGCGGGTGACGCTCTGGCTGTCGAGCAGCAGGTGCAGGGTGACCAGATGGCGGCCACCCAGCCGGGACAGGGCAATCAGATCCATAAAGACTCCACAAGCGAGACAAGTGCGGGCAGAGGCGGTCGATTGACCCGGTGGCGACCCCTCACAGTCACACATGACAGTGCAATCAGGTTCATGGCGGCTCCATAAAATCGGGACAAACAAAAAGCCCCGCCGAGGCGGGGCTTGAGCGGATTAGCCCTTGAGCACGGCCGCCATGGCGTCGGCCACGTAGTCGACGTTGCGGCTGTTGAGGCCCGCCACGCACATGCGACCTGAGCGCACCAGGTAGACGGCGAACTCTTCGCGCAGGCGGTCAACCTGCTCTGGCGTGAAGCCGGTGTAGCTGAACATGCCGCGCTGGCTGATGAAGTAGCCAAAATCGCGGCCAGGCACCTTGGCGCTCAGCACCTCGAACAGCTTCTGGCGCATGGCCTTGATGCGGGTGCGCATCTCGGTCACCTCACCGACCCAGAGGGCGTGCAGACTGGCATCGTTCATCACGGCCGCGGTGATTTGGCCGCCGTGGGTGGGGGGGCTTGAGTAGTTGCGACGCACGGTCGCCTTCATCTGGCCCAGCACCCGGCTCGCCTCTTCGGCATCCTTGCAGATGACCGACAGGCCGCCGCAACGTTCGCCGTAGAAGGAGAGGTTCTTGGAGAAGGAGTTGCTGACGAAGAAGCTGACACCGGCGGCCACCATGGCACGGATGGCGTAGGCATCCTCTTCCAGCCCGTCACCGAAGCCCTGATAGGCGATATCCATGAAAGGAATGAGATTTTTCTCGACCACCAGCGCAATGACCCTGTCCCACTGGGCAGAGGAGAGATCCACGCCGGTCGGGTTGTGACAGCAGGGGTGCAGCAGCACTATGCTTTTCGCCGGCAGGCTGCTCAGGCAGTCGAGCATGGCATCGAACTGGACACCGCCGGTGGCTTCATCGTAGTAGGGGTAGTCGTGCACCTTGATGCCGGCCCCCTCGAACATGGCCTTGTGGTTGTCCCAGGTCGGATTGCTGACCCACACCTCCGAGGTCGGGAAGTAGCGCTTGAGCAGGTCGGCGCCGATCTTGAGCGCGCCCGAGCCGCCTATGGTCTGGATGGTGGCGATGCGGCCGGCCTTGACCGCCTCGTGGTCGGCGCCAAACAGCAGGTGCTGCACAGCGGTGCGGTAGTTGGCGGCACCCTCCATCGGTTGATAGGGGCGCGGTGCCGGCGCGGCGGCGCGTTGGGCTTCGGCCTGCTGCACCGAGGCCAGCAGCGGAATGCGGCCCTGCTCGTCGTAATAGAGACCGATCCCCAGATTCACCTTCTGCTCGCGGGTGTCTTTGTGGAAGGTCTCGACCAGGGTCAGTATGGGGTCGCCAGCGTAGGCATCGACGTGTTCAAACATGGGGGGTCCTTGCGAAGTGGAATCCAGGGTAAGGCGATCAACGATCGGCGGTCATGATGGCGTAAAGCGGGCGAGGGCTCAAGTCTGAAACGGACCTGGGATGCCCGGCCGGCCCAGCCCGGCTGTCAAGAGGCCCGCACTGCCGACGCGTTTCACCGCAGGCATGCAGGCTGGCCGCCAGCGGGCAGGCGGGGGATCCCTTACTTCAGATAGGATCTCAGCACCCGCACCACCTGATCCAGATCCTCCAGCCGCTCGGCCGGGGTGGCCTCTTCGGCGCCCAGATGTTCGCGCATATGGCCCTCAAGCACCTCCAGCATCAGGCCGTTGACGGCGCCGCGGATGGCGGCTATCTGCTGCAAAATGGCGGCGCAGTCACCCTCCTGCTCCAGCGCGCTTTCCAGTGCGCCTGTCTGGCCCTTGATGCGGCGCACCCGCGCCAGCAGCTTCTTCTTGCCGTGAATGGTGTGTGACATGCAGGATCCTCTCGATCAATAAAACTATACTGGGGTATAGTATATTGCATTGTCGCCCTCAGGAGAAATTCATGTCATCCCTCGTCTCATCCCATTGCCATCAACCCGTCGTACACCAGGGCAATCCGCTGGCCGAACAGAAGACCCGCTGGGCCGTGCTGCTCACCGTCATCATGATGGTGGCGGAGATCAGTGGCGGCTGGTTCTACAACTCAATGGCGCTGCTGGCCGACGGCTGGCACATGAGCTCCCACGCGCTGGCGCTCGGCCTCTCGGTACTGGCCTACCGCGCCGCCCGCCACTTCGCCCGTGACCACAGATTCAGCTTCGGCACCTGGAAGATAGAGGTGCTTGGCGGCTTCACCAGTGCCCTGCTGCTGGTGGGAGTGGCCGGCATGATGCTGTTCGAATCTGTGTTCCGGCTGCTGGATCCCAGCCCGATCCACTATCAGCAGGCCATCGTCATCGCCATCGTCGGCCTGCTGGTGAACCTGGCCTGTGCCTGGCTGCTGAAGGACGATCATGGGCATCATCACGGTCATGACCATGGCCATCATCATGATCATCACGGCCACGATCATCATGACCATGCCGACCACCAGGGCCATCAGGATCTGAACCTGCGTGCCGCCTACATCCATGTGCTGGCGGATGCGGCCACCTCGGTACTGGCCATACTGGCGCTGGTGGGTGGCATGTGGTGGGGGGCCGACTGGCTGGATCCCCTGATGGGCATAGCGGGCGCCGTGCTGGTGGCCGTGTGGGCCTGGGGTCTGCTGCGCGACTCGGGCCGGGTGCTGCTGGATGCCGAGATGGATACCCCGCTGGTGGCGGAGATCCGCGAGGTGATAGCCGAGTTGCCGGAGGCCGAGATCCGCGATCTGCACGTCTGGCGGGTGGGGCAGGAGCAGTATGCCTGCGTGCTCTCCCTGCTGATGGCTGCCCCCATGCCTGCCCGGGAGATCCGCGAGCGACTCGCCATCCACGAGGAGCTGGTGCACGTCACCATAGAGATTGCCCAGCCCTGATCATGCCCGGCTGGTCGCACGAGACATGAAGAAGGGGCCCAGGCCCCTTCTTGTGGTTTGAATCAGTGGTGCTGGCCGTGATCATCGTCCGGCTTGTGCTGCCAGATGGCCCCCAGCAGCAGCTTGAGCAGCAACTGGGGCGGGTTGTCCAGCAAGGATCCCGACTCCAGCTGCAGGTGGCCATCGGCCCGAAAGCCCAGGCTGGCGTGGACTGTGCCATCTTCGCTGCCCACCTGGATGAGACCGCTCAAGGTGCCACGCTCCCCCGGCTGGCAGCGCAGGCGCAGCTCGCGCGGCTCCCCCAGCAGGGTGAAGGCCCGGCAGAGGGGCGGTGTGTCTTCATAGTCGGGCCAGTTGAAGAAGTGGTACTGCTCGGCGAGCACGCCCGCCTGCTGGCAAAATTGGTCAAACAACTGCGCGATCGCCTGATACTCCTGATCCAGCCGTTTGGCCTGTTCCTCAATTCGCTTCATATGCCGTGACTCCCTCTCTATCCACTTGATCGGAAATTGATTTTTCCGGTATGGACTCGTCTGTCTGCTGGTATGGGCCGAAAGTGAGGCCGGGTCTGTGAGCCCGATCCAACTTTCGTTATGAAAACGTTATCTTGTTGAAAATGGTTGGTTTTTTTGCCCTGCTGCTCACATTTGAAACGATTGCCGCTGATTAATATGACACCGCTCGGCAATGACCGGGTACTCGACTATCGAGACTAACTACAGCGGGAATTATAAAAAAATGGATATGAAAAAGACCAAAGTGGCGCTGGTAACAGCCTCACTGCTCGCGCTTTTGTCCGGCTGCAATGACAACAGCTCCTCCCCCACCCCTGGCCCCACTGACGGCCCTGTCGCCCGTCTGCCCAATGTGCAACCCCCTGCCGAGCAACTGGTGGCCGGGCCCGATCAGGCGGTGATCGCCCTGGTGGATACCCAGACCAGCGCGGCGCGCGGGGTGGATGGCCCCTTTGCCAACTACAGCCTGCACCTGTGGAACAACGACGCCTGCAGCGCCACCGCCGAGAGCGGCCTCAACGCGGGCTGGGATGACAAGGTCAATACCCCGGCGGCGGCCGACGGCTTCGGTCCCAGCTGGGTGGTACCGCTGGCCAAGCTGGAAGGCTGCATCAACTTTATCGCCCGCAACGGCGATCTGGCCAACCTGACCGGTGCCGACATGAAGGTGATCTTCAGCGATCACCCGGACCGCACAGTGGCCATCGTCGCGGGTAAGAGCGAGGTCTTCGGCAGTCGTGCCGACGCCTTCACCGCTGCCTTTGGCGTGGCGGGGGCCAGTGCCCATCTGATCGATGGCAACACCCTGATCTGGCAAGGGGGCAAGGACAAACCCCATGTGCGCCTCTATTACACTGAGTCGGGCACCATCAAGGCCAATGCGGAAGGGGTATTCGACTTCCCCTACATTGCCCTGACCCCGACCAGCCTGACCGCCGAGCAGCAGGCCAAGTATCCGCACCTCAAGGATGCCGCCGCCTTCGCCCTGCCGGCTGGCAAGGACCTCAAGCCCCTGCTCAAGGGCGAGCTGGTGGCCATAGGCACAGATGCCGACGGCATTCTGCAGGGGGCAACTCTGGTGCAGAGCGCCGGTGCCCTTGATGCCCTCTATGCCGACGCCGCCGCCAAGCTGGCCTATGGCGCCATCGTCGAGGGGGGCAATGTCACCTTCCGACTGTGGGCGCCGACCGCCAAGTCGGTCAAGCTGGCACTGTTCGATGACAAGCACAGGGCGCTGGGCGAGCGCACCATGACTCGGGACGAGGCCAGCGGCAGCTGGAGCGCGCAGGGTGGCAGCGAGCTGGTAGGCAAGTTCTACCGCTACGACATCCAGGTCTATCACCCGGTCAGCCGCAAGCTGGAATCCTATCAGGTGACAGACCCCTACTCCCTGAGCCTGGCGATGAACTCAGAGTTCAGCCAGGTGGTGGATCTCAATGATCCGGCCCTCAAGCCGGAAGGGTGGGACAGCCTGAAGGCGCCCCACAGCCAGCAGAACCCTGCCGACATCACCATCTATGAGGCCCATGTCCGCGATCTGACCGGCAACGACGACTCCACCTTGCCTGCGCACCGCGGCAAGTTCCTGGGGCTGACCGACAGCGACAGCGTGCCGGTCAAGCACCTGCAGGCGCTGGCCAAGAGCGGCGTCAGCCACCTGCATTTGTTGCCGGTGTTCGACATCGCCACCGTCAACGAGGATCCGGCCAAGGTGGCCAACCTTGCCGATGACTTCAGCAAGCTGTGTCAGGTCAACCCCGAGGTGCAGAACTCCAAGTTCGCCAGCCATTGCGGTGGCGGTCAGACCATAGAAGCCGTGCTCACCGATCTGCAGGGGGCCGACAGCAAGGAGAACCCGCAGGTACAGGAGCTTTACGGCTATCTGCGCGGGGTGGACTCCTTCAACTGGGGTTATGACCCTTACCACTACACGGCGCCGGAAGGCTCCTATGCTACCAATGCCGAGGGCAGCCAGCGCATCCTGGAGTTCCGCGAGATGGTCAAGGCCATCAAGCAGAACATCGGCATGAACGTGGTAATGGACGTGGTCTACAACCACACCAACGAGGCAGGCCTGGGTCCCAAGTCGGTGCTCGACAAGATTGTGCCCTGGTACTATCAGCGTCTCAATCCGGAGACCGGTTCGGTGGAGAACTCCACCTGCTGCTCCAACACGGCGCCGGAACACGCCATGTTCGCCAAGCTGATGGATGACTCCCTGGTCACCTGGGCCCGCGACTACAAGATAGACGCCTTCCGCTTCGACCTGATGGGCCACCACCCGAAAGATCAGATGGTGCAGGCGCTGGCCGCGGTGAAGAAGGTCAACCCCGAGATGTACTTCTACGGCGAGGGCTGGAACTTCGGCGAGGTGCAGGATGACAAGCGCTTCGTGCAGGCGACCCAGAAACACCTGGGTGGCACCGGCATAGGTTCCTTCTCCGACCGCTTGCGGGATGCGGTGCGCGGCGGCAGTCCGTTTGACGGTGGCGATACCATTCGCAAGACCCAGGGCTTCGGCAACGGCGCCCTGGTGGATGCCAACGAGATGGACGGCGTCGAGCTGGCCACGGCGCTGCATCAATCCGACCTGGTTCGCCTCGGCATGGCCGGCAACCTCAAGGATTTCGTGCTGACCGACAAGGACGGCATGCCGAAGAAGGGCTCCGACATCGACTACAACGGTCAAGCTGCGGGTTATGCCCAGGATCCGACCGAGATCCAGAACTATGTCGACAAGCACGACAACCAGACCCTGTTCGACAACCTGATCTACAAGGCGCCGGAAGGAGCCGATCTGGTGCGGATGCAGGGGGTGTCGCTGGCCACCGCCATGCTGGGGCAGGGCATTCCGTTTACCCACGCCGGTGTCGAGCTGCTGCGCTCCAAATCCATGGAGCGGGACAGCTACGACTCGGGTGACTGGTACAACAGAGTCGACTACAGCCTGGCCGACAATAACTTCAACAAGGGGTTGCCGCGCAAGGACAAGGATGGCGACAACTATCCGCTGATCGAGCAGGTGCTCGACAAGCACGTCAAGCCGAGCGGGGCCGACATGGCGACCATGGTGGGCTTCTACCAGGAGCTTGCCGAGCTGCGTCAATCCTCCCGTCTGCTGCGTCTTGGCAGCGGCGCCGAGGTGATCAAGCGGGTCGACTTCCGCAATACCGGCCCGGATCAGGAGCCCGGCCTCATAGTGATGACGGTGGATGACGGCATCAATGCGGGTGCGGATCTGGATCCGGCCATCGACGGTCTGGTGGTGATGATCAACGCCACCAATGCTCCCCAGAGCATCGGCGACTTCCGTGACGGCAATGATCAGCCCATCGATCTGAGCACCCTGCAACTGAGCCCGGCCCACCATGCCGGTAGCAGCATAGCCCGCGATGCCGCCGTCAATGGCGGTACCCTGACCCTGGGGGCCTGGTCCGCTGCCGTCTTCGTCAAGCCGCAGGCCGGTGTCCAGGGCGCGGGCCTGCCGGTGAGCAAGAAGACAGATCTGAGCACGGTTCCGCCGTTTGGTGACACAGATGTCTTCGTGCGTGGTTTCCTGAACCAATGGGATCCGGTCAACAAGATGATCTTTGGCGGCAACTTCACCTACGAGTTCACCACAGAAGTGACGGCCGACAAGCTGGGGATGACCCAGGTGAAGATTGCCGGTAGTGACTGGGGCGGCTCGATCAACTACGGCAAGTGCAGCAACACCGACCAGCTGGCGGTAGGCCAGGTCAGTGTGCTCTGTGCCAATGGCGGGGATCTGCCGTTCAATGCTGACAAGGCGGGCAGCTACAAGTTCGTCTTTACCGCCATGAACAAGGAGAAACCAAGCTTGAGTGTCAGCTTTACCGCACCCACTGCGACCAAGTAAGCAGCCCCATCGAGCCCGGGGCTGGCTCGGCAGCCCAGGGTTGAATTCCACCTTGCCAAGGGTGGGATAACGCCGAGAGCGTAAGCAAAGCGCGACTGCCAACCGGTAGCCGCGCTTTTTCTTTGTCGTCGTGGGCGAGGCAATAAAAAAGCCGCCCCACTGGGGCGGCTGTTGGCTGTGCCGTTAACGGCTGGCTTAGCGCTTGCGCAGCAGGCGCAGGGCGTTGGCCGTCACCAGGGCGGTGGCGCCGGTATCCGCCAGCACGGCAATCCACAGACCCGTGATGCCGAGCAGACTGGTGACCAGGAAGATGGCTTTCAGTCCCAGCGCCAGCGCTATGTTCTGGTGGATGTTGGCCAGCGCCGCCCGCGACAAGCGGATCATAGCGGCGATGCCACCGAGCTGGTTGTGGGTCAGGGCGGCATCGGCCGTCTCCAGCGCCACGTCTGTGCCGCCACCCATGGCGATGCCGATGCTGGCGCGCTTCATGGCGGGGGCGTCGTTGATGCCATCCCCTATCATGGCGACCTTCTGGCTGATGGCCAGCTTGGCTATCTCCTCCACCTTGCCCTCCGGCAGCAGGCTGGCGCGCCAGCCCATGCCGAGTTCGTTGGCAATCGCCTCGGCGGCGCGCGGGTTGTCGCCGGTCAGCATTATGCTGCGCAGTCCCAACCCCTTGAGCTCCGCCAAGGCCGCTGCCGCTTCGGGCCGGATCTGATCCCGCAGCGCCAGCAGGGCCGCCGGCGCGGCACCCGGCTGGCCGAGCACCACTACCGTCTTGCCCTGCTGCTCCAGGGTGGCTATCTGGGCGTTGAGGGCATGGCTCAGCGAGTCAATCCGGCTCGGCGCCAGCAGTTGCCAGAGGGTGCCGTCGATGCGCCCCTCCACCCCCATGCCGGGCAGGGCGCGCAGATCCTGAGCCGCGGCCAGAGTCAGTCCCTGCTCGGTCGCTTTGGCTACCACGGCCCGGGCCAGCGGGTGGTGGGAGCCCTGCTCTATGGCGGCGGCCAGTGCCAGCAGTTCAGCCTCGGGCCGGCCATTGAGGCTGACCAGCTCGGTCAGTTGCGGCTTGCCCAGGGTCAGGGTGCCTGTCTTGTCAAACGCGACTGTATCTATGTGGGCCAGCCGCTCCAGCGCGGCGCCGCCCTTGATCAGGGCACCCTGTCGGGTTGCCGCCGCCAGGGCGGAGGTGACAGCCGCCGGGGTGGAGATCACCAGGGCGCAGGGGCAGCCGATGAGCAGCAGCGCCAGTCCGCGATAGACCCACTCGTCCCAGCTCTGGCCGAAGGCCAGCGGCGGCACTATCACCACCAGCAGGGCGACCAGCATCATGGCCGGGGTGTACCAGCGGCTGAAGCGGTCGATGAAACGCTCTATGGGGGCGCGCTGGGTCTCGGCCTCCTCGATCAGGTGCAGTATGCGGTCGATGGCGTTGTTGCCGGGCTCGGACACCACCTCGAGGCGCAGCACCCGATCCGCCGCCAGACTGCCGGCGGGCACCTTGTCGCCCTGGCGACGCTCCACCGGAATGGATTCACCGGTCAGGGCGCTCTCATCAAAGGCGCCGAGGGTGTCGAGCAGACGGGCATCCGCCGGCAGGCGGGCGCCCGGGGCTATCTCTATGATGTCGCCGGGACGCAGCTGGTCGGCCGCCACCTCTTCCCGCACGTCACCGTCAACCGTGGTGCGGATCCGCAGCGCCTTGTCGGGCACCAGCGCCATCAGGGCCGTGACGCCGGCGCGGGCACGGCCGGCGGCGTAGGCCTCCAGATGTTCCCCCAGCATGAAGAGCAGCAGCACCATGGCTGCTTCGGCGGTTTCACCGAGGAAGAGGGCGCCCAGCGCCGCCACCGTCATCAGGGTTTCGATGGCGAAGGGGGAGCCGCTCTTGGTCAGGGCCCAGGCCTTGCGGGAGATGGGCCACAGGCCCCAGAGGGTGGCCAGGGTAAACAGCGGCTGACCGAACTCTTTCGGCAGCAGGGCCGCCACCAGCATCAGGCCGGCCAGCGACAGCGGCTGCCAGTATTTGGCGAGCAGGCTAATCTGCGGGCTGCGCCGCCTGGCGTTGTCGTCCCCGGGCTGAGTTGCGCCCTTGAGCCGGAAACCCGCGGCCAGCACGGCGGCGGTGACGGGATCGGGGGAGAGGCCGGGGGCCAGATCCACCACCAGCTTCTCGGTGGCAAACAGCACCCGGGCCTGCTGCACGCCCGCCACCCTGCTGACGGCTGTCTCGATCTTGCGGGCGCAGCTGGGGCAATCCATCCCCAGCACCTGCCAGCTGTGGCGGCGACTGTCCTGCTCCGGCGCGATTAACGGCTCGGCGGTTTGCTCATGGCGATCATGCTCATGATGGTCATGGTCATGGTCATGGTCATGGTCATGGGGCGGCTGCGGGCTGCAGCAGCCCTGGCTGTGACAGCCTGCTCTGGGGGGCTCTTCATCCCCCGGCGATTCACTCCCCCCCTGATCCTGATGATCATGGGGGGCCTTGCTGGCACAGATGCTGACCTGCGTGGCACTGTCACAGCAATGGCTGTCGTGCTGATGCTCGTTCTGACTGGTGGCAGACTTGCTGACGGCCTTGATGGGGGCGGCGGCAGCTTGATGGCTGCAGCAGGATTTGCTCATGATGAGTCCCTCTTGGATGGATCCCGCCGGTGCGAGATCTTCGATGACTGAGCCGAGTGTAAACCTTGGTGTTAAGTCCAAGGTCAAGCTCCTTTATCTTGCTGACTGAGCCGGCAGGGGCTAGCTGTCCGGGTCAGGATGAAGCGCCCTTATATCCTTGTGGTTGGCGGGTGTTTGTCACCGCCCGGCGCGCCTATACTGGGGAGCCCTATCCTCCCTCGATAATCAAGGACATAACATGAGCAATTCCGTTACCCTGCAAGGCAACCCCGTCTCCGTCGCCGGTCACTTCCCCGTTGCCGGTGAGCAGGCCAAGCCCTTCTCCCTGGTTGCCAAGGATCTGTCCGACCTGACCCTGGCGGCCTACGCCGGTCAGCGCAAGATCCTGAACATATTCCCGAGCGTCGATACCCCGACTTGTGCCACCTCAGTGCGCAAATTCAACGAACAGGCCAGCGCGCTGGAGAACACAGTCGTGCTCTGCATCTCCGCCGATCTGCCGTTTGCCCAGTCCCGCTTCTGCGGCGCCGAGGGTCTGGACAAGGTGGTGACCCTCTCCACCCTGCGTGGTGCTGCCTTCCTGCAGGACTACGGCGTGGCCTTCTCCTCCGGTCCGCTGGTGGGCCTGGCCGCCCGCGCCATAGTGGTGCTGGATGAAGAGAACAAGGTGCTGCACAGCGAGCTGGTGGCCGAAGTGGCCGACGAGCCGAACTACGCCGCTGCCCTGGCCGCGCTGTAAGTTTGTGAGTGCAAAAATCCCGCCACGGCACGCCGTGGCGGGATTTTTTATGGATGGTGTCTGGTCATCAGGGCGTGCTGGATTACGTCGGCGGGGCCAATGGCTCGGGATGGGGCTGCCACACCTCATAAGGGCGATGCAGCCTGGAGTAGATCTCGGCCAACTTGCCGGACGCGGCCAGCCGGTCGATGGCCGTGCTGAGGAAGTGATCCATATCATCACCCGCCGCCCCCTTGGCGATGATGAAGACATCCTCGAAATCGCCGAAGTGTTCCCGGTGGATGTTGGTCAGCCCCAGCTGACGCAGCACCAGGTCGGCTTCCTCCTGGGCCCAGATGAAGGCGTCGATGCGACCGCGTGAGAGCTTGCGCAGCGACTGCTCTATGCTCATGGACCTTTGCAGTGGAATGGGCAGAAAGCCCGGAGTGGCTTCGATCAGCAGATCCCGTTGGGTAGGCTCAACCCCATAGGCCATGTCGGTGGTGACGGGGTGAGCCGTGTTGCTGTAGATGACATGGGTGACTTTGCCAAAGCTGCGGGTGCTGAAGCGATAGGGCAGCATGTCCGCATCGTGCAGATTGCGGATCGCGGGCAGGCTGAAGTCGGCCTTGCCTGCGATGACACCGGCCATGGCACGGGCAATGGGGTATATGGTGATACGGATGCTGACTTCGGGAGACTGCTCATCAATCGCCCGCACCAGATCGACGAAGGGGCCCGTCTTGTCGGCGTTGATGAGGCCCGGCAGCTCGCCAAGATGGGCGTTGAGGATGCGAACCGGTTTGTCCGACGGCGTGGCCGGCGTGCCTGCCAGGGAGAGGCTCAGGGTTGTGACCCCCAGCAGGCCGAGCAGGAGAAACAGCAAGATGTAGATATGTCTGGTCATGATCTGGTCACACCCTTGGGAGATGGTTCCAGAAGTGTAGTCAGAGCCGCTTCGGCCAGATCGAACCGGGCTTGCCTGCAGGGCCGCGATGGATGGGGTTTTACTTATCGCTCCCTGCTCACTAGACTTCGCCTCCCACTTCTTTATTCAGCCGATATCTGCGTAGCCCCATGACCTTTAGCGAACTCGACCTCAATCCCGCCCTGCTGGCGGCCCTGCCTGCCAGCCTGCACACCCCGACCCGCATCCAGCAGCTTGCGATACCCGTGGTATTGGCGGGGCAGGATCTGCTGGCGCTGGCCCAGACCGGCAGCGGCAAGACGCTGGCATTCGGGCTGCCGCTGCTGCAACGACTGGATCCCGCCGCCAGTCTGGTGCAGGGGCTGGTGCTGGTGCCGACCCGCGAGCTGGCCACCCAGGTGAGCGCCGCCTTGCAAGGGGTCGCCGAGGCGCTGGGGCTGCGCGTTTTGACCCTGTGCGGCGGCGTGGCACAGGAGCGGCAACAGGCCGAGCTGGCGCTGGGGCCGCAACTGCTGGTGGCGACGCCGGGGCGGCTGCGGGATCTGCTCACTCAGCAAGTGCTGGGGCTGGATGGCCTGCAACAGCTGGTGCTGGATGAGGCGGATCGCCTGCTGGAGATGGGCTTCTGGCCCGACATCCAGTGGCTGATGAATGAGATGCCCGCCGAGCGTCAGACCCTGCTCTTCTCCGCCACCCTGCCCGCCGAGCTGGATGAGCTGGCGACCGGCCTGCTGACAGAGCCGACCCGCATCGAGGCCAATCCCCTCAACAGCCTGGTGAACGAGATCGAGGAGCGGCTCTATCTGGTCAACAAGAGCAGCAAGGTGCCGGCGCTGATCAGCCTGCTCAAGGAGCAGGCCTGGCCGCAGGTGCTGGTCTTCATCAGCGCGCGGGACGATGCCGATGGCGTGGCCAGGAAGCTGGCCAGGGCGGGGATCCCGGTTGCCGCCCTGCATGGCGAGAAGGAGCAGGCGGTGCGGGGTCAGGCGCTCGACGATTTCAAGGCCGGCAAGGTGCGGGTGTTGGTGGCCACCGACCTGATGGCGCGGGGCATACACGTGGAGGCGCTGCCGCTGGTGATCAACCTGGACCTGCCCGCCAGCGCCCCCGTCTATGTGCACCGCATCGGCCGCACTGCCCGCGCCGGGTGCGAGGGGCTGGCCATTTCGCTGGTGTGCCACGGCGAGAGCGATACCCTGGTGGCGATCCGCACCCTCACCGGCCGTGAGTTGCCGCTGGCGGAACTCGCCGGCTTCCCGGTGACCGACCTGCCCGCCAGCGGGGAGGGCAAGCGCCCCCCGCGGGACAAGCAGGCAAACCGCCGTACCGCCAACAAGCGCAGCGTCAAGCAGTTCAAGGGCAAGGCCTGATTCAAGGATGGACTGCCCGCTTGGGCAGTACCAAAGGACGCCGGTTTCACTATGCTCCATGGGTTCAACCACGGAGGGATAGGCAATGGCGAGTCTGGTAATGGGGCCCCTGCTGGGGCTCGAAGCTGAGACGCAATACAGCATCTGTTTTCTGGCGGGGCCCGGCTGCAAGGGCGCCAGCATCAGGATCAACGGCACCTTGCTGCCTGCCGGCAAGCAGGCGGATACCCCAAAGGGCGGTTTCTGGCGGGCCAGCTGGACGGCCAACCCGGCCGCCGGGGGGACGAGCGTGGAGTACCAGATCCTGCTGGACGGGGAGCCCGCCCGGGATCTGGCCGGGGACGACCACTGGCAGTTTCATCTGCCGGGGTCGGCGGAGCAGGTGCGCATCGGTTATGCCTCCTGCAACGGTTTTTCCGACTTCAAGCTGCTCACCTCCACGCCTCAACCCTATGTGATGTGGGATCGGCTTGCTGCCGAACACGCCGCACACCCCTTCTCGCTGCTGCTGATGGGGGGTGATCAGGTCTATGCCGATTCCCTCTGGACCACAGTGCCCAGCCTCAAGGCCTGGAACGAGCTGGACAGGACCGAGAAGGTCAAGCGCAAGGCGACCCGCACCATGGAGGAGCAGCTCGATCGCTTCTACTGCGATCTCTACTGCAAGCAGTGGGGACGGCCCGAGGTGGCGCGCCTGCTGTCCCGGGTGCCAAGCGCCATGATGTGGGATGACCACGACATCTTCGATGGCTGGGGCAGCTATCCCGAGGATCTGCAGGGCTGCGATGTCTATCGGATCATCTATGCCGCCGCCTCCCGCTATTTCCGGCTGTTCCAGCTGCGCAGCGGCGCCAATGCCTCCCTGCTGGACCCGGTCAACTTGGCCCATTACTCCTGGCTGCTCAGTTTTCGGGGCTACCGGATCCTGGCGCTGGACAACCGGGCGAATCGCACCCAGGCCCGGGTGATGAGCCAGTCCCAGTGGGATCAGGTCAACGGCGCGCTGGCCGGCTGCGACGCGGGCCACCTGCTGGTACTGGCGGGCGTGCCCGTGGTTTATCGGGACTTCTCCTTCACCGAGGCGGCGCTGGATGCCACCCCCTGGGAGGAGGAGCTGACCGACGATCTCAAGGATCACTGGCGGGCCAAGGCCCATCAGGGGGAGCGGGCCCGGCTCATCATGCGGCTGCTGGATAACGCCCGAGTACGGCGCCAGCACAAGACCCTGATCCTCTCCGGTGACGTGCACGTGGGCTGCCTTGGCGTCATTCAGGACAAGCGTGAAGGGGTCACAAATGTGCACCAGCTGGTCTCCTCCGGCATAGTCCATCCCTGTCCCACCCAGTTCCAGTGGATGGGGATCCTCGCCATGACCAACGACAATCCCGAGTACCTCGACGAAAACCGCGCGATCCGCGCCGAGCTGATCAAGCCGTTCGGCGCCCCCGTCTACCTACGCACCCGCAACTTCGCCACCCTGCTGATGGGCAGCGACAACAAGCTGTGGGCCAACTGGCATTGCGAGAACGGGCTGGCCGCCAGCTACCCGCTGGCCTGAAGGGCTGGCAAACGCAAAGGGCCCTGGCGGGCCCTTTTTCTTTTCAACGTAGGCTCCCCGGGCCGCCTCCCGCTCAGGGCTTGCCCTGTGCCTGGGCGAAGAAGTCGCGCCTAAACTGGCCGAGTACCTCCTCCCTGTGCTGCTGCCAGCGCTCGGGATCCATGTTCCCCTGACTGGCCGCCAGCTGCTGCTCCAGCTCGGCCAATTGCTGCTGGTAGTGGCCGCGCTGATCCAGCTGCTGCTGGCGGGTGGCGGCAAAGGCCAGGCTGGCCTCGGCCCGATCGGCGGGCAGGAAGTGGCGGGCCAATGTCTCCAGCTCCTCGTCCCCCCACAGCTGGCGCGCCTGCTGCAGGCGGGCGTCCGGGTTGAACAGATCCGCCGCCAGATCCGGATGATCCGCCGCCCACTCATCCTGCAGCCGGGTCAGGGCGGCCAGCCGCTCCGCCAGGGTCAGCTGCTCACCCTCGCTGGCCAGCTGTGCCAGCGCCTCGGCATAGCGCCCCTGCAACCGGGTGAGGCTCTCCCCCTCGCTCATCCACTGCGACTCCAGTTCACTCAGGTTGGCGAGGCGCTCGGCGAGCGGCTGCTCGCTGTCGCCTACCTCGCTGGCGAGCAGCTGGCTCATCTCCTGCGGCATCTCCCGCCAGCTGGGGTGCGGATCCGTGGGCTGGCTCCCGCTGGCAGCCGGGGTGAGCCGGGTCATGAGGGCCGTCACAGGGGGGGCTGGCGCCTGCTGTGGCTGACGTACCCCGCGCAGGCTGGCCTGTGCGTCGGCCGGCGTCTGCGGTGGTTCATATTGCCAGCCGAGGTTGAGCAGCAAGAGCGAGAGGACCGCCAGGGCCAGCAAGCCGTAGCGGCGCTTCATCGGCTGATCTCTCCCTTGACCGGGAAGTGATCGGAGAGGTTGCTGGCGGGCCAGAGGCTGCCATCGCTGCTGCGCGGGATCCAGACGCTGTTGAGGTTATGGCTGGCGGCGCCGTACTCCCGGCTCACCACCAGATAGTCCAGGTACTCGACGTTGGCACCACCGGAAAGGGGCCCGCCGGCATAGGGGTTGAGCCTAGGGTCGAAGGTGGCCTCTGTGTAGCCGCCATAGGCGGGCTCATGGGCATTGAGGTTGCTCAGCATGTTGGCGTAGTCGTCGGCAAACTTGCGCTTGTTGACGTTGAAGTCGCCGCCGTAGATGACGGTGTCACCGGCCGGGATCTTGAGGCTGGCGGCCAGGGTGCGCATCTGGCCGAACTGGATCTGGCGCAGCCGCCTCGCCTCGTCGGTGTCGAAGCTGGCGGTGTGGGTGGCGAACAGGTGCCAGGCCTTGCCCCCTTTGATCACCTCGGCGTACATGACCCCCTTGTCGGCGAAGCAGTCGGTGCCTGTGCACTGGGGATAGACCAGCTGGGCCTCGCGCACGATTGGGTAGCGGCTGACGATCACCACGCCGCCGTCGTGGATGTTGACCCCCGGCTTGTCGAGCACCTTGGTCTGATAGGGGTACTCTTTCGCCAGCGCCTGCAGGAAGCCCTCGCGGCGGCCGTCGAACACCTCCTGCAGCAACAGGGCGTCATAGCCCTTGAGGTACTCGGGCAGCAAGGCCAGCCGCTCGCCTATGCTGGCGGCGATCACCGGCAGGGCCCAGACGTTGTAGCTGGCGACCTTGATCTTGCTCTCCGCCGGTTCTGGCTGCTCCCGCTTTTGTGGTGGCGTCAGCATGTAGTGCAGATCGTCGTAACGGCCGGTGAACTTGGCGGCGAAGGCCAGCTCCTGTGGGCCCAGGGTGCGATGCAGGGCGCGATCGCTCTGCCAGCCCGAGCTGGCGGTCGGGGTGTCGCCACCGTGCTGCAATGTGGTGTTCCACCAGGTGCCCTCCATCAGCTGGTTGAGGCGATAGGTGTCGCCCCCGGCCGTGGTGACCCGGGTTTCGAACAGATAGCTTTTGCCCGCCTTCACCCCCTCGTAACGATTGAAGCTGAGTACCATGGCGCTCTCCCAGGGGCCCAGCTCAGTCCTGTGCTGGATCCACTGGCTGCCCGCCTGCAGCTGGCCGCTGCCGCTCTGGCGGATCTCCAGCTGCAAGGGCTCTGGGCCGTTGTTGGTGAGGTAGACATCGGTATCGGCCAGCGCCTGCAACGGAAACTGGCTGGCCAGCAGCAGGGCGGCATAACTGAGAGGCTTGTGCATCATTAAGTCCTTTTGGTTGAGGCACGATGGAAAGTGACTGTTATGGCGGGCACAGAGGTCATTTCATTTACATTTTTGTTACAAATAAATGAAAGGCCCCATATGGGGAGAGGGGGCATTGAGGGGAGGGATCTGTGCCCTGCCCACGTGGAGAGCAGAGCAGGCTCGGCAATCAGGGGCGCGCGTGCCGGCCGGCATGCGCGCCCCTGTGATGGGTCAGTGGCGGAACTGGTTGATCAGGCGGGAGAGGGCATGCAGCCGCTCCACCAGCAGCGTGATGCCGTCCAGGGCCTGTCTGCTGTTGTCGGCTGTGTGGCTGGCCAGCTGGTGGATCTGGTGGATGCCCTGATCCAGGGTGCTGGTGACATCCGCCTGCTGGCTGACTGCCTGGGCTATCTCGTCGCTGGTGTGGGTGACCTGAGCCAGCATGCGGTTTATCTGGTTGAGCACCTCGGCTGTGGTGCTCACATGCTGCTGGCAGCGCTCCGAGGTCTGGGCCCCCTGGGTCATGCCATCGGCCAGCTGGCGGGTGGTCTGCTGCAGCGCCTGGATCATCTCGTTGATCTCGCCGGTGGAGCTGCGGGTTTTCTGGGCCAGCGCCCGTATCTCGTCGGCCACCACAGCAAAGCCGCGCCCCTGCTCACCGGCCCGCGCCGCCTCGATGGCCGCATTGAGGGAGAGCAGGTTGGTCTGATCGGCGATCTGGCTGATCACCGCCAGGATCCCGCTGATCTTCAGGCTGTCGCCGGTCAGCTGCGCCAGTACCTGATGGTTGGCGTCTAGCTCCTGATGGAGCTGGTTGACCGATGCCTGGGTGGTCGTCAGCGCCTGCAGCCCCTCGGCCGACACCTGCTGCACCTCGCCCACTAGGGCATTGGCCTGATGGGCGTTGCTCGCCACGTCGCGAATGGAGTGGCTCAGTTGTGTGATGGCGGCTGCCAGCTGCTCGCTCTGGGCCCGTTGCTGTTGCAGGTGGATGTCTATGGTCTGGATATTGCCCCTGTCATCCTCGGCGGCCTGCAGTATCTGCTGGTTGGTGTCGGCGCTGCGCCCCACCACCGCCTTGAGCTCGGCCCGCTTCATGCGCAGGGCCAGCTCGAGAGCCGCCAGTGTGTCTCGCCGTTTGGTGTAGAGCACCTGACAGAGCGGGGTGCCCATCTCCTCGCTAGCCGTGACGGCCAGCCGGTTGAGCCGCTGTTGCAGCCGCCCGCCGTGGATAATCTGGGCCAGCAGCGCCGCCGCGCCGGGCGCTCCCCACAGGGGATTGCCGGTGGCGAGGGCCGCCAGCAGGGCGAGCAGGGCCGTGCCGGAGAGGAGCAGGGTGAGCTGGCCCGGCTCCAGGGTGAGCCGGCTGAGCCAGGGCAGTGCCTTGCCCGCCCGGATGCGGGCGTAGAGCTGCTCAGCCCAGGCGATGTCCTGCTCGCTCGGGCGGGTACGCACCGACTGGTACTCTATGATCTGCCGCTGTTCGTTGAGAATGGGGGTGACGTAGGCGTTGACCCAGTAAAACTTGCCGCTCTTGGCGCGGTTCTTTACCAGTCCCATCCAGCTCTTGCCCTGTCGCAGTCGTTGCCACATGTCGGCAAAGGCAGCCTTGGGCATGTCGGGGTGACGCACCAGATTGTGGGGGACCCCCTCCATCTCGTCGGCGTTGTAACCGGCCACCTCGCAGAAGTGCTGGTTGGCATAGGTGATGTGGCTGGCGGGATCCGTGGTTGAGATCAGTGATAGATGGTCGGGGAAGCGTATCTCCCCCTCCCGTTGGGTTGTTGTCATGTGAGCATCCTGAGTGAGCCAAGTAACTGATAGTTTTGTTTTTATTTTTGTGATGGTTACCGGCCCATTTTATGGGGCAAAGATGACGCTAACTTGGCTTGGGTCAATTAATCGACATGCGGGCTTGGCAAAAAAGTGCAAATAGAAAGTCTATATCGAACGGACAGGCCGCAGGCAGGGGGCAGAGGAGGGGAAACAAGGGCGCCCCGGGCGGGGCGCCCGGGATCATCGGGTGGCCAGGGGGTAGGTAAACAGGGCCAGATGGGCGAAGTTGAACAGGAAGTGGATCGCGATGGCGACGCTCAGGCGGCCACTGAACTGGAACGCCAGGCCGTAGCAGGCGCCCGCCAGGGCGGCAAACAGCATCAGTAGCGGGCCGCCGGCCAGGTGGGCGGCGCCGAACAGCAGGCTGGCCACCAGGATGCCGAGCCAGAGCCGGCTGCGGGCGGCCACCCCCTGCTGGATGAAGCCGCGAAACAGCGCCTCTTCCGCCACGCAGGTGAACAGCAGGTTGTTGAGGGCAAACAGCCACCACCAGTGGGGCAGGCCCGCTTCGGGCTTGAGCGCCCCCAGCTGCCAGGCGGTGATCAGCAGAGCCGCCAGCGGCAACAGCAGCAGGGCCAGCGCTCGCCAGCGGATCGCACCGCCCTGGCCGAGCAAGGCGGGCCAGGCCAGCAGCAGGCCGAAGAAGACCAGCGGCTTGTCCAGATTGAGGTACATGTTGAAGGGCACGCTGGCGGGGCCGGCCTGCACCTGATCCAGCACCTTCAGATTGCTGAAGCCGGGGATGAGGTGCAGCATCAGCGCTATGGCCCACAGCAGCATCAGGGTCAGGGCTGCGCCACGCCAGGGCTGGGGCAGGCTAGGGGTGCGCCACGCCAGCAACAGGCCCGCCAGCGTGATCAGCAGGGCGAAGAGGCTGAGATGGTCGAGGTAGAGGGCGGCCAGCAGAGCGACCCCCAGCAGGATCAGGCCGGGCAGGCGTTGCCGGGCCAGACAGAGCAAGACGGCCAGCGCCAGTGCTCCCCAGATGAGCGAATCAGGTAGAGGTAACATTGAGTCTCCAAGGCCGATAAAAGTCCCGCACCTTAACAAGTCGTCACATCATGACACAAGGCTTAATAGGCTGGTCGGATCCCTGCAAGGGCGAGTCTGCGGCGGGGCGCAGCCATGAAAAAGCCGGAGCTGAGGCTCCGGCTTTTCTGATACGGCATTGCCAGGTTTGGGGCGTTTTCGCGGCCCGCCCCGGCAATCACGCGGGATTTATCGACCGGATTCGGCGATGACGCGGGCTATGATGTCGGCACGCTTGGTGGCTTCCAGCTCGCCCAGGGCGATGAGGCCGGCCTTGAAGATGACGTTCTTCGGCAGGCTGACGTCGTCCAGGGTGGTGATGGCTTCGACGTGCAGGCCGTTCAGACGGCTGGCATCGCGCGGGCTCAGGTTGACCTGAGTGTTCATCACCTGCTTGCCTTTCTTCTTGGCAGGCACGGCCTGTTTGGTCTGGTCCTGCTCGTCTTCCGGCTGTTCTGGTTGTTCGCCGTCAAAATCGTAAATAGACATAGTCAATCCTGTTGGGTTGCAAGGGGCATGCTCGCCCGAAATGTGGGTATCAGCCCATATCCTCGTTGCGGATAAAGGCGCGCCAGGAGCCGAGCACCTGGGCAAAGTCTTCCAGTCCGCACATGGCCAGCTGCTCATCATCGTAGTAGGCGAGATCGTCGAGATCCTCATCCAGCTCGATATTGAGGACGTTGGCCTTCACTTCGGCCTCCTCAGGGGTGAGCAGCAGTGAATAGTCACCGCCGTGCAGCAGGTATTCCGTGCGGGTGCGATTGGACAGCTGGTCGATGATGGAGAAGAGCTCGTCGAGCTTCTCCTCATCCTTGCCAACTTCATCGATCAACCACTGACCGATGGCCTCATGGCCCATGGAGAACCGGGCGCGATAGCCACCGAACGGGTCGCGGCGAAATTCATAGTCCATAGCGGAGTCCATATCGGAAGGATGAAGCCACCACGCCACACAGCGGCATAACGCCAGATCCATGATCCATGGTGGGGCACACATAGCGTAAAGTGGCCTATTCTAGCGATCCCCCCCGCGCTTGTCTTGATGATGTGGGATCTTTGCGCGTCGGCCCGTGCGATTGTCGGCCCCCAGGCGTCATGCCAGCTTGTTGTCCGGAGATGTTATGCAGCTAAACGATACCCTGGCCCGTCAGATTGTCAGTCGGGCGATGAAGATATTGTCGTTCTCGGTCAACGTGATGGATGAACACGGTTTGATCATCGCCTCCGGCAATCCCGAGCGCCTGCATCAGCGCCACGAAGGGGCCGTGCTGGCGCTGACAGAGAACCGGGTGGTGGAGATAAGCGAGGCGACCGCCCGGCAGCTCAAGGGGGTGCGTCCCGGCATCAACCTGCCCATCGCCTATCAGGGGGAACTGCTCGGGGTCATCGGCATCTCGGGCGATCCGGACGAAGTGCGTGCTTACGCCGAGCTGGTACGCATGACGGCCGAGCTCATTCTGGAGCAGGCGGCGCTCACCGAGCAGTTGCAGTGGGACAAGCGCCACAAGGAGGAGCTGGTGCTGCAGCTCATTCGCGGCGAGGGGCGGGTCGATCAGCTGCAGCAGGCGGCCCGTTTCCTCGAGCTGGATCTGGACCAGCCTCGGGTGGTGGCCGTGCTGGCGTTGGAGGAGGCGGATCCGGCCCGCCTGCGGGAGCTGGTGCATCTGCTGGAAAATCCGGAGCGGGACAATCTGGTGGCCATCAATGGCCTCGACGAGATAGTGGTGCTCAAACCGGCCCAACTGAGCGAGGGCGTCTGGCAATCGGAGCAGGAGCGCAGCCGCATCAAGCAGTTGCTGGCCCGCATTCCCCACTTCAAGGTGCGGATCGGGGTGGGTGATTACTTCGGCGGCATAGACGGGCTGGCACGCTCCTACCAGACGGCGCGGGATACCTTGCGCCGGGGCATGCGGCAGGCGCCGCGCAAGCAGGTCTACTTCTTCGAGGATTACCGGCTGCCTGTGCTGCTCGGCAGTCTGGCGGACTCCTGGCAGGCGGATCAGCTGCGGGCCCCCTTGCTCAAGCTGGCGCAGGAGGACAGAAAGGGAACGCTGCAAAAGACGCTACGCCAATATTTCTTGCAGGATTGTGATCTGCATCCCTGTGCCGAAGCCCTGTTCATCCACCCCAATACACTGCGCTACCGGCTGACCCGGATCGAGCAGATAACCGGGTTGAATTTCAACAAGTTAGATGACAAGTTCCTGCTCTACCTCGGGCTCAATCTCGATAGCTGATTTGTTGTAATGAACAAGAAGTATCTCTTTAAAGAGACCTTATTTGGCTTTTCAGCCAAAGCATTCCGATCCCGGATCACCATAATGGCCACCACTCACTCATTTGAAAGGTGCCCGTCATGATCCCTGTATCCGCGCTCGGCGCTCTCGCCGCGCTCTCCATCGCCATCTTCCTCATCCTGAAGAAGGTGCCGCCTGCCTACGGCATGATAGTCGGCGCCCTGGCCGGTGGCCTGATCGGCGGGGCCGATCTGACCCAGACGGTCGCCCTGATGATAGGTGGCGCCCAGGGGATCACCACGGCGGTGATGCGGATCCTGGCGGCCGGTGTGCTGGCGGGCGTGCTGATCGAATCGGGCGCGGCCACCACAATCGCCGAGACCATAGTCAAGAAGCTGGGCGAGACCCGCGCCCTGCTGGCGCTGGCGCTGGCCACCCTGATCCTGACCGCGGTCGGCGTCTTCGTGGACGTGGCCGTCATCACGGTCGCCCCCATAGCGCTGGCCATAGCGCGCCGTGCCGACCTCTCCAAGGCGGCCATACTGCTGGCCATGATAGGTGGCGGCAAGGCGGGCAACGTCATGTCCCCCAACCCGAACGCCATCGCCGCGGCCGATGCCTTCCACCTGCCGCTCACCTCCGTCATGGCGGCCGGCATCATACCGGGCCTGTTCGGGCTGGTGATGGCCTACTGGCTGGCCAAACGGCTGAACAACAAGGGCAGCAAGGTCGCCGCCGACGAGGTGGTGAGCTTCAGTGGCAGCAAGCTGCCCGGCTTTGCCGCCGCCATCAGTGCGCCCCTGGTCGCCATACTGCTGCTGGCCCTGCGCCCCATCGCCGGCATCGTGGTGGACCCGCTGATTGCACTGCCCCTCGGCGGTCTGGTCGGCGCCCTTATGATGGGCAAGTTCAGCAAGGTGAACCAGTTTGCGGTCTCCGGTCTGGCCCGTATGGCGCCGGTGGCCATCATGCTGCTGGGGACCGGTACCCTGGCGGGTATCATAGCCAACTCGGGTCTGAAGGATGTGCTGATCAGCGGCCTGACCGCCTCAGGTCTGCCCTCCTACCTGCTGGCCCCCATCTCGGGCGCCCTGATGTCGCTGGCGACCGCCTCGACCACGGCCGGGACTGTAGTGGCTTCCAACGTGTTCAGCTCCACCCTGATCGAGCTCGGCATCAGCAGCCTGGCGGGGGCCGCCATGATCCATGCCGGTGCCACCGTGTTTGACCACATGCCCCACGGTTCCTTCTTCCATGCCACCGGTGGCAGCGTCCACATGGGCGTGGGGGAGCGCCTCAAGCTCATCCCTTATGAAACTGCCGTCGGCCTGACCATAGCAGCCGTCTCCACCCTGATGTTTGGCGTGTTTGGTCTCGCCTGAGGAATTGATATGAAAATTGTTATCGCACCGGATTCATTCAAGGAGAGCCTGAGCGCCATGGCGGTGGCCGATGCCATCGAGGCGGGTTTCAAGCAGGTGTTGCCAGATGCCACCTACATCAAGCTGCCCATGGCCGATGGCGGCGAGGGCACTGTGCAATCCCTGGTGGATGCCACGGGTGGCAGCATACTGCCGTTTTATGTGACAGCGCCGCTCGGCAACCAGGTGCAGGGCTTCGTCGGCCTGCTGGGGGATGGCGAACGCGCCGTCATCGAGATGGCGGCGGCCTCCGGCCTGCACCTTGTCCCCCCCGAGCTGCGCAATCCGCTGCACACCTCCAGCGTCGGCACAGGTGAGCTGATCCTGGCGGCCCTCGACATGGGGGTGAAGCACCTGATCCTCGGCATAGGCGGCAGCGCCACCAACGATGGCGGTGCCGGCATGATACAGGCGCTCGGCGGCAAACTGCTCAAAAGCGATGGCACCCCCATAGCGCCGGGCGGCGCCGGGCTGGCGGAGCTGGCCACCATAGATCTGAGTGGGCTGGACTCCCGGTTGGCCAGGACCACCATAGAGGTGGCCTGTGACGTGGACAATCCGCTGTGCGGCCCGACAGGCGCCTCCGCCGTATTTGGCCCGCAGAAGGGGGCCAACGCAGAGATGGTGGCCCAGCTGGATGCCAACCTCTCCCACTACGCCGATTGCATCGAGCACGCACTCGGTTGCCAGGTGAAGGCGATCCCGGGTGCCGGCGCCGCCGGTGGCATGGGCGCGGCCCTGGTGGGCCTGCTCGGTGCCGAGCTGAAACCCGGCATCCAGATCGTCATAGCGGCGTTGAAACTGGCCGAGGCGGTGGCCGATGCGGATCTCGTCATCACGGGAGAGGGGCGCATCGACAGCCAGACCATTTACGGCAAGACGCCAATCGGTGTCGCACGCTGTGCCAAGCAGTTCGGCAAGCCGGTGATAGGTATTTCGGGCTGCCTCACCGACGATTACGGTGTGGTGCATGAGCACGGACTGGATGCGGTGTTCGCCGTGGTCAACCGCGCCATGTCGCTGCCGGAGGCGCTGGCCACCGCCACCACCAACCTGCAGCTCACGGCCCGCAACGTGGCCGCGCTCTATATGCTGCGACGCTGACCCTCTTCTGGCTGGTGCCAGGCACCGGCCAAACCCTGCCCCGTGTCGCGGTGATGACCGGCATCCTCTGCCGGTCTGCCCGAAACACCTTGCCGATCTGTCGATCGGCTTTTTTCATTATCCTGCTGTATCCCCACCACTTTTCTGCGGTTTCTGTGTTCCGGTTGCGCACTTTGCGGCATAGTGATCCCCCATAGTACAAGGAGCAACCCATGATCTTGCTGACCCTGGGGGTACTGCTGTTTACCCTTATTCACCTCTACCCCTGCTTCGCCGCTGCCCACAGGGACCGCCTGCGCGACCGGCTGGGGGAGAATCGTTACAAGGGGCTCTTCTCGCTGCTGGTATTTGTCGCCATCGGCTTCATTCTTGCCGGCTGGCGCAGTGCCAGCCCCATGCCGCTCTACTTGCTGCCCGCCTGGGGCCCGACCCTGATGATGGCCGCCATGCCGGTCGCGTTGATCCTGTTCTTCTCCGGCCAAGGGCCCAATCACCTGCGGCGCTGGCTGGTGCATCCCCAGCTGCTCGGCACCCTGATCTGGGCCGGCGCCCATCTGGCGGTCAACAGCGAGGCCCGCTCCCTGGTGCTGTTCGGTGGCATAGGTCTATGGGCGCTGATCAGCATCATCTGGATTTCGGTGCGTGACTGGCAGCGCCATCCCCGTCCCGCAGCGAACTGGGTTGGCACAGGGATAAGCGTGGGGGCCGGGCTCGCGGTCACGGCGCTGCTGATCTTCTGGGGCCATGGCTGGCTGACCGGCATACCGCTGCGCTGAGGCAGGGTTGAACCGACTGCGCCGTTTGTGCGTATGACGCTCATCTGTTCAAAAGGAGTTGCCCGATGAAATGGTTCACTTTGTTATTGCTGCTCGGTGCGGGAGCCGTATCTGCCGCCTGTCCCGACTACTTCAATGTGGAGATGCGAGAGCTCAACAACACCCAGCGTCACAACCTCTGCCAGCTGACCGAGGGCAAGGTGGTATTGGTGGTCAATACCGCCTCCTACTGCGGCTATCGCGGCCAGTTTCGGGATCTGGAGCAGCTCTATCAGACCTACAAGGACAAAGGATTGATAGTGCTGGGCTTTCCGTCCAACGACTTCTGGCAGGAGGCGGGGGATGAGGGCAAGACAGCCGCCGTCTGTCGCCGTGACTACGGGGTGACCTTCCCCATGTTCAACCGGCTGGCGGTGCGCGGTGACGATGCCAGCCCGCTCTACAAGGGGCTGGCGGCTGCGGCGGGCGAGGCGCCGGGCTGGAACTTTCACAAGTACCTGATCGGGCGCGACGGCAAGCTGGTCGCGAGTTATGGTGCGAACCAGAATCCGGCCGACGATCCCCTGCAAAAAGAGGTCAAACGGGCGCTCGGTCTTTAGGTCTACCCCGCTGCGGGCGGCTCTGGAATAATGGAGGTCCGCTTTCCTATCTGGTAATCCCGTGCTGCAACGTCTGCCCCAAATGGTGATCTTCGATGCCCTGGTCCGTGAACAGGGCATATCGGCGGCCGCGCGACGGCTCGGCGTCTCCAAGTCCCACATCAGCAAGCAGCTGGCCCAGCTCGAGACTGAGCTCGGTGCCCAGCTGGTGCAGCGCACCACTCGCCGCTTCTCCCTGACCGAACTCGGCCAGGAGTATGCCCGTCACTGCCGCGCCCTGGTGGCGGTGGCGCTGGAGGCGGACTCCATGGTCGCGGAGCGCCGTGGCAAGGTAAGCGGCATCCTGCATCTGGGGGTCGGTCAGTCATTTGGCCGGCTGCACGTGATCCCGCGCCTCAAGGCGTTTCAGGATCGCTACCCCGGGCTGGAGCTGGAAGTCTCCCTGTTCGATCACAGAACCAACCTGGTGGATGAGGGGCTGGATCTCTGGATCACCACCTACGAGGACAAGCCAGAGGCCCTGGTGGGGCAGCGACTGGCGGATATCCACTTCGTGCTGGTGGCCTCGCCGGACTATCTGCTGAGCCACGGCACCCCGCTGCACCCCAAAGATCTGGCCCAGCACAACTGCATCACTTACCAGAGTCGGGAGCGGCGCTACCACGAGTGGTCGTTTCGCCAGGGCAAGGAGCGCCAGACGGTGCAGGTGGCCGGCAACTACCGGGTGGATCTGGCGGAGGCGGTGCGCGATGCCGCCCTGGCCGGGCTCGGCATCGCCTATGTCGCCAATTACTTGCTGGACAAGGAGTTGCAGTCCGGTCAGTTGATCCCCCTGCTGCCCCAGTGGCGGCCGAACCAGAAGATGGCGGTGCACGCCGTCTACGCCAGACGCGAACATCTGGATCCCAAGATCCGGCTGTTCATCGATTTCCTCAAGGAGAGCTTCGGCCCCAATCCCTATTGGGAACAGCGACTCGCCCCCTGGCTCGGCGGCAAATTGTCCGGCACAGAGGAATAATCGTTTCCATATACGAACACTGGCTTTCGCGTGATACCAAAATTGAACCAAATCAGCAGGTTGGCGCAACCGGTATCGTGCAAACGTTTTTGCTAACAGGGCTGTAACCAAGCGGGCTTGCAGTGGCAGAGCATGGAGCGCAGAATCCGCGCCCATCTTTTGCCCCCTTGATGGAATCCCTATGATAGCCCTGCTCGGCATACTGAGTATCCTGGCCCTGGCCGTGCTCTGCTCTGATAATCGTCGTCGTATCCCGTTGCGAACAGTGGGTCTTGCCCTCTGCTTGCAAGTTCTCTTCGCCGGCCTGGTGCTCTGGCTGCCTGCCGGTCAGCATGTGCTGAACGGGGTCAGCGAGAGCGTTAGCAGCGTGATCGGTTACGGTCAGGAGGGGATCGCCTTCCTGTTCGGCGATCTGGCCAAGTTCAAGCTGGGCTTCATCTTTGCGTTCAACGTGCTGCCGGTCATCATCTTCTTCTCCGCGGTGATCGCCATCCTCTACCACATAGGCCTGATGCCGCGCGTCATAGCCCTGCTGGGCGGCGGCCTGCAGAAGCTGTTGGGTACCGGCCGTGCCGAGAGCCTCTCCGCCACCGCCAACATCTTCGTCGGCATGGTGGAGGCGCCGCTGGTGGTCAAACCCTATCTCTCCAAGATGTCCGACTCCCAGTTCTTCGCCGTGATGAGCTGCGGTCTCGCCTCCGTGGCCGGCGGCACCCTGGTGGGCTACGCCAGTATCGGGGTCGAGCTGAAATACCTGATAGCTGCCGCCTTCATGTCGGCCCCGGCCGGTCTGGCCATGGCCAAGATCCTGGTTCCGCCCGGAATCGGCGAGGTGGATCACCATCAGGACGTGGAGATCCCCCGTGCGACCAATGTGATCGAAGCGGCGGCCGATGGTGCCATGGCTGGCCTCAACATAGCGGTCGCGGTCGGTGCGACTCTGCTGGCCTTCGTCGGGGTGATCGCCATGCTCAACGGCCTGCTGGGCTGGGCCGGTGATCTGGTGGGGCTGGAGCTGAGCTTCCAGATCATCCTGGGCTGGCTGTTCGCCCCCGTCTCCTGGCTGATCGGCGTGCCCTGGGATCAGGCCCAGGCGGCCGGCGCCCTGATCGGGACCAAGATAGTCATCAACGAATTCGTCGCCTTCATCGCCCTGGTGCAGGATCAGACCCTGAACGAATCGAGCAAGGCCATAGTCACCTTCGCCCTGTGCGGTTTCGCCAACATCTCTTCCATGGCGATCCTCATCGGTGGTCTGGGTGCCATGGTGCCGGAGCGCAAATCCTTCATCGCCCGTTACGGCATGCGCGCCATACTGGCGGGTGTGTTGGCGAACCTGATGAGTGCCTCGCTGGCGGGGCTCTTCCTCGCACTCTGATTAACCCTGAAGTTAGCACCTTCCGGTCAGAGCCCGCTTCGGCGGGCTTTTTTGTGGCCGCGTTCGGGCAAAAAAAAAGCGCCTCAGAGGAGGCGCGGGGAAAAAAGACAGATTGGAAGCGTCACATGGGTGCCACTTGAATGAGGGATGAGCCATGCCATCCAAGTGTGAAGCCATGATGCCTGACCCTGTCTGAAGCCCTTCTGAGGCGATTCTTCATACTGTGTTCATTTTGCTAAACGCGAAACGGGGCCAAACCAGCGGCTGAAGCCCACGTTTACAGGGATGCCGCTGTTATCAGGGGGTCAATTCAAATGAACCGGCAGTCTGCTGCGCCAGCGCCAACAGCCAGTGTTTTACAGGGATGCCGCTGTTGTCAGGGAGTCAATTCAAATGAACCGGCGGTCTGTTGTTCCAGCGCCAGCAGCCAGGGTTTTACAGGGATGCAACTGTTATCAGGGAGTCAATTCAAATGAACCGGCAGTCTGTTGTTCCAGCGCCGGCAGCCAGTGTTTTACAGGGATGCCGCTGTTATCAGGGGGTCAATTCAAATGAACCGGCAGTCTGTTGTTCCAGTGCCAGCAACCAGCGTTTGATGGGTATGCCGCCGGCATAACCGGTCAGCTCGCCGCTGCGCCCTATCACCCTGTGGCAGGGCACTATGATGCTGAGGGGGTTGCGGCCATTGGCGGCGCCCACCGCCCGCACCGCCTTGTGGTTGCCGATGGACTGGGCTATTTCGAGATAGCTGACGGTCTCGCCGTAGGGAATGTCGCACAGGGCGCGCCACACCGATTGCTGGAACGGGGTGCCTTTGGCGGCGAGCGGCAGCTCGAAGCGCTGCAGCCGGCCGGCGAAATAGGCGGCGAACTGCTCGACGTAGGGCGCCAGTGCCAGATCATCCTGACGCCACTGAGGGGTTGGCATTATGGGGCGCTCACCCTGCATGAACTCCACGTGGCGCAGGCCATCTTTATCGATGGCGATGAGCAGGGGGCCGTGGGCGCTGTCGCAAAAACTGTATCTCATCTTCTCTCATCCTTGGCGTGGGCAAGTCGTAAGGCTGGCGATATTACTCCAGCACGGGTTTGCCGCGGGCCGACTTGATGTCGCCCTTGCGCTTCTTGGCATCGACCCGCTTGCGCTGGGAGCTGCGGGTCGGCTTGGTGGCATGACGGGCCTTGGGGCGCCAGGCGGCCTTCTTCAGCAGCTCCACCAGGCGGCTCATGGCCTCCTTGCGGTTCATGTCCTGGCTGCGATGGGTCTCGACGCGGATCTGGATAAAGCCGTCGTGTACCCGGCTGTCGCTCAGCTTGTCGAGTCCCTCCTTGTAGAGATCCGGCAGGCTGGGGGAGCTGCGGTAATCGAAGCGCAACCAGACGGCGGAGTCGGTCTTGTTGACATGCTGGCCGCCGGCACCCTGAGCCCGCATGGCTTGAAACTGCAGCTCATGCCAGGGCAGGGTCACGCTGTTGGAGATGACTAACATACTGCTGTGCTCTTGTTTGGTGCATCGGGAGAGGCTGGTTCAGCTTGGTGCCTCATTATGGGGCGAGATGCGCTCCCTTGGTGATGTTGGGGGGTATCTATCCCGGACACAAACACTATCCTTTTGAAATTAAACAATAAAAAGACTTGGCACAAGAATTGATTCCCAATTCATGACATACCATGGATTGGGAGCAACCAGATGAAGCTGATTACTGCGATTATCAAACCCTTCAAGTTGGACGATGTGCGCGAAGCCGTCGCCAACCTGGGGGTCGAGGGTCTGACCGTGTCCGAGGTCAAAGGGTTTGGCCGCCAGAAGGGGCACACCGAATTATACCGGGGAGCCGAGTACCAGGTCGACTTCTTACCCAAGGTGAAGCTGGAAATAGCGACGGCCGATGACAATGTCGAAGGTGTGATAGAGGCGATCTGCAAGGCGGCCTACACAGGCAAGATCGGTGACGGCAAGATCTTCGTATACGACCTGCTGCAGGCGGTGCGCATTCGCACCGGCGAGAGCGACGACGAGGCGCTCTGATCCCTCGCGCCTGATACCGGTTCGAGCAAGGGCACTCTGTTACTGATTGGCCGGACCGGGCAGATTGCCGATGTGAAGTCGCGGATGGACTCCATGGTGGGGCTGGATAGGATTCTATCCGGCCCTTTTGTTTGCACGGCGTTTAAATATGTGATCCCGCACTCGATGTTTTCTTGATCCCGCTGTCGCGGCCAATGCAAAATACAAACAGCAATGGTTATCACTCGATATAGCAACTCAAGGAATGGATGATGAAAATGAAGATGCTGGCTCTGGTTTTCTCGACTCTGGCTGCTCAGGGAGCGTTGGCGGCAGGGGAGGTGAACGTCTACTCCAACCGGCAGGATGAGCTGATCAAGCCCATCATCCAGCAGTTCGAGAAGGAATCGGGTATCAAGGTCAACGTGGTGTTCGCCAAAGAGGGGCTGAACGAGCGTCTGGAGCGGGAAGGCAAGCTCTCCCCGGCCGATCTCATGCTGACCGTCGACATCAGCCGGCTGACCGATCTGGTGGACAAGGATCTGGTGCAGCCGGTGGACAGCAAGATACTGCAGGAGAATATCCCCGCCATCTATCGCGATCCGGACAACAAGTGGTTCGCCCTGACCACCCGGGTGCGCGCCATCTATTCCAGCAAGGATCGCCTCGGCAAGCTCGACACCATCAGCTATGAAGATCTGGTGAAGCCTGAATTCAAAGGGAAAATTTGTACCCGCAGCGGCAAGCACGAGTACAATGTGGCGCTGGTTTCCTCCATGATCGCCCATCACGGCATGGCGGATGCCAAGACCTGGCTGGAAGGGGTCAAGGCCAACCTGGCGCGCAAGCCACAGGGCAACGACCGGGATCAGGTCAAGGCGATCAAGGATGGCATCTGTGACCTGTCGCTCGGCAACAGCTACTATCTGGGCGCCATGCTGAAAGATCCGGCGCAGAAGTCCTGGGCCGATGCGGTCTACATCAACTTCCCGAACCAGGCCGACCGCGGTGCCCACGTCAACGTGAGCGGCGTGGCCATGACCAAGTACGCCAAGAACAAGGATGAAGCCCGCAAGTTGATGGAGTTTCTGGCTGGCGACACGGCCCAGCATATGTATGCGGACGTGAATGCCGAGTATCCGGTCAAGGCCGGGGTCGAGCCGTCCGCCATGGTCAAGTCCTGGGGCAGTTTCAAGTCTGACCCCATGCCGGTCAGCGATTATGCCAAGCACCGCAAGGATGCCTTGCAGCTGCTGGATGAAGTGAAATTCGACTTGTAATCAGATGGGGCCAAGGGCCCCATCAACTTCTGTGGTCTCATGAAAAATTGTGGATGGATTGCCGGCAGCTGGGCCACCGCCCTGCTGCTGGGTTTGCCGGTGCTCGCCCTGATCTTCTCCGCCTTCTCGGCAGAGGAAGACCTGTTTCGCCACCTCGCCGATACGGTACTGCTCGACTACCTCGGCAATACGCTGGGGCTGGTGGCGGGTGTGGTGCTGCTCAGCCTGCTGTTCGGGGTGCCCACCGCTTGGCTGGTCGCCATGTGCCAGGTACCGGGGCGCCGCGCCCTGCAGTGGGCGCTGATGCTGCCCATGGCCATGCCCTCCTATATCGTTGCCTACGTCTATACCGACCTGCTCGACTACTCGGGGCCGCTGCAGGCGGGATTGCGAACCCTGTTTGAGTGGAGCAGACCGACGGATTACTGGTTCCCGGCCATTCGATCCCTCGGCGGCGCCGCCTGGGTGCTGGCGCTGGTGCTCTTCCCCTACGTCTATCTGCTGGCCCGCGCCTCGTTTCTGGAGCAGTCGGTCAGCCTGATCCACTCCAGCCGCTTGCTCGGCTGTACCCCCTGGCAGAGTTTTCGTCGTCTCAGCCTGCCGCTGGCGCGACCGGCCATCATGGTGGCCATCTCCCTGGTGGCGATGGAGACCCTGGCCGACTTCGCCACAGTCCACTTCTTTGCCATCAACACCCTGACCACGGCGGTCTACGACACCTGGCTCGGCTACGGCAGCCTGGCCACCGCCGCCAAGCTCTCCTGCCTGATGCTGCTGGCCGTGGTGCTGCTGATCGCCGTCGAGCGTCGCTCCCGTCGCCGGCAGCAGGTGTTCCAGAAATCCATGGGTCATGAGCCGCCGCTGCGCTACCCGCTCAAGGGAATGAGTCGTTGGCTGGCCGGTCTCTGGTGCTGGGGGTTGGTACTGGCCGGTTTCGGCCTACCGTTCGTCATCCTGCTGGACTACGGCGTGCGTTACTTCGAGTTGTCTTGGACGCCGGAGTTTGTCCGCTTCGCCGGCAACAGTCTGCTCATCTCGACGCTGACCGCCCTGCTCGCCATGGGCATAGCCCTGCTGCTCGGCTTCTTCCGCCGCCTCGATGGCGGGGTCAGGAGCCTGTTGCCCCTGCGCATCTCTGCCATGGGGTATGCCATGCCTGGCACTGTGCTGGCCATCGGCGTGCTGGTGCCGCTGACGGCCCTCGATTTTGCCATCAACGATCTGGCCGAGTGGCTCGGCCGCCAGGGCCCCGGCCTGCTGCTGACCGGCACCATCACCGCCATCGTGTTCGGCTACCTGGTGCGCTTCGTGGCCATCGCCATCGGCTCGGTAGAGAGCAGCATGGGCAAGATCTCCCCCAGCCTCGACATGGCGGCCCGCTCCCTGGGGCAGGGGGATGGTGGCATGCTGCGGCGGGTTCATCTGCCGCTGGTGCGGCGCGGTCTCTTTGCCGGCGCCATGCTGGTGTTCATCGAATCAATGAAGGAGCTGCCCGCCGCCCTGCTGCTGCGGCCCTTCAACTTCGATACCCTGGCGACCCACGTCTATCAATTCGTCTCGGACGAGATGCTGGAGCGGGGGGCGCTCGGCGCTATCGTCATAGTGCTGGTGGGCTTGCTGCCGCTGATCTGGGTCAACCGCAGCCTGGATAGTCCGGGCCACTGAACGGGCAGATGAATCTCTGCAATCTTGTCCGGCCGCAGGTCGGTCCGAACCAAAAGAATATGAGGAAGCCAGCCGTGTCTTGCTTGCAGGTTGAAAATGTCAGTTGCCGTTACAACGGCCGCAATGTGCTGGAGCAGCTCTCCCTGACGGTGGCCGACAACGAGATCGTCTGCCTGTTTGAGGGTAGCGAGTGGCTGCGTCGAATTTAAAACATAAGGGGAAGCCAGCCGTGTCTTGCTTGCAGGTTGAAAATGTCAGTTGCCGTTACAACGGCCGCAATGTGCTGGAGCAGCTCTCCCTGACGGTGGCTGACAACGAGATCGTCTGCCTGCTGGGGGCGAGCGGTTGCGGCAAGACCACGCTGCTCAAGGCCATCGCCGGTCTGTTGCCGCTGGCCGGGGGCAAGATCCGTCTTGGCGATACCCTGCTCGACGGGCCGGATGCCAGCGTGCCCCCCGAGGCGCGCAACATCGGCATGATCTTTCAGGATTACGCCCTGTTTCCGCACCTGACGGTGGCCGACAACGTCGGCTTCGGCCTGACCCGGCTCGATCGCTTCGCTCGCCAGCAGCAGGTGGATGAGGCGCTGATGCTGGTCAATCTGCAGGGGCTGGGGGCGCGTTATCCGCATGAGCTCTCCGGCGGCCAGCAGCAGAGGGTCGCCATCGCCCGCGCCCTGGTGTGCAAGCCCAGACTGATGCTGCTGGACGAGCCTTTCTCCAACATAGATACCCAGGTGCGGATGAAGCTTATTCTCGAGATCCGCGCCCTGCTCAAGCAGCAGGGGATAGGCGCCATCTTCGTCAGCCACAGCAAGGAGGAGGCGTTTGCCTTCGCCGACCGGCTGGCGTTGTTTCGGGCGGGTCACATCGAGCAGGTGGGCCAGCCGGAGCAGCTCTATCGCCGCCCGCAGAACCGCTTCGTGGCGGAGTTTCTCGGCGGGGTCAACTACCTGGCTGCCGAGGTGGTGGACAGCCACTGCGTGCAGACGTCGCTGGGGGTGGTGTGCGGCACCGAGCCTCACGGCCGTGCCGTGGGCGAGCTGCTGCAATTGATGCTCAGACCCCAGCAGCTGTTGCTGGAGGCCGTCGACGGCGGTGAGCTGGCGGTGCTGGAGCAGCAGTTCCTCGGCCATCACTGCCGGGTGTTGTTCGAGTGTGGCGGCCAGCGGCTCGAGGCCAGCATTGGCGAGCCGCTTGGCGGGATGCGGGCCAGGGTCAACCTTGCCCCGCATGCGCTGGTGCTGTTTGATCCATTGCCGTGACAGACCTGATATCGTTGTGAAATCAAGGAACTGGATTCACTCTGGTTTATAATCGCGCAACGCCAACATAGCCAATGCCTGTTCAGGGGAGAGATATATGAAAGCCCAAGCCGGGATCTGTGCAGAGCCGAATCTGCACGCCCTCTATCTGATGTTCAATCGCACCGGTGACGGCGCCGAACTGGTGACCCGTCTGGCCAGCTTGCCCGCCCTGTGGGAAGCAGTTGCCGCCGATTTCCCCGATGCCGGTTTCAGCGGTCTGGTCGCCGTCGGCGCCGATGCCTGGGATGGTCTCTACCCTGCCGCCCGTCCACCCCAGTTCCGTGGTTTTATGGCTCAGGAAGCCAATGGTCATAAGGCGCCGAATACCCCGTTTGATCTCTTCGTGCAACTGCGCGCCGATCGGGTCGATGTGCTGCACCACGCCGGTCAGCGCGTGATGGCCCTGCTGGCGGGGCTGGTGGCGCTGGCCGAAGAGGTGCGTGGTTTCCGCAATCTGGATTGCCGGGATCTGACCGGCTTCGTCGACGGCACCGAAAACCCGCAGGATGAGCACAGGGCCGAAGTGGCGCTGCTCGAGGGGGGCGAATTTGCCGGTGGCTCCTATATCCATGTCCAGCGCTGGGTGCACGCCATGAGCGACTGGGAGAGGCTGGCCCTGAAAGAGCAGGAAGACATCATAGGTCGCACCAAGGCCGACAACATAGAGTATGAGTCGGCCGACAAGCCGCTGACCGCCCACATCAAGCGGGTCAACCTCAAGACCCCGAAGGGTGAGTCCATGGAGATACTGCGCCAGAGCATGCCCTGGGGCACCATGACAGAGCAGGGGCTCTACTTCATCTCCTGCTGCCGCACGCCGCAGCACTTCAACGCCATGCTGGCCAGCATGTACAAGGGGGAGGGCAGTCACTTCGACCACCTGCTGCGCTTCACCAGCGCCGTGACCGGGGCGGCCTTCTTCGCGCCGTCCGAGGATTATCTGGTGTCGCAGGGTAAATAAGCGCGGTTGAGATGACCAACAAAAATCCCGGCCTTGGCCGGGATTTTTCGTTCAGGGGGCGTCACCACAGCGGGACGGACGTGCCTGATTAAGGGGTCTGTTCGAACAGCTCGAGGGCGGAGAGGTAGAGCTCTTCGATGTCGGTGTCGCTGGTCGGGGTGATGAAGATGGTGTCATCACCGGCTATGGTGCCGAGGATCCCTTCGGCCTTGCCGAGGGAGTCGAGCAGGCGGGCGATGAGCTGGGCCGCCCCCGGACTGGTGTGGATCACCACCAGGGCGCCGTTGTGGTCGACGTCCAGTACCAGGTTCTTGAGCGGGCTGGAGGTGGTGGGCACGCCCAGTTCCACCGGCAGGCAGTAGACCATCTCCATCTTGGCATTGCGGGTGCGAACGGCGCCGAAGCGGCTCAGCATGCGCGATACCTTGGACTGGTTGATGTTTTCGAAGCCCATCTCTTGCAGGGCAGTCACTATCTCTGCCTGGGAGCCAAATCGTTCTTCTTTCAGCAAGGCTTTAAAGGCCTTGGCCAGTTTTTCTTGCTTGTCGTTATGCTTCATCTTGGACTCACGAATGAGGAGGTGTGGCTGCCTGTCACGCTCAGGCGGCAGATATGAACAGCGTGCCCATTTTGCATTCATGTGCCTATTTTTGCAAGGAAGCGGCGCTTGTTCTGCATATTGATTCAAAATTAGCTTGCATCCACCCATGTTGGGGCTAAAATCGGGACGAAATTTTGAAAACTTATTCAATTGGGTTGTATGGGTATTGAATTAATCGGTATCGAAAAATCTTGGCACAAGGTGCCGGTACTGCAAGATGTCAGCTTTCGGACTGCACCCGGTGAGACCTTGGTGCTGCTGGGCCCGAGCGGTGCTGGCAAGAGTTCGCTGCTGCGCATGATGAACCTGCTGGACACCCCGGATGCCGGTGTATTGCGCATAGGTGAAAGTGAATTTTCTTTCCCGTCCAGCCTCTCTGCCGCCGGATTCAACCGTCAGGCACAGGCGCTGCGCCGCAAGGTGGGCATGGTGTTCCAGCAGTACAATCTGTGGCCACATCTGACCGTGATGGAGAACCTGATCGAGGCCCCCGTCAAGCTGCTCGGCATGAGCAAGGCGGCGGCCACCGAGAAGGGCGCCTACCTGCTGACCCAGTTGCAACTGGCCGACAAGCGCGATGCCTGGCCTGCCCGGCTCTCCGGCGGCCAGCAGCAACGGGTGGCCATCGCCCGTACCCTGATGATGGATCCCCAGGTGCTGCTGTTTGACGAGCCGACGGCGGCCCTCGATCCCGAGATCACCAAAGAGGTGGCGGAGATCATCCGCAATCTGGGCCAGACCGGCATCACCCAGGTGGTGGTGACCCACGAGGTGGAGTTCGCCCGCAAGGTGGCCAGTCAGGTGATCTATCTGGAGAAGGGGCGGATCATCGAATCCGGCTCCGCCGCCATTTTCACATCCCCGCAAACCAGCCGGTTTGCCGAGTTCTTGATGCATTGATATTCAAATCGATAAGGAAGCTGTCATGAAAAAGAGTCTGTTGCTGGTTGCTGCCATGGGCCTGTTGAGCACCTCGGTGCTGGCCAAGGAGATCAAGTTCGCCACCGAGGCCACTTATGCTCCGTTCGAATACCTGGATGACAAGAACGAGTTCCAGGGCTTCGACATCGATCTGGCCCGTGCCATCTGCACCCAGGCCAAGCTGGAGTGCAGCTTCCACAACCAGGCCTTCGACAGCCTGATCCCCAGCCTCAAGTTCCGTCGCTATGACGCCGCCATCGCCGCCATGGACGTGACCCCGGAGCGGGCCGCCCAGGTCGACTTCTCCGACATCTATTACGAGAACTCCGCCGTGTTCGTGGCCAAGAAGGGCGCCTTCAAGGGGCCGGAAGAGCTGGTGGACAAGACGGTCGGTGTGCAGAACGGCACCTCCCACCAGTCCTATCTGGTGGACAACTGGATCAGCAAGGGCCTGCTGACCGTGCCCTACGCCAGCTACCAGAGTGCTTTCCTCGACATGATGAACGGCCGTACCGACGGCGTGTTTGCCGATACCGCAGTCGCCGCCGACTGGCTCAAGCAGCACAAGGAATATGCCGTGATCGGCACCCCTGTGACCGACGCCAAGTATTTCGGTACCGGCTTTGGCATCGCGGTCGCCAAGGGCAATCAGGAGCTGCTGACTCAGCTGAACAAGGGGCTGGCCGAGATCAAGGCCAACGGCACCTATCAGAAAATCTTCGACAAATACTTCGCGCACTAAGCCATGTTGAGCCTGTTGTTGGATGCAGCCTGGATGACCCTCGGGCTGGCCTTGGCATCACTGGTCGGGGGCATGGTGCTGGCGCTGGCGTTCAGCGCCGCCGAACTGAGCAAGCAGCGCGCGCTGGTGTGGCCTGTGGCCACACTCACCACGCTCATTCGTGGCCTGCCCGAGTTGCTGGTGGTGCTGTTCATCTACTTCGGCTCGACCCAGGTGCTGTTCCTCATCACCGGCGAGTATGTGGAGTTCAGCCCGTTCGCCTGTGGCGTGCTGGCGCTCTCCCTGCTGTTTGCCAGCTACGCCACCCAGACCCTGCGGGCGGCGCTCAATGCGGTGCCCGCCGGGCAGCGGCTGGCGGCGCTGGCGCTCGGTCTCGGCAAGGGGCACATCTTCTTTCGCATCGTGCTGCCCCAGGCCTGGCGTCATGCCCTGCCGGGGCTCGGCAACCAGTGGCTGGTGCTGCTCAAGGACACGGCGCTGGTCTCCCTCATAGGGGTGAACGAGATGATGCGTCAGGCCCAGATGGCCTCGGCCAGCACCTATGAACCCTTTACCTGGTATGCCGCCGCGGCCCTCATCTATCTGGCCATCAGTCTGGTGAGCGAGTTCGGGCTCAAGCAGGCAGCCCGCTATACCCGTCGCTACGGAGGTTGACCATGCAGGACTATCTCATGACGCTGCTGGGGGGATTGGTGATCACCCTGCAATCGACCGTCTTCAGTCAGCTGAGTGAATGCGGTTTTAAGCAGACAGCCCGCTATACCCGCTGCTACGGAGGTTGACCATGCAGGACTATCTCATGACACTGCTGGGTGGTCTGGCGATCACCCTGCAACTGACGGCACTGAGCTTGCTGCTCGGCGTGCTGCTGGCCGCCGCCATGACCTGGGTGCTGGAACGACGGATTCCGGTGGCGACCCAGCTGGTACAGCTGTGGGTGCTGATCTTCACCGGCACGCCGCTGCTCATCCAGATCTTCCTCATCTACTACGGGCCAGGCCAGTTCGAGTGGCTCAAGTCCGGGCCGCTCTGGCCGCTGCTCAAGCAGCCCTGGTTCTGCGCCGTGCTGGCCCTTGGCTTCAATACGGCGGCTTACTCCACCCGGTTGTTCAAGGGGGCGCTGGATGCCATCCCCTCCGGCGAGGTGGAGGCGTGCCGTGCACTCGGCTTCTCGGCCGGGCAGACCCTGTGGATGAAGGTGCGCCACGCCGCACGGCGGCTGGTACCCGCCTATTCCAACGAGGTGATCCTGGTGCTCAAGGGGAGTTCGCTCGCCAGCACCATCACCATCATGGATGTGATGGGTCTGGCCCAGCGCCTCAACGCCCAGACGTATGACACTCTGGCGGTGTTCACCGTGGCTGGTGGCCTCTATCTGACCATGAACGGATTGTTAACAATTGGGTTTCGCTGGTGTGAACGGCGAGCCCTGGCATTCCAGGCCTGAGCTCGGTAGATCTACCTATTTATGGTAAGGGGAAGTGCAGGAAATCTGTGCTTCCCCTCTGATTTTCTGCATTTCCCCCCATTTTTATTCACCGCCTGTTTCTTGGCTCACAGAACCCGTGATTGCAACTGTTATCAGATTGTTTTTTAGGGGGGGATCCATTAAGGTTGGGCCCACAACAAGAAACAACCTTAAACCTACGCTTAAACATGGAGTTGATCATGAAAGTTGCCGTTCTGGGTGCCGCCGGTGGCATAGGCCAAGCCCTCGCTCTGCTGTTGAAAAATCGCCTTCCTGCTGGTTCCGAACTGAGCCTGTATGACATAGCCCCGGTCACTCCGGGTGTGGCGGTCGATCTGAGCCATATCCCGACTGACGTGAAAGTAAAAGGTTTCTGCGGTGAAGATCCGAGCCCGGCTCTGGTCGGCGCCGATGTGGTGCTGATCTCCGCCGGTGTGGCGCGCAAGCCCGGCATGGATCGTTCCGATCTGTTCAATATCAACGCCGGTATCGTCAAGAATCTGGTGGAAAAATGTGCCGCTACCTGCCCGAAAGCGCTGATCGGCATCATCACCAACCCGGTCAACACCACGGTCGCCATCGCCGCCGAAGTGCTGAAGAAAGCCGGTGTCTATGACAAGCGCCGCCTGTTCGGTGTCACCACTCTGGACGTGATCCGTGCCGAGACCTTCGTGGCCGAGGCCAAGGGTCTGAACGTCGACAAGGTGCGTGTCAACGTGATCGGTGGCCACAGTGGTGTGACCATTTTGCCGCTGCTGTCCCAGATCGAAGGCGCTTCCTTTACTGCTGAAGAAGTGGCTGCCATGACCAAGCGTATCCAGAACGCCGGTACTGAAGTGGTGGAAGCCAAGGCCGGTGGCGGATCTGCCACCCTCTCCATGGGCCAGGCGGCCTGCCGTTTCGGTCTGTCGCTGATCAAGGGTCTGCAGGGCGAAGCCAACGTCATCGAGTGCGCCTATGTGGAAGGGGATGGCAAGCACGCCACCTTCTTCGCGCAACCCATACTGCTGGGCAAGAACGGCGTCGAAACCGTACTGGACTACGGCAAGCTGAGTGCCTTCGAGCAAGCGGCTATGGATGGCATGCTGGCTACCCTGAAAGCCGATATCCAGCTGGGTGTCGACTTCGTCAAGTAAGCCGTATGGCTGGCAAACAAGGGGAGCTTCGGCTCCCCTTTGTCATGGGTGACAGATGCAGATGGCGACGGGCTAAGGGGATGGGGCCGGCTGCCGATAACAGAGAGCAGCAGGAGAACCTTATGATGAAACCACTTACCCTTGTCGGCCTTGTCTGTTTGCTGACCCCCCAGGTACAGGGCGCTGAGCCTCAGGCATCCGCCGCCACCCCCACAGCGAGCAGCGCGGTTTCCGCTGCCGAGCAGGCGATGGCATCCCAGAGCGCAGTGTCTGCCGCCGAGTCGCCAGCGGCTGCAGCCCAGAGCTCTGTGTCTGCTGCCGCCCCCCAGCCTGCCGGATCCGGTGCTGTCCCCGCTGCCGCGCCCTTGCCTGTGGCGTCCGAGTCGACACCCGCAGCTGAGCCCGCTCCCGTCGCGACGGGATCTGCGCCCGTGGCCCCATCCCCCGCCGCCACAGCGGAGAGCGGACTCTCTCCGACCAGCCGGCCCATGACCAGCACGCCATCGGGTGGCGGCGGTCTGGGGATCGACAGCAGCAATTTGCAGGCGGTCCCTCTCTATCGCCAGGACGAGCTGCTCAACTGGATTGAACAGGGTCGTCACTTGCAGCAGGTGAAGCAGGACAGGTGCCAGCTCACTCAGGATATAGAGGTGCGGGCCGAGGTGATGAAGGTGCCGGCCTATCAGTTCCTGTGGGGCGACATGCTGGCCTGGGGGGTGTGCATCAAGCCCGATGCCGAGCTCGGGGTCAAATTCATGTGGGAGGCGGCCAATCAAGGGCTGGCGCCGGCGCTGGAACAGCTGGGCCGCTACTACTGGAAGGGCACTCTGGTGCAGAAGGATCTGGTCAAGGCCGAGACCCTGATGCGCGAAGCCGCCAGTCTGGGGTTTCAACGGGCACAGGTCGAGTGGGTCGAGATGCTGCTGCAGGGGATGGGCAGCCCGCTGGATTATGAAGAGGCCTACCACTGGCTGCACAGCACTGTGATCGGTGACAAGGCGCTGCATCAGAAGGCGACCAGCCTGCTGAGCCGCCTGGCCAACCGCATGCCGGCCAATGCCATCGCCCGTGCCAAGGCGATGCACTGAATAAAAAAATGACCCACAGATCTGCATCTGTGGGTCCGGATCCGGCCGCCGTGCCATGACAGGCTGGATCCTCCTTGCTTTATAGGGGGCAGCCCCGTTTAAAGATCCTGATGGGGACCAAAAACTTCGTAGTGCAGCTGGTCGGCCGATATGCCCGCCGCGCTCAACTGCGCCTTGATCGCCTGCATGAAGCCAAGCGGACCGCAGAAGTAGTAGTGGGCCTGCGGTGCCAGCAACTCGGCCACCTGGCTCAAGTCCATGGTGCCGTGGAAGTCGTAATCCTTCCCTTGCTCATCCTGAGCCTCCGGCTCCCGATACCAGACCCGGCTCTGCAGCTGGTCGTGCTGCTCGTGCTTGTGCCGGATATCCTCCTTGAAGGCGTGCAGTGCACCCTGTTCACAGGCATGCAGCCAGCAGATGTCGGCCGCATGGCCCTTGGCCAGCAGCTGGTTGAGCATGCTCAGCATGGGGGTGAGGCCCACGCCGGCAGAGAGCAATACCACGGGCGTGCTGGCATCGGCCTGCAGGAAGAAGTCGCCGGTCGGTGGCATCAGTTCCACCTGATCGCCAGCATGCAGATGGTCGTGCAGCAGGTTGGAGACCTGGCCCTGGGGCTCGCGCTTGACGCTGATGCGGTAATCGCGACCGTTCGGCGCATCGGAGAGGGAGTATTGGCGGATCTCCTGATATTCGAGCTCGGGATGGGCCAGCTTGATGCTGAGGTACTGGCCCGGCTTGAAGTCCAGTACCGGCTTGCCATCCACCGGCGCCAGCAGGAAGGAGGTGATGAGCTCGCTCTCTTTGCGCTTCTCCTTGATGATGAAGGGGCGGGGACCCTGCCAGCCACCGATCTCGCTCGCCTTCTCCTGATAGATCTCGCTCTCCCGGCCGATGAAGATGCTGGCCAGCACACCATACGCCTTGCCCCAGGCATCCAGCACCTCTTCGGTGACCGCACTTCCACCCAATTCTTTGAGCGTGGCCAAGAGATGACTACCTACAATGTGATATTGTTCCGGCTGGATCATGAAACCCGTGTGCTTGTGGGCGATGCGTTCCACCGCGCCGGCCAAGGCTCCCAGGTTGTCGATATTCCTGGCGTAAGCCGCCACCGCATTGAACAGCGCCAGCGGTTGACCGCCGCTGCGCTGGTGCGCCAGGTTGAAAATATCCTTCAGTTCCGGGTTGTGGCTGAACATGCGCTGGTAGAAATGCTGGGTGAGGGCAGGCCCCGCCGATTCGAGCAAAGGGATGGTGCTTTTGATGACGGCGATGGTGGCTTGGTCTAACATAGGAGGTCCTTGCTAATTGAACATCTAAAATGTCACTTAATAAGCTGCATCCTAGATGTTTATTTGATCTGAATCAATAATCAATTTTCCGCGTTATGCGACACAGGCACTATGAGACTAACTAGCTATACCGATTTTGGATTGAGAGCCCTGCTCTATCTGGCGACCCTGCCACAGGGCGAACTGTCGAGCGTGGCCAAGGTCTCCGCCTTGTATGGCGTCTCCCGCAACCACATGGTCAAGGTGGTGAATCAACTGGTGAAGCTGGGTTATCTGCAATCCCAGCGCGGCAAGAATGGCGGGATCCGCATGGCCTGCGCGCCGGAGACAGTCAATATCGGCCAGGTGATCCGGGCGCTGGAGGGCAATCTGGACGGCATCGACTGCAACTCGCCCGCCTGCCACATAGTCTCTGTCTGCTTGCTGAAGAATGCCCTGAAGGAGGCGATGAACGCCTTTTTGGCGGTGATGGACAGCTACACGCTGCAAGACCTGCTGGCCAATCGCGAGGAGCTGCAGAAGGTGTTCGGCGACTTGATCCCGACCCTGGTGCTGGAGCCGGACGAGGAGAGCGAGTGAGATAAAAAAGGCTGCCATCGGCAGCCTTTTTTCAATCTTCGAATCCCGACTCGTTGCGGTATAAATCTGGCATGATCCGCGCCATCTTCACCATGTTGTTCTCCACTTCTAGGATCTCGATGGGATAGCCGGCCAGCCGCAGGCTGATGTTGGGCTGGGGGATCTCCTCCAGGTACTCCAGGATGACACCGTTCAGGGTTCTGGGCCCATCGATGGGCAACCGCCAGCTCATCTCCTTGTTCAGCTCGCGGATGCTGGCCGAGCCCTCCACCAGAAACGAGCCATCCGGCTGGGGGTGGATCTCGTCGCTGGGCGCCGGTGTCATGGAGGTGGTGAAGTCGCCCACTATCTCTTCCAGTATGTCATCCAGGGTGATCAACCCTTGAATATCCCCGTACTCATCCACTATGAGGCCGATCCGCTCCTTGTTGCGCTGGAATTTGGCCAGTTGCACGTTGAGCGGCGTGCCTTCCGGGATGAAGTAGATCTCGTCCACTTCCCGCAGCAGGCTCGACTTGTTGAACTGATCCCTGGCCATCAGCCGCAGCGCATCGCGGGCGTGCAGGAAGCCCACCACATCGTCGATGTTGTCGCGGTAGAGCAGGATCTTGGTGTGGGCACAGTGGGCCAGCTGACGCAGTATGGTCTTCCAGTCATCGTTGATGTCGATGGCGTAGATATCGCTGCGCGGCACCATGATGTGCTCCACCGTCATCTTGTCCAGATCCAGAATGCTGAGCAGCATCTCCTGATGACGCTGGGGGATCAGGCTGCCCGCCTCGTTGACTATGGTGCGCAGCTCCTCGGTGTTGAGGGAGTCATCCTTGTTGGGATGGAGCCTGAGCAGCTTGAGCAGACCGCTGGTGATGCCGTTGATCAGCCAGACAAAGGGGTAGAGCGGCACCATCAGCCCCTTGAGGATCCAGGAGGCGGGATAGGCGATCTTCTCCGGGTACATGGCTGCCAGCGTCTTGGGAGTCACCTCGCCAAACACCAGCACTATCAGGGTCAGGCCGAAGGTGGCGATGGCCACCCCGAAGGCGCCAAACAGCCTGATGCAGACTATGGTGGCGATGGCCGAGGCGAGGATGTTGACCAGGTTGTTGCCGATCAGGATCAGCCCCAGCAGACGATCCGGGCGGGACAGCAGCTTCTCTACCCGACGGGCAGCCTTGTGCTTGGTTTGAGCCAGATGCCGCAGCTTGTAGCGGTTGAGCGACATCATGCCGGTTTCAGAACTTGAGAAAAAAGCAGACAAGAGGATCAAAATAACGAGAACAATCAATAATGTGCTCGTTGATATGCTGTCCAAGAAGGGCTCCTGTGAGGGCTGGATGAGTAAAGGGGGGTGAGTATCAGCTCAGCAGGACTTCTTTGACGAAGCGGCTGCCAAAGTAGGCCAGGGTCAGGATGAAGCTGCCGATCAGGCTCAGGGTGATGACCTTGCGACCGCGCCAGCCACGGGTGTGATGACCCCACAGCAGCAGCACGTAGATGCACCAGGCCAGGATCGAGAGGATCGCCTTGTGGGATTTGCCCTGGGCGAACATGTCTTCCAGGAAGAAGAGGCCGGAGGCGATGGAGAGGGTCAGCAGGAACAGGCCCGCCGAAATGAGCTGGAACAGCCGTTTCTCCACCGTCATCAAGGGCGGCATGGCAGGCAACTGACTGATCTTGCGGGACTTCAGCTGTCTGTCCAGACAGGCGAGCTGCAGTGCGAACAGGCAGGCGATCATCAGCACCGAATAGGCCATCAGCGCGAGCCCTATGTGCAGCAGCAGCTGGGGATGGGCCTCCAGATGGGTGATATAGCGACCCGGGATCAGGGCGCTGGCGGCCAGCAGCAGGGCGGAGAAGCTGTAGACCACGGGCAGCAGGATCCAGCCGTTGAAGCGGCGGGTGACGCAGGTCATGAAGCAGCTGATGATGAGGCTGACCAGGGACGCGACGTTGAGCATGCTCAGGTTCTGGCCTGAATGGGTCACCAGCACTTCGCCGGCCACGGCGGCGCCGTGCCCGATCAGGGCCAGTCCGATACAGGCAAACAGGGGAGCTTGCCCCACAGGTTTGGCACTGAGCAGCAGATGCAGCGAGGCGATGATGGCCAGCAGATAGAACGCCAGGGCCAGAACAGAGATCACGATCATAACCAGGTCGTTGTTGAACAGGCAGTTGGGAATAGGAGAGGCAGTATACCTTGCACAAGATGTGCTCGCCAGTTGTGCTACCGCCGATCTGCCCATATATAGGGAGCAGGTCCCCATTGCTGCCGTGCGGTGAATAATCGTCCTCGCGTCCGCTCTGGGTTATAATGCCCCCAATTTATTACGCCAAGAACCGGAATCCGTCATGTTTGAGAATTTGACTGAACGACTCTCGCGCACCTTGCGCAATGTCAGTGGGCGCGGTCGCCTGACCGAAGAGAACATCAAGGATACCTTGCGCGAAGTCCGCATGGCGCTGCTCGAGGCGGACGTCGCCCTGCCGGTGGTGCGTGACTTCGTCGCTCGCGTCAAGGAGCGTGCGGTCGGCCAGGAAGTGGCCAAGTCCCTGAGTCCGGGCCAGGCCTTCATCAAGATAGTGCACGGTGAACTGGTCTCGGTGATGGGCGAGGCCAACGAGCAGCTCAACCTGGCCGCCCAGCCGCCGGCCATCATACTGATGGCGGGTCTGCAGGGTGCTGGTAAGACCACGACCGTAGGCAAACTGGCCAAGCTGCTCAAAGAGCGCAGCAAGAAGAAGGTGCTGGTGGTCAGTGCCGACGTCTATCGCCCCGCGGCGATCAAGCAGCTGGAGACGCTGGCGAGCGACATAGGAGTCGATTTCTTCCCGAGCGATGCCAGCCAGAAACCGGTCGACATCGCCACCGCCGCCATCGATCAGGCGCGCAAGAAGTTCTATGACGTTGTGATAGTGGATACCGCCGGTCGTCTGCACGTCGACAGCGACATGATGGACGAGATCATCCATCTCCACGCCACCATCAAGCCGATCGAGACCCTGTTCGTGGTGGACGCCATGACGGGTCAGGATGCCGCCAACACCGCCAAGGCGTTCAACGAGGCGCTGCCGCTCACCGGCGTGATCCTCACCAAGGCGGACGGCGACGCTCGCGGTGGTGCCGCCCTCTCTGTGCGCCACATCACCGGCAAGCCGGTCAAGTTCATCGGTATGGGCGAGAAGACAGATGCACTGGAGCCGTTCCATCCGGATCGTCTCGCCTCCCGCATCCTCGGCATGGGCGACGTGCTGTCGCTTATCGAGGAAGTGGAGCGCAATGTCGACAAGGAAAAAGCCGCCAAGCTGGCCAACAAGGTCAAGAGTGGCAAGGGCTTCGATCTGGAAGACTTCCGCGAACAGCTGGCCCAGATGCGCAACATGGGCGGCATGATGGGCATGCTCGACAAGCTGCCAGGCATGTCCGGTCTGCCGGACAACGTCAAGGATCAGATGGATGACAAGCTGACCGTGCGGATGGAGGCCATCATCAGCTCCATGACGCCCAGGGAGCGTGCCCATCCCGACCTCATCAAGGGCTCCCGCAAGCGCCGTATCGCCGCAGGGTCCGGCATGCAGGTGCAAGACGTGAACAAGCTGCTCAAGCAGTTCACCGAGATGCAGCGGATGATGAAGAAGATGTCCGGCAAGGGCGGCATGCGCAAGATGATGGGGCAGATGAAGAACATGTTGCCGCCAGGATTCGGTGGCGGTCGCGGTCCCTTCTGATCCCGACCGTTTCAGCCAGGCCAGGGGCTCACCAGAGGTGGGCCCTTTTCATTGTGAGCCTTGTGCAAAAAATGGCTGGCTTGGTTGCAATTATTACGAATCCAAGTAGAATTACGCGGCTTATTTTAAGCTAGGGTCCGCGTGTTTGCGGGCCTTGTTCATTAGATGTTAATGAGGACGATATGGTAACCATTCGTTTACAACGTGGTGGCGCGAAAAAGCGTCCGTTTTACCAGGTAGTAGTTTCTGACAGCCGTTGCGCCCGTGACGGTCGCTTCATCGAGCGCGTTGGTTTCTTCAACCCGGTTGCTTCTGGTTCTGCCGAAAAGCTGAACCTGGACCTGGCTCGTATCGAGCATTGGGTTGCTACTGGTGCCGCTGTTTCTGACCGCGTTGCCAAGCTGATCAAAGACGCTGCCAAAGCTGCTTAATCAGCCAAACGGTAAGGAGTTAAGGTGGAAAAACCTATAGTTCTGGGCACCCTGGGTACCGTTTATGGCATCAAGGGCTGGCTTAAAGTGAACTCCTTCACCGATGTTGCCGAAGCGATTTTCGATTACAACCCCTGGCTGATCAATCAGAACGGGGCGTGGCGTGAACTCAAGGTTTCGGCCTGGAAGCGTCACAACAAGGGTCTGATTTGCAAGATCGATGGTATCGATCTGCGTGAAGATGCCCTGGCATTGACCAATGTCGAGATTGGCGTTCCCGCCGATCTGTTGCCTGCGTTGCCTGAAGGTGAGTTCTACTGGCGTGACCTGATTGGTTGCTCGGTATCGACCACCAAGGGTTACGACCTGGGCAAGGTGACCGAATTGATGGAAACCGGCTCCAACGATGTGTTGGTGGTTGAGGCCAATGTAAAAGATGCCTTTGGTGCAAAGGAGCGGTTGATTCCGTTCCTGGAAGAGCAGGTGATCAAGCATATTGATCTGACTGCTCGAACAATCGAAGTTGATTGGGATCCTGGTTTCTAGTTTCCCGCGGTAACACGAGTGCCGGAGGTTTCTTATGTGGATTGGGGTGATTAGCCTCTTCCCGGAAATGTTCCGAGCCATTACCGAGCACGGGGTAACGGGTCGGGCCGTCAAGAGTGGCCTGCTGCAGATTGAGTGCTGGAACCCCCGGGACTTTACCCACGACAAACACCGTACGGTCGACGATCGTCCTTATGGTGGTGGGCCCGGCATGTTGATGATGGTTCAGCCGCTGCGTGACGCGATTCATGCAGCCAAGCAAGCGGCGGGAGACGGGGCGAAAGTCATCTATCTCTCTCCTCAGGGACGCAAGCTGACTCAAGCTGGCGTAACCGAGTTGGCGACGAGTCAGAAACTGATTCTGGTAGCCGGTCGATACGAAGGTATCGATGAACGCGTGATACAAACCGAAGTCGACGAAGAGTGGTCTATCGGGGATTACGTGTTAAGTGGTGGCGAGTTGCCTGCCATGACCCTGATCGATGCGGTTTCGCGTCTGGTCCCAGGGGTTTTGGGCGATCAGGCCAGTGCCGAGCAGGACTCCTTCACGGATGGCTTGCTGGATCATCCCCACTACACTCGGCCGGAGTTGTTGGATGGATTGGCGGTGCCAGAGGCGCTGACAAGCGGCAATCACGAAGTGATTCGACGCTGGCGTCTCAAACAGTCGCTCGGACGAACCTGGCAAAGAAGGCCGGAACTTATTAACAACCTAGCTCTGACTGACGAGCAAGAATCACTTCTTGCCGAGTATGTCCGCGAAGTGCGTGACAGCGTTAAGTAGAGTTTTCAGTTTATCCTAGGTAAGGAAAGACAATGAGCAAGATTATTCAGCAGCTTGAACAAGAGCAACTGCGTACCGACATCCCGGCTTTTGCCCAGGGCGACACCGTACGTGTTCAAGTTCGTGTTAAAGAAGGTGGTAAAGAGCGTCTGCAGGCTTTCGAAGGCATCGTTATTGCCAAGCGTAACCGCGGTCTGCACTCTGCTTTCACCGTTCGCAAGATCTCCAACGGCGAAGGTGTTGAGCGTGTATTCCAGACTCACTCTCCGCTGATCCACAGTGTAGAACTGAAGCGTCGTGGTGATGTTCGCCGCGCCAAACTGTACTACCTGCGCAACCTGTCCGGCAAAGCTGCTCGTATCAAAGAGAAGCTCAACTAATTCGATTCGAATTGGTGTCGGTATGTCGGCGAAAAGCTCGACAGGTAGTGAAAAGGCTCGCCAATGGCGAGCCTTTTTTGTGTCTGCAATTCGGGTGCCGGCCAGATGCGCCAGTGTTCTGCTCGTCGCCTACTGACTGACCCGCACCACTGAGTTGTCACGTCCGAAGGGGCCGGGCACATAGTCGTCCGCCTCCCAGTCGTTGTCGTAGTGAGTCTCCCCGTTCGGTTGCACCAGCTGGTAGCAGTATTCGAAATGGCTGGGGCCATCGGTGGGCAGGTTGAGGGTGGTTCTGAACTCCCCGCTCTTCATCCGTTTGAGCTCTATGGGTTGCCACTGGCTGAATTCCCCCAGCAGCAGTACCTGTTCAGCCTCACCTGCGGCCACTTTTTCCACTGCGAAGGTCACCTTGACCTCGGGACGGGACTTGAGGAATTGCTTGTTGATCGGCATGACGCCTCCTTGTCATTGATTGCGAAGAAATGGCTTCTGGCTATTTTTATATCACTTTATGACAAGGATGTTTATAACGGAGATCAAAGGGGCAGGGCAAAGTGTCGTTGCAGCAGGCCGTGGGTGAAGCCTGTCTTGAGGTAAAAGCCCCGTGGCAGGGTCAGGATCGGCTGGCCATTGCGACCGATGGCACGGGTCAGCGCCTTGTTGTTGGCGGCCTTGGGACGCAGTTGCATCACCTGGCCGTGGCGAGCGCTGATCTGCTCCACCTCGCCCAGCACTATCATGTCCATCAGCTCCTCCCAGTCCTGGCGCAGCAGCCGATCCTCCTCCTCACTCGGGCTCCACATCAGCGGCATGCCGACCCGCCGCTCGCCTATGGGAATGTCGCGGCTGCCCTCCACCGGGATCCAGAGCACCCGGGAGAGCTTGTTGCGCACGTTCGACTGCTCCCAGCGCTGGCCGCTGACGCCGATCAGCGGCGCCACGCAGACGAAGGTGGTCTCCAGCGGTTTGCCCTGAGGATCTATGGGGATCGTCTTGAGCTCTATGCCGAGTTCGGGGAAGTCCTGCTCCGGCTTGCTGCCGGCGCTGGCGCCCAGTTGCCATTCGATCAGCTGGCCGACCCAGCCCTTGTCCCGCCTCAGATCCCGCGGGGCGGCGAGGCCGGCATCGGCAGCCAGCTGTGCCAGCGTGAAGCCCGCCATGGCATGGGCTCGGCTCAATAACTCCTGCTCGGACTGGGGCTGGGTGGGCATGAATGACTCCTGCAAAGGGGGATTATTCTAGCAAGTCTGATCCCTGGTGAGGATCGCTGTTTTTATAACCGATCCTGCCGAGGGGTTGCACAGGGGGGGCGGTTTTGTGTGTAAGCACTTATCATAATGATTTTTAACGGATTTGTCTTTGTTGCGCCGATCTTTCCCACGCAGGATCCCGACTTGAAATAGTTGTCCAAGGGTTTGCTCATGCTGTTGCACACAGTTATCCACAGAAATCTTGGATAACTGGCTCAAAGTGGTGATAGTCGGGGTGTTGTTACAAAAAAATGTGAAACTACACCGATTTTTGCTGTGATGACAGGGCAGATAGTGTGCCACTCCTGTGGATAAATTAGCCGTGGTGGATCTTTGAGCAGCCGAACTTGTTCACAATCGGGATCCCGGATCTCCGGCCGGGAAAGACATGGATCTTGATCCAGCACTATGCATTTAACACCATGTATTTAAATACATATTTAGTTTTTATTGCCATGCTGTATGCTGATGCCCTGGGTAGAGCAGATAAATAAAACTACTGTATATACCCGCTTGCTCACAGGCTTATGCACAGTCTGGGTGGGCAACTTGCGGGGCTTGATCCTCGGGTTTGTTTATAAGTCGGCTTGAAATTGAAAGTTATTCATGAGTGGGGGATTGCAGTCCTTGTTTGCTGCCACGGGGTGAATGTGGAACAATCTCCTTATAGATTCAGCCTTTATAAGGTGATCACGTGATAGATGGCGACGGGTTTCGTCCCAATGTCGGAATCGTGATCTGTAACCGTGACGGGCAAGTATTGTGGGCTAAGCGCTATGGGCAGCACTCCTGGCAGTTTCCGCAGGGGGGGGTTGATGACGGTGAGACGCCTGAGCAGGCCATGTATCGTGAGCTGTATGAGGAGATAGGCCTCAAGCCCGAGGATGTGACCATCATGGCCACCAGTCGCAACTGGCTGAAGTACCGCTTGCCAAAACGCCTTGTTCGTTGGGACAGTTCACCGGTCTGTATTGGCCAAAAACAAAAATGGTTCTTGCTACAGCTGGATCCGGGCAGGGAGTCCAGGATCCAGTTCGGCTGTCATGGTCACCCCGAGTTTGATGATTGGCGTTGGGTCAGCTTCTGGTATCCGGTACGCCAGGTTGTCTCCTTCAAACGAGAAGTCTATCGACGGGTGATGAAGGAGTTTGCTCCGCTGGCGATGCCAGTGCCTGTGGTGCAAGTTAATCGGAAAGATGGGCGGCGCAACCGCTCTCGCTAAGGAGCACACCTAGTTGCTGACGGAACTCAGACGCATCGTCGAAAGCATGGCCGAAGCCAACACCCTGGAGCTGGCCCTGCAGGCATTGGTCAGCCAGACCCGGCTGGCCATGATGGTGGACTGCTGTTCCGTCTATGTCTCTGAACCTGACATGCGCCGCTACCGCCTTGCCGCGACCGATGGTCTGGCCGAGTCGGCGGTGGGCAAGGCAACCCTGCCATTCGAGCAGGGTATAGTCGGTCTGGTGGGTCAGCGCGAAGAGCTGATCAACCTGGCCGATGCCCCCTCCCATCCCAGTTTCAAATTCCTGCCCGATGTGGCTGAAGAGGCGTTTCGCTCCTTCCTTGGCGCCCCCATCATGCATCAGCGCCAGGTGGTGGGCATTCTGGTGGTGCAGCAGAAGGACAGCCGCCTCTTCGATGAGGGGGAGGAGTCCTTCATGGTCACGCTGGCGGCCCAGCTGGCGGCCCGCATCGCCCAGGCGCAGGCCAAGGGCTGGTTGCAGAAGACCGACTGGAGCAAGCCGCTGCGCGGCATCGCCGGGGCCAGCGGCATTGCCATGGCTAAGGCCTGGGTGTGGCGGCCCCGCAAGGAGCTCAGCTCCATCACCCCGCGCAAGGACGAGGAGCACGCCAAGCAGCTGGAGCGGCTGAATGTGGCGGTGGAAGAGGTGCGCCACGATCTGGAGAGTCTGGCGCTGCGGTTTCGCGAGAGCTACAGCCAGGATTCGGTCGCCATCTTCGACATCTATCTGCATCTGCTCAACGATCCCGGTTACATCAAGCCCATCCGCAACAAGGTGAGCAAGGAGCACTGGACGGCCGTGTCGGCGGTCAAGCTCATCAGCGACCGGCTGATCGATCAGTTCAAGGGGATGAAGGATCCCTACCTGCAGGAGCGCTCCACCGATGTGAAGGACATAGCCCAGCGGCTCATCAGCCGGCTGGTGCAGAATGAACCTGAACACATCACGGTCGGCGAGCCCGTGGTGCTGGTCGCCGACGAGGTGACGGCCACCATACTCGCCGAGGTGCCGCGGGAATTCCTGACCGGGGTTGTCTCCCTCAAGGGGGGCACCAACTCCCACGCCGCCATTTTGGCCCGTGCCATGGGGGTGGCGGCCATCATGGGGGTGGATCTGCCGCTCGGCGACATAGGCGGTCGCATGCTGGTCGTCGACGGCTACAGCGGCGATCTCTTCATCGAGCCCAATCAGGTGATCCTGACCGAGTATCGGCAACTGCTCAACGAGGAGCGGGCGCTCGATACCCTGGTGCGCAGCGTCGACAACCAGCCATCGGAAACCGCCGACGGCACTCCTGTCTCCTTGCTGCTCAACGCGGGCCTGAGCGCCGACACCGAGATCTCCCTCAATCATCTGGCGGACGGGGTCGGGCTCTATCGCACCGAGATCCCCTTCATGCTGCAGGACAGCTTCCCCTCCGAGTGGGAGCAGACGGCGCGCTATCGCGGCATCCTGGAAACCTATCGAAATCGTCCTGTCTGCATGCGCACGCTGGACGTGGGGGGCGACAAGCAGCTGCCCTATTTCCCCATCGTCGAGGAAAATCCCTTCCTTGGCTGGCGGGGGATCCGGCTCACCCTGGATCACCCCGAACTGTTCCTGGTCCAGCTCAAGGCCATGCTGCGGGCCAGCGAGGGGCTGGACAACCTGGCCATCATGCTGCCGATGATCAGCAGCGTCAGCGAAATCAGGGCCTCTCGCCGGCTGCTGGATCAGGCCTGGCGAGAAGTGTCGGAAGAGGCGGCCAGTCGCGATGCGGTGATCCGCTACCCCAGCCTGGGAGTGATGATAGAGGTGCCGTCCGCTCTCTATATACTGCCCGAGATGGCGCCGCTCATCGACTTCTGGTCGGTGGGCAGCAATGACCTGACGCAATACCTGCTGGCGGTGGATCGCAACAATGCCCGCGTCGCCAATATCTACGATGCCTTCCATCCCGCGGTGATCCGCGCCCTGCAACTGCTGGTCGATGCCTCCCATCGCTACCAGAAACCTGTCTCCGTGTGTGGCGAGCTGGCCGGCGATCCGGTCGGTGTGCTCTTGCTGCTGGCCATGGGCTATCGGCGCTTCAGCATGAACACCCACAACATTGCCCGTATCAAGTACGTGCTGCGTCAATCCACCCTGAGCGAGCTGACCGCGCTGATGGCCGATGGCCTCAAGCACGACAATCCTCACGTGCTGCGCGGCCTGTTTGCCCGTTACCTGGAAGAGCACGGTCTGGGCGGCTTGCTGCGGGCCGGTCACAAAACGAAACAGACTGATTGATAATCATGCCTTGTCCCTGCTGACGAATGATCGGAAAATGCGGCTTTTCTTATGACTGGGGCCGCATATGCAGCACGATGGATATTGGGTTTTCTCGCAGGTTGATCCTGTAGCATTCAGTTTGGGGCCACTATCGGTACGCTGGTACGGTCTCATGTATCTGTTTGGTTTCGCCTTCGCCATGTGGTTGGCGGGGCGTCGCGCCGATACACCGAACAGCGGCTGGACCCGCAACGAGGTCTCCGATCTGCTGTTTTACGGCTTCCTCGGGGTGATCCTGGGTGGTCGGGTCGGTTACGTGCTGTTCTACAACTTCGACATGTTCCTGGCCGATCCCCTCTACCTGTTCAAGATCTGGACCGGCGGCATGTCGTTCCACGGTGGCCTGATCGGGGTCATCACCGCCATGATCTGGTTCGCTCACAAGACCAAGCGCCACTTCTTCACCGTGGCCGACTTTGTGGCACCGCTGATCCCGTTTGGCCTCGGCGTGGGTCGCATCGGCAACTTCCTGAACGGCGAGCTGTGGGGCCGGGTCACCGATGTGCCCTGGGCCATCATATTCCCTGAGGCTGGCCCTGAGCCGCGTCACCCTTCCCAGCTCTATCAGTTCGCGTTGGAAGGTGTGGTGCTGTTCATCATCCTCAATCTGTTCTGGCGCAAGAACCCGCCCCGTGGCGCCATCTCAGGCATGTTCCTGTTGTTCTACGGTCTGTTCCGCTTCCTGGTGGAGTTTGTGCGTCAGCCGGACAGCCAGCTGGGTCTCTACTTCCAGGAGATCAGCATGGGCCAGATCCTCTCCATGCCGATGATCATCGTCGGTGCCATCATGATCTGGGTCGCCTACAAGCGTCCTCAGCTGTTCGGCAACGCCGCGAAGGAGGCCAAGCAATGAGGGCCTATCTTGACCTGATGCAGAAGATCCTGGATGAGGGCACGGTCAAATCCGACCGCACCGGCACCGGTACCGTCTCCCTGTTCGGCCACCAGATGCGTTTCAATCTGGCGGACGGCTTTCCGCTGGTCACCACCAAGAAGTGCCACCTGCGCTCCATCATTCATGAGCTGCTCTGGTTCCTCAACGGCGATACCAACACCGCCTATCTGAAAGAACACGGCGTCAGCATCTGGGATGAGTGGGCCGACGAGAATGGCGATCTGGGGCCTGTCTATGGCGCCCAGTGGCGCTCCTGGCCGGCGGCCGATGGCACCGTCATCGATCAGATCCAGCGTGCTGTGGATGACATCAAGCAGAATCCGGATTCGCGCCGCATCATAGTCTCCGCCTGGAACGTGGGCGAACTGGACAAGATGGCGCTGGCTCCCTGCCACGCCTTCTTCCAGTTCTATGTGGCGGACGGCAAGCTCTCCTGCCAGCTCTACCAGCGCAGCTGTGATGTGTTCCTCGGCCTGCCGTTCAACATCGCCAGCTATGCATTGCTGACCCACATGATGGCCCAGCAGTGCGATCTGGAAGTGGGCGATTTTGTCTGGACCGGTGGTGATGTGCACCTGTACTCCAATCACATGGAGCAGACCGCGCTGCAGCTCTCCCGCGAGCCGCGGCCCTTGCCGCAGCTGGCGATCAAGCGCAAGCCGGATTCCCTCTTCGACTACAGGTTCGAGGATTTCGAGATCCTGGGGTACGACCCCCATCCCGGCATCAAGGCGCCCGTCGCCATCTAATGTAAAAGGCGCCTTGAGGCGCCTTTTATATGCATAAAAATAACTGAAAATTCATTTTATTGATTGCGTCATCAAGGGGGCCTGAGTGCAGTAAAACCTGCTTATAGCAGGCACATTCTGTTTTTCCTTCGGTTTTCTCGTTGTATTCAGCAGTAAGAAACGATTTTCCATTAATTGTTATGGGATATAGACTCAAATCAAAGTAATACTGTGGATAATTTAACCATGAGCAACGTAATAAAGAAGTTTCTGCAGCTGGAGGCCGCCTCCGGAATAATTCTGATCATGGCAGCCATACTGGCGATGGTATTGGCCAACACGGGTCTGGCCGGTGGCTATCAGGCATTCCTCGATACGCCTGTGCAGGTGCGCATCGCCGCGCTCGACATCAACAAGCCGCTGCTGCTCTGGATCAACGACGGTTTCATGGCGATCTTCTTCCTGCTGGTCGGGCTTGAGGTCAAGCGTGAGATGCTGGAAGGGGCGCTCTCTTCCCGGGTGCAGGCGACCTTCCCGGCCATAGCCGCGGTCGGCGGCATGCTGGCCCCCGCGCTCATCTACGCCTTCTTCAACTACTCGGATGAAGTGGCGCGCGCCGGCTGGGCTATCCCCGCTGCGACCGACATCGCCTTTGCCCTCGGGGTGATGGCGCTGCTGGGCAAGCGGGTGCCGGTCAGCCTCAAGGTGTTCCTGCTGGCGCTGGCCATCATGGACGACCTGGGTGTCATCATCATCATCGCGCTCTTCTATACCCAGCAGCTGTCGCTGACGGCGCTGGCGGTCGGCATACTGGCGACCCTCACCCTGCTGTGGATGAATCGCCGTGGGGAGGACAGGATCGGCCTCTACATGCTGGTGGGCCTGGTGCTCTGGGTGGCTGTGCTCAAGTCCGGCGTCCATGCGACCCTGGCTGGCGTCATAGTGGGCTTCATGATACCGCTCAACGGCAAGCGTTATGCCTCGCCGCTCAAGCATCTGGAGCACTCGCTGCACCCCTGGAGCGCCTACCTGATACTGCCGCTGTTCGCCTTTGCCAATGCGGGGGTCTCGCTGGACGGGATAGGCCTGTCGTCCCTGCTGAGCCCTGTCCCTCTTGGCATCATGCTGGGGCTGTTCGTGGGCAAGCCGCTCGGGGTGTTCACCATCAGCTGGCTGGCGGTCAAGCTGGGCATCGCCCAGTTGCCGGGCGGGGTCAACTTCAAGCAGATTTTTGCGGTCAGCATACTGTGTGGCATCGGCTTTACCATGTCGATGTTCATCGCATCGCTGGCGTTCGAGCACGGCGGATTGGATTACGGCAGCTATTCACGCCTCGGGATCCTGGTGGGATCCACCCTGGCGGCAGTGGTCGGTTATCTCGCCCTGCGGATGTCGCTCCCCAACCGGGAGGCGGATCAAAGCACGGAGGGGTTATGAGAAGAGTGATAGGCTTGGTCATGCTGGCGAGCCCGGGGCTCTGGGCGGCCAGTCTGGAAGATTGTCAGCAGGATGCGGCATCAAGCAGCTGCTCCGCCTATCTCAACGGGGTGGTCGACAGCGCCGTCATGCTGGGGGACAAGCAGGCCAAGGCCCAATTCGGTGAGACCTTCGCCGAGCGGGCCCTGAGCAGCCGGGCCGGTGAGCGGGTCAAGCAGTCCAACAAGCGCTACTGCGGCGAGCGGATGCCTGACAAGGTGCGCCTCAAGGCCAACCTGCAGGCGCAGTTCACCGCAAACAAGGTTGACTCGATCAGCGACATGTATGACATTCTGGCGGCTGAACTCAGCTGCTACCGGAGTCCGCGTACCGCGGGAACCCCATCGGATGTCACACCTTAACTACAACCACCTCTACTATTTTTGGATGACTCAGAAGAAGGGCTCCGTCACCCAGGCGGCGGAAGCTCTCTTCTTGACCCCGCAGACAGTCACCGGCCAGATCAAGCTGCTGGAGCAGCGCCTGGGCGGCAAGTTGCTGATGCGCAAGGGACGCTCCCTCGAGGCTACCGAGCTGGGCCAGCTGGTGTTTCGCTATGCCGACAAGATGTTCAGCCTTTCCTACGAGATGCTGGATATCGTCAACTACCGCAAGGAGAGCCAGATACTGTTCGATGTCGGCATCGCCGATGCACTCTCCAAACGCCTCGCCAGCCGGGTACTGCTCTCGGTCATTCCCAACGATGGCTCCATCCACCTGCGCTGCTTCGAATCGACCCACGAGCTGCTGCTGGAACAGCTGAGCGAGCACAAGCTCGACATGATCCTCTCCGACTGCCCGGTGGACTCCAGCCAGCATGCGGGCCTGCTCTCCAAGCGGCTAGGCGGTTGTGGCGTCAGCTTCTTCTGCAAGGCGCCGCTGCCCGAGAAGCCCTTTCCCGCCTGTCTGGAGGAGCGCAAGCTGCTGATCCCGGGACGTCGTACCGCCATGGGCCGCCAGCTGACCCAGTGGTTCGAGCAGCAGGGCATCTCCCCCAGCATCCTCGGCGAGTTCGACGATGCGGCCCTGATGAAGGCCTTCGGTTTCTTCAATCAGGGCATCTTCATGGCCCCCACCATCTATCGGGAGGAGATCCTGGAAGGGGAGGAGGTGATGCTGATCGGGGAGACCCAGGATCTGATGGAGGAGTATTACGTCATCTTCGCCGAGCGGATGATCCAGCATCCGGCGGTAAAACGGGTGTGCGAGAGTGATTTCTCCTTCCTGTTCGCCGGGCGGGAGGACTTCACCACGATTCAACCGGCAACCCTGGCATTTTAAATCGGCGGGTCACAGAGTATGATTCTTGCCTCGGACGAGAGGGGATGAGATGCAACTGGAAGAGATGGAGGCGAATGCGAGCCGGGCTGTGGCGCTGCTCAAGGCACTGGCCAACGAACGACGACTGTTTATTCTGTGTCAGCTGCAGGATCGGGAACTGTCGGTGGGGGAACTCAACGAGGTACTCGGATTGAGCCAGTCAGCCCTGTCGCAGCACCTGGCCGTGCTTCGGCGGGATGAGTTGGTGGAGACGCGAAAAGAGGCCCAGACGGTCTACTATTCGCTGCGCAGCCATGAGGTGCGCGAGATGATTGCCCTGCTGCACAAGCTTTACTGCAGCGCAGATAAATAAAAACCGGCACTGAGGCCGGTTTTTTTAGCTTTATACAGCCGAAGCTGATTAAGCCATAGCTTTGATCTGGGCAGACAGGCGGCTCTTGTGACGAGCAGCTTTGTTCTTGTGGATCAGGCCTTTGGTAGCCATGCGATCCATGATCGGCTGAGCGGTAGCAAAAGCAGCAACGGCAGCAGCTTTGTCGCCAGAAGCGATGGCAGCAATTACTTTCTTCAGATAGGTACGGGTCATTGAACGACGGCTGGCGTTGTGTTGACGACGTTTCTCTGACTGAATCGCGCGCTTCTTAGCAGATTTGATATTAGCCAAGGTAAAACTCCTAAAACTGTCTTAGCGAGTGTATTGAAAAGGCCCGGAAATATGCCTTCTCAACCACATATTGTCAAATGATTTGTGCAAATAAACACCGCCCCCCGGTGGTGTGTCTGTTGGGAGGCGGTTAAACTGTCGGCCGATTCTACCAGCATTCTTTCCATTCTGACAGTTCCAGAGGCTTCGTCTTGAGTAAGAAATTGATCAAATCCGGCATGATAGTGTCCGCAATGACGCTGGCGTCCCGTGTGATGGGCTTGGTTCGCGATGTGGTCATCGCCAATCTGCTTGGCGCCGGGGTGGCCGCAGACGTCTTCTTCTTTGCCAACCGCATTCCCAACTTCCTGCGCCGGCTGTTCGCCGAAGGGGCCTTCAACCAGGCGTTTGTTCCCGTGATGACGGAGTACAAGAAAAAGGGCGATGAGCGCGAGGTGCGCGAATTGCTGGCCGCCGTGGCGGGTACGCTCGGTGGCATAGTCACCGTCGTTACCCTGCTCGGGGTGCTGGGCTCGGGCGTGCTGACGGCCCTGTTCGGCTGGGGCTGGTTCTGGGACTGGCTGCATGGCGGGCCGGCGGCCGAGAAGTTCGAGCTGGCCAGCCTGATGCTCAAAATCACCTTCCCCTACCTCTGGTTCATCACCTTCACCGCCATGGCGGGGGCCATACTCAACACTTTTGGCCGCTTTGCGGTCTCCTCGTTTACGCCCGTGTTTCTCAACCTCACCATGATAGCGGCGGCCTGGTGGATAGCGCCCTTGATGGAGCGGCCAGAGATAGCCCTCGCCATCGGTGTCTTTCTCGGCGGTCTGGTGCAGTTCCTGTTCCAGTACCCCTTCCTGCGCCAGATCAACATGCTGGTGTGGCCCAAGTGGGGTTGGCATCATCCCGGGGTGATCAAGATCCGCACCCTGATGATCCCGGCGCTGTTTGGCGTCTCGGTCAGCCAGATCAACTTGCTGATCAACACCATGCTTGCCTCCTTCCTCGCCACCGGCGCCATCAGCTATCTCTATTACTCGGATCGGCTGCTGGAGTTTCCCCTCGGCCTGTTTGCGGTGGCCATCAGTACAGTGATCCTGCCTGCGCTGGCCAAGAAGCACGTGGATGAGGATCCGGCCGACTTCGCCCGTACCATGGACTGGGGGGTACGCATGGTGATGCTGCTCGGCCTGCCGGCCATGGTGGGGATAGCCGTGTTGCGCGAGCCCATACTGCGAGTGCTCTTCATGCGCGGCGAGTTCGGCATGCACGAGGTGAGCATGTCCAGTGCCAGCCTGCTGGCCTCCACCACGGGCCTGCTCTCCCTGATGCTGATCAAGGTGCTGGCGCCGGGCTACTACGCCCGCCAGGATACCAAGACGCCGGTGCGGATCGGGGTGATGTCCATGGTGGCCAACATGGTGTGCAACCTCATCTTCATCTTCCCGCTCGGCTATGTGGGGCTGGCGCTGTCGACCGCCTGCTCGGGCACCCTGAATGCGGCCTTGCTGTTCAAGGGCTTGTATCAGCAGTCGGTCTACCGTCCGTCCCGCCATACCGGGATCTTCTGCCTCAAGCTGCTGGTGGCGACCGTGCTGATGGGGGGGCTGCTTGGCTACCTGTCGCCGGATCTCGCGCAATGGGGCGCCTGGGGCATGGGCAAGGCCAGCATGCAGCTGACCATGTTGCTCTGTCTGGGCGGGGCCCTGTATGGCGTCATACTGCTGGCGCTGGGCATTCGGCCAAGACACCTGAGATCGGGTCAGTAGCCGCAGTGACACTGCCGCCATGGGCGGGTGAAACTTGCAGGGGGTGGCTCTGATGGCGCTCGGCATTCGGAATTTGACCAGGATGCCTGAAATCGGGCCATGAGGGCTGACCCTGCCTGCTGGCTGATATATAATCCGCCGATTTCCATGGCAGCAACGCACAAGGCACTGATGGAGCTTATTCGCGGTATTCACAATATCAAGCCCCGTCACCGGGGGTGTGTATTGACCATAGGCAACTTTGATGGGGTCCATCAGGGTCACCATGCCGTGCTGGCACGCCTGCAGGAAAAAGCCGTCCAACTCGGCCTGCCCGCCTGCGTCATGCTGTTCGAACCCCAGCCCCTTGAGCTGTTTGCAGGTAGCGAAGCGCCTGCCCGCCTCAGTCGGCTGCGGGAGAAGTACGAGGCGCTCAGGGGCATGCAGCTCGATCGCATGCTCTGCGTGCGCTTCAACCATCGCTTCGCCGAACAGTCCGCCGCCACCTTCATCGAGCAACTGCTGGTGGATAAGCTCGGCGTGCACTATCTGGTGGTCGGCGATGATTTTCGCTTCGGCAAGGGGCGGGAAGGGGACTTCCAGTTGCTGGAGGCTGCGGGGCAGCGCTTCGGTTTCGAGGTGATCAGCACCCAGAGCTTCCAGCTCGAACGCCAGCGGGTCAGCAGCACGCTGGTGCGCGAGGCCCTCAAAGCCGGCCGGATGGCGGAGGTGGAGCTGATGCTCGGTCGCCCCTATACCATCAGTGGCCGGGTGGCCCACGGTGACAAGCTGGGCCGCACCATAGGTTTTCCCACCGCCAATCTGGCGCTCAAACGCCAGGTGATCCCGGTCGGTGGCGTGTTCGCGGTGGAAGTGGTATGTTCCGGCAAGACCTTCCCCGGTGTCGCCAATGTGGGTGTACGGCCGACCTTGAGCGGTACACAAGCCAGATTGGAAGTACATCTATTTGATTTTTCTGGCGATCTATATGGTCAACAGGTCAAGGTGCTGCTTCGCCACAAGCTGCGCGAAGAGCAGAAGTTTGCCTCTTTCACCGCCTTGAAAGAGCAGATCGAACGAGATGCCCTGGCGGCCCGAGCCTGGTTCGGGCTGCCACCATTCAATTTACCCAGCACTCTTTTAGAAAAGAAGGGAACCCAGGACTGATGAGCGACTATAAACATACCCTGAATCTTCCGGAAACCGAGTTTCCGATGCGTGGCGATCTGGCCAAGCGCGAACCCAACATGCTGAAACGTTGGTACGATCAGGATCTTTACGGCGCCATTCGCCGCGCCAAAGCGGGCAAGCCCTCCTTCATTCTGCATGATGGCCCTCCCTACGCGAACGGCAGCATTCACATCGGTCACTCGGTCAACAAGATCCTGAAAGATGTCATCATCAAGTCCAAGGGCCTCTCCGGCTTCGATTCTCCCTATGTGCCCGGCTGGGATTGCCACGGTCTGCCCATAGAGCTGAAAGTGGAAGGCATGGTCGGCAAGCCGGGCGAGAAGGTTTCCGCCGCCGAGTTCCGCGCCGAGTGCCGCAAATATGCCAAGACCCAGATCGAAGCGCAGAAGACCGACTTCATCCGTCTGGGCGTGCTGGGTGACTGGGAACATCCCTACCTGACCATGGATTTTGGCACCGAAGCCAACATCATCCGCTCCATGGCCAAGATCGTCGAAAACGGCCACCTGCACAAAGGTTCCAAGCCGGTGCACTGGTGTACCGACTGTGGCTCCGCCCTGGCTGAAGCCGAGGTTGAGTACTACGACAAGAATTCCCCCTCCATCGACGTGCGTTTCAAGGCCGTCGACGAGGCTGCCGTTGCCGCCAAGTTTGATTGCGCCGAAGGCCACACCGGCAAGGGCCCGCTCTCCGTGGTGATCTGGACCACCACCCCCTGGACCCTGCCGGCCAACCGCGGCGTCGCCATGCACGCAGACCTCGACTATGCCCTGGTGCAGGTGGATGGCGATCATCCGGAGCGCCTGATCCTGGCGGCCGACCTGGTCAAAGACGTGATGGACCGCGCCGGCATCGAGCAGTTCCACAACCTGGGTTATGCCAAGGGTGCTGCGCTCGAGCTGCTGCGCTTCAACCACCCCTTCTACCGCTTCGACGTGCCTGTGGTGCTGGGTGATCACGTCACCCTGGATGCCGGTACCGGCGCCGTTCACACCGCCCCTGGCCACGGTCAGGAAGACTTTGTGGTCGGTCAGAAGTACGGTCTGGAAGTGGCCAACCCGGTTGGCAGCAACGGCGTTTACCTGCCGGATACCGAACTGTTTGCCGGCCAGCATGTGTTCAAGGCCAATGCGGCCGTGGTCGAGGTGCTGAACGAGCGTGGCGCCCTGCTGCACCACATGGTGTTCAACCACTCCTACCCGCACTGCTGGCGTCACAAGACCCCGATCATCTTCCGTGCCACCCCGCAGTGGTTCATCAGCATGGAACAGAAGGGTCTGCGCAAGCGCGCGCTGGAAGAGATCGAGCGCATCGAGAAAGACGGGATCACCCAGCACGGCCAGAGCGGCTGGGTACCGGCCTGGGGCAAGAACCGCATCCAGGCCATGGTCGAGAACCGTCCTGACTGGTGCATCTCCCGTCAGCGCACCTGGGGCGTGCCCATCTCCCTGTTCGTTCACAAGGAGACTCAGCAACTGCACCCGGAATCCGTGCGCCTGATGCATGAAGTGGCCAAGCGGGTCGAGCAGGCCGGCATCCAGGCCTGGTGGGATCTGGACAAGGCTGAGCTGCTGGGCAGCGACGCCGACATGTACGATAAGGTGCCCGACACCTTGGACGTCTGGTTTGACTCAGGCTCAACTCACTCCTCAGTGGTCGATGCCCGTCCCGAGTTCAACGGTCACTCCGCCGACCTCTATCTGGAAGGTTCCGACCAGCACCGTGGCTGGTTCATGTCCTCCCTGATGATCGGCGTGGCCATGAAAGACAAGGCGCCCTACAACCAGGTGCTGACTCACGGTTTCACCGTGGATGGTCAGGGTCGCAAGATGTCCAAGTCCATCGGCAACGTGGTCAGCCCGCAGGACGTGATGAACAAGCTGGGTGCCGACATCCTGCGTCTGTGGGTCGCCAGTACCGATTACACCGGCGAGATGACGGTCTCCGACGAGATCCTCAAGCGCTCTGCCGATGCCTATCGCCGCATCCGCAACACAGCCCGTTTCCTGCTGGCCAACCTGAACGGCTTCAATCCGGCAACCGACATGGTGGCTCCGGCTGACATGGTGGTGGTGGATCGCTGGGCCGTGGGTCGTGCCAAGGCGGTACAGGCCGAGATAGTGACGGCATTCGACGAGTACAACTTCCACGGCGTGACCCAGAAGCTGATGCAGTTCTGCTCCATCGAGATGGGTTCCTTCTACCTGGACGTCATCAAGGATCGTCAGTACACCGCCAAGGCAGACAGTCTGGCTCGTCGCTCCTGCCAGACAGCTCTGTATCACATAGTGGAAGCCATGGTGCGCTGGATGGCGCCCATCATGAGCTTCACCGCCGATGAAATCTGGGCCCTGCTGCCGGGTGAGCGCAGCGAGTTCGTGTTCACCGAGGAGTGGTATGACGGCCTGTTCGGGCTGGATGCCGGCGAGCAGATGGGCGATGCCTTCTGGGCCGAGATCCTGACCGTGCGTGGTGAAGTGAACAAGGCGCTGGAAGCGGCCCGTGGAGAGAAGCGTATCGGCGGCTCCCTGCAGGCCGAACTGACCCTGTTTGCCAAGCCTGCGCTGGCCGAGCGTCTGAATGCCCTGGCCGACGAGCTGCGCTTCGTGCTGCTCACCTCCAAGGCCAAGGTCGTGATCGCTGACAGTGCACTGGAAGGTTCCGTTGCGACCGAGCGCGATGACCTCTGGCTGAGCGTGGCCCAGTCCGCCGCCGCCAAATGCGACCGCTGCTGGCACCATGTGGAAGACGTGGGCACCATAGCCGGTCACGAAGAGATCTGTGGCCGCTGCGTCACCAACGTCGAGGGTGACGGCGAAACACGTCAATTTGCCTGATGAACATGACTCATAACAAGAGCGGCCTGCGTTGGCTGTGGCTGGCGGTGCTGGCATTCGTACTGGACCAGGCGAGCAAGCTCGCCGTGGTCAAGCTGCTGCCGTTTGGCTATCCGGGGGTGGAGATCACCCCCTTCTTCAATCTGGTGCACGTCTACAACAAGGGCGCTGCGTTCAGCTTCCTGGCCGATCAGGGGGGCTGGCAGCGCTGGTTCTTCGCGGTGCTGGCGTTTGCCATCTGCGGGCTGCTGATCCACTGGCTGCGCAAGCAGTCGGTCACCCAGCGCTGGAGCGGCATCGCCTATTCGCTCATCATAGGCGGAGCCCTTGGCAACGTGTTTGATCGGCTGGTGCTGGGCCATGTGGTCGATTTCCTCGACTTCTACTGGCAGCGTTCCCATTGGCCGGCGTTCAACCTGGCCGACAGCTTCATCTTCATCGGTGCCGCCATGATAGTGCTGGAAGGCTTCCGTTCCGAGAAGAAGAGGGAGGTAGCATGAGTCAGCCTATCGCCGCCGGGATTACGGCCAACAGCAGCGTGCTGTTTCACTTCGCCATCAAGCTGGAAGACGGCTCGGTTGCTGACAGCACTGCGCTGCACGGCAAACCGGCCCGCCTGCGGATGGGGGATGGCAGCCTGACCAATACCTTCGAGCAGTGCCTGCTGGGCCTGCAACAGGGTGATGCCAAGAGCTTCACTTTGGCGCCGGAGCAGGCGTTCGGCCTCGCCAATCCCGACAACATCTACCATCTGGATCGAGCCAAGTTCGGCGCCGAGGTGGAGCCCAAGGTCGGCACCATCATACTGTTCGACCAGCCCAATGGCAGCGAGCTGCCCGGCATCATACGGGCGGTGGAAGGCATGTCGGTGACTGTCGATTTCAACCACCCCCTGGCCGGTCATACCGTCACCTTCGAGGTGGAAATCCTGGGCGTTGATGACGAGGAGAAAGTGACCTGATGGATATTCTGCTCGCTAACCCTCGCGGTTTCTGCGCCGGTGTCGATCGTGCCATCAGCATAGTCGAGAGCGCGCTGGAGAAGTTCGGTGCTCCCATCTATGTCCGTCACGAAGTGGTGCACAACCGCTATGTGGTGAACAAGCTGAAAGAGGCGGGCGCCGTGTTCGTCGAGGAGCTGGACGAGGTGCCGGACGATAGTATCGTCATCTTCTCCGCCCACGGCGTGGCCAAGACGGTGCGCGAGATGGCCAAATCCCGCGCCCTCAAGGTGTTTGATGCCACCTGCCCGCTGGTGACCAAGGTACACATGGAAGTCCATCGCGCCAGTCGCAAGGGCTCCGAAGCCGTGCTCATCGGTCACGCGGGTCACCCCGAGGTGATCGGCACCATGGGCCAGTACGAGAACCGCGAAGGCGGCATGTATCTGGTGGAGACGCCGGACGATGTGGCCAGGCTCCAGGTGAAGAATCCGGATGATCTCTGCTTCGTCACCCAGACTACCCTGAGTGTGGATGAAACCTCGGATGTGATCGACGCCCTGCGCAAGCAGTTCCCCAAGATCCAGGGGCCGCGCAAGGACGATATCTGTTACGCCACCCAGAACCGCCAGGATGCGGTGCGGGAGATGGCGGGGCTGGTGGACGCCATGCTGGTGGTCGGGTCACGCAACTCTTCCAACTCCAACCGTCTGCGCGAGCTGGCCGAGAAGGTGGGGGCTCGCGCCTACCTGATCGACGATGCCTCCATGATCGAAACCGGCTGGCTGGAGGGGGTCGAGCGCATCGGGGTCACGGCCGGCGCCTCGGCACCGGACGTGCTGGTGCAGAACGTCATCGCCCGTCTGCGCGAGCTGGGCGGCAATATGGTCGTCGAGCACCCGGGTCGCGAAGAGAACGTGGTGTTTGAAGTGCCGCCCGAGCTGCGGATCCTCTGATCCGCATCCTGTTGGTCGGGATGAGATGATGGGTCTCCGAGCCACCTCCTGCGAGGTGGCTTTTTTATGCACGATTCTTATGAATCTTGTTTACCCGGATGCGGCAGGAACCCAGCGAAAATTGATGATGTATGTCCAAGATTTGAGTAGATTGAATTGCAAGCGAAGAGCCGCAGTCTAGACTGCTGATGATCTTCTCATCTGGCTTGATGGCACATGGATATGCAGGCAAGCCCCAACGAAATCAGAGCGAAACAGGATGTTTTTGCGTTCAGGTTTTAGCCTTATCGAGCTGATGGTCACCATAGCGATCGTGTCGATCCTGCTGACCCTGGGAGTCCCCTCCTTTAGCGCGGTATTGCGCAACATCACGCTGACCACCCAGGCCAACAATTTCGTGGCCGCCATCAACCTTGCCCGCTCCGAAGCCATTCGCCGCAATACGGCTGTGACACTCTCCGCCACAGCCAGCAACATTACCCAGCATCACTGGGAGTCGGGCTGGCAGATCTGGGTCGACAGCAACGGCAATGGCACCCTGGATAACGGTGAGCTGCTGCGCCTCTTCCCCGACATGGGGTCAGGCACTCTGGTCAGCAACACCTCGCTCTTGCGTTTCAGTGGCAACGGCTTTCTCGATGGCCGCCAGCAGGTGACGCTGGTGTTTTCCCTGCAACCACCAGACTGTGCCGCCGAGCCGGCACGGGACATCATGATCACCCCCGCCGGCCGTCCCTCCATCCAGGAGACCAGCTGCATATGAAGCGTCCACAAGGGCTGTCACTGCTCGAAATCCTGATCTCCGTGCTGGTGCTGTCGATCGGCATCCTCGGCATGGCAACCTTGCAACTGCAGGCACTCAAGAGCAACCAGTCGGCGCTGACCCGCACCGAGGCGACCCAGTACGCCTACATGATCACCGACATGATGCGGGCCAATCGCAGCGCGGCCCTGCTCGGCCAGTACAATGTGGGGCTGGGGGAGGCCGTCTCCGGCAGCTCGATGGCCATGTTGGATCTGCAGTACTGGAAACAGGCGCTGACCGGTCTGCCGAGCGGCGATGGCGCCATTGTGATCAGCGCGGGGCAGGCCACCATCACCATCCAGTGGGATGCCAGCCGGCTGCCGACCGAGCCTTCGTTGCGCAGCATGACGCTGAGGACGGATCTATGAGCGGGCGCATGTCACTGCGACGGCAGGCCGGGGTCGGTCTGGTGGAGGTCATGATAGCCCTGGTGCTGTCTCTGCTGACGGTGGGCATCATCATTCAGGTTTTTCTCGGCAACCATAAGACCTATCTGACCGGCGAGGCCATAGCCCGGGTGCAGGAAGACAGCCGATTTGCCGTCAACCTGCTGCAAAAAGAGCTGCGAATGGTGGGTTATCAGGGCTGTCTGAGCAAGCAGGGGGTCAACATTACCAATACCCTCACCGGCGGGACTGCACTGCCCTACAACTTCACCGTCTATCTGCGCGGCTATGACAATGTCACCGCCACTCTGCCCGCCGCCTTGTCGGCCCTGTTCACCGCAGGCGAGCCCAAGCCCAGGCCGGGTAGCGACGTCTTGTTGATCCAGGGGCCAACCGGGGCCGGGGTGCCGGTGACTCGCAACAACAGCGCCGCCCAGCTGTTCGTGCAGCAGATCTCCAGCAAGGCGAACTACTGCGGCACCGGCAAGCAGGGCTACAGCGACTTGTGCGAAGGGGACATAGTCATGGTCTCCGATTGCCAGAAGGCCCGGATCTTCCAGATCACCCAGACCCAGGTGGTGGGGGCGGGGACCGAGGTCAACATAGGTCACTCCAATGACAACAAATACACCCCAGGCAATGCTATCAGTTCCTGGGGCGGGGCCAGCAGCCCGGTCGAGGAGCGTTTTGGTGCCGGTTCGATACTGAGCCGGATGGAGACCCGGATCTACTACATTGCCCGGGCCTCGGCCACCGCCCCCTACATCCTCTATCGCAAGAGTGGTCTCGCCGCCGGCATGCCGCTGGTCGAAGGGGTGACCGACATCCAGCTGACCTTCGGCGAGGATCAGAACCGGGATCGGGCGGCGGATCGTTACGTGAGTGCCGCCAGCAATCCGAACTGGGACAACGTGCTGGGGATTGGTGTCCAGCTCTTGATGCGCAGCGCTCAGGGCAATCTGGTCTCCGCGCCCCAGGCCTTGAGCTTTGCGGGCTCGACCTTCCTGGCTGGCGACAATCACTGGTACTGGGTGACCGAAACCACGGTCGCCCTGCGCAACCGGCTGCCATGAGGATGGAATCCATGATGCCTCGACAACAGGGAATGGCACTGGTGATCAGCCTGATTTTTCTGGCCATGGTGAGCCTGCTGGCGATGGCCAGCATGCAGGGCGCACTGTTGCAGGAGAAGATGGCGGGCAACCAGAAGGAGTCACAGCAGGCGCTGCAGGCGGCGGAGGCCGGTTTGCGTGCCGCCGAGCGCTATCTGGAAGCCGGTAATTCAGGCCCCTATGACAACAGCGCCGGTTTGTACGATTTCGTCAGCGTGGCGGTGGATCCCGCGTCTCCCTCCACGGCCTGGCGTACCTATGTCAACAGCGGTCTGGCGGGGCGTGCCCCCGAGTACTTCATCGAGCGACTGCCCTACACCCAGGCTGGCAACGAGAGTCTGGCGGTCGACGAACCCATAGGCGAGCGTCGCCTCTATCGCATCACGGCAAGGGGATTCGGTCTCTCGGATGAGAGCCGGGTGCTGTTGCAATCGACCTACAGCCGCTAGGAGGGCAACCCATGCGCACATCTGGCTACGGACTCTCGGTCCTGCTGCTCTGCTCGTCGGTGCAGGCCGCGCTCGATATTGCCCAGGTTCCCCTCTATCTCGGTACCCGGGCCGAGCCCAACATCATGTTCAGCCTCGATGACTCCGGCTCCATGCACTTTGAACTGATGCCGGAAGGGCTGATCGAGAACAGCGCCCGCTACGTCTACCCCCGCGTCGACAACGTGTATGGCAGCGAGGACTATGACAACCGGACCGTCACCTTCACCAGCAACAACGACCGCAACGCCTATACCCGCTCGAGCAACAACAACAAGCTCTACTACAACCCGCTGCAGAGCTACCGCCCCTGGGCCAAGGCGGATGGCACCCTGATGGCGAATGCCAGCATCAGCTGTGCGCCACACAATCCGTTCAATACGGCCGCCGGTTGCCGTGACCTGACCAAGAACAACCGGTCTAGATCGCTGCGTTACTACACCGGATTCTCCTCCAGCGACTACAACGATGACGAGACGTTCTGGCCCGCCGTCTATTTTGCCTACAAGGGCAGTGGCGATGTGAAGAAGGTGGGCAGCTACACCCGGGTCGAGATCAAGTCGGGCAGCACCTATGGCGGACGCCCCAACCGCAGCGACTGCAAGAGCGCGCCCGTCTGCACCTATGACGAGGAGATCCAGAACTTCGCCAACTGGTATACCTACTATCGCTCCAGGATCCTGGCGGCCAGGGCCGGGGTTGGGCGGGCCTTTGCCAGTCAGGGGCAGGCCATCCGGGTCGGCTTTGCCACCATCAACGCCAGTGGCAGCGTGATCCGTGGCGTGGCCCCCTTCTCCGGCACCGATCGCAGCGCATTTTTCAGTGACCTCTACAGCCGCGACATTCTGGCGTCCGGCACACCGCTGCGCACCAGTCTGAAGGATGTGGGGGAGTACTTCTCCCGTACCGACAACAATGGCCCCTGGGCCGCCAGTGCGGGCAGCACTCTGCCGCACCTCACCTGCCGTCAGAGTTACAACATACTGATGACGGACGGCTACTGGAACGGAGACACCCCTTCGGTGGGGGATCAGGACAAGGACGGCTACAGCAATACCCTGGCCGATGTGGCCTACCAGTATTGGAAGACGGATCTGCGCACCGATCTGGCCAACAAGGTGCCGACCAGCACGGCAGATCTCGCCAACTGGCAGCATCTGGTCAATTTCACCGTCGGGCTGGGGGTGAATGGCTCGCTCAATCCGGCCAACGGCATCCCGAGCAGCTGGCCCAATCCCCATGATCCGGATGACAAGGAGTACAAGAACCCGACCTACATTCCGGAGTACAAGATCGATGATCTCTGGCATGCGGCACTCAACAGCAAGGGCAGCTTCTTCAGTGCGGCTGACCCCGACACCTTTGCCGCGGCCCTGAGCAGCACCCTGGCCCAGATCGCGGCCCGCAACAGCTCAGCCAGTTCGGTGACTGCCAATGCGACCCGGCTGGACAGCAATACCCACATCTATCAGGCCCGTTACAACAGCGGGGACTGGTCGGGACAACTGGTTTCCATTCCGCTCAACAGCGATGGCTCATTGGGCTCCATGGCCTGGGATGCGGCGACCCTGATCCCGGCGCATTCGGCCCGCACTATTTTCACCCGGCAAAACGGGGTCGGCATCCCTTTTACCTGGGCCGATCTCAATGCCACCAACCGCGCCTTGTTCAACATCGCCGGCGACAACCAGGGGGAGAACCGGGTCGCCTATCTGCGCGGTGATCGCAGCCGTGAACAGAGCAATGGCGGCCTGTTTCGCAGTCGCAGCGATCTGCTGGGGGACATCATCAACTCGGATCCCGTCTATGTCGGTGTCAGGGACTACGGCTACGGCAGCGCCACCGGGCTGAGCCAGGCGGAGCGGGACGGTTATCAGAGTTTCCTCGGATCGACGGCCATCCGCAGCCGCACTCCCATGCTCTATGTGGGGGCCAATGATGGCATGCTGCACGGTTTCAGGGTCGCCAGCGGGGTGGAGACCCTGGCCTATATTCCCGCCAGCCTGTTGGGGGATCTGAGCCTGTTGACCAAGCCTGATTACAGTCATCGTTACTATGTCGATGGTACTGCCAAGGTGGGCGATGCCTATCTTGGCAGTAGCTGGAAAACCGTACTGCTGGGATCGACGGGGGCCGGTGGCAAGGCGGTATTCGCCATCGACGTGACGGCGCCGGACAATTTCAGCGCCGACAAGATGCTGTGGGAGTTCACCAATGCCGAGATGGGGGTGGCACTGGCTGCGCCGACCCTGGTTCGGGTCAAGTCCGGCAGCAAGTGGGTGGCGCTGGTGGCCAATGGTTACAACAGCACCAGCCAGACGGCGCGTCTGTTCGTGCTGGATCTGGCGACCGGCGCCGTGATCAAGGAGATAGATACCCAGGTGGGGTCGGCCAGCGAGCCGAACGGTCTCTCTTCCCCCTTGCCGGTGGATGAGGATGGCGATCGGGTGGCTGATTATGTCTATGCCGGCGATCTGCAGGGCAACCTGTGGAAGTTCGATCTGACTGACAACAACAGCGCCCAGTGGGGCAGCGCCTTCAAGACCGGCAACAAGCCAAAGCCGCTGTTCCAGGCCTGCAATGGCACCTGCTCGGCCAGTACGCGCCAACCCATCACCATGCGGCCACTGGCGATCCGCCATCCCAAGGGGGGCATCATGGTGCTGATGGGGACGGGGAGCTATTTCACCAATGATGACAAGCTGTTGCCTGCAACTCCGAGGCTGGAGGCCGTCTATGGCATCTGGGACACGGGGGCCGAGGTGAGCAGCAGCCAGTTGCTGCAACAGAGCATCACCCACGAGTATTCGGCCAATGGCACCACCATCAAGTTCAATGTGCGGGTGGTGTCCAGCAAGGCAGTCAACTACACCAGCCAGAAGGGCTGGTACCTGGTCTTGAAGTCACCCGGACTGAGCAAAGGAGTGGGGGAGCGCGCCGTCTCCGAGATGCTGTTTCGGAACAAGCGGCTGATCTTCAACACCCTGATCCCCTCGGCAGATGCGTGTGATTTTGGCGGCCGTTCCTGGTTGATGGAGCTGGATCCCGTGTCGGGGGCCCGTTTGACCTATTCGGTGTTCGACGTCAATGGTGACGGTGCCGTCAACGATGATGACTATGTGGGGATCAAGGATGATGCCGGCAATGACGTCAAGGTGCCGGTCAGTGGCAAGCAATTTGATGAACTCACCACGACCCCGAGCGTGGTGGAGGATGCGGACATGGAGCGTAAATACATCAGCGGATCCAGTGGCAACATCTCGGTCACGCTGGAGGAGGGGGCGGGCGATCTGGGTGGTCGTCAATCCTGGTTGCAACTGGACTAGAGGCTGGCATGGATCGTGGATTTTCCCTGATGGAGTTGATGATTGCGGTGGCCGTGATGGCCATCCTGACCGTGATTGCCTACCCCAGTTACAACAACTACATCGCCTCGGCCAAGCGGGCCGAAGCCAAGGCGACCTTGCTAGAGGCCGCGCAATATCTGGAGCGGCAGTTTACCGCCGAGGGTAATTATGATGGCGGGAATCTGGCCTCTGCCGGACTGGCGACCCTGCCAAAGGAGGGGGGGGAGGCTTATTACAACCTGGCGCTCAATGCCAGCGGGGGGCGTTATACCCTGACGGCGATTCCAACCGGGGCCATGGATGGTGACCCCTGCGGCCTGCTGACCCTGGATCAGGGCGGGCAGCAAGGGGTGTCAGGCGCCACCATGACGGCGGCGGAGTGCTGGTAGTACGTCGATAACGGTCGCCTGTTACCAGCAATCGGCTGGGGTCTTGGTGTCGGCCTTGTTGAGTGTCAGGGTATCGCAGGCAGTGCTGCCGGCCTTGTCTCCGACCTGAGCCCCTTTGGTGGTGGCGATCAGGGTATAGGTGGTCGCGGTCGCTCCCGATGCAACCCCGAAGGTGTAATAGTCACTGCTGGGATTACCGAGCAAAGAAGGAGTTGTTTCAAACCCTGATTTATTAACATATTCAGAGTTTGAAATTCGGTATTCCTCCTGCTTGAGCTGCATGCTGAGCAATCCCTTGAAGGCTTCGGCCCTGCGGGATTTGCGCAAACCATCGGTGAAGCTGGGGTAGGCGACAGAAGCAATGATGGCGACGATGGCGATCACGACCATCAACTCCAGCAGCGTGATTCCTGATTGTTTGATTCTCATGGGCGGCATGGTTCGTGAAACAGGTTGATACTATAGGATAGTACTGACAGTACACTCTACTGGCATGAGCAAAAAGAAAGGAGTCTTGAGCTAATGGAATGTACAGAGGGCAGATCCGCCGGTTTTACCCTGATCGAACTGATGGTTGCCCTGGCCTTGGTCGCCCTGCTGTTGACCGTGGCCATCCCTAGCTATCAATCATTGCGCCAAGACCAGATGGTCAAGGCGGCGACTCAGGCCGTCTATACGGATGTGATGTTGCTCAAGTCCGAAGCACTCAAGCGCAATCGCAACTTGCAGATGATCCTGTTCAACAGTGGCACCAACAACTGGTGCTATCGCATCAGCATCGACGGGACCTGCGGCAGTTGCAGCGATACCTGCTCCAGTATCGAGGGTCGCAAGGGGGCCGATGCCAGCGAGTTCCCGGGCATTGTCCTGACGGCGACCTATACCGAATCATCGAGCCAGGTGCGCCCTATCACGTTTTCCCCCCGTCGCGGCACCCTGCCCAGCGGCAGCATTACGGTTGCCTCGTCCATTGCCAGCATGAAGGTGGTGACCAGCAACCTCGGACGGGTACGCACCTGTGCCGTCAGCAACCTGGTTGGGGAGGTGACATGCGATTGAGGGCTCATGGTTTCAATCTGGTCGAACTGATGGTCGCCATGGTAGCCGGGCTGCTGCTGGTCGCGGCTGTCACCTCGCTGTTTGCCACCATCCTCAAAGCCAATCATACCGCCATGCAGACCAGTCGTCTGAATCAGGAGATCCAGCTGCTGACGGACATGATAGCGCGCGATATCCAGCGAACAGGGTATGACACCAATGCGACTCAATTTCTTGCCGCAGCATCCGGCAGCCGCTCCAGTTTCTATTTTGATACGGCAACGGATCTGATGAATGAAACGGCGACGGGCTCCGGCCTCTATACCTGCATCAGGGTGCGCTATGACAATGATGAGAACGGTGTACTGAACACGGATGACACCCTGGTCTACAGCTACAGCAGTGCTGACAAGGGGATCAAGCAGGGGACTGGCGCTACGACATGTGGCAACGGCAGCCTTGTTTCTACCGATGACACCATAGAGATAACCGCCATGACCCTCCGGTTGCTGCCGAGCAGCCAGGTCAGCGGGGCGCGGGCACTGCAGTTGATGATGAGCGGTCGCTTCAAGTCTGCGCCCGCACTGACCCTGAATCTGCAGCGGGACATCAAACTGCGTAATGATGGGTACTGATATGAGCCGACAGTCGGGTTTTACCACCTTCACCATCACGTTGCTGCTGGTGTTGATCTTGTTGGGTATCTCACTGCTGGTCGGCAAGATGCTGGTGGCCGATCGCCGCGTGACCCTCAATGAGGTGCTCTATCGTCAAGCCATGGCGATGGCAGAGCAGGGCATGGCGGATGGATTGGGACGGCTGACGCTGGATCCGGGTTGGCGTACCAGTTCGGCGACGACCACGCTGACCACGGGCAGTTACACAATCTCGTCAGTGGATGACACGGCCATTACCGTAGGGTCCGTGGTGGTGACTCCGATCCGGGTGCGCTCCCAGGCGACGCTGAGTAATGATCAGGCACAGGCAGCAGTAGAGACCAAGGTGGTTCGTTTCAATGTGTTGGCGGGATCGCCAGCAGCTCCCTTGACCGTGGCCGGTGGTATGGCGGTCGGCGGCAACTTCACCATAGTGGCCAATCCCAATGGCGGTGGGCTGGGGGTGCCCCTGTCGGTCTGGACCAGTGGCAACGTTGACCTCATTACGGGGACGGGGCAAACCTGTCATCAGGGGGATTACAGCGGCGGCTGCTCGGCCAACATCAGCCAGAAAGGGGACAAGCAGTCGGATATCAAGGACAACGATGCCGCCTTTCCGACCGATCTGGTCTGGTATCTGTTCAATGAAAAGGATGATGCTGCCGGTTGGACCAATCTGGAGGCCAGAGCCACCCAGCGGTTGACCGATTGCAGCTCCCTCGGCCCCACCTCGACCGGGCTCATCATAGTGGATGGCGACTGCAAGCCTTCTGCCAACGTCGGCACCGAGGCCGCACCCGTGATCCTGATAGTGCGCAACGGCAATTTGGCGGTGAATGGCAACACTGTGCTGTACGGTCTGGTCTTTGCCTACTCGTCCAACCCGGCCGCGGCCGGTACGGATGTGAAGCTGACCGGCGGGGCCATAGTATATGGCGCCATGGTATCCAATTATCAGCTGGGAAATGCCAACGGCACCTACGATGCAAAGTTTGATGCCAATGTATTGAGCAACATCTCGAATGGCGCCGCTTTCCAGGTCGTCAATCAGGTGCCCGGCAGTTGGCGGGACTGGTAGAGGAAGATGAGGATGAATAGGCAAAAAGGATTTGGCCTGCTTGAGATTTTGATCACGCTGGTCGTGTTGGGGGTCGGGGTTGTCGGCTTGGTCGCCATGTCAAAGTCGGCGCTGACTGTCTCGCAGGATGGCCGTCGCTATGAGACTGCGATGCGCCTGGCTGAATCAAAACTCGATGAGTTCCGCAACTTCAATGGCGTGATGACGGCAACGGCGCCGCTCACTGCCTACAACCAGATCACCTCGGCCAGTGCCGCCGTTACCCTGTCGGGGGAGCCCTATTCTCTGGCCTGGACCGTGACCAATCAGTATCTGAATAGCTCAACCTGGCAAGGCACGGCGCCAGTCGGCTATCGCCTCAGCTATCCGGGACGAAAGGCGGTGGCAGTCAATGTCGGCTGGTCGGATAGCGAAGGGCAATCCCATACGCTGCAGCTTGTCGGTAATGTATCGCCGATAGAGTCCTTGAGCACAGATCAGTTGAACGGGGGCTTGAACACCGCAAGGCAGGGACCCAAGGTCAACTATACGCCTGGGGTTGCCCCGGATGTCATCTCGGTTGAGCTGGGCGATGGCAACAAGCAGGAGACCAGCAAGCCCTTGCCCACAGTCACGTCCAAAGACGGTCAGGTCGGCAAGTTGGTGCAGTTTGAAACTGTGACTTACAAGCCTGAGGCCGGAGGCAACACCCAGCAGGTGTTGCAGGACATGGCCTCAGTCTCCTGTTCATGCAGTTATGGCTCCAGCCTGACCGCCTATTTGCCGGGGCAGGTCTACAGTTCGGCGAGCAAGCAACTTTACTGGAAAGCCGGTGCCATGCTGAGCAAGCCGGCCGGGACGCTCGACAGCAGCGTCAATGGCCAGCCGACGCTGTGTACCAGCTGTTGCAAGGATCACTTCGATGGCAGTGGCTCCAGCTTTACTAACTTCTATGCTCCGCTCAACACCAGCCGGGTGCGCTACAACAGTGCCTTGAGCACTGTCACCAGTGGCAAATATGTGGACGCCTGTCGTTTTGTCCGGCTGGACGGTTTCTATCGCCCCTTGCCAGACTGGAATCTGGTCAAGGTAGTGGTGACCACGGCCGATTTTCTGGCCAAGCCGGCCAATCAGGCCAGCTATCAGAAATACATCAAGTACGTGGTCAAGACTTACATTGACTGGCAGAAGTCGACCCTGAACTGGACGCAAGGCGCCTCCGCCACGCTCCCGACGATCACCGACTTTTCGGCCTGGCTGGCCTCCAATGCAGAGGCGGGGGGAGATACCACGACCGGCATCACAGTCAGTACCGGTACGGCGCAGCTCATCGCTCGCGGCATCTATGTGGACGTGCTTGACCCTGTCTATCTGGTTGGCATAGACACCAGCGCAACGGACTATCTGACCAAGGTACCGTTTCAGGATATCAACCTGACCATGCTGGCAGAGTGGACCATGGGACCACTGACCCTGTTGACCGGCAGCGCCACCGATTATGCGACTGTCACCAATGAAGCGGTGAAAACCGTGGTGGACCTCAATAACTACTATTTCGGCAGTTACAGTCGCGGCTACATGACGGCGAAAAAATCGACCAAAGACAGCGGCCAGATACTGCGGGACGTCATTATCCGGGTCGCCGCCTATCAGGGGAACTCGGGGATCACCGCCTCCCTGATCTCTCCGCAGGATCAATCATTGGCATTGAGCGCCGACATGCTGGTGAAAATTGATGCAAGCCAGCAGACGGTACCGACCATCAAAGTCAGTGGCCGAATCCAATGCTTGGATCGTGGCAAGGGGAACAATAATCCGCCGCCAGAGGCCTGCAGCAAGAACACCTTCAACAACCTGAGCATCAGCACGCCAAACTCGGGGGCGACCTGCCGTATCGACAAACCGCAGGCGAACAACCAGCCCGCAGCCTATCTGTGCGAGGCCCCGGAAAATGCGACGCTGGCCATCAATCTTTCCTACACCAATCAGGGCAGCACAACCTACATGCTGCAGCCGCCCTCTTTCAGCGTGCAGATGACGCCACAGCCCAACAATCAGGTGTTGAGCGGGCCCTGTTCCCTGCTGGTGGACAATGGCGTCACCAACGCTGCCAACCTGACTTGCACCCCTTGAGCCTTGGGCGCTGGCACAGCCAGCGCCTTTTCTTTATCATTCCCCATCATTTTCGATTTTAAGATGCATCGCCATGGCAAAAGCCCTCTCTCTGATGCTTGCCCAGTTGAATCTGACGGTAGGCGCCATCGAAGATAACTGTGACAAGGTGCTGGCTGCGGCCGCCCAGGCCGAGCAGCAAGGTGCTGATCTGCTGGTGTGCTCCGAGCTGGCCCTGACCGGCTACCCGCCGGAGGATCTGCTGTTGCGTGCCGATCTGATGATCCGGGTCGACGTTGCGCTGGCTCGCATCGCGGCCTGGCAGGGCAAGTGTGCCATTCTGGTGGGTCACCCCTGGCGTGAGGGGGCTGCGCTCCATAATGCGGCCTCTCTCTATGAGCAGGGCAAGCTTATCGCCCGTTACTTCAAGCAGGATCTGCCCAACTACGGAGTATTCGACGAGAAGCGCTACTTCACCGCAGGCACGGATAGCTGCGTGGTGCCCTTCCGTGGCCATCAGCTGGGGCTGCTCATCTGCGAAGATCTGTGGCAACCGGGCCCGGCGCTGGCCGCCAAGGCGGCGGGAGCCGAGCTGCTGCTCACCATCAATGCCTCGCCCTACGATCAGGAGAAACCCTGGATCCGCCATGAGCTGATGACGACCCGCTGTCACCAGACAGGTTTGCCGCTGGTCTATCTCAATCAGGTGTGTGGCCAGGACGAGCTGATCTTCGACGGTTGTTCCAAGGTGTTCAATGGTCGGGGCGAGCTGACCCATAAATTGGCTCCGTTTGCCGAAGAGCTGGCGCTGGTGCGCTTTGCCGCCGGGCAGCCGCTGAAAGAACGTGAGCCTGCCGCGTCGCTCGACCCCTTGGCCGAGACCTATCAGGCACTGGTGCTGGCGGTGCGTGACTACATCACCAAGAACGGTTTCCAGGGGGCAGTGCTGGGTCTCTCCGGCGGCATCGATTCCGCCCTGACCCTGGCCATAGCGGCCGATGCCATAGGGGCGGACAAGGTGCAGGCTGTGATGATGCCGTTCCGCTACACAGCCCAGATGAGTGTGGAGGATGCCAAGGAGCAGGCCGAGCGGATGGGGGTCGAGTTCGACATTATCTCCATCGAGCCCATGTTCGAAGGTTTCATGACCCAGCTGGCGCCGCTGTTTGCCGGCACAGCCCGGGATACCACGGAAGAGAACCTGCAGGCTCGCTGCCGTGGCGTGCTCTTGATGGCACTCTCCAACAAGCGTCGGCGCATAGTGCTGACCACGGGCAACAAGAGCGAGATGGCCGTGGGCTATGCCACCCTGTATGGTGACATGGCGGGCGGTTTCGACGTGCTCAAGGACGTGCCCAAGACGCTGGTCTTCAAATTGTGCGAATATCGCAACTCGGTCGATTACGTGATCCCGCAGCGGGTCATCGACCGTCCCCCCTCGGCAGAGCTTGCGCCAGACCAGGTGGATCAGGACAGCCTGCCCCCCTACGACATCCTGGATGCCATCCTCAAGCGCTACGTGGAAGAGGATGCCTCGGTCGCCGATCTGGTGGCAGAGGGATTCGAGGAGGCGGTGGTGCGCAAGGTGATCCGGCTGGTGGATCTCAACGAATACAAGCGCCGTCAGGCCGCCGTCGGGCCCCGTATCACGGCCCGCAACTTTGGTAAGGATCGCCGTTACCCCATCACATCCGGGTTTGGCAAACAGAACTGGTAAGGAGTCACCATGAAGAAGATTGAAGCCATCATCAAACCGTTCAAGCTGGACGATGTGCGCGAGGCCCTGGCCGAGATCGGCATCAACGGCATGACGGTATCCGAAGTCAAAGGCTTCGGCCGCCAGAAAGGGCACACCGAGCTCTATCGCGGCGCCGAATACATGGTGGATTTCCTGCCGAAGGTAAAGGTGGAGCTGGTGGTGCAGGACGAGGATCTCGATGCCTGCCTGGAAGCCATCCAGAACACAGCCCGCACCGGCAAGATAGGTGACGGCAAGATTTTCGTCTGCGAGGTGGAACGGGTCATTCGCATTCGTACCGGCGAAGAGAACGAAGACGCGATTTGATGTGATGCATGTGCCTCGTAACGATCAAGAGAACGAAGATGCAACACGGTTGATGTCATGGATGCGCCTCGCTGCGGTGGCAGGCCTGCTGGCCGGCCTGACCGCCTGCAGTACCCGGCCGCCGGCTCAACCGGAGAACCTGTGCCAGATCTTTCGGGAGAAACCCGAGTGGCACAAGGCGGCACTCAAGATGAACGAGAAGTGGGGGACGCCGATCCAGGTGGTGATGGCCATGATGTACCAGGAGTCCTCCTTCGTACACGACGCCCAGCCGCCGATGGGGTACTTCCTCTTCATCCCGACCGGGCGGGCCAGTTCCGCTTATGGTTATGCCCAGGTGAAAGACGAAACCTGGGACGATTACCAGCGGGAAACCGGCAACGGCTGGAGCAGTCGCGACGACTTTGCCGACGCCATCGATTTCATGGGCTGGTACACTAACAAGGCCCAGCGGCTGAACGGCACCTCCAAGTGGGATGCCTATGGCCAGTATCTCAACTATCACGAAGGGTGGGGTGGCTACCGGCGTGGCAGCTACCGCAGCAAGGGGTGGTTGATGAAGACCTCCCGCAAGGTAGAGGCTCGCGCCCAGCGCTACGGCGCCCAGTATCGACAATGCAAGGATCAGCTCTCCAGCGGGGGCTGGTTCTGGTAACCAAATCAGGAGTCAGAAATGCCGTTATTGGACAGTTTTACCGTTGACCACACCCGCATGGAAGCCCCTGCGGTACGCGTGGCCAAGACAATGCAGACCCCGAACAAGGACACCATTACCGTGTTCGATTTGCGTTTCTGCGTGCCGAATCAGGAGATCCTCTCCGAGCGCGGCATCCACACCCTCGAGCACCTGTTTGCCGGTTTCATGCGTGATCACCTGAACGGCAATGGGGTGGAGATCATCGACATCTCCCCCATGGGTTGCCGTACCGGCTTCTACATGAGCCTGATCGGCGCACCGGACGAGGCCCGTGTCGGCGCAGCCTGGCAAGCGGCCATGGCCGATGTGCTGACAGTGCAGGATCAGGCCAAGATACCGGAGTTGAACGAATACCAGTGTGGCACCTTCAGCATGCACTCGCTGGAAGAGGCCCACGCCATCGCCCGCCACGTGCTGGAGCGCGGCATCGGCGTCAACCACAACGACGAGCTGGCCCTGCCGGAAGAGAAGCTGAAAAGCCTCTGAGCCTGGTATCGCCAGCATGAAAAAGGCCGGTCATTGACCGGCCTTTTTGTTGTCTGGAAGGATCAGGATGGCAGCGGCATCACCCGGTTGCGGCCCAGTTCCTTGGCCTTGTAGAGCAGCTTGTCGGTACGTTCGACCAGGGCATCGCCGGTCTCCTGGCCATTGTACTCGCCCACCCCGAACGAAGCCGTGATGTGGTCGATGCGGCGGCCTGACTTGCGATCCAGAATGGACATCTTCTCGATGGCCCGGCGCAGGCTCTCGGCCATCTGGCGGCTCAGGGCCAGGCTGCGCATGGGCACCAGCAGGGCAAACTCCTCGCCACCGAGCCGGTAGGCGGTGATGCCCTCCTTGCAGGTTTCCCGCAGCCGCTTGCTGAAGGCGCGCAATACCTGATCCCCCAGCAGATGGCCATATTCGTCGTTGAAGTTCTTGAAGCGGTCTATGTCCGATAAAATGAGAGAGAAGGGGCGCTTGCTGCGGATCAGGCCGTCTATCTCCAGATCGAAGGCGCGTCGGTTGAGCAGGGAGGTGAGGGCATCTTCGTTGGCCAGCTTGCGAGTTTCATTCAGCGCCTCGCGCAGCTCCTTGATCTCCTTCTCGGCGCTGCTGAGCTGATTGCGAAAATGCATGGTCGACATGCGAACATCCCGCGACTCGCGTACCAGATCCCGCAAGATACCCATGGTATCCTCCAGGCTCAGCCCCTCATCGTCGATGAGGCTCAGCCGATCGAAGCTCTTGTCGAGCATCTCCTGGAACATGCCGGTGTCGGAGATGGCATCCTGCATGCTATGGCCGAGCTCGTTGGCCATGGCAGCCAGAGTGAGCTTCATCGCCTCCATCTGCTGCTCGTCTTCGGCGGCGAGATGCTGGTGATAAAGCCGTTCGCAGGTGGTGAGAGAGCAGGTGCCCTGCAGCTTGATGGCCTGATCGATGGCCTGATTGAGCTCGGGCATGCTGGCGGCCACATAGTTATACCAAAGGGTGTAATTATCCGGCGTTGTGGGAATTTGATACTTGATCATCAGGGGAACCGCCTGCTTCAGATAGGCGGCGGATTGGGCGAACGAGTCCTTGCTCATGAGTTCCGTGTCTCATCATGCCTGCAAACTTTGCATAGTATGACAGAGAGATTGGCCAAAAGGCAGCCGATGGATGCCATTAGCTCCCCCCTTCGATATAATGTCTGCGTTATTACCTACCCTAAGGCCTGCTTATGTCTCAAAAAGATCCTTTCCTCCAACGCGAGGCCGAAAAATACGAAAACCCCATCGCCAGTCGCGAGATGCTGCTGGAGCTCATCAAGGGCCATGAAAAACCCATGTCCCGGGAAGAGCTGGCCAAGGCTCTCAAACTGACCGACGAAGAGCCGTTGGAAGCCTTGCGCCGTCGTCTGCGCGCCATGGAGCGTGACGGGCAACTCGTGTTCACTCGCAACCAATGTTATGCCCTGCCGGATCGTCTGAATCTGGTGAAAGGGTATGTACTCGGCCACAAAGATGGTTTCGGTTTTCTGCGCCCGGAAGGTGGTGGACCGGATCTCTATTTGAACAACCGCGAGATGCAGCGCCTGATGCATGGCGACTACGTGCTGGTGCAGCCGACCGAGATTGACCGCAAGGGTCGTCAGGAAGCGCGTCTGGTGCGTCTGCTCAAGTCCCGCGAGGCGGATATCGTCGGCCGTTACTTCGTCGAGAACGGCGTCGGTTTCGTGGTGCCGGATGACAGCCGCATCGGCCAGGACATCATCATCCCCGAAGGGGAAAACAAGGGTGCCCGCCAGAGCCAGGTGGTAGTGGTGCGCATCAATCAGCGCGCCACCTCCCGCATCAATGCGGTCGGTACCGTGCTGGACGTGCTGGGCGAGAACATGGCGCCGGGCATGGAGATCGAGATCGCCCTGCGTACCCACGGCATCCCGCATACCTGGCCGGAAGAGGTGACCAAGGAGGTTGCCGGTCTGGGCGAACAGGTACCGGAGAAGGCCAAAGAGGGTCGTATCGACCTGCGTGCCCTGCCGTTGGTCACCATAGACGGGGAAGACGCCCGTGACTTCGATGACGCCGTCTTCTGTGAAGCCAAGCGTGGTGGCGGCTGGCGCCTGTGGGTGGCCATCGCGGATGTCTCCTCCTATGTGAAGCCCGGCACTGCGCTGGATGCCGAAGCGTATCAGCGTGGCAACTCCGTCTATTTCCCCGAGTTCGTGGTGCCCATGCTGCCGGAGGTACTCTCCAACGGCCTCTGCTCCCTGAACCCGCAGGTCGACCGTCTGTGCATGGTGTGCGAGATGACCATCTCAGCCGCCGGCCGCATGTCCGGTTACAAGTTCTACGAAGCCGTGATGAACTCCCACGCGCGCATGACCTACAGCAAGGTGGCGGCGATCCTGGATGGCGAGCCCAAGCTGCGTCAGCAGTACGAGCCGCTGGTGGGTCACATCGAGGAGCTCAACAACCTCTACAAGGCGCTCAAGCATGCCCGTCACCAGCGTGGCGCCGTGGAATTCGAGAGCGAAGAGACCCGCTTCATCTTCAATGCCCAGCGCAAGATCGACCAGATAGTGCCGCTGGTGCGCAACGATGCCCACAAGATCATCGAAGAGTGCATGATCCAGGCGAACGTGGCCGCGGCCCGTTACATCGAGAAGAACGAAGCCTTTGCCCTGTTCCGGGTGCACGACCGTCCGGGCGAAGAGCGCCTGACCGGTTTCCGTGACTTCCTGGCCGAACTGGGTCTGGAGCTCAAGGGTGGCCTCGAGCCCGAGCCGAAAGACTTTGCCGAGCTGGCCGCCAAGTTTGAAGGGCGTCCGGATGCGGAGCTGCTCTCCACCATGCTGCTGCGCTCCATGCGTCAGGCTGTCTATCAGGCCGACAACATAGGTCACTTCGGTCTGGCCCTGAAGTCCTATGCGCACTTCACCTCGCCGATCCGTCGTTACCCCGACCTGATACTGCACCGCGCCATCAAGTACCAGACGGCCAAGGAGCAGCAGGGCAATCTGCGCCACAAATGGACTCCGAGCGGTGGTTACCACTACCAGCTGGAAGAAGTGGATCCCATGGGCGAGCATTGCTCCATGACAGAGCGCCGAGCCGATGATGCGACCCGCGACGTGGCCGACTGGCTCAAGTGCGAGTACATGCTGGATCACGTGGGTGACGAGTTCGACGGCGTCATCGCCAGCGTCACCGGCTTTGGTTTCTTCGTCCGTCTGGCGGAGATCCACATCGACGGTCTGGTGCACGTCAGCACCCTCACCAACGACTACTACCAGTTTGATCCCCTGCACATGCAGCTGATCGGCGAGAACTTCCGCCGTCGCTACCGTCTGGGCGACAAGGTACGCGTCAAGGTGATGGGCGTGAACCTGGACGATCGCAAGATCGACTTCGTGATGGTGGAAGAGCCGCTCCAGGCCACCGGCAAGAACGCCAAAGAGATGGCGCGCAAGCAGGCCGAGATCAAGAAAGAGAAGGCCAAGAGCGCCCAGCGCCACGAAAAACGCAAAGAGGGCAAGGAGATCGGCAAATCCGACAAGGGTGGCCGCGCCAAGCCCAGCAACAGACGACCGAGCAAAAAGGCTCGTGATAAGGTCAAGAGCACGAAATGAGTACTGAACTGATCTACGGCATTCACGCTGTATCCGCGCTGCTTGAGCGCACCCCGGAGCGTTTCATCGAAGTGTGGGCCCTCAAGGGCCGGGATGACGACCGGCTGCAACCCCTGCTGACCGAGCTTGAATCCCTCGGTCTCAAGGTGCAGAGCGTGAACCGCAAGACGCTCGATGACAAAGCCGAGGGCAACAATCACCAGGGCATCATGGCCAAGGTGATAGAGGCGCCCAAGCTGGCCGAGCATGATCTGGCCAGCCTGCTGGACGGCTTGGCGGTGCAAGAGACCGCCCCCTTCCTGCTGGTGCTGGACGGGGTGACTGACCCGCACAACCTGGGGGCCTGCCTGCGCAGCGCCGATGCGGCCGGGGTCCATGCGGTGATAGTGCCGCGGGACAAGGCCAGCGGCCTGACCTCTGTGGTGCGCAAGGTCGCCTGTGGCGCCGCCGAAGTGGTACCGCTCATCCAGGTCACCAACCTGGCCCGCAGCCTGCGCGAGTTGCAGGAGCGCGGCGTCTGGCTGGTCGGCACCGCCGGTGAGGCGGATCACGACCTCTATCAGGCCAAGCTGACCGGTCCCATGGCACTGGTCATGGGCGCCGAAGGCAAGGGGATGCGCCGCCTGACTCGCGAGCATTGCGACGAACTGGTGAGCATCCCCATGGCCGGGGCCGTTTCCAGCCTCAACGTCTCGGTGGCAACGGGCGTCTGCCTGTTCGAAGCCGTGCGTCAGCGTCGCGTCTGAGGCGAACGGGATGGACAGACCCCCGTTCAGCCGGGATCGGGTCATGAATGAGCAGGAGGCCACGCGCCTCCTCTCTTTTGCCCGCTCGTTGACCTTGAGCCCCCGCGCCTGTCTCTGGCATGCAGGTGACAGGCCCGATCTGCTGGTCAGGGTGGAGAAGGGGTTGCTGCGGGCCAAGGTGGTGCTGGCAGATGGCCGCGAGTACATCAAGGAGTTCTACTGGGAGGGGGACGAGTTTATCGACTTCCACCATCTGCTCAGTGGTGAACCTGCCCGCTACAGCGTGGAGGCGCTGGAGCCCTGCCGGCTGCAACTCTTCAACCTCGGCGACTTGCGTCAGCTCCCTTGCTGGTCCGCCTGGTATCACCACCTGCTGGCGGTGCAACTGCGCATCAAGGAGGAGAAGGAATTGCTCTTGCTGACCGAGAGCCCCCAGGCCCGTTATCAGCACTTCCTGCAATGTTTTCCCGAGCTGGACGCCAGGGTGCCGGATCACCAGATCGCCGCTTATCTGGGTATCACCCCCATCAGCCTGAGCCGCATTCGCAAACGGCTGAAGGATCTTAACAAAGGTTAATGCCAGCCCCTTGCTGGCTGGCTATGCTGCCCTTCTCATCATGAGCAAGGAATCCCCATGAACTGGTCCCTCAAGTCTTTTGAACAACTCGACGTCAACGAACTCTATGAACTGCTCACCCTGAGATCCCGCGTCTTCGTGGTGGAGCAGACCTGTGTCTTCCTCGATCTGGACGGGGTCGACAAGCGTCCCGACGTGCAGCACCTGCTCGGCTGGCAGGATGGCGTGCTGGTGGCCTACGCCAGACTGATGGCGCCCGGCGTCGCCAAGGCGAATCAGGTGGTGATCGGCCGGGTGGTGACGGCGCCCGAGGCCAGAGGCGACGGTCTGGGTCACCAGTTGATGCAACAGGCGCTGCTGGAATGCGAACAACTGTGGCCCGGGGTCAGCATCTATCTGGGCGCTCAGGCGCACCTGCAGGGTTTCTATGGTCGTCATGGCTTCACCGCCGTGGGCGAACCCTATCTGGAAGATGACATTCCCCACATCGGCATGACCTCCTCTTAATATCTTTTAGGCATAACAATGAAATTATTATGTCTTGAGGTAGTAAAGAAAACGGGTGCTAGCCGCCATGTTACTGGGTACCCTCTGAGTGATTAATCGGCAACCATTGATGGATAGGTTTAAAAATGGTTTTTTACCCCATTAATACAGAACAAGATTCAGCGATTGAGCCGTTGAGCCATTTTATCTGCGTTCGCCACACGAGTGGCTGTCGCTGATGGAGCTGTTGCGCAAGCGGTTCGCTCTGGACCTGCAAACCTTCGCCATCATCACCCTGGTGCTGGGCAATCTGGCCCAGGCCTTCTCCGATGTGCTGGTCAAGCTGATCGGCCCCGGTTTCAGTCCCTTCCAATACATGTTCCTGCGCCAGCTGCTGACCCTGCTGGTGCTGCTGCCTTTCATGCTGCGGGTGCCGAGAGCGGCCTGGGGACTGGGTGCCTGGAAATGGCACCTGCTGCGCGGTCACCTCTGCCTGCTCGGCGGGGGTGGCATGATGCTGGCCCTGACCCAACTGCCGCTGGCCACGGCCAACGCCATCTTCTACGTCTCTCCGTTGCTGACCCTGCCGCTGGCGGCCTGGCTGCTCAAGGAGAAGATCAATTCCCGGGTCTGGTTGCTGGGAGGCATGGGGCTGCTCGGGGTCGTGTTCGTGCTCAAGCCGGGGGATTTTCATCTGGCGGGGCTGGGTGCCCTGGTGACCGCCTTCACCCTGGCGCTGTTCAATGTGACCGGCCGCAAGCTGCCAGCGGGTATCTCTGTGGTGGCGACCCTGTTCTGGGCCAACCTGCTGGCGTTGCCGCTGACGGCGGGCTTGGCGGTGAATCAATGGCAGCCGGTGGACTGGCGTCTGCTGGCGCTGATCGGTGGCAGCGGCGTGATGCAACTGCTCTACCATGCCAGTTGCATTTATGCCTACCGGCAGGTCGAGGCCAACCGCATCGCGACGACCGAGTATTCCGGCCTGATGTTCGTGGTGCTGCTGGGGGTCTGGCTGTTTGGCGAGATCCCGGCCTGGAACCTTTGGGTCGGGGTGGGCTTTATCCTGCTGGCCATCCATTGGCAGCGTCGCCTGCGCTAGCGCGCTCTCCTCCATATGACAAACCGGCTGCTTGCCGGTTTGTCATATGAGCAGCTTATGAAGCCGATCCCGGTTGTGGCATCGAAAATAGGCTAGCCTGTCCCGCTCTCAGTGACAGGAACTCCGTCGTGACTCCCACCCTCTTTGCGGCCATCCTGCTGGCCGCGCTGCTGCACGCCCTCTGGAATGCGCTGGCCAAGCGCCAGGCCGAGGGGCGCGTCAGCGTCTTGCTGGTCTCCCTCTGCTCCGGGCTGTTTGCCGCCCCCTTCTTGCCGCTGGTGGGATTGCCTGTGGCTGCCGAATACCCCTGGCTGGCGCTCTCCATCCTGCTGCATTGCGGCTATTGCCTGTTTCTCGGTCGGGCCTATCGACTGGGGGAGTTCGGCCAGATCTATCCGCTGGCCCGTGGCAGTGCCCCCCTGGTGACCCTCTTGCTCGGGGCTCTGCTGCTGGGGGAGGTGCCCGGTGGGCTGGCGGTAGCGGGTGCCCTGGTGCTGGTGAGCGGGGTGCTGTTGATGGCCTGGCGCGGCGGTATCAGGCTGGCGCCTGCGGCACTGCGGGCCGTGCTGATCACTGCGCTGTTCACCGCCGCCTATACCCTCTCCGACGGCGCTGGCGCCCGCTCGGCCGGTGAACCGATACGCTATACCCTCTGGCTGTTTGCCCTGACTGCGCTGATGATGCCGCTGCTGATGCGCTGGCAGAGTCGCACCGCCTGGCGCGCGCTCGATCTCGCGGCATGGCGTACCGGTGCCCTCGGCGGCGCTCTGTCACTGCTTGCCTACGGCATCGTCATCTGGGCCATGACCCAGGCGCCCATCGGGCTGGTGGCGGCGCTGCGCGAGAGCAGCGTGCTGTTTGCCGTGTTGCTCTCCTGGTGCTGGCTGGGGGAGAAGCTGGGGCGGGTACGGCTGTGGGCCGCGCTGGTGATCCTCTGCGGTATCTTGCTGATCCGCCTCGGCTGATGGGTGACGACGTCAGGCCGGGATAGCCCCGGCCTGACGGTTGGCTCAGGGAGTGACCCGGGTCGTCAGGGTGAAGCCCTCCTCGCAGGGGGCGAGCTGCACCCGAACCTGGCCCAGCTCGGCCAGGGTGCCGACATGGGTGCCGCCGCAGGGGATGGTGACCTCTTGACCTTCAAGCATGCAGTGCCAGTAGCGCGAATCTATGATGGCCTCGCCGGCCCGGCTGCGGCGGATCTCGCCACCGGCCGACAGCCAGTCTGCCAACTGCTGGTTTACGCTGGTCTCGATCTGCGCCAGTTCCGCCAACAAAGCGTCACTATTGACCCCCTTCTTGCGCAGGCTTTTGCCGATACGGTACTGCTCTTGGGATCCCATGGGCTCGACCCGCGAGGTCTGGATGGCGAGGCGGTCAAAGTCGGCCTGATCCAGCGTGTCGCGCTCGCTCACCTCCTTGCGCCAGTAGGGAACCAGCATCCGGTTGAGGGCCAGCGCCGCCAGATGGCAGCCGCTGTGGCCCAGGCTCAGGGCGTGGCGGGCTGCGGCATCCACCTTCAGTTCAACCCGTGAGCCCACCGCCAGAGAGTGCCGGCCTGCCAGGGGATGCACCACCACGAAGGCCCAGCCTTCGGCGCCACGCTTGACCGGAATCTCTGTGTCCATGAACAGTTCGCCCTCTGGGCTGATGGCGCCCATGCGGCAGGGGCCCACGTTGGCGTCGCCGTCATCCCAGCAAACCGTGCCCACATCGCCTGGCTGATCGGGCCAGAGGTGGCTCTGGGGGTGGAAAGGAGTGAGGTCGGTGACCAGCAGGCTGGTGTCGCCGCTCTGGCAGAAGAGCACGCTGGCCTGTTCATGATGGTGGCCCAGCACGAAGCTGGCTCGGGTATGTTCCATGGATGGCTCCTGCGAATCGAAGAGGAAGAGAGAGCCGCAGCATACGCCAAAGTGCAGGCCGGCTCATTAACCTGGGTTAATGAGCCGGCCTGAATCGCGGGTTGTGAGCGCTAGATCATGGCAACCAGCAGGTAGGCGTTGAGCCCGATCACCAGCGCGACTATGAGGCGGCCGACGGCCTGGGTCACCGGGTGGTTGCGATACTCGCCCATCAGCGCCCGATCGCCGGTCAGGATCAGCAGTGGAATGAGCGCCAGCGCGATACCGAAGCTCAGCACCACCTGGCTCAGCACCAATATTTCGGTGGTGTTGAGCCCCATGGCGATCACCACGAAGGCGGGGGCCATGGTGATGGCGCGGCGTAGCCAGAGCGGTATGGTGAAGCGCACGAAGCCTTGCATCACCACCTGACCGGCGAGTGTACCCACGACCGTGGAGGAGATGCCTGAGGCCACCAGTGACAGGCCGAACAGGGTGGCGGCGGCCTGACCCAGCAAGGGAGTGAGCGTCTGGTAGGCGGTTTCGAGTTCGGCCACGGGCTGGTTGCCGGCGCCGTGGAAGGCTGCCGCCGCCATGGCCATCATGGCCAGGTTGACGAAGCCGGCTATGGTCATGGCGATCGCTACGTCCACCCGGGTGGTGTGCAGTCGCTGAGGCACTGTGCCCTGATCCTGGGTGTGCTGGGTCAGCGCCGAGTGCAGGTAGATGACGTGAGGCATGACAGTTGCACCGAGCACGCCAGCGGCCAGATAGACGGCGTCGCTGTTGGGCAGGCCGGGGAAGAGGGCGCCTTCCAGCAGGCTGGGCAGGTGGGGGCGGGAGAACACCAGCTCGACGATATAGGCCGCCGCCACGAACAGCAAGAGGCCGCCAACCACGAACTCCAGCGGCTTCTGACCGCGGGATTGCAGCATCAGAATGCCCCAGGTGACCACGGCCGTGATGCCGGCGCCTTCCAGCAGGGTGACGCCGAGCAGCAGCTTGAAGCCCACGGCCGCACCTATGAACTCGGCGAGATCCGTGGCCATGGCGATGATCTCCGCCTGTACCCAGTAGGCCCAGACCGCCGGTTTGGGCAGCCGATCGCGGATGTGCTCCGCCAGGTTCTTGCCGGTGACTATGCCGAGCTTGGCTGAGAGGGCCTGCACCAGCATGGCCATCAGATTCGCCCACACCACCACCCACAGCAGCTGATAACCGAAGGTGGAGCCGGCCTGGATATTGGTGGCGAAGTTGCCCGGATCTATATAGCCGATGGCGGCGATAAAGGCGGGGCCAAGCAGGGTCAGTTTGAATTTGCGGGCCGGGATGGCCGTGGTCAGCGCGGGTTGCATGGAATCACCCTCCATAAGATTATGGAGATAGAATAGATCTAAATGATAATTATTATCAATTGATGTTTTGTATCATACCCATAGATAAAAACATCTGTGGCGGCCAGTTGCAGTGAGGGATGTGATTTCGTACAATACGCCGCCCTAGAAAGCAGTGTCTAAACACACCATACGTTCCTTGCCTCCGAGGTCTGGCTGCACCTGGGCGGAGGCTGAATTAATCCGTAAGGAGCTAAAATGCGTCATTACGAAATCGTCTTCATGGTTCATCCGGACCAGAGCGAGCAAGTACCCGGCATGATCGAGCGTTACACCGGCGCTATCACCACCGCGGGTGGTACTATCCATCGCATGGAAGATTGGGGCCGTCGTCAACTGGCTTACCCGATCGACAAGCTGCACAAAGCTCACTACGTTCTGATGAACGTGGAAGCAGAGCAAGCCGTTATCGATGAACTGGAAACCAACTTCCGTTTCAACGATGCCGTTATCCGCAACATGATCATGCGCACCAAGCACGCCGTGACTGAAGTTTCTCCGATGGCCAAGGCCAAGGAAGAGCGCTTCGTCCGTCGTGACGACGAGCGCCGCGAAGATACTGTTGAAGCAGCGTCTTCCGAAGAGTAATTCTGGATCACTGAATAGAGGATAAAGGCCATGGCACGTTATTTCCGTCGTCGTAAGTTCTGCCGCTTCACTGCCGAGAACGTTACCGAGATCGACTACAAAGATATCGTTACTCTGAAAAACTACGTCACTGAATCTGGCAAGATCGTACCGAGCCGTATCACCGGTACCCGCGCCAAGTATCAGCGTCAGCTGGCACGCGCCATCAAGCGTGCTCGTTACCTGGCTCTGCTGCCGTACACCGATCTGCACAACAAGTAAGAATCGGCCCGGCACTTAAGCCTAACTCAACTTTTATAGAGGAAAGGTAATGCAAGTTATCCTGCTCGACAAAATCGCCAAACTGGGCGGTCTGGGTGATCAAGTCGCTGTTAAAGCTGGCTACGCCCGTAACTATCTGATCCCGCAAGGCAAAGCCGTTATGGCTACCAAGGCCAACATCGAGACTTTCGATGCTCGCCGTGCTGAACTGGAAGCCAAACTGGCTGCCGGTAAAGCTGCCGCTGAAGAGCGCGCTGCCAAGCTGGGTGAACTGGCTGCTGTTGTCATCGCCTCCAAATCTGGCGACGAAGGCAAGCTGTTCGGTTCCATCGGTACCCGTGACGTGGCTGAAGCCATCACTGCTGCCGGCGTTGCTGTTGCCAAGAGCGAGGTCCGCATGGGCAACGTTCTGCGTAACACCGGCGAGTACGAAGTTGTTGTTCAGCTGCACGCTGACGTCAAAGCAACCGTACAAGTTCAGGTTGTTGCCCTGTAATAGCGTTTCGCTTTTGCAGAAAAACCCGCGCACTTGCGCGGGTTTTTTATTTTGGGATCAAAGGGTAAAGTGAGGTTCTGTTCCTCTGGAGGAGATCCTTATGGCAGCCTGGGTCGAAGGTAGGGTCATCGAGCGCATCGAATGGACCCCTACCCTGTTTTCCCTGCGTGTGGAGGCCGAACTCGCCCCCTACAAGGCAGGTCAATTTACCAAGCTGGCCCTCGAGCAGGGTGAGCGCCGCATCCAGCGGGCCTACTCTTTCGTCAATCCCCCCTCTGCGCCTTACCACGAGTTTTACTTCGTCGAGATACAGGGCGGTGAGCTGACTCCTTCCCTCGGTTCCCTGCAAGCGGGCGACACTCTGCTGGTGCAATCCCAGGCGACCGGCTTTCTGACCCTGGATGAGCTCCCGCCCGGCCGCGATCTCTGGCTGCTCTCCACAGGTACCGCCATAGGCCCCTTCCTCTCCATGCTGGCGGACGGCGAGGCGTTCGAGCGCTTTGAGAACCTGGTGCTGGTGCACGGGGTACGCAAGGGGGAGGAGCTGAGCTACCGAGCGCTGATCGATGGTTTTTCCGAGCGCCACGGCGAGCGTTTTCGCTACGTGCCCTTCGTCAGCCGCGAGGCCTGGCCCGATGCGATGGAAGGGCGGATCCCGGCGGCCATCGCCGACGGGCGACTGCAGGAGCGAGTCGGGCTCGCATTTTCACCCGAGCTGAGCCAGGTGCTGATCTGTGGCAATCCGGCCATGGTGAAGGAGACGCAACAGACCTTGCTGGCATTGGGGCTGGCCAAGAACCTGCGGCGGGCGCCGGGCAACATCAGTGCGGAGAATTACTGGTAGTCCAATGAACACAGGGGCCATGGGCCCCTGTGTGATGTCTGCTGTGGTTTCGGCTAGTTCTTCTTGCCGTTCCCATTCCCGTTGCTGTTGCCCTTCTGCTTGTTGTGGCCCTGACCCGGATTGTTGCCGCTGTGGATGCTGCGGTTGTAGTGATCGCGATACTTGCCATCCACCTTGTCGCAGTTGAGCTGGATCCGGCTGTCGCCTATGCCGAGATCCAGGCAGTTGTTCTGCCACCAGTCGTACTCTTTCTGATCCCAGTTGATGTCCAGCTTGATGTCGTCGGTGGAGAGCTTGACGCCATCGTTGTTCTTGGAGGGCGGCGCCGCAAAGGCCACGCCGTGGACCAGCAGGAGGGAGAGCAGCAGGGCGGTTTTATTCATGATGACCTCGGATTCAGGGTGATTGCTATCAGTCTAGAAGGTGCAGGCTTAACCTGAACGGAACCAGCCATTATTGTGGCTACGCCGGCTTTGCGGCTTGGCACCTCACCTTGCCAGGGGGGCTGCGCCACTTCTTCGGTTCGACGGGCCCGCTTGTCATTGCGTCGAGGATGGCAGCTTGGGTTCGGCCCGTCATCATGCCGGTGGCGGCTATTTGCCCAATCTGGTCGCAGCCTGTCCATCCAGGGCAGTATCTGATTGAATTCAAACGATTAGCCTTCATTCTGTCGATGGGGGGACTATAATCGGCAGCCAACTTTTCCTGCACAGTATCCCCACTTCATCATGAATACACAGGCTTCCGCCATATTGCGCTACCCCAAGGGGTGGTTCGCTCTGACCACGGTGTACAGTTTTACCGGGTTGGCCATTCTGGCCTCCATCGTCTTCTCCCTGTTGCTGTTTCTCTCCATCGACGACAACCCCCTGATGAAGTGGCTGTTCGGCGGTCTGGCCATCATCTTCGAACTGGGCAAGTTCTACGTCTGGTACGAGTACGGCGAGTGCAAGGCGCGCCGCGATCTCGGCGGCGCCTTCTGGTCGTTGCTGTTCTACAGCGTGCTGGCTGCCATCTCCATCGGCGGCAGCATCGGCGGCATCAACAGTGCCACCAACACCATACTGAGCCAGCAGGCGCGCCACGAGAGGGAGCTGGCCCGCTTCGACGAGCAGATCGCCAGCATAGAGCGGCAGATCCAGCTCAACGAGGAGGCGGCCCGCAAGTACATAGAGATGGCGCGTATCTCCAGCGGCGTCAGCGGCTTGCAGCAGGCCAACACCAAGCTCAGGTTGAAGCAGGATGAGTTGCGCCAGGAGCGGGACGCCAAGCCGCTCAACGAGCAGTCCTCCATGCTGGGGCTGATGAGCAGTCTGGCGGACGGGGTGGGCATGAGCATCAGCCAGGTGCAGTTTCTGCTGGTCTGTTTCCTCTCGGTGCTGCTGGATGTGTTTGGCGCCTTCTTCGTCAGCCTGATCGGCGAGGAGAACCGCTTTCGTCGCATCTGGCTGTGGCAGCAGGCGCGGGAGCAGGCCGCGGCGCGGCAGGCGGAGGCTGCGATCACTGCGCCCCCGGTGGTGAGCAAGCCGGAACCCGAGCCTGCCGTGGTGGCCCAGGTGCGCTCCGTGCTGGAGAGCGGCGAGCTCAAATGCAGCAAGCGCGGGGTAGCCGAGGCGTTGTCGCTGTCGCTGGAAGAGGTGGACAGGGTATTCCAGCATCTGCTGGCCCAGGGGGTGCTGGGGCAGGGCAGCAATCGCCACTACCACCTCAGCGCGCAAGCGGGTTGATGATCTGGCCACCTAGAGGTGGCCTTTTTGTTGCCGCGTGCGGGCGGCGCTAGTGAGTCAGCACCATCATCAGGCTGAGGAAGGCGGCCAGCCCCCCACCTATGCCGATGATCCAGTAAAACCCCTTGGCCCCCTGTTTGAGCGGGATGCGGAAGTAGAGCAGAAACGCCCACCACCCCAGGGCCAGCAACAGAGGAATAAGAAACATTCGAGCCATGGTGTCCTCGCTGTTATTCTGTTGACCCTTGATCAGTCAACAGGATGGATTGTGCAATGACGCAGCTACAGATTACCGCATTCGGCGACCCCTCGGTACTCAAGCTCAACCCTTCGCAGGGCAAGGTGCCCGCCGAGGGGGAAGTCCGGGTGCGCATCTGCTTTGCGGGAGTCAATCCCATCGATGCCAAGACCCGGGCCGGCCTTGGCTGGGCGGCGGCCCAGAACAAGGACAAGCTGCCCTGGACGCCGGGTTATGATGTGGCTGGCGTGATTGAGAAGGTGGGCCCAGGCGTGACCTCGCTGGCAGAGGGAGATCAAGTGTGCGGCATGGTGGGCTTTCCGCTGGCGGGCGGCGCCTATGCCGACAGCACTGTGGTGAGCGCAGAGGCGCTAGTCAAGCTAGATGGCATCAGCCTCAAGCAGGGCGCAGCCCTGCCGCTGGCCGGTCTCACCGCCTGGCAGGGGCTGTTTGAACATGGTGCCCTCAAGGCCGGGCAGCGGGTGCTGATCCTAGCCGGTGCCGGCGGCGTTGGCCATCTGGCGGTGCAGTTTGCCAGCGCTTACGGCGCCGAGGTGGTCGCCACGGCCAGTCGTGACAATCACGGTTTTCTCCATGGCCTGGGGGCCGGTCATCTTGTGGATTACCACGACGCCGACTGGGTCGCGCAGATCCTGGCCCTGGGTGGGCAGGTCGATCTGGTGCTGGATCTGGTGGGAGGCGAGAGCGGCAAGGCGGCGCTGGCTTGCGTCAAGCCCGGTGGCCGTCTGGTGACTGTACCCACCATCACGGCCCAGCAGATCAAGGATGCGGCGGTCGATGCCGGCATAGAGGTGCTCGGCATGCTGGTGCACCCCGACAGCAAACAGCTGGCCCAGATGCTGATCCTGCTGCGCCAGGGGGATGTACACATCACGGTCGGTGGCGAGTTTGCCCTGGCCGAGGGGGCGCTGGCCCATCAGGCCATAGAACAGGGCCATGTGCGTGGCAAGCTGGTGCTGCGCATGCCTGCCGCCGATGGCCAGCCCGGATGACTGGCATTGCCGAGATGGGGCTGGGCTGGCTGTTTCTGAGCGCCTTTACCTCCGCCACCCTGCTGCCCGGCAGCTCGGAAGTGCTGCTGGGGGCCATGGCGGCCAAGGGCGAGTGGAGCATGACCAGCCTGCTGCTGTGGGCGACGCTTGGCAATACCCTGGGCTCCATGACCACCTGGTGGCTCGGCTGGCTCGCCACCTTCAAGAAAAAACCGGAAGATTTTCAAGGCCGTGGGGAACAAAAAGCCCTCGGCTGGCTCAAACAACATGGTCACTGGTGTCTGCTGCTGGCCTGGACGCCAGTGGTCGGTGATGGCCTCTGTCTGCTGGCCGGTTGGCTGCGTCTCTCCTTCTGGCGCTCTCTCATCCTGATCGGGCTCGGCAAATTATTGCGTTATGCCCTGGTTTTTCTGTTGGCCAGTCACATTTTCTAGCCCCTTTCTTCACTCACGAGGTAACCGTGAACAAACTCATTCCATTAAGTCTTCTTCTGGGCTTCACCCTGCCCGTGCTGGCAGCCCCCACCCTGGTGTCGGAGCAGGTCAAGGAAGAGGGCAAGCTCGGCATCCCTTACCAGATGTACAAGCTGGACAACGGTCTGACCGTGATCCTGGCGCCCGACAAGTCAGATCCCCTGGTGCACCTCGACGTCACCTATCACGTGGGCTCGGCCCGCGAGCAGGTGGGCAAGTCCGGGTTTGCCCACTTCTTCGAACACATGATGTTCCAGGGCTCGAAACACGTTGGCGATCAGGAGCATATGCGGATCATCAACGAGGCGGGTGGCGACATGAACGGCACCACCAACAAGGATCGCACCAATTACTACGAGACTGTGCCGGCCAATCAGCTGGAGAAGGTGCTCTGGCTGGAAGCGGATCGCATGGGCTTCCTGCTCGATGCGGTGAGCCAGAAGAAGTTCGAGATCCAGCGCGCCACCGTCAAGAACGAGCGCGCCCAGCGCATCGACAACCAGCCCTATGGCCTGGTGAGCGAGAAGGTGGGGGAGGCGCTCTACCCGCGCACCCATCCCTACTCCTGGCAGCCCATCGGCTATGTGGAGGATCTGGACCGGGTCGGGGTGGATGACCTCAAACAGTTCTTCCTGCGCTGGTACGGCCCGAACAACGCCACCCTGACCCTGGGCGGCGACTTCGATACCAAACAGGCGCTGGCCTGGATCGAGCAGTACTTCGGTTCCATCCCGCGCGGTCCTGACGTGGCCGAGCCTACCCCGGAGCCGGTGAGCCTGCCCGAGACCCGCAACGTGACGCTGGAGGACAAGGTCCATCTGCCGCTGCTCTACATCAGCTACCCGACCGTCGCCCTCGGCGATCCGCAGGAGCCGGCGCTGGACATGTTCGCCGACGTGCTCGGCGGCTCCGCCAGCTCCATGCTCTACCAATCGCTGGTGAAAACCGGCAAGGCCATAGACGTGGGCGCCTCCCACTACTGCGAGGAGCTGGCCTGCACCCTGACCGTCTACGCCTATCCCAACCCGGCGGTGGATGGCAGCCTCAAGACTCTCAAGGGGGAAGTGGACAAGGTGATCGGCGAGTTTGCCGGTCGCGGCCTCAAGCCGGAGGATCTGGAAAAGGCCATCAGCAGCTATCGCGCCTCGGCCATCTGGGGTCTGGACAGCGTTTCAGGCAAGGTGAGCCAGCTCGCCATGGGCCAGGTGTTCGCCCAGGACCCCAACTATGTGTTCAAGAGCCTGGATGCCATCGGCAAGGTGACCCCTGAGCAGGTCAAGGCGGCCTATGACAAGTTCATCGTGGACAAGCCGGCCGTGGTGCTGAGTGTGGTGCCCAAAGGCAAGACGGATTGGCAGGTGACCAAGCCGAACTTCACCCCCGCCAAGCGCGAGCTGCCCGATTACAGCCAGCATGGGGAGCCGCTGGCGCTGCGCCCGGTCAAGGACAACTTCGATCGCAGCGTGCAGCCCAAGGCGGCGGATGCGGTCAGCGTCAAGGTACCCGCCATCTGGCACGGCAAGCTCGACAAGGAGATCGAGATCATCGGCACCCAGAGTGACGAGATCCCGGCCGTCTCCATCATGGTCGCCCTGCCGGGCGGCATGCGGGCCGAAGGCAAGGGAGAGCTGGGGCTCGCCAGCCTCACCGCCAGCATGATGGGACAGGGCTCGGTACGCCTGACCGAGGCCCAGCTCAGCGACGAGCTGCAAAAGCTCGGCTCCAGCGTCAGCGTCTCCAGTGCCCAGTACAGCAACCTGGTCACCATCAGCAGCCTGACCGACAAGCTGCCCCAGACCCTGGCGCTGGTGCGCGAGGTGTTCGAGCGGCCCGGCATGCGGGAGGCGGACTTCGAGCGGGTCAAGGCGCAGATGCTGCAAGGCATGAAACAGAGCGAACAGCAGCCGGAGTGGCTGGCAGGCCAGGCGTTCCGCGAGCTGGTCTATGGCAAGCAGAACCGCCTCGGTCAACCGGGTGACGGTGTGCTGGCCGACGTCGAGAAGCTGACCCTGGCGGACGTGAAGCGCTTCTATCAGAACTACTACAACCCGACCAACGCCAAGGTGGTAGTGGTCGGGGATGTGGCTCAGCAGCAGGTGGAGGAGCAACTCGGCTTCCTGACCCAGTGGAAGGGCGCCACGCCGGTACTCGGCAGCCTCAAGCCCAAGGGTGAGCAGGCCAAGCCGGGCATCTATCTGGTGGACAAGCCGGGGGCGCCCCAGTCGGTGATCCGCATCGGTCGTCGTGCCATGGCGTTTGATACCACGGGGGATTACTTCACCGCCGGGCTGATGAACTTCAACCTGGGGGGCAACTTCAACAGCCGCATCAACCTCAACCTGCGCGAAGACAAGGGCTACACCTACGGGGCCAGCTCGGGCTTCTCCGCCAATCGCGAGGTGGGCACCTTCGCCACCGGCGCCAATGTGCGGGCCGATGCGACCGTGGATGCCATCCGCCAGTTCCTCAAGGAGATGGACAGCTACCGCGCGACCGGCCCGACCCCGGTGGAGCTGGCCTACATGCGCAGCGCCGTCTCCCAGCAGGATGCGATCTCATACGAAACCCTTGGTCAGAAGGCAGGTTTCCTGCTGCAGATGATCATGTATGACCTGAAGCCGGACTATGTGCAGGCCCAGAACCAGCTGATCAAAACGGTGTCACCCGAGGCGCTCAAAGCCAGCGCCGCCCGTTGGCTGGATCCGGCCGACATGGTGATTGTGGTGGTGGGTGACAAGCAAAAGCTTGAAAAACCCCTGAAGGAGCTTCATCTTCCCATCTATCCGCTGCAGCTGCCCTGAGGGCGCTTCATAAAAATAGCGCCGCCCCCCTGTGGGGCGGCCACACATGAGCCGTGAATATGACTACTACTAGCTTGTCACTCACCGAGTTGTTGACCGCCCTGGGTTCGCCGGAACGGCTGACGGCCCTCAAGGGGATCCGGCGCGGGATCGAACGTGAATGTCTGCGCATCACGCCGGAGGGGACCCTCTCCCAGACGGATCACCCCAGGAGTCTGGGTTCGGCCCTGACCCATGCCAACATCACCACTGACTACTCGGAGAGCCTGCTGGAGTTCATCACCCCGGCCACCGACTCCATCGACAGCCTGATCGAACAGCTGGGCGACATCCATCGCCACGCCATCCATCATCTCGGTGACGAGCGCATCTGGCCGCTCTCCATGCCCTGCTTCGTCGGCGACGAGGAGAGCATACGGCTGGCCCAGTACGGCAGCTCCAACATAGGGCGGATGAAGACCCTCTACCGGCAGGGGCTGAAGAACCGCTACGGCAGCCTGATGCAGGTGATCGCCGGGGTGCACTTCAACTTCTCCATGCCGGACAGCTTCTGGAGCGAGTGGCAGGATCTGGTGTGCGAGGGCTGCTGCAGCCAGCGCTTCATCTCCGACAAGTACATGGGGCTTATTCGCAACGTCTACCGCTTCGGCTGGCTGGTGCCCTATCTGTTCGGCGCATCCCCGGCCATCTGCGACTCCTTCCTCAAGGGGCGCAAGAGCAGCCTGCCGTTCCAGAAGACCGGCAAGGGTACCCTTTATCTGCCCTATGCCACCGCGCTACGCCTGTCCGATCTCGGCTACACCAGCAGCTCCCAGAGCAAGCTCAACATCAGCCACGACAACCTGCCCGCCTATGTGGCCAGCCTGCGCCGCGCCATCAGCACCCATGATCCCGAGTTTGCCAAGATAGGGGTCAAGGTGAACGGCGAGTACCGTCAGCTCAATGACAACGTGCTGCAGCTGGAGAACGAGCTGTACGCGCCGATCCGGCCCAAGCGTACCCCGCGCAGCGGCGAGAAACCCTCGGATGCGCTGGAGCAGCGCGGCATCGAATACATAGAGCTGCGCACCGTGGATGTGAACCCCTTCACCCCGTTCGGCATAGATGTGGATCAGATCCGCTTCTTCGATCTGTTCCTGGTCTGGTGCCTGCTGCGCCCGTCTCCCGTGCTGGGTGACGAGGAGATTGCCCGCAATCGCCGCAACCAGAACAAGGTGGTGCTGGAAGGGCGTCGCCCCGGCCTGGAGCTTGAAGACGAGCAGGGCAATGCAATTGGTCTTAAAGAGTACGGGCTCAAGCTGTTTGACGAGCTGGCTCAGGTGGCCTCCCTGCTGGATCGCTGCTGTGGCCGCAACCGCTACCGCGAGACGCTGGCCATGCACCGCGAGAAGCTGCTCAATCCCGAGCTCACCTACTCCGCCCGCCTGCTCAAGCAGTTGCTTGAGAGCGGTCAGGACAACGGCTGCTTCGGTGACGAGCTGGCGAGCCGCTATCGGGAAGAGATGCTGGCCGGCGAGCTGCAGTACTGGGATCAGGCCTACTTCGCGGGCGAGGCGCGGGAATCGCTGGCCAAGCAGCGGGAGCGGGAGCGCAGCGACAGCCTGTCGTTCGACGACTTCCTGGCCGACTACTTCGGTACCCGCCAGACCACGACCTGATCCGTCCCCCTTTCGATAGCCGCTCCTGGAGCGGCTTTTTTATTGCGTCTCTCCCGCCTCTCTCCGGCGTTTTTCCGTGGCCAGAGCGTTCGAAAATGGCGCCCGAAAATAAGTGTGAGTCAGCCTTCACTTCAGCAGGGCGGGTGGGGCTTTTATTGTCAATCCGCTCACATTTCCTCCTTTTGCGGCTTGAGTCTTGCGCCGTGGGCGCCTAACGTCACGACAACTGAAACGATTCAGCTTTCGCGAAAACCATTCACAAGAACAAGAGACACGAGGATAAATCCATGTTGAAGAGACTCTCCATTGCCGTACTGCTCGCCCTGGGTGCGAGCTCGGGCCAGGCCGCCGAATTTCTGCTGACCGACTCCCAGCAGGGACTGGATGTGGGGGACTGGAAGATCAGCAGCGACAAGCTGGGGATCAAGAGCCCTGTGCCCTTCTCCGTCGAGAAGAAGCGCCTGCACGGCGGGCGTCAGGAGGGGGTGGATCTGCTGATCGTCGACAACGGCGTGATGAAGATTACCCTGGTGCCAACCCGCGGCATGGGGATCAAGGAGGTCAAGGGGGCCGATGTGCGCCTCGGTTGGGATTCCCCCGTCAAGGAGGTGGTCAACCCGGCCTTCATCGATCTGGAGAGCCGCGCCGGTCTCGGCTGGCTCGATGGCTTCAACGAGATGCTGGTGCGCTGCGGTTACGAGTGGACCGGCCACCCCGGGGTGGACGACGACGGTCGCCTCAAGAGCCTGCATGGCCGGGTGCAGAACATACCGGCGTCCGTGGTCAGCGTGACCATAGACGAGGAGCCGCCCTATGCCATTCACGTGCTGGGCCGGGTGGACGAGCGCACCTTCAAGATGAGCGAGCTGGTTACCTGGACCCAGCTGAGTGTAGTGCCCGGTCAGGCGGAATTTGCCCTGCAGGACAAGCTGACCAACCACGCCGACTACGAGAACGAGTACCAGATCATCTATCACAGCAACTTCGGGACGCCGATCCTGGAGGAGGGGGCGCGCGTCAGCACCCCGGTGAAGCAGATCTCCCCGTTCAACGACTACGCCAAGGCGGGGCTGAAGAGCTGGCAAACCTATCTGGGGCCGACCAAGGGCTTCGATGAGATGGTGTTCAATCTGGTGCCCTACAGCGACGCCGAGGGCAATACCCTGGCGGTGCTGAACAACCGGCAGGGCAGCGCCGGTGTGGCTGTGGGTTACAACACGCACCAGTTGCCCGTGCTGACCCTGTGGAAGAACACCGATACCCGGGCCCAGGGCTATGTGACGGGTATCGAGCCCGGCACCAGCTATGCCTACAGCACCAAGTACCAGCGTCCGCTGGGACTGGTTCCCAAGATCCAGCCGGGGGAGACCAAGACCTTCGATCTGACCTATCGTTTGCTGCGAAATGGGGAGGAGGTGAAGCAGGCGCTGGCACAGGTGGATAAGATCCAGGCAGGTCGTCCCACCGAACTGCGTGAGCAGCCGCTGGTCAAGCTGCCCTGAGTGGCAAGCACACAGCAAAAAGCCGCTCTTGAAGCGGCTTTTTCATGTCAGGCGTAGGCACGCTCAGACATGGTTGTACATGGCCTCGATCTCGTTCTGGTACTTGGATTCGATGATCTTGCGGCGCAGCTTCATGGTGGGGGTGATCTCCCCCAGCTCCATGGAGAAGGCGCTCGGCAGCAGGGTGAACTTCTTCACCTGCTCGAACTTGGCCAGCTCCTTTTGCAGATCCTGGATGCGGGCATCGAAGAACTCCATCACCCGGGAGTTGCGCAGCAGCTCCGTCTTGCACTGGTATTGCAGGTTGATGGAGCGGGCATACTCCTCCAGCGACTCGAAGCAGGGCACGATCAGCGCCGACACGAAGTGACGGGCATCGGCGACGATGGCAATCTGCTCGATGAAGCGATCCTTGCCTATGGTCCCCTCCACCAGTTGCGGTGCCACGTACTTGCCGTTGGAGGTCTTCATCAGCTCCTTGAGGCGCTCGGTGAAGTAGATGTTGCCGTCGCCGTCGAGCTCGCCCGCATCGCCGGTGCGCAGGAAGCCGTCTTCGGTCATCACCTCGGCGGTGGCGTCTGGCTTGTTGTAGTAGCCGCGCATCACGGTCGGGGAGCGCACCAGCAGCTCGTTGCTCTCACCCAGCTTCACCTCTATGCCGCTGAGGGCAGTGCCGATGGAGCCCAGCTTGAACTGGTGGTCTTCGTAGCAGCAGACGGTGGCCGTGGTCTCTGTCATGCCATAGCCGTACTTGAGGTTGAGCCCCATGGCCTGGAAGAAGAAGTTCACGTCGTCGGCGAGGCGGGCGCCCGCCACCGGCAGGAAGCGGGTGCGACCACCGAAGCGGGCGCGCAGCTTGCGAAACACCAGTCGCTCCGCCAGCCAGAGCTGGGCGTAGAGCAGCGGCGAGGTCGCCTTGCCGGCCTGACGGCTGGCGACCAGCTGTTTGCCGACGCCGGTGGCCCAGCCGAACAGGGCACGGCGCAGGCGTGGCGCCTGAGCCACCTTGGCCTGGATCATGGCGTAGGCCTTCTCGTAGAGGCGCGGCACGGCGCACATCACGGTCGGCTGCACCTCGCCGATGACATCCATCACCTTCTGCGGATCGCGGATATAGACGTTCTCGGCGCCGCAGTAGAGCACATAGTAGGTCCAGGCGCGCTCGAACACGTGGCTGAGCGGCAGCATGCACAGCGATACATCCTGCTCGTTGAGGTCGAGGCGGCTGTTGTGCATCTCGAAGCAGGCGGCGATGTTGGCAAAATCGAGCATGACCCCCTTGGGTTCGCCCGTGGTGCCCGAGGTGTAGATCAGGGTCAGCAGGTCGTCCATCCGGTACTGGGTTTCCCGTACCCGCAACTCCTGCTCGCTGGCCTGATGGTTGCCGGAGACCAGAAAGGCCTGGAAGTGGCTGGCCGCTGGGCAGTCACGCAGGTTGACCTTGCCATCGAGGGCGACTATCTGGCGGATCTCGCCATCCTTCAACAGGGTGAGCGCCTGATCGAACTGGGCCTGTTCGCCGACGAACAGCAGGCCTATGTTGGCATCGCGTACGATATAGCGCAGTTGCTCAAGGGTGCTGGTGGGGTAGATGGGCACGCTGACGCCGCGGGCGGCCAGGATGCCGAGATCTGCCTGGGTCCACTCCGGCATATTGCGGGCGTAGAGACCCACCATTTCGGTGGGCTGGTGGCCGGCACGGATCAGCGCCTGGGCACAGTAGTCCATGGCCTGTCCCAGGGTTCGCCAGCCGATGGCACGCCACTGGCCATCCTGTTGTACGCGCAGGGCGGCCTTGTTGCCAAGCCGGGCGATACGTTCACGCATCAGTCGAACCAGATGGAGTTTCGGCATCAGTCAAACATCCTCAAGTAACAGTTGTACGCCCGCAGGGGCACTAAAAATCGCGCTGGAGTTTAAACTCTAAGATTACAGCTTACAAGTGTGCGCTGTTTGTCCTGGATCACAAAGTCAGCAATCCGGGCGAGCTTGAGGCATGATGGTCGATGACCAAGAGGAGCCATTCAGGGAGGGTGAACAATGAGTGTCGGGATCAAGGGCGTGGTCACGGGGGCATTGCTGTTGCTGGCCGGGGCCGGCGGGCTCTGGTTTGCGCTGGGGGATATGGCCAGCGAGCAAGACAACCCCTGGCTGATCGGCGCCGACGGATACGCCAAAGCGCAGCAGCTGGCCCTGCACAAGGGGTATCCGCTGCTCTATGTGATCGAGCGCGCCAAGTGCCGACGCTGCAAGGGACTGGACGCCACATTGTGGCAGTCAGAGGAGATGGCGCCCGTGCTGGCCAGGCTGGTCAAGGTGCGGCTCAACCCGGATGCGGGGGATGGCAGCGAGCACATACTGCGCCGCTTCCCGCAGGTGGCGACTCCGCCCGGCATCTATGTGCAGCAGCCGGGGGAACCGCTCAAGCCCATCAAGATAGTGGTGGATCTCCAGCAGATCTGGATGCCGGGCGTCACCTGGCGGCGCGGCTTCTTCATGCCGTTGTCGGCGGCCGGCTTCGAAGCCGTGCTGCACACCACCCAGAGCCTGCAGGATCCGGCCCTCGACAATGCCCCGTTGCTGTAGGGCGGCGGGCTAGCCGAAGTCGAACAGGCGGGACATGAGCACGGCATCTTCCCGATCCTGGCCGGTGCCGTAGTAGTCGGCGCGGCGGCAATACTCGGCAAAGCCTTCGCTCTCGTAGAGACCTATGGCGCGCTTGTTGCTGTCGCGCACCTCCAGGAACCAGGCCTCGGCCCCCTTCGCCTTGCTGCGCGCCAGATAGGCCTTCAGCAGCGCACGTCCCAGCCCCTTGCCCTGACAGTCGGGGTGCACGCAGATGTTCATCAGCGAGCTGTCGCCCGCCACCAGATCCGAGATGTAGAAACCGGCGGGGCGGCCATCCAGCAGCATCAAGCCATTGAGATAGCGCGGCCCGAAGCAGGAGATCAGGTTGGCCTGGCTCCAGGGCTCCTTGTGGGAGGCCTGTTCTATGGGGTAAATCAGCTCGAAATCTGTCTCGAGCAGGGGACGAAACTCAGGCATGGTGGCTCCGGGTCGGGGCGGCGGAAGGAAAGGGGGCAGATCCGGGCGACAGGGTCGCTTAACCGAGGCGCGATCTGAGTTGCTGCCACAGTGCCCGTTTCTGGGCCGGTGTCGGCGTGAGCGGGCAGACCAGCGCATCGGGCCAGGCGGGGTCGGCCCGTTCCAGCCAGAGCTGGGGGGGCTTGTGCCCGGCGGGCAGCGTGGTCAGCAGCGTCACCTCGTCGACGCCTATGCCGAGCAGCTGGCAGAGATCCGCCAGCAGGGTCGGGGCGGGCAGGCGAGGGGCCAGGATCCAGAGCTTGCCGGCCGGCGGCGTGTCGAGCTCAGGCTGGGCCAGTTCGACGGAGGGCAGATCCCGAGCAGGGGCTGGCTCGGCGGCCTCCTGGTGGCCTGGGGCGGCATGGGCCCCCAGCAGGGCCGGGCGGCGCAGTTGCCAGCTCTGTATGCCCATGCGGGCCAACAGGGTTTGACGCATCAGGTCGGGCGTGAGGCCGCTTTGCTCAAGGGATGGCGCCTGATGTGCGTTCTGACGCTCGGGATCTTGCATGGCTGTCGCTCTGTCTTGATCTGCATTGGTGAAAAAAGCTCTGCGCAGGGTACACTCGAACGCGTTTTGCTGCATCTTTTGCGGTATGTTTTAGCCAGGAGTGGTGGCCCAGCGCCCATGCGCCCGCCGGTTTTTCCCGCAGGTGGCCTCGACACAATACAATAAGCAGAACAGGGAACATTCGACCGAGTCGCGGGTGTGCCGGTTCCAGACAACCCCAGTATCGGAAGTGCGCTTATGCCACCTTTAGCACCACAGAATCTTCGCCTTGCCCCCATTCATGAACGCTTGCCACGCCTGCTGTCGGCCCTCGGCGAGGGATTGTATGAGCGCCAGGATGCCCTGCGGCTCGGTCTGCTGGCCGCCCTCAGCGGCGAGAGCGTCTTCCTGCTGGGCCCGCCCGGCATCGCCAAGAGCCTGATCGCCCGCCGCCTCAAGCTGGCCTTTCACGAGGCGCGGCACTTCGAATACCTGATGACCCGCTTCAGCACGCCGGAGGAGGTGTTCGGCCCCCTCTCCATTCAGGCGCTGAAGGAGGATGGCAAGTACCTGCGGCTCACCACGGGCTACCTGCCGGAGGCCGAGGTGGTGTTCCTCGACGAGATCTGGAAGGCGGGCCCCGCCATCCTCAACACTCTGCTCACCGCCATCAACGAGCGACAGTTTCGCAACGGCGACAGCCAGCACCCCATCCCCATGCGGCTGTTGGTGACCGCCTCCAACGAGCTGCCGGCGCCGGACAGCGGGCTGGAGGCGCTTTACGATCGCATGCTGGTGCGGATCTGGATGGACAGAGTGCAGGAGAAAGCCAACTTCCAGGCCATGCTGGCGAGCGACGGCCAGTCCCATCAGAACCTGCCCCCCTCGGTGCAGATCCACAGCGAAGAGTATGAGGCCTGGCAGGTGCAGATCGACCAGGTGCGGCTGCCCGACGACTGCTTCGAGCTCATCTATCAGCTGCGCCAACAGCTCGACAGCCAGCTGGCCCACAGCTGCTACGTGTCGGATCGGCGCTGGAAGAAGGCGGTCAGGCTCATCAAGGCGAGCGCCTTCTTCAACGGCCGCGACGAGGTGGCCCCCCTGGATCTGCTGCTGTTCAAGGATTGCCTCTGGCACGACGATGCCTCCCGCACCGCCCTGCTGGAGATGATGACCGAATTCTCCCGCCTCTATGGCTACCAGCAGCTGGCCATGACCCGCCAGCTGATGGGGCTGCGGGATCAGTTCAAGCAGCTCAGGAGCGCTGTGGCCCAGCGCCTGTGCTGCAAGGCGAAGCAGCGCCAGCAGTGGTTCGGACGCCGCGCCCGCGGCATCCAGATCCCGCTGGCCAATGCCCGTCCGTTTGGCAAGCTGGTGCACTTCAACCTGCTCACCCCGGCGGCGCTGGATGGCGACGATCCGGAGCGGCTGATCGAGACTCTGGTGTTCGATCGCACCCTGCTGTCGCACTGGCACCCCACCGGCGAGGCGCTGGTGGGCTGGCCGCTCGGCAACCCCAAGGAGGGGCACTACGAGCTGGTGCTGGACGACGAGCTGCGGCTGCAGGTGCTGGACCTGCAACGCCAGCAGATCCCGCTGGTGCTGGTGGAGCGCACTGCCATCCCCGAGGTGGTTATAGCCCCCTGGCAGGCGGCGCTCACCGGACTGCTGGCCGAGAGCGGCCTGCTGCAACAGGAGCTCAAGCGTCAGCGCGGCCTGTTCGAGCGCCATCAGCAGCACCTCTTCATCGGCCGTCACTGGCTGCAGCAGGTGGAAGACAGCTTCTTCGTGCTGAACCGGGATCTGGAGCAGCTGCGCAGCGACATCAGCCACTGGCACGATCGCCTGCCGAAGCTGGACGCCTGAGCCATGGGGAGCGTGAGTGGGGTAGCCATGAGCCATGTCGGCGGAGGTCGCCATGCTTGAGATCGGCATGATGGACTTGGGGCTGCTCATCGGCGAGGGGGAGCTGGCGGGGGAGATGGCGCTGCTGCTCGCCTCGGCGCCCAAGATCTCCGAGTTCATCAAGCGCTCCCCGCTGCAGGGCAAGCTGCTGCAAAAGCGCATCCGGCGCTGGAGCGAGCAGCTCGGCGAGGAGATGCGCCACAAGCCGGTGCCGGTGGCGCTGGAGCAGGAGTACCGCTTGTATCAGGCGCACAAGGGCCTGTCGCTGGCCGAGCTGATGGGGCGCTTGCCGACCCTGCTGGACGGGCTGGAACAGTTCAGCCCCTTCGCCGGCGAGGCGCGCAGCCTGGTGCGCCAGATCATGGCCCACCCCACCGACAGTCAGCGGCTGTTGCTGATGGAGAAGTGGCGCACCAGCCTGGTGGGCAGCCTGCTGCAACTGCAGCAGCAGATCGCCGAGGCGGAGCGGGAGAAGCAGCGTCAGGAGATAGAAGATCAGCTGTTGGCGAGCCGCACCCTGGCCGATGCGCTGGATCCGAACCAGATCTCGGCCGGCGGCCTCTGGGATCTGGCCCAGGGCAGCTGGCACAAGCGCAGCCTGGTGCTGATCAAGCAGTATGCCCGCATGTTGCAGCGCGAACCCCTGCTGGCCGAGATAGCCAACCTGCTGGGGCGCAGCGAGCAGGACAACCGGGCCAACGAGTCCCCGGTGCCGCCGGTGCAGGTACACGAGCTGGAAGAGGTGCAGACCGACGACGTGCCGGACGATCTGGTGGGCATACACCCCGCCAGCGATCTGATGCGGCTGTTGCCGAGCGAGGCCGTGATGCTGGCCCTGCCCGAGCTGGAGCTGGAGTTCTATCGCCGCTATCTGGAGCGGCGCCTGCTCAGCTACCAGTCGCGGGGCACCTTGCCGCGCCAGCGTCTCCTGCTGCGCACCCCCGAGCTGGGAGGCCATCAGCTGCAGCAGCGGGGCCCTTTCATCGTCTGCATCGATACCTCGGGCTCCATGGGCGGTTATCCGGAGGAGTGCGCCAAGGCGCTGTTTCTGGCCCTGCTCAAGGTGGCGATGGACGAGAAGCGGGGCTGCTATCTGATGCTGTTTTCTACCGAGGTGGCGACCCTGGAGATCACCGCAGACACGGGGCTGGACAAGGCGGAGCGCTTCCTCTCCATGAGTTTTCACGGCGGCACCGATCTGGTGCCCTGCCTCGAGAAGGCGTTGATCAAGCTCGATGATCCCGCCTTCGCCAGGGCCGACGTGCTGGTGGTTTCCGACTTCATCGCCCAGAGCCTGCCGCACGCCCTGCTGGATCGGATGAACCGCCAGCGCAAACAGCAGACCCGTTTCCACGCCGTTGCCATGTCCCGCCACGCCAAGCCGGCGCTGCTGCGGGTGTTCGACAACAGCTGGCTACTCGACTGCGGCCTGCGCGGGCGCCTGCTGCGACGCTGGCAGCGCAGCTGAAACGCGCCGTACCGGCAGACTGGCCAGCACAACCCCGACACACAAGAGGCCAAGCGCCAGCCACACCGGCGGCGTGACGGCTTCTCCCAGCAGCCACCAGGCCAGCATGGCCGCCATCACGGGCGTGAGCGAGCCGAGCGCCGAGCTGACCTCGGCGCCCAGGGTGCGGATGGCATGGGCGTAACAGAGCGCCGCCAGCAGGCCGGCGCCTATCCCTTGCAGCAGGCCCTGCCATAGCCAGACGCTGGCATGACTCACCGCGGGCAAGGGGCTCCACAGGAGCGTCGGCAGCAGCAACAGGGCCGACGGCACCGCCACCAGCGCGGCCGCATCCAGCGCCGCCAGTCCGCTGCGTCTGACCGCCAGGGTAAACAGGGCCCACAGCAGGGCCGCCCCCAGAAAGCAGACTTGTCCCTGCCACAATCCCGGTTTTCCGCCCAGCAACAGGATTGCGGTGGCCAGCGCTATGAGGGCGAGCCCCCAGCGCCGCTGCGCGGGGCAGGGGGCGCGCCACAGCAGCAGGCCCAGCAGGCTGACCATGAGGGGCACTGTGCCCGGGATCAGGGCGCTGCCCTGGGCCACAGGGGCCAGCTGCATGCCGGTGGCGCCGAGCCAGAAGAAGGGCAGGCCGGCCCCCGCCAGCATGGCCAGCTGCCAGCGAAGGGGCGTGCGGCGCAGGCGGATGCGGTGACGCCAGTAATAGGGGAGCAGCAGCAGGGCCGGAATGCCGAAGCGCAGCAGCGCCAGCGCCTGTGGCGGGAGCTTCTCCTCGGCGCCGAGACGCAGGGAGAGAAAGAAACCGGACCAGAGTAGCACGGTGGCGAGGGCGGCGGCCCAGCCGCTGTAACGGGGTGACAGTGTGAATGACATCGGGCTCCCTCCATGGCGTGTCCCGGGTCATTATCTCGCCAGGAGGGAGGGTGTTGCAGGGCAAACTGTTTGAGAAATTCGGGTGTAATTGCTAGTTTCAGCCAATCCAAAATGAATTTTTACCGGATATCACCAAGATGCTCGACAGGATTGATTTACATCTGCTGCGGCTGCTGCAACAGGATGGGCGCCTCACGACAGTGGAGCTGGCGGATCGGGTCGGGTTGTCTGCCTCCCCCTGTGCCCGGCGCCTGAAGCGGCTGGAGGGGGAGGGCCACATACGGGGGTATCGCGCCGTGCTGGCGCGGGAGAAGCTCGGCCTTGGCATCACCATCTTCGTCAACGTGCGGCTCAGCCAGCACAGGGAGCCGCTGGTGGAGGCCTTCGAGCAGGCAGTGGCAGCCATGGCGGAGGTGATCAGCTGTCACACAGTCTCCGGCAACTACGACTACCTGCTGGAGGTGGTGGTGCCCGACCTGCCCGCCTACGAGCAGTGGATCCGGCGGTTGCAGTCCCAGGACATGGTCAACGACATCAGCAGCCACTTCGCCATTCGCGCGGTCAAGGTGATGGGGCCGCTGCCCATTTGACCGGGTTCAGGTACAGGGCTGGTGGCCGAGTCCGCGCTCGTTCACCTGCTCCTGATCCAGCAGCGGCTGGCCGCTCGGCTGGGAGACGTAAAAGCCTCGCTTGCCGCTGCGCTTGACCCTGTACATGGCCTGATCGGCCCGGGCCAGCGCCGTGCTGAAGTCATCCTGTGGCCGGATCGCCGCTATCCCCATGCTCAGCCCTACGGCGGCGTCGCCGTTGGGCAGCTCGAACGGGGTCGAGATGGCATCTATGCAGCGGCGGGCCAGGTGGCTGGTGCGGGGATCCTCGCTGGCCCAGGGCAGCAGCAACACGAACTCGTCGCCGCCGAGGCGGCCGATCCTGACCCCCTCCTCGCAGCAGGCCTTGAGTCGCCGGGTGAGGGCGATCAGCAGCTCGTCTCCGGCCCTGTGGCCCAGGTTGTCGTTGACCTGCTTGAAGTCGTCGAGATCGATGAAGCAGATGGCCTCGAACGTCTGCGGGAACTGGCGTTGCAGCGCTGTGCGGTTGAGCAGGCCGGTGAGGGGATCCCGGTGGGCCAGCTGGGCCAGCTGCTGCTCGTACTCCTTCTCGTGGGTGATATCGATGTGGGTGCCCATCACCCGCAGCGGCTTGCCCTCTTCATCCCACTCCACCACCCGGCCCCGATCCAGCACCCAGGTGATCTTGCCATCCTTGGCGATCATGCGGTGCATCGCCTGATAAAACGGGCTCTTGCCGCTCAGGTGATCGAAGAAGGCCTGCAACACCCGCTCCCTGTCCTCCGGATGCAGGTGTTCGCGCCACACATCGAAGTGGGCCGACAGCTCCTTGGGCTGGTAGCCGAGCATGGCGCCCCAGCGCCGGTTGAAGATGATGAGCTTGCCGGTGGGCACGTGATTCTGCCAGATGCACAGGCCTGTGCCGTCCATGGCGGCCTCCAGCTTCTCCCGTGCATCCTCGGCCACCCGCTTCAGCCGCTCATTCTCCTGCAGCAGCCTGTCATAGGCGGCCTGCAGCTCCTCGTGTGTCATGAAGGCACTCTTCCCTGTGGTGAATGTCGCTATAGTCGATGCTGCTTTTCCTCCTGTAAAGGGGATGAGAACGCCAGTGTGAGGGCCAGCCTGAACCTGTGGTTTTTCTCTCCCTCACTCTGGTTGCTGTGCCCATGGGCAAGGAGAGATATGATGGGGCATCCGAGTGCCAGCACCATCGAATGGGGAAACCGAACCGGCATGAAACGCATCATGACCTTGATCCTGCTGACCTGCCTGTGCGGTGCCCCCGCCTGGGCGGCCAGGGTGCCGCTCGTCGAGCCGCAACTGTCCCGAGAGTTGCAACTGCTGGAGGAGGGATTCCAGCCAGACCGCATGTTCCGCTTGCGCATCGCCGCCCTGGTGGCGAGCCGCGCCGCTTACCCGCCCGAGGTGCAGGGCCGCATAGTCCGGCTGCAGTGCTGGGCCATGTCTGCCGAGCGGGACAGCGAATATCGCGCCGTGGTGGCCTTTGCCGACCAGGAGCTGGCCCTCGCCCGTGAGCGCAAGGACAGGATCACCGAGAGCGGCCTGCTCACCTGTCGCGGTTTTCACCAGCAGATGCTGGGCAACATGGAGCAGGCCGGGGCCGATTACGAGCAGGCGCTGGTGCTGGCGCGCAGGCTGGGGGATAGGGTGCAGGAGGCCGACATCCTCAGCTACCGTGGCGACATGAAAGCCTATCAGGGGGAGTTGGCCGAGGGGCTGATGGAGCTCATCGAGGCACACAAGCGCTTCGAGGCGCTGGGGCAGGATGGCAAGGCGCGGGAGGTGTTGTCCCAGATCGCCAACGCCTACCGGCGCATGGGGCTCTATGCACGGGCCGAAGGCTACTTTCAGGAGCTGGAGCGCGACTACAGCACCCTGGGGGATCAGGAGCGGCTGGTGGACATTCGCTCCCAGCAGGGGCTGCTCTATGCCGAGATGGGGGAGTTCAACCGCGCCTTGCCGCTGATGGCGCAGGCCGAGCAGCTCTATCGTTCGCAACACAAGGAGGGCTTGCTGGCCTGGATCCAGATAGAAATGGCCACCATCCTGATCAACCAGGGCAAGGTGGCCGAGGCCATGGCCAGACTGCAGCAGGCCGATGTCATACTGCGCAGCCGCGAGGATGTCGACAGCGTGACCCTGGCCCACTGGCAACTGGTGATGGGCATGGCGGAGGACGCACTGGGCCATCCGACCAAGGCGCTCTACTACCTGACGCACGCCGAACCCATCTTCGCCAGGGAGAAGAACCAGCGTTTCCTGGCACGGGTCTACGAGGTGCGGGCCCGCATTCTCGAACAGCAGGGCCAGGTCAATGCGGCCCTGGCCAGCCTCAAGCTGTACGTGCAGACCCGGCACGCCCTCGAGCTGGTGCTCAGGGAGCAGCGCTCCCTGCAGATGCGCTTCGAGTTCGATCTGGCCCGCAAGGAGCTGGAGAACCAGGCCCTCAAGACCAAGCAATTGTTGCAGGAGGCCAAACTCAAGCAGTTGCAGGAGCGGCGGCAATGGCAATACCTGGTGGTGATCCTGCTGCTGGTGGTGATGGGCATGCTGGCGCTGTACCAGTTCAACCGCTCCCGCAAGCTGCGTCGGCTCGCCATGACAGATGACCTCACCGGCATCCACAACCGCCGCCAGATCCAGGCCCAGGGGCAGGCCTGGTTCAAGCAGGCGAGGGAGCAGGGCAAGTCCCTGTGCGTACTGATCCTGGACATAGACCACTTCAAGCAGGTCAATGACAGGCTGGGCCACCACATGGGGGATCAGGTGCTGGCGGCCGTCGCCAGGAGCATAGCCGCCCAGCTGCGCACCCTGGACAGGGTGGGGCGCAACGGCGGCGAGGAGTTTCTGGTGCTGTTGCCCGACACCTGCATGGCGGAGGCGGTCGAGGTGGCGGAGCGGATCCGCCATCGGGTCTCCCAGCTGCGCATCGAGGGGATGCCGGAGGGGCATCCGGTGCACGTCAGCATAGGCTGTGCCCAATACAGCCCTCTCGACGACAGCCTGGGGGATCTGATCCAGCGAGCCGACGAGGCCATGTACAGGGCCAAGCAGGCCGGCCGCAATCGGGTGATGCGGGCCGAGTAGGGCGCTCCGGCGTCCTTCGCGAACGGCCCTAAGCCGGGCTGGGTATTTTTCACTCGCGCGGGTATAATGTCGCGCAATTTTGCTTTGACTCAGGCGAGAAGACCCATGTAATGCAACCCGCTTCCCCTGTCCCACCCGGTTGGCCTCGGTGCCGGCCCGTGTGGCGTTAGTTGCATGCAGTCCTGTGTATGCCGGCGGACCCGAGGCCGCATACATGCAAATGTGCCGTGAGTCGAATGCGGCATCCCGGATTTATTCCCACGGTGGCCAAGGCCATCGCTCAATAGAAGAACGTTGAATTATGTCAGCTGAATTTCTGAGTGAAGTCTCCAAGAGACGCACTTTTGCGATCATCTCGCACCCGGATGCGGGTAAAACCACCATCACCGAAAAAGTCCTGCTGTTCGGACAGGCCATTCAGCGCGCCGGTACCGTCAAGGGCCGTGGCTCAGGCCAGCATGCCAAATCCGACTGGATGGAGATGGAGAAGCAGCGCGGTATCTCCATCACCACCTCTGTGATGCAGTTCCCCTATGCCAACTGCCTGGTCAACCTGCTCGATACCCCGGGTCACGAGGACTTCTCCGAAGATACCTACCGTACCCTCACCGCGGTCGACTGTTGCCTGATGGTCATCGACGCCGCCAAGGGTGTTGAAGACAGAACCCGCAAGCTGATGGAAGTCACCCGTCTGCGGGATACCCCCATACTCACCTTCATGAACAAGCTGGACCGTGAAGTGCGCGATCCCATGGAAGTCATGGACGAGGTGGAGCGCGAGCTGAAGATCATGTGCGCCCCCATCACCTGGCCCATCGGCTGTGGCAAATCCTTCAAGGGTGTCTATCACCTCTACAAGGATGAGGTCTATCTGTACCAGACAGGTCAGGGCCACACCATCCAGGAGAAGCGGGTGGTCAAGGGCCTGCACAACCCGGATCTGGACGCCGCCATCGGCGAGGATCTGGCGGCCCAGCTGCGCGGTGAACTGGAGCTGGTGCAGGGCGCCTCTCCCGAGTTCGATCACGAGGCCTTCATCGCCGGCGAGATGACCCCTGTCTTCTTCGGTACCGCGCTCGGCAACTTCGGCGTCGACCACATGCTGGATGGCCTGACCGACTGGGCGCCGGCGCCCATGCCGCGCAAGGCCGAGAGCCGTCTGGTCGAGGCGACCGAGGAGAAATTCTCCGGCTTCGTGTTCAAGATCCAGGCGAACATGGATCCGAAACACCGCGACCGTATCGCCTTCATGCGCGTGGTGTCCGGCACTTACAGCAAGGGCATGAAGATGCGCCATGTGCGCATCGGCAAGGACGTGAACATCTCAGACGCCGTCACCTTCATGGCCGGTGATCGGGAGCAGGCCATCGAGGCCGTCGCTGGCGATATCATAGGTCTGCACAACCACGGCACCATACAGATAGGCGACACCTTCACCCAGGGTGAGGATCTCAAGTTCACCGGCATCCCGAACTTCGCCCCCGAGCTGTTCCGCCGCATCCGCCTGCGCGATCCGCTCAAGCAGAAGCAGCTGCTCAAGGGGCTGGTGCAGCTCTCCGAAGAGGGCGCCGTGCAGGTGTTCCGTCCGCTTATCAGCAACGATCTCATCGTCGGCGCCGTCGGTGTGCTGCAGTTCGATGTTGTGGTTTCGCGTCTGAAGAGCGAGTACAACGTCGAGGCGCTGTACGAGGCGGTCAACGTCTCCACCGCCCGCTGGGTGGAAGGGACCGACGTCAAGAAGTTCGAGGAGTTCAAGCGCAAGAACGAACTGAACCTGGCGCTGGATGGCGGTGACAACCTCACCTACATAGCCCCGACCATGGTCAACCTGCGTCTGTCTCAGGAGCGTCACCCGGACGTTCACTTCCGTCAGACTCGCGAGCACTGATAAGCGCTTGCCAGATAGGCAGACAAGATAAAAAAAGACCCCGCCCAGGCGGGGTCTTTTTTTGCATGGCGATCAAGGATCGGATGGGTGGATGGGCCAGCTGGAGACCGGCCTGGATGGCGTCAGGTCTCGTCCTCCATGCCGCTGGCGAGGCTCGCCAGCCAGCGTTTGACCAGCCGCAGCTCGGTTTCATCGAGGGGGGCCGCCAGCGCCTGCTCCAGCAGGGCGACCCTGGCCTTGGCCTGCGCCAGCAGTTCAGCCCCGGCGGGACTGAGGCTGAGCTGCTGGATGCGGCCATGGACCGCGTGAGGGGTGCGGGCCAGCAGGCCGCTGCGCTCCAGGCTGGTCACCATGGGGCTTATCGTCTGGGGGGTGAGCAGGGTCAGCCGGGCGAGCTCGGCGTTGGAGCTGCCGGGGTAGGCATCCAGCATGGTCAGCAGGGTAAACTGGGGGGCCGTGACGGGCAAGTCCGCCAGTGCCCGCTCCATGCGCAGGCGCTGGGCGGCGGCGGCCTGGCGCAGCAGATAGCCGAGGTGGCCCGCCTCGCCACGCTTGCCTTCGCCGGGGGTGGGAGTCTCTGGTTTCAATCCAGTCTCAACAAGGGGCTTGTCTATCATGTCAGGGGGCTGATATATTGTTCGTGTCCTGATATTAAGCCATGACGAAGGAGAACACCAGAATGAGCACCCGCATCGATTACCCCCACTTTCGCCAGCTGCTGCCAGCAGCCCACGATGCCTTGATCGCCGCCGGCAAGGCGGTGGACGACGCCGGCCTCGACAAGGAGCTGAGCGAGCTGGTGAAGCTGCGCGCCTCCCAGCTCAACGGCTGCAGCTTCTGCCTGCAATATCATCTCAATATCGCCCGTCGCAGCGGAGTGGGGCAGGCCAGGCTGGATCAGCTGGCTGCCTGGCGCGATGCCACCGTCTTCACTGCATCTGAGCGGGCGGCCCTGGCCTGGACCGAGTGCCTGACCCGTTTGCCCGAGGCCGGGGTGCCCGATGCGCTTTATGGGGAGCTGCGCGAGCACTTCAGCGAAGCCGAGATAGTGCAGCTGTCGGTGACTGTGGCCACCATCAACAGCTGGAACCGGCTCGGGGTGGCGCTGCGCTTCGTGCCGCCCGCCGCTCAGCTTTAAGCAGAAGAAAAGGGCGGCACCAGTGCCGCCCTTTTCTCATCCTCGACCCCATGTCTCAGGCGATCGTCTGGCCATCGCCGGTGCCAAGCGCCAGCACCATGCAGATCTCGCAGGCATCGTGGCCGGTGCAGCCGAGCGGCCCCGGCAGGTGCTCGAAACCCAGCGACGCGTAGAGCGTGGTCGCCTCGCGCAACACCTCGGTGGTTTCCAGATAGCAGCGCTGGTAACCCAGGATTCTCGCCTCGTCCAGCGCCTGCAACACCAGTCGCCGCCCCAGTCCCAGCCCGCGCAGGGAGGGCATGAAGTACATCTTTTGCAGCTCGCAGACCCGATCCTCTTCCCCCGCCAGCGGCGCTATGCCGCCGCCACCGAGGATGGTGCCATCGGGCCCCTCGATCACCCAGTAGCGGCTCTTCTCCCCTTGGTAGGTTTCGTGCAACCGATCCAGGTTGGGGTCGGCCACGCCATAGCCCTTGTCGGCGGTGAGGCCGTATTCGGCGGAGACGGCGCGCACCACGGCAGCGATATGGGGGTTGTCGGCGGCTGTGATGGGACGGATGCGGTAGCCCTGCTGACGGCGGGCGCGGGAGAGGGCGCTGCGGTAGAGACGCAGGCCGGCCCACAGCTGCTCGCGCTCGCTCAGAGTGAGCTGGGCCAGGGTCTCTTCCATGGCGTTGTCCATCTCCTGATGCAGATCCAGCAGCTGGGCCTGGCCGGCGATGGTGAGGCGCGCCTCCTTGCTGCGGCCATCGGACGGGTGGGGGTGCCAGCTGATGAGTTCGCGCTCGGCGAGCCGCGCCAGCGGACGGCTGGCGTTGGATTTGTCGATGCGCAGCCGCTCTGCCAGCTGCTGGTTGGTGGCGGGGCCGTTCTCCAGCTCGATCAGCAGATGGGCTTCTAGCGGGGTGAGCGCCAGTTCGCCGCACTGCTGGGAGAGCATGCCGAGTTCGCGAACCAGATCGCGCGACAGGGCGCGCAGGGGACGGGGATCCATATCAGGGCTTCCTATTTGGTTGTCGTCAACAACCAATATAGTCAACAAGTTGTCACTAGCAACCTTTTTATGAGGCTTGAATGGTGGAGCAGGAGGCGGGCAAGGAGAGGACGGACATAAAAAAGGGCCCGTAAGGGGCCCAAACATTGGAAACCCGCGCCCGGAGGCGCGGATCCCATCCTTGGTTGGTCATAAACCGGGGTGCTTACACCAGATCGGCCAGCATGGCATCGGCATAGGGAACCAGCGTCTCGCCCTTCTGCACCCTGGCGATGTAGTCCGGGTTGGCGATCAGCGGGCGGCCGATGGCGACGAGGTCGAAGCGGTTGGCCTTGATGGCATCCAGGGCTGTGTCGGCGCTGTAGTTGCCCACCCCCACCAGATGACCGTCGTAATGGGCGCGCAGGTAGTCGGAGGCGCGGCCATCCAGATAGTCGAAGGTGAGGCTGTCATCGAAGATGCCCAGATGCACATAGGCCAGGGCGCGCCGGTTCAGTTCGCTCAGCAGATGGTCGAACACGGCGCGATCCCGCTGGTCACCCTCAAGGTGCACATAGGCACCGGGGGAGAGGCGCAGGCCAACCCGCTCGGATCCGATGCGGGCGTTGACCGCATCCACCACTTCCAGTGCGAAGCGGCTCATGTTCTGCGGGCTGCCACCGTACTGATCGCTGCGCAGGTTGCTCGAGTGGTGCAGGAACTGATCGATGAGGTAGCCGTTGGCGCCGTGGATCTCCACTCCGTCGAAGCCCGCCTCTATGGCGTTGGCTGCGGCCTGGGCGTAATCCTCGGCCAGCTGGCCTATCTCGGCCACTGTCAGGGGACGGGGGACCTGATAGACCAGCTCGCGCATGCGCGGTACCGTGCCTTCATGGGCGACGGCAGACGGTGCCAGCACCTCGCCATGGTGGAAGAAGGGGTGGGAGAGGCGACCCACGTGCCACAGCTGGGCGAAGATCTTGCCGCCATTGGCGTGCACGGCGCTGGTGACGTTTTTCCAGCCTGCGATCTGCTCCGGGCTGTAGATCCCTGGGGTGTTGGGATAGCCCTGGCCGTCCGGACGAATGATGGTGGCTTCGGAAATGATGAGGCCGATGTCGGCACGACGGGCGTAATAGGCGGCCATCTGCTCGGTGGGCACCAGGCCCGGGCCGGCCATGCAACGGGTAAGCGGTGCCATCATGAAGCGATTCGCGAGGGTGAGGGTGTCGTTGAGGCGATAGGGCTGAAACAGGGTATTCATGATCGTCTGTCCTGAGGGAGTGATTCTTGAACGTGCATTCAAGACGTTTTTTGTTTTGTGTGCAAGTCTTTTTTGAACGAGCATTCAACATGGGTTGGTCTTGACTGCCCGCTGGGGTAAACTTGCCGCCCTTTTTGTTCCCCCTCATCGGCTCTGCGCCGGTGATCGCTTTTTCAACGGAGAAACCATGCGCAGCGCCGAGTTCAACCGGGACGACGTCTTGCGAAATGCCATGGAGGCATTTCGGGCCAAGGGTTACGCCAAGACCACCATGCAGGAGCTGGTGGCGGCGACCGGGTTGCATCCGGGCAGCCTCTACGCGGCGTTTGGCAACAAACGCGGCCTGCTGCTGGCGGCGGTCGATCACTATGTGCAGGAGAAAAGCGCGTTGCGTCGTGGCTTCTTTGCCGGCCAGAGCCCGCTGGCGGGGGTGCAGGCCTACCTCAGCCAGATAGTGAACGATGCCCTGTGCGGCACCTGTCTGGTGACGCGCACCCTGATGGAGCTGGCGGAGCAGGACGAAGAGCTGCACCTGCGGCTCAAGGCCATCTATGCCGAGCTGGATGCCGATCTGGCGCAGATCCTGAGTCTCGCCCAGCAGCGCGGCGAGCTGATGGCCGACCGCGACATCCCGACCCTGACCGCCTTCCTGCTCATCAACATCCAGGGTCTGGTCACCTTCGCCCAGTGCCGCCCCGACCGCGCCCTGCTCGATGGGGTCGTCACCCAGCTGATGACGGCCCTGCGGGCATGATGACAGGCAGAGAAACAACAGTGGCTCCCGCGGGAGCCACTGTTGTTTCTGGGGATGTTACACGCAGCTGGGTTGTTTGCTCCCTTCTCCCCTCACGGGAGAAGGGTTGGGGATGAGGGGCAGTCTCTGCTCAGCGCAATGAGAGCAAAAGAAGTCCCAGTACGGCCTCCATCCGACTCAATACATCGTTATTCCACACCCTGATCACCTGAAAGCCCTGCTCATTGAGGTAGGCCGTTCTTGTTTCATCATGATGCCGCCCTGCCGGTTCGTTGTGCTGCGACCCATCTACCTCGATGATCAGCTTCTGCTCAAGAGAGATGAAATCGACAATGTAGGGCCCGATGGGCATCTGGCGACGGAATTTCACCCCTGCCAGACGGCGGTTGCGCAATTGCTGCCACAGCTTCTGTTCGGCAAGGGTGGCTTCTCGCCTCATGCGTTTGGCAAAGGGATGGGTCTTCATGGCGCATATCCAGTGCTATTTGACCCTATTAGATATAGCCATTCCCTCGTCTGGTGGCTGAGTGGGTTCCTTCCCCTCACCCTGGCCCTCTCCCAGAGGGAGAGGGGACAGATCGAGTGACAGTTGTCATTTTGTTGGTCATCTCGGGGCCATCATGGCGTGTTGTGACAATGAACTGATGAACTAATGAGTCGATAGGTCGATGTGCTTGTGGGATCGATATACTTCGCCCCGACAGACAGGTTGTCAGCCATGTTGCCAGTGGCGCAGGATCAGCTCCCTTCTCCCCTTGCGGGAGAAGGGTTGGGGATGAGGGGGAGGTCATTTACAGCGGAAGAGAGGGGCTCGAGAGAGCTTACCTCGGGCCAACCAGCTCCTTCATCAGCCCTTTTAGCCATACCAATGCGGGCTGCCGGGCATGGTACGTGAGATGCCAGACGCAGCGGGCTTACCTCGGGCCAACCAACTCCTTCATCAGCCCTTTTAACCACACCAGAGCCGGTTGTTGCGCATGCACCGGGTGCCAGACGCAGTTGAGGTGATAGTCGGGCACATCCGCAGGCAGTGGCAGGCTTTTCAGCGGCCAGTGGCTGGCGAGCAGTTCGGCCACCATGCTGGGCAGCACCAGCAGGTGGTCGCTCTGGCTGACGATGGCGGCAGCGGACATATAGCTCTGACTGTTGACCGAGATGGTGCGACTAAAGCCCAGCGTCTTCAGATAGCGATCCAGGCTCGCCTCCGAGGTGCCGAGCGGAGAGTGGAACACATGGGGCATCTCGATCAGCTGCTCAAGCGTGATGCGCTCCTGCCATTGGGAGGGATCGCTCTCGGTCCCGGTGGTCGCCGATTTGGCGATGGGCAGATCGGCGCGCACCAGCCCGGCCAGCGGCTCGGTGAGCCAGGTCTCCTTGCCCAGATACCCAGGCACCTGCATGTATTCGTCAAAGCCCAGCACCAGATCGATTTCGCCGCTCGCCAGCTCGGCTTCGGGCAGGGTATCGCGCAGTATGCGGATCTCTATGGTGACCCCGGGTGCCAGCCCCTTGAGACGCTGAATGAGCGGCGGGATCAGCACGCACTCCACATAATCCGTGGTGCAGAGCACGAAGCGGCGCTTCGACTGGCTAGGCTCGAATACCTCCTCGTCGGAGAGCTGTTGCTCCAGCAGTCGTAGCGCCTGCTGCACGCCAAGATGCAGCCGCTGGGCGCGCGGGGTCGGCAGCATTCCCTGCGGGGTGCGCACCAGCAGCGGGTCGCCAAAGAAGGTGCGCAGCCGACCTAGGGCGTGGCTCATGGCGGGCTGGCTGATAAAGAGCGTCTCGGCGGCGCGGGTGACGCTGCCTTGCGTCATCAGGGCGTCAAAGGCGAGCAGCAGATTGAGGTCGAGCTGGTGCAATTTCATGGTGGGATCATTTGCCATGCTTATGGGACAATCCATCCTATTCATTTGATGGATGGGTGCGCAACTTCTTACACTGCGGACCACGCTTATTTTTTCCAGGGGGCGCCCGTCCGGCACGCTGCCGGGGCGGGGCCCGCCCGTTTCCCCCATTACCGGCCCCGTGAGGCGTGCATCGCCATCACAGGCCCGCAAGGATATTGCGATGAGCATCAAGACGATCAACTCCACCCCAGTCGCCGACGGCTTCACCATGCCCGCCGAGTGGGCGCATCAGCAGGCCGTCTGGATGATCTGGCCGTTCCGTCCGGACAACTGGCGTGAAGCCGGTCGCTTCGCCCAAGCGACCTTCGCCAAGGTAGCTGATGCCATAGGCAAGGCCACTCCTGTCTTTATGGGGGTGCCAGCCGAGTTTATGGAGCAGGCCCGCGCCATCATGCCCGCCCACGTTACCCTGGTAGAAATGGCCAGCGATGACTGCTGGGCCCGCGACACAGGCCCGACCGTGGTCACCAACGCAGCCGGCGAGTGCCGTGGGGTGGACTGGGGCTTCAATGCCTGGGGCGGCCACAAGGGCGGTCTCTACTACCCCTGGGATCAGGATGAAAAAGTGGCGGCCCAGATGCTGGCCCAGCACGGCATGGATCGTTACGATGCGCCGCTCATTCTGGAAGGGGGCTCCATCCACGTCGATGGCGAAGGCACCTGCATGACCACAGCCGAGTGCCTGCTCAACGAAAACCGCAACCCGCACCTGAGCAAGGAGCAGATCGAAGCTTATCTGCGTGACTATCTGGGCGTGAAGAGCTTTATCTGGCTGGGCGAGGGCGTCTATATGGACGAGACCGACGGCCATATCGACAACATCTGCTGCTTCGTGCGCCCGGGCGAAGTTGCCCTGCACTGGACCGACGATCAAAACGATCCCCAGTACGCCCGCTCCCTGGCCGCCCTCAAGGTGCTGGAAGCTGCGGTGGACGCCAAGGGTCGCCAGCTGAAAGTGTGGAAGCTGCCCCAGCCGGGCCCGCTGTTCTGCACCGAGGAAGAGTCCGCCGGTGTCGAGAGCGGTACCGGTGTGCCGCGCGAGGCCGAAGGTCGTCTGGCCGGCTCCTACGTGAACTTCCTCATCACCAACGATCGCATCGTCTACCCTCTGCTGGATGCCGCCACCGATGGCGAAGCCCAGCGCATTCTGGAAGAGATCTTCCCGGATCACACAGTGGTCGGCGTACCGGCCCGCGAGATCCTGCTGGGCGGTGGCAATATCCACTGTATCACCCAGCAGATCCCCTCCGGCAAGTAAGAACCGGTTCCAGTTGGTATTCAAAACCCCACGCAGTGGGGTTTTATCTCTTGATGACATGATGGTCGCAGGCGCTGATGCGGCGATCATCATCACAAACAGTCACCCTTTTACAGGAGATCCCCATGATCGAAGTGACAGAGGTTTCCATTGCCGAGCTGCGCGGTGCGCTCGAAGCAGGCCGCACCACAGCGGTCGAACTGGTCAAGGCCTATCTGGCCCGGATCAAAGCCTACAACGGCCCCGAGACTGCCACCAAGCTGAACGCCCTGGTGGTCGCCAACCCCGATGCACTGAAAGAAGCGCAAGCCTCAGATGCCCGCCGCGCCCGTGGCGAGCCCCTGAGCCCGCTTGACGGCATCCCCTACACCGCCAAAGACAGCTATCTGGTCAAGGGGCTGACTGCCGCCTCCGGCAGCCCGGCCTTCAAGGATCTGGTCGCCCAGCGCGATGCCTTTACCGTTGAGCGGCTGCGCGCCGCCGGTGCCATCTGCCTTGGCAAGACCAATATGCCGCCCATGGCCAATGGCGGCATGCAGCGCGGCGTCTACGGCCGTGCCGAGAGCCCCTACAACGCCGACTACCTGACAGCGCCGTTTGCCTCTGGCTCCTCCAACGGTGCCGGTACCGGCACCGCCGCCAGCTTCTCCGCCTTCGGTCTGGCGGAAGAGACCTGGTCGAGCGGCCGTGGCCCGGCCTCCAACAACGGCCTGTGCGCCTACACACCGTCCCGTGGCGTCATCTCGGTGCGCGGCAACTGGCCGCTGACCCCGACCATGGATGTTGTGGTGCCCTACGCCCGCACCATGAGCGATCTGCTGGAAGTGCTGGATGTGGTGGTGGCTGACGATAGCGAGACCCGTGGCGATCTCTGGCGCCTGCAGCCCTGGGTCAAGATCCCCAAGGCCTCCGAGGTGCGCCCGGCCTCCTATCTTGAGCTGGCTGCCAAGCCCGATGCCCTCAAGGGCAAGCGCCTCGGCGTGCCGCGCATGTTTATCAACAAGGATGAACTGGCCGGCACCAGCGAAAACCCCGGTATCGGCGGCCCGACCGGTCAGCGTATCCATACCCGCGAATCTGTGATCGCCCTGTGGGAACAGGCCCGTCAGGCGCTGGAAGCCGCTGGCGCGATCGTTGTCGAAGTGGACTTCCCACTGGTCTCGAACTGCGAAGGGGACAGACCCGGCGCGCCGACCGTGTTCAACCGCGGCATAGTCACCCCCGAGTTCCTCAACGACGAGCTGTGGGAGCTATCCGGCTGGGCCTTCGACGACTTCCTGCGCGCCAACGGCGATCCCAAGTTGAACAAACTTGAAGATGTCGATGGGCCGAAGATCTTCCCCCACGATCCGGGCACATTGCCGAACCGCGAGGGCGATCTGGCGGCGGGCATGGACGAGTACGTCAAGATGGCCAAGCGCGGCCTCAAGCGCTTTGACGAGATAGCCTCTGTGCCGGACGGCCTGCGCGGCCTTGAAAAGACCCGCAAGCTGGATCTCGAGGACTGGATGGACGAGCTCAAGCTCGACGCCGTGCTGTTCCCCACCGTTGCCGACGTCGGCCCGGCTGACGCGGACGTGAATCCGGCCTCCGCCGATATCGCCTGGAGCAACGGCATCTGGGTGGCCAACGGCAACCTCGCCATTCGCCATCTCGGCGTGCCGACCGTTACCGTCCCCATGGGGGTGATGGCCGATATCGGTATGCCGGTGGGCCTGACCTTCGCCGGCCGCGCCTATGACGACAACAAGCTGCTGCGCGTCGCCTCGGCTTTCGAGTCTACCGGCAGCAAGCGTATGGTGCCGCCGCGCACGCCGCCGTTGGGGTGATTGGTGTTGTGAGTTAAATAGCCAGGTAACTCGGTGATAACAAATAAAAACCACCCGCATATGATGGGTGGTTTTTATTTCCATCCTCTAGGGCTGCACCAAAAAATCTGCAGGAAAGTGATCTGGATTTTATTTAACGCTATTAGTAATAATCATACTTATTTCAATGAAAGATTATGTATGTTTTTAGTTGTGTTGGTTGAGTTTGCACCCTTAACCTCTGCACATTTTTGTGTGCCACTTGGTATATGTAACTCACGGAGAAACCAACCAATAATAATACCGATAAAAAAAATTAGTGCTATTTTATCTCTGGCTGATGGTTTTTTGGTTGTCAACTCTGGTTTTGAGGTGAAAAACCATTTACTGAAGAACCATGAGTTATAATTCATCTCTATTTCTGATATTATTTTCAAAGAAAGATCAAATAGAGCGTTTTTGTTGTTAAGCTTCACTGAATTTATTGTTGTGAGGTCACGTTCTGTAGACGAGTTTTTTTCAGCTGCAAGTCTTTTACTTAGCAAGTCTATTGGCATTGAACGTATGGTTGAATATAAGTCTGGGTTTATTATTTTCTTTTTTGAACGAGACTCTATACTTTTTATTTGTATTTCAATAACTGATGCTTTGTATGATATAAGATTATCTAGTTCGTCCTCAGAATAGTCTTCTTTGTCAATTATTGAGGCTAAATCATCGAATAATTTTTCGATAAGTGATAATATCTTATCTTTTTGTCTAGATATATCATTTTTTCTAAATGTTATATAGCTTATAAAAAAAGCAATAATCCATGGGATAGGTGTAATCACAATCTTGAAGTATTCTTCAATATTACTTTCCACGGGTATCCTCTGCTGCTGCGTTTAATCTTTCTGTTATCAGAGACTCGATGCTTTTAACATCGGCATGCTCATATGTGAGATGATTTTTTAAATACTCAAGAGTAAAGCCATCTTCTCTAATTAGCCCCCCGAATGCTTCATCAATGAATGAGCGCCCATATCTATTATAACCAGTAAGGATGACATGCACCTTAGAATATTCTTTGAGATATGGAACTAGCTTCTTTTTTCTAAATAAAAAGCCACAATCATCTCCACCATCAGACTCATATCGCCCATAAGGCTTTTTGCTGAAGTCATTAATTATATTGATTATTTTGATGTTTTTCATAGTTTGATATTCCATTGCACAATTGTGCCACCTATGCTCATTGGCAATGAGTGTACATGTTCCATTTTATCTTTTCCACTTAAAGTATAAAGACCTTTGTTGCTAAAAATCCATAGCTTCCCATTATCATGCTCTTCTACAAGTGCTTTAATGCTTTTACTTCCTTGGCCATGCTTGTCTTTATGAGTTCCACTTAAATCACCAATCATAGAAATTTTAATTAACTGTTCATCACTGATATCTGAAAAGCCGATTCTGTGTGCTATTTTAGATAGCCCATGCAAGCCAAGGGTTGTTTCAATTTCTTTATACTGCTTAGGGTAAAGCTTTTGTAAACTAGGTTTAAACCAATTATTAGACATTACAGTGTTCGGTATACCAACACCTTGATCAAATATGGCAAGATATAGTTCTTTCTGAACAACATCGCAGAGCATCCACCACTTTTTGTCATCTCGCGTTTGAATTTCTGGATATGCATGTAACAATACATTATTTATGGTTTCATGTACTGCATCTCCATAGATATGCTCTTCTGTAGCGGTCATATTTTCCTCATAAATAAATGACTTTATATGGTCAATTATTTCTTCACGGAATAGAGCTCCACACCCCTGTATTATTGATAAAGGTTTTTGAGATGTAAAGTCAGATGAGATTACCGCCTGCAGTCTATTTCTTTGTATACCAGCCTTTTTTATTAACGAGTTAACTTTAAAATTTTTATGTGAATACTTTATAGCGAATTTGCAGCCATTTGATACGGCCTCATCAATCGCTGCAAATAATAATACTGTAGCCGCAACAGTGAGTCTGCTTGTATCAATGAAGCTAATTAATATATTTTTATTAATAGAATTTCGAATGTCATTTATGATGCCAATTGTTTTTTCCACACTCTCATGTGCTACTTCATCAGCATTCTCAGCTTTATACAAACAAAATTCATTATGTACATGAATTAAATCAAAATTTACCTTTTGCTTGGTTTTTTTTCTTGGTCGCCATTCGTGTTTTAGTTTTTCCCTTCTTATATTATGCATCCAGCGTCTTTTGGCTATCAGGTCTTCAAAATTCATGCATCTATGCCCGTTAAATTTAAAAGTTTATTTATTGTCGAGTATAACTCGGTTGGGGTCTGTATGAAACCAAGGTTTCACAATGGTTCTCAATGTTACCCTATGTGTAGGCTCTGATTTCTCCTTACTAGAAAGCTAGTGGAACCTATCCTATTCCTTACGTTACTTCACCCAGACTTCACACAACCTCATTTTCCCCTCACAAATCCCCCGTATCTTCTGCCCACTGCGTAAAAGGCCCGGCTTGCCACAGGGGTGGCGAGGGGCTGGACGTATCGAGGGAGCAAGATGATGAAAGGTTGGATAAAGTGCGGGCTGGCCGGGGCCCTGGTGCTGATGGCGAGCTTCTGGGGCGGCAGCGTGCATGCGGCGGCGATATCGCTTACTCAGGTGAGTGGCCCCGTGTATGTGGTTGAAGATAACTACTATGTACAGGAAAACTCCATGGTCTATTTCGGGGCCAAGGGGGTGACGGTAGTGGGGGCGACCTGGACGCCGGATACCGCCCGCGAGCTGCACAAGCTGATAAAAAGAGTCAGCAGCAAGCCTGTGCTGGAGGTGATCAACACCAACTACCATACCGACAGGGCGGGTGGTAATGCCTACTGGAAGTCCATCGGCGCCAGGGTGGTATCGACCCGCCAGACCCGGGATCTGATGAAGAGCGACTGGGCCGAGATCGTTGCCTTTACCCGCAAGGGGCTGCCTGAGTACCCGGACTTGCCGCTGGTGCTGCCGAACGAAGTGCACGACGGCGACTTCACCCTGCAAGAGGGCAAGCTGCGCGCCTTCTATGCGGGCCCGGCCCACACCCCGGACGGCATCTTCGTCTACTTCCCCGACGAGCAGGTGCTCTATGGCAACTGCATCCTCAAGGAGAAGCTGGGCAACCTGAGCTTTGCCGATGTGAAGGCGTATCCGCAGACGCTGGCGCGGCTCAAGGCGATGAAGCTGCCGATCAAGGTTGTGGTTGGCGGCCATGACTCGCCGCTGCACGGCCCAGAGCTTATCGATCACTACGAGGCGCTGATCAAGGCAGCCCCGCAGGCATAGATAGCCAGGCTGCAGGGATAACAAGAGGCGCCGCCCCCTTGAAAGGTGCTGGCCAGAGAAAACGCCCGAACGGGCGTTTTCTTGTTTTCAGCGCACCGGATTTTCTGTGGCGGATCTCCGAGTCTTGCCGATCGGCAGCCGGCCCCCGGCATTAAGGCTGTTCAAGCCGGGTGCGCTTTCATAAGATGGATGCCTCTCTGGCCAGCCATTAACAAGCAATTGATATGCAATATAAATCCCTCGAGCGGCTGAAGCAGGCCTTTATCACCGGCATGTGGGCGTCGCTTGCCAGCATCATCATCGGCTTCGCCTTCAAGGTGTGGCTGGCGCAGTGGGTGGCCAAGGGGGATCTGGCGCTGTTCAACAGCGTGGTGGATTTGATCTCCCTCTCCCTCATCCTGATGACCGGCTTTCGCTCCTCCATGGTGGTGAGCTACTCCCAGACCAAGAACGATCGGGACATCATCAATATCTTCCGCTACTTCCTGGCAGGCATGGTGCTGCTCACCTGGGGGATTGTGATCCCCTATATCAAGCACGGGCTCCATATCCGGGTGGAGTATCTGCAACTGGTGGGGGTCATCTTCGGGCTGGGGCTCAAGGTCTATTTCACCAATCTGGTGGCCATGTACCGCATGTACGATATCTCCAACAGGGTCACCTGGCTGGAGCCGCTCGCCAATGCCCTGCTGTTTATGGCCTGCTACTTCGGGCTGGGGATGGATGCGCTCTCGTCGCTCTTCTACGGGCTGACCTCCTCTTCGCTGGTCATTGCCGGTTATATGTATCTCTATCGGCGCAGGGCCATCGCCACCCGGCCGCTGGCCAAAGTCGAGCTCGGCCCCGAGATGCGCAGCTATGTGAAGAAGAGCTTTACCGCTTCGCTTGAGGCGGGGGCCAGCATACTGATGATCTACATCACGGTACTGCTCACCATACGCCACTTCAGCATCGACGAGCTGGGGGATTTCCAGGTGGTGGTGCGCCCCATCTTCACCTATATGACGCTGCTGTTTGTGTTCCCCATCTACCGCTTCGTGCTGCCCGAGCTGGCAGTCAATCTGCGCAACGGCGATCACCGCCAGATCAGGATGATCCGCCGCTGGATCTTCCGCTTCTCCGCCATCGTCAGTCTGGTGTTCTTTGTGCTGATGCTGCTGGCGGGCAAGCCGCTGGTGTTGCTGCTGTTCCCCGTCGACTATGTGGGGGCCGTGCCCGTGCTGTTCCACTTCTCCATCTTCTTCATCTTCATGATGCTCAACGGCTACCAGCTCGCCTATATCAAGGCCCACGGCCACTTCACCCAGAGCCTGCTGATCCGCCTGGTCGGCATAGTGGCGCTGGTGGCGGCTTACTATCTGGTGGCCGAGTTCACCAGCAACGTGGTGGCCATTATCGTGGCGCTGGGGTTGGGCTATATGGTGATGTTTATCCTCTCCACCCTGGCGGAGCACAGGATCCTGAAATCCCTGCCACTGGTGCTGACGGCCCGCTAGCTGGTCAGTCGCCAAGGATGGCGCTGGCCTGTATCGGATAACAAAAAACGCCCATGCGGGCGTTTTTTGTGGGCGGCGTTGAGGCGGCTTAACGCTTGCCCTTGCCGCTCTTGTTGCCACCGCCGAGGGCCTGCTTTCTGGCTCGCTGCTTCTGGGCCGCCTTGCTGTTGCGGCGTGGCTCGGGTTCGAAGCGGGTGAGGTCGGGCTCAAAGCCCGGGAACCACTGCTGGGGCAAGCGGGTGTCGAGCACGGCTTCCACCTTTTCCAGCAGAGGCGCATCTTCCGGGCTGAACAAGGTGATGGCCAGCCCCTTGTTGCCGGCGCGGCCGGTGCGACCGATGCGGTGGACGTAATCCTCTGCGACAAAGGGGAACTCGAGGTTGATCACGTAGTTGAGATCGCTGATATCGAGGCCGCGGGCGGCCACGTCGGTGGCGACCAGCGCCTGCAAGGTGCCGGCACGAAACTCCAGCAGCACCTTCTCCCGCGCCCCTTGCGACAGATCGCCGTGGAAGGCCAGCGCATTGATGCCCGCCTTGCCGAGCTGCTGGGCCAGCTTGTCGGCGCCCTGGCGGGTGCGGCTGAAGATAAGCACAGGCGCCCAGCCCTTCACCTTGATCAGGTGCTCCAGCAACGCCAGCTTGCGCTCGCCATCCACCGCATAGACCCGCTGCTCCACCTCGGCCGCCGTGGTGTTGCGCGGTGCCACCTCGATCAGCTCCGGGTCGCGCAGCAGCACGCGGCTCAAGGCAAACAGGTTGTCGTCGCAGGTGGCGGAGAAGAGCAGGGTCTGGCGATCCGCCGGTATCTGTTTGAGCAGCGCCTTGATCTCGTCCATAAAGCCCATGTCGAGCATGCGGTCCGCCTCGTCAAACACCAGATGGCTGAGGCGCTCAAGGCTCAGCGCCCCCTGGCGCAGATGGTCGAGCAGCCGGCCCGGGGTGGCGATCAGCAGATCCACCCCGGCTTTAAGTGCCTCCACCTGCGCGGCTATGCTGACCCCGCCGTAGACCAGGGCGCTGGTGAGGTCGGTGCCCTTGGCGTAGCGCGTGACGCTCTCATGCACCTGCACCGCCAGCTCGCGGGTCGGCACCAGTACCAGGGCGCGGATGGGGCGGGAGGCATCGTTCGTCGGGTTTTGCAGCAACAGCTCCAGCAGCGGCAGCACGAAGGCGGCGGTCTTGCCGGTGCCGGTCTGGGCGCCCGCCATCAGATCGCGCCCCGTCAGAATGACCGGGATGGCGCTGGCCTGCACCGGGGTCGGTGCGGCATAGCCGAGTTCGGTTAGGGTCTGCTGCAGACGGGGGGAGAGGGCCAGTTCGGCAAAGGAGGCAATGGACATAGAGGCACCAGTGTGGGGTTATCGCGGTCAGGGCCACGACAGAAACAATCGTAGTGGCCGGCATGGTAACAGAAGCGGGGGCATGGGCAGAAGGCGGGTGAGGGGAGTGGGCCTCTATCCCGCGCTTCGCCCTGCTGGTCGGGCTCGGGAGCTGCGCCATGGCGAGCAGCGCCCTGTGGCGGTCAGCGGCAGTGAAACACCTCTTCCAGTGCATCCACCACGGCGCGTACCCGGCTGGCTTTCTGCAGGTCGGGGTGGAGCACCAGCCAGATGTCGACCGGATCGCTGAGGGCGGGCAGCACGCGCACCAGCTCAGTTTCTTTGTCTGCCAGAAAGGTGGAAAGCAGGGCTATTCCCAGCCCCTGGCGGGCCGCCGCCAGCAACAGCAGCTGGGCATTGCACTGCAGCACCACGTTCGGTTCGTGCAGCGGCTCCCCGCACAGGCTGTGCCAGTGGCGGGAGACCAGCTCCTTGGCAAACAGCAGCAGGGCGTGCTGACTCAGGCCGTGGCCGCTCTTGGGCGTGCCGTGGCGAGCCAGATAGTCGCGAGAGGCGTAGAGCCCCATCTCTATGGTGGTGAGCCGCTTGATCACCAGCTCGTCGTTGTCGGGACGCAGCCCCCGGATGGCGAGATCGGCCTCCCGGTAGGCGATGTCGCTGACGCTGACCGCCGTCTGCAGGCTGAGGCGGATACCTGGGTGGCGCTCGCGCAGCAGGGTGAGGGCGGGCAGCACGAAGGCCTGGGCCAGGGTGTCCGTGGTGGCGATGCGCACCTCGCCGCACAGGCTCTGATCCCCGGCGCTCGCCTTGCGCTCTATGGCCTTGATGGCCTGTTCCATGGCGCTGGCATCCGCCAGCATGGTTTCGCCTAGGGGGCTCAGATCATAGAGTTTGGGGGTACGGATAAAGAGCTTGGAGCCCAGATTCTGTTCCAGTGCCGTGATGCGTCGCCCGACGGTGGCCTGATCGACCCCCAGCACCCCGGCCGCGCCACGCAGTGTGCCCTGTCTTGCCAATGCGAGAAAAAAACGTGCGTCATCCCAGTTGATCATCGAGCCTCCCACTCAAAGTGCCCCCTCGGGGCGAGCCCATTAGAAGCCAGCGCAGGCGGGATCACAAGGCGAGCGTGGCCTTGTTGGCATGCAAATAGATGTCATCGGCATGCATTATTGAAGCAGGTTGATGCATTTGTGCTGCTGTCGGGAGGGATGGTCGGGCGCTATCATGGCCGACTCTCGTCAGCGGGGCTCGGCCTCGCGTTCATCGGAGTTGTGCATGTCATCATCCCTCTGTGCCGCCCCCTCTGCGGCGGCTACCTCTCATCGCGCCATCCTGCTGTTTCTGCCGCTGGCGCTGATGTCGGCGTTGCTCAACAGCAGCGTGCCCACCCCCCTCTATCCCCACTACCAGCAGGCACTGGCGCTGAGCGATGTCAGCCTCACCCTGATCTATGGCGGCTACGCGGCCGGGGTGCTCATCTCCCTGTTCGGGGTGGGCAATCTGGCGGGGCGGGTGGCGGACTTGCGCGCCATGATATTGCCGGCGTTGCTGGCGGTCGCGGGGGGCGCCCTGCTCTTTTCCCTGGCCGATTCGTTCTGGTCGTTATTGCTGGCACGGGTGCTGGCCGGGATTGGCACGGGTGCCCTGACCGGCGCCGCCAATGTGGCGTTGCTGCGTTTCGGCCCCCGCGATGGCGGCAAGCGGGCGGCCCTCAGTGCGACCCTCTCCTTCACCGCCGGACTGGCGCTCGGCCCGGTATTCAGCGGGCTGGCGTTGCAGCTGGACTTCTATCCGACTCAGCTGCCCTTCCTGCTCATCATGGGGCTGGCGGCCTGCGCCATGACAGGTGTTGTGCTGAGCTGGCCCGCCAGCGCGCAAGGGGCGCTGGCCGCGGCGCACGGGCAGGGCAAGGGATCCCTGGGGGAGGGGCTCAAGGCCACTGGCGTTGCATTCTTTCTTTGCGCGGCGGCCCTGTTTACCGCCTGGGCGGTGGCGGCCAGCCTGCTGGCCATCGGCCCCAAGGTGGTGAGCCAGTTGCTGGGGCTGCGGGATCTCGGCCTGTTCGGCTATCTGATCGCGGCTTATATGGTGCTCTCCGGCCTGTGCCAGCTCTGGGCTCGCCGCCTCGATGCCCGCCATACCCTGCAGAGCGGTTGCCTGGCGCTGGCACTCTGCGTGCTGCTGTTTACCGGCGCCGTACACGTCCAGTCGCTCTGGCTGGCGGGGCTTGGGCTGCTGGTGGCCGGTTATGCCCAGGGCGCCGTGTTTGTCGGCAGTGCGACCCTGGTCAACCGCATCTCCCCCGGCGCCAGCCACGCCCGGCTGGTATCGCTCTTCTACGTGATCGCCTATGTGGCGAACTGGGTGCCTGTGCTGCTGGGCTGGGTGAGTGACAGTGTCGGCCTGCGGGCGGCGGTGGATCTGCTCGCCGTCGGCAGCGTGCTGATCAGCCTTGGGCTGGCCTGGGGGGTATGGCGCAGTCGCTTCGAGCGGGCTGCGACTTGATAGGCTCGCCCATCAATCCGCCAGCAACACGCGTTTGGCATCCAGATGGTGCATCCATTCCCGCAGGATCAGCAGCACGGCGGCAAAGCGTCGCCCCTTGGGCAGCTGGGCCGCCGCCAGCGGATCCCCTTCCACCATGGCGGCAAACTGGCCGAACAGCTGCTCTATGCTCTCCCGGCTCAGCTCATGGCTGCCGAGCTCGCCAGCCAGCGGGAGCGGGCTGTGCAGCGTCACCAGCTCGTGGGCCGGAATGCGGGCCGCGAGCGGCATCAGCACATCTTCCACCACCATGATGGCTCGCTCCAGTTCGAGTGCGCTCGGCGGATCCTGGCGAAACGGGGCCGGTGTCATGGCCTCGAGACCAAATGCCAGCTTGTAGGTGATGGTGATGCCGTCTGCCTGGGTGATCTGCACCTTGCTGGTCTGCTCCCCCAGCTTCAGCATGATGGCGGGGTGACTGCTTGTCATGGGATCTCCTTGCCGTGTTGATGACCAGATCTATCCATACACCCGCCCATGCTTGCTGGCGAGGGCTTTCAGCTCCCCCATCCGGGTGATACGGCTTGCAAACTTGGTTATTGATGGCATTCTGGATGTCTAAATGGCTATTTTCATCTCTACACTTCAGGAGTTCTGATATGGATATTCGCACCGCTCCCCGCGCTCTCGCGCTCGCCCTCCTGCTGACCAGCAGCCTCGCCTGTGCCAACGAGGCCCTGGTGATCCAGACCGATTTTGGTCTCAAGGATGGCGCCGTCTCGGCCATGAAGGGGGTCGCCTTCGGGGTGGACCGTACCCTGCCGCTCTATGATCTGACCCACGAGATCCCGGCCTACAACATCTGGGAAGCCTCCTACCGCCTCTATCAGACCATCAACTACTGGCCCAAGGGCACAGTCTTCGTCAGCGTGGTGGATCCGGGCGTGGGCACGGCGCGCCACTCAGTGGTGCTCAAGACCAGAAGCGGTCACTACATAGTCTCGCCGGACAACGGCACCCTGACCCTGGTGGCCGAGCACTTCGGCATCGAGGCGGTGCGCCAGATCGACGAGAAGCGCAATCGCCTCAAGGGCTCCGAGAAGTCCTACACCTTCCACGGCCGCGACGTTTACGCCTACACCGGCGCCCGGTTGGCCTCCGGAGCCATCAGCTATGAGCAGGTGGGCCCGCTGCTGCCGGCCGAGGTGGTGAAGATCCCTTACCAGCCGGCAGTGGCCGAGCAGGACGGCACCGTCAAGGGCACAATCCCGATCCTGGATGTGCAGTACGGCAACGTCTGGACCAACATAGACGAGACACTGCTCACCAAGGCGGGCGTCAACAAGGGGGATCAGGCCTGCCTCAAGATCAGCGAAGGGGACGTGCTCAAGTACGAGGGCAAGGCCCCCTACGTCAGCAGCTTTGGTGACGTGCCGGAAGGCCAGCCGCTGGTCTACCTCAACAGCCTGCTGCAGGTCTCGGTGGCGCTGAACATGGACAGCTTCGCCGCCAAACATCAGGTGCAGTCCGGTGCCAACTGGCATATCAGCCTGAAGAAGTGCTCATGATGCGCTCCTGAGGCTGCCCAGGGCAGGGCGTGAAGAGAAAAGGAGGCTGGCGTCCGCAAGGGGCCGGCCTCTTTGCTGTCTGGCTCGCGAGGCCCGGCCAGACCCGCTTGTTATCAAGCTGCATATTAGATGAACACAATTGATAATGATTGGCATTTGGTTGGATAATCGCGCACTTGTCAGACCACACACACCCGAGCGATGAAAACCAGCCTCTTACTGGTCAGTTTACTGATCCTGGCCGCCTGCAATGACAACCAGAGCCAGACTCCCGTCACCCCACCGCCGGTCGTGACACCGCCTCTGGTTGAGCCCCCCATAGTCGTGCCACCCACTGAGCCACCGATTAAGCTCGCGCCGACCCATACCCGCACCGAGTTGACCCTGAATGTGGATCTGGATGAGCGGCTGGGGGCGGGGGCGACTCTGGCGCTGCGCCAGCTTGCCACCGGCATCGAGGTAACCCGCGAACTGGATCAGGCGTCCCCCCTTGCCATGACGCTGCCTCCCGGCCTGTTGCTGGATCAGCCGCTGGAGCTGGTGGGCAGTGATGGCAGTTATATCTTGCGGGCCAGTTCGGTGCGAGTCGCGGATCTGGCCGCCGGTGCCGGCCTTGTCCGTCGCGCAGGTGTGCCCGCGCTGCGACTGGATGAAGAGGCAACCGCCCTCTTCCTGCTGGCCGACCAGAGTGGTGATGGCAGCCTGAGTCAGGCTGAGTGGGGAAGGCTGGAGGAGATACGGCTGCAGCAACAGGCCGCCATCCAGGATTATGCGACCCTGCTGCTGGCCCAGCGTCAGCCGGGGGCCGAGCTCAACTACCCGGACAGCTGGCAGATGCTGCTGGCCCTGCGCGATGACAAGGGGGCACGCAACTGGTATCGACGCAGCAACAGCGGGCCTATCCTGGCGGCCCAGAGGCAGCACTACCCGGCTATTCCCAGCCAGCCGGACGAGCCGGAAACGGCGGAACTGCTGCGCCTCGATGATGATGGGCTGCTGGTCACGAGCGGGGCATGGCGCTGTTTGCACTATGTGCGCACGGCAAGCGGGGTCAAGGGCAGCCAATACTGGCTGTGGGGGAGCGACAGCGCCGGGTTGCCCCTTGCCACTCGCCTCCGGCTTGCCGAGGCGCCGACCGGTTGCGGGCGCAATGACTGGCGCCTGCCGACCTTAAGCGAGTTTGAACGGCTGCTCGCGGCAGACAAGCTGAGCTGGCGCTATCCCAATACGTTTGCCACCGCCATGCCCGAGCAAGTCTGGCTGCGGGACGGATCAGACCAGGCTCGCCTGTATCATCTGGCGACCCGCAGCTGGCTGGATGAGGGAGAGGGGAGCCTGCTCTGGTATGCGCTGGCGCCCTATCCGGTGCGCCCCCTGGTGGACCGTGACAGCAGCCAACCCGAGATGTCCACCTTGCGTGCCCAATACTCAGGCCCCTCTGCCCAGTGGCCTGCGGCCAGGGTGGATGACGGGGTCGAGTGGCAGGAGCTGGGGCCGCTGCCGGCCGTGCCCTTCCCGGCCGACAACCCCTATAGCCGGGCCAAGGTGGTGCTGGGTCAGCAGCTGTTCTTCGACAAGCTGCTCTCCCAGGCGAAAGACATCAGCTGCGCCAGTTGTCACGATCCGCAAAAGGGGTGGAGCGATGGCCTGAGCGTGTCGGTTGGTCATCTGGGGCAGAAGGGGACTCGCAATGCGCCCACCATTCTCAATGCCGCCTATAGCAGCAGCCAGTTCTGGGACGGGCGGGTGGCCTCGCTGGAGGAACAGTCGCTCCATCCCATCCAGAATCCGGTCGAGATGGCGCTCGATCACGACGAGCTTCTGGCGCGGCTGCGGGCCAGCCCGGACTACCCGGCGGCCTTTGCCACGACCTTTGGGGATGATCATATTTCACTCGAGCGGGTGGCCAAGGCCATCGCCACCTTCGAGCGCACCATCATCAGCCGTGACAGCGACTTCGAACGCTTCGTCAGAGGGGATACCCAGGCGCTCAGCGACAAGGCGCTGTGGGGGATGCACCTCTATCGCACCGACGGACGCTGCATGAACTGCCACTCAGGCCCTCTGCTGAGCCAGCACCAGTTAGAGAGCGTGGGGCTGGCCTACTATGGCCGCAATCTGGAGGATCGCGGCCGCTTCCTGCAGACCCGTCAAAAGGCGGACATGGGGCGCTTCAAGACGCCCGGCCTGCGGGACGTGGCCTTCACGGGCCCTTACATGCATAACGGTGTCTTCCCTATTCTGGCGCAGCGCATCGGTGGCTCGGTGCAGGGCGTCGTGGCCATGTACAACTTCGGGGTGACCAAGTGGAGCAGCGGGGTCGGCTTCCCGACCGGGGTGGATCAGCATGATCCCTTCTTCCCCAAGGCATCCGATCACCTGCATGCCCTCGGCCTCTCCAACGATGAGCTGGAGGCCATAGGTGAGTTCTTGCGCAGTGCCTCCGCCGAGCCGAGACGCACACCGGCCACGGTAGCCGAACTGGGGCTGGCACAGGTGGATGACGCGACCCCGGTCGCGGCCATTGCCATCGACTTGCAGGTGACGCCGGCCAGGCCCCAGCTGGAGGTGGGCCGGGCACTAGCGCTGCAAGCAGGGCTGCGGCTGAGCGATGGGGCTCTGATCCCGGTGAGCGGGCCCTTGCAATGGCAAAGTGAAGAGCCAGAGCGGGTGAGCGTCGATGGGAACGGGGTGATCCAGGGGCTGGCCGTGGGCCCGGCCCGTATCCAGATAAGTGCGGGCAAGTACGCGCAGGCCGTGACGGTGCAGGTGGTGGATGCCCAGCCCGATTTCAGCCAGGGCTGTCGTCATCCCGAGCTGGCGGTGGGCCAGCTGGTCTTCGTCTGCCCGCTGACCCGCGCCGAAGCGGACAGGCTGGCGATCGATTACGATGGCACAGCCCGGGACGAGGAGGGGGATTACAACCCCTTCACCGCCGACTATGTGGTTATGAGCCAGGCGCGAGCCCGCAGTTATTGCCAGCAGCTGATTGCCCGCGGGCACGATGACTGGCGCCTGCCGGTGGCACAGGAGTTGGCAGCCCTATTTGCCGCCTACCATCAGCGTGGTGAAGATATGAAGCTGCTGACGGAGCAAGGCTGGCCGCTCTACAGCCGGCTCTGGAGCAGCGATGCTCCCAACGACGAGGGGGAGGCGCCTCTGTTCGATCCGGGCAGCGGCGAGCTCATCACGGATCTGCCGCAAGAGGCCCACGGGGTCGCTTGCGTGCGGGCTCGCTAGTCGGCCAGCATTATCCACTCTTCAATACGGGCGCCACGGCGCCCGTATTTTTTGCAGGCTTAGCGCAGGGCGGTGGGGGGCGGCACTTCTATATAGCGCCCGTCCAGCTCCCGCTGGTAGTAGTGGCCGGCTCTGACGTAGTTGCGACGGCCATCCAGGTCCAGCGGGGTGAGGCTCGTGTCCGTCTGCACCTCGATCACCTGGGTTGGCGGCGTGACCACCACATAGTGACTCTCCTGCTGCTGGTAATAGATGTCGCCGAGCACATAGTAGGTGAGCCCGGCCAGCAAGACTGTCTCCACCCCGCCGGGCAACAGATCGATGCGATGGCCCGGCGCGGGGGCGGACCAGGGGCCTGCATAGTGGCCATGGCGGGCCGCGGGAGGCGACATCTCCCGTCCCGGCGGGCCGCCAGCTCCACCCCCGCCAGCGCTCGCGGGGAGGGTGATGAGCAGCGCCAGTGCCCAGGGCCAGGATCTATCCCTGTTCATCCTATTGGCCCTTGAGCGGGGCTGTGGCGGACTGGAGCCTGATTGGCTGGGGTGGCAGCTCCCGCACGCTGACCATCACCTCGTAACTTTTGTTGGCCTCGGCGGCGGGGATGTTCTTGAACAGCTCCTGGGCCGTGGCCCGGGGATCCTTGCTCTGCTTGCTGGCCTGATAGAGAACCGGGGGTGGCGCCGGTATCTGAGCGCCGAGGTGGCCTGGCATGGGGGGCGGCATGTCGCTGGCGTGCACAGACAGGCTGCCGAGCAGCAGAGGCAACAGGAGGGTTTTGCATGACATGGGATGACTCCGTCCGGGTGAATATGGCCCATCAAACGCCAGCCTGGCTCTGCGCTCAATCGCTTTTACACCCTCTTTTCACCCCCTTTACAGTTGTGACAACGGGCGCCTGGGCGCCCGTTGTGTGTCATGGGAGGAGGTCGGCCTCAAAACTCGTTGGAGAGCGCCTTGTAACCCTTGACCAGGTCTATGTTGGTGTGGGCCACGTCCTCGGAGAACTCGGTGGCATCCACTGTGACCCTGGGGATCTCGGCTAGATCGCTCTGCTGGTTGATGCGAGTGGTGGAGGGAACATAGAAGCCGGGCGGCAGATCGCAGCCATCCACCACAGAGTTGTGGCGCACCACCGAACCTTCACCTATGTGGCAGTTGAACAGCACGCTGTTGAAGCCGATGAAGACCCGGTTCCCCACTTCGCAGGGCCCGTGCACTATGCTGCGGTGGGCGATGGAGGTGTATTCGCCTATGGTGACGGCGGCGCCGGACTTGGAGTGGATCACCACCCCGTCCTGAATGTTGGAGTTGGCGCCTATGATGATGGGCTCCATGTCGCCACTGGCATCCACCTCGTCGGCGCGGATCACCGCATAGGGGCCGACAAACACATTTTCCTTGATGATCACCTTGCCACAGATGATGGCAGTCTTGTCGATATAGGCTGATTCGTCGATGACCGGCAGGTGGCCGGAAGGATTCTTGCGGATCATGTTACATCCTGTTGAAGATGAAATCGGGACGGGGAAAAAGGCGAGGCCACTGGCCTGCCGGTGGGTCAGCTTACGCCTGTGGGCCGGGAGGGGGAACCCCTGACTGGTCAGACCCCTGGGGTTGTGCGCTCACCTTGTCGGGGTGTTCCCGACGCGCAAATTATGGGAGCATGACTTCTGCCAAACGGGCCGTGTGGCCCGCCTGGTACTCTTTTGATATAAGGCTGGATACCCAAGATGAAGAAGATTGTTGCGCTGCTCGGCACCCTGCTGTTCTCCCCCTTGTTCTCTTCTGCCGTGCAGGCCAAGGGGGAGGCGGGCGAGTTTGACTATTACGCCCTGGCGCTCTCCTGGTCGCCGGAGCATTGCGCCGTCAAGCCGGCCGATCGGGACCAATGTTCCCGCCTGCTGGGATTCGTGCTGCACGGCCTCTGGCCCCAGTACCAGCGCGGCTACCCGAGCAGCTGCTCCCGCGAGCGGCTGGATCCTGCCATGGAGCAGCAGTTTGCCGGGCTCTATCCCAGCCGTTTTCTCTATCGCCATGAGTGGGAGAAGCACGGTACCTGCTCCGGCCTCGACCAGCCGCAGTTCCATCAGCTGGCCAGCGACCTGCATCTGAAGGTGAAGATCCCGGCCGCGTACCAGTCGCCTGCCGAGCCCCTGCGCAAGAGCCGTTTCCAGCTCAAGGCGGATCTGGCCAGTGCCAACGACTGGCTGGCGCCAGACAACATCACGGTTGCCTGCGCCGACGGGGGCCGCTTCCTGCGGGAAGTCTACATCTGCATCAACAAGGAAGGGACGGATGCCGTCACCTGCTCCGATGAGATGCAAAAGCGTGAACTGCGCTCCTGCGGTCAGCCGGACTTCCTGCTGCGCAGCGTGCGCTGACCCCTCCTTATCTTCATCGGGCCCCTTGCGGGCCCGATGTGCAAATACCTCCATCGGAAAGGAGTCTGGCAATGACCGACATGAAACAGTTCTCGGCGCGAGAGCGAAGCCTGCTGCTCGAGGTGAAAGGAGTGGGCCCCACCGTCATCGGCCGGCTCGAACACACTCTGAGCGAGCTGGCCGGGGCGGACACTAGCCACATAGTCCAGCTGGTGGCCAGCATGCTGGGCTCAACCTGCTGGCAGAACAGCCCGCAGGCCCGTGGCGCCATCGATGGTGCCATAGCGTTGGCGCGCAGCCAGGTTGCAGTCGACGCCGTTTCGGACTGTGAGCAGGGAACATAGCCATGAGCCTGTTCGCCGAACTGGGGATGCGTTATCCCATCATTCAGGCCCCCATGGCGGGTGTGCAGGACAGCGGGCTGGCGTTGGCCATCACGGGGGCCGGTTGTCTGGGTTCCCTGCCGGCGGCCATGCTCAGCCCGACCGGGCTGCGAAGCGAGCTTGTTCGACTTGCCGCCTGCGGTCTGGGACCGTTCAACATCAACTTCTTCTGCCATCGGCAAACCGAGCCGGATCCGATCGCCCTCGCAGGTTGGCGGCAGACCCTGGCACCTTACTACGCCGAGTTCGGGGTGCATGCCGAGGAGACTGTGACTGTGCCCGGTCGTGCCCCGTTCAATGCCGAGCATGCCGCCATCCTGGCCGAGTTCAAACCGGCCGTGGTCAGCTTCCATTTCGGCCTGCCCGAGCCGAGCCTGCTGGCCCGGGTGAAAGCCACTGGGGCAAAAGTCTTTGCCAGTGCGACCACGGTAGCAGAAGCGCAGTGGCTGGCCCGTCACGGCGCCGATGCCATCATAGCGCAGGGGCTGGAGGCGGGTGGCCATCGCGGCCACTTCCTCGATGAGGATCTCGCCTTGCAGCAAGGTACCTTTACCTTGCTGCCACAGATAGTGGCCGCTGTGGACCTGCCCGTCATAGCCGCCGGTGGCATAGTCGATGGCAAGGGGATCCGGGCTGCCCTGGCGTTGGGGGCCAGCGCGGTGCAGATGGGAACCGTCTTCCTTTGCTGTCATGAGGCGACGACCTCTGCCCTGCATCGCGCGGCTATTCATTCGGCCCAGGGCCAGCATACGGCCCTGACCAGGGTGTTCAGTGGTCGCCCGGCAAGGGGGATAGTCAATCGGTTGATGCGGGAGCTGGGCTCGCTCTCGGATCTGGCACCTGACTTCCCCCATGCCAGCAGCGCGCTGGCCCCATTGCGTGCGGCAGCCGAAAAGGTGGGTGAGAGTGGCTTCTCGCCACTGTGGGCGGGCCAGAATGTCTCCGGCTGCATGGACCTGCCAGCCTCCGAGCTGATCGCCGCATGGGTGAAAGAAGCGGGCCTGGCGTGAGCGCTTCCTTATATAGGTAGGTGAGCGGGAGGGTCGCCATGCGAGGAGTGGTTCTTCTACGGGCTATGCGGGTAACTCAATAAGGCCAAACGGGCCGTTTTACGGTGTTTCTGTGGATAAGTTTGTACAAAAGCTGTGGTTGGTTATGAATAACTAAATAAGTGCCGATTTTTGCAGTTTTATTGCATTGCGACCCTTGCCAACGCGATCAATCTCTCTATAATGCGCCACATCGACAGGGCAAGCGGCAACGCAGTAAAGCCAGTCGGTGCCTCGAAAAGCCTTTGAAAATAAGGCTTGACTCGAGAAGGCGGTTGAGTAGAATTCCACTCCCGCAGCAACACACTGTTGCGTCGCTCTTTAACAATTTGAATCAAGCAATCTGTGTGGGCACTCACAGCATCGAACATCAAACAATTTTGTTGATTTTCAATGTCTGGTGAAGTGACCAAAACGACTTGTTAGCAATAACAAGTCGAACAGTTTATTTCAGCAATTCATTGAGCCGCTGAGTTACTCCGGTAACAACGCAAACCAAACTTAAATTGAAGAGTTTGATCATGGCTCAGATTGAACGCTGGCGG
>NZ_JBLNHP010000026.1:0-386 GCF_047780465.1 Aeromonas sp. A04 | reverse complement strand
TTGCTACTTTTGCCGGCGAGCGGCGGACGGGTGAGTAATGCCTGGGGATCTGCCCAGTCGAGGGGGATAACAGTTGGAAACGACTGCTAATACCGCATACGCCCTACGGGGGAAAGGAGGGGACCTTCGGGCCTTTCGCGATTGGATGAACCCAGGTGGGATTAGCTAGTTGGTGGGGTAATGGCTCACCAAGGCGACGATCCCTAGCTGGTCTGAGAGGATGATCAGCCACACTGGAACTGAGACACGGTCCAGACTCCTACGGGAGGCAGCAGTGGGGAATATTGCACAATGGGGGAAACCCTGATGCAGCCATGCCGCGTGTGTGAAGAAGGCCTTCGGGTTGTAAAGCACTTTCAGCGAGGAGGAAAGGTTGGCGCCTAATA
>NZ_JBLNHP010000024.1:0-791 GCF_047780465.1 Aeromonas sp. A04 | reverse complement strand
GGCAAGGCGTTTGCCCAGCACCGACTCGATGCCCTTCGCAATGATGCCGTGGCGGGCAGTGGCAAGTCCAACAGCGCAGCCCTGCTGCCAGGGCAGAGCTTCTCGCTGACCGAACATCCCAACGGCAGCCTCAACACCGACTGGCAAATCGTGCGTATCCAGCACACCGGCTTGCAGCCGCAGGCGCTGGAAGAGGAGGGGGGCAGCGGCCCGACCGTCTACCACAACGAATTTGCGGTGGTCAAAGCCAGCACCAGCTGGCGGGCGCGCATCGGCAGCCCACAGGCGCCTTACAAGCCGATGGTGGACGGCCCGCAAATCGCCACAGTGGTCGGCCCCGAAGGGGAGGAGATTTACTGCGATGAACATGGCCGGGTCAAACTACAGTTCCCGTGGGACAGATACGGCAGCTCCAACGACCAGAGCTCCTGCTGGGTGCGTGTATCCCAAGGCTGGGCCGGCGGCCAATACGGCATGATGGCGATTCCGCGCATCGGCCATGAAGTTATCGTCTCATTTCTGGAAGGGGACCCGGACCAGCCCATCGTCACCGGTCGCACCTTCCACGCCACCAACCGGCCACCCTACGAGTTGCCGGTCAACAAGACCCGTACCGTGCTGCGCACCGAGACCCATCAGGGTGAAGGGTTCAACGAGCTGCGCTTCGAAGACCAGGCGGGCAAGGAAGAGATTTACATCCACGGTCAGAAAGACCTGAACGTACTCATCGAGAACGATGCGGCCTGGCACATCAAGCACGACCAGCACACCGATATCGACAATGAGCGGGT
>NZ_JBLNHP010000023.1:0-891 GCF_047780465.1 Aeromonas sp. A04 | reverse complement strand
TCCCCGTTTCCATCGAAAGGAGGCGATCATCGGCTGGTGGTGCTACTGGCCGCTGGAGGTGCTGTTGGTATTACGCCTGCGCCAATGGGCGGGATTGCCCTTGTCGGTGGTGAATCATCCCCTGATGACTGCGCCTTTTGATGTGCTGCCGCCTGCGCTGGAGGATCCCGCCGACGTGTGGCCTTACGCAGCCCTGCCGCGCCACTTTGCCACCCACTATCCCGAAGCCCCGGCACTGTTGGCGCAGATGTGTCAGCCCCCCGCATCCGCCGCGCCCGGTGTCTGGCCTAGTCTGAGCGAGCTGGAGGCAGTTCTGGCCCGAGGTATTCCCAAGTGGCCACCACAGCGGGGTGATGCCCCTAAACCGCGCCGAAAGAGCGCCGCCAAATCATCATCGACCCCATAAGAGAATGTGTATGTCTCCTCACCTGACCGCCCTGCTCGCCCAATTTGATTACGCTTCCTGGCCCCGCTTTCCCAAGCGAGAACCCTATTGTCGTAAGAAGCTGCTAACAAGGGTTTCAAGTGAAAATCAATTTTACGATCATGCTCGACAATGGGTTGACAAGACGCTCGCCAATATTCCCCTTCCTGAAGGGGATGAATACGCGTTGCTGCCCAGGGTTGAGAGTGTTTGCCTGGCGGAGCTGGATCACTTGGTGGGAACAAGCTTGCTGGCAGGCCGTTGGCCACAAACAGAATATCGCCGCTATCCGCTGCTCTATTGGCAACTGGTGCGTTACTACCAGATAGAGTTGCATCGCAGCAGACAGTTGAACCTGTTGCAGCCTCATGCAGGATTTGACTTTGGGCGCATGGGGTATGTGGCGATGCTGCTGGCCTTGCTCGGTGATCGCCGTCGTTTGATGGATTGTGTGGCATTGGCTCATA
>NZ_JBLNHP010000022.1:0-999 GCF_047780465.1 Aeromonas sp. A04 | reverse complement strand
GGTTGTTACCCTGATTGCGCCGATCGCAATGGACGACGGCCTGCGTTTCGCCATCCGTGAAGGTGGCCGTACCGTAGGTGCTGGTGTTGTAGCTAGCGTAATCGCTTAATCGATTCGTTATATGCAAACATGAAAAGGGGTGGCTTCGGCCGCCCCTTTTTCTTTTTGGGCCTTGTGCCCTATGAGATACTTTGCAAAATCATTTATTGAGGTAGTCCCCAGTGAGCAAGCCCGCCATTTTTCTGGACCGTGACGGTGTCATCAACGAAGACACCGGTTATGTCAGTCAGGTAGACGACTTCCATTTCCTGCCCGGTGTGATCGAAGCCATGCAGCTGCTGAAGAAGAAAGGCTATCTGTTGATCGTCGTCACCAACCAGTCTGGTATCGCCCGCGGCTATTTCAGTGAGGACGACTTCATGAACCTGACTGAATGGATGGATTGGTCATTGGCCGATCGGGATGTGGATCTCGACGGTATCTATTTCTGTCCACATCACCCGGATCACGGTGCCCCTTGTGATTGCCGCAAACCGGAACCCGGCATGCTGCTGCTGGCACAACAGGAGCTGGGTATCGACATGGGCCGTTCCTATATGGTTGGCGACAAACCTTCCGACCTGAAAGCGGCAGCCAGTGCCAAGGTTGGTCATAAAGTCATGGTGCGTACTGGCAAACCTGTAACCGATGCCGGCATCGCCTTGGCGGATGCCATCTACGACAACCTGCACGATTTCGCCGTTTCAGTGCCTGTTGCGGGCTGATTTCGTTCGCTTAATATGCGCATTGGTGGCTTTGTGAGCGAACGGTTGATGAAAGCCATCTTTTTGCAATTATCTGCTTGCCAGAAAGTTTCTACTCCCTATAATGCGCCTCCATCGACAGGGCAAGCGGCAACGCAAACAACCTCGTCGATAACCTCGAAAAGCCTTTGAAAATAAGGCTTGACTCGAGAAGGCGGTTGAGTAGAATTCCACTCCCGCAGCAACACACTGTTGC
>NZ_JBLNHP010000021.1:0-1112 GCF_047780465.1 Aeromonas sp. A04 | reverse complement strand
GCACCTACGGTACGGCCACCTTCACGGATGGCGAAACGCAGGCCGTCGTCCATTGCGATCGGCGCAATCAGGGTAACAACCATTTTGATGTTGTCGCCTGGCATTACCATCTCTACGCCTTCCGGCAGTTCGATGGTACCGGTCACGTCGGTTGTACGGAAGTAGAACTGCGGACGGTAGCCCTTGAAGAACGGGGTATGACGACCACCTTCTTCTTTGGACAGCACGTACACTTCAGATTCAAACTTGGTGTGCGGCTTGATGGAGCCCGGCTTGGCCAGTACTTGACCACGCTCTACGTCTTCACGCTTAACACCACGCAGCAGCGCGCCGATGTTCTCGCCTGCACGACCTTCGTCCAGCAGTTTGCGGAACATTTCAACACCGGTACAGGTGGTAGAAACGGTGTCTTTGATACCGACGATTTCTACAGTCTCACCAACTTTGACGATACCGCGCTCAACACGACCGGTAACAACGGTACCACGGCCAGCGATGGAGAATACGTCTTCGATAGGCATCAGGAACGGCAGGTCAATTGCGCGCTCCGGCTCCGGGATGTAGGTATCCAGGTGGTTGGCCAGCTCGATGATCTTCTCTTCCCATGCAGCGTCGCCTTCCAGCGCTTTCAGCGCGGAACCACGGACTACCGGCAGGTCATCACCCGGGAAGTCATATTCGGTCAGCAGTTCACGAACTTCCATCTCGACCAGTTCGAGCAGCTCTTCGTCATCTACCATGTCGCACTTGTTCATGAACACGATCATGTACGGGATACCAACCTGGCGACCCAGCAGGATGTGCTCACGAGTTTGCGGCATCGGGCCGTCGGTCGCAGCTACTACCAGGATCGCGCCGTCCATCTGGGCAGCACCGGTGATCATGTTTTTAACGTAGTCGGCGTGACCCGGGCAATCTACGTGCGCGTAGTGACGGATGGCGGTGTCGTATTCTACGTGGGAGGTGTTGATGGTGATACCACGCTCACGCTCTTCCGGCGCCTTGTCGATCTGGTCGAAGGCGAAAGCTTTACCACCGAAGTGCTTGGCCAGCACGTTGGTGATGGCGGCGGTCAGGGTGGTTTTACCGTGGTCAACGTGGCCGATGGTACC
>NZ_JBLNHP010000020.1:0-1728 GCF_047780465.1 Aeromonas sp. A04 | reverse complement strand
GGCACCGCCTTCGGTGATGGTCAGGCTGCCCAGCGCATCGGCACTCGGGGTGCCCGCACCGGCCACAAACTTGGCCTCATCCGCCCCGTCCACGTCGGTCACGCTCAGGCTGCCGGTCTCGGTCAGCGTCGGGGTGGTTTCATCTTCAGTGACGCCGCCCTTGTCGTTGCCGCTGATCACCGCGCTGTCGTTGACGCCGGTAATGGTGATGGTGACGGTATGCTCGGTGCCATCCAGGCTCTTGACCACAAAGGTCTCGACCCTGGTTTCACCCTGGCCCAGGTACTGCACGTCGCCGTTGGCCACGTTATAAGTCCAGGCACCGCCTTCGGTGATGGGCAGGCTGCCCAGCGCACCATTGCTGGCCACGCCGTTGCCGGCCACAAACTTGGCCTCATCCGCCCCGTCCACGTCGGTCACGGTCAGCACGCCGCTGTCAGTCAGCACATCCGGGCTGGCATCTTCGGTAACCGCGCCAGTGTCAGCACCGCTGATCACCGCGCTGTCGTTGACGCCGGTAATGGTGATGGTGACGGTATGCTCGGTGCCATCCAGGCTCTTGACCACAAAGGTCTCCACCCTGGTTTCACCCTGGCCGAGGTACTGCACGTCGCCATTGGCCACGTTATACGTCCAGGCACCGCCTTCGGTGATGGTCAGGCTGCCCAGCGCACCATTGCTGGCCACGCCGTTGCCGGCCACAAACTTGGCCTCATCCGCCCCGTCCACGTCGATCACGCTCAGGCTGCCAGTCTCGGTCAGGGTCGGGGTGCTTTCATCTTCCACCACGCCGCCCTTGTCGTTGCCGCTGATCACCGCACTGTCGTTCACACCGGTGATGGTGATGGTGACGGTGTGCTCGGTGCCATCCAGGCTCTTGACCACAAAGGTCTCCACCTTGGTTTCACCCTGGCCCAGGTACTGCACGTCGCCGTTGGCCACGTTAGACGTCCAGGCACCGCCTTCGGTGATGGTCAGGCTGCCCAGCGCGCCATTGCTGGCCACGCCGTTGCCGGCAATAAACTTGGCCTCGTCGGCACCGTCCACGTCGGTCACGGTCAGGCTGCCGGTCTCGGTCAGCGTCGGGGTGGTTTCATCTTCAGTGACCCCGCCCTTGTCGTTGCCGCTGATCACCGCGCTGTCGTTGACACCGGTGATGGTGATGGTGACGGTATGCTCGGTGCCATCCAGGCTCTTGACCACGAAGGTCTCGACCCTGGTTTCGCCCTGCCCCAGGTACTGCACGTCGCCGTTGGCCACGTTATACGTCCAGGCACCGCCTTCGGTGATGGTCAGGCTGCCCAGCGCGCCATTGCTGGCCACGCCGTTGCCGGCCACAAACTTGGCCTCATCCGCCCCGTCCACGTCGGTCACGCTCAGGCTGCCGGTCTCGATCAGGGTCGGGGTGGTTTCATCTTCCACCACGGCTCCGGTGTCGTTNCGTTGCCGGCCACAAACTTGGCCTCATCCGCCCCGTCCACGTCGGTCACGCTCAGGCTGCCGGTCTCGATCAGGGTCGGGGTGGTTTCATCTTCCACCACGGCTCCGGTGTCGTTGCCGCTGATCACCGCACTGTCGTTCACACCGGTGATGGTGATGGTGACGGTATGCTCGGTGCCATCCAGGCTCTTGACCACGAAGGTCTCCACCCTGGTTTCACCCTGGCCCAGGTACTGCACGTCGCCGTTGGCCACGTTATAAGTCCAGGCACCGCCTTCGGTGATGGTC
>NZ_JBLNHP010000002.1:0-769814 GCF_047780465.1 Aeromonas sp. A04 | reverse complement strand
CAGCAGGGCAAGCGTCACTTCTCCGGTGCTCGGGTTGATGGTCAGCGTGAAGTAGTCCACCCCACCGGCACTGCCGGTGATAACGTTGCCCACCTGATTCAGCACGATGGCCTCGCCCTGTCCAGCGGGAGCCTGCGGATCTACCGCAAACAGGCCGCTGACCACGTTGCTGCCGGTGAGCGCCAGGCTGTAACCAATCGTGCCCGCCCCATCGGCCCCGAAGGCCGGATTGAACTGGGCCTGCACGCTGGCAGCACTCAGGCTGGCACTGGCCACTCCATCGTTGCCTGCGCCACCCAGGCTGACCATGCTTTCGTCCACGAACACACTGCCCACACCTTCCGATCCAGAGGTGAGCGTGACGCTCGGTACATCATCCAGGATCACCACATCCAGACTGCCACTGGTACTATCACCATCGGTGTCCACCAGTACCACACCGAAACTCTCACCCAGAGCCGCATCATTGACAGGCTTGGTATGATTTTCATTGTCACTCAGGGTGTAGCTGTAATTAACGCTGCCTAACCCGGTGACCGGGTTGTAATTAATGCCGGTCACTACCAGCTGATTACCCAGTGGGCTGGTAATCGCCTGAGGGAACACCGTAATAGCTTGCCCATTACTGATCAGAGTGACACCGCCCAGAGTCAAACTCTGTACACCATCTGCCGCATTGAAGGTAAACACGCCACTTTGTGTAAGAGCTGTTGCATTCGGGTTGCTGCCATCTGCCAATGCAGCTTCATTTAGCGTCAGCTCACCGCCTTCCAGCTGCAAACCAGCCAGACCAACCGGCTCATCAACCGAAGTGATGGCAATAGAGAGCGTGGACTGAACCGTGTCTGTGCCGTCTGTGACGGTATAATTCACTGTCGGAACCGGCCCATCGTAATTAGGTGCTGGCGTGAACAGATAGCTGCCATCGGCATTGACCACCAAGGTTCCCACCCCAGTCAGGGTTACGGGAGTGCCCAATGCAGGATTGATGATGGAACCCCAGCTAAACCCGGTAACAGACGGAGCCTGCGGTCCATCATTGTCGATGGTATTGGCCAACAAGTTGCCGGAGATAAGGGTGTCTTCTGTCGCAACAACACTCTCATTCTGATCGGAGATATCATTGGCAGGAATAATTGTCAGTTCCAGTGTTGACTGAACCGTGTCAGTGCCATCGGTGACGGTATAAGTGGCAGGAGGTACAGCGCCATCATAGTTGGGGGCAGGTGTGAAAGTGAAACTGCCATCAGCGTTAATGACGAGGCTGCCGACACCATCAATTGTGACGCTGGTACCTACAACAACGTTGACGTTATCCCCCCAGCTGAAGAACAGCACAGACGCCGCATCAGGACCATCAGCGTTGACTGTGTTGGTGAGAACATTGCCATTCAGTACCCCATCTTCGGGAACGGTCAACTGCTCACCTTGATCCGCCAATTCGTTGGTCAGCAGTGGTTCTGCCAGCTGCTGAGTATCGACCACTGGCTCGGTCTGGTAAGTGGTGTCAAACCCGGCTGCGGCAATCGTTGCATCACCGGTTCTATCTATGGTGACAAAGCCGCCGTTACCACTGGCGCCGGCGACTCCACCAATTCCACCGCCACCACCACCTGCAGCAGGTGCCCCACCGGCGGCAGATGCCTCAAAGTTCTGCGTCGGGTCAACCCCTTGCAAGATCGATTGTTGCAATGCGGCAATATCGGGAGAGGTCGCACTCCCTGCATCCGGAGCCTGTGGCTGTCCCGGCACCGGAGCATCCGGGGCTACGGCATCTGGCGTGGCGGAAGCAGGAGAATCGTCATAGGGGGACAGTATCAGCTTGGCGTCATCTGCAATATTGAGTTTGGCGCCGGGCTGAAGGATTTCACCTTTCTGCAGAGGGCGACTGCTACCATCGGCCAGCAATATTTGAACGTTGCCTTCAACAGAAGAAACCACCACGGTTTTGTCGATTACTTGGGTACGCATATCCATTGCTCCAACATGACAGATCTTGATGTCTACACCATAGATGCCTGTCCGCCTCGCTTCCGTTGCAAAAATGTACAAGATGGGTTCAAACCGGGAGCAATGCTGCGCATTAAATCGAAGGGTCTTTTTTTATATTGTTGAATCAGTCACTTGATAGGGATTCGAGTAAGCCCTTATGCGATTCCTCAGCCAAAAGTCTTAATACTTATTTTTAATTCACATAAAAAAAGGGCCCTCATGGGGCCCATTCTTGGCGCTAATGGCTCAGGACAAAGGAAAAGCGGGGTGTACGAAGCCCTGATAACCATCGATATGCAACTTGGAGAGCAACTCGACCTGATGCTGATCCTCAACACGGGTTGCGATGGTAGTCACACCCGCATTGTGAGCGGCGCGGCAAACTGCGGCCAGGAAGGAGGTATCGGCCCCTGGCTCCATGACCTGACTGGTATAACCATGGTCAACCTTGACATAGGCTGGCGCCAGCTCCTCCAGATACCCCAGAGACTGGAAGTGACGACCATAATGATCGACCCCCCACTCGAACCCATGCTCCTGCAAGGTGTTCACCAAGGCGATCACATGTTCCTTGTGCTTCATGATGGCGGCCTCAGGTATCTCAAACAGCAACCTCTCCTTCAATTCGGCGTGAGTCGACAGATACCCCGTCAGCCAGGTCAGAAACTCATCAGAACAGAGAGAGCCTGCCGTGATATTGATGGCCAGCACCAGATCTGATTGCCGTTCAAACAGGGGCACGCAGGCATCCAGTACTGCCTGATCAAACTCGCTGCCCAGCTTGAACTGCTCGATGGCTGGCAAGAATTGGCCGGCAAAATAGTCGGTACCATCGCGTGAAATAGAGGCAAACAACTCGGCATGCAGTCGCACCCCATTGTCGAAACGGCAAGCCGGCTGGGCCTTGAAGCGCCACAAGTGCCGGACAATGGCATCTTGCACCAGATCGCGCCAGGCCAGACGCCCCATCAAGCCCTGATCGGTACCGCCTTCCATCACCACGGCACCACGGCGCTCATTGCGCGCCTTGCCCAAGGCGTTGTCGGCCTTGGTCAGCAAGGCCGAGAGATCGTCATTACCGTCACGTCCCGCAATACCGATGACGGAGAGGGCATCCCCTTCTCCCATGGGATTCACGACCAGGTCGGCAATACGAGCGTTGATGGCTTCAGCCAGCTCCTTCAGCTGAGCCAGGTCATCGGTAGGGCACAGTAGCGCATATTCCGTAGCGGAGATCCGTGCCAAAGCCGAGCCATCCCACCCCTTCAACTGTTCTTTCAAGGTCTGTGCTATCGACTTGACCATGTTGTCCCGCGCGGCAAAGCCCTCTTCACGGTACAGGTCATCCAGCATATCGACCGCCACCAGCATGACACCACCTTGCCCCGCTTCGGCAATCCATGCGTTGACCTGCCCGACAAAATAGGCCCGGTTACCCAAGCCGGAAACGGCATCTACATAGACACGCTCCCGCAATTTTTCGGCCTCTTCCGCTTGCTCTTTAAACTGCAGTGCCAGCTTGCTGGAGAGGGTGTTGATGGCCTGCACCACCTGTTTCAACTCGTGGGTCTTGGGTTCTGGAATGGCGTGGCCAAAGTGGTGCAGTTCAATCTCCACCGCCTGCTCACAGATCTGTTTGAGCGGCTTGAGCAGATAATTCAATGCTCTCATCAACAAAATGGTGGTGATCAAAAAACCGATCAGGAACCAGCTTGCCAGTTCACTCATCCCTCGCCACAGCTCGTAATAGGCCTGCCCCGGGTGACCCACTACTTTCAATTTTCCCAGTTGCAGCCAGCCTGACGTCAGAATTGACTCGTTGGATACCTCGGGAAACAGACCCAGACCAATGAACCATTGCGGCACACCCTGAATGTTATTGGTGTTCTCCTGCTCGATGACATCCTTGGAAGCCAGCAGATCCAGCCGGATCAACCGGTAATAACCACCATCAAAGATGGCCTGGATCACTGATTCAGCCCCCACCTTGTCACCGTTTTCCAAATACGGGGTAAGCGCCAGCCCCAGCGAAGTAGCGGTATTGATGACGGTGGTTTCCTGTTGCTGCGCCAGATAGGTTCGAGTCGAATTGAACTGCACCCAATAAGTGGCCGCAAACAACAATCCGAACAGGATCAACATGGTTGCCAATAATTGTCTGTAGAGCGTCATAGGTTAATCATCCAAATTCACCACAGGCTGAGCCAATCGCCCTGAAGTCATGCGATTGCGTAAATCACTCCATAATCCCAAGCGTGACGACTGCCCGGCCAGTTCCCCTTGACCACGCGCCTTCATCAACCACAAGTGACTACCGTTAAAGCTGTATATCGGCACCAGATCCCTGCGCTGACTGGCAGGGCGGATCGAACCGATCAAATTATCCAAAATCACAGGCACTGAGGAAGGCGTGTCATAGTAGGCAACAACCATATGAAACTGGTTATAATCCAATGCCTTGACATATACCATCCGCATTTTTTCATCCGGAATGCCAAGCTCCAGCAGGGTGAAATACTTGGAAATGCTGAAGTCTTCGCAATCACCGCCTGCCGCCCCCAAAAACTCCAGCGGGGTGGCCCAGTAATCTTTTTTGCGCCACAACTTGATGTCATCGATGAAGCGCATCTGATTGAAAAACTGGTTTACCTTCTCCAGCTTCTGGCGCTCGTTCAGCCCCGCTGCACGATTTTGCATGACCAGCGTACGCCAGGTCGTCACACGCTTGCCCGCCCTGACCCCATAGGTTTCCTGAGCGCGCAGGACCAATTTGAGATCTTCGGGTGTCAGAGGCTGACTGGCACAGAGCAGCAGCGGAAGTGAAACCAGCAGCAACCACAGCGAGTAACGCAACCAGCGAGCGCGTAAACGCCGGCCCAACCCTGAGGCTGACACCCTGCTGCAACCGCTTGCCTTCCACCACACAGTCACGCTCATCCTCTGGCATCCAATGACAGTCACTGCACCGGTCTAGGGTGACCGTGAGAGACAAGGGATGGCGGCAGCACGGCTGCAACCATCCCTTTCAATCGCATCAAGCCTGATGCGATCTCCATTACTGTTTAGCTTGCCAGTCAGCCGGCTGCTGGACGTTAAACGCGTTGAGCAGACTGCCTGTGGCGTTGAGGATGCGATAGTCAGCCAGCAGAGCGTCATACTCGGCGGTGATGTAGCTGCGGCGCGCCTCAAACAGTTCGTTCTCGGTGTTCAACACGTCAAGCAAGGTACGCTGGCCCAGACCAAACTGCTTCTTGTACGCCTGTACAGTGTCATAGCTGGCGTCAACGTGCTCTTTCAGGAAGGTCTTCTGTTTGGTCAGCGACTCCTTGGCGTTCCAGGCCAGGCGTGTTCCCTCTTCAACCTGACGGAAAGCATTCATGTGAATGTCTTTCGCCTGGGAGTAAAGGGCCGAGGTTGCCTTGCTTTCGGCCAGATCAGATCCACCACGGAACAGGTTGTAACGCATCCTCACCATGGCGGTCAGATCGTCGTTATGACCCTTGACCGCATCTATATCCTCGTTCCAGTTCTGATCCACTTCGAACGACACATTCGGATAGAAACCGGATTTGGAGCCCTCATGCTGGTACTTGGCCGCTTCGATATCCTGCAGAGAGGAGAGCAGAGTCGGGTGCACTTCGGTAGCCGTTTTCAATGCGGCATCCAGACTGGCGGGAACAAGTTCTCCATTGGGAACGGGTTGTACCAGATCCTTTGGCATCTCGTTGACGACACGAATGAACTCACTCTCGGCATCGCGGTAGTTGTTCTCGGCGGCAGCCTGGTTGGCATAGGCACGGGCAACACGACCATCGATCTGGGTCTGGTCTGCGGTAGAGCCCAGGCCCGAGTCGGTCCGCTTGCTGATGTCGCTGCGGATCTGCTCATGGGTTTCCAGGTTCTGCTTGGACAGCTCCAGGATCTCCTGCTGGCGCAGCATGTTGAGGTAAACCTCGGCCACACGCAGCGCCGTGTTCTCCGCCTCGGAGATCATGGCCAGACGTTGGGCGTTGGCTTCGGCATCGGTCCGGGCCACGTTGCTGCTGACATTGAAACCGTCAAACAGCATCTGACGCAGGCTGATCCCGGCCTCTTTGCGGGTCATAGAGTCATCAATGGTGGTCGAGTTGGCACCTGCTGCACGGGTGGACGGGCTGTCGGTCTTTTCATAACCGACACCACCGCGCAGATCTATGGTGGGGTAATAACCGCCTTTGGCGCCATCATGCTGATACAGTCGAGCCTGATAGAGGTCAAAAGCTTCCTTGATTTTCGGATGGGTAGCCAGTGACTGTGCCACTGACTGTTCCAGCGTTTGAGCCTGGGTAAGGCCCGGGAACAGCACGGCGCCACTTACTAACATGGCAACAATCGTCTTCTTCATGGTATCTCCAGTCATGTTGTTTTTAGATTGTTGGCTTATCGTTCTCTCAGTGCCGACTGCCTAGCCCGTAATATCGGCTTAAGCAAATAGTCTAGGACACTTTTTTTACCAGTAATAATATCTGCACTGGCTAACATACCGGGGATGATGGGAAGTGCGTTAAGCTCATCGCCCAAGTAACTTTTCTCGGTGCGAACTCGTACCAGGTAGAAGGAGTTCCCCTCCTCATCCTGGATGGAGTCGGCACTTATCTGTTCAACCTTTCCATGTAATCCTCCATAGATAGTGAAGTCATAGGCAGTGATCTTGACCACGGCCTCGAGCCCTGGCCGCAAGAATGCAATGTCTTTCGGGGAGACCTTGGCCTCGACCAGCAGGGTGTCTTCCAGCGGCACTATCTCCATCAGATCCATCCCAGGTTGCACCACACCCCCAAGGGTATTGATCTTGAGCTTCTTGATGGTGCCTTTGAGCGGCGCAATCACGCTGGTACGGTCGACCCTGTCCCGCAGCCCTACCTGCCCCTCGGAGAGCTGGCTCAGTTTCCCCTGCCGCTCGTTGAGCTCCGTCTGTGAGTCGGCCCGAAACTTCAACGCTATGTCGTTGCGCTTGGAGATGGTCTCCCGCAGCACTGAGTTGAGTTTGGGGATCAGCAGCCGGTTGCTCTCCAGCTCCCCCTGCATCTCGTTGACCTGACGCTCCAGCTTGATGAGCTCGACCTGAGGTACTATCCCCTCCTTGGCCAGCGGGCGGCTGATATCCAGCTCCTGACGAGCCAGATCCACGCTGCGCCCGACGGTTCTGATCTTGGCGTTGAGCTCTATGGTCTCCTGCTCTTTTTGCTCGATCTGCTGGCCGAGTATATAGAGCTGGTTGTTCAGGTTGTTGAGTCGCTCATCCTGTACCGACTTTTCACGCGCAACGTACTCGGCAAACACGTTCTCGAATCCATCAGGAAAATCGATCGGCTGCTTGTCAATGGCCACTTGCTCACGCCAGCCCAGATTGGGCGCGGTCTTGACCACCACACTCTGGATCTCGGCCCTTAGCCGGGCGATATCGCCCTTGAGGATCACCAGCTCCTGCTCACGCTCCCGAAAATCGGAACGGAAACGGGTGTCATCGATGCGCAGCAGCGGCTGCCCTTTCTCGACGATATCCCCCTCCTTGACGAAGATCTCCTTGACGATCCCACCCTCGAGGTTCTGGATCACCTGCAACTGACGGGACGGGATCACCTTGCCCTGCCCGACCGTCACCTCGTCCAGCTCAGCCCAGGCTGCCCAGATGATGGCGCTCATGAAGAACAGGAAGCAGGCCCACAGCAGCGCTCTGGCCCGGGTCGGGGTAGTCAGCAGGACGGCGGCGGCGCCATCGTCGACAAACTCCAGATGCTCGGGGGCAGGCAGCACAGTATCGGACGGCGACTTCTTGAACAGGCCAAATCTAGCCATTGGACGCCTCCTGCACTCGCACCTTGCCTTCCTTCAACTGTTGCAACACCACCTCTTTGGGTCCATCTGCCACTATCTGCCCCTGCTCCACGACGATGACCCGCGATGCGACATCGAGCATGGAGGTCTTGTGAGTGATGAGGATCAGGGTGGTCTCCGGTCCCAGTCGTGCCAGCTCATGCTTGACCTGCATCTCTGACTGGTTATCCATGTTGGAAGTGGGTTCGTCCATCACCAGAATGGGGGGATCGTTGAGCAGGGCCCGGGCCAGCAGGATTGCCTGACGCTGACCGCCGGAGAGCTGCCGCCCCCCTTCACCTATCTGGCGGTCCAGACCGTTCGGGTCCCGGTTGGTGAAGTTGGTGACCCCGGCCCGCTTGGCCGCACGCATGACCCGCACATCGTCCACCAGCGGGTTGCCGAGCATTATGTTGTCGCGCACCGAGCCAAAAAACAGGGTCACGTCTTGCGGCACACAGCCTATGTTGCGCCGGATCACGGATGCCGGCAGCTGATCCAGCTCGAACCCGTCGATGCGCACCGAGCCATCGGTCGGCCGATACAGGCCCATCAGGATCTTCTCGAGGGTCGTCTTGCCCGCCCCGATCCGGCCTATGATGGCCACCTTCTCGCCCGGCTCGATCCGCAGATTGATGTTGTGCAGTGTGCTGCTTTCCATCCCTGGGTACTTGAACGACACATTGTCAAATTCGATCCGGCCGGCGATGACAGGGTGATGAATGTACTGCTTGCCCTCCTCCTGCTCGCCCGGCGTCATCATGATCTTCTCCAGGATCTCCAGCGCGGATTTGGCCTGGTTGTAGCGGGTGGAGAGCACAGAGAGTTGCACCATGGGGGCGATGGCGCGGCTCGACAGCATGACGGCGGCAATCATGCCGCCCATGGTAACCAGCCCTTCCGATATCTGATAGACACCGACGATCACCAGGCCCACTGTCACCACCTGCTGGATGTAGCTGGCCAGGGACGACATTGAGTTGGTGATGCGGCGCGTCTGCACGCCCCAGGTCGATATATGGGATACCGCCTGCTCCCAGCGGTGCTGGAACATGCTCTCGGCGCCAAAGATCTTGACGGTCTCCAGCCCGGAAATACTCTCGATCAGGTTGGCATTTTTCTGGGAGGCAAGCCGCGAGCCCTCTTCGATGGACTGCTTGAGGGGCGCCTGGATATAGAAGCTGTAGGCCACCAGGATCAACATGGCGACGATGGGCACCACCACCATGACGCCGGCAAACATCCAGATGATAAAGAGGAAGAAGACCGCAAAGGGCAGATCGATAAGGGTAGAAACCGTCGCGGAAGTGAAGAACTCCCGCACCGATTCGAACTCCTGCAGGTGTTTGGCAAAGGCGCCGGTAGAGGCCGGTCTTGACTCCATCCGCATGCCCATTACCTTGGCGAAGATCTTGGCCGACAGCAGCACGTCCGATTTCTTGCCCGCGATATCGATAAAATAGCTGCGCAACTGGCGCATCACGAAATCGAAGGTAAACACCACCATGGCGCCCGCCGCCAGCACCCAGAGCGACTCGAACGCCAGGTTGGGCACGATTTTGTCATAGACGTTCATGGTGAACAGCGGGCTGGCCACCGCAAACAGGTTGATCAAAATGGAGGCGATCAGCACATCACGATAGATGCCACGGGATTCAAACAAGGTGCTCCAGAACCAGTGTCCATCACGGGTCTCCAGCACCTTGGGGGAACGGTCATCAAACTTGAACTGTTTTTTGACGAAGAAGAGCCGGCCCAGATACTCATCACCCAGCTGGGCTATGCCAAGCCACTCGGCCGCATCCCCTGCCTGAGGAAAAATCACCTTGCCCTGGGTTCTGTCTTCGTTCCACTCCAGCAGTATGCAGGCACCGCCGTTGCGCATCTGCAGCACGCAAGGCAACAACAGGGAGGAGATATCGGCAAGGGGCTGGATCACTTCCCGTGCAGACAGCCCCCCCCGCTCGGCGGCGCGACTGAACAGGTTCGGGGTCAGCAGGCCGGATACCAGCGGCAATCCAGTGGTCAGAGCATCCCTGCTGTTGGGTACGCCATAAAAGCGGGTCAGGAAGACCAGGCACTCCAACAACTCATCAATACGGTTAGTTTCTGCTTGCATAGCATCCTGTCACTGCATGATTAGGCCGACTGTGGTGGTCACACATCGCTGTCCGGCGAACGCGATCTCGTGGAATAAATAACCCGGACTCCACGGCAAGAGATCAACAGCCTGATTAACGTTAAAGCACAGGTAAATGACACTGGATGTCATCGTCAGACCTGAGAGGCATTACGCCCAAAGGCGGTACGGCATGATCGGCACTCGATAGCGACACAAGATGGCGCCATGTCCGATATATCCCGCCTAAATTGGAAATAACACAAGCTTATTGATAATGATATCTTTTTCAAGCCCACTACTATATCAAGACAATTTTACCGAAACTATACTGCAAAGACTGAATTTCATCTAATAACCCTCTGTTTTTTTTGACGAAATTTGATTGCTCACTCAATACATCCTGCGAGGGAAAAAGGTCGCCCCAGGCTGTGTCCCTGAGCGCCGGAGCGAGCCAGTTCACTAGCAATACCAGCCATGGCTGTCCAGCGATTCTCGCACCAGACCGGCGCCAACAGGGTCGGACGACGAGCCGAAGCTGAGATGCGGTGATAGACCACCTCGGGGGGCGTGTGCTGGATCATGGCCACCGCCGCCTCCACGTATTGCTCCAGGGTCAGAACTTCAAGTCGACCCGCCTGCCAGGCCTTGCCGAGGGTACTCCCCTCCACCACGTGCAGCGGGTGCAGCTTTATCCCCTCCACGCCCGTCTCCACTATGCGGTGCAACGTATTCAGGCTGTCCATGGGCACTTCACCGGGCAGGCCGACGATCAGATGCGCGCAAACCTTGATGCCACGCCGATGGGCCCGCTCGACCGCATCGGCATAGGCCGCGTAGCCGTGCCCGCGGTTGATGCGCTGCAAAGTCTTGTCATTGGCGCTCTGCAGCCCCAGCTCCAGCCATACCTCATAGCCACGAGCCTGATAGCCGGCCAGCAAGTCCAGCACAGCATCCGGCACGCAATCGGGGCGAGTGCCGACACACAAGCCCACCATGTCGCTCACCGACAGCGCCTCTTCATACATGCGCTGCAGATATTCCACCTCGGCATAGGTGCTGGTATAAGCCTGAAAATAGGCGAGGTAGCGCTTGGCACGGGTCACTTCATCCCGGCGCGCCAGCAGTTGTTGCACCACGGAAAGCTGCTGGGCCGACTCGTCGGCAAAAGAGGAGACATTGCAGAAGGTGCAGCCACCGCGGCCCAGGGTGCCGTCCCGATTGGGGCAGGTAAAAGCGCCGTGAATGGAGAGCTTGTGGATCTTCTGGCCGTGGCGTTGCTTGAGATCCTGACCGAATGTATTGACGAGTTCGTGTAACTGCATGACACCTCCGCTAAAGGAGCGCCATTGTACGAGCTTGCACAAACAGGGCGCTGAGCTGGATCAAGGGAGACGAGGGTCAGAAAACATATAAATATTCACCAATATTTGGATAAATATCTGCAAGTAGGTAGTTATTGACGCTTTCGAAACCCGTCAGCTAAAAACAGCGCCCAGGCCACAACCGAATAACGACCAGCTAACCACCTGTTGAGCAATGAAATTTTCCTCATAGCCCCATTGGCGACAAATGCAAGACACAGGGTGCGTAATTGTGATCGCCACCTCTCACTGGCCGGATTGATTGGTAAAATTACTACAAATCACCGTCCCCACTGAGTCAACCAACAAAACCCAAGATATCAGTATTAAATCCTGCAAAAATAAAAACAGCCAGAGCAATAGCCACTTCAAGCCCCATATACACCCGCACCCCGACATTTTGTTATGACTTTGTAATAATGAAAACAGCCGGGATGTCCAATTGACCTTGCCGAAAAATCCCATTAGTTTGGAGATTCGCCACGTCAGGCGGACGGAACCACAAGAGCCAATCGCAATTTATGCAGTTTGCGATGCAAGGCCGAGCAAGGGAGAAATGCAATGTCACTATATGATCCAAAGCTGGAGAGGGATAACTGTGGCTTCGGCCTGTTGGCCCACATGGAAGGTGAAGCCAGCCACAAGCTTGTCCGTCTCGCGATGTCAGCATTGGCTCGCATGCAGCACCGCGGCGGCATCTCTGCCGACGGCAAGACCGGCGATGGCTGCGGTCTGCTGCTGCAAAAACCGGACAGCTTCTATCGCGCGATCGCCGAAGAGAAAGGATGGCACCTGGGCCGCAACTATGCGGTCGGCATGCTGTTCCTGAATCCGGACCCCCTGTTGGCCCAGCAGACCCGCGACATCATAGACGAGGAGCTGGAAAGAGAAACCTTGAGTCTGGTCGGTTGGCGCAAGGTGCCCATCGATACCAATGTGCTCGGTCCCATCGCCAAAGCCTCCCTGCCCAGCATCGAACAGGTCTTTGTCAACGCGCCCCCCGGCTGGGTCGACAAGGATCTCGAGCGCCGCCTCTATATAGTGCGTCGCCGCATCGAGAAGCGTATCAGCGACGACTACTTCTATGTGGTCAGCCTCTCCAATCTGGTCACAGTCTACAAAGGACTGTGCATGCCGGTGGACTTGCCGCGCTTCTATCTGGATCTCGCCGACATTCGCATGCAGGCGGCCATCTGCGTGTTCCACCAGCGCTTCTCCACCAACACCAGCCCGCGCTGGCCGTTGGCGCAGCCGTTCCGCTACCTGGCCCACAACGGCGAAATCAACACCATAGCCGGCAACCGCCAGTGGGCCAAGGCGCGCAGCTACAAGTTCGCCACTCCGCTCATCCCGGATCTGCAAGAGGCCGCCCCCTTTGTCAACACCACTGGGTCGGATTCCTCCAGCCTCGACAACATGCTGGACCTCTTCCTGGCCGGCGGCATGGACCTGTTCCGCGCCATGCGCCTGCTGATCCCGCCTGCATGGCAAAAACACCCGAACATGGATGACGACCTGCGCGCCTTCTATGACTTCAACTCCATGCACATGGAGCCCTGGGATGGCCCGGCCGGCATCGTCATGACAGATGGCCGCTACGCCACCTGCGCGCTGGACCGCAACGGCCTGCGCCCGGCACGTTATGTCATCACCAAGGACAAGTTCATCACCCTCGCGTCTGAGGTCGGCACCTGGGACTACACCCCGGACGAGGTGCTGGAGAAGGGCCGGGTAGGCCCGGGCGAGCTGTTCGTAGTGGATACCCGCAACGGCAAGGTGTGGACCAGCTTCGAGATCGATGACGATCTCAAGAGCCGTCACACCTACAAGCAGTGGATGGACAAGCATTGCAAACGGCTGGTGCCGTTCGAGCAGATGGATGACGCCAGCACAGGCGCCCGCGAGTTCTCGGACGACCAGCTCAAGACCTATCAGAAGCTGTTTGGCTACTCCTACGAGGAGCTGGATCAAATCATCCGCGTGCTCGGCGAGAACGGCCAGGAGGCGGTCGGCTCCATGGGGGATGACACCCCGATGGCGGTGCTCTCCTCCAGCCAGCGTACCCTGTATGACTACTTCCGCCAGATGTTCGCCCAGGTGACCAACCCGCCCATAGATCCGCTGCGGGAAAACCACGTGATGTCGCTGGCCACCTGTATCGGGCGCGAGCAGAACGTCTTCAACGAGACCTTCGGCCACGCCCACCGGGTGCTGTTCCAGTCGCCTATCCTGCTCTACTCCGACTTCCATCAGCTGCTGGCGCTGGAAGGGGAACACTATCGTCATGCGGTGCTGAGCCTGAACTACCAGCCGGAAGAGGGGCTACAAGCGGCCCTTGAACGGCTGTGCAAGGACGCCGCCGACAAGGCGCGCGGCGGTACAGTGCTGCTGATCCTGTCGGATCGGGACGTCAGCGCCAATACCCTGCCCATTCCGGCTGCCATGGCGGTGGGCGCGGTGCAACGCACCCTGGTGGACAACAACCTGCGCTGCGACGCCAACATTTTGGTGGAGACCGCGAGCGTGCGCGATCCGCACCACTTCTCCGTGCTGCTGGGCTTTGGCGCCACCGCCATCTACCCCTATCTGGCCTATGAAACCCTAGCCAAACAGGTCGAGGAAGGCGTGCTCAAGATGAGCCTGCGCCAGGCCATGCTCAACTACCGCAACGGCATCAACAAGGGGCTCTACAAGGTGATGTCCAAGATGGGCATCAGCACGGTCGCCAGCTACCGCTGCTCCCAGCTGTTCGAGGCGGTGGGGCTCTCCAGCGCCGTGGTCGCCATGTGCTTCCGCGGCGTCTCCAGCCGCATCCAGGGCGCCGATTTTGCCGACATCCAGCAGGATCAGCTCAATCTGGCCCGTCAGGCCTGGTTGGCGCGCAAGTCCCTCACCCAGGGCGGCCTGCTCAAATTTGTCCACGGTGGCGAGTACCACACCTACAACCCGGACGTGGTGCAGACCCTGCAAACCGCGGTGCGCTCCGGCGACTACGCCGATTACAAGGAGTACGCCCGTCTGGTGAACGAGCGCCCTGTCTCCACCCTGCGTGATCTGCTCGCCCTGAAGAAGGTCGACAACCCGGTGGCGCTGGAGCAAGTCGAGCCTGCGGCCAAGCTGTTCCCCCGCTTCGACTCCGCCGCCATGTCCATAGGCGCGCTGGGCCCTGAGGCCCACGAGGCACTGGCGGTGGCCATGAACCGGCTCGGCGGCAAGAGCAACTCGGGCGAGGGTGGCGAAGATCCCAAGCGTTTCGGCACCGAGAAAAATTCGCGCATCAAGCAGGTGGCCTCGGGGCGCTTCGGCGTCACCCCCCACTACCTGATGAACGCGGACGTGGTGCAGATCAAGGTGGCCCAGGGCGCCAAGCCAGGCGAAGGGGGTCAGCTGCCCGGTGACAAGGTGACGGCCCAGATTGCCAAGCTGCGTTATTCGGTGCCCGGCGTGACCCTGATCTCACCGCCGCCGCACCACGACATCTACTCCATCGAGGATCTGGCTCAGCTCATCTTCGACATCAAGCAGATCAACCCGGACTGCCTGGTGTCGGTCAAGCTGGTGTCCGAGCCCGGTGTCGGCACCATCGCCTGCGGCGTGGCCAAGGCCTATGCGGACTTCATCACGGTCTCCGGTTATGACGGCGGCACAGGTGCCAGCCCGCTGAGTTCGGTCAAATATGCCGGCTCTCCCTGGGAGCTGGGCCTGGCCGAGACCCAACAGGCCCTGGTGGCCAACGGTCTGCGCCACAAGGTGCGGCTGCAGGTGGATGGCGGTCTCAAGACCGGTCTGGACATCATCAAGGCGGCCATCCTCGGCGCCGAGAGCTTCGGTTTCGGTACAGGCCCCATGGTGGCGCTCGGCTGCAAATACCTGCGTATCTGTCACCTGAACAACTGCGCCACCGGCGTCGCCACTCAGGATGAGAAGCTGCGCCGCGAGCACTTCACCGGCCTGCCGGAGATGGTGATGAACTACTTCCAGTTCATCGCCGAGGAGACTCGCGAGCTGATGGCTCAGCTGGGGGTGACCCAGCTGACGGATCTGATCGGTCGCACCGATTTGCTTGAGGCCCTGCCCGGCCTCACCGCCCGTCAGGCCAAGCTGGATCTCTCCGGCCTGCTGGCGAGCCCGGTGGCACCGGCAGGCTCCAGCCTGTTCAGCCAGCAGCACAACCCGACCTTCGACAAGGGTCCGCTCAACCTCAAGATGGTGGAAGACCTGCTGGAGGCGGTCGAGCACAAGTCTGGCGGCGAATTCCGCTATGACATCCGCAACACGGATCGCTCCGTGGGTGCCCGTCTCTCCGGCGAGATAGTCAAACGGCACGGCAACCAGGGCATGGCGGCCGATCCGGTGCGGGTTCACTTCAACGGCACCGCAGGCCAGAGCTTCGGCGTCTGGAACGCGGGTGGCCTCGAGATGATACTCACGGGTGACGCCAACGACTACGTGGGCAAAGGCATGACAGGCGGCAAGCTGGTGGTCAAACCCCACGTCGGCGTGGCGTTCAAGTCCCACGAGGCGGCCATCATAGGCAACACCTGCCTCTATGGCGCCACCGGCGGCAAGCTCTACGCGGCAGGCACGGCGGGCGAGCGCTTCGCGGTGCGCAACTCCGGCGCCCTGGCGGTGGTCGAGGGAATTGGTGACAACGGTTGTGAATATATGACAGGCGGCATAGTCACCGTGCTCGGCACCACCGGCGTCAACTTCGCGGCGGGCATGACCGGCGGCTTCGCCTACGTGCTCGACGAGTGCGGCAACTTTGCCAAGCGCACCAACCCCGAGCTGGTGGAACTGCTGGACGTGGCGGATCTCGCCATCCACCAGGAGCACCTGCGCGGCATCATAACGGCGCACCTCAATGAGACCGGCAGCTCGCGCGCCGAGGAGATCCTGGCCCATTTCGACGCCTATGTGCCCAAGTTCAAGCTGATCAAACCCAAGTCCAGCGACGTCAAATCCCTGCTTGGCCACACCAGCCGTTCCAGTGCAGAACTCAGAATCCAGGCGCAATAAGGAGGGAACCCTATGAGCCAGAACGTATTCCAGTTTATCGATGTCCAGCGGGTCGACCCGCCCAAGAAGCCGCTCAAGATCCGCAAGATCCAGTTTGTGGAGATCTACGAGCCCTTCAACCAGGCCCAGGTCGGCATGCAGGCGGATCGCTGCCTCGACTGCGGCAACCCCTATTGCGAGTGGAAGTGCCCGGTGCACAACTACATCCCCAACTGGCTGAAACTGGCCAACGAGGGGCGCATCCTGGAGGCGGTGGAGCTCTCCCACCAGACCAACAGCCTGCCGGAAGTGTGCGGCCGGGTCTGCCCGCAAGACAGACTGTGCGAGGGTGCCTGCACCCTGAACGATCGCTTCGGCGCCGTCACCATAGGCAACATCGAGAAATACATCACCGACAAGGCGTTCGAGATGGGCTGGCGCCCGGATCTCTCCAAGGTGATCAAGACAGACAAACGGGTCGCCGTCATAGGTGCGGGCCCCGCCGGGCTCGCCTGCGCCGACGTGCTGGCGCGCAGCGGTGTCAGCGCCGTGGTGTTTGACAAGTATCCGGAGATCGGCGGCCTGCTCACCTTCGGCATCCCCTCCTTCAAGCTGGAAAAAGAGGTGATGCAGCGTCGGCGCGAGATCTTCGAGGGCATGGGGATCGAGTTCCGCCTCGAGACCGAGGTGGGCAAGGATGTCACCTTCGCCGACCTGCTCGGCGAGTTCGATGCCGTCTTCCTCGGGGTCGGCACCTACAAGTACATGAAGGGCGGCTTCGACAACGAGACGGCCCCTGGTGTGTACGACGCCCTGCCCTACCTCATCTCCAACGCCAACCGGCTGCTGGGCTTTGAGAAGGCACAGGCCGATTACATCGACTTCGCCGGCAAGCAGGTGGTGGTACTCGGTGGCGGCGATACCGCCATGGACTGCGTCCGTACCGCCATCCGCCAGGGCGCCGACAAGGTGATCTGCGCCTACCGTCGCGACGCCGAGAACATGCCGGGCTCCAAGCGGGAGGTGAAGAACGCCCAGGAGGAAGGGGTGGAATTCATGTTCAACCTGCAGCCGGTCGGCGTCGAACTCGATGCCCATGGCCGTACCTGCGGCATTAAGGTGGTGAGCACCGAGCTCAGTGCGCCCGATGCCAACGGCCGCCGCAATCCTGTGGTGATCGCAGGCTCCGAGCAGGTGCTGGCCGCCGATGCCGTGGTGATGGCGTTCGGCTTCCAGCCCAACCCCCAGCCCTGGATGGCGGAGTACGGTATCGAGCTCGACAGCCGGGATAGGATCAAGGCCCCCGAGCAGGCCGAACATGCCTTCCAGACCAGCAACCCCAAGGTGTTCGCCGGTGGCGACGCTGTGCGTGGCTCGGATCTGGTGGTCACCGCCATCTACGAGGGTCGCAAGGCCGCCGAGGGGATCATGGACTACCTGGCCGTGTAAACTGCCGTCCAAGGCTTCCCCAAGCAAACAGCCCCGCATCTGCGGGGCTGTTTTTTATATGGCTGTCGTCCGGGCAAGCGCCGCTAGATGCTCCAGCTCTCCGGCAACCGCTCGGTCAGGGTGGAGATGTACTCGAAGGTGCGGGCCCGCTTGGGAGTGGTGAACATCTGGCGCGCACTGCCCGCCTCCACCACCTCGCCGGATTCCAGAAAGATCACCTGTTGCGCTATCTGGGATGCCAGCCGCAAGTCGTGGGTGGCGATCAGCATGGTGGTGCCTTCACGTGCCAGCTGGCGCAGCACGGCCACCACCTCCAGCGCGAGCTCGGGATCCAGCGCCGAGGTGGGCTCGTCACAGAGCAGCACCTTGGGTGACTGGGCCAGTGCCCGCGCGATGGCGACTCTCTGCTGCTGGCCGCCGGAGAGGGTGGCGGGCACAGTCTCGGCCTTGTGGCTGAGCCCCACCTTGTCCAGCAAGGCCAAGCCCCTCGCCACCGCCTTCTCCTTTGGCCACTTCAGCACTGTCACCAGCCCCTCAATCACGTTCTCCAGCACCGTCATGTGCGGGAACAGCTGGAAGTTCTGAAACACCATGCCGGTCTGCTGGCGCAGGCTCAGCACGCTCTGACGCGACAGATGGCGCGAGAAATCGAGCTCGCTCCCCCCCAGCACCAGCGTCCCCGCATCCGGCCGCTCCAGCAGGTTCACGCAGCGCAGCAAGGTGCTCTTGCCGCTGCCGGAGGGACCTATCAGGGCGGTGACGCTGCCCGCTGCCATGGCCAGATCCACTCCCTTCAGCACCTTCTGAGCGCCAAACTGCTTCTCGATGCCGCTCAATCGGATCATAGGGCAAGCTCCCGGGTCTCTTTGTGGGTCAGTCTGCGCTCCAGCCTGTCTTGCAGGGTGGAGAGCACAGAGCTGAACAGCAGGTAGATGATGGCCGTCTCGACATAGAGGATGAGCGGCTCATAGGTGACGGAGGCGAGTCGCTGGGCCGCCTGAAACAGCTCGGGCACAGTCACCGCCGCCGCCAGCGAGGTGTCCTTGACCAGCGAGATGAAGGTGTTGGAGAGAGGTGGCACAGCGATGCGCGCCGCCTGCGGCAGGATCACCCGCCACATCACCTGGGGCCAGTTCATGCCGATGGAGTAGGCCGCCTCCCACTGCCCCTTGGGGATGGCGGCCAGGGTGGCGCGGATGATCTCCGAGCTGTAGGCACCTATGTTGAGGGTGAAACCGATGACGGCGGCGGTAAAGGCATCCAGCACTATGCCGGCACTCGGCAAACCATAAAAAATCAGAAAGAGCTGCACCAGCAGCGGCGTGCCCCGAATAAGCCAGACATAGAAGCGGACCAAGGCGACCAGCGGAGCGGGACCATATAATCTTGCCAGTGCCACCAGGAAACCGAGCAATATTCCCAATACGAAGGTGATCAGGGTCAAGGGCACGGTAAAAATAAGCCCCGCACTGAGCAGGGGCCAAAAAGAGTCGATCATTAACTGCAACCAGGCTGGCACGTTAATTCCCCTTTATTGTTATTATTCGGCCAAGTTATTAATTCGAGACGTCAGTGCCAAAATATTTCAGCGATATCTTCTGATAGGCACCGTCTTGCTTGGCGGTGCGCAGCGTCTGATTGATGGCGGCCAGCAATTCCGGTTGTCCCTTGGCGAGCAGGGCGGCCGATTGATCCCCCTTCGGCTCGGTCGCCGCCACCTTCAACTTGGCATCCGGCTTCTGCTTCTTGAAGTCCAGGTAGGAGAGGCTGTCGTTGATGGTGGCATCCACCCGCCCGGTCAGCACCAGCTCAAGGGACTGGTTGAAGCCCTCGGTGGCCACCACCTCGGCCCCCGATTTTTTGGCCAGCTGGGCAAAGTTGCTGGTCAGGGACTGGGAGGACTTCTTGCCCTTCAGATCCGCGAAGCTCTTGATGGTGCCGTTGTCGCTGTGTACCACCACCACTGCTTTGGAGGTGATGTAGGGGTCTGAAAAGTCATATTTTTTCAGCCGCTCCGGGGTGATGGCCACTTCGTTGAGCACCAGATCGTAGCGCTTGGCATCCACCCCGGCGATGAGCCCGTCCCACTTGCCCTCGACGAACTCGGGCTTCACCCCGAGACCGCGTGCGATCAGCTCGCCAATCTCAACGTCAAAACCCACCAGTTTGCCGCTCTTGTCGTGGTAGGTAAACGGAGGATAGGCCCCTTCCGTGCCTATCTTGATCACCCCGGCACTCTGAATGGCGGCGAGGCTGGATTGGGCCTCGGCCGAGGTCATCAGAGCCAGCGGAAGCGCCGCCAGCAAAAACAGGGAACGTACTTTTTTCATGAATCACCTCGTTATATTTATAAATACCCAGAACGCTTGCCAAATAAAATATATTGGCGCCATGCAATTATTATTTTCCGAACCTGAATTCGTAGCGGGCCGATTGATATCATTCGCTGCAACATCACAGATTAATCCGGCTGACTATCGGCATGGACAAAACATAACGCGGGCCATTCCATTGCCAAACAATGAAATGTGGGGATATTTAGCGAAATTATGGATAACGAGGATAAAAGCAAGGTAACAAGACAAAATAATCATTCCCCCAGGGTGGCATGGCTCACCCTGGGGGCCGGGATCAGGCGAGTTGCGACTCCCGGGGGATCGGGGTCACCCAGGGTCGACGCCAGTGGGGGGCCTCGTAGAGATCGGGCCAGAACTCGGTCTGGTGCAGGATGGCGTCTCCGCGCACAGTGTGAAAAGTGATGGCGCGGGCCTGCACCTGGCCATCGGTGATCAACACCTCTGTCACCACCTCCCGCCCCTGCTCCAGCAGCCGGACCACCTCAAAATTCCAGGGGCCCGCCGCCGGATAGCGGCGGTTGATCTCGATGAAGTTGCAGCGCCCCGCGATCCGCTCGCCCGACTGCGGCCAGTCACAGACATAATCCTCGCACAGCCACCTGGCCGCCTTGGCAAAATCGTTGCTCTGCATGGCCTGCCAATAGGCCTCTACCACAGCTCTTGGTTCCATGGTCTTGAATTCCATGCTCACTCTCCCTACAGACGCACCACCAGCCACTCCCCCTTGCCCACCGGCACCAGCGTGCTCTGGAAGGCCGGATCGCGCTGCACCTCACTCATCCACTCGACCATCTCGTCCCGATGGGAGATGGCGTTGTCCACCACCAGCAGGCCGCGAGGGGCCAGCAGGCGCCGGATCTGCGGCCACCAGGTCCGATAGTGCTGACGATCTGAATCCAGGAAGATCAGCTGATAACCTTCCGTCGGCAGCTCGGCCAGCAGGGCCCCCGCCTCGCCCGCCAGCTGGCTGATCCAGGGGCCTAGGCCGGCGCGCTGGAAGTTGGCGGCCGCCATGGTCCGTTTGCCCTCGTCCAGCTCTATGGTGGTGACCCGGCCCCCCAGCCGCTTCACTGCCTCGGCCAGCCAGAGGGTGGAGTAACCGTTGGAGGTGCCTATCTCCAGCACGGCGTCTGCCCCCCTGGTCTGCACCAGCACCGCCAGCAGCTCGCCGGTATCGCGGGTGATGTTGAGCATCTTGCTGCCACGGGTCTGCTGCTGGCTGTCGTTGTATTCGCCAAACTGCTCCAATTCCCGTTTAAGCTGTTCCAGTGCCATGTCTCCTCCTTGACGGTTAAACGAGTCGGCCCTGTGCATGGCATGGCTGGGTCGACACTCATGTTCATCATGTTGCTGATCACTCGTCGGACGGCGGCGCATCCCCCAGCAGATAGCGGGGGCCGGCGCCCTGTCTTGCGGCCTGATCATCCGGGTTGTAAAGGGCGCAGTGCTCGAGCGACAGGCAACCGCAGCCGATGCAGGAGGTGAGCTTGCCCTTGAGCTGCAGCAGAGCCTCGATGCGCTGATCGAGCAGCCCCTGCCACTGGCTGGCGATCTGCTCCCAGTCGCGACGATCCGGTGTGCGGCCATCGGGCAAACCGGCGAGGGCATCGGCAATGTCGCCAAGGCTCAACCCCATCCCCTGCGCCACCCGGATGAAGGCGATCCGGCGCAGCGCATCCTGCGGATAGAGGCGCTGACCTCCATGGCTGCGCACGCTGCGAAGCAGCCCCTTCTGCTCGTAAAAACGCAAGGCACTGGCGTTGACGCCGGAGCGCCTGGCTATCTGGCCTATGGCTAACCACTTGCGATCCGTATCCATCCTTGACCTCAAGTTAGCTTTAACTTGCACAATCCTGTCTCCCTTAATGAAAGGAGTCAAACGATTATGCATCATCTTCATCGCCTGCTCGATGCCAACCGTGCTTTTGCCCTCAATGGCCGGGGCACCACCAACCACTGCCCGATGGCGCTGCACGCCCTGCACGAGATGGGCGCCAGCCCCCGCCAGCTGCAGCATTTCTTCGATCACTGGCAGGCAACCCATGCGCTGCCGAGCGGGGAAACAAGTCAGGGGGAGGATGAAATCAGCTTCGTTCGGCTGCGTCAGCAGCTGGCAAACCGGCTCGCTACCCAAGGCTGGCAGCCCACCTTTGAGACACTGCTGGCACGCCGACTCTCACCGGCGGGAGGGGCCTTTCACCCCCTGATCCGCTTCGCCTGCGCCCTGGAAAATGGCCATCTGGGGGAGCAGGCCGCGGCACTGGCCGCCTGGCAGTGCCGTCCCCTGATACTGCCTGCCGGAGAGGCCGCTCCCAGCCGGGATGTCGCCAGCCTGCTGGCCGGGCTTTCCGAACAGTGGGAGGGTGCGAGCTGGCAGGGCGAGTGGATCACGGGTCGATTGCAGCAGGTGGCAGAGGCGCCGCGCTGGCCGGGCACACTGCCCCGCTCACTCGCCGAGTCATCGGCAGTATTCGCCCAGCTGGCCGAGATCGCCCTGCAACTCTATTGGCAGACCGGCAATTTCACCGTGTTGCACATGGTGACCGGCAGTAGGGCCGCCGCCCTGGTCGCGCAGCAGTTGCCCGGCGAGTGGCAAGCGCCGTGGCAAACCCTGATGTGGCAGGCGGTGGCGGCGGCTTATATCACGGTCGGGGCGCCCGCGTTGCGTTCCCTGCACTGGCCGGACGCCACAGGGCTGGATTGGCAGAGGGTATTGCCACTGGCGCTGGCCAGCCTGGACGATCATGTGATCAAGCTGGTGCACTGCTGCTGGCGGGAGCGGGACACATCGCCTCGTTATCTGGCGGTGGCGGCCCGCGCTGTGGAGCTGCTGGATGCGAGCAGCGGCAAGGCGTGTCTGCCCGCCTAGGGCGTAGCCAGGCGACTGAAGCTGATGGCGGGGCAGCGCGGGGCAACCCCCTGGGTCAGGGTCAAGGGCTGGGCGCGATAATTGAGGTGATAGAGGCCTGGGCGCGACAGATCGTAGACCTGGGTCAGATCCGCATCCGCCTGGCTCTGCTGGCCCGGCCCCAGTATGAAGAAATCCTCGGCCGCGGGAGCACCACGCTTGGCGAGCGGCCCCTTGTAGGCCAGCGGCTGGTTATCCAGGGTAAGTTCGATGGCATCGGCAAACCAGCCCTCGAACGGGGTGAACCAGCTCAGCACCTCGAGCGGCCCCTCCCCCTTGTTGGTCAAGGTCATCACCAGGGGCAAGGGCTCGTCCACCCGGCTTTGTGCCTTGACCGACAGCTCGCACTGCAGGGGGGCGAGTGCGAGGGTCGTGAGCAAGAGTGTCATCATGGCGCCTCCTTCAACATCAAAAAAAGGGGCCTGGCGGCCCCTGTCAGCGGATCAATTTTCGCTCGGGGTATTTTCGGCGAAGTATTCGTGGTTGTCGGCGTTGTTGAGCGCCTTGACCGGCTCCGTCTTCGCCAGATTGCGGGCATTGGCCTGACCGTAACCCAGATCGTCGGTGCCTGCCACCACGGTGAAGTGGCTCAGCTCATGAACTATGGTGCCGGCACGGGAGTCGGTCCCGGTGACGGGCGCGGTCCAGAAGCTCTTGCACAGATAGACCTTGTAGGGCTGATCCGGGTAGACGTAGGCAAAGTAGCTCTGCTTGCAGCCGCAGTCGAAGGTGAGCGGCTTGTTGTCGATGGCATCCTTGATCTTGCTGAAGTGCCCCTCGGCCTGGTCCCAGCGGGAGGCGTCATAGGCGCCAAACCAGCTGCGATAACGCTGGCCATCGGGCTTGTCCACCGCCAGATAGCTGCTGGAGTTGTTGCTGATGCCGCTGGCGGCATCGAGCGCGGCCAGAATATCGCTCTTCTGGGTGTTGGTGCAGCGGCCGCTGAAGCTGACCGAGGCGGTGACGGCCTGAGGGTCGGCGGCGGCCACCTTGGCCTGAACTCGCTCATCGTTCACCCCCTCAACCCACAGGGTGATGGCGTTGGACTCGCTCGCCTGAGCCTGTTTGGCCTTGGTGGCCTTCGCCTCCTGCGGCAGGGTCGGCAGCTGATAACGGATGCTGTATTGACCCTGGGCGCTCATGTCATAGAGACCCGACACCTCCGCCTGCACCGTCAGGCTCTGGCCGGCCTTGAGCAGCTGGAAGTCCTTGTCGGTCGGCGCCGCCCGCTTGATCAGGGCCCCCTCGTAGCTGACCGGCAGGCCATCCCGTTCCACCAGGAACAGGGGCGCATCTTCGCTGCCCGGCAGTTGCCACTTGAGCAGGCGGATCGGCTTGTCGCCCGTGTTGGTCAGCGTCAGGTTGACGCGCACATCGTCTGTGCTGCCATCCACCAGGGTAAGTTGGGCATCGAGCCCTGCGGCGCAGAGCGGAGAGGCCAGCACACCGGCCAGCAGCAGGGCAATGGGAGTCGCTTTCATCATGTTTCCTCATTCATTGAGTATCGCCATCAGGCGGTTTGCTTCCTTAAGGCCCTCTTTGGGGCCAACCCACCCTAGAGCAGAAATTTTCCGCCACCATCCCACCATATGGGGGACGCCCCCCATCAGAGGGGGAAAGAGGAGGAAAGAGCCCGATGCGACAAACCATCCGCGACAAAAACGGGGCGAGCCAGTCCCGCTCCCCATCCCACTTGCCCCTGGCTCTCCTCGCCTCCCCGGCGCTCCCATCGCCGCTCGCCGCGCATAAAAAACCCCGGCGCCAGGCCGGGGTTTGGGAAGGACAGAGGAAGGGGCTCGCCGTCAGGCTTTCGCCTCGGCCAGCAGCGCCAGCGCGGGCTGCAGGTTGGCCGGCACCAGAGAATACGCCTTGTGGTGTTTGACAAGCGTGGTCTTCTTGTTGCCCTGGCTCAGCAGCAGACCATGGCGAAAGGCCGCCTCGGCCAGCTGGGTTTCGTCACAGCGCGCATAGAGGGTCAGCGGCTTGACAAGCTCCCCCTGGACCAGGTGCTCGCCATATTCGCGGCTGGAGATCACCAGGCTGGATTGGCCCTGCCCCTGCAGGCGCAGCTTGGCGCTCACCTCGCTGTCGGTAAACACCAACCAACCCGCGCTTTCCAGCTCGGCCAGCATGGCGGCCAGCCTGGTGCCGAGCTGCTGGGAGTCGGCCTGCACACGGGCGTACTGGAAGGCGATGCGCTCCAGCAAGCCCTTGAGATCGGCGCCGGCTCCCAGGGTGCGGCCCTGCTGGATCCAGCCTTTCAGATCCTCCATCACCAGCCGGGAGAAGCGCTTCTCCTTGAGGGAGTCCGCCATCCAGGTGCAGAGAAAATGGCTCTCCTGGGCCGGGGTGCGCTTGCCCGCCTTCTGCTCGGCGGTGCGCGCCAGCTCGGCAAGACTCTGGGTGGCCATGTCGAGCAGGGCCTGATTGTAGTTGGGAGGTGTCATCACGAGTCCTCAGAAAGACGGGCGGGCCAGAGGCCGGGTCATCAACAACATAAAGGCGCCAGTGGCGCCTTTATGTACTAAATCGCCCCTCCCGGCCTGCCCTGACAAGGGGAAGGCCGGGGCGGGGTTGGGCGTGCTTACTTCGGCTGACGCGGCTTCTTCATTGCCGCCAGACGCTTGAGACGCTGACCCTGCAGCTTGGCCTCGGCCATGGCCTGGGCGGCGGCGTTGTCATCGCGCTGGGGACGCTTGCCGAAGCGACGACGCTCCTGCAACTGTTTGATCAGCTCGTCACGGTTGCCCACCTGATAGCCCGGCACCATGACACGGCGGATCTTCTGGCCGATCAGCGCCTCGATCTCGAGCAGGGTGCGCTCTTCCTCGCGGCTGACGAAGGAGATAGCCATGCCGCTCTTGCCGGCGCGGCCGGTACGACCGATGCGGTGCACGTAGTCTTCGGCCAGGAACGGCAGATCATAGTTGACCACGTACTGCAGATCCGGGATGTCCAGACCACGGGCGGCCACTTCGGTGGCGACCAGCACCCGCACCTTGCCTTCGGTGAATTCGCGCAGGGCGCGGCGACGGCTGCCCTGGGCCTTGTCGCCATGCACCACGGCGGACTTGATGCCATCCAGGTTCAGCTCGGCCACCAGCTCGTCACAGCTTTCACGGGTACTGGCAAACACCAGCACCTGCGGCCAGTTCTGCTTGCCGATGAGCTCGGAGAGCAGCTCGCGCTTGCGCTTCTGCTCCACCGGATAGACGGTGTGGGTGACGGTGTCGGCGGTGGAGTTCTGCTTGTTGACGCTGATGATCTGCGGCTTGTCCAGCATGACGTTGGCCAGCTTCTTCACCCCGTCGGAGAAAGTGGCGGAGAACAGTAGGTTCTGGCGCTCCTTGTTGACCGCTTGCAGGATCTGCTGCACATCGGCGCTAAAGCCCATGTCGAGGATGCGATCCGCTTCGTCCAGCACCAGACACTCGACGCCGGAGAGGCTGAGGTTGCAGGCGGTCAGGTGCTCCAGCAGACGACCCGGGGTCGCCACTATGATGTGAGCACCCGCTTTCAGCTTCTTGGCCTGCACATCCTGCTTGCCGCCGCCAACGAGCGTCAGCACGGTAACATCCAGGTATTTGGCGAAGTCATTGATGTTGCTCGCCACCTGAGCCGCCAGCTCACGGGTCGGGGTCAGGATCAGCACACGGGCGTTGGACGGTTGCAGCTCGGCCGGCTTGTCCACCAGGCGCTGCAATATCGGCAGGGCGAAGGCGGCAGTCTTGCCGGTCCCGGTCTGGGCGCTGGCCAGCACATCGAGACCGCGACGTATGGTCGGGATCGCCTGGCGCTGCACAGGGGTCATCTCCTGATAACCGCAATCTGAGACGGCACGCAAAATCTCGGGGGCAAAATCGAACGATTCAAATCTCATAAATTGGGTTCCTGTGTTCCAGCTGGGCTGTGTTTGGCTTGCGGCTCGGCGTAGGCGAGGCGGAGGTTGATACCACCGGTGGCTGCGTCCGACATCAAGTCAGAAAGTGAGCCGGAAAATGGCGGGCGCGAAGTGTAACAGATAGGCATCACAAATTCTGCCTCAAATGACCTGAGTTTTTATCCTGCGGCCAAAACGCGCCGACCGGGGGAGAAGCCAGGCTGACACAGGCCGGCGCCGCCCTCCCCCCTGGGCACTCAGGGCGTCAGGCAACCTTAGTTCCGGTTTGCATCATCTGCCTTGAAATCACGCTGAAACAGGCACATGCGAATGGCGGTGCGATATTTGCCATCGATGAAGAACTCCTCTTTCAGCTCCCCCTCCGGCTCGAACCCCAACCCCTGATAGACGTGGATCGCCTTGGCGTTGTCCCGATCGACGATGAGATACAACTTGTGCAGGTTCAACACGTTGAAGGCGTACTTCATCCCCTTCAGGGTCGCCGTTCTGGCATAACCCAACCCCTGATAGGCGGGGGCTATGATGATCTGGAATTCGGCGCGGCGATGAATGCTGCGAATGTCCACCAGCTCCACCAGCCCGACCTGGGTGCCGGCCACCTCCAGGATGAAGCGGCGCTCGTGCTGATCGTGGATGTGCTTGTCATAGAGCTGGGCCAGCTCCATGTAAGCCTCGTAAGGCTCCTCGAACCAGTAGCGCATTATGCTGGCGTTGTTGTTGAGCTGATGCACGAATTTCAGATCCTCTCGCTCGAGGGGACGAAGGCTCAGGGTGTCATGACATGACATAAGGTACCTGCTTGAAGGTTGAGGGGCGACCCGAGCGGCCCGCTCGGGTCGCGCCAGGGTCAGGTGAATATTCACAAGAAATACGCGGGGCAGCCTTGGCCACCCGCAGCCGATCAGCGGATGCGGTTGGTCGGGCGCTTGAGCAGCCGGATGGCGATGGCCGCCATGGCGATGACGAACAGGCCGAGGGAGGTCACCAGCAGACACTTGGTCATCAGCTCGTGATACTGGGCAAACACGGGGGCCGCCATCACGAACTTGCCCACCAGACTCAACAGCAAGGCCCAGAGGAAGGCGCTGGCAAAGCTTGCCATCATCACCCGCGGCAGATGCAGGCGCGAGACCCCCATCAGCATGGGCGTCAGCACCCTGACGAAGGGCACGAAGCGGGAGGAGAACATGGCCCAGAAGCCGTAGCTGTGCAGCAGACGCGAGGCCCGTGGCAGGCTGCCGTCCGGGATCATCCGCTCCACATGGCCCATGAAGGAGGTGCCGTGCAGCGCATGGCCCTGCAGATAGGCGATCAGGCTGCCAAGCCCGGCAGCAAGCGGCATGTAAATCAGTGTGACTTCGGGGCCGAGCACCCCCATTCCCACCAGGCCACCGGCCAGCAGCACCAGACTGTCACCGGGCAGGGGCAAAAAGACGAAGCTCGATTCGAGAAAAAGGATCACCACCAGACAGGTGACGAGCAGGCCCACCGCCTGCATCTGGATCAATTGGTTAAAGTCCTGTTGCCATATGGCAAGCAGCATCTCCTGCATCTGGTGACTCCCATCAACATAGTGAGCATCCATAGTGGGTGACCCGAGGGCCACCGGTGCGGCAGACCCTCCCTGTCGCCATGCCCCTTCTCTCCATGAGGGAGGCCCGTTATACACCCTGCCAAGTGAACAAGAAATTAATGCAGGTCACGGATAGTGGAGATAATCGCTCTGGCGCGACGAAAGTTGCGCCTTGAGCCGTGTGTGCCTTGAGCATGTGTGCCTTGAACGCAAGGGAGGGCACCTGGCGAGGCGGCCCTCAGCTGCGCTTGAGTTGCTGCAATTTGGTGAGGGTGAGCAGGGTCTGGGCGGAGAGATCGCACACCGAGAGCACAAAGGCCGTCTCGTCCGGGTGCCACTCCTCCTTCAGACTGGCTCGTTCGGCGATGATGAAACCGAGCAGCTCATCCCCCTGCTTGAGGGGTGCCATCAGTATGGCGCCCGAGAGGGCATCGAGCCCGAGCTGGGCCAGCATGGCGCCAAACCGTGACAGATCATAGCGCTCGCGGATGATGAGGCAGGGGGCATGCTCGGGCTTGGAGACCTCGTAGCGGCCCTGGATCAAGGCATATGGCAGGTGAAAACCCTGCTGATGATGGCGCTTGGGCAGGAAGAAGAGATCCTGGCAGAACATGGATTGCTTGTCCTCGGCGCAGAACCAGACGCTGGCGCGGGCGGCCCCGGTGCCGGCGCACACCGCCTCGTTGATATGACGGGCGGCCTGCCCCGGATCCTCGCCGGTCAGCAGATCGCTCTTGGCCAGGTGGATCAGGGCCCCGTGCTGCAACTGTTGCCGGGTCCCGCTGTCGGCCTGCTGCTGACGCAGGCTGTCCAGATGATCGAGCATGCGATTGCAGTCGATGGCGACCTGGGAGATCTCGTCCTTGCCCTCCACCAGCAGCCGACGCACGGCGCCATCGTCAGCGATGAGGCGCAGGTTGGCACTCAACCGCTGCAGGCGGGCGGCTATGTAGCCGTTGAGGATCAGCAACACCAGAGCGGCAAACAGCAGGGTACCCAGGCTCAGCAACCAGAAGATGCGCTGCTCGATGGCCTTGCCCTCCAGCATCAGATCCCGTGGCAGGGTGAAGCGAAAGATGAGGGGTGACGTCTCCTGCAAGGTATCGATCTGGGCCAAGGTGAGCAGGCGATCCTCTTGCGGCAGGATCAGGCTGTCGCTGGCCATGAGTCGGGTCAGGGTCGGCGCCCCCAGGCTGGCGGCAAGCTGATCCGGGCTCAGGAAGGTGAGCGACAGGGCGGTGCGTTTTTGCAGCTGGCGGATGAATTTCGGGGTAAAAGCCTTGAACAGCAACAGGGTGCCGCGACTCGGCCCCTCCCCCTCACTGCTCAGGATCTGGGTGGCGGTCATCAGGTAATAGCGCTCGCCGTCGAACCAGATGCCGGCGTTGGGCTTGAGGGTGCCGTAGCGCATCAGGTAATCGGTCAAGGCCCCCAGCTGGGCCGGCGTCTGCGAGACCAGCTTGCCGGCCTGGTAGGCAAAGGCCACCTGCGGCTGCTTCTCCCTGTCGTAGAGTGCCAGCAGATCGATCCCCAGGGTCTCGAAGGTGCGCACGTTGAAGTTGGCATCCAGATAGGCCTGATCCCGGCGGGCCATGAAGGCATAGGTCTCGTCCCATTCGGACCAATCCTGCCCCAGCATGGTCAGCTGGCCCAGCTCGGCCTGCACCACGGCCCTGACCCGCTCGCGGTTGCGCTCCACGCTCATGCGCTCCAGCTCGCCGAACTTGTCGCTCACCACATAATGCAGGCCGACATAGCCAACCCCCTGCAACAGCAGCAGCGTCAGCACTATGGTCAGCGTAATCTTGCGGCTGATCTTCATCTCCACTCACACTCCCGAACAAGTGACCCATTGAGTTTAATGGATTTTTATTATCCGCCCGGACGCAGTGCGAAAAACCTGACCCGGCCGTCCGTGGCCCGCATCGGCAAACGGTGGCATCCACTCGCGCCCCACGAGCACACGGGCGGCACAACCAGGAGAGGCGCAGAGAACGCCGCCCGCCCTCGCCCGTTGCATCGCCAGCAAGCCGGCCCCTGATCTGGGGATCGCGTACGCCAGAAGAGTGCCATCCGGCTCATTATCCGGGCTGCCAAGCCGAGAAAAAATCGCTACAGTGTAATCGTGCCTCAGCCAACGAGGCTTCACGGGAACCCGGCATGCCCTCATACACCTCTCACACCAGCCTGCCCCTGCTGATCAGCCTGCTGCTCGGCACCAACGCCATGGCCGACGAGGACTCGCTGGTGCAGCAGCGCGCCAATGCTGTGGTGTCGCTGATGACCTTCACAGTCGTGCCCGACATCACCGCCAGCAACATCAATATCGGCAGCGGCACCAACCAGGCGGCGGCGCTCAACATGACCCAGGTCGGCGGCGGCGCCACCATGAGCGAGAGCGTGCCCATCTATCTGGAGGGGACCCTGGGCTTTAGCCGCTACGATCCCCAGTTCGTGGTGAGCAACGGCAGCGAGACCCGCACCATTCCCACCAAATGGAACAGTCTGACGGCCACCGGCGGGATTGGCTGGGACATAGGACTGCACCGGGACAAACACGGCGGCAACTGGGTGCTGCGTCCCCTCGGCAACGTCACCCTGGGCACAGTGGCCAGCGATCTGCGCATCGGCAACTGGCTGCTGGGCCAGTACACCGGCAAGAACCTCGACTTTCTCGATGGCGGCAGGCTCGATGTCTACGGTCTGGGCGGCGCCCTGATGCTCGACTATGAACTCTTCTCCCCAACCCAGGATATAGACGCCGAGCTGCGCTACTCCTACCAGCATCTGCAAAGTTTTGGCGGCACCTCGGCCAGCGTGACCGGCCAGGCCAATGCAGAAAACCTCGGCCTCTATCTGCGCCGCCGTGCCCCCATCGGCGATCTGACGCTGCTGAGTCGGCCGCTGCGCTACGTGATGGAAGGGGCTCGCACCGAATACCTCGGCGAGCAACGGGGCCTGCTCGGTTTCAACTCCCTCAACTCGCTGGGGCTCGGGATCGAGCTCGACAGCAGCAAGTACGACATCATAGTGACCCGCACCCGGCTGGTGGCCCGCTATATGTTCAGCCACAACACCAGTGGCTACGGCGTCGGGCTGGCGATGAGTTTCTAGTCCAACCTCGGTGAGCAAGCCCTGCCTCTCCTCCCTCCCTTCAGCCACTGTTTTTTGTACCGAACCCATAGGTGCAAATAAAAATTGCGGGATATGCAGTGGGCGGCATCCGTCACAATTTCTCATTAGGCAATCCGTTACAGTAGCTCAGTTTGGCGCCCATCCCCCGTATGACGCCACCAAAAACCTCACCCCGAAGATCAGCCTCTGTAGCCAAGGAGTGGCACCGGGGTTCAAAGGGGTTATTTGATAAGACTTGATCAAGTTCAGGCTCAAATTTATTTTATTTAATGGCCTATCAACATAAGCGCTGTAACTACCCCATAAAATAGATTACCTAAATTAAAATACAATGAGGCTAACAGAATGAAAGCGACCGAACTACTAAGGGATAAAGGTGAGTTGTCACATAAGTTACGGACAATTAATGACATTGTAAGGCATATTGGGACTAGAGAGGACAAAACTGCTAATTACAGCATTCTTCTCGGTGCAGGTGCATCAGTAACCTCGGGGATTTCATCTGCTGTTGACCTTATTGATACTTGGTTGATTGAACTTTACGAGCGATTTAATTCATCTATTGAACAAGATGCAAATAAAGCCAGGATATATTTTGAAAAAGAACATGCAAGTTGGTATAACCCGGCAAATCCATACTCCTCCCTATTTGAAAAAAAATATGATCTCCCATCTCAACGCCGCAGATTCGTTGAGAGTCAAGTTGATAAAAAGCTACCCTCCATTGGATATGCTTACTTAACGTCCTTGGTTGATGATGCATATTTTAATTCTATTTTCACAACAAACTTCGATGATCTAATCAATGAAGCCTTCTATCAGTTCTCTAACCAAAGACCGATACTATGTGCGCACGACTCATCAATACATTCCGTATCTATAACATCCAAGAGACCAAAAGTCATTAAGCTTCATGGCGATTACTTATTTGACGACATAAAAAGCACACTGCGAGAAACTGAATCCTTAGAACAAAACACAAAAGAAAAGCTAATTGAGTTCTGCAAAGAATATGGGCTTATCGTAGTTGGATATTCTGGTAGAGACCGCTCAATAATGGATGTGCTAGATTTTATTTCCAAGCAAGAAAATTATCTCAAGAATGGCGTTTATTGGTGTTTAAGACCTGATGACGAAGTTCCACATGCACTTAGAGACTTACTTTGGAAGGACAAAATATACCCAGTAATAATTGATGGCTTTGACTCACTCTTTGCGGAACTGCACGAGAAGCTTTCAAATAAGCCTCTAGGTATTGAGGTGAATATAAAGCACTCAAAGCTTCAGAGCACTATAAACAATATAATTGATGATAAATTCAACCTGTCATCCAATCCTATAATTTCATCTCAGATAGGTAAATTGAAATCAAGTAGAGAATCCCATGATTTCTCCTCCTTCTTCAATTCAATAATAAAAGATGGTGAAGATGCGTTAAAAATAAGTCCAACTGAATTGAAAAACATATTACAAATAGAAGCGTTGATATCAAGTAAAGAGTATGAGATAGCATATGATCTGTGTTTTGATTTTTATCAGAAGACATCTGACAGCAAAAATAAATCACACTATATTATAAAAATGATTAACATTTCAGAGTTAATAAATAATTCTACCCAGAAGTTATATTGGGCCGATAGGCTGGTCGAACTAGATTCGAATAATATAGGCTACCACCTATCAAAAGCAGAAGCTTTACCGTCAGAATTAGAAAAATCAAAATACTTATCAGATCTTCTATTACAATATGGACATAGCTATGATATTTACAACTCATTGATAAAAGCTAACCTCAAGCTATTTCAGACGTCACCAAAGAATCAGAAGTTAGACTACACGCTGTTACTTACATATTCAGATAAGAGTTTAAATTTAGATCCAAGTCTGTCAAATGAAGCATGGAACCTTAAGGTTTCCATTTATTTATTAACAAAAGAGAAGATTGATTTATCAGTTGAGTGCATAAGGGATATCGATGATAAATTAGATAAACATTTGGAGAAAGCTAGAGCTATAAACCCTGAGCACTCTAACTACTTCAGGTTGAAAAATAGAGTTGTCACCATAGATTATAATGCAGAGTCATTACGCCTTTTCATTTCTGAATTATATAACACCTACAAAAAATCATCCTTTTCAAAAAAAACAACCATAAACAACATAATCGATAACTGTCTACAAAGCAGCATGAATAATGACAGTTTTAATATGCAACAAGTGCGTGATATTTATGATGATTTCTATAATATTCACATGAGTAAAAACGACTATCAAGAGAGCACTAACATCTCTTTATCAAAGCTAAAACTTGATATTTCTAGCAAACATCACGATTCTGAACAAGCTAAAAAAACATTGGACTCATTAATAAATCGCCCTGATATGTTCAAGTCCATTGACGATGCAGTAACTATCTCTGCCATACTAGAAAACCATGAAATTGACAGTCTTGAAAAAATAGCCAATGAAAATAAAGAACGTCTGAATGACGAATACTATCATGAATGCTTATCTGAAATTTACACCGCAAGAAAAGAATATTCATTGGCATTAAAATCTTTAGAAGATGCCCTTAAAGAAGGAATGTCTATTGACTCCTATATTACGCATCGTTCTTACATACTCCTATGTGATAAAAAATATCAAGATGTTATATCACTAAATACAAGCCACCCTGGCTTACTTAAAGGTAAAGGATTTGAAACATTCTCTATCAACTACTTTTTTGCTATGAAAAACATCAATCCAGAGCAAGTAGATAAAACATATATCAGAAACCTAACTAGTAGCTCACAAAGTCGCGATGTGAGAATTTGTGCATTTTGTATTCTAAATAATAATAAAGATGCTCAACGATTGATAGACGAGGCTATTGAGTATAATTATTTCAAATTATATTCCTATCAGAAATGGCCAATTATACCAGATGATTTTTTAACAAAAAATATATATTCGAAAGAGGATAAATATCTATCCCTCGTGTGACTCCGTACATAGCAAAGGCGGCCTATTGGCCGCCTTTATTATTGCAATCACAGCGATCCCAGCCGTTTCAGGCAGGTCTGCTGGCGCCACTGCACCCGTTTGGCAAACCAGGCGGTGGTGAGGTTGCGGGTTATCTTGGGGCTCTTCAGGGAGATGCCCGGCAGCACGGCGCGGGGTTGCCGCTTGCCGGCCTGCTTGTCGGCCAGGGTAAAGACTCTGTGGTAGAGATCGCTCTGGGCAAATTCGGCGGTATCCCCCAGTTTCAGGCTCTGGTGAATGGCCTGCTTGCTCATGCTGAGGCGGCCGGCGACGGTATGAACCGCGAGCTCTGTCTTGCCCGGCAGCTCGGAGTCGTAGCGAATGAGATCCCCATCCAGCGCCAGCGGCTTGCCGCTCACGCGGCTGACCGCCGCCTGGAATGCGGCGTTGCGACTGGCATACCAGCCGGCGTTGAAGTCGGCGTAGCGGTAGAGGTGATCCGGATACTGGGCCGGGTAGTTGAGCAGATGGCGGGTGCCGAACCAGATGCCGCCGCGACGACTGAACACCTCGTGGCGAATGGACTCCTTGATCGGATAGGGATAGCCGTCGGTGTTGGCCTCGGCGAAGGCGATGCTGACCTGCATGGGGCCACCGGTACGCACCGGGTTCATGTTGCCGAACAGGGTCTTGCCCATGGGCACCTCCCCTATCATGTCCTCGAAGATCTCGCTCATCTCCCGCTCGGTGCGCAACTTGTCGATGCGCTCGGCATAGCTCTTGCCGGTGGGGGAATTGATGCTGAGCGCAGTGCGCACCACGAATTCTGGGATCAACAGCTTGCCGGCACGGGCGTTGATCTCCTGCCAGGCGATCTTGCCAAGGCCCGGCACCACGGGGTCTGCCTGGAAGGTGGACTCCTGCTCCGCCACCGCCAGCACGGAGCAGACGTTCTCGTCGGTCACCGCCAGCTCCTGTTTGGCGAGGGCCGTGACTATGTCCTGGGCCCAGCCGTTGCGATCCACGGTACGGGCCGGCAACAGCCGCACTATGCGCGACTGCATGCTGGCCGGAGCTCTGGGGATCTGGGCCTTGGGCAGGGGGGCGGGTTTGGTGATGGCCGGCCCCGTGATGGCCGCACTGCCAGGTTTGCGGGTATCGCCCTGGCTGGCCGGTTCGCTGGCACAGGCAGCCAGCAGCAAGGCGGCCAGCAGAGGCGCGACATGATGACGATAACGAATGAGATGATGCATGAAAGCTTCCCGATGGATGAGGCGCCGCTGGCTTGGCCAGACAAGCCCGGCCCCGGCAGCCAGGGCATTGTAGAGGATTGATCGGGGGATCAGAAGGCATGAGCATGGCCAGCCCGCGAGCGGCAGCCGCTGACACGACAAGGCCCCCGCCGGTTGGACGGGGGCCTTGCAGATGTATCGGGTCATGGCCAGGGGCAAAGACAGTGCCCGGCCGATGAGCTGGGGGCGGATCAGGCCGTTTGGCGCAGGGCCTGGATCTGGGCGGCGCCATTGATCACCGCCTGCAAGGAGGCGTTGACCACGTCGCGGCCGATGGCGACCCCGCACATGCGCTGGCCATCGACGCTCAGCAGCACATAGGCAGCGGCGCGAGACTCGGTGCCCGCGCTCAGGGCATGCTCCGAGTAGTCGAGCACGTCTATGTGCATGCCGGTCTGGCGCTCCCAGCCGTTGACCAGCGCAGTGATGGCCCCCTCCCCCTCGCCCCGCAGTTGCAGCGAGCCATCTGGGGTCTGCAGCTCGAGGTGCAGGCTCTCCTGGCCGTCGTGACCAAGCTGGAAGCGGCCGATGCGATAGCCGTGCACCGGCTCAAGATAATGTTGCTCAAACAGGGCGCGGATCTGCGCCGGGTTTATCTCGCTGCTGCTCGCCTCGGCCTGGGCCTGCACCCGACGGCTGAAGTCGATCTGCAGCCAGCGCGGCAGTTGCAGGCCAAGGTCGCGCTCCAGCAGATAGGTGACGCCACCCTTGCCGGACTGGCTGTTGATGCGGATCACCGCCTCGTAGCTGCGACCGAGATCGGCGGGGTCGATGGGCAGGTAGGCCACATCCCAATAGGTATCGGGCTTCTCGGCCGCCAGGGATTTGCGGATCGCATCCTGATGGCTGCCGGAAAACGCCGTGTAGACCAGCTCGCCTGCATAGGGGTGGCGCGGGTGCAGGGCTATCTGGGTGCAGGCGCCCACGGTCGCGACTATGGCATCCATGTCAGACAAGTCCAGCTCGGGATCTATGCCCTGGCTGTAGAGGTTCATGGCCATGGTGACTATGTCCATGTTGCCGGTGCGCTCGCCATTGCCGAGCAGGGTGCCCTCGATGCGATCGGCGCCCGCCAGCACAGCCAGCTCGGCGGCAGCCACACCACAGCCTCTGTCGTTGTGGGTGTGAATGGAGATGCTCACCTCGGGGCGCGCCTTGAGGTGGCGGCAGAACCACTCCACCTGATCCGCAAACACGTTGGGGGTGCTCACCTCCACCGTTGCTGGCAGGTTGAGGATCATGGGGCGAGCGGCGGGGCGCCACTCGTCGATCACTGCGTCGCACACCTCTACCGCGAACTCCACCTCTGTGCTGCTGAAGCTCTCGGGGGAATATTGGAAACTCCACTCTGTGCCCGGGTTCCTTGCCGCATGCTCCCGCACCCAGCGCGCCCCCTGCACGGCGATGGCCTTGACCCCCTCCTTCCCTGAGTTGAACACATAGTTGCGCTGGGTCGGGTTGACCGAGTTGTAGACGTGAACGATGGCGCGCTTGGCCCCCTTGAGGGATTCAAAGGTGCGGGCGATCAGATCTTCGCGGGCCTGCACCAGCACCTGAATGGTGACGTCATCGGGAATGAGATTGCGCTCGATCAGCTCACGCACGAAGTCAAAATCGGGCTGGGAGGCGGCCGGGAAGCCCACCTCGATATGCTTGAAGCCGACATGGACCATCAGTGCCCACATCTGCAGCTTCTGGGCCACCGTCATGGGTTCGACCAGCGCCTGGTTGCCATCGCGCAAGTCCACGGCACACCAGAGCGGCGCACGCTCCAGCACCCGGTTGGGCCATTGGCGATCGGCCAGATTAATCACGGGGGCTGGGCGGTATTTGCGATGATCGAAGCTCATATTCAGATTCCCTTGGCTGATGTCCTTGAGGTGCGGCGCCGTTGCGGGCTATGAGGGTGAGCAACGACGCGACTGGGCAGGCAAGCAGACGGGGTAAGGAGGGGGAAGCAGGCTGGCGCGGTAACGCTGGCCCTGACGGTTGCGCGGGTGGTAACCCCACAACCGGTTTCCTGTGGCCCCTCTGGGTAAAAGGGGACGGCCTTCGCTGCCGGATAAGCAACTGGCCCTGATCCTCGCACCCCGCTGTTGCGGGCGCAGACGACCTTATGTGATGAGAAACCAGTATATAGAGGCGGCTCGGGTGAGTGATTGCAAAGATTGCGAATAAAAGCCACCAAGGCGCAATCATTGTCAAATTTACACCACCAAAAGGGATGATATCGCTCTACATTGACCCTATTCCCTCTCCCCTGCGCACCTCACTCCCATGACAGAGGCTGGCCGGATCCGCCAAAAAACAAAAACCCCGCCATCGCTGGCGGGGTTTTTCAGGGTTCGCAAGTGTTGTGCAAAGAAGGAGAGAAAGACTCCCCTGCCCTTGTTACGCAATGCTTAGCGGTTTTTCACCTTCTGATGCAGCTCCTGCACCGAGTTCACGTTGGCGGTGGCATCCATGCTGATGGCCATGCAGGTGGCAAACGCCTCATTCATGGTGGTGGTATAAGCCACCTTGTGCTGCAAGGCGGCGCGGCGCAACTGCTTGGAGTCCTGAATAGCCACTCGCCCTTCGGCGGTGTTGACTATGTAGGTGTACTCGCCGTTCTTGATGCGGTCGAGAATGTGCGGGCGACCCTCGTGCACCTTGTTGACCAGACGCGGATTGATGCTCGCTTCACCCAGCGCCACTGCGGTGCCGTGAGTGGCATCCAGCTCGTAGCCCAGCTCCAGCAGCTTGGCAGCCAAATCGACCACCAGCGCCTTGTCGCTGTGACGCACCGACAAGAGCGCGCGACCCTCTTTCGGCACCGCATGGCTGGCACCCAGCTGGGCCTTGGCATAGGCCTCGGCAAAGCTGCTGCCTACCCCCATTACTTCACCGGTAGAGCGCATCTCTGGCCCCAGCAGCGGATCCACGCCCGGGAACTTGGCGAAGGGCAGCACCACCTCTTTCACCGAGTAGTAAGGCGGGATGATTTCGGTGGTAAAGCCCTGATCTTTCAGGCTCTGGCCAGCCATGACGCGGGCGGCAATCTTGGCAAGCGGCGCACCGGTCGCCTTGGAGACGAAGGGCACGGTACGGGCGGCACGCGGGTTCACTTCGATGAGGTAGATGTCATCGCCCTTGACCGCAAACTGCACGTTCATCAGGCCGACCACACCGAGTTCCAGTGCCAATTTCCGCACCTGCTCGCGGATCTCGTCCTGAATTTTCTTGGACAAGGTATAAGGTGGCAGGGAGCAGCCGGAGTCACCGGAGTGGATACCGGCCTGCTCTATATGCTCCATGATGCCGCCGATGACCACATCGGTGCCGTCGCAGATGGCATCCACGTCCAGCTCGGTAGCGTCATCGAGGAAGCGGTCCAGCAGTACCGGCGATTCGTTGGAGACGCTCACCGCCTCGGCGAAGTAACGACGCAGGTCGGTCTCGTCATAGACGATCTCCATGGCGCGGCCACCCAGCACGTAGGAGGGGCGCACCACCAGCGGGTAGGTGATCCGCTCGGCGGTCAGCACTGCCTGCTCCAACGCGGTGACTGTGCCGTTTTCCGGCTGCTTGAGCCCCAGGCGCTCGACGGCGGACTGGAAGCGCTCGCGGTCTTCGGCGCGGTCGATGGCATCCGGGCTGGTACCGATGATCGGCACGCCGTTCGCTTCCAATGCCCGTGCAAGCTTGAGCGGGGTCTGGCCGCCGTACTGGACGATGACGCCCTTGGGCTTCTCGATGCGCACGATTTCCAGCACGTCTTCCAGGGTCACCGGCTCGAAGTAGAGGCGGTCGGAAGTGTCGTAATCGGTGGAGACGGTCTCCGGGTTGCAGTTGACCATGATGGTCTCGTAACCGTCTTCGCGCAGGGCCAGTGCCGCATGGACGCAGCAGTAGTCAAACTCGATGCCCTGACCGATACGGTTCGGGCCACCGCCGATGATCATGATCTTGTCACGATTGGTCGGGTTGGCCTCGCACTCTTCGTCATAGCTCGAATACATGTAGGCGGTGTTGGTGGCGAACTCGGCCGCGCAGGTATCGACCCGCTTGTAGATTGGAAATATGTTGTGGCGGGCACGCAGTTTGCGCACCTCGCCCTCGGCCACGCCGAGGATCTTGGCCAGGCGCGCGTCGGCGAAGCCTTTGCGCTTCAAGGCGCGCAGGAAGTCGGCATCGAGACCGGCCATGCCGCGCTCTTTCACCTGCTCTTCCAGCTTGATGAGATCTTCTATCTGCACCAGGAACCAGGGGTCAATCTTGGTCAGCTTGAAGATGCCGTCCATGGAGAGACCGGCGCGGAACGCATCGGCTATGTACCAGATCCGGTCGCAGCCAGCGTCTTGCAGCTCGTGACGGATGCGGGTCAGGGAGTCAGGGGCATTGAGGTCGACCATGGGGTCGAAGCCGGTCTTGCCGGTCTCGAGGCTGCGCAGCGCCTTGTGCAGGGACTCCTGGAAGTTGCGGCCTATGGCCATCACTTCACCGACCGACTTCATCTGGGTGGTGAGACGGTCATTGGCACCGGCAAATTTTTCGAAGTTGAAGCGCGGCACCTTGGTGACCACGTAGTCGATGGCCGGCTCGAAGGAGGCCGGGGTACGACCGCCTGTGATGTCGTTCATCAGCTCGTCCAGGGTGTAACCGATGGCGAGCTTGGCGGCGATCTTGGCGATGGGGAAACCGGTCGCCTTGGAGGCCAGCGCGGAGGAGCGGGACACCCGCGGGTTCATTTCGATAATGACCATGCGGCCATCTTTCGGGTTGATGCCGAACTGGACGTTGGAGCCGCCGGTTTCGACCCCGATCTCGCGCAGTATCGCCATGGAGGCGTTGCGCATGATCTGGAACTCCTTGTCGGTCAGCGTCTGGGCTGGCGCGACCGTGATGGAGTCACCCGTGTGTATGCCCATGGGGTCGAAGTTTTCGATGGTGCAGACGATGATGCAGTTGTCGTTGCGATCCCGCACCACTTCCATCTCGTACTCTTTCCAGCCGATCAGCGACTCATCGATGAGCAGCTCCTTGGTCGGCGACAAGTCCAGACCGCGCTCGCAGATCTCGACGAACTCTTCGGTGTTGTAGGCGATGCCACCGCCCGAGCCGCCCATGGTAAAGGAGGGACGTATGATGCAGGGGAAACCGACCATCTGCTGCACGCCCCACGCCTCTTCCATGTTGTGGGCGATGCCGGCGCGCGGGCACTCCAGGCCGATGCTCTTCATGGCGATGTCGAAGCGGCGGCGATCTTCGGCCTTGTCGATGGCGTCGGCGGTGGCGCCTATCATCTCGACCCCGAACTCGGCCAGCACGCCGTGTTTTTCCAGATCCAGCGCGCAGTTCAGCGCAGTCTGGCCGCCCATGGTGGGCAGCACCGCATCCGGGCGCTCCTTCTTGATGATCTCGCGCACCACTTCCCAGGTGATGGGCTCTATGTAGGTGGCATCCGCCATCTCGGGGTCTGTCATTATGGTGGCCGGGTTGGAGTTCACCAAGATGACGCGGTAGCCCTCCTCGCGCAGGGCCTTGCAGGCCTGGGCGCCGGAGTAGTCAAATTCGCAGGCCTGACCGATGACGATGGGGCCGGCGCCGAGGATCAGGATGCTCTGTAGGTCGTTACGTTTTGGCATGGCTTCTCTTTTCCTCTTAAGCGCGATACTGCTTGATCAATTCAATAAAGTGGTCGAACAGACCGGCACAGTCGTGCGGGCCCGGGCTCGCCTCGGGGTGACCCTGGAAGCTGAAGGCCGGACGGTCGGTGCGGTGGATGCCTTGCAGGGAACCGTCAAACAGGGAGACGTGGGTGGCACGCAGGCAAGCCGGCAGGTTGTGCTCATCGACCGCGAAACCGTGGTTCTGGGCGGTGATCATGACGGTATTGTCATCGAGACTCTTCACCGGGTGGTTGGCACCGTGGTGGCCGAACTTCATCTTCATCGTCTTGGCACCCGAGGCCAGTCCCAGCAGCTGGTGACCCAGGCAGATACCGAACACAGGGGTGTTGGTATTGAGGAAGACCTTGATGGCCTCGATGGCGTAGTCGCAGGGCTCGGGGTCACCCGGGCCGTTGGAGAGGAAGATGCCATCGGGATTCATCGCCAGCACCTCGGCGGCCGGAGTCTTGGCCGGCACCACTGTCAGGCGGCAGCCACGGTCCACCAGCATGCGCAAAATGTTGCGCTTGACGCCAAAGTCGTAGGCCACCACGTGGTATTTGAGTTCATCGGCCGCCGGGGTGACATGCCCCTTGCCGAGCTGCCAGCTGCCTTCGGTCCAGGCGTAGGCTTCTGACACAGTCACTTCCTTGGCCAGATCCATCCCCTTGAGACCGGGGAAGGCGCGGGCCTGTTCGAGGGCATATGCCTCATCGACCTGCTTGCCCGCCAGGATGCAGCCGGCCTGGGCGCCTTTCTCGCGCAGGATGCGGGTCAGTTTGCGGGTGTCGATGTCGGCGATGCCAACTATGTTGTGAGACTTGAGGTAATCGGAGAGGGATTGCTGATTGCGGAAATTGGAGGCAAGTATCGGAAGGTCCCGAATGATCAATCCCTGAGCGTGGATTTGACTGGACTCTTCATCTTCGCTGTTGGTGCCGGTGTTGCCTATATGGGGGTAAGTGAGGGTGACTATCTGACGGGAATAAGAGGGATCGGTGAGGATTTCCTGATAGCCCGTCATCGACGTATTGAAAACCACTTCACCAACGGAACATCCCTCGGCGCCTATCGACACGCCTTTGAACACAGTTCCATCTTCCAGCACTAGCAATGCAGTGTGATTCAAGACAACCTCCAGTTATTTAGCTTTAAATTCAGCAATTTACCTGGGTGTTGCGGGTCCGGACGCTGTTTGAAACAGGGCTCAAACCCGGCAGATTTCTGGCAAATTGGGCGCATTCTACTTAAAAACGATCGCATTTCAACGTCTTTTCTCGTTTTAAATGCATCTAAATTCAATAAACAAGCAACATTACCCATTATCTATGCACTCAATCGCTTTGCAACCCCCTCCAGCAAAAGAAAAGCCAGAACCCGTGACAAAAGTGGCACCTTGTGCCACTCAAAGCACAAAAACCAACATTTAACCCTTTAAAAACAAGTAAGTGTGATTTATAAAAAAAACTAACCAGACATGAAAAGAGTCATTTAATGACAGATAAGTGACTTGCAAAAATAGAAAACGTTTTTCTTGTTTTGAATTTTTAGTCTTTTTTGTGACATGTGAAAAAATGCGACCGCAGGGGGTATAGAGGCCCAATCTCGTTACGCTTTGATGACATTTGACAGAAGGGGGCCAGGCCACCGTTCTAGAAAGAGGTAGTTTGGATGGTTTGGGTGAAAAAACGCGGCGTAATCACCATTTATACAAAAAAATACGAAAAACCCCGGCGAACCGGGGTTTGGCAAGGCAGTGGGTGCCCCTCGCAGGGGGAGCGATGACACCCAGGACGTCAGGCAGCTTATTTCAGACTGAGTACATCCTGCATGTCGTAAAGACCGGCACCCTGCTGGCCAAGCCACTTGCCCGCGCGCACAGCGCCATTGGCGAAGGTGAGGCGGCTGGAGGCCTTGTGACTGATCTCCACCCGCTCGCCAATGTCGGCAAACATGACGGTGTGTTCCCCCACCATATCGCCGGCGCGAATGGTGGCAAAGCCGATGGTGTTGCGATCCCGCTCGCCGGTGATCCCTTCACGGCCATAGACGGCGCACTCCTTGAGATCGCGGCCCAGGGTTTTGGCCACCACTTCCCCCATGGAAAGCGCTGTGCCGGACGGTGCATCCACCTTGTGCCTGTGATGTCCTTCGATGATCTCGATGTCGGTGTAATCCCCCATCACCTTGGCGGCCTGCTCCAGCAGCTTGAACACCAGGTTGACGCCGACCGAGTAGTTGGAGGCGAAGACGATGCCGATCTGCTTGCCCGCCTCTTTCAGCGCCGCCTTGCCTGCGTCATCAAAACCTGTGGTGCCGATCACCATCTGTTTCTGGTGGGCCAGGGCAAAGGCCAGGTTGGCCAGGGTCACCTCGGGACGGGTGAAGTCGATGATGAGATCAAACTCATCGCGCACCTTGTCCAGGCTGTCGCTGATGCTCACCCCAAGCTTGCCCAACCCGTTAAGCTCACCGGCATCCAGGCCTATCACGGCAGAGCCGGGCCGCTCCAGCGCCGCCCCGACCACCACGCCCTCGGCGTTGGTGATGGCTTCCAGCAGCACCTTGCCCATACGACCATTACAGCCCATCACGGCCACACGGATCGGATTGTCCATCTCCACCCTCTCATCTGTTTATTATGGAAAGAGACCGTTTTACCAGCCCGCGCCCCCTTTGAAAAGCCGTGAGACACCCTCTTCGGTTCAGGCTCGACAATGAACCGCTCAAAATGGCTGATCCACAGGCTTGCCACTTCTCCTCGCAGACTGACGGTTTGGAGTTTGCTAGATACAGCGCCATATGATAGATTTCCGCCAACCAAAAAGACCCAGTCGACACCTTTTTTTTCACCAGGAGATAAACATATGGATGCGGGATTGCTGTGCGTACTGGGCCTGATGTTGCTCGGCCTTATCGCGCTTGTGGCTGCGCTGCGGTTTGGCGGGCCGAGCCCTGCACCAGCGATGGCCAGCATCAATAACCCTTTCAAAGGGAATGACTGGAGCGGCATGCCGCCCCTCTCAAGGTACCCGGCGCGTGACGGCAAGCAGTTGGCCTACCGGCAATATGGTGCAACGGGCGATAAGGTCAGGGGCAGCGTGGTGCTGGTTCACGGCTCTTCTGCCAGCAGCCAGAGCATGCACAAGATGGCAAATGCCTTCTCACAAGCGGGATTCGATGCCTACGCCCTCGATATTCGCGGCCATGGCGAATCTGGCAGCAAAGGCACCATTGCCTACATCGGTCAGCTCGAAGACGACCTGGAAGATTTCATTAAGGCGGTGGCCCCCAGCAAACCAGCCACTCTCATCGGCTTCTCGTCAGGGGGTGGCTTCGTGCTGCGCGTTGCCGGCAGTTCGCGACAAACCCTGTTCGATAATTATCTACTCCTCTCCCCCTATCTTGGCCCCACGGCCGCCAACTACCGGCCCAACAGCGGGGGTTGGGTGCGCGTCGGCCTTCCTCGCCTGATCGCATTGAGCATCCTCAACGGGCTGCATGTCTCTGCACTGAACCATCTGACTGTGCTTAACTTTGCGCTCAATGAAGAAGCGAAAACTCTTCTGACCCCCTCCTACTCATTCAACCTCGCCTCGAACTTCCAGCCAGAGCGCGACTACCAGCAGAATTTGCGCAATGTAAAACGCCCCTGCGCCGTGATTGCGGGCACCGATGACGAGGCATTTAAAACCGACCAACTGGAACCCGAGTTAAGAGCGCTGGGCATTCAATGGCCCCTCACCCTGGTGCCAGATATAGGCCACATTCCCCTGACCCTCGATAAACGCGCCCTGGCTGCAGCCGTTCAGGCTGTAGAGAAAATGACGCAGTAACAGCGCCACCCTGACCGAATATCAACACCGCCTTGTGACCTGCGGATGCCAGTACGGCTTTCGTCATGCTCGGTATGGCGGCGTTGATGCCTTAATCCCACACGCAAAGCGCCCGGATATCCAGTACCACCAAATTCTCCGTCAGCCACACTCCATGTCTGTGAAAAACACACAGAAAACCCAGGGCACGACACGGAACAATTAACAGAGTTTATTAATTTTTCCGAATATACTTTTGATATTTTTACAGATACAGAATTGAAAGATAAAAACACCTATCCATCTGGACGTCTATCTTGACCGAGTGGCCCCGACTCACTACTGTAGGCGCCCCATAGCGGCAGGATGCCCGCCAGGTTCACCCCCATATCAGGGCTGGCTGCGACAGGGAGGTCATGTTCAACCACAGAGGAACACATGATCCAGACCCAACCCAGTGCCAGAGCCCTGCTGCCTCTTCTGGTCTTTCTCGCTCTCTTTATCGGTACCGGCACCTGGCTCACCCTGCAGGGGGTCGAGTTCGCCTTCTACCAGCTGCCCGCCCCCGTGGCCGCCCTGCCCGCCGTCATGCTGGCGCTGATGCTGGGGAAAGATGGGTTCAACAAGAACCTGGAGACCTTCTTCAAGGGGGTCGGTGACAGCAACATAATGGCGATGTGCCTCATCTACCTGCTGGCGGGCGCCTTTGCCACCGTGGCCAAGGCCACCGGCGGGGTGGATGCCACCGTCGCCATGGGTCTGTCGCTGATCCCGGGCTGGTTCCTGTTGCCGGGGCTGTTCCTCATCTCTGCCTTTATTGCCACCGCCATGGGCACCTCCATGGGCACGATCGGTGCCGTGGCCCCCGTGGCCCTTGGCGTGGCCCAGGCCGCCGGCATCGATCCGGTACTGATGGCCGGCACCATTCTCTCCGGCGCCATGTTCGGCGACAACCTCTCCATCATCTCCGACACCACCATCGCCGCGACCCGCAGCCAAGGCTGCGAGATGAAGGACAAGTTTCGCGAGAACTTCAAGATTGCCGCCCCCGCCGCCATCGGGGTGATCCTGCTCTATCTGACCCTGGGATCCGTAGGGGAGGCCCCCGCCACGACAGCCCATGCGGATCTGTTCAAGGTGATGCCCTACCTGCTGATCCTGGTGCTGGCTCTGTCCGGCATGAACGTCTTCATGGTGCTGGGCATTGGCATACTGGCCGCCGGCGCCGTGGGCATGGTCAGCGATTATCCGCTGGGCCAGTTCAGCAAGGACATCTATCAGGGCTTTACCGGCATGCAGGAGATCTTCCTGCTCTCCATGCTGATCGGCGGTCTCGGCGCCCTGATGGAACGCCAGGGCGGACTGGCCTGGATCAGCGAGCGGATCAGTGCCCTGATCGCCCGTTTCACCCGCCAGCACGATGGCGAACAGAACGAGAAGGCGGCCGAGCTCGGCATCGCCGGCGTGGTGGGGCTGACCAACCTCTGCACCGCCAACAATACGGTGGCCATTATCGTCGCCAGCAAGGTAGCACGGGAGCTGGCGGAGCATCACGGCGTCACCCCGCGCCGCGCCGCCTCCATGCTGGATATCTTCTCCTGCGTGGTGCAGGGCCTCATCCCCTGGGGCGCCCAGGCGCTGCTGCTGGGCTCCATCTTCGCCCTCTCCCCGCTGGCGGTGGTGAGCATGAGCTTCTATCCCATGGCCCTGGCGCTGGCGGCGCTGGTGGCCGTGTTCGTCAAGCATCAGATGGGCAAGACTGCTGACAAGTAACCCAATCCGCTGCCGGACGTGGCATTGAGTCCTGTCCGGCGGCCCATTCAAGCAGGGCTGGTGGCGCTGTTCATCCCCCGCCAGCCTTGTTAAGGTAACCCCAGCCCGTTGCGGCAACCCATCTGCACCACACGGGTGCACACCAGAGGAGCCCCCATGCCGGATGATACCCAGCCTGAAAGACAATCCCTGCGCCAACTCATCCGCCAGCGCAGAAAGAGCCTGAGCCAGGCCGAGCAGCAGGAAGCCGCCCAGCAGCTGGTTGCCCAGTTCAAGCAACATCCGGAGATACTGGCGGCCAGACGCATCGCCCTCTATCTGGCCAACGACGGCGAACTCAATCCCCTGCCCGCCATCCACTGGCTCTGGGCCCAGCAAAAGGAGGTCTACCTGCCGGTGCTGCACCCCTTCACCCCGGGTCATCTGCTCTTCTTGCGCTATACCGCCACCAGCCCCATGACCCGCAATCGCTACGGCATCGCCGAGCCTGAGCTGGACATGTCCCAGGTGGTGCCTCACAGCACGCTCGACCTTATCTGCACCCCGCTGGTGGCGTTCGATGCCGAGGGCAACCGGCTCGGCATGGGCGGCGGCTATTACGATCGCACCCTCGCCTGCTGGCATGAACACAGGCTGGGCCCCAAACCGCTGGGGCTCGCCCACGACTGCCAGCAGGTGGAGGCGGTGCCGCAGGAGGAGTGGGACGTGCCGCTGCCGCAGATCATCACCCCCAGCCGCTGCTGGCAGTTTCCATGACCATCAGGCAGTCGGCCCGCACTGACTGCCTGCTCCTCTCTGTCTTGGGCTTGGCCTGCTCCGTTTTGCGTGCGATACCGCCACTTTTGCACACACCCCTGCCTCGTCCGGGCGACAGGGCTCAATAAACAGGCAAACGATTTACATCTTGGGGATTTTTGGGCCGGAACGTGAGCGCTGTGGTCGCCCTGAGGGGGATGCTTGGATATAATGCGCCCGCTTTTTCCCAAAGGATCCATCATGACTCAAGATGAAATGAAGAAGGCGGCCGGTTGGGCTGCGCTCAAGTACGTGGTTCCCGGCACCATAGTCGGGGTAGGCACAGGCTCTACCGTCAACCACTTCATCGATGCGCTGGCGACCATGAAGGACGAGATCAAGGGGGCCGTATCCAGCTCAGTGGCCTCCACCGAGCGCCTCAAGGGCCTTGGCATCCAGGTGTTTGACCTCAACGACATCGATGCTCTCTCCGTCTACGTGGATGGTGCCGACGAGATCAACGCCAGCCGCGACATGATCAAAGGCGGTGGCGCCGCCCTGACCCGCGAGAAGATTGTCGCCGCCGTGGCCGACAAGTTCATCTGCATCATAGACAACACCAAAACCGTGGACGTGCTGGGCCAGTTCCCGCTGCCGGTGGAAGTGATCCCCATGGCCCGCGAATACGTGGCCCGCGAGATCAAGAAGCTGGGCGGCAATCCAGTCTGGCGTGAGGGTGTGGTCACCGACAACGGCAACATCATACTGGACGTCAAGGGCATGGCCATCGAGGATGCCAAAGGGCTGGAAGTGCAGCTCAACGCCATCGTCGGCGTGGTCACCAACGGCTTGTTCGCCCACCGCGGTGCCGATGTTGTGCTGATCGGCACGCCGGATGGTGTCATCACCCAATAAGGTTGTCTGCCAAGAAGCAGCTCAACGGCATCATGGTCGGCGTGGTCACCAACGGCCTGTTCGCCCACCGCGGTGCTGACGTAGTCGTTATTGGCACCCCGAGCGGCGTGATCGTCAACTAACCCCCGATGGGCTGGATGTGGTCACCCACGGTCCCAATCCCGCCCACCGCGGTGCCGATGTTGTGCTGATTGGCACACCGGACGGCGTGGTTACCCAGTAACACAGCTGGATGGGGGCAACTCAGTTCGGCAGCCACCGCAGGCTGATGCCCCAAGATTGCCCCCTGAATGAAAGACGGCGCCTGATGGCGCCGTTTTCATTTATCCCTCAATGAGTTGCAAACTGTGGTTTACAACTATCGTTGAAAACTTCAAAGAATTTGACTTTCGTCACAAATATTCCCTCTCCCAACCGTTTTTGTTACTTTACGGTTTTCTTCACACACCATATCTGCACTCATTCTTTGCATACATAGAGGGATCGTCATGACTGCCAAGTTTTCGCTGGACAAGGATAAGATCAAGGTGCTGCTGCTGGAGGGAGTCCATCCCAACACGGTGGAAACCTTTCGTGCCGCCGGTTACACCAGCGTGGAGTACCTCAAGACCTCCCTGTCGGAAGAGGATCTGATCGAACGCATTCGTGACGTGCATTTCGTGGGCCTGCGCTCCCGTACCCAGCTCACCGAGAAGGTGCTGGATGCCGCCGGCAAGCTGGTCGCCATCGGCTGCTTCTGCATCGGCACCAACCAGGTCGACCTCGATGCCGCCCACCTGCGTGGTATCCCTGTATTCAACGCCCCCTTCTCCAACACCCGTTCGGTGGCCGAGCTGGTGCTGGGCGAGATACTGCTGCTGCTGCGCGGCATCCCGGAGAAGAACGCCAAGTGCCATCGCGGCGTGTGGGAAAAACTGGCCAACCGCTCGGTCGAAGCCCGTGGCAAGAAGCTTGGCATCATAGGCTACGGCCACATCGGCACCCAGCTCGGCATCATAGCCGAGAGCATAGGCCTCAAGGTCTACTACTACGACATCGAGAACAAGCTGTCGCTCGGCAACGCCATCCAGGTGCCGAGCATGGTCGAGCTGCTCAACATGTCTGACATCATCAGCCTGCACGTCCCCGAAACCGCCTCCACCAAGGATCTGATCGGTGCCGAGCAGCTGCGCATGATGAAGCCGGGCGCCATCTTCATCAACGCCTCCCGCGGTACAGTGGTGGACATAGATGCGCTGGCCGACGTCATCAAGAGCGGCCACCTCTCGGGCGCCGCCATCGACGTCTTCCCGAGCGAGCCCAAATCCAACGACGAGGAGTTCCTGACCCCGCTGCGCGGCCTGGACAACGTGCTCCTGACCCCGCACATAGGTGGCTCCACCCAGGAAGCCCAGGAGAACATAGGGTTGGAGGTGGCCAACAAGCTGGTCAAGTATTCCGACAACGGCTCCACCCTCTCCGCCGTCAACTTCCCGGAAGTATCACTGCCGGGCCACAAGGGTTCCAGCCGCCTGCTGCACATTCACCGCAACCAGCCGGGCGTGATGAACCAGATCAACCAGATCTTCGCCGAAGAGGGGATCAACATCGCCGGTCAATACCTGCAGACCAGCAGCCATATCGGTTACGTGGTGATCGACGTGGAGACGGAGCACAGCGAGAAGGCCCTCGCCAAGCTCAAGGAGATCAACGGCACCATACGTGCCCGGATCCTGCACTGATGCCCTGAGCCCCGGCGCTCGGCCAGCAAAAAGCCCGTCATCTGACGGGCTTTTTTATGTCGCAGAGCCTGAACTGTGTCAGCTCCCTTGCTCCCTTTCCCCCTTGCAGAGAAGGGCTGGGGATCAGGGGCGAGAAAATACCTCCCTCACCCAGCCCTCTCGCAGAACAAAAGGCTACTGACTTACCACCAGCCCAGCAGATTGCGTCCCACCAGAGCGCCCCACACCAGGGCGTTGAGGGCCAGCGCGATAAAGACGGCGGCAGAGCCGAGATCCTTGGCGCGGCCCGACAGCTCGTGATGCTCCGAGCCCACCCTGTCTACCACGGCCTCGATGGCGGAGTTGAGCACCTCGACGATCACCACCAGCCAGCTGATGACGATGAGCAGCAGGATCTGATTGAGGGAATCCCCGAGCCAGAAGGCCAGCGGCATCAACAGCAGGATCAGCACCAGCTCCTGCCTAAAGGCCGCCTCGTTGATCCAGGCTGACTTGAGCCCCTTCATGCTGTAACCGGTTGCGTTGATGATGCGGGTGACCCCGGTTGCCCCTGGCTTTGCCACGCTATCTACCTCATTTGGAATCGTTTTAGGGCTCACATCCTATCAGAGCCCCTCAAGGTTTCAATCAGGGGGTTTTTGCTTTATTTTATCCCCTTGCATTTTCGGCACGCCGTCGAGCAACAGCCCACGCCACCCACTCGAGAATTGAGTCGTATGTCCATTCACACCGATGAATTGCGCACCCGTCGCCTGGAGTCCCTGATCACTCCGAGCGAGCTCGCGCACGCCTTCCCTATCAACGACACCATTGCCCAGAATCTGCTGGATGCCCGCCGCGAAGTGGAAGCCATTCTGGCCGGTGAGGATCAGCGCCTGCTGGTCATCGTCGGTCCCTGCTCCATCCATGATCCGGCCGCCGCTCACGAGTACGCCCGCCGCCTCAACGTCCTGCGCGAGCAGTACAAAGAGAGCCTCTGCATCGTCATGCGCACCTACTTCGAGAAACCGCGCACCATAGTCGGCTGGAAGGGGCTCATCAATGATCCGCGCCTCGATGGCAGCTTCGACGTCAACGAAGGGCTGAAACTGGCCCGCAAGCTCTTGGTCGACATCAACGAGATCGGCATGCCCACCGCCACCGAGTTCCTCGACATGGTGACCGGCCAGTACATCAGCGATCTCATCACCTGGGGTGCCATAGGGGCACGCACCACCGAATCCCAGGTGCACCGCGAGATGGCCTCCGCCCTCTCCTGCCCGGTCGGCTTCAAGAACGGCACCGACGGCAACACCCGCATCGCCATCGATGCGGTGCGTGCCGCCCGTCACAGCCACATCTTCTACTCCCCGGACAAGGACGGCAAGATGACCATCTACCGCACCGCCGGCAACCCCTACGGCCACGTGATCCTGCGTGGCGGCCACAGGCCCAACTACGACACCGCCAGTGTCGACGAGGCATGCGAGGCCCTGGCTGACGTGGGTCTGCCCGAGCGGCTGGTGGTGGATTTCAGCCACGGCAACAGCATGAAGGATCACCGTCGCCAGCTGCTGGTGGCCCAAGACATCTGCGATCAGCTGCGCCGCGGCCGCACCGGCATCGCCGGCATCATGGCCGAGAGCTTCCTGGTGGAAGGACGTCAGGACGTGGAGAACGGCTGCGCCGCCACCTTCGGCCAGAGCATCACGGATGCCTGCCTGTCGTGGAGCGACACCGAGACCCTGCTGGCCATGCTGGCAGAAGCCGCTCAGGCGCGTCTGCAACGCTGCGCGGTCTGAATCGGTGACAATGGCTCACACCGCCGTCTTTCAGATAGTGCCGCTGAGCCAGGCACAACTGGCGCAATGGGCAGCCCTGCGCCAGCAGCTGTGGCCCCATCATGACGCCTCTGCTCACCTGCAGGATGGTATCGACATGCTGGCCAATGCACGCCAGAGTGCCTTCCTTGCCCTCGATGAGCATGGACAAGCGGTGGGGTTTGCCGACGCTGCCCTGCGCCTGGATTACGTGAACGGCTGCGAGAGCAGCCCCGTGGTCTATCTCGAGGGGATTTATGTGCAGCCACAGCAACGCCGCCTGGGCGTGGCCCGGACCCTGATCTCCCATGTGGAGCGCTGGGGTATCGAGCATGGCTGTCATGAGCTCGCCTCCGATACCGCCATCGAGAACCTCGCCTCACAACAGATGCACCAGCAGCTGGGTTTCAGCGAAACCGAGCGGGTGGTTTTCTTCAAAAAGGCCCTTGGCTGACGCCAGGGGCCTTTCCTGTTAATCACAAGCTGGGCATAAACCAGACCCGGCCGGCCGCCTCGACGCGATCCGTCTTTATCTGGAACACCTGCTCCAGCAAGGCTTCGTCGATAAGCCCTGTTCCCCCCTCGCTCACCACCCGCCCCTGTTGCAGGCAGAGGATCCGATCCGCCCAGTCGATGGCCAGGTTGATGTCGTGGATGGCGAGCACCACCAGCAGTCCCTGTTGGGCCAGCGTCTTCAGCAGCCGCAACAACGCCAGCTGATGGTGCAGATCCAGCCCCGCCAGCGGTTCGTCCAGCAGCAGTACCCGGCCTGCCGGATTGAGACTGGGCCACAGCTGCAGCAGGGTGCGGGCGATCAGCACCCGCTGCTGCTCCCCGCCGGAGAGCCTGCTGAAATCGCGCGCCAGCAGCGAGCTCAGCTCCAGTGCATCACACAGGGCGTCGATGGCCTCGCTCTGGGCCTGCTTCACATCGCGCTGCGTGCCGGCCTCCACCCCGTCGTCCAGCCCTATGGCCAGCACCTGAAACACCGGAATATGAAACAGCTGGGGCTGGCGCTGGGGCAGCATGGCGCGGCGCCGGGCCAGCTCGGGCCAGCTCAGCTCGCTGACCGCCTCCCCGCAGAGCCGCACCCTGCCCGTTGCGGGCAGAATGCCGGCCAGGGCGCCGAGCAGGGTGGATTTGCCGCTGCCGTTGGGACCGAGCAGGGCCACCAGCTGGCCCCCCTGCCAGCACAGATCGAGCGGGGCCAATCGCTCGGGGATGGCGAGGGCCTGCGCCTCGATCAGGGGAGCCGGTTCAAGCGCAGAGGGATCAGCGGGCAGCATAAGCACCTTGCCTCAGCAGCGGGTAGACAGCTTGTGCACGTCGGCATTCGGGCCGGTATTTATGCGGTAGCATGGGCATCTTGTCTCAGCAGCAGGTAAATGAAGAGCGGCGCCCCCACGGAGGCGGTGATGACACCGATGGGCAGCTCGCCTGCGCTCAAGGCCGAGCGCGCCACCAGATCGGCACCGAGCAGCAGGGCGCCTCCTCCCAGCGCCGAGGCGGGCAACAGGAAGCGCTGGTCGCTGCCGCCGCACAGGCGCAGCAGATGGGGCACCACCAGCCCGACGAAGCCGATGACACCGCACAGGGATACCGCCAGGCCGGTGAGCAGACAGACCGCCAGCACCAGCCGCACCCGCATCCTGTCCACGTCCAGTCCCATCAGGCGGGCCTGGGTCTCCCCCAGCAGCAGTTGCTGCAAGGCCTTGCCCTGCCAGCAGAGCCAGCCCAGGGTGAGCGGCAGCGCCAGCCACCACCAGCCGAGCTGCTGACTGCCGTAAGCGAGGCTGCCCATCATCCAGAACATGTATTCGCGCAGGGAGCCGTCGTCGGCAAAGTACATCAGCCAGGTCATGGCGGCGTTGGTGAGGATGCCGATGGCCACCCCGAACAGCAGCAGGCGGGCATGGCCGAGCCGGGCCCGGCGTGCCAGCCGTATGAGCAGCATGGTCACCAGCAGGGCGCCACCGAAGGCCGCCAGCGACAGTCCCCAGCCCGGCAGATAGACACCGAGGGATTTGGCCACCGCCATCGCCACCATGGCAGCCAATCCCGCCCCGCTCGAGACGCCGAGCAGGCCGGGTTCGGCCACCGGATTGTGCAACATTACCTGCAGCACGGCGCCGCCACAGGCAAGCGCGGCCCCCGCCAACAGGGCCAGCAGGGCGCGCGGCAGTCGCAGCTCCAGCAGGATGCGCTGCTCTAGCTCCCCCATGGGTTGCCAGGGCAGCAGCACGAATTCGCCCCAGGCGAGGGAGAAGAGAAACAGCGTGAGGGTCAGCAGCGCCAGGCCGAGCAACCAGCCCCGCTGCCAGCGGCGCTGGCGGGCGAGCAGAGAGAGATACACAGAGGATCCCCGAACGTGAACAAGGCCCGGCGCCGATGCGGGATTGACCAGCCCGGCGCACAAGGATGAAAAACGCATGATAACAGCGTGTTACCACCCGAGGTCAAGGCTGGTAAGGCTTGGCCAGGGCCTGGATTTCGCCGCTGGCCACCAGCTCCTGCAACGCCAGCGCCAACGGCTGTCTGAGCGGCTGATGGGGTGAGTACTTGCTCATGCCCAGATAGAGCACCACTGGCTGGGGCGGCTGATAGGCCGCCTTGATGAGGTCGGCCTCGTTGTGCAGGCTCAGGGCATAATCCACCTGGCAGTCTGTGCCTATCATCAGCGGCAGGTGGCCCCGCTGCACCATGCGCAGCAGCTGATCCTCGGTGGGCACGCCGTGCTTGTCGAGCCGGTTGTCGGTATCAAACGGTTCAAAATAGACGGAATTGAGCACATAACCCACCTTCTGCCCCCGCAGATCGGCGTAGGTGCGCAGGGTCGACACCGCCGCGGCCTTGCCATAAAACGCAGGCCGGCACTGGTAATAGGCCGGTTGCAGATAATCGATGAACTGTGCCCGCTCCGGCGTCATGGCCAGGCCTATCATGAGGTCGACCTGGCCGGTCTGCATCTGCTTGAGCGCCCGTCCCCAGGGCACGCGTTTCACCTCGAACGGTATGCCGCTGCGGCGTTGCAGCCGTTGCAGAATGTCCATGTCCAGCCCCCGGAACTGACCGTCCGGTTGCGAGATCCGAAAGGGTGGCCAGACATCGGTGGCCACCGTCAGGGTCGGCGCCCCGTGCGCCAGGCAGGCAAACAGCAGACCAAGCACACCCCAGCTTGTCTTGCCCATCCCGTTGAACCTCGTGTTACCCCATCCTTGATGGGTTAAAAATACCCTGCTGCCCCACTTATGGAAACCCGTGGTTCAGAGATAAAATGCGATTGATTTTAAAGGAGAACCTAATGAACCCTATCATTGCCAGTATCGGTCTGTTGGTGTGCAGCAACGTCTTCATGACCTTCGCCTGGTATGCCCATCTCAAGAGCATGAACCACAAACCCTGGATCATCGCCGCCCTGGTGAGCTGGGGCATAGCCCTGTTCGAATACCTGTTGCAGGTGCCCGCCAACCGCATCGGCCATACCGTGCTGAGCGTGGGCCAGCTCAAGATATTGCAGGAGGTGATCACCCTGACGGTGTTCGTCCCCTTCTCGGTCTTCTATCTGAAAGAGGATCTGAAGTGGGATTACCTCTGGGCTGGCCTGTGCATCATGGGCGCTGTGTTTTTTGTGTTTCGCGAGAAACTCACAGGCGCCTGAGGCTGTACACTCTATGACATTCAATGTAATGGCATCTGCTTGATAGACGAGGCAAAACCATGGAATTGCGAGACATGCTACAGATCCTGGCCCAGCAGGACGGCTCCGACCTCTATCTGTCGACCGGCGCCCCCCCTTGCGCCAAGTTCAATGGCGGATTGCGCCCCCTGCTGGAGACGCCGCTCGAGCCGGGCGAGGTGGCGAAGATTGCCGCCGACATCATGGACGGCGAGCAGAAGCTGCAGTTCGAACGGGAGCTGGAGATGAACCTCGCCATCTCCTTGCCCCAGATAGGGCGCTTTCGGATCAACATCTTCAAGCAGCGCAACGAAGTCTCCCTGGTGGCCCGCAACATCAAGACCGAGATCCCCCGCTTCGAGGATCTGAAACTGCCCCCCGTGCTGCTCGACACCATCATGGAGAAACGCGGCCTGGTGCTGTTCGTCGGGGGTACAGGCTCGGGCAAGTCCACCTCGCTGGCGGCTCTCATCGACCATCGCAACCGCAACAGCGGCGGCCACATCATCACCATAGAGGATCCGGTGGAGTTCGTTCACCGCCACCGCAAGAGCATCATCAACCAGCGGGAGGTGGGGGTGGATACCCGCAGCTTCCACGCCGCGCTCAAAAATACCCTGCGCCAGGCGCCGGACGTGATCCTCATCGGCGAAATTCGCGATCGCGAAACCATGGAGCATGCGCTGGCCTTCTCCGAAACCGGCCACCTCGCCATCTCCACCCTGCACGCCAACAACGCCAACCAGGCGCTGGATCGCATCATCAACTTCTTCCCGGAGGAGCGCCGCCCGCAACTGCTCAACGATCTGGGCAACAACCTCAAGGCCTTTGTCTCCCAGCGGCTGGTCAAAACCACGGACGGCGGCCGCCGGGCGGCGGTGGAGATCATGCTGGGCACCCACACCATCCGCGACATGATCAAGCGCGGCGAATTTGGCAGCCTCAAGGAGGTGATGGAGAAATCCAAGGCCCTCGGCATGGTCACCTTCGACAGCGCCCTGTTCGATCTGGTGGTGGAAGGGGTGATAGAGGAGGAAGAGGCGGTGAAAAACGCCGACTCGGCCAACAACCTGCGCCTCAAGATCAAGCTGTGGAAGGAGAAGGGCCAGATAGCAAGCAGCAGCGATGCCACGGGTTGGAGTCTGGAGCCCACCAAGGATGAGAAAGACGAACTCTTCTAGTGCGGGTCACCCCCTCCCCCGTTAAACAGACACCCGCTTCGGCGGGTGTCTGTTTAAAAAAAGTGCTGTTTATTCAATATCATCTTCGCCCTCTCAGCCCGCTGACAACCTGACATCTGGTGAACTATCGCGCTGCCTGCGACAGTTTCTGTCACCACAAATGACAAAATCATCACTTCGCCCAAAAACCCTGTGCGAAGTGTGACTGAAAGCACTTTCAAACCAGCTTCAAAGGAGGCACTATCAAGGAGATGTATCAATAAAGGGGTATTCAATGTTGTTACAACCTGCCAATACAGCAAAATCCAGACAGTTGCTGAACGAGACCATGGCCTTGGTTCTCGCAGGAGGGCGGGGCAGTCGCCTCAAGCAGTTGACGGACAACAGGGCGAAACCGGCAGTACATTTCGGCGGCAAGTTCCGCATCATCGACTTCGTACTCTCCAATTGCATCAACTCGGGGATCCGCCGGGTCGGCGTGGTCACCCAGTACAAGTCCCACAGCCTGCTGCGCCACCTGCAATCGGGCTGGTCATTCCTGCGCTACCAGATGAACGAGTTCATCGACTTGCTGCCAGCCCAGCAACGGGTGGACGAGGTCAACTGGTATCGCGGCACCGCCGATGCCGTCTATCAGAATCTGGACATCATTCGCGATCATGGCCCCAAGTACGTGGTGGTGCTGGCGGGGGATCACATCTACAAGATGGATTACGCCGCCATGCTGCTCGACCACGTCAACATGGGCGCCAAAGTCACTGTGGCCTGCATCGAGGTACCGCGTACCGAGGCAAGCGCCTTTGGCGTGATGGCGGTAGATGAGGATCGCAAGATCAACGCCTTCGTCGAGAAGCCCGCCAATCCGCCGGCCATGCCGGGCAAGGCCGATACGGCGCTGGCCTCCATGGGGGTCTACATCTTCGAGGCCGAGTATCTCTACCAGTTGCTGGAAGAGGATCTGGCCAACCAGGATTCCCACCACGATTTCGGCATGGACGTGATCCCGCGAGTGGTCAAGGAGGGCACAGCCTACGCCCATCCGTTCAGCCTATCCTGTGTCGGCTGCTGCCCGCAAAAGCGCCCCTACTGGCGCGATGTGGGGACCGTGGATTCGTTCTGGGAAGCCAACATGGATCTCGCCTCTGTGACACCAGAGCTCGACATCTATGATCAGGAGTGGCCCATCTGGACCAGCCAGAACATGACGCCCCCCGCCAAGTTCGTGCAGGACAGAAACGGCCAGCACGGCATGACCATCAACTCCATGTTCGCCGGCGGCACCATAGTCAGCGGCTCCTTCATAGTGAGCTCTGTGTTGTTTACCAATGTGCGGGTCGACTCCTTCTGTACCCTGGATCAGGCGGTGATCTTCCCCGGGGTCGAGATAGGGGCCGGCTGCCGGTTGCGCCGGGTCGTGGTCGACAAGGGCTGCAAACTGCCGGAAGGCCTGGTGGTGGGGGAAAACGCCTGCGAAGACGCCCGCCGCTTCCACCGCTCCGAGCAGGGCATAGTGCTGGTCACCAAGGAGATGCTGGCCAAGCTGTGAGTGCCAGCCTCTGATGCCAACAGGGAGCCCGCGCGGCTCCCTTTTTACATTTGCTTACCGCTCCCCCCTTGCCTGGCAGGCACACGAGCATGCTACTCTGCCGACCCAAGCCTGCCTTCGTCTCATCATGGAACTGCATATGAAAAAACTGGATGTTGCCCGCCTTGCCAGCCTCGCCGACGAGGCCGCCCACTCCCCGCGCCAGCGCATGAACCACAATCTGCACGACGAGCTGGCCGACCCCATCCAGCGCCTCGCCATCGCCATGGAGCCGGGCACCTATATCCGCCCCCATCGCCACCTGCAGACCTGGGAGCTGCTCACCGCGCTGCAAGGCCGCTTCGTGGTGCTCAACTTCGATGACGAGGGCTCCGTCATTGCCCGCGCCCTGCTGGGGGAAAAGACCTCAGTGCTGGAGACCCCGGTCGCCACCTGGCATGCAGTGCTATCTCTGGATCCCGGCGCCGTCATCTTCGAGGTGAAACACGGCCCCTATGCCCCCTTTCGGGAAGAGGACTTCGCCCCCTGGTCACCGGCCGTGGATGACATCGAGGGCCAGCAGGCCCTGATGGCTTGGTATCGCCACGCCGAGGTGGGCCAGCGCTGGCCGGGGCGCTGAGCCCCTCCTCCGCCAGGCAGCCCCATCGCTGCCAGCCATAAAAAAGACCCGCCAGTGACGGGTCTTTTTTATCGACGAATAATGAAGCGGACGAGCGCGCAGGTTCAGCCCTTTTGCACCAGACCTATCTGGCCCGGCTCGCACCACTCGAACATCACCTCCTGGCTCTTGCCGCAGCAGCTGCCGCCGCACACCTGAGTCTCCCGCTTGGCGACCCGGCCCTTGCGCATCCAGACGCCGAGCATGGCCTCCACCGCATCTTCCGAGGTGTGGAAGTGGCGCGCCAGATCCCGCCGGCTCACCTTCTGCTGTGCGGCGAGATAGGCGCCGAGCTCCCGCAGGATCACAGGGCCACCACCTTGCGGGCGACTATGTCGCCGTGACGACGGCCCAGCCACCAGAGCAGCAGCAGGGAGAGGCCATAGCTGCCGATCCAGAGCAGGCTCTGCTCGGGGTGGGCGGCAAAGGTGGCTACCTGATAGAAGACGGTGGCACACAGGAAGGCCGTGTAGTTGCACCAGGCGGCGGTCAGCAGCGCCCACTGGCGACCGGTTTCCCGCACCAGGGCACCCATGGCGGCGGCGCACGGCATGTAGAGCAGCACGAACAGCAGGTAGGCAAAGGCACCGGCGGCACCGTCAAAGTGGGTCTGCATGTTGCCGTAAGTGGAGACATCGACCTCCTGCGCCTCGGCGGCGGCCTGCTGGTCATCCAGCTCACCGACAGCCAGCCCCATGGGATCGCTCGGGTTGATCTCCGCCAGATTGGTAGCAACTGCCTCGATGGCCTCGTGGAAGCTGGCAATCAGTGAAAACTCGCTCGCCTCCTCGTCGCCGCTCTTGCCCGCGTAGAGGCTGTTAAGGGTACCCACTACCGCCTCTTTGGCGAAGATGCCGGTGACGATGCCGACCGTGGCCTGCCAGTTGTCATCGCGCACACCTATGGGGTGCAACACAGGGGTGACCATTTGGCTGACCTTGCTCAGCACCGAGCTCTCCTGATCCTGATGGCCGAAGCTGCCATCGGTGCCGAGGGAGTTGAGCACGCTCAGCACGGCGACCACCAGCACTATGGTTTTACCGGCGCCGAACACGAAGGATTTGAGCTTCTGCCAGGTCTTGATCCCCACGTTGATGGGACGCGGCCACTCGTAATCCGGCATCTCCATCAGCATGGAGTCGCTCTTGCCCGGCAGCAGGGTGCTGCGCAGCAGCAGGCCGGTGAGCACGGCCACCAGAATGCCGATGAGGTAGAGACCGAACACCAGGTTCTGACCCGATTCGGGGAAGAAGGCCACCGCAAACAGGGCGTAGACCGGCAGGCGGGCACCGCACGACATGAAGGGAGCCATGGCGGAGGTCATCAGCCGCTCCCGCTCCGAGTTGAGGGTGCGGGTCGCCATCACAGACGGCACTGTACAGCCAAAGCCCATCAGCATGGGCACGAATGCCTTGCCCGGCAGCCCGAGGCGACGCATCAGGGCATCCACCACGAAGGCGGCGCGGGCCAGGTAGCCTGAGCTCTCCAGCACCGCCAGGAACAGGTAGAGACAGCCGATCACCGGGATAAAGGTGGCCACCGTCTGCAAGCCGACCCCGAAGCCGTCCGCCAGTATGGCCCCCAGCCAGTCCGGGGCATTGATCAGCCCCAGCAGGTGGTGCACGCCATCCACGAACAGGGCGCCGCCCATGATGTCGAAGAAGTCGATGAAGGCGCTGCCCACCTTGATGGCGAACATGAACATCAGGTACATCACCAGCAGGAAGAAGGGGATGCCGACCCAGCGGTTGAGCAGCACCCGATCCAGCCATTCGCTCTGGGCTATGGTGAGCTTGCCCTTCTGCTGACACGCCTGGCTGGCCCACTGGTGAATGTGGCCATAGCGGATATCCGCCAGTTGCAGATCTATGTCCTGGGCATGATGGGCGCGGGCCACCACGTTGGCGGCGGCGGCCTGCTGGCCGGGCAGCAGGGTCTCCTGCATCACGGCATCCTCTTCCAGCAGGCGCAGGGCGCGGCCACGGGCGGTGAGGTGGTGCGGGGCGAGCAGAGTCTCCAGCTCCGCCAGATCTTTTTCAAGATCTGTGCCGTAATCGAGCAGCAGCGCGGGCTGGGGCTGGCCGATGAACTGCTGGATCTGGAGCTTGAAGGCGGCGACCTGCTGACGGTTGTGGGCCGAGAGGGCCACTACCGGGCAGCCGAGCGCCTTGGCCAGCAGGGCTTCATCTATGATCAGCCGCCGCTTTTGCAATATGTCCATCTTGTTGAGCACCACCACCATGGGCAGCCCCAGTTCGCGCAGTTGCAGCGTGAGATAGAGGGAGCGTTCCAGGTTGGCGGCGTCGATGACGTTGAGCAGCAGATCCGGCTGCTGGCCCTGAACGAAGCGGCTGGCGATCTGCTCGTCCAGGCTCCCTTCCTGATTGGCCAGGCTATAGATGCCGGGCAGATCCATCAGCTTGTAGTCGTGCCCCTGGACGGAGAACTCGCCCATCTTCTTGTCGACCGTGACGCCGCTCCAGTTGCCCACCTGCTGGCGGGCCCCGGTCAGGGCGTTGAACAGGGAAGTCTTGCCGCTATTGGGGTTGCCGACGGTTACCAGGGAATAATTCATACCGGTTCGACCTCGATTTGCAGGGCAAGGCTTTTTTGCATGGAGAGACAGATCCCCTGACACTGGATCTGGAGCGGATCACCCAGCGGTGCCGCGCGCAGGAAGATGACTTCGGTCTGAGGCAGCAAGCCCATCACCATCAGCTTGCGCCGCAGGGGACGGGTCAACTGATTCATGTTCTTGATGCGAGCACTCTGTCCCGGTGACAACTGCGCGAGTACCATGACTGACTCCTGAAGTTAAACAATAATAATTCGCTTTCACTCGGGGCATTATAATCCGTGTTTCCCACGCTAATTTGAGTAAAATCAAACTCCGCTTAGCTAACTCACAAATAACTGCCATGAGTCACGACAACAACAGCCGCCTGGTCTACAGCACGGACGGCGGCATCATCAAGGAACAGACCCAGTCGCCATCCGCCTCCCCCTTCCCCGCCGACGGCGTGGTGCGCATCCGGCGCGAGACCAAGGGGCGCAAGGGCGCCGGCGTCATCAGCATCCACGGCGTACCGGCCGAACAGCAGAAGGCCATCGCCACCCTGCTCAAGAAGAAGTGCGGTACCGGCGGCGGCCTGAAAGAGGGGATCATCGAGATCCAGGGGGATAAACGGGACCTGATCAAAGCCGAGCTGGAGAAGGCCGGTTTCAGCGTCAAGCTGGTGGGCGGCTGACCCACTTGTCTGGCGGATGATTTTTCCCTAGAATGCCCGCTCCCATCGAGGGGGAGTAGTCTCGCAGCCCGATCCCAAACCGGTTTGCGACCCTGATCAACATGCTTGGTGCCAACTCACCATGGTCAGGGTGATCCATCTAATCCGTGGATTTGACAAGACCTTTGACGGGCCAGTGCCAATACCGGGGACGGATGGCGCAGGCTTGTCTCAGGTATAACAATTCCGTCCCCCGGTCATTTTTATGGAAGCCCTGTTAACCTCAACCCTGAGCGTGGCTATCGCCGAGATCGGCGACAAGACCCAGCTGCTGGCGTTGCTGCTCATCTGTCGTTTTCGCAAGCCCTGGCCCATCATAGCCGGCATGCTGGCGGCGACCCTGCTCAACCACGCCGGCGCCGCCTGGCTTGGCGAGTTCATCAGCCGCTGGCTGGATCCCAAGGTGATGACCTATCTGGTCGCCGGCTCCTTCATTGCCATGGCGGCCTGGATCCTGGTGCCGGACAAGATGGACGACGAGGAGAGCCCGCTCGACAAGTACGGCCCCTTCATGGCCACCTTCGTGCTCTTCTTCATCGCCGAGATAGGCGACAAGACCCAGATCGCCACCGTCTTGCTGGCGGCCAAATATGACTCGCTGGTGCAAGTCATCACAGGCACCACCCTCGGCATGATGCTGGCCAACGTGCCCGTGGTGCTGCTCGGCAAGCTGGGCGCCGACAAGTTGCCGCTCAAGGGGATCCGCATCGCCTGCGCCATCCTGTTTGTGGGCCTCGGGGTCAGCACCCTGATCTTCGCCTGACACAGGCCGGCCCGGAAGGCGGCGAGGCAAGCGTGAGCACTTGCCTACCCCGCCCAGTGCCGGTATCCGTGTAGTGTCATCCCAAGCCAGCCCCGCCTCTATTCAAACAGGCGGGGCTTTTTGTTGCCCGCCAGCGGCCGATGCCTGCGGCCCCCTGCCGGCTGTCGCACGCCCGCACACGGGGAGTGTCCCGCAGTGCCATGACGGTGGCATAATGCGGCAAACCTCATGGAGCATCCCATGCACTTCACCTCAAGACAGACGCTGCTCGACTGGGTCAGACGCGGACGCCTCGCCCAGGCGCAACTGCCCGCAGCCCTCGCCCTGTGCGAGCTGCCACCCGGCCCCGCCCGCTGGCAATGGTTGTTCGATCGCCTGCTGCTCTGGCTCGGCAGCCTGTGCCTGGGCGCCGGTCTGGTGTTCTTCGTCGCCTTCAACTGGCAGGAGCTGGGTCGGATCGAACGCCTCGCCCTGCTGGAGCTGCCCCTGCTCGCCATGCTGGTGCTGCTGTGGCGCAAGCCCCTGGCCGACACGCCCCGCCAGGCGCTGCTGCTGGCGGTGGCCCTCAACATAGGCGCCCTGCTGGCCCTGGTGGGCCAGACCTACCAGACCGGCGCCGATCCCTGGCAGCTGTTCGCCACCTGGGCCCTGATGCTGCTGCCGCTGGCGGCGCTCGGCATGAGCCCCTTGCTGTGGACCCTGAGCTGGCTGCTCGGCCAGCTGGCGCTGCTGCTCTACTGGCGACTCGGGCTGTTCAACTTCTTCTTTGCCTTCGATGAAGAGGGGCTGGGCTGGTGTCTGACCCTGCTCAACGCCGCCCTCTGGGGCCTGCTGTTGCTGGCACCGGCCCGCTGGCGCTTGATGCCAAGCTGGCTGCCGGGTCTGGCCGCCGGCCTCGGCGTCACCCTGCTGGCGTTGCTGGCGCTGTTTGATGCCGCCTCCCCCTGGGTCTGGCCCGCCTGGATCGCATGGCTTGGCGCCGCCTATCTGCGCTGGCACCACAGATTTGTCGCCGGGCTCGCCATGGGCTGCCTGAGCCTGATCGCCGTGATCCTGGCGGCCCTTGGCAAGTGGATGGAGCCCGACGTGGACGGCTTCCTGCTGCTGAGCCTGATTGCCATCGGCCTCTCGGTCGCGGCCAGTCGCTGGCTGCAACAGCAACGGAGGTCCCATGCATAAACAAGGCATCTGGCAAGCCCGCCAGGAGGAGGCAACATGGCTGATCTGACCCCCTGGCAGCGGCTGCAACAGGCCGAACTGGTGGAAGGGGACGTCCCCAATGATACCCAGCCCCACTGGTCGAGCCGCTTCCTGCTCGGCATGGTGGGCTGGATCGCCGCCCTCTTCCTGCTGTTCTTCCTGTTCATGTCGTTCTCGCAGCTCACCCGGGATGCCAACAGCGCCCTGGTGATGGGCAGCGTGTTGATGGCCATCGCCTATGGCCTCAACCGCTTCGCCCAGCGCAGCGATCTGTGGGACCAGTTCGTGCTGGCGCTGGCGCTGGCCGCCGATGCCTGGCTGCTCTATGGCCTCATCGATCAGATTGACCCGCACTCGGCGCCGCTCTGGCTGGGGCTGGCCCTGCTGTCGCTCGCCATCGCCGCCCTGTTCGAACACTGGCTGATCCGACTGTTTCACAGCTTCGCCGCCGCCATACTGCTCACCCTTGGGCTGGCTTGTCTCGGCCTGCAACTGCTGGCCCTGCCGCTGGTGATGGCGGCCGTCATCCTTTGCTGGCTGCAGGCGGAGCGTCAGCCCGTCCACCATCAACTCTACGAATCTCTCACCCTGGGGCTGGCGCTCTCCCTGCTGGTGCTGGGGCGCCTGCACCACCCGCTGTGGGACGGGGGCGCCAGCATGCTCGACGAGCTGGGCCACTCCCGCCTGCCGCTCTGGCTCAATCCCCTGCTCTGCGCCGCCCTGCTGCTCGGGGTCATGGTCCGGCTCAAGCTGCCGCTGCTGTATGGGTTGCCGCTGGTGCTGATCAGCGCCCTCATCCCCGGCATGGGGGCTGGCGCCCTGGTGCTGGTGCTCGGCTTTTATGCCGGTAGCCTGGGGCTGATGACGCTGGCAGGCCTGCTGCTGCTCGGCTTTGGCTCCCTCTATTACTACGATCTGGGGCTGACCCTGATGACCAAATCCTGGCTGCTGCTGGGCTCGGGCGCCCTGCTGCTCGGCACCCGCCAGCTACTGAAGCGCCTCAATGGGAGGACGCCATCATGAGACGGCTTGGACTCCTGCTGACCGGCCTCGCCATACTGGCGGGCATCAACTTCAGCGTCTGGCGCTACGAGCACGCCATCAGCAGCGGCGAGGTGGTGCTGCTCAGGCTGGCGCCGGTCGACCCCCGCTCCCTGATGCAGGGGGATTACATGCGGCTGAACTACGACATTGCCCGCCAGCTCGGTGCCCGTCGCGACAGCGAGCGCGCCAATGGCGGCGATACCCTGGTGATCCGCCTCGACGGGCAGCAGGTGGCCAGCTGGGTCGAAGGCGGCAAGCCGGCGCAACTGGCACCGAATGAGCGGCTGTTGCAGGTGCGCCTAAGCGACAACCAGTGGCTGATCGGGCCCGATGCCTTCTTCTTCGAAGAGGGCACCGGCGAGCAGTACGAGACGGCGCGCTACGGCGAGTTTCGGCTGCAAGCGGATGGAAAGGCGCTGCTGGTCGGGCTGCGTGATGAAGAGTTCAAGCTGATGGGAACCAGCAGGGATCGTTGGTAAGTACTGGCAATCTCAGGCTTTTTTACCCACACTTGCGCAGAGGATCGCCGGTTTCACGCCAAGGATGGGCTCATGAGGATAAGGTTGTGCTGTTATCTGCTGCTGATGTCGTGCCTGGGTTCGGCGCAGGCAGATCTCGCCAGGCTGGAGTACCTGACCGAGGAGTACCCCCCCTACAACTTCAGCGATGAGGCCGGCCAGCCCAGCGGGCTGGCGGTCGAGTTGCTGCAGATGGTCTGGCAACGCAGCGGCACGCCTGCCCAGCCCATCCGCATCCTGCCCTGGGCGCGAGGCTACTACCTGCTGACCCAGAAACCCAATGTGGTGCTCTTCTCCACCGCCCGTACCGACACCCGCGACCCCCTGTTCAAATGGGCCTGCCCCATCGGCTACTCCGAATACATATTGCTGGCCCACAAGCAGCGCCACATCAGCCTGAGCTCTGCCGAGCAGATGAACGCCTACCGGATCAGCGCGGTGCGGGCCGATGCCTCCGAGCAGTTGCTGCTCAACCGGGGCATGGATGAAACCCGCATCATACCGGCCAACCGGCTGAGCCAGGCCCTGCGCATGCTGGTGTCGGGCCGCGCCGATCTGCTGGCTACCAGCAAGCTGGCGGGCTATGACGCCATCAAGGCGCTGCAGCTCAAGGCCGGCGACTTCAATGTGGCCCTGGTGCTGGATGCCGAGGAGCTCTGCTACGCCTTCAGCCGTCAGGTGGACGACGGCGTGATCAAGCAGTTTCAGCACGCCCTGACCCAGGCGCTGGCCTCGCCGGAGTTTCAGCGCCTGCGGCTCCAATACCTGCCCGCCCCCTGACCTCAACGCGGCCTGGGTTCGCATCTCCTTGATTTAAACCCTGATCTGATTGGCGAATTATCACGATTTGGTAACACTTGAGGATGAAGCAACACCCCATCAGGATGGCCAAGATGAAAAAATGGATTGGAATAGCCGCGCTCATGTTTACCGCCATCACCCAGGCCAGCCCTGAACTTGGCAAGCTGCACTACCTCACCGAAGAGTACAAACCCTACAACTTCTCCAACGAAGCCGGCGCCCCCACCGGCCTCGCCGTCGAGCTGCTGCATCAGGTGTGGCAGAAGACCAACACCCCGGCCCAGACCATCACCATCATGCCCTGGGCGCGGGGCTACTACCTGCTGACCCAGAAACCCAATGTGGTGCTCTTCTCCACCGCTCGCACCGAAGCGCGGGATCCGCTGTTCAAGTGGGCCTGCCCCATCGGCTATGCCGAGATAGTGCTGATGGGGCTGGCCAAGAGCCCGCTCACCCTCAGCAAGCTGGAAGATGCCCAGCAGTACAACATAGGGGCGGTGCGGGCCGACGTGGGGGAGCAGTTGCTGCTCAACAACGGCTTTGACGAGCAGAAGATCATGACCGCCAACCGCCTGCCCCAGGCGCTCAAGATGCTCACCTCCGGCCGGGTCGACCTCATCTCCACCAACAAGACCACCATGATGGATCTCATCGCCACCCAGCAGCTGGATCCCGCCCAGTTCAAGGTGGCCTGGATGCTGAGCTCGGAGCAATTCTGCTTCGCCTTCAGCCACCCGGTCAGCGACGAGCTGGTCAAGGAGTTCCAGAACGGTCTGACCCAGGTGCTGGCCAGCAGCGAATTTCAGCAGATCCAGGGCAAGTACTTCCCCGCCCGCTAACCGGGTTGAGCAAGACAAGGGGCCCAGCGGGGCCCCTTGTTTTTGCCGGTTGGCGCCGTCAGATCTGTGTGCGGCGCAGACGCTTGACCGCATACATGCTGGCATCGGCCAGCCGCAGGGCCTCGTCGATCGAGGTATTGGCCGGCTCTATGGCCACGACTCCCACGCTGGCACCGGGATAGTGCAGCACGCGGGAAGGCAATGGCAGCTGCACCTGGCTGCACTCGCACAAGCGGCGCTGAAAACCCTGCACCGCCGCCTGCGTCTCTTCACCGCACAGCGGCCCCACGCCCACGGCAACAAATTCGTCGCCCCCCACCCGCGCCAGCAGATCACCGTCGCGCAGCACGCTCGAGAGCGCCCTCGCCACTGTCTGCAACAGCAGATCACCGGCAGCATGGCCGTGGGTGTCGTTGATGGCCTTGAAGCCGTCGAGATCGATAAAGGCGAGCAGCAGCGGATGTTCGACCCGCTCCGCGACGGAAAACAGGCGGTTGAGCTCGTGCATCAGTGCCCGCCGGTTGGGCAGACCGGTCAGGGGATCGCTCAGCGCCTGGCTCGACAGCTCCTTGTTGGCCCGTTGCAACTGCAAGAGCAGTTGCTCCCGCTCCACCAGCTCGGCGATCAGCCGGGCAAAGAAGGCAAGCAGATGATCCGAGCCTGCGACCAGCGGCTTGTGCTCGGCGCTGGCGGCGCACAGGGTGCCATAGAGGGAGCCGGAGGGGGTCAGCACGGGACAGCTCAGATAGGTACGAATGCCGAGCGCCCGCGCCGCCTGGGAATCCCCCCAGCAGCTCGCCACATCGTCGGTATAAAAGCGCCCCTCATCGAGGGCCCGGCGGCAGAGGGCATCCCCCCAGGCCACCGAGCCCCCCTCGGGGATCTGCAGCTCGGACGTGTTGTGGGCATAGCGGATATGTTGGATGTCGTGACCCAGGTCTATCTCGGTCAGATAGGTGGACTCGAGCCCGGTGACCGTCTCTAGCATCTCCAGCAGCGGGCGGGTCAGACTCTCCAGATCCCGCGCCTCGGTCACCTGCAGCGACAACGTCTGCAATATTCTGTCCATGCACACCTCCCTGCTTGCATGTCGATTACTGAAACGATAGCCAACCCCTGGGCCCCTTCACAAGCAAGGCCGGGGCCTGATGCCGACTAAATGTGCCACCCTGCTCGCAGTCGTCGCCAGACGGCGCCAGCGGGCAGCCAGACCGGCCGCATAAGAGCCCTCTGCCTTGCCATGGGGTGAGCAACAGACCGCCGAGGGGCCAATGCACCAGATGCCCTCTCCTGCTCCCTTGCCCAGCCCGCTGCTTGGCTTGGCTTGGCTTGGCTTAGCACGGATGGTGGTGCAGATCTCGCGCACCCCGGCAGCGCACGACCACCGGCCAAACACCACAGCTTGGCGACGCGCCAACACTCACGTCACTCGCCGCCCTGGGGTCAAGGCTGCACCGCAACCTTGAGCCGGCTCAAAAAAACTATTCAATTCTGACACTTGCATCACTAATTCAATGGAATTCCATGGATCGGGCCGAGATGGCTCCGTAAGATAACCAAGGTGCCTGTTGGCCCCCTGGTTGCCTCTGATGGTCAACAGCGCATTGTGGTAGCGACAGCCAGGGGCGGTAGCAACTGTCGCGGATAGAGAGGGAGTATGTGCCTGCGAGGTGAGACCTCTGGCAGAAGGGGGCAACGGCGGCACAAGCCCGCCGGGTGATAGCGCAGTCCATTGCGCCGGGGGAATAACCCCGCCTGTCGCAGTAAACACAGGGCCCTGCAAGCAAACGGCATTGCACCGGCGGCATAGCCCCGCCTCAGCGCAACAGAAGGGTGATGACGACCGGCATTGCGCCCCACCGCGGGCCGCAAACAACCACCCGGTCACTGGCTTACCCTATGCCGTTTGACTCAACACCCGTCGCCACTGGCACGCTCGGAGTTATTTGACCCGCATCAGGCGATGGCGGATATCACCCAGCTCGAACTGGATCACCTGAGAACGCTGCATGGCATCGACCCGCTGCAGCATGTCGGTGTCGTACTGCTTGCGCCGCATCCACTGCATGGGCTCCTCGAAGCTGCCTTCATTGACGATAAAGGTATCCGTGTAGGTGTCGTTCACTATGCTGACCACCCAGATCCGCTGCTGAAACTCCGAGAGTTCGGCAAAGAGCGCGGCCCCGCGGGTCGCGAGCCAGCGCCCTGCCCGAGTGATCCTGTTTTTACTGTCGACGAGCCGGTTTGCCATAACTGATAAGGGTTGGATAAGAGGACGGTTCGGCATCCTAGCATCCAGGGGGATGGGCACCAAGCAACGGGAGGGGTTGCCCCTCCCCCTTCGGGCAAGACGTTGGAAGCAATATGCACGTAGGGTGCAATAAGCGGAGCGCATTGCACCACGGTAAAATCCCCTCTCCCCTTGCGGGAGAAAGGTAGGGTGCCAATAAGCGAAGCGCATTGCACCGGGGAACGATCCCCTCTCCCCTTGTGGGAGACAGGTAGGGTGCCAATAAGCGAAGCGCATTGCACCGGGGAACGATCCCCTCTCCCCTTGCGGGAGCAAGGTAGGGTGCCAATAAGCGAAGCGCATTGCACCGGGGTAAATGATCCCCTCGCCCCTTGCGGGAGAGGGCTAGGGTGAGGGGTCACTCGCCTGATTGGCATGGCTTCGCCATGCAGGACGCGAGGACGCTGTCCTCGACGGGGTTTCGCCGCCGCTACGCGGCTGGGCGAGTGACTTTGGAAAGACCCAAAGTCACCAAAAGTCTTCTCCCCCACTTGTTCGCCCTCCTGCGTCGGGTGCCCTCGGTTCAGGCAAAAGGTCTGGCGGAACGACGCAGACGGTACATCCCTGTACCGCCTGCGTCTGCGCCGTCGTCCATGACGGCGCTCCTGACCTTGTGCCCGCACCTCGGCGAACAACAGGGGGCAAAAACCCGAATCCTCAACTCCGAGGCCAGTTAACCGAACCCAATGTATTCGGGACAATGATCGGGAGGGTTGTTATCTCTGATCCAGCCCCTCGCCCATCCCATGGCAAGGCCAAATTGTCGCACCTATGCAACAAGCACAATCGACATGGCAAAAATTAATATGAGCACAGCAGCAAGCGGTACACCTTCCAATCGAGGAACGACCTTATATTAAAGGCCCGATAGTGAATTCTTCATAGTGATAACTACCTTATTTCTCGAACGTCCGATTACGCTTCACCAATCGGACCTAAATCCATAATGAATATTGAAATTATTGACATAGGATGGACCAATGAACAACACATTGGCTGACAAAACCGAACTTGGCTTTGAATACCAAGACCTTGTTTTTCTTAATTACTTACTAAATATGAAACCATCTGAGAAAGTTGGTCTTGAAGTAATTGATGATATACACATTGATTCAGTATCAAACACACTCGACTTAATTCAAGTCAAACACTCAATTAATAGCAAAAATCTTTCTGAAAAAGACATTGATCTCTGGAAAACACTGTATAACTGGGATGAATTAATTCGTAACAACCATCAGTATAAAGATAAAAATATAAAATTCATTATCTTTACAAGTAAAGGCATAAGTAATCAACCATTAATGCTAGAACTGAAAAAAGAAACTAAGGATATAGAGCTTATTCTTAAGGGAATAAATAGAATATGTCATGAAGTTGAACTATCCGAACAAAAAAAAGACTCTAAACAAAGCCCAAACCCGATTTATAAATATACAAAGCCATTATTCTCATTATCTCAAGAAAATTTACGATTCATCATAGGCCGACTTTATATTGAAGAAGATAATGACACTATTTTAAATGACATTGATATTTCACTATCTTATTATGCGGTCCCCAAACAAAAATTAAACTTTATACGTGACCATCTTCTTGGCTCAATAAAAACATACAAATTTGAAAAAATTCTGTCAGGACAAAAAGTAGAAATAAGCTACGAAGAGTTTCGAAAAGGGTATATCAACTTTAATCTTCTTCTTCAAGAAATAAGAACTCCAGATATTAATATAAAAAGATTTTATAGCTATGAAGTACCAGAGAATATTTCATTTGTTAAAGGGATTTATGTATCGCAATTAAAAGATATCGATATCACTGAAGAAGATATTAACAATTACGGAATGTCATACATCCGCTCTTACTGCTTTCTTAGAGAACTGATAGATAATGGTGAAATGCTAGAGTTTGAAAACAATAACTTAGATAGCGAATTGAAAGCAAAATGGAGAAAAATTTTTAGGAAAAATCAATACAACAATCTATCTGAATTAGAACGCTCACGCTGTATTTTATTCGAGTCCATGGATATAGATTCAAATATAAGGTCAACAATCTTACCCTCCGATATATCGAATGGAAAACTAATTGAATTATCTGATAAACCAGAAATAGGGTGGCAGGAGAACTGGGAGTCAAAATATGGCCATTGATAACATCCTTAAAAATGAATTGCTTGGAAGCCTTTTTTTAACTGAGCTTCTTAAAGCTACGGAAAACAAAAAACTATCCATATCAAAAGCGACTCTATCACTTGTACTCACCTATAATAATAAAACGAGAGCGTCACTAAAAAGAAAGAGAAAAATAAAAAGCCTACAAGACTTCATTCTTTCTAATCCGACCATCTTTTATGATTTCACACTTATATACAGAGATGAAATAACAAGAGCAGTTAATACAATTATCATGTCTCATGAATTAGAATGCATTAACATTAAATCTGGTTATATCTATCTAGATAAATCTTTAAAGATTAAAAAAACAAACAATGGTCATCTATTTAAAGAGTATATGACCAGTGCGGTTAACATTTCTCAATTTATTGATCAAGATGAAAGTGAGTTATATCAACTTTTAGGTGTTATTTAATATGAGCAGCATTCAACTCGAAAATATAATTCTCTGGCAACGTGACGGTTCAATACGAAACTTAGAATTTAAGAAGAATAAAGTAAACGTCATAACAGGTGATCCTGGAAAAGGGAAGTCATCAATTCTTTTTATTGTTGACTATTGTTTACTGTCATCCTCTTCAAAAGGAATATCCAAAACAAATATTGACTCCAATGTATATTGGTATGGCATTCGGATAAATATCCTTGGCACTACAGTAACTATTGCCAGAGGGGCCATTGGAACCTCTGGTGAAAACAGTATATATTACAATGCTCATGGTGAAATCCCGTCACAACCGATTGAGAATATAACAATGGCCAACCTAAAGGGGCTACTCAATCGGTTATTTGGCATTGATCCAAATCTAATAATTCCATATGGAGGGAGAAATATCAAGGCAGGCCAAAGAGTCTCATTTAGAAATTTTTTATCATTCTGTTATCAGGATCAAAATACAGTCACATCGCCTAGCTATTTATTCATAAAGCCAGAAGATGAGCGTTTTCAAGAAACCATTCAAAGAGTTTATCGAATGGGGTTGGGTGTTGAAGATGCAAAAACATCTGTGGCCAAAAGCACTTTAGCTCAGCTGATAAAAAAAGAAAATGAAATAGAACAAAAAAAGGCATCTTATGAGAAAAATCAATTTATATTCTCTGATGAAATAAAAGCCCTTGCTTATGAGGCTGAGCACCTAGGATTACTAAGCACACAGGATAAAGACGTCCCATCCCTCTTTCGTGAACTATCAGAAATAACCGAAAAAGCAGATCTAAATGGTAATGATGAAACCTCCTTTATCGATTTAAAGTCTCAGCTATATCGTTTAAAATCAAAGCAAAAGAAATACATTTCATTTTTAGGAAAAACGAACCTAAATAATAGAGCGAAAATCGAGGATGCATTACTTCCAACAGCCAACATCATTAAGCATAATATCTTTGACTCAGATATTGCTACAGCTGTGGTTGAGGAATTACACTCACAGCTTTTAAAAATAAGAAATGAAATTGATAAAAATAATGTTGCCCCCTTTATCATTGAACTTCAATCTGAAATAGAACAAAACAACAAACTCATAGAGGAAGTTGAAGATAAAATATTAGCTATTTCCCCCATAAAAATTAAAAATGCAAAAGACTTCTATCTCTTTATGGGTCGCTTAGAAGAACGGTTGAAACGCCTAGGAAAACAAGAACACAATGATTTCGAAAGCCAACTGAAAGCGATTAAAAAGAAGATAAAAGATGTCCAATCTTCGATAAAGACAGATGTTAAGTATCAGGTTTCAGAGAAGAAACTAAACGAGTTAATAAATCAACACTTATCAAGAATGAAACTAAAGGGGTATGAAGGATTTACAGCATTCTATAATGAAAAAGAACGAGTTATCAATTTATTTAACGAACTAGAAAACAAGTTTGAATTTATGCCTGATATAGGGAGCGCGTCAAACTACATGTATATTCATCTTGCGTTTTTCATGGCATTCCATCATGTTGCAAGACTGAACAATACAAAATGGCTACCATCTTTTCTTATCATAGATCAACCTAGTTCACCATACCTTTCGAGTAATGACAAACATGCTGTTGATACAATTAGTTTAAATGCAGCATTACAAGAACTTAATGACTTCGTAAGCGAAATGAATCATTTAGGCGGTTTTCAAATCATCCTTCTTGAACACATTAAAGAAGAGGATTGGAAATCTTTACAGCTTGAAAACTTTACTTTGGTAGATAAAGAGTTTAGGGGAGACCATGGATTAATAATCTGAGTCAACGACCTGATTTAAATAAAAATCGCAGCCTGGGACTGCGGTTTTCATTTATATTCCCCAAACATGCTTCTACCCCAAATAAAGCACTATTTAGCCAACCCCTTGCACAGCTCTCCTCCTACGGCGTAATAAACAGTCGACCAGAAAGATAAAGCCACGGGCGGGCACGGTATTGGTTCCCCCTGCAAACCGCCGAGTCGAGTTCAACGGGTCAGGAGCGCCATCATGGATGATGGCGCAGCCGCTGCCGGCATATGGGCCAAATCGGATCAGGGCGAGCACAGCTCGACCCCGATTTGGCGCGAGAACAGGGAGGTTCGAAGTGGGCTTTGGCCGAAGCCATGGATGGCGTAGGTCAAAGTGCCGTCTGCGGCGCTCCGTCCGGCCCGTTGGACGAGACGAGGGAACCCGCGAAGCGGGCGGTTTGCCGGGGGAAAAGACTTTTGGTGTTATTTGCCAATAAAGAGCGGGTCTTTCCAAAGTCACTCGCCCCAGCCCGAAGGGCGGGCGAAACCCCTTCGAGGGCAAGGCCCTCGTCTCTTTGACGCTGAGCCACATCAGCCAGACTGGCGAGCCAAAGAGGTTAGCGGCCCCTCACCCTGGCCCTCTCCCACAAGGGGAGAGGGGATCAGAGCGGAGGCAACCGAGGCATAAAGGGAAAAGGCACAAACAAAAACCGCAGCCCTAGGCTGCGGTTTTTTATTGGGTCAAGCTGTTGGCACCAACAGCGCCACCGGCCTTAGGCACGGCGCCAGCTGGTTTTGCCGGCGCTGTCTTCCAGCACTATGCCCATCTCGGTGAGACGGTTGCGGGCGGCGTCGGCGGCGGCCCAGTTCTTGTCGGCGCGGGCCTGGTTGCGCTGGACGATCAGTTGCTCGATCTCGGCCACTTCGTCATCGGCCTCATTGCCCTTGAGGAAGGCGTCCGGGTCTTGTTGCAGTATGCCGAGCACGGCGCCCAGCTCACGCAGGCGGGCACCCAGGCCAGCGGCCACGCTCATGTCTTCGGCCTTCTGGCGGTTGATCTCGCGCACCAGATCGAACAGGGCCGAGTAGGCTTCCGGGGTGTTGAAGTCATCGTCCATGGCCTCCTTGAAGCGAGCCACCTGCTCGTCACCACCGGCGGCGGCAGCCACCGGCAGGTCGCGCAGGGCTGTGTACATGCGCTCCAGCGCGGCGCGGGCCTGCTTGAGGTTGTCTTCCGAGTAGTTGAGCTGGCTGCGGTAGTGACCTGACATCAGGAAGTAACGCACGCTCTCGGCATCGTAGTGAGCCAGGACGTCTCGGATGGTGAAGAAGTTGCCAAGGGATTTGGACATCTTCTCTTTATCCACCATCACCATGCCGCTGTGCATCCAGGTGTTGACGTAGTCGCCACCGTGGGCGCAGCAGGACTGGGCGATCTCGTTCTCGTGGTGCGGGAACTGCAGATCGGAACCGCCGCCGTGGATGTCGAAGTGGTTGCCAAGGTGCTTGGAGTTCATGGCGGAGCACTCTATGTGCCAGCCAGGACGACCCGGGCCCCAGGGGCTGTCCCAGGTCGGCTCGCCGGGCTTGGACATCTTCCACAGCACGAAGTCGAGCGGGTTGCGCTTGGCATCCACCACGCCGACCCGGGCACCAGCTTGCAGCTGCTCCAGATCCTGTCCGGAGAGCTTGCCGTAGTCGGCGTAGGAGTCGACGATGAACATGACGTCGCCGTTGTCGGCCACGTAGGCGTGATCCTGCGCGATCAGGCTCTCAACCAGCTCGATGATTTCACTGATGTGCTGGGTGGCGCGGGGCTCGACGTCCGGGCGCACCATGCCGAGGGCATCAAAATCCTGGTGCATGTCGCCGATCAGGCGCTCGGTCAGATCGTCACAGGTGACGCCTGTCTCGGCGGCGCGCTTGATGATCTTGTCATCCACGTCGGTGACGTTGCGCACGTAGTTGAGCTGATAACCGCAGTAACGCAGGTAACGGGCCACCACGTCGAAAGCGACGAAGGTGCGACCGTGGCCGATATGACAGTGATCGTAGATAGTGACGCCACACACATACATGCCCACCTTGCCCGGGTGGATAGGTTTGAATTCTTCTTTTTGACGAGTGAGTGTGTTGTATATCTTCAGCATCTTATGACCACTGCCTGTGAGTAAAATGGCCTGCCATTCTACCCGCATCCGGTGGAGAAAACGAGGCAGAAAACAGGGCGGATCCGGCCTCACAGCCATGTCAGCCCTATGCCAGACGACCACTATGGGCTAGAATTGCCACCACTTTATGCCATAGCCCATGCAACAAGCTGCGAGCCGCTTATCTGCCCGCGCAACTTTTGCCCAAAGAATGAAAGGACATATCATGGTTACTCTGCACACCAATCACGGCGACATCACTCTGACCCTGAACGCGGAAAAAGCCCCGGAAACCGTGGCCAACTTCCTGCAATACTGCCGTGACGGTCACTACGACAACACCATCTTCCACCGCGTCATCGACGGCTTCATGATCCAGGGCGGCGGCTATGCCCCTGGCTTCGAAGAGAAAGATACCCGCGCCTCCATCAAGAACGAAGCGGCCAACGGTCTGTCCAACAAGATTGGAACCGTCGCCATGGCCCGCACCATGGAGCCGCACTCTGCCAGCGCCCAGTTCTTCATCAACGTGAACAACAACGACTTCCTCGATTTCAAATCCGCCACCACCCAGGGCTTCGGCTACTGCGTATTCGGTGAAGTGACCGCCGGCATGGACGTGGTCAACAAGATCAAGGGCGTCAAGACCGGCAACGCCGGCCGCATGCACCAGGATGTACCGGTAGAGGACGTGGTGATCACCAAGGTGACCCTTGCTGACTGATCTCTGCCTTCTGCGAGATGAACTGACTGCGGCCCCGGCCGCAGTTTTTCCATCTGCACTTGCCACGAGTCCGAACTGGCGCCGCCTCGACTATCTGGCCCATGGCAACGAGCGCCAGCGCGCGGCCCATGCCCTGCTCACCGGCACGCCCCTGTGGGGTGAGTTGCAAAGCCAGTGTCTGGACGTGGCGCTGGTGAGCACCCTGGCCATAGGGCTGGACAGGCCCGGCAGCGATCTCGACATCCTCTGCCAGCATGCAACACCTTCGGTGCTGGCCGCCCGATTTGCCGAACTGGGCTGGCAGCGCCGCGCCCTGGGCAGCGACATCTGGCTGCTGGAGCAGACCCTGACCGATGCCGATGGCCGCAGCTGGCCCATCGAGCTCTATGTCACCCCGGCGGGGATCGAGACCCTCAACGGCTGGCGCCACCTCAGCCTGATGGCCGCCCTGATCGAACACTTTGGCCACGACTTTTACCGTACCCTGCTCGCCCTGCGTCTGCAGCAAGGGCTGAAGGGGGAAGCGGCCATCTGCCGCCTGCTGAAATTGTCCGGCGATCCCTATCAGGCGCTGTTGACCCTGGAAGGCCGCAACCTTGACCAGCTTGACTGGCAACCTCACCCTATGACCCATACAGCCAGAATCGGGGCCCCTCGCACGCCATCATGAGCACCCTCTTTATCAGTGACATTCACCTGTGTGCCGACCGGCCCGACATGACGGCCGCGCTGGTGTGCTTTCTGGCACACGACGCCCCCGGTGCCGACGCCCTCTATGTGCTGGGAGATCTGTTTGAGTTCTGGATTGGCGACGACGATCCCAACCCGCTCCACCAGCAGATCGCCGAGGCCTTTGCGGCCCTGAGCCAGCAGGGAGTGCCCATCTATTTCATCCACGGCAACCGCGACTTCATGCTGGGCCGCCAGTTTGCCAAACGGGCCGGCATGACCCTGCTCGGCGACCCTTGCGTCATCGAGCTCTATGGGGAGCGGGTGCTGCTGAGCCACGGCGATCTGCTCTGCACCCTGGATCTGGGCTATCAGAAGTTTCGCCGCATCACCCAGCTCAGGTGGCTGCGCTGGCTCTTCCTGCGCCTGCCGCTGGCCCGCCGCCTCGCCATCGCCTGCAAGATGCGCGGTCAAAGCCAGATGGAGAACGTGCAAAAGAACCAGACCATCATGGATGTGACGCCGGCAGCGGTGGACGAGATGCTGCGCCAGCACGGCTGTAACACCATGATCCACGGCCACACCCACAGGCCCGCCATTCACGACTTCAGCCTCGACGGTCAACCGGCGCGGCGCATCGTGCTGGGGGACTGGTTCGAGCAGGGATCCGTGCTGGTGTGCCGCCCCGGCGAGCAGCGCCTCGAAGTGCGGGCCCTGCCAGGGGCCAGTGCCTGAGCGGCCACTGACCAACAACGCCGGCAAACGGCCATGAAAAAGGCGGGATCATCCCGCCTTTTTGCTTTTTCTCTTGCGCCAAGGCAGGGCCGAGCGCGTTACATCACCGTCATCTGACCGGCATAGAGGATGAAGTAACGCAGCAGCAATATGCCCACCAGACTCAGGCTGCAGATCAGCGCCAACCGGGCAGGCTGGTGCGCCCGCGCCTTAGCACCAAACAGCCCCAGCAACTGGGGTAGCACTATGCCAAGGCCTATCACCCCGAACCAGAACACCTGGGACCAGAAACCGCCGCCAAGCGCCGCCCACATGGCTGCCTCGCGCTGACCACCACCGAAGTAGAGGCCGGTGAAGAAACAGACCAGCAGGAAGATCTCGATGGCGACGATGGGCCGCTCGAACCTGTGCACGAAACTCACCCCCTGGCTGTGGCCATCCTCCCGAAACAGGGTCACCGCCAGCAAGATGGTGGAGGCGATGCCCGAGCTGATGCCGGACACCAGAAACAGTGCAGGCAGGATGGGATTGTTGAGCATGGGGTAGGTCTTGAGGGCCGAGAGCAGGAAGCCGGTGTAGGCCCCGAGCAACACCGCCAGCAGCAACAGCAAGGGGCTGAGCAGCCGTTCGAGCTGCGCCAGCTTGCCAATCAGGGTGTCGATAAAGGCGAACTTGTCCCCTAGCCACTGCCGACGCAGCGCCCCGATCTCGGCCCTGAACACCACGGCCAGCCAGGCGAACAGCACCGCCATATAGACCTGAAACAGCATGACCCCCATCGACATGACGGAGTCGAACTGGTAGTGGAACATCAGCTTCCAGAAGGTCCAGGGACGAGCCAGGTGGAAGATAAGGATCAAGAGCCCCAGGATCACGCTGAGCGGCGCCAGTATGGCGGTGGCCCTGATGATGCCACTCTCGCTGCCGGCCCCCTGGCGCCGCAGCAACACCGACAGGGTGGTCGACCCCGCCGAGATGCCAAGCAGGAACAGGTAGATGGCGATGGGGCCGTCCCACACCAGGGAATCGAAATGAAATGCGTCATGCCACATGGTGTATACCTCCCATCAGACAGAGACCATCAGACCGATGTGCGCTCATGATGCCACCTCCCCTTTGGGCACCCGGTACATCTTGGGCGAGGTGCCGAGGAACCGCTTGTAGCGATAGGTGGTCTCCTGCACCAGCCGCCTGGCGATGGGGCTCTGGGGGTCATCCAGATTGCCGAACACCAGCGCCTTGGTGGGGCATGCCTCCACGCAGGCGGGCTGCTTGCCATTGGCCAGATTGGTCTTGCGGCAAAAATCGCACTTGTCGGCGACGCGGGTCACCGGGTTGATAAAACGCACCTGATAGGGGCAGGCCGCGAGGCAATAGCGACAGCCGACGCAGAGATCGGGATTGATGTCGACTATGCCATCCTCGGCCCGGATATGGGAGGCGCCAGTCGGGCAGACGTGCACGCAGGGGGCATTGTCACAGTGCTGGCAGGATTTGCGAAAGAAGTGGTACGCCTGATCCGGATACTCCCCCACGGGGCCACTGCGCAGGATCTCCAGCCGGGAGACCTCGGGTGGCACCTGATTGACCTCGCGGCAGGCATCCATGCAGGCGGTGCAGCCGATGCAGGCCGTCTCGTCGTGGATCATGCCGTAGCGTACCCCCTCTATGGTCATGCTGTTGGCGAGGGCGCGGGGCGAACCTGTCATCAGGATCAAGGCGCTGGCACTCATCCCCACCATAAACTCGCGACGGGTCGTGCTCATGCGCCCTCCTTGACGGCAGCTGGCGGCTTGGCCTCATGCTGCTTGCTGTGGCAGTCGACGCACAGCTTGATGCGGGACTTTTCGGGAATGCCGACCATGGGCTCCTTGGCCGGGTGCAGCTGGTGGCAACTGGTGCAGCTCACCCGGGTGGCGTGCACGTCGTGGGCCCATAATGCCTTGCGCAGATCGTCCGGCTCATGGCAACTCATGCAGACACCGTTCTGCTGGCTGAGGGGAAACGCCTCGTCACCAAAACGCATCACATCGACCATGCCGCCGCGCTGTTTACGGTGATCGGCCGACGCATTGCCGTGACAGTTGGTGCAGGTGACCGCCTCATTGGTGTTGGGGTTGGTGACGCTGCCGTGCTTGCCGTGCATCCCCTCCTCCCCATCGTGGCACTTGTCGCACTTGGCAAAGCGGGCAGCCGCTTTTCTGGCGGCGGCCTTTTTCTTCTCCGCCTTGGCCTGACGTTCGGCCAGGGTTGACTGATCGGCTGGCGCGGCGGTGGATGAGGCCTGGGTGTGGGTGGTCGGGGTATCGATCACCGGGGCCACCTCGGCCCTGGCAAACTGGGTTGTGCCCAGGCAGAGGCTGCCGAGCAGCAGCCACTTAATGACAGCGTTCATAAAAACTCCGGATCAGGGACACCCGGTGGGTGTCATCTCCCCCAGTGCGCAAAAAAGGAGCGGATAGCAGCGCCTTTGACGGTCATGACCGGGTAGCAGGAGCACACCCCGCCGGCGGGCGGCGAGGTGGCTGCGTCAATGGGAGCGGGTGCGGCGACGGTTACTGCTGGCTTGCGTAATACTCAGCCAGCGCCTTGAGGTCTGCATCGCTCATGGCGATGAGCGGCTTGTTCATCTTCTCGTCGTTGCTGCGCTTGCCGGCCTTGAACTCCTGCAGTGCAGTCAGCAGGTAGCCCTTGGGCTGACCGGCGAGGATGGAGGCTTCATCTTCCGCCACAGAGCCCCCTTCCGAGTGGCACTTCTTGCAACCGGACTCTTCGTGCAGCTTCTGCCCGGCCTTGGCCAGCGCCGCATCGAATGGCTGCTTCATCGGCTGGTAGGGCAGCTCGGCATAATGGGCCGCCAGCTCGTCGATCTGCTCGTCGCTAAGGCCCTTAACTATGTCGGTCATGTTCCCCTGCTTGCTGGTGTCACCGGTGACATGATTAACGGTCTTGGCAGGGCGCCCATCCAGGTAGGTGCGCAACTGCTCGCTGAGGTTGGCCTCTGCCAGCCCGGCGATGGTCGGGATGTCGTTATGGGTGCTGATCCCCTGACTTCCATGACATGAATTACATGTCTCCACCAAGGAATCCATGCTGGCATGTGCGGTGCCAATGGAGCCCAACAGTAACGACAATCCCAGCATTTCCAGTTTCATACTGCGTTTCATTTCTCATCCCTCGTGCAGAAAAGACCTAAAAATCTCAATCGAAACAGACATTTTTTTCTCTCAGCTTACTTTGAGATCCGTTTTTGAGACTTCGGTCAACGCCGGTTAATATATAAACCTTACAATTAAGATGGAAATTATTTATACCGTATTAAGTCCTCGTTTGACCCTTAAGTAGTATGTTTTTGGGAATTTTTTGACTTGGCTCATACATGGAACAATAAGTCCGATAAAAAAGGATAAAACAATGAAATACTGGAAAGTATTGGTGGCTGCAGCAATGGTGTTCGCCCTGTCGTCCTGTGGTGGCGGTGGCGACGGAAACGACAAGACAGATCCACCGCCCCCCCCGCCCGGTACCCCGGACTCGCTGATCATCTCGGCATCCACCCCCCAGTTAAACGAAAGCGGCCAACTCTCGGTGCAGTTCAGCGTCACCGACAAGCAAGGCAAGGGCTATGAGCTGGGAACCACACTCCCCTCCTTCACCCTGACCAAGGTGATCCCCGGCCGTGACGCCGCGCGGCAAGACCCTGTCGTCTGGAAGAGCTTCATCTACAGCACCAAGAACAACCGGCCGACCGGTGAAAACAGCGGCAAGCTGGAACCCCTTGGCAGTGGCCAGTACCGCTACACCTTCTCCTTCAATGCCACCACGGTGCGCGACCCTTATCCGAGCGATTCGCTGGACAACAACGGCTTGATCCGCTGGGATGAGGCAGCGACTCACCGCCTCGGCATCTACTTCGGTGGCAGCAACGACATTCCGGTCACCGACTATGTGCTGGACTGGGTGCCCGCCGGCACGGCGCCACTGCTGACCCGCGACATACTGGAGCAGAAAAGCTGCGACAGCTGCCACATGAAGCAGCCAATCCACCACAGCAACCGCGCCGATCCCAAGCTCTGCGTCACCTGCCACAACGAGAGCGTGCCCGGCAGCGGGCGCGGCGATCTGACCACTCTGGTGCACAAGCTGCACGGCAATCTGGACCCGACCGCCACCAAGCTGGTAAGCCACTTCCCGCAGGATCCGCGCAACTGCGACACCTGCCACAAGGGGGTCACTCCGACCACGCCGAACGCCAACAACTGGCAACATGCCCAGGAGAAACCCTGCGGCGCCTGCCATGCGGACTCCACCACGACGACCGGCTACGTCAGCCACATCAACGGCAAGATCAACAGCGGCACCCTCTGTACCCAGTGCCATGCGGAAGAACCGGGCAACACCAAGTCCCCCAGCAGCGTGCACATGGGCTATCTCGCCAATGAAGCCGCCGGTCGCGACAAGCTGGTGTTCAAGTTTGACGACGTGCGCTATGCCGCACCCAACATAGAGGTCGAGCTGACAGTGACTGCCGATGGCAGCCCGGTCGAGACCATGGACGGGGTGCTCAAGTACATCAAGTACGGCGATCTGGCCAAGGCCCCCTACATCCTGGTCAACTGGGATCAGGGCAGCGGCTACGAGCTGGCCTACACCAACCCGCAAACCTTCGTCACCGGCAACAAGATTGACTTCACCAAGTGCGAGAGCCAGGGTGGCGGCAGCTTCCTGTGCCGCAAAGAGGTGGGCAACGAGGTCACCGGCACCCTGGCGGCCACGGTCGCCGAGTTGCAGGTGTGCGTGGCCCGCAAGGCGGATCGCAACGGTGCCTTCGCGGCCGGGGATCTGCTCCCCTGCAGCAGCACCGCCAGCGCCCTCTCCTACGTGGCCATCAACCCGGCCAAGGCCTACTTCCGGGTCGAAGGCGGGGTCGACGGCAGCTATGTGCTCAAGGCGGGCGCGGATCTGACCTCCTGCAACGGTTGTCACAAGGATCTGGCCATCCACACCAAGGGGAACGCGGGCTCGGCCCACGCCTCCAAGGACTTTGCCCAGTGCACCAGCTGTCACAACGCCACCCGCAGTTCCTTCTACGCGGGCGTGCCGGGTGATCTCAAGTACCACGTCCACTCCTTCCACGCCTACGGTTCCCACCGCAGCGGGGATGCCACCTTCCCGGGCAAGCTGAACAACTGCGAGTCCTGCCACACCAAGGCGCAATACAACCTGCCCAACCAGCAAAACGAGCGCCCCTCCCTGGTGAGCACCACGGCAGACAACAAGCAACCCAAGTTCTTCAGCCCGACCCTGGTGGTCTGTGCCAGTTGCCACCTCAAGTCGCCGCTGGGTCTGGTCAAGCCGGACAACCCGGCCGCCGGGGACGAATGGGCCACCCACATGAAGAACAACGGCGCCATCTTTGGTGCAGACACGATAGAAGCCGCCACCGGGGTTGAACAGTGCGCGTCTTGCCATGCCGTCGGGCAGGAGCAGGGCGTCGACAAGGTTCACAAGGTGTATGACTTCCGTTGAGACCACCAGGCCAGGGGACTTGCCCCTGGCCCTTTGCCGTTGAAGGACACGATATGAAAATAACCACCCCGCAGTGGCTCCTGGCGGGTTTGCTGGCACTCAGTTGCCTGCCTGTCTGGGCCAAGAGTGATGCCCAGCCGGCAACGGCCGATGCCGATCCGCGCCTGCAGGTCGAGGCCACCCTAGACCAGAAATTCGATCAGGGAAAATACTCCCCCAAGGGCGCCGATACCTGCCTCAAGTGTCACGACGCCGACTCGCGCAAGCCCGCCACCGGCATCTTCCACAATGTGCACGGCAACCTTAGCAACCAGAATGGCCCCATGGCGGACAAGCAGTGCGAAGCCTGCCACGGCCCCGCCGGCAACCACCCGCGCAACCCCCGCAAGGGGCAGCAGCGGGAACCCATGATCACCTTCGGCCCCGACTCGCCGGTCCCGGTGGAGAAGCAGAACAGCGTCTGCCTCTCCTGCCATACCGACGCCAAGCGGATGGGCTGGCATGCCAGCGCCCACGCGGTGGAGGATCTCTCCTGCACCAGCTGCCACAGCCTGCACCAGGCCAAGGATCCTGTGATGGACAGCAAGAAGCAGGTGGAGACCTGTACCAGCTGCCACGCCCAGCAGAAGGCCGATCTGCACAAGCGCACCAGCCACCCCATCCTCAATGGAGAACTGCCCTGCTCCAGCTGCCACAACCCGCACCAGTCGCAGAACGAGGCCAGCCTGAAGCAGCCCAGCCTCAACGAGAGCTGCTACGAGTGCCACGCCGAGAAACGGGGCCCCTTCCTGTGGGAACACGAGCCGGTGACCGAGGATTGCTCCCTCTGCCACAGCCCGCACGGCTCCATCAACCAGGCGCTGCTCAACAAGCGGGTACCGCAACTGTGTCAGGAGTGCCACAGCGTGCCCCATGCCAACGTCTCCATCCCCGAGGGGGATCTCAAGGTGCGTGGCGGCAGTTGCCTGAATTGTCATAACCAGATCCACGGGACCAACCACCCCAATGGTCAATCCCTGCGACGCTGAGGAGAGAAGTCATGAAATATTCAACACTTTGGCTCTCCCTGCTGGCGGTCTGTTCGGCCCAGGCGGCCGAGCAGCCGCTGGCAATCGGGGATTACTCCCTGCAGCAGGCCAAGCCGGCCAAGACCGAGCGCTGGAGTTGCAAGTCATGCGAGCGCGACGAAGGCTGGTTTGGCGAGGTGGGGCTGGGGGCCGGCTATGCCAACGATGACGGCGCCACCCGCTTTCGCAACTGGGTGCCCAGCCAGCAGGACAGCGGCATGCTCGGCATCTTCAACGCCGATCTGCAATATCGGGGAGAAGGCTCCCGCTACGGCTCCCTCGAGGCGAAAAACCTCGGCATGGAGCGCTTCAGCCTGGCGCTGGAGCAGGGCCACTATGATGGGGTCCGTGCCAGGCTGGGCTACTCGGAGTCCCCCTTCTACTGGAATTCCCATGGCCGCAGCGTCTATCAGCCGGGAGAGAGCCAGCTGACCCAGGGCCAGCTGGCCGAGTTCGACAAGGAGGTGATGCGCAAGAAGCTGACCGCCGGGCTCGCCTATACGCCCAAGAGCCCGTGGCGCCCCTATGCCGATTTTTCTCATGAGAAAAAAGAGGCCACCCTCGCCTACTACCAGCCGACCGTACCCGGGGTCGGCGGCGTGCCCGGCCTCCTGCCCAAGCCCGTCGACGGCACCTCGACCACCCTGGTCAAGAGTGGTGTCAGTTATCTGGGCAAGGGCTGGCTGGTCGATCTCGCCTACAACGGCTCCCTCTACCGCACCGATGACACGGCCCTCTATTACGGCAGCGTCACCGACCCTTACGCCAACGAGCGCGCCTATGAGCCGGACAACAACTTCCACCAGCTGAGCCTCTCCGGCCAGTACAACTGGGACAGGCAGAGCCTGACCGGCCGCGTGCTCAGCAGCCAGGCCAGCTCCAACGGCAGCCTGACTGCCTTTCGCAATGCCCCCGTCGCCCAGGATGACTTCCACGGCGAGGTAAGCACCCTGCAGGCCGACGCCAAGTGGGTGGGCCGCTTTGGCCGGGATCTCACCCTGCGCGCCGGCGGCGAGTATCGGGATCGCAAGGACAAGTCGGACGAATACGCCGTGGTCGGCAAGCAGCGCAGCAAGAGCGATCGCACCCGCAGCAAGGCGGATCTGGAGGCCGACTACCGGCTCAGTCGCGCGGTCAAGCTCACCACCGGCTACCAGTACAAGGCCGATCAGCGGGAGCAGGCCGACCGGCGGGACACCGACGAGCACACCCTGTTCCTCAAGGGGCGCTATCGCCCGGCCGGGGCGCTGCAACTGGGCGGCAAGCTCGCCTGGAGCACCCGCAACGGCTCTGACTGGCGCCATGACAGCGACGGTGGCAACGGCAGTCCGACCCTGCGCCAGTTCTATCTGGCGGACAGGGACAGGGTGGAGCTCAGAACCGATCTCGGCTACCAGTTCAGCGAGGGGCTGGATGCCAGCCTGGAAGGCTGGTGGGCCAAGGATGATTACAAGGAGCCGGACATAGGGCGCAGCGAGGGCAAGGACTATGGCCTCGACCTCACCCTCAACCAGCAGTTTGACGACAATCTGAGCGGCCACCTGTTCAGCAACCTGCAGTGGATAAGCTCAGCCCAGAACCATGCCTACACAGGCGCGCCGGACTGGGATCCCTACAGCACGGCGGTGCGCGACGAGATCACCACCCTGGGGCTGGGACTGACCCAGAAGAAGGCGTTTGACCGGGATCTCGAGCTGGGGTTCGACTACAGCTTCGCCTATGGCCGCGGCAAGACGGACGCCAGCAAGGGCTATGACTACCCGGATCTGACCAGCAAGCAGCACAGGCTGGAAGGCTATGCCCTCTATCAGCTCACCAAGCAGCACTCGCTGCGCTGGGATGTGCGCTACGAATACTTCCAGGATGTGGATTACCTCTACACAGGCGAAGAGCGCAACCTCGGCAACCTGAATCAGGACTACAACGGCTACTTCACCGCCGTCTCCTGGCTCTACAAGTTCTGACCGCTATGCAACAAACCAAAGGGGAGCCTGGCTCCCCTTTTTCTTGCCTGATAAAGGGCCCCATACTCGCCACCCCGGCCTGAGGCTCGCTGATCTGGCCATGGCGCTTGCGGGCTCAAGCCTCCCGTGGCCATCAAGATGCTTTGGGGTATTCGGGATGCTCGGGATACTCGGGATACTCGGGATACTCGGGATGCTCGGGATGCTCGGGATGCTCGGGATGCTCGGGATGCTCGGGATGCTCGGGATGCTCGGGATGCTCGGGATGCTCGGGATGCTCGGGATGCTCGGGATGCTCGGGATGCTCGGGATGCTCGGGAGGATGACCCCGACAGCCACCTGATATGGCAACCTCTTTGCGCGCAATGCGCCTCATCCTGGCACCACGCCCGATGATTCGGGTAATGAGGGGCGCGTTGTTTCACCCGCTACCCGCGTTGTGTGAGCCCCATCACCACGCCCACGACTTATATAGAGGAACATGAGCACCGAGTCGGGACAGCTGTCTCGCCAACCATTTCAACAAGTTGAGGTTCCTATGCCTGACAACAATACCATCGCCCATCCCCTCGATGCCAAGAGCATCAACGTCAACGACCCCTATGAGATGAAGCTGTGGATCAAGACGTTCGAGTGCACCGAAGTCCAGCTGAAAAGAGCGGTGAAAGCCGTCGGCACCTCGGGCAAGGCCATCAGAAAGCACCTCAAAAAATAGAGGCCCGGATAAACATCACCTGACAACAAGCCCCACCCGCGGGGCTTTTGCATTCAAAGAGATGGCTGAAACACCCGGCTGCGCCCAGACCGACATCGCTAACCTCTTCGGGCTAGTGCTGCAGCGGATGAACCTGGTGGAGCAACAACATCCATTTCCCACCGACATGCCACATGAAGGGGCACAAGCAGGCCAATGAAGATTGCCCCCATCAGCCACCCACAATGGCGCAGCCGGTGTCAGTGCGAGCAGATCCAGGAAGTCGCCACCACATACCCTCTCCATCTATCCGTTTGCTCACATACCCCGTCAGACTTCTTCCGGCATGACCATACGCATAGGGCGAGTCCCTATCTTGGCCCCTGTGACCTCATCCACCGCGATGGCTTTGATTTCTGTGCCCGTTTCAGCATCGAGGAAACGAACCAGCTTGCCACCGCCCCTGTGCTGGCGTCCCCACGCGCCAATCATGAAGAGCACCGGCATAAAGTCGCGACCGGCAGCGGTCAGCAGATATTCCTCTCGTGGCGGATGCTCCGAGTAGCGCCGCTTCTCTAGCAGCCCCTCCTCCGTCAGTGTCGCCAGCCGGCGGGTCAGCATAGTCGGGGCAATACCCAGACTTTTTCTGAATTGGTCAAAGCGGGTAAGGCCCGCATGGGCATCCCGCAGGATCAATATGCTCCATGAATCACCCGCGACAGCCAAGCTGCGCGCGATCGGGCAGGAGAGATTGCAATTATTTTCCATGTTCATACTGTTTTGATAGTGACTTGTTGGTGAATCGATCGTATCGTTAGTACTAATTTGATACTAACACTTTGACTATGTGCAATCCACCCGGCACTGAGGTTTCATTGATGAGCACGAACGACAGAAGCATCGCCCCGGCAACCGGAGCATCTTCAGGTACCGACGCAGCGACTGCGGTACCACAGATAGGCAATGTGGCATGGAAAGATGTACCGACCCGCACGATTGACGTTGGCGGGGTACCTTTCGCCTACCGGGCCCTCGGTCCCGACTCCGGCGTACCGGTGATCTTTCTGCACCACCTGATGGCCGTGCTCGACGACTGGGATCCCCGCGTCATCGACGGCATCGCCGCACAGCGTCGGGTTATCGCCTTTGACAATCGCGGTGTGGGTGCCTCGGGGGGAGTGGTGCCGCAGACTATCGAGGAAATGGGGCGCGATGCCATCGCCTTCATCCGTGCCTTGGGACTTCGCAGCGTCGATCTGCTCGGATTCTCATTGGGCGGTGGCGTAGCCCAGATGGTGGCCTTGCAGGCTCCTGACCTGGTGCGTCGGATTGTCCTGGCTGGCACTGGACCACGGGGGGGCGGCGGTATCGATGGGATCACCAGCATTGCCGTCATCGCTTACCTCAAAGCGGCGCTCACGCTGAGCGATCCGAGGAATTTCTTGTTTTTCCCCCGCACGCCGGATGGCAAGCGCGCTGCGAAAGCGTATTTCTCCAGGCTGAAGGAGCGCACTCATAACCGTGACAAACCCATTTCCCTGCAGGCCAGACAGGCACAACTCAAGGCCATCAGAACTGCAGGATTGAGTGGGCCAGATGACCTATCTGTGATCACACAACCGGTGTTCGTCGCCAACGGTGACCGTGATCTGATGGTCGACAGCCGCCATTCGGCCGACATGGCTCGCCGTCTGCCGAATGCCAAGCTGACTATCTACCCGAATGCCGGGCATGGGGGCATCTTCCAGCACTACCAAGCCTTTGTGCCAGCTGTGCTGGATTTTCTGACTGACTCCAGTGATCCGATATGAATGAAAGGCCAAAGATGAAAAGCCAAACAATGAAAGCACTCACCTTCAAACGCTATGGCAAGTCGCCCGACATCGGGCTCACCGACCTGCCCCGTCCCACGCTTAGGCCCGACGAGCTACTCGTTGAGGTCCACGCTGCGGCCGTGAACCCGATCGACAATATGATCCTGACCGGGATATTCAAACCAATACTGGATTTCCAATTTCCGGCCACTGTAGGGAGCGATCTGGCCGGAGTGGTGACTGAGGTCGGCAGCCGCGTAACGCGCTTCAAGCCAGGCGATGCCATCTTCGCAAACATCTTCGACCTGGGTACGGGGTCGATCGCTGAGTTCGCGGTGGTGCCGGAAAGCGCAGCCGCATTGAAACCGGCCAATCTGGACTTCGTGCAGGCGGCATCTATCCCCATGGTCGGGCTCACCTCGTGGCAAGCGCTGAAGGAGCGAGCACATCTTCGGGCTGGCCAGAAGGTATTCATTCCCGCGGGAGCTGGCGGCATCGGCACGTTCGCTATCCAGCTGGCAAAACACCTTGGCGCCAAGGTGGGCACCACCACCAGCACGGGCAACGTGGCACTGGTGCGCAGCCTGGGCGCCGACGAAGTGGTCGACTACAAGAAACAAGAATTCGAGAACGTGCTGCGCGGTTACGACGCCGTACTCGGCACCATCAGGGGGGATGCGCTAGAGAAGTCCATTGGCATCCTCACGCCGGGGAGCAAGATCGTCTCGCTCGTTGGGCCGCTGAACGCCGCGTTCGCGCGTGATCGACGGCTGAACATAGTGCTGACCTGCCTGTTCCGGTTGATGAGCCGCAAGATCATGCGCCTTGCGAAGAAGCGGGACGTTACTTACTCCTTTCTCTTTGCGCGCCCAGATGGTGCTCAACTTGCCGAAATCGGCAAACTCCTCGAGCAGGGACATATCCGACCCGTGATCGACAGGGTGTTCCCGTTCGAGCAGGCAAAAGAGGCGCTGGCCTATCTGGCCCAAGGCCATGCCAAGGGTAAAGTCGTCATCAAAATGACGTAAAAAACCAACTGAATATCAAGACGTTAATCACCTGATTGATAGAGGAATACCATGAACTCATCTCGAAAAGTCGCGGTTGTCACCGGTGCGTCATCCGGTATTGGCGCCATCTACGCGGATCGTTTTGCCCAACGTGGCTATGACCTATTGCTCGTCGCACGGCGCGGTGACCGCTTGCAGCGTCTCGCGGCTCAGCTTGAGCAGACATACCGCATCAAGGCTGACACCCTGGTGGCCGATCTTGAGAAAGAAACCGACCTCGCGGCCCTGGAAAGCATCCTCGCGGGTCATTCCGCCATCAATGTACTGGTGAACAACGCCGGTATTGCCAAGCTGGGCCAAGTTGCCGACGCACAGCTGAAAGACTCACTGGCGCAGATCGCATTGAACATCACTGCACTGACGCGCCTGACGCAGGCCGTGCTGCCGGCGTTCAAGGCACGCAACGAGGGGGTCATTATCAACATTGCCTCGGCATTGGCACTTCATGCGTTGCCGGTCAGCGCCGTCTACAGTGGCACCAAGGGCTTTGTTCTCAACTTCAGCCGGGGTCTGCAGCAAGAACTGGTCAATACCAATATCAGGGTTCAAGTGGTGCTACCCGCGGCCACAGCCACCGATCTCTGGGATATTTCCGGGGTACCACTGGCAGCATTGCCGCAAGAAACTGTGATGTCTGCCGAGCATCTTGTCGACGCCGCCCTGGCCGGTTTCGACCAAGGCGAGTCGGTCACATTGCCGTCGCTGGCAGACACAGGCCTGTGGGAGCGATTCGACACTGCGCGCGCCGAACTGTTTGACGCGATGCAGACCAGTCAGCCTGCACCCAGGCTCCTTGCCCTCTGACCATGGCCGGGAAAGGCATCCTTGTTGCCATGCAACCCGATCCAGACTAGATAACCTGTCTCTGAAGAACCGCTTCGTTCTAGCACCGCTGACGTACCGCCGCGCCATTGGGCACCCGGTCAACCGCCGCAATGAAATGATGACCCGCATGCGCGGCTTTGAGGACTACGCCGAGGAGCAAGGCCATGTGGGGGTCTTCTTTACCTGGACAGCCCCGAGCAAATTTCACTCCTGGACACAGCAGCGCAACGGCCAGGCCATTGAGAACAAACGGTATGCAGGTGCCACCCCGCGTGAAACCTGCGTCTACCTGGCCAAACTGTGGAGCCTGACCCGAGCCGCCCTCAAGCGGAGCAATACCCCCGTCTATGGCTTTCGGGTCTGCGAACCGCACCATGACGGGACACCGCACTGGCACCTGCTGTTGTTTATGCGCCCGACCGATAAGTGGCGGGTGATCAGCACCCTGCAGCATTACGCCCTGAGCCATGACCATCAGGAGCTGGAGCGCAACAACCAGGGGATTGTAGTGGTCAACTAAATCCGGACACACAGTTAAGCCGTTTTTCGGCTTCTGCTGGCGGTATCCCATCATTGTGTTGATGCGGGCGCCGCCAGTTGTAATATTTCATTAGGTAGTTGCTGACATCCCGCTTCGCTTCCCGCAGGCTCATGTACCCCGTGGTCGGAAACCATTCAGTCTTGAGGCTCCTGAACAGCCGCTCCATCGGCGCGTTATCCCAGCAGTTGCCACGCCGACTCATGCTCTGGGTCATGCGATAGCGCCACAGCCGTTGCTGAAATACCCGACTGCCGTATTGGATCCCCTGATCGGAGTGAAACAGCACACCGGACGGACAACCTCGCTGCTAATACGCCATCTCGAGCGCTTTCACGACCAAGTCAACATCAGGTCTGTCAGACATTGACCAGCCCACGACCCGCCGGGTATGGAGGTCGAGCACCGCCGCCAGGTAATGCCAACGACCACCGGCCCACACGTAAGTGATATCGCCACACCTAGTTGGGCTACGGGGCAGCAAATTCATACGCCAGCAGATTCGGGATGTCTGGTCGTTCAGCCCGGGCGACCTTGTAGGTATGAGAGCCAGGTTGCTTGGACGGCCAGTCCCGCTTCCTTCATCAGTCGACTCACCTTGAACCGGCCAATCTGATGCCCCAACTCCCGCATCATCGACATTAAGGCCCGGCTGCCAGCTGAGCCTCTGCTCTCGTTGAACAGACGCCGTAACTCACTTCTCTGCTGCACCCGTTCACGGTCAATTGTACGCCTGCGAGCCAGATAGTCGTAAAAGCAGGAGGTTGGTATACCGAAAGCGCAACAGGCCAGGGTGATAGAGGCTTGCTCCCTTAATCGGTCTATCAGCGCGTACGTTCGAGTGCGTCCGCCATCAAGAGAGCAGTAGATTTTTTAGAATGACCTTTTCGCGTTCAAGCCGGTTGGTGCGGGCTTCCAGCTCCTGGATTTTCTGTTGCTCTGGGATCAGAGCCTTGCTGATAGGGGTTGTGCCAGTTCATTCTGATTGAAGTTGCTGAACCCATCGACGCAGCACTGTTGTGCCGACATCCAGTGAACGGCTGGCTTCGGGGACGAAATAGCCTTGGTCGAGCACTAGGCATGCGGCTTCCAGCTTGAACTCGGCAGTGAATGAGCGACGTAATCTTGTCATTGAACACCTCTAGTCATGGTGACGACTGTACCACCTAAAACGGTGTCCGGGATGATTAGACCACTACACCCCTCACCTGGTTGCTGATCGCCTTGGCCATCGCCTTGGGCGGCTGGGGCTGGTCTGCCACCTCGGCCGCCACGGCAGAGGGCCAGGTCACCACCCTGCAAAGTGACCTCAAGGCCGCCGACGACAAGGCCAAAGAGGCCGAGCGGCGGGAACGGCTCAAAGACACCACCATCAACACCCTTACTGGCGAACTGAACGCCCAGGCAGAAACCGCCGCCAAACTGCAAAGCCAGCTGGGCGAACTGTCGATGACCGCTGCCACCCGCGCCGATACCATCAAGAGGCTCAAACGTGAAAATGCTGAACTTAGGTCTTGGGCTGATAGCCCTCTGCCTGATCCTGTTATCAGGTTGCTCCAGCGCACCGCCATCACCGGCGCCGCAGATTATCAGGCTCACCTGTCAGGGGCTGACCCCCTGCCAACTGTCACCGGCCAGCCCGGCCAATAACGGCGACCTGCTCGACCAGTTGACCCAGACCGAGGCAGCCTGGGCCAGCTACGCCGCCAAGGTAGACAGTCTCATCACCTGCCAGCAACGGCAGCAACAACAAAGGAGTGGAGATGGAAAAGCCAAAACAGATCCGTGAAGTGCTGACCAACTGCGTGCCGCACCTCAAGACCAATCCGGACAAACTGCACATCTTCATCGCCCCTGGTAACGTCGAAAGCACCGGTGCCCGCTCGCTCTCGTTCGAGTGGCAATACCCGCTCTCTATCGGGATTGAAGATTTCGCCGGCCACCCGGACCAGATCATGGTGCCGCTGCTGGCCTGGTTGCGCCAACACCAGCCCGAGCTGATGACCAACGACGAACGGCGCAAGGATGGCATCACCTTCGAGGCCGAATACCTCGCCAACGACCTGATGGACCTCATCATCACCGTCAAGCTGACCGAGCGGGTCAGGGTCTGGCAGAACGAACAGGGGATTGGCTGGGAGCACCTGCCAGAGCCGCCGGAAGACCCCTACGACGGCATAACCTGGGAACTCTTCATCAACGGGGAGCATCAGCCATGGCCACCGACGACCTGAGCCGCCTGACCCAATGGGCAGATGGACTGCTGGCCAGCATGGAACCAGGAGCCCGACGCCAGTTAGCTGGTGAAATGGCCCGCACCTTGCGCGCCAGCCAAACCAAGCGGATCCGGGCCAACCTCCAACCAGATGGCAACCCCATGGCCCCACGCAAACCGCTCAAGAAGCTGGCGAAAAAACGCGGCGCCACCCGCCGCAAGATGTTTCAGCATCTGGTCAGCCCCCGCTGGCTCAAGGCAACCAGCACCGAACATCAGGCCATAGTCGAGTTTGTCGGCTCCGCCAACCGCCTCGCCACCATCCACCAATATGGCTTGAAAGACCGCATCAAGGGCCGCGAGATCCGCTATCCGGCGCGGGAACTGCTGGGCATCACTACCCAGGAAGTGGAGCTGTTGGAGGAGCTGTTGCTGGCCCATTTGAGCAAATAGAAGGTTGTCGAGCGAAGCTGAAAACCATACGATACGGCGCAAACTCTATCGTATGAGGCAAGGATGAATCAGCGTAGCGAACTGCGGCAGCGGCTCCGCCAACAAGCCAGCAAGAATGGGAAAAAACCAGCCAAATCCCCCGAACAAACCTTGGTGCTAGTACAGATTGCCTTAACCCTGCTGCCGCTACTGACGGCTTGTATCTACCTGTTTGGTATGACTCGGCATATGGGATATTTAGGTTTTTTTCACGTAGATAGCAGCGAATTCCCACTCTCTACGGAGCAAAACTTGCTGATGGGTGTCGTTGCATTAGCCAGTAATGTGTTGCCTTTAATCATATATCCACTCGCATTAGTGGGCGCCTTGATGCTGATCGGGGCAATCATTGCATTAACGTACAGGCTTATAAAAAAGTGCTCAGGTCACATTAGCTCCCTTGCATCTGACATCGGTAACAGTGAATGCATGCTCCGCTTCCTAAGAGCACTATTAAAATACGCCATGCAACCCCATGAGGCTAAATGGCTAGAAACCACATATGACGTAATCTTTACTTGGTACCTTCGCTTCTGTTACGTATTTTTCACCTGCGCCGTTGTCTTTGGATTAGCATTTTATAGCTATCGTAATGGTGAAGAGTCGGCCACAAAGCAAATTGAAAAAATGAAAAACGGATTGCCAGATTTTGCCGAACAGCTCACCTATGCCAAACATCCCGAAGGCATCCCAGCACTGCGCATCGCCTGCAATTCTACCCAGTGCACCTTCTGGACGGAGAAGGATGGCACCATCTACCTACGCCATGACCAAATTGATAGCGTGACCATCCCCCCTAAACCGGATGGTAAAAAAGCAACCACCGGCGAAAAGGCAAGCTGCTCCCAGTTAGGCAAATTGGATAAACTCCCTTCGGTGCGCTGGGCTGAGTGGGCTAGTAAACCGACTATGTCTAACTCGCCGCCTTGTGTTTACATTCTTCAGAAACAGACGTAGCACGCCACCTGCCATCAGCCTGACCGATGACGAGCTCTGCACCCTGACCTGGTGTTGGCGCGACGCCAGCCGCTACTACTCCATCATTCACGAGTACCCTTACCCCCTGAACCAGGCCCGCAAGATCCTGGCCGACCGCACCCGCCATATCCAACCCAACACCCACGGCGACAGCGACTGGCCCAAACTGATCCCCCACCGGCGCCGCGAGCCCAAAGCTATAGGCTTGTGAAACAATGTATAGCAGTCACAGAATCAAAGGCCCGTATGGGCCTTTTACGGAGGTTGTGATAGTTTAACCCGATTCATATAGCAACCGAGTACAGACTGTGAGTGACGATCATTTTTTCTCAAAAAAAGAAAACGAGACTTTAATAAAGAATGTCATGATGATCATTAAAAAAGATCAAGAAATGACTAAAGATAACTTTGAACGCGGCCTACATCACCACTCCGCACGTATCTTGGGTCATATTATATCCAACCCTAAAAATTGGGACGACACTTGTAAATATAGTATTAGGACCCAGGTGAGCGGAATACATGAAGAGCTATCTAACATAGTAAAAAACAGTGCAATTGATAGTTCATCATTAGAGATTCTTTTTAGCCACCTCATTGTTTTTGTACAGGAAAGGAATCTTTTAACTGGTGATTTTATACCCCCAGAACTGACTGACGCACTCGAATTTACAGAGTCTAATCTTGAACGTTTCGCCGGATTCCCAAGAAGAAAAATAGAGTTTTCTTTTAAAGGACTATCAACCGCATTATTTAAAGAGATATTTAACAATGAAAACGCCAGTGGATTAATCAACTTAGAAAAAACATTGGAAAGCGCAAAAAAACTCACCAAAGAGTGGGACAACTCTTTGAAAGAAAGAGAAGATAATATAGCCAGACTAGAGCTATCCTTAAATAAATTCGAGAACGCTTTTAATTTTGTTGGATTGCATGAAGGTTTTCAATCGCTGCACAAAAAAAAGAAGATTGAAAGGAATTGCTTAATTTTCATGATGCTTATATGCGCTTTATTAGCACTCTCACCACTTATTTACAAATTGAAATTCTTATACTTTAAAGAGACTGAGAAAGTTAGCTACATTTACAAGCACATACATAACTTTGGTCAGCCTACTGTACCAAGCAATGATACTGCCCAGGAAACCCCTCCAACATTAACCCATGAAATAATATCATTACTGCCTGTGGCATCTTTTATTGCAATAATGCTTTATCTCTTCAGGGTTCTGCTTTTTAATTATAAGTCAATTTGCGCTCAAATATTACAGATTGAGTTAAGAATGACTCTCTGTAGATTTATCACGAGCTACTCTGATTATGCTAGAGACATAAAAAATAATAGTGATGTGACACTAGAGCGTTTTGAAAACATTATTTTCTCAGGAATTGTTAACAATGATAGTGATCTACCAGCAACATATGATGGTGTAGAACAGTTGGCCTCACTCTTCAAATCCATGAAAACATCTAGTTAAGTTATCTTATTCATCAGCCAGTGTATCCAACGTGGATACACTGGCCTCCCCTCGCCTTCCCAGCCATTGCCCAAAACAATGGCCCCATGCAACCGACCCCGACTGAACTCCAACGCCTGATCGACAACCTGATCCGCATCGGCACCGTCACCGCCGTGCGCTCTGGGGAATGTCGCGTCAAAACCGGCGATATCATCACCAACTGGCGGCCCTATACCACAGAAAGGGCCGGGGCTAACCGTACCCGTCACCGCCTGAGCATCGGCGAACAGGTCATCTTGTTGTCAGTCAGTGGCGATCTGCGCAATGCGTATATCCTCGGCTCCATCAACGCCACCGCTGCAGACGAGCCACTGCGCGAGGATGACAACCCCGATCTCGACCGCACCGAATACAGCGATGGCGCCGTCATCGAATACAACCCGGCCACCGGCGCGCTCAACGCCACCGGCATCAAGTCTGCCAATATCGCGGCCAGCGTCACCGTCAAGCTGATCACCCCCCTGGTGGAATGCACCCAGGCGCTCAAGGTCGGTACCACCATCACCGCCGGCGGCAAAATTACTGCCCCCACCGCCAAGATTGGCAACGTCGAAGTCACCACCCACAAACACGGCGGCGTCAGCACTGGCGGCGGCCAAACAGGGGGCCCCGCATGAACTGGCTCGGCATGAACGCTGCGACCGGTCGCGCCATCAGCGCGACCAACCACATCATCCAGTCGGTGCGCGACATCCTCATCACACCGGTGGGCTCTCGCGTCATGCGCCGCGACTACGGCAGCGAGCTGTTTTACCTCATCGACCAGCCCCAGCATCAGGCCACCCGCCTGCGCCTGATGGCCGCCACCGTGCAGGCCCTCATCAACTGGGAACCCCGCATCACCATAACCAAAGTCGATGTGCAGAGCGGCGGCATGGATGGCTCACTCACCATTGAACTGACCTGGCAGCGCAAAGATGGCGGCGCCCCAGATACCAAAACTGAGACGGCCAGCATCACCATTCCCACAGGAGCCACCAATTGAGCAACGTAGATCTGACCCAGCTCCCGCCCCCATCGGTGGTAGAAACCCTCGACTTCGAAGCGATCCTGGCTGAACGCAAAGCCACCCTGATCAGCTACTACCCTGCAGACCAGCAGGCGGCTATCGCCGCCACGCTTGAACTCGAATCCGAACCGCTCAACAAGTTGTTGCAAGAGAATGCCTATCGGGAAGTGGTGCTACGGGCCCGCGTCAACGATGCCGCCAAACAGACCCTGCTCGCCTTTGCCAGCGGCACCACTCTCGATCACGTGGTCGCCGAATATGACATCGCGCGCCTGCTTATCACCCCGGGCGACCCTGCCGCCACCCCGCCACTCGATCCTGTCTATGAATCTGATGACCGCCTGCGCATGCGTGGCCAGATGGCCTTTGAAGGATTGGCTACCGCTGGCCCCATCAACGCCTACAAGTTTCACGCCCTCTCGGCCAGTACCGAAGTGGCTGATGTGGCCGTCGACAGCCCCACCCCGGGCACTGTTCGGGTGACCTTGCTCTCACCGGAAGGCCAGCCCAGCGCCGACACCATCAACCGGGTCAATCTGGCCCTCTCGGCAGAAGACGTGCGCCCCCTGTGCGATCTCGTTGCCGTCGAACCGGCCCAGATAAAAGCCTATGCCGTTGACGCCACCCTCAACACCACCGGCCTCGGCAAAGAACAAGCCATCGCAGCGGCTACAGACGCCATGACCAAAACAGCCGCCGCTTACTACCGGGTCGGGACCACAGTCCCGCTCTCGGCTATCTATGCCGCCCTGCATCAGCCAGGGATCGACAGCGTCACCCTGCGATCACCGCTGGCTGATGTCACTTGCGGCCCGCAACAAGCCGCCAAAATCACCACCATCCACCTCGATTAAGGAACCAGACCATGGCTAACGCCCTCTATGATAAAGGCCGCGAGAAGTTTCTCACCGGCGCCATCAATGCCAGTGCCGACCCCCTCAAGTGCGCGCTGATCAAAGACACCTACGCCCCCACTCTGGCCAGTGACGAGTTCTACAGCACGCTGTCAGCGCACGTGGTCGGTACCCCGCAAACCCTGACCAGCAAAACCGTGACAGCCGGCATACTGGATGCCGCCGATGTCACCTTCCTCGCCGTGCCTACCGCCGCTGTGAAGTTCTGCGCCATCTACAAAGACACCGGCACTGCCGCAACCAGCCCGCTGATCGCCCTGTTTGACACGGCGGCGGGTCTGCCGGTCAGCACCAATGGCGGCGACATCATCATCGCCTGGGACAACGGCGCCAATAAAATCTTCAAACTCTGATGGCCACCCTCTATCCCGTCTGGCGCGGGTCACTGACCTATCACGATGGCACCCTGTCTCACGACGGGGCAGCTATCTATCGGGGCACCCAGAAGGGTGAAGATGACCCCGCGCCAGATGCCATTGCCGGGGTCAGTGTCGGCCTGACAGTGGCCGGGATAGAAGAAGGTCAAGCAGGGCTGGCGTCGCTCACTCAGCGCGCGAAGCCAACCGGGATAAGCCAGTTTGCAGCTGGGGCCAACAAGCTGACCAGCCGCGCCAAGGCCATCGCTATCAGCGATGGCGCCCAAGGTGATCCAGCAACAACCATCCAGGCCACTGTTGCAACAATGGGCGACCTGCTCGCCATGGGGACGGCTGACATGTCAACACAGATCACCCTTGCCGGGCTTGATGCGGGGATTATCGGCACCGCGGGGGTAAGAACCCGGCTCGGTACCGGCGCGTTGCTGCCTGACGCCATCGAGGCGCCGACGGTTCAGCAGCTGCTGGCACCTGCAGGGTTCGATCTCGGCGCCCTGGGCAGCCACAAGGCCAAGGTGCGTCAGATCATCGGCGATCTGTCTGACGGCCAACAAGGTGCCCCACGTCTAAAGACCAAGCTGGCACAGGCTGTAACGGCCTTCACCGGCGCCATGGGAACCCCGATCGCCAAGTATGCCCAGATCATCTACCCGACGGCGCCAGCCTTGCCAGCCGCAACCCTGCCGGCCCTGACCATCACCCTTGCACACAGTGCGCTGGCTGCGCCGCTGCTATCGCCGATCACCGCCACCGCGCGCCTTGGTACGCGCGGGATAGACGCAGGGGCATACGGGTCAACAAAGGTGCACCGCCTGCCCCTGCCGTCACCCGCTACCCGGGATCTGCTGCCACCCTCGGTCACCAGGCTGGAACACTTGGCCGCCGCGACACTGGCCAGCAACCTGACGCCCGAGCTGATCACCTCCACCCGCTTTGCCGATACCTGCCCGGCACCATTGCTGCCATGGCTGGCATGGTCGCGCTCAGTGGACTGGTGGGAACTGGCCGAGTCTGAAGACCAGCGCCGCGCGCTGATCCGTGCCTCGTTCCGCCTGCACCAGCACAAGGGCACCCCATGGGCCATCAAGGAGGCGCTGTCCGTACTCGGGTTTGGTGACAGCACCCTCATCGAGCACGCCACCGGTCGCCGCTATGACGGCACCCTCAACTACAACGGCAATGAAACCCACGGCGACCCGACCCGCTGGGCGGTGTATCGGGTCATTCTTGCCCGCCCGGTCACCACCGATCAGGCCAACCGCATCAAACGCCTGCTGGCAGAAATGGCCCCGGCCCGCTGTCACCTGGCCGCACTCGACTACACCCTGGCGCCCGTCACCTACAACGGCGCCGCCACCTATAACGGCAACTACAACCACGGAGCCTCCTGATATGGCGAATTTACAAGAGGTAGTCAGCTGGGATGCTGGCGTCTACCAGCTCGAAACCAACGACCCTGTGCTGGGTGGCCCGGGTGGGACATCCAACAAGCAGGCCCAAGCCCTGGCCAACCGCACCGCCTACCTGAAACAGCATGTCGATGACATCGAGGGTGGCGTTACCGCCGCCGGCAAGGCGAACAAGCTCACCACCGCGCGCAACGTGGCGATCGCGGGTGATGTCACCGGCCAAGCCTCGTTCGATGGCAGCGCCAACATCACCATCACAGTGACCTACAAAAACTCAGGGGTAGCGGCGGGAACCTATCGTTCGGTCACTGTCGATGCCAAAGGCAACATCACCGCCGGCACCAACCCCACCACTTTGGCTGGTTATGGCATTACTGATGCGGTACCTACCTCGCAAAAAGGCGCTGTTAATGGGGTGGCGACCCTGGATGGCGGCGGCAAGGTGCCAGTCAGTCAACTCCCGGCCACTGCCATCGTCGACACCTTCGTCGTCGGCTCACAAGCTGCCATGCTGGCCCTGACTGCCGAAATAGGGGATGTCACAGTACGCACCGACCTGAACAAAACCTACATCCTGCGAGTGACGGGTGCATCCACGCTTGCCAACTGGCAAGAACTGCTGACCCCCACCGACTCGGTGCAATCTGTCGATGGTATGACCGGTGCCGTCACCATTCCCACCGCCACCGAAGCGGTAAAGGGTAAGACACAGATAGCGACCCAGGCAGAGGTGAATACCGGTACCGACGACACCAAATTCGTCACTGCCAAAAAACTGCTGGCATGGGTCAAACAGGCCACCGAAACCGTACTTGGCATGATGAAGGTGGCAACCCAGGTGCAAACCGATGCGGGTACCGCCGACGATGTCGCCATCACCCCGAAAAAGCTGCGGTTCGGCTTTTCGGCCAACCTGTCGGCAAACGGCTATATCGCTTTTCCGTCATGGCTGGGCGGGCTGATCTTTCAGTGGTTTGAATTCAACGTAACCAACGGCTGGACACAAGCAACCGCATCCGGCACATCGACCCCTGTCTGGCAGGCGCAAGCCTCGACCTCGTTGCCAATGGCCTTCCCGACCAACTCCTTCGGGGCATTGCCAGTGCCTGTCTACTCGGCTCAATCACTGACATGGGGGCCAGCCTCGGCCTTCGTCACTGGGCGAAATACCACGACCCTCACCGTCAGCGTGCTGTCAGGGTTTAACCCGTCTACCTCCATGACCATCCGGGCGTTTTGCATCGGGAATTGATAAGCAACAGGAGATAACCATGATGTATTACTCACCCACCACCGGCACCTTCTATGCCCGTGAGGTACACGGCGACAACATGCCGGCCGATGTTGTTGAGATCAGCAAGCAGGCATATAACGAACTGCTGGATGGCCGCGCCTTGGGCCGCGTCATCGTCATGGGGGATAGCGGCCTCCCAGTGCTGGCAGACCCGCCCCCAAAAACACAGCAAGAAATAGAGAACGAGGCCCGCAGCCAGCGAGACGGCGCGCTTCATTCCACTGACTGGATAGTGCAACGACACCAAGACCAGCTGGCCGTCGGGGCGACTACCACACTGACCGCCCCTGAATACGAGGCGCTGCAAGAATACCGGCAGGCGCTACGACTCTGGCCTGAACAAGCCGGGTGGCCAGGCATTGACTTGCCACAACCGCCAGCTTGGTTGCCACAGATGTAAACTAACACCCCGCCCTGTGCGGGGTGTTTCGTTACAGCCGCTCATCAACCCCTTGTCACCGCGTCGCCAGTGTGTCCGGCCCTCACACACTGGCCGCCGCTCGCCTGTCATCCCCTGCCCCTGCATCCTGACCCTGCTCGCATCACATGCACCAAGCTCCGTCCGGACAACAGGAGAACCTATGGCACTGGACCAATTTCACCACGGCGTGCGCGTCGTGGAAATCAACGAGGGCACCCGCACCATCCGCACCGTCGCCACGGCGGTGATCGGCATGGTCTGCACCAGCGCCGATGCTGATGCTGCCTACTTCCCTCTCGACAAACCCGTGCTGATTGCCAACCTGCCGGCAGCCATCGCCAAAGCAGGCAGCAACGGCAACCTCAAAAAGTCGCTGCAAACCATCTATGACACCGTCAACACCATCGTCATCGCCGTGCGCGTGGCTGACGGCGCCGACGCAGCCGAACTGACCAGCAACATCATCGGCACCATCAAGCCAGACGGCAGCTACACCGGCCTCAAGGCACTGGAACGGGCCGCCCCGGTCACCACCGTCAAGCCGCGCATCCTCTGCGTACCGGACCATTGCACCCTGCCGGTGGCCACCGCCCTGGCTGGCATGGCCAAAAAACTGCGCGCCTTTGCCTACGTGCCGACCATCGCCGAAACCGTCGAGGCTGCGCTGGCCTATCGTGAAAACTTCGCAAGCCGCGAACTGATGCTGATCCATGGTGACTGGACGGCGTGGGATACCACCGCCAATGCCAGCGTCAAGCTCGATGCCTGCCTCAAGGCCGCCGCTATGCGGGCCCTTATCGACAAAGAGATCGGCTGGCACAAGACCCTGTCCAACGTCGGCGTGACCGGGGTCGATGGCATGACCAAGTCCCTGTTCTGGGATCTGCAAGACCCCGACACCGAGGTCGGCCTGCTCAACGCCAACGAGGTAACCTGCCTGATCCAGGCCAACGGATTCCGCAACTGGGGCAACCGCACCTGTTCGGACGATCCCCTGTTCTGCTTCGAAAACTACACCCGCACAGCCCAGGTGCTGGCCGAGACCATCGCCGACTCACACATGTGGGCAGTCGATAAGCCCATGACCCCGACCCTGGTGAAAGACATCATCGAGGGCATCAAGGCCAAGGGCCGCGAACTGGTAACCGGCGGGTACCTGCTCGGCTTTGACTGCTGGTACAGCGAGGAGCTCAACGACAAAGACACCCTCAAAGCTGGCAAGCTGCGCATCGATTACAACTACACACCGGTACCGCCGCTTGAAGACCTCGGCTTCCAGCAGCGCATCACCGACTCCTATCTCATCGACTTCAGCGCCCGCGTCGCGGCTGCAGCATAAGGAGCCACCATGGCACTGCCACGCAAACTCAAAAGACTGAACGTATTCCTCAACGGCGACAACTGGGTCGGTGAAGCGGAAGACCTCACCCCGGCCAAACTCTCCCGCAAGTTTGAAGCCTATCGCGGCGGCGGCATGGGCGGCGCCGTCAACATCGACATGGGGCTGGATGACAGCGCCCTTGATGTCTCCTTCACCTTCGGCGGCTACGGCGACCAGCTCCTGCGCTGCATGGGTGAACCCAAGGCAGACGGCACCAGCTTGCGCTTTGCCGGTTCCGTCCAACGCGATGACACCGGTGAAGTCGTCGCCGTCGAGATCGTCTGCCGTGGCCGCTTCAAAGAGCTCGACCGGGGCACCCTCAAGGCAGGTGACAACACCCAGGCCAAGGTCAGCATGGTCAACACCTACTACAAAGAGACCGTCAACGGCCAGGTGATACATGAGATTGACCTGATCAACATGGTCGAGATCGGCCCCGATGGCGTCGACCGCATGGCCGAACACCGCAAAGCCATCGGCCTCTAACCCACCCAACAACCCAATGGGCGGCCAACAGCCGCCCTCACCACATCAACATCAGGAACAAGCACCATGGAAAACAAAGTCACCCAACTCGACACCCCCCTCCAGCGCGTCATCCACCTCGACAGCCCCATCCCACGCGGTAACACCACCCTCACCGAGTTGGTCATCCGACCACCGAAGAAGACGGGCCACTTGCGCGGCCTCAACACCATGGACATCGTGCAGATGAACGTCGATACCCTCATCAAACTACTGCCCCGCATCACAGACCTGAGCGAGCTCGAAGTTGCAGATATGGACCCAGCTGACCTTCTCAAGGCCGGGGTAGTGGTGGTCGGTTTTTTGATGGGCTCACAGCAGGAGGCTTACCTCACTGCATAGATGACCTGATGGCAGAGATCGCCATCATCGCCCACTGGCCGCCATCCGAGATGGCGGCTATGGAAATCAGCGAGCTGATGGGCTGGCACCAACGCCTCGTTGAGACTCACAACCGCATAAACGGGGCCGAAGAACAATGAACCCTCTCAAACTTCAAATCCTGCTCGGGGCGGTCGACAAGCTCACCGCCCCCCTCAAAGCAGTCAGCGGCCAAAGCCGAATCACAGCCAAAGAGTTGGTCGACACCAAGAAACGCATCAAGGAGCTGGAAACCCAGAGCGGCCAGATTGACGGCTATCGCACTCTAGGGCGCCAGATTGGCACCACCCGCGCCCAACTCACCGCCGCTCAGCGTGACGCCCAGCAGATGGCCCAAGAGTTCGCCAAGGTAGAACATCCGACCAAGGCAATGACCCGGGCCATGGAGCAGGCCAAGCAGAAGGTGCGCGACCTCTCCCAGCAAGAGCGTGAAATGGTCGCCCGCCACGGCAGCCTGAAACGCACCATGAACGAAGCAGGCATCAACACCAAACAGCTCGGCGATCACCAGCGCCGCCTCAAGACTGACCTGGCTGCCGCCAACGGCCAGCTCGACCAGCAGCGCGCCAAGCTGGGCCAACTGGCTGACCAGCAAAAGCGCCTCAACCAGATCAAAGCCAACTACCGTCAAACCCAAGAGCTGCGCGGCCAAATAGCGGGCCACGGCGCCACCGCTATCGCAGCCGGTACCGCCATCGGCATGCCGGTTTACAGCGCTATCAAAGAGTATTCCGGCTTTGAAGATGCCATGAAGGGCGTGGCCAAACAGGTGGATGGTGCCAGAACCGATTCCGGCGAACTCACCTCCGTCTACTACGACATGGCCAAAGAGATAAAGGCCATCTCAGAAGAGATCCCCCAGCTCAATGGCGCAATCGACATCGCAGCCTTGGTCGAAGGGGCCGCCCGCATGGGGGTGCAAGGCAAAGACAACCTGCTCAACTTCGCCAGAACTGCCGCCAAGGCGGCCACCGCCTTTGAACTGCCGGCCGGTCAGCTCGCCGAAGACATGGGCAAGATTGCCAACCTCTACAAGATCCCCATCGGCAACATCGAACAACTCGGCGATGCCATCAACTACCTCGACGATAACGCCCAATCCAAGGGGGCAGACATCATCGACGTGCTGCAACGTCTGGGGGGCGTGGCCGACAAGCTCGATTACAAGAAAGCGGCCGCGCTGGGCTCCACCTTCCTCAGTCTGGGGGCCGCACCGGAGATCGCCGCCAGCGCCTCCAACGCCATGGTGCGCGAACTATCCATCGCGACCATGCAAAGCAAGCGCTTCCAGGCAGGCATGAAAGCGGTCGGCCTGAAATCGACTGACGTTGAAAAGGCCATGGCCACCGATGCCATGGGCACCATCACCAAAGTGCTGGAGAAAATCAAAAAGCTCAAAGCAGAAGACCAGCTCAGGGTCACCACCCAGATATTCGGCAAGGAATACGGCAAAGATGCGGCCAAGCTCTCCAACAACCTGGATGAACTCTACCGCCAGTTGAAACTGGTGAACGCAGAGAAGTCGAGGGGGTCGATGCAACGCGAGTCCGACATCGACAAAGACTCGCTCTCATCCCAATGGCTGATCCTGCAGGCCGGGATAACAAACGTGAAGGCAAACCTTGGCGAGCTGCTGCGCGGCTCCCTGATGGACATCATCACATTCACCAAAGAGATCGTCGCCGGTACCCGTAACTGGGTTGAAGCAAACCCTGAACTGGCCAACACCTTGGTCAGGATTGCGGCCGTGACATCCATCATCGCCATTGCACTGGGCGGGTTGTCTTTGACCATCGCAGCCCTGCTTGGGCCTCTGGCCATCATGAAGCTCATCTTCGGGGTGCTGGGAGTCACCTTTGGCGGCATGCTGGGTGCGATAGGGGCACTCCTTGCCCCATTGGCAGCCCTTGCCGCACTGGGCATTGCCATCATCAAGTTTTGGCAGCCCATCAGCGCATTTTTCATCGGGCTATGGCAGGGAATCATGACTGGGCTTGCTCCCGTCTTTGAAGCCTTCAAGCCGTTCGCCCCTCTGATTGATGGCATCGGCACAGGAGTTAAAGCGCTATCTGGCTGGTTTGGCGACCTGCTAGAACCACTCAAATTTTCCAAGGAGACGCTGGAAGGGTTCGGCAGCGCTGGCCAGTTCGTCGGCCGCATCCTGGGCGAAGCCTTCAATCTGGCACTGACCCCGCTCAAGGCATTCCTGACAGGGATAGAATGGCTGCTCGAATCGATGGGGATTTTAGAAGCCAAGAAGCTTCCGAGCTTCCAGATGCCCGCGCCGACCCCCTCCACACCGGGTTACCTGAATGGGAACTTCGGCACACCTGCGCTTCCATCGGCTTATCGCTACGGCACAGGAAACTACAACCAGCCTGCGGTTGCAGGTGGTACTGGCTACGGCCCGCGCATTGTGCAGACCGCAAAGCCAGTTGCAGCGAGAGGAGCATCGTCAACCACCAAGATCAACGCACCGATCCACATTGTCCAGCAACCGGGCCAATCCGGTGCCGACGTGGCGCAAGAGATAAGCCGCGAACTGGACAAGCGCGAACGGCAGGCCGCCGCACGTGGCCGCGCCACTCTTGGCGATCGCAACTAAGGAGTAACCACCATGATGATGACCCTGGGCTGGTTCGTGTTTATGCGCTCGACCGTGGCCCCTCAATCCCAACAAGATGAATGGGCATGGCGCCACCCGGGCAATAACCGGGTCGGTGCCCGCCCTGCCTATCAGTTCCTCGGCCCCGATGATGAAACCAGCACCCTGAGCGGGGTGCTGCTGCCCGAGGTGACCGGCGGCCCCGTCTCCCTCGACATGTTGCGCCAGATGGGTGACAGCGGTGAAGCCTTCCCCCTGATCCAGGGCGATGGCGTCATGCGCGGGTCATTCGTGATAGAGGGCATCAGTACCACCCGTACCGAGTTTTTCGACGATGGCGCAGCCCGCAAGATTGAATTCAGCATCAAGCTCAAGCGGGTCGATAGCAACGACAGCGCCTTCGGCAACACCTTGCTGGGTCGCACGGCTGGCAACATGCTCGGCAGCCTGGGTGTGGGCAAGCTGATCGGCAGCATCGGCAATAAACTCGGGGGGATCCTCTGATGGGTGCCTTAGACCAGTTCGGCAGTCGCCTGGCCGAGAACTTAGGCATCACCAATCCGCTCGACGCCCTGCGCCAAGGTCATCCGGTACCGGCTTACCAGGTACTGGTCGATGGCAGTGACATCTCGGCAGCCATTCGCCCGCGCCTGATGTCGATGACCATCACCGACAACCGGGGCTTCACCGCCGACACCATCGAAATAACACTCGATGACAGCGACGGTCAGCTCGATATGCCACGCCGTGGGGCGACCCTGCGCGGCCTCATCGGCTGGCAGGGCAGCGCACTGGTCGACAAGGGCACCTTCAAAATTGACGAAGTGGAACACAACGGAGCCCCCGATGTGCTCACCATCCGGGGCAAATCGGCAGACTTGCGCGGTGGCATGAACAAACTGCGCGAACGCAGCTGGCACCAGACCACCGTCAGCAGAATCGTCGAACAGATCGCCGCCCCCTACCAGCTCACCCCCTGCGTGGGTGACTCACTCAAGGGCCAGCTGATCGACCACATTGACCAGACCAATGAAAGCGATCTGGCCTTCCTCACCCGCTTGGCGGGTCAGTGTGATGCCATCGCCACCGTCAAGTCTGGCCGCCTGATGTTCATCAAGGCAGGTCAGGGCACCACCGCCAGTGGCCAGCCCCTGCCGGCCATCACCATCACCCGCCAAGATGGCGATCAGCATCGCTTCTCGGTGGCCGACCGTGACGCTTACACAGGCGTGACGGCCTACTGGCAAGACAACAAGGCCGCCGAGAAAAAGAAAATAGAGGTGAAGCGCAAGAAGAAGACCAAGCCGAAACCGGAGCGGCCACTGCCACCGGGCGTGGTCGTCAACAAGAAGGAACATGAACTGCTGGTCGGCGACAGCGAGAACGTCAAAGAGCTGCGCCATGTTTACGCCAATCAGGCCAACGCCATGCGGGCCGCCCGTGCGGAGTGGGAACGGATCCAGCGCGGGGTGGCCGAGTTCGACATCACCCTGGCCAAAGGCCGCCCAGAACTCTACCCGGAACAGCCCACCACCGTCATGGGATTCAAACCCGACATCGACGCCGCCCCATGGCTGCTCACCCAGGTGGTGCACGACCTCACCAATCAGGGTTACACCAACCGCGTACAGCTCGAAGTGAAGCTGGAAGAGCTACCGGAATAAATCTGTGTGGATCAAATGTGGACACTGGGAGGAAAACAAAAAGGCCACTATCGCTAGTGGCCTTCGTAAGTCTTTGATTTTAATGGTGCCCGAGGCCGGAATCGAACCGGCACGACGCGAACGTCGAGGGATTTTAAATCCCTTGTGTCTACCGATTTCACCACTCGGGCACCGCAATCGGTATCAAGTCCGCGCGGCGGGCTTGTCAATATGGAGGCACGTTCCGGAGTCGAACCGGACTAAACGGATTTGCAATCCGCTGCATAACCGCTTTGCTAACGCGCCATGCAAAAGAGAGTTGGCTCTCTATTGTCTGAATTTGGAGCGGGAAACGAGACTCGAACTCGCGACCCCGACCTTGGCAAGGTCGTGCTCTACCAACTGAGCTATTCCCGCATTGGTCTGGCTGACTGCCTGACTACGAGGACGCATTCTAGCGATGTTCCTCGCCCAGTCAACCAAAAATGTTTAATACCCTGATCGTTCGAGTGTTTTTTACCCTTTTCCTGCACTTTTACCACTCATGATCGTTTCCCTGCCCCAATGGCGGGGAAACGATGCTTTATGCCAGGGCAGGCACTAGAAGCGGGAGTGGTAGGTCAGATCGCCCCAGGCGGCCTTCATGTACTGGAACATGGACCAGAAGGTGAGCACGGTGGCGACATAGAGCAGCACGTAGGCGAGCCATACCATCCAGATGTCGTACTGCCAGATGAGGCCGGTGAGCGACACCATCTGGATCATGGTCTTCCACTTGCCAATCCAGCTGACCGCCACCGAGGAGCGTTTGCCGAGCTCGGCCATCCATTCACGCAGGGCGGAGATGATGATCTCGCGGCCAATCATGGTCATGGCGGGTATGGTGACCCAGATGGTGTTGTAGTGTTCGACTATGACCACCAGCGCCGCCGCCACCATGATCTTGTCGGCGACTGGATCGAGGAAGGCGCCGAAGGCGGTGGACTGGTTCAGCTTGCGGGCAAGGTAGCCATCAAACCAGTCGGTCGCGGCCGCCAGAATGAAGACGAGGGCCGCCGCCAGATAGGACCACTGATAGGGTACATAGAACAGGATGACGAAGACGGGGATAAGCAAGATCCGAAAAAACGTCAGCAGGTTAGGAATATTTGTCATTATTTTCAGCCACTTCTTGTATGCCGCTACATGGTAGCCCCAAGCCGATCACGGATGCAACCGGACAGGCGCCCGCCTTGGTCTATTAATCCATCAACAACCTCAGGATGCGGGCTATTATGGCATTTACGGGCCCCCTGCGTCACGGCTCTTGTGCACCCAGAGGCGGGATTGCGGCCACGATTCAGAGCGAATGCAACGCATCCTGGATGGACTGGGTTGAATGCCGAGCGCGACGAGCCCTGACCCCTGGCTCAGATCGAATGCAAGGCATCGTGAATGGCGTGGATCAGACCTGCGCCTGGCTGATGCCGAGCGCTCTGCCGGCTCAAAGCGAGTGCAGGGCATCGTTAATGGTGTGGGTCAGACCAGCGCCTGGCTGATGCCGAGCACCCTGCCGCCTCAGATCGAATGCAGGGCATAGTGAATGGCGTGGATCAGACCTGCGCCTGGCTGATGCCGAGCACTCTGCCGCCTCAGAGCGAGCGCAGGGCATCGTGAATGGAACAAACTGGGCCACGCCGGGCTGATGCCCAGTACCCTGACGGCTCAGAGCGAGTGCAAGGCATCATGAATGGACTGGGCCAGCTCCTGGCTGATGCCGGGCACCTTGGCGAGCTCGTCCACCCCTGCCTTTTTCACCTCCTGCAAGCCGCCCAGGTACTTGAGCAGGGCCTGACGCCGCTTGGGCCCTACTCCCGGAATGTCCTCCAGGGTACTGGTGGTGCGGGCCTTGGCGCGGCGGGCCCGGTGGCCCGTGATGGCAAAACGGTGAGATTCGTCGCGAATATGCTGAATAAGGTGCAAAGCGGGCATATCTGCCGGCAAGTGCAGCTCTTCGTGGCTGTCCCCCAGGATCAGGGTCTCCAGCCCCGCCTTGCGGGTCACTCCCTTGGCGATGCCCACCAGCAGCGGGTATTTGCCACCGAGGAACTCCAGCTGACGGGCCAGGATCTCCTCGGCGCGGCGCAGCTGACCCAGGCCGCCGTCGATAAACAGCACGTCCGGCACCTTGTCCGGCTCCTGCAGCTTGCCAAAGCGCCGCTCCAGCACCTGCTCCATGGCGGCGTAGTCATCCCCCCCCGTGATGCCGTCGATATTGAAACGGCGGTATTCCGAGGAGAGTGGCCCCTCCCGGTTGAACACCACGCAGGAAGCCACGGTACGCTCCCCCATGGTGTGGGAGATGTCGTAACACTCCATGCGGGCGATGGGCTGCTCCAGCTCCAGCAACTCTTCCAGCTGGCTGAAGCGGGCCTGGGTGGTGCTCTTGTGGGCGAGGCGCGAGCGCAGCGCCGTTTGCGCATTGATGGAGGCGAGCTTGATAAAGCGCGCTCGTTCACTACGAGTACGGCTCACCACCCGCACCTTGTAACCTGCGGTCTGGCTCAGGGTCTCGGCAATCACGCTCTCGTCCTCGAGGGCCACGTCCAGCAGCACCTCGCTCGGGATCTGCCTGCCCCCCTGCCCCGACAGATAGAACTGCAGCAGGAAGGATTGCACCACCTCCTCCAGCGGCGTATCGCTAGGCACCTTGGGGAAGTAGCTGCGGGAACCCAGCACCTTGCCCTGGCGAATGAAGAGCACATGGATGCAGGCGGCGCCTTGCTCGAATGCCACCCCCACCACATCCAGTTCATCGAGCACATTGCCGCTCACCGACTGCTGCTCGGTCACCCGGCGCAGGGCCTGGATCTGATCCCGGTAGCGGGCCGCATCCTCGAAGCGCAGATCGCCGCTGGCAGACTCCATCTTGCCTACCAGCTCCCCTATCACCTGCTGGTTCTTGCCCGCCAGAAACAGCTTGGCCAGCTCCACCTGCTGGGCATATTCTGCCTCGCTCACCAGCCCCGCCACGCAAGGGCCGGCGCAGCGCTTGAGCTGATAGAGCAGGCAGGGACGGGTACGGTTGGCATAGACGGCATCCTCGCACTGGCGCACCGGGAAGATCTTCTGCATCAGGTGCAGGCTCTCGCGCACGGCGCCGCCGGAGGGGTAAGGGCCGAAGTACTCCCCCTTCACCTTGCGGGCGCCGCGATGGACGCCGATGCGGGGATGCCGGTGCCCTGTGATGATGATCCAGGGGTAGGATTTATCGTCGCGCAGCAGCACGTTGTAGCGCGGCTGGTACTGCTTGATGAGGTTGTGCTCGAGGATCAGCGCCTCTGTCTCGGTGTGGGTCACCATCACCTGGATATCGGCGATCTGGCGCACCAGAGTATGGGTCTTGATGCTGTCGACCTTGGTGCGAAAGTAGGAGGAGAGCCGTTTTTTAAGATCCTTGGCCTTGCCCACATAGATGACGGTGCCGCCGCTGTCATACATGCGGTAGACGCCGCTCTGGTGAGTCACGGCGCTCAGAAAGGCCTTGCTGTCAAAAAGGGGCTCGGGAGAAAGGGTCATCGGCTACTCGGCTCAACACAAAGGGGCGAAAACGATAGAAGTCAGCATCAACGGGGAGAGCATACTGCGCCAGGCCGGCGAAATGCAAAAAGGCGGCACCCGCCGCCTTTTTGACTCCCGCCACCCGCTTACAAGGTGTCGGCGTCCAGCATGCCATAGCGAATGGCCAGATGGGTCAGCTCCACATCGCCGTTGATGTTGAGCTTGCTGAACAGGCGGTAACGGTAGCTGTTGACCGTCTTCGGGCTCAGGTTCAACTGCTCGGAGATGTCGGTCACCTTCTGCCCCTTGGTGATCATCATCATGATCTGCAACTCGCGCTCGGAAAGGGACTTGAAGGGATTTTCATCCGCCGACGCAAACTGGCTGAGCGCCATCTGCTGGGCGATCTCGGGGGAGATGTAACGCTGGCCCGAGTGCACCAGGCGAATGGCGTGGATCATCTCGTCCGGGGCGGCGCCCTTGGTGAGATAACCGGCGGCGCCCGCCTGCATCACCTTGGTGGGGAACGGATTTTCTGAATGAATGGTCAGCACTATGATGCGCACATCGGGCCGGATCCGCAGTATCTTGCGGGTCGCCTCCAGGCCGCCGATGCCCGGCATGTTCATGTCCATCAGGATCACGTCTGGATGGTGCTGACGACAGAAAGTGACTGCGGTTTCCCCGCTCTGCGCCTCGCCCACCACCTTGATCCCGCGGACATCTTCCAAAATGCGTCTTATCCCTGTACGCACCAACTCATGATCATCGACCAGGAATACATTTATCACCCAAACACCCCGTTTTTTTATCTCGTTATATGCCAGTTAGGGTTAACACGGCGTCTTGCATCATAACCAAACTCGCTGGTTTGGCAAACCATGGGCGGGAAAAGTTTGAAAGTGCTCATAAATGACGTTTGTAATCAAATAATTATGCAAGGATTCAACACAAAAAACGGCGCCCGCAGGCACCGTTCAGAGTCATGTCGGTGGCGCTGGCATCAGTTCGCCAGCAGCGCACGCACCTTGTCCAGATCGGCCTGGGTATCCACCCCGACCGGCGGCGCTTGCAGCGCCTGGGCCACGTGGATCTTCTCCCCGTACCAGAGCACCCGCAGCTGCTCCAGGGCCTCGACCTGTTCCAGCACGCTCGGCGCCCAGTCCACGTAACGCTGGATGAAACCGGCACGATAGGCGTAGATGCCGATGTGACGCTGGTAGTGATCGCCAATCTGTTCGTGGCCCTTCGCAAAGCGATCCCTGTCCCAGGGAATGCTGGCCCGGCTGAAGTAGAGGGCGTAGCCATCCTTGTCGGTCACCACCTTGACCGCATTGGGGTTGAACGCCTCCTCCGCATCCACAATGGGCACTGAGAGGGTGGCCATGGGCGCCGTCGCCGCGGCCAGATTGTCGGCCACCTGACGTATGATGGCGGGCGGAATGAGCGGCTCATCCCCCTGCACATTGACGATGATGGTATCGCTGGCAAAGCCGTAGTGACGGCACACTTCCGCCAGACGCTCGGTGCCGGACTGGTGATCCTGCGAGGTCATGCACACCTCAAAGCCCGCGAGCGCGGCACAGGAGGCCAGCGCGCTGCGTACCCGCTCGTCATCGGTGGCGACGATCACCCGATCCGCGCCGGATTGCAGGGCCTTTTCCACCACGTGCTGCACCATGGGCTTGCCATGGATGTCCGCCAGCGGCTTGCCCGGCAAGCGGGTGGAGGCGTAGCGGGCAGGAATGATCACCACGAAACTCATGACGGCATCTCGTCGCTATTGAGGTGACGGGCGCGGTTCTCCAGCAGCACAGGGATCCCCTCCTCCAACGGATAGGCCAGCTTGTCGAAACGGCAGACCAGCTCGTGTACGGCCTTGTTGTAGTGCAGCTTCCCCTTGCAAACCGGGCAGGCGATGATGTCGAGCAATTTGATATCCAGTGCCAAAACGAAACTCCTTCAACGATGTCGAGCAAGCGACTATCTCGAGCGGGCCAAAATGCCGGGCACGCTATGATGTCGAGCCATTGATATTCTAAAACCCGGAGCCAAATCGCGGCTCCTTCCACTCTATCGAGCGGGCCAGGATGCCGGACCAGCCGGCATGCCATTCTTCAGTGTTCAGTGTCGGAAGCGGGCGCTTTTGCCGGATGCAATTTCTGCAACAGGCTGTCGAGCAAGGAAGCAGGCAACTCGGCACTGACCGGCAGATACCACCAGTTATCCGGCGCAAAGCCCCGACACTTGACCGCGTCTTTTTCGGTCATCAGCAACGGCCGTTCGCCGAAGCGGGCGAGCAGTTCATCCCGCTCAAACGCCTGATGATCCGCATAACCGACGCTCTGCTGCAGCTCATAACCAAGGCTGGTCAGGGTGGCGAAGAAACGGGGGGGATGGCCTATGCCGGCCAGGGCATCCACGCTGCGGGGCAAGGGCTCGCTGGCGGGCATGTCATCGCGCACCCGGCGCGGCGCATCGGCCACCAGCGCCATGGGGTACTCCCCTCGGGCTGGCGTGCCGCCGTTGCAGATGATGGCATCCACCCGCTTGAGCCGGGTCACGGGCTCGCGCAGCGGCCCCATGGGCAGCAGGCAGGCGTTGCCAAAACGACGCACGCCGTCCACCACCACCAGTTCGATGTCGCGGGCCAGCCCATAGTGCTGCAGACCGTCGTCTGTGATGATGATGTTCACCTCGCCACCTTGCTCCAGCAGACGCACCGCATCGGCCCGTTTCGGGGCGACCACCACGGGGCAGCCGCAGCGACGGGCGATGAGCACGGGCTCGTCACCCGCCTGCGCCGTGCCGCTATTGGCATCGAGCCGGTAGGGATAATGGGGCGCCTTGCCGCCATAGCCGCGGCTCACCACTCCGGGCCTGAACCCGCGGGCTTGCAGCTGTTCCACCAGCCAGACCACGACCGGGGTCTTGCCGTTGCCACCCACCGAGATATTGCCCACCACGATCACCGGCAGGCTGGCCCGATAGGCCCTGAACCAGCCGCGTCGATAGGCGACGCGACGGGCGCCGCTGATGATGGCAAACAGCAGGGAAAAGGGTGCCAGCAAACAGCGCCAGCGGCTTTGCCCATACCAGAGTTGCTGCAGCATTAGCCCTTGTTACCCGCAGCTACGTTGCCGAACTGGATGGCGCGCAACTGGGCATAGGTGCCCTGATTGGCCATCAAGGCTTCGTGGTTGCCGCGCTCGACGATATGACCCTCGTCGATCACCAGGATCTCGTCCGCCTTCTCTATGGTGGAGAGGCGGTGGGCGATCACCAGCGAGGTGCGCGCCTTGCACAGTTCGTCGATGGCAGCCTGGATGTGACGCTCGGACTCGGTATCGAGCGCCGAGGTCGCCTCATCCAGCAGCAACACGGGGGCATCGCGCAGCAGGGCGCGGGCGATGGCGATGCGCTGACGCTGACCACCGGACAGTGAAGCCCCGTTCTCGCCGACCACGGTATCGTACCCCTGGGTCATCTTGCTGACGAACTCGTCGGCATGGGCGATGCGGGCCGCCTGCTGGATCTCTTCCCGGCTGTATTTCTCTTCCGCCGCATAGGCGATGTTGCTGGCGACAGTGTCGTTGAACAGGTGCACGTGCTGGGAGACCAGGGCGTACTGCTTGCGCAGCTCGCTCAGGCGGTACTCGCGAATATTGACGCCATCCAGCAGGATCTCGCCCTGCTCCACGTCGTAGAAACGGGTCAGCAGGCTGGCGATGGTGCTCTTGCCGGAGCCGGAGCGCCCCACCAGGGCCACGGATTTACCCGCTTCCACCTTGAAGCTGACGTTGTGCAGCGCAGGGGTGTCCTTGGTCGGGTAGGTGAAGGTGACGTTGCGAAACTCGATCTCGCCACGGGCACGATCCAGGGTACGGGTACCGCTGTCCTCTTCCGGGGTGGAATCGAGCAGACCGAACAGGCTCTGACAGGCGGTGATGCCGCGCTGGAACTGGTTGTTGACGTCGGTCAGACTTTTGAGCGGCTTGAGCAGCATCATCATGGAGGTGACCATGACGGTGAAGGTACCGGCGGTCAGGGTCGCCTTGACCGAGTCTATGGTGGCCACGTAGAGGAACACAGCCAGGGCGACCGAGGCCACCATCTGCACTATGGGGCTGCCGATGGCATCGGCGGCGACCATCTTCATAGTCTGCTGGCGCATGTGGTTGCTGACGCGGAAGAAGCGTTTCTCTTCGACCTGCTGGCCACCGAACATCAGCACCTCTTTATGACCCTTGAGCATCTGCTCGGTCGAGGTAGTGATGTCGCCCACCGCCTGCTGGATGTGGCGGCTGATCTTGCGAAAACGACGGCTGATGAGGCCAATCAGTATGCCCACCACAGGGCCCACCACCAAGAAGATCACCGACAACTGCCAGGAGTGCCAGAACATCAGGCCGAGCAGACCGATCACTGTCGCCCCTTCTCGCACCAGCGAGACCAGAGTGGAGCTGGCGGCAGAGGAGACCTGACCGGCGTCATAGGTCACCTTGGCCAGCAGGTTGCCGGTGTTCTGGCGGTCGAAGAAGCTCATGGGCATGGCCATCAGGTGGCTGAACACCTGCTGTTGCAGCCGCATCACCACATGGTTGCCGACCCAGGCCATGCAATAGTTGGAGAGGAAGGTGGCGCAGCCACGCAGGGCAACGATGCCGAGTACGAAGAAAGGCATCCATTTCAGCACGCCGCTGTCATTGCCATTGAGGCCCTGATCGATCAGTGGCTTGATGGAGTAGACGAAGGTGGTATCCACGGCGGCATAGCCCAGCATCCCTATGATGCCGCCGACCAGACCCAGCTTGCGATCCCGGACATAACCGAGCAGACGCTTGAAGACGGGCCAGCTGTCTTGTGAGGTTTCTTGTTGCATGAATAGCCGTTAATAAGGGAAATGACGGGGTATTCTAGCCAAAGCTTGCGCATCCACCAAGCGCCGCCATCTTGATAGCCAGAGTCCGCACCGGAAATGACGGATTAATGCCCAAGCCAACGCCTGCGCATCCACCAAGCACCGCCATCTTGATAGCCAAAACCCGGCATTCGACAGAAGGAGATGATGGATTATTTCCTGGCCGGCTCCGGGCCAGCAGCCCCTCGCCACAGCGGATCCTGGCGGGAAATGGCAGAAGGCAAGCTGGGCCAGCCCGCAGGACGCCACCAGGCGCCGCCTCGGCGATACCAGGGGCCATGGTCGCGTTCGGCGCGGATGCCGAACCCGTCAGCCCGGGGTTCAATCAGGATGGCGCCATCCAGCCCGGTGACCCACTGGCTGGCCTGCCGATAGCGGGCCACCACCTCGGGACGAGGAAAGCCCCACTGATTAATAAATCCCGCACTGTGCACCACATACCGTGCATTCACAGCCGCGACGAAAGCCGGGGTGGACGAGGTGCGACTGCCATGATGAGGGCTCACCAGCAGGGTGCTGGCCAACTCGCCCCGATCCAGCGCCAGCAGGCGGCGTTCCGTCTCCTGCTCTATGTCCGCGCTGAGCAGAATGCGCCGGTTGCCGTCGCTTATCTGCAGCACGCAGCCGTCGTTGTTGTGGCCGCGCCCAGGTTGTTCGGGCCAGAGCACGGCAAAGTCGAGCCCCTGCCAGCGCCAGCGCTGGCCACGCCGGCACAGGGTGGTGAGCTTGCCAAACGCAAACGAGGAGAGCTCATGACGCACCGGCAGCGCCCGCAATATGGCCCGGCGATTGCCGGCGTGATCCCTGTCCTTGTGGCTGATGACGAGATAATCCAGCACCTGCACATCGAGCCGGTTGAGCAGTGGCAGGATGGCGGCATCCGCCATGTTGTAGCCGCCGGGATAACGATCGCCGGTATCGTAGAGGATGCCACGCTCCCCTCGGGTGATCAGCACGGACAAACCCTGTCCCACATCCAGCACCCTCACTTGCCAGCGCGTTGGCATAGGCCAGGCGGCAAGCAAGAGGGCCGCGACCACGGGTATACATAGCGGGCGAGCCCCCGGCACGTGCCAGGCGCACCAGAGCAGGGTCAGCACTGCGCTGACCGGCACCACCCAGCCCGGCACGGGCCACCAGAGCTGCCACTGGCTGGCCAGCTGCGTCAGCCCCCACAACACCCACTGCAACCCCAGATCCGCCAGCCAGAACAAACCGTGGGCCAGCCAGCCCCAGAGCGGCGCCAGCAGGACGCCGATCAGCGCCAGCGGAATGATCCCGATGCAAAACAGCGGCAACGCCAGCAGATTGAGCAGCAGCGCCAGCGGTGCTATGCCCTCGAACAAGGCCAGTTGCAGCGGCAGCAAGCCGAGCAGCAGCAAGCCCTGCAGCCGCACCAGACCGGGTTTGGCCTCAAGATAACCCGCCGCCAGCAGCAGGGCCACCGCCAGAAACGAGAGCCAGAAGCCGGCCGAGTAGAGGGCGAAGGGATCCCACAACACCAGCGCTACGAAGGCCCACAGCCAGATGCGATAAGCAGGCCACTCGCGCCGGCGCCAGCGCAGCAGGCTCCACACCAGCACCATGATGAGCGCCCGCTCTGTGGCCACCGCAAACCCTGCCAGCCAGCTGTAGACGGCGGCAAACAGCAGGGCGACCAGTATGGCCCCGCGCAGCCCGAACAACCGCCCGAGCCACCAGCCCAGCACGGCCACCAGCGCTATGTGCTGACCCGAGATGGCGATGATATGGGTCAGCCCGCTGCCGCGAAACAGCGTCCACTGCTCATCCGTGATGCCGCTCTGCTCGCCAAAGGTGAGTGCCGACAACAGGGGAGCATGGGTCAGCCCCTGCCAGCTGGCGGCAGCCTCATCCAGCCAGCGATCCCGCCAGCCCGGCGCGGCGGCCTGCGTCTTCATGATACGGCGCAGGTTGCCGGTGGCTGTGATGCCCTTGCCCAGCAACAGGCGCCGTCCATCCATGCCCGCCTCGTTGGCCAGCCCATGGGCCGGTTTGAGAGAGACCACCAGCGTCACCTGGCTGCCCGCCGGCAGAGCGGGCAGGGTCTGGTAGGCATTGATCCGCACCAGCGGCGCCGGGGTCAGCGCCTGACCATCGAGGGACGCCACCTGCAGCAGCAGCCGGACAAATTTATCGCCCTCGGGCTCTGCACTTTGCAAGCGTGCGGTTATGATGTGGCTCGCCTGTGCCTCCAGCTGATCCAGCCAGGCGAGCCGGTACTGCAGACTGGCCTGCATCCAGAGGATGCCGAGCAGCAGAAACAGCAGACGCCAGCAGCGACAACAGGCAAGGGGGAACGCGATCAGCAGCATCAGGCCCCCCCATTCCCATGAAGGTAACCATGGCCAGAGTAGCGAGGAGCTTGCCCCCAGGGCAAACGACAACAAGCGCAGATCCATGGTGCAAGTATTTAGCAAGGTTTCAATATGCCCAAACGACTCATAAAACGCTGGATGCCTGATCAAGAGAGACTCAAGGAACACAAGCACTTGCGGCTGTTCGGCAAGCTGCTGCTCGATGCCAATCTGTGGCATCTCAACCGGCGCTCCGCCGCCGGCGCGTTCGCGGTCGGCCTCTTCATGGCCTGGATCCCCCTCCCCTGCCAGATGCTGCTGGCGGCCGGTGGCGCCATCGCCTGTCGGGTCAATCTGCCCCTCTCGGTCGCCCTGGTCTGGCTCTCCAACCCCTTTACCATGCCGCCCCTGTTTTACGGCGCCTACCTGACCGGCTGCCAGCTGCTTGGGCAACCTTCCCAGCACATCGACATCGAGTTCACCTGGGCCTGGCTGGTGTCGGTATTCGAGACGCTGGCCCCGCCCCTGCTGCTGGGCTCCCTGGTGCTCGCCCTGCTGAGCTCGCTGATCGGCTATGCCCTGATCCGCACCTTCTGGCGCATCAGCACGGTACGCCAGTGGCAAAAGCGCAAGGAGGCGCGGGCATGCTGAGCCGCTGGTTTGCCCGTTTCAAGATAGATCCGGACACCTTGCGCCAACAGAAGTGGTTCGCCCTGTTTGGTGAACGCCTGCTGGCACCCGCACTCTGGCAGGGCGGAGCACGGGCCCTGAGCGGCGCCGTGGCAGCCGGCCTCTTCGCCTGCTGGATCCCGGTCCCCATGCATTCGCTGATCGCCGTCGCGCTGGCGCTGGCCTTCAGTCTCAACCTGCCGCTGGCCCTGCTGGCGGTCTGGTTCAACAACCCTGTGACGCTGCCCTTCATGTATCTCTATGCCTACCGCACCGGCTGTCTGGTGCTGCACAAGACGCCGGAGCCGTTTCATCTCACCTGGTCCCTGCACTGGCTGGAACAGGAGGCGGCAACCCTGGTACCGCCCTTCCTGCTCGGCAGCCTCTTGCTGGCGGTGCTGACCGCCGCCTGCGGCGGCCTCCTCACCCTGCTGCTGCTGCAACTGGCCAAGCTGGCGCGCGCACGCTGACCGGCTTCTTGTCAGGACAGCCCTTGTCCTGACAAGAGGGTGCCCCTCATATCCCCTCTCTTGCCATCATTTGGCTCTGCCGCCACACTCCTTGTAGCTAACTGCTGCGCGCCACCTGCCAGGACAAGGAGCCCACCATGACAGAACCGCTGACGCTGGCCTATGCCAATGGCCAACCCCTCTCCCTGCTGCCCGCCATGGCCAATCGCCACGGCCTCATCACGGGCGCCACAGGCACGGGTAAAACCGTCACCCTGCAGGTGCTGGCAGAGGGCTTCTCTCGCCTCGGGGTACCGGTTTTTCTGGCGGATGTGAAGGGGGACTTGAGTGGACTGGGCGCCGCCGGCACCCCATCCAGCAAGCTGGATGCCCGTCTGGCCCAGCTCGCCATGCCGGCTCCCGTCTTTGCCGCCAGTCCCGCCCTGTTCTGGGATCTGTTTGCCGAGCAGGGGCACCCGGTGCGGGCCACCGTCTCCGACATGGGCCCCCTGCTGCTGGCCCGGCTGCTCGGCCTCAACGACACCCAGAGCGGGGTGCTGGAGCTGGTGTTCAAGGTGGCGGACGATGAGGGCCTGCTGCTGCTCGACCTCAAAGATCTGCGCGCCATGGTGCAGTTTGCCGGGGAGAACGCCAAATCCCTGACCACCCGCTATGGCAATGTGTCGACCGCCTCCATCGGCGCCATATTGCGCAACCTGCTCACTCTGGAGAGCGCGGGGGGCGATCACTTCTTCGGCGAGCCCATGCTGGACATTCAGGATCTGTTGCAGACCGACGAAGCCGGTCACGGCCACATCAATGTGCTGGCGGCGAGCAAGCTGACCCAGTCCAGCCGGCTCTATGCCTGCTTCCTGCTCTGGCTGTTGTCTGAGCTGTTCGAACAACTGCCCGAGGTGGGCGACCCGGACAAGCCGGTACTGGTGTTCTTCTTCGACGAGGCTCATCTGTTGTTCAACGATGCCCCCAGGGCGCTGCTGGAGAAGATAGAGCTGGTGGTGCGCCTCATCCGCTCGAAAGGGGTCGGCGTCTACTTCGTGACCCAGAGCCCGGCCGATATTCCCGACAGCGTGCTGGGGCAGCTCGGCAACCGGGTGCAGCACGCGCTGCGCGCCTTCACCCCGAGCGATCAAAAAGCGGTACGGATCGCCGCCAACACACTGCGCGCCAACCCGGCCTTCGAGGCGGCCGGCGCCATTACCGAACTGGGGGTGGGCGAGGCCCTGGTCTCATTGCTCGATGAGAAGGGGCGCCCGAACGTGGTGGAGCGCGCCTTCATAGCAGCGCCCGCCAGCCGCATCGGGCCCTTGAGCGAGGCCGAGCGGCTGGCCCTGATCCGGGGCTCCCTGCTCTACGGCCGATATGAAAAGACCGAGGACCGGGATTCCGCCTTCGAGCGGCTCAATGGCAGCAAGGCTGCCGCCACAGCGGATGGCGAAACCAAGACCGACACCGAAGGCGGTCTGCTCGATGCCCTCAATGGCATCCTGTTTGGCCGCACAGGCCCGCGCGGTGGCCAGCACGACGGCGTGGTGCAGACCGCCGCCAGGAGCGTGGCTCGCACCATAGGCAGCGAGGTGGGGCGCCAGCTGGTACGCGGGGTACTCGGCTCCCTGCTGGGGGGCAACAAGCGACGCCGCTGAGGTGAAAACAGCAGGAACGAAAAAGCCCGCCGGGTCTCCCCGGCGGGCTTTTTACTGCTCAGGCAACATCACCTACGCAAACACTCAGCCATCACGGCTGAAGCATCACAGCACCTTGGCGATGGCGTCATACAGAGGATCAATGCTATCTGACGCGGGTGATGTCAAGTGCAGCCTGTTCGCCTCTGTTACAGCACCTTGGCGATGGCGTCGCACAGGGGATCTATGTTGGCGCGGGTGATCCCGGCCACGCTGATCCGGCCTGAACCGACGATGTAGATGGCAAACTCGCTCTTGAGGCGCTCAACCTGATCCTTGGAGAGACCGGAGAAGGAGAACATGCCGTTCTGTTCGCGGATGAAGCTGAAGTCCTGGCTCACACCGAGGGCAGACAACTTCTCCACCAGCAGCTCGCGCATCTCGCGAATGCGCACCCGCATGGCCGCCACCTCTTCCACCCACTCGGCATAAAGGGCCGGGTCACTGACGATGGTGGTCACCACGGCTGCGCCGTGTGACGGCGGGTTGGAGTAGTTGGCTCGGATGACGGTCTTGACCTGGGTGAAGGCCACGTCGGCGATCGCCTTGGTCGCGCTGACCAGGGTGAAGGCGCCGACCCGTTCGTTGTAGAGGCCGAAGTTCTTGGAAAAAGAGCTCGCCACCAGCAGCTCGTCGTGGCACTCGGCGAAGATGCGCAGACCTTCGGCATCCTCTTCGATACCACGGGCAAAACCCTGATAGGCAAAGTCAAACAGCGGCAGCCAGCCGGCGGCGGCACTCTGTTTGGCCAGGGCGCGCCACTGCTCGGTCGTCGGATCGATACCGGTCGGGTTGTGGCAGCAGCCGTGCAGCAACACCAGCTCACCGGCCTGTACGTCACTGAGCGACGCCTGCATGGCGGCAAAGTCGAGCCCCTTGGTGGCGGCGTCGTAGTACTTGTACCACTTGACGGTCAGGCCCGCAGCCTGGAACACGCTGACGTGGTTGGCCCAGGTGGGATCGGAAATCCAGATGGTCTTGGCCAGCCCGTTGCGCACCACGAACTCGGCGGCGATGCGCAGGGCACCCGTACCACCCGGCGCCTGGGCTGTCTTGGCACGGCCGCTGGCGATCAAGGCGGAGGCCTGTCCGAACAGCAGTTGCTGCACTATGCGGCCGTATTCGATATTGCCTTCGATACCGAGGTAATTCTTGGTCTTCTCGTCGGTGAGCAGCTTCTGCTCGGCTTTCTTGACGCAGTGAAGGATAGGGGTGGCACCGGTCTCATCCTTGTAGATCCCGACCCCCAGATTGATCTTGTGGCTGCGAGAGTCAGCGCGGAAGGCTTCGGTCAGGCCCAGGATCGGATCCGCTGGGGCGGCAACAACCTTTTCAAACATGGTATTCCCTGTATTCCGTTGAGTTCGTTGGGTGGCAAAGCGTGTCGGCAAACCGTCTGTGACACACGAAAGCGCCCGTTTGGCGAGCGCTTCGTCAACTCTTTATATCATCGCGCTCAATGGGGGAAAACCGCTTTCTCAACGACATCTGCGGCAATATCAACCGACCGCATGCCACTCTGGCGCCAGCGCGCACACCTCGGCGGACAAGCCACCATTGGACTCAACCAAACCGCTACAAACTGCTAACAATGGTTTGGGGATCCGACTCGTCTCCCAGGGACGGCCATCACCCAACGGCTGGGCATAGGCCGACACTATGGGAGAGAGGGCGGTTGGCAGCCACCAGCTGGCCGGACGGCCCAGTCGCTGAGCCAGCGCCAGTGTCCGATCCACACCGGCGGGATCGAGTGAGATGAGGTGGCTCCACTGTACATTGGGCGGCAGAGCGGCCACGACCTGTTGCAAGGCGACTTGCGCCGTCGTGGGCGCCCATACCAGCAGGGAGCCGGCACAGAGCGCCAGCTCGGCAAAGGCACCGACGCTGTCGGTGGTGATCACCCGCTCGATATTCCCCTCTCCCCACAGGATCTTGCCAAGCCCGGCCAGGGTACGCTCAGGCAAGGCAAGCTCCCCCAGTGCCTGCAACCAGGGGGCCGCATCGAGCAGGGTGCCGCCGCTGAAAAACAGGCTGAAGGGTTGCGGCGCACGCAAGCGCAGCAGCTGATCGGCGCAGAGCCGAATGCCCTTGTCCTCGAAATCGATCTGCTCGTTGGGGCTGAAGGTCGCCTCCGGTTTGCGATAGAGCGCCGCCAGTACTCGCTCATTGACTCGCTCACCAAGCTGCCAGCCATGGGCCTGCAGCCACTCCTCGGGGGTTGGCGGCGCAGTGGCAATTTCGGCCAGCGTCAACTCGCGGGTCAGATAGCGCCGCCCGGCAGGGGTCAGTTCATAGCTGTGATTGCCAAGGGCGAGCAGCAACTGGTTGTCCTTGAGCAGGCCTACCAGCGGCAGATACTGGCGAGCCCGGATCACCAGGGGGGAGTGATCCAGTAGCTGGCGGGCCAGTTCCCGCCATTGCGGGTGACTGAAGTCAATCAAGCGTCGTCCTTCCCTGTTTGTCGAGCGTCCTTCAACGAGTCAAATAATCTAGCGATTCAGCGGCCGGGAGCCAAGGACAAAAAAGAGACAACGTGAGCTGGCGCAGGTCAAAGAGGCCAAGGGGAAGTAATTAACGCAGGTGAAAGCGGGCAATAAAATGACAGACGACAGATAAAACAAAACGGCCAAGCAAGCTTGGCCGTTTACCAACTAAATCAGCGCAGAGGCTGGATTAGAAGTTGTATTGCAGGGCGACAGTCCACTCGTCGTCCTTGTCATCGATATTCTGGATTTTGTACTCGGTATAGGCTTTCAGCTTGGAAGTGAAGCTGTACTGAACACCCAGCAGGGTTTCGTCCAGAGTGTCTTTGTAGGAAGTGCCACTCAGGTTGGAGTTCTGCTTAGCTTCGGTGAAGTTGTAGCCAGCCAGGAAGGTCCAGGCATCAACGTTGTAGGAAGCAGCCAGTTCGTAACCGCGACCCTTGTCCTTACGGCCAGATGTGTCGTTCTTCACGTCACCCTGGGTGTACATACCGGCAAAGTAGAAACCGTTGATGGCATAGTGTGCACCCAGTGCCCACTCGGACTTCTCACCGCTCGCGTCTGTGGTTTTGCCTTCCAGGTCGGAGTAAGCGTAACCAGCGTTCAGGCCCAGACCGAAGTCGAAGTCATAACCGGCAGCAGCGGCGTAAGCATTTTTACGCTTAACATCAGTAAATACGGCTTCTTTGATAGAGCCACCAACGTCAGTGACTTTTACAGCCTGGTCATCGTTGGTTTGATAGGACAGCTTGCCTTTGAAACCACCATAGGTGTTGGAGTAGATGACCTGGCCTTCTTGACGACCGTCGTAGAAGTTACCTACGTCACCCCATTCGTTGAAGATATCGGTCGGTTCCAGCACATCGTAGAAGGCGGTATCGGTCTGACCGAAGATGATTTTGCCGTACTGGGAACCATCGAAGCCAACATAGACGTGACGAGCTTGGAATTTGCCACCGGAATCTTCAACGGTGCCAATCTTGTTACCATTAGCATCAAGAACATCGCGAACTTTGTTGTCGCTATTTTCAGCAGAAACTTGCCACTCGGTCTTGGCGATACCGGACCAGGTGTTGTTCAGCGCAATTTTACCGGACCAGCCCAGACGGGAGGCACCGACAAGCTCACCATCGGTGTCATCGTGCTCACCGTAGTAGTTAGCCTGAACACGGCCGTATACGTCAAAAGTGGTACCGTCTTTGTCATAGATCACTGCAGCGTTAGCGGCGGATGCAAACAGAGCCGGGATAGCAATAGCCAGAATTGTCTTTTTCATAGTTTCCAATGCCTACTGTAATTAAACACTAAGTTGTTGTTATTCCCTGTGTTAGCGATGTTCTTTGCATCACTATGGGGCCCGAGACTAGCACCGGGTTTTCCAATCCGCAATGAAAAAACTTGGAACTTTTTACGAAAAGCATAGTCATAGCGGAAAATTTGTGACCTGAATCCCACATTGTTTGCACCTCTTGGGAAAACGTTTACAGCGATAATGGCTGGCTTTAGCGGCCCATGCTGGTGATTTATCGCACAGTAACGAGGGCCCGCCTTATAAATAGAAGAAGAGGTCTGATCTGTGCGTTGCACCATGCCTCGACCCGGGTTGGCAGTTACGGGTATCCTGTCCTTCTCCACCCCCCGCAACGGTCTTTTCTTTCATGCTGTCTACCCGCCTCAAAGCCGCCATTCGCAATACCTATCGCCAAATCGCCGATGGTTTACCCGGTTTTGTGCCGCGCAAAGAGCAGAATTTTCTGGTGGCGGAGATAGCCAAGACCCTGACCGGAGAGTATGACAAGCAGCGTCGCATCTTGGTGGCCGAAGCCGGCACCGGCATCGGCAAATCCCTCTCCTATGCCCAGGGCGCCATCCCGGTGGCACGCCTGACCCAGAAGAAGCTGGTAATCTCCACCGCTACCGTCGCGTTGCAGGAGCAGCTGATCCACAAGGACCTGCCCTTTTATCACCGTCACAGTGAGCTGCCGTTTCGTTTCATGCTGGTCAAGGGGCGCCAGCGCTACTGCTGCGAACACCTGCTTGAACAAGCGGCAAGCGGCACCGAGATGGCCAACTTCGAGCTCGATTTCGGTAGCTTAAGCAAGCACAAGCCGTCAGATTCTGACAAGGAGCGCTATCAGGCGCTGTGGCAGGCTTATACGGACGGAAAATGGGATGGCGACCGGGACAACTGGCCCAAGCCCATCCCGGACCTGTGCTGGGATCGCATCGCCGCCGACCGCCACACCTGCAACAAGGCGCTGAGCCATCATCAGCACTGTCCCTTCCACCGCGCCCGCAACGACATGGATGCCGCCGACGTGCTGGTGGTGAACCATGCCCTGCTGCTCTCCGATCTCACCATGGGCGGAGGCATCATATTGCCGCCCCCCGACGAGTGCCTCTATGTGCTGGACGAGGCCCATCACCTGCCCACCATAGCCCGGGATCACGGCGCCGCCTCGGCCAGCGTCAAGGGCTCCCGTCGCTGGCTGGAGAAGCTGGTACAGAGTGCTGGCAAGCTGGCCAGGACGCTGAACAAGGACAGCTTGCTCGACCCCCAGTTGAAGCTGCAGGATGCGCTGGCTTCCCTGCAACCGGATCTCAAGGCACTGGAGCAGTGGCTCGGCGCCAACGACCGGCTGTTCAATGGCGAGGCACACTATCGATTCACCGAAGGTGTGCTGCCAGATCCCCTGCCCATGCTGGCGGAAAACCTGAAGGAGGCGAGCAAGAAGGCGCTGCGGGCACTGGATCGAATGCAGGGCGCCATCGGCGAGGCGCTCAAAGATGGCGAGATCCGGCGCAAGGAGGCCGAGCCCCTGCTGGCGGAAACCGGTTTTCACCTGCAGCGGCTGGAGAGTTTCTGCGCCCTGTGGGAGATGCTGGGGCGCCATGTGCCCGAGGGCAAGACACCGCTCGCCCGCTGGATGGCCAAGAGCGACGACGGCGACATCTGGTTGCACGCCTCCCCCATCGAAGTGGGGTATCTGCTGGAGGAGTGGCTCTGGTCCCGCTGTCTGGGCGCCGTGCTGGTGTCGGCCACCCTCACGGCTCTCTCTTCATTCAGCTATTTTCGCCATCAGGTAGGGCTGAAAGAGCACGACGGCACCCGTTATCTGCGTCTGAGATCCCCGTTTGATTACCAGAAAGCCGAGCTCTATCTGCCCAGGATGGAACATGAACCCAGCTCCCCCGCCTTCACCCAGGAACTCATCAGCGCCCTGCCCCGCCTGCTGGCCGGCAAGGAGGCAAGCCTGGTGCTCTTCTCCTCCTACCGGCAGATGAACGAGGTGGCGGTGGGGCTGCGAGCCAAGGGGCTCTCCTTGCTGGTACAGGGAGAAGCCTCCCGCAATGCCCTGCTCACCCTGCACAAGCAAAAGTGCGACGGCGGCCAGGCCAGCATACTGTTTGGCACCGGCAGCTTCTCGGAGGGGCTGGACCTGCCCGGCCACTACCTCACCAACCTGGTGATCACCAAGCTGCCCTTTGCGGTACCCAACTCGCCGGTGGAAGAAGCCACCGCCGAGTGGGTCGAGAAACGGGGCGGCAACCCCTTCCTGCAGCTGACGGTGCCGGAAGCCTCCCGCAAGCTGATTCAGGCCTGCGGCCGCCTCATTCGCAAGGAGGCGGACAGGGGCCGGGTCACCATACTCGACCGACGCCTGCTGACCAAGCGCTACGGCAAGGGGCTACTCGATGCGCTGCCACCGTTCAGCCGCCGGATTGAATAGGGTCCTGACACCCGGTGGGAGCAGGGCCGACTGGCACATACCGCTTTTGATAGAAAGATGGGCAACCGGGCCAATCCATGGCGTCATAAACGCCTATTGCTGCCCTTGGGCAAACCTGTAAAAATGAGCCCCTGTTTTTCAGTGGGCACTCGCCTGACTGTTCAAGGAGATGAAATGAAACTGACTGTTCTGGTGCCGGCCCTGGCTGGTCTGTTGTGGGCAGGTAGTGCCCTGGCCGATGCCCAATTGGAAGTCACCAACCCCTATGTCGTCCAGCTGATCGATGGTCAGTCCATCAATCCCAAGCTGCTCGACAAGACCAGCACCTACCCCATCAAGGCGGGTGATCATCAGCTGGTCGTCGCCTTCGAAGGCAACTACTCCAGCCGCAGCGACACCAAGCTGGTGACCGCCGAGCCGCTGGTGATCAACTTCACCGCCGCCGACAACCAGAAACTGGTGCTGGATTACAAGAAGCCGCGCAACGAAACCGAAGCCAAGCAGTTCGTCAAGGATCAAAAAGTGGTCCTGAAAGACAAGAGCAGCGGTCAAGTCGTTTCCAGCGAACAGTTCGTGCTGCCGAAAGTCGAAGGCTTCCAGCTGACCCGTGACTATCAGCAAGAGCTGCTGGGCATGGGCAAGGCCTTCAACCAGCCAGCCACGGTCGCCGTCTCCAGCGCCGCCGTCATGGCCGCCGCCAGCGCGCCGGTCCAGGTTGCCCCGAGCAAGGTTCAGAGCAACCCGGAAGCCCTGACCCAGCTGCAGAGCTGGTACAACAAGGCCGATGCAGAAACCCGCAAAGCCTTCCAGATCTGGGTTATTCAGCAGCAGTAATGGCGTATTGAATGCCATCTGGTGCAAGAAGGGGAGCCTGGCTCCCCTTCTTCATATCCGCCAAGGCCCTGCTTTCATGTCACTGCGCATCTTTTATCACCCTCTCTACTCAGCCCTGACCCTGCCCGAGCGCCACCGCTTCCCGCTGGCCAAGTATCAGGCGCTGTTTGAGCGCCTCGGCAGCCTCGGTTATCCGCTGGCAGAAGCCGCAGTAGCCACCCCTGAGCAGATAAAAAGGGTGCACAGTGCCGCCTATGTGGATGCTGCCCTCGCCGGTACCCTCGATACCGGCGCCATCCGCCAGCTCGGCTTCCCCTGGTCCCCCATGCTCATTGAACGCACCTTGCGCTCGGTGGGCGCCACCCTTGCCGCCAGCCGCCATGCCCTCGAACAGGGTTGCGGCCTGCAGATCTCCGGCGGCTATCACCATGCCCATCGGGACTTTGGCAGCGGCTTCTGCCTGTTCAACGATCTGGTGATCGCCGCCCAGGTTTGTCTGGACGAAGGGCGCTGCGAGCAGGTATTGATCGTCGATCTCGATGTACATCAAGGGGATGGCAGTGCAGCACTGTGCCTGGGCCGGCGCGACATCATCACCCTCTCCCTGCACGGGGAGCACAACTTCCCCCGCCACAAGCCCGCCTCCCACATGGACTTTGCCCTGCCAAGCGGCATGGCGGACGATGCCTACCTCACCACGCTGACAGAGGCGCTCAACCTGGCGCTGCGGCTCTATGCCCCCGACCTCATCCTCTATCAGGCCGGGGTCGATGTGCACCAGGGCGACGAGCTCGGCTATCTCGCCTTGAGCGACGAGGGGGTGCGCCAGCGCGATGCCATGGTATTTGACTACGCGTACCGGCACGGACTGCCCATTGCGGCCGTACCGGGCGGCGGTTATCGGCGCGACTGGCAGCAGTTGATCCCGCTGCACCTCTCCCTGTTCGAGGAGGCGCACCGTCGCTTCGGTCAGGACGCGCCATAAAGGGTCCGGTTGCTGACCAAATCTGGGTTCCTGTAAAAGTGGGTTCCCGTAAAAGAAGAGGCGGCCCCGGGGCCGCCTCTTCTTTAATGTGCAGCATGACTTCGCCGTGCCGAGGTCACCATGAGCAAGGCCGACCCGTGAACGCGTCATGCACTGCACATCGATGCGCGAGCAGCGTCAGGCGTGGGCCACCGGCGTCGGATGTTCACCCAGCTTGCGCAGCAACATCAGCAGATAAATGCACGACACACCAGCGATCACGATGAACAGCAGATTATCCGAGTAGTGCTGCATCAAGAGTGCGGTACAGGCCGGGCCGAGCAGACTGCCTATGGTGTAGCTCAGCAGCAGCGCCTGGTTCATCGCCACCAGCTGATGGTGCTCGACCTTCTCGCAGGCCCACGCCATGGCGACCGGGTAGAGCGTAAAACCCGCGGCCCCAAGGATGAACAGCGCCGGGCCCATCGCCACTGTGCCGAGCATGGCCACAGAGCCCAGGATCACCACCGACACCTGAACCCGCAGCACCGGCAGGCGCCCGAACCGATCCGCCAGACGGCCCACCGGCCACTGCCCCAGGATGCCCGCGCTCACCATCACCGCCATCCAGTAGCCAATGCCGGCATCACTCACTCCTCGGTGGTTCAGATAGAGCGGCATCAAGCCATACAGCGACCCCAATACCATGCCGGAGATGATGCAGCCATCGACCCCGAGCCGCGCCTGCCGCAGGCGCAGCATAGGCCAGACCCGGGTTGCCCCCTGCTGTTCGCTGCGCTCACTGACGATGTGGGTGAACAGCAGCGGCAGGATAGCCGCCAATACCAGACCGGTCACCCAGGGCAGTACATCCATCAGGCCGGTCGGCAGCTTGCTGACCAGCAGTTGCCCGAGCACGGTTCCCAGGTAATAAACCATCATGTAGGCGGCCAGCAGCCGTCCGCGATTGCGCGCATTGCCGCTGCACATCAGCGCGCTCTCCACCACCACCCAGATCATGGCGCAGCCAATGCCGGCGATGAATCGCCAGATAAGCCAGCTCCAGAAGCCAAGGGTGAGCCCCAAGCCGACAAAGCCTGCGGCAAAGAGGACGGACGCCAGGTAGTAGCTGCGGTTGAACCCGCAGTGCTTGATCAGCGCCCCCGCCAGCAGGGTTCCCAACAGGTTGCCGCTGAAATAGGAGGAGCCGACCATGCCCACCTGCCAGGTCGGCAGATTGTCATGGGCAAGCCAGAGCGGTACCAGCGTGTTCAACACCGCGATGGCCAGGGTCAGCAGCAGCAGGCCGCAGAGCAACAACAGCACTGGCCGGGTGTATGTGGTCATGGATAAAACCGTGAGGAGAGTCAAAATGCGAGCGCATCATGCCACCGCCAACGGCATTGTCAATCGGCCTGAAATCGCGCAGGCGATGTTTTTCTTCGCGCAGGCGTTGCCGCGTTGATCGGCACCGCACGACACCCTCTCGACATCAGGCTTATCCCCTTGATTAACCGGATCTTTGGCCGCCATGGCGGGCCATGGTCGGTCGGTCGATCATCGTCATCAACCTTTAGCGACGCCGTGAGTGTGGCGACGGGCTGCTGGCGCTCAAGAGCAGACGGGAAAAACAAACAGTGGCCGGTAACGGCTACCGGTTCGAGGGGTACACCATCATGTCGACCTGGGTGCACCACTGGCTTGCCTGGCGCCTCTGCTGACCCTGAACGCCCTAAAAGAAGAGGCGACCCCGGGGTCGCCTCTTCTTTATATAAAGCACAATAGCGGCTATTTCTGACGCTTCCTGGCGTACTTGCGACGGGCGCGCGCCTGACGCTCGTCTTCCCGTTCGGCCTTCTCCTTGGCCTTCTGCGCCGCGTCCTCTTCGGCCGCCACTATCTCGGCGCTCACCATCTCGGGGGTTTCCAGCGAGATGCGACCCAAGAAGCCTGCGCGGAACTCGTTGACCAGGATCTCGGACGCCTTGTGCAGATCGGCCAGGCCGCCCTTGCGCATGAAGGCGCGCTGGCGGGCGATCAGCTCCAGCAGCTCGATCTCGGTTTCCGGCAGATCGGCTATCTGGTAGCGCGCCTTGACACGCTCCGGATAGGCCTTGATGAAGTAATCGGCGGCAAACATGGCGATGTCGGCGTAGTCGAATACCGTGTCCTTGATGGCGGCGGTGATCGCCAGCCGATAGCCGCAGGAGGGCGGGTTGAGCTTGGGCCACAAGAAGCCCGGGGTATCGGTCAGGATGACGTTGTTGTCGAGCTTGATCCGCTGCTGGGACTTGGTCACCCCCGCCTCGTTGCCTGTCTTGGCGATGATGCGCCCGGCCAGGGTATTGATCAGGGTGGATTTACCCACGTTGGGAATGCCCATGATCATGGCGCGCACCCCGCGCAGGTCGAAGTTGCGCTCCGGCAGCATCTCGTGGCACAGGGTCAGCAGTTGCTTGATCTTCTCCGGCTCCTGCTGGGTCAGCGGCAGCGCCTTGATCCCCTTCTCTTTTTCCATGTGGGCCACCCACAGCGCCGTGATCTCGGGGTCGGCGAGATCGGCCTTGTTCAGCACCTTGATAACAGGGGTATCACCGCGCAACTCGGGCACCAGCGGGTTTTCGCTGGAGAAGGGGATGCGGGCATCGAGCATCTCTATGATGACATCGACCTGGGGCATGACCTCGGCAATCTCTTTGCGGGCCTTGTGCATGTGGCCGGGGAACCAGTTGATGGACATATCCGTTACTCTCTGTAGGGGCTGCGGGCGCTGGCTTGCTATGGAACGAGCGGCGGGCAATGGCGGACGTCAGGCGTCGCAAGGGGGCGTATTTTACCTGTGGATGCCCGGATTTGACAGGCCATTCTAGCCTCATGAGCGCAAACCACCAAGGATCGCGCCCCCTTGCCGCCAGCGAAGACCTTGGCGTCACTCGCCCGAGATTTGCAGATAACTGATTGATACAACATCACATTCAAACCCTGCCTTCACCGGATTGTCATCGATAGCCACTAAAAGTGTCATCTGATCCCTCTAGGCTTCGCTCAGGTTTTACAAGGAGCGAACCCCAATGAGAAAAATGGCAGGACTTGCATTGATGATCGGCGCCGCCCTGGCCGCCGGCTGCAACTCCAACAACGACAGCGACACTCCGGCACCCGGCGCCAAGAACGTCATCTTCTTCCTCGGTGACGGCATGGGCCTCAACACCCTGACCGCGGCCCGCATCTATGGCGTCGGGGAAGAGGGCAGTCTCACCATAGACACCCTGCCGGAGACGGCCTTCATCAAGACCTTCTCCCACGACTCCCAGGTCACAGACTCGGCCCCTTCCATGGCAGCCTACATGACAGGGGTCAAGAGCAATAACGGTGTCATCAGCATGGACGGCGATGCCACCTATGAGAGCGACTGCAGCAAGAGTGCCGGCAAGCCGGTCACCACACTGCTGGAGCTGGCCAAGGCCGATGGCCGCGGCACAGGTGTGATCACCAGCACCCGGGTCACCCACGCCACCCCGGCCGCCACCTATGCCCACATCTGCAACCGGGATCTGGAAAATGACATCGCCGTCCAGCTGGTGCCGGGCGGCACCGGTTACAACGGCGCCCTGAAAGAGGGGCTGGACGTGGTACTCGGCGGTGGCAGCGGCTTCTTCCTGCCAAAAGCCGACAAGGGCAAGCGGGAGGATGGCCGCAACCTCATCAGCGAGATGCAGGCCAAGGGCTACCAGTTCGCCAGCAACCTGGACGAGCTGAACAAGGCCGAGGCGGGCAAGCCGCTACTTGGGCTGTTTGGGGCGAGCCACATGAAATATGACCTGGACAGGCCCGCCAGCGAGCCCTCCCTTACCCAGATGACCCTGGCTGCCATCAAGCAGCTCAAGGATAAAGAGAAGGGCTACTTCCTGATGGTGGAAGGGGGACGCATCGATCACGCCCTGCACGACACCAACGCCAAGCGCGCCCTGCAAGATACCCTCGCCTTCGACAACGCCATCAAGGCCGCCATCGACGAGGTGAAGAAAACCGACCCCGAGCTGAAAAACACCCTGATAGTGGTCACCGCCGACCATGACCATACCCTGGTGCTCAACGGCTATGCCAAGCGCACTGGCAAGACCACGGCCGACAACCCGGGCGTGCTCGGGCTGGTGAGGAACTACGAGACAGGCGAACCGAGCAAGGATAGCGATGGCATGCCCTACACCATCATCGGTTTTGGCAACGGCTACAACCGGGTGGATGGCCCGCGCAGCAACGTCGCCGCGCTGGATGACGCCACCGTCTCCGCCAACGACTATCACCAGGAGGTGGTGGTCAAGGTGGGCGAGATCGGCAACGAGACCCATGGCGGCACCGATGTCTTCCTCGGCGCCATCGGCCAGGGAGCAGACAGCTTCCACGGCTCACTCGACAACACCGCCGTCTTTGGCAAGGTCAAGGCTGCAGCCGGGCTGTAAGGAGCATTCCCATGAAAGGATCCATGAAAAGAACCATGAAAAACAACCTGCACAGAACCCTCGTCTGCACCGCCCTGCTCACCGCCCTCGGCTCCTTTGCCCAGGCCCAGGCCAGCGATGCCAAAAACGTCATCCTGTTCATCGGTGACGGCATGGGCCCCACTGTGCTCACCGCCACCCGCCTGTTCAAGGTGGGTGAAGAGGGGGATCTCGAGATGATGAAGCTGCCACGCAGCGCCCGCATCAAGACCTTCTCCAACGATGCCCAGACCACGGATTCGGCCCCCTCCATGGCGGCCTACACCACGGGCGTCAAGATGAACAACGAGGTGATCGCCATGAGCAGCGACACCAGGGCCGTCGCTCCGGCCAAGGATGTCAACGGCAACAAGGGCATCAACAACTGCACCAGCGACAACGGCACGCCTGTGCCCAGCATACTGGAGCTGGCCAAGGCGGCGGGCAAGTCGGTCGGCGCCGTCACCACCACTGAGCTGACCCATGCCACCCCGGCCGCGACTTATGCCCATATCTGCCACCGGGATGCCGCCTATGCCATCGCCGAGCAGGCGGTACCGGGCGGGGCCGGCTTCAACGCCGCCCTCGGGGATGGGGTGGACGTGCTGATGGGGGGCGGTGCCAATCACTGGACCCCCTACAGCGCCAGCAACAAGGGCGGCCGCGCCGATGGCCGGGATCTCACCGCCGAGCTGACCGCCCAGGGGTACAGCTATGTCACCACCCAGAGCGATCTGGCCAAGATCAGCAGTGGCAAGCTGCTCGGCCTGTTCAGCGCCAAGTCCCACCTCGACTACGAGCTGGACCGCGTCGCCAAGGGGGCTGCCAATACCCAGCCGTCCCTGTCGGAGATGACGGCCAAGGCGATCGATCTCTTGAGCCAGAACAGCCAGGGCTACTTCCTGATGGTGGAAGGGGGCCGCATCGACCACGCCCTGCACGGCACCAATGCCAAGCGGTCGCTGACCGATGCGGTGGCGCTGGATGAAGCGGTCAAGACGGCGCTCGGCAAGGTGGACTTGAAAGATACCCTGATCGTGGTCACCGCCGACCACGACCACACCATGACCATCAACGGCTACTCCGCCAAGGGCAACAAGGTGCTGGATCTGGTCAAGAACGCCGACGGCTCGACCCAGAACGACGTGGATGGCAAACCCTTCACCACGCTAGTGTTCGGCAACGGCCCCAACCGCCCGGCGGTGCGCCCCACCCTCACCAGCGATGAGGTGATGGCGGATGACTACCTGCAGGAGACGGGCGTCAAGCTGGGCTCCGAGACCCACGGCGGCGGCGACGTCATGCTGTTCGCGGACGGCGCCGGCAGCAGCCGCTTCAAGGGCACGCTGGACAACACCAAGGTGTTCGGCAAACTGCGGGAGGCGCTCGGCCTGTAAGCGGCAGGGCCCGGGTTCCTGAACCCGGGCCCTGCTCTTTCGAGCGATCAAGCATGATGCGACTGTTACTTCCGTTATGGCTGCTTGGCAGCGCCCTCTCCTTTCAGGCTCATGCCGAGGAGACCCCCGATCTGGCCGCCCGGATCAGCTATCACGACAGGGTCACCAGCAGCGATGGCATCGCCAAGGAAAACAGCTGGCAGGAGAAGTGGATGCGGGTCGGCAACCAGGTGTGGAGCCAGCGGCTGATCCCGCTGCCGCTGGCACGCGCCTATCACGCCACCCACGATGCCAACCCGGGCCACAAGCACTTCACCCATCAGATGGCGGCGCGCTGGGTGACCCGCGACGCACAGGGGGAGCTGCAACTGCGCTACGCCGACAGCTGGCACAACCAGCTGGTGGAGGTGCCGGAGGAAGAGTATGGCCAGGTGGCCTTCAAGCCGGATTGGGAGCGGATCCGCTACCTCGTCAACCCGGCCCTGCTGCAAGGGATGACGCCCCTCGATGAGGCCGCCCCCGAGCAGGCGCGCTGGTATGAAGGGCGCGAGGGCAAGCAGCGCACCCGCATCCTCTGGTCAAGCCGTTGGCAGTTGCCGCTGGTGGTGGAGTCGGCAAGCCTGGACGGCTATCGCAGCTACCGGATGGAGGTGACCCTCAAGCCCTTGCCAAAGCAGCTGCCCTGGCAGCAGCTGCAGGGCTACCAGACCCTGGATCTGAGGGATTTCTTCGACTGACGCGCCACCCTGAATGGGGTGAGCTGACTTGCGGTAACGGGATGTTACACTCTGTGTACTCATCCCTGATCCGGTCTCCTATGCGCATTCCCGTTCTCATGCTGCTGTGCTGCAGCCTGCTCTTTCCGGCCATTCAGGCCCATGCCGTTGTGGTCATCGCGGCCGAGATCCCCCCTTATGTCATCCGCTCCTATCAGGGCGCCCCGAGCGGCATGGCCATAGAGGTGCTGGAGGAAGCCGCCCGCCGCCTCAAGGAGCCGCTGACCATAGAGCTGATGCCGCTGGCCCGCGCCCTCAGCCAGACCCGCCATCGCCAGAACGTCTTGCTGGTGCCACCGGTCAAAAGCCCCCAGCGCGAGCCGCTTTTTCTCTGGATTGCCCCCCTGCTGGACGAAGCCTTCGTGCTGGTCAGCCATCGCCAGCACCACCCCGAGCCACTCTCGGTCAAGGCACTGCCCGGCCTGACCATAGGGGTGATGCGCGGATCCTATGGCCAGAGCCTGATCCAGCCGCTTGGCCAGGTGAAACAGGACGTGGTGGCCGAGGAGGTCAGCAATGCCAGCAAGCTGGCGCTGGATCGCATTCAGGGCTGGGCCGTGGCCTGGAACAGCGCCCGCTACAATCAGCAGCAGGCCGGCTTGCCGCTGGCGGATCTGGTGCGCGGCGACACCCTGCAACAGACGGCACTCTACCTTGCCGCCAGCCCCCGCTTTCCCCCTGCCGAAGCGCTGCGCTGGCGCAAGACCATTCTCGCCATGCGCGACGATGGCAGCCTGGCGCGCATCATCAAGCAGTACGATTATCAGGCCCCCTGACAAGCCTATCAGGATAATTGCCAAAGCAGTCCAGAATGGTTATGGTATCCCCATGAAAGCGTTCATGATTTTTCCAAGCCAGCTCACACCCCGTTGAGCCCCCGCCCTCGCCCCTGACAGCGAGTCGTTCGGGGGCATGCGTTCCCGATCTGTTTTTTCGTATCGACCCCCCTTTTGCGACCAGCTTGCCCGCCATCCTGGTCATATGACCCATTGATAAGGAATATCCTATGCAAAGACCTCATCTCGTGATTTCCAGCCTGGATCTCGATCGCATCGAGCAACTGCTCGGCAACCACCCGCAGCACCTGGCATTGCAGGAGGAGCTGGACCGCGCCGAGATGCGCGAGCCGGCCGACATGCCGCCGGACGTGGTGACCATGAACAGCACGGTGCGCTTCAAGATGCAGAGCAGCGGCAACGACTTCTGCCTGACTCTGGTCTATCCGAAGGATGTGCAGGGGGATGAGTCAAAAATCTCCGTGCTGGCTCCGGTCGGCAGCGCCCTGCTCGGGCTGAAGGTGGGCGACAGCATCGCCTGGCCGGGCCCCGCCGGTCGCACCATCCAGGTCGAGATCCTGGAAGTGGTCTATCAACCGGAACGTGCAGGCGAGCTGCACCGCTAGCCGCCACGGGCACGCGCCGCCCCGAGCACCACGGGGACGGCGCGTGTTCTCCCCGGCCTGGGCCGGGTGCAAAGCCATCCCCTCCCTGATCCCGATCAAGCTTTGGGGCAGAAGCGCCCACCATACCGACCACAATGCGCCCTTCCTCTTGAGCCCGAGCGAGGCGGCAGGTATCTTGTTGGCCGCGCCAGCACCCTGGCCGCAGATTTCAGGCTGACATCATGATAAAGATTGCCCTCATCGACGATCACCAGATCGTCCGCTCCGGTTTTGCCCAGTTGCTCAATCTCGAGCCCGACCTCAAGGTCGTGGCCGAATTCGGCTCGGCCGCCGACGCCCTCGCCGGGTTGCCCGGCAGCGGCGTGCAGCTGTGCGTGTGCGACATCTCAATGCCGGATCAATCCGGGCTGGACCTGCTCAAGCGCCTCCCCTCCGGCCTCGCCGTGGTGATGCTGTCGGTGCACGACAGTCCGGCATTGATCGAGCAGGCGCTGCAGGCCGGTGCCAAGGGCTTTCTCTCCAAGCGCTGCAGCCCGGATGAGCTGATCGCCGCAGTGCGCACCGCCGCCCACGGTGGCTGCTACCTGACCCCGGACATAGCCCACAAGCTGGCCTGCAACAGTCAGGATCCCCTCACCAACCGGGAGCGGGAAGTGGCGCAGCTGCTGGCGCGGGGGCTGGAGGTCAAAGCCATCGCCGAACAGCTCGGCCTCTCCCCCAAGACGGTGCACGTGCACCGCGCCAACCTGATGGACAAACTGAAAGTCAGCAACAACGTGGAGCTGGCCCACCGCATGCTGGACAGCTGGTGATCTCCCGTCTCGCCAGCTATGTCGCCATCTCGCTGGCGGCCTGCTTCATCTTTGCCGCCGGCTGGTTTTGCCTGTGGAGCATCAGCCTGCATCTGGCGGGATCCCCCATACTGGCGGCGCTGCTGTTCCCGTTTGGCCTGCGCCTGGGCCTCTTGCTGCAAAGCCCGATCGCCTACTGGCCGCCGCTGCTGCTGTGTGAATCCCTGCTGCTCTACTGGCTCAATCAGGAGGTAGGGCTGCCGCTGTGGCCGTTGATCCAGGCGGGCAGCCTGCTCACCCTGCTGCCGCTGCTCATCGCCCGCCGCCAGCAGGTGCGCAACGACTGGCAACAGCTGCTGGTGCTGCTCGCCACCGTCACTGTGGCGGCGCTGCTGCAATCCCTGCTCTGGCATCTGGCCGGGGAAGATGGCCTCACAGCCCTGCTGCTCACCCTGACCGGCGGCCTGACCCTCACCTCCACCTGCATGCTGATCTGGCACTACCTCACCCGCGCCACCTGGGTGCCGCTCGGGCCGGCGCTGGTGGATCAACCGGTGGACTGGCGCTTTCGTCATCTGGTCTGGTATCTGCTGCTGTTCGTGCTGAGCCTCTGGCTGCAGCTCGGCCTGCCGGACTCGCTGGTGCGCTTCACCCCGTTTTGCCTCGCCATTCCCATCATGGCCATGGCCTGGCGCTACGGCTGGCAGGGGGCCCTGCTCGCCACCCTGATGAACACGGTCGCCCTGATGGCGGGCCAGGCCTGGCACGAACACCCGCTGGATCTGCTGCTCTCCCTGCTGGCCCAGAGCCTGACTGGCCTGCTGCTGGGGGCCGGCATCCAGCGCCAGCGCGAGCTCAATCAGGCGCTGACCCGCCAGCTCGCCCACAACCGCCAGCTCACAGAGCGGCTGCTGGAAACCGAGGAGAGCATCCGCAAGGAGGTGGCCCGCGAGCTGCACGACGACATTGGCCAGACCATCACCGCCATCCGCACCCAGGCCGGCATAGTACGGCGTCTCGCGCCGGACAACGCCGGGGTCGGCCAGAGCAGCGCCCTCATCGAAACCCTGTCGCTCGGTATCTACGATGCGGTACGCGGCCTGCTCGGTCGCCTGCGTCCCCGCCAGCTCGACGACATGAGTCTGGAGCAGGCGGTGCGCGGCCTGCTGCGGGAGCTGGAGCTGGAGCGCCGCGGTATCGTCACCCGGCTCGAGTGGCAGCTGGCGGACGAGGGGCTCTCCGACGCCCAGCGGGTCACCCTGTTTAGGGTCTGTCAGGAGGGGCTCAACAACGTGGTCAAACACGCCAACGCCAGCTCGGTCACCATTCGCGCCCATCGCCAGGCAGAGCGCCTGCTGCTGTTGCTGGAGGATGACGGCTGCGGCCTGCCGGAGCACCGCACGCCACAGGGGTATGGCCTGCTCGGCATTCGCGAGCGGGTGCAGGCCCTCGGCGGCAGCCTGCAACTCTCCTGCATCCACGGCACCCAGCTGACCGTGGCCCTGCCCAATCGCAAACGGGAGGAGCCTCATGGCTGACCCCCTTATCCAGCGAGGCCCTGCATGCTGAGCTTCATGAGAAGCGCGCCGCCCCAGCCGCTCATCCGCGATCAGGCCGAGATCGATGCCAGCTACCGTCACTGGCGCCTCCACATTCTGCTGACCATGTACCTGGGCTATGCGGTCTTCTACTTCACCCGCAAGAGCTTCAACTTCGCCATGCCGGACATGCTGGCGGACGGCATGCTGGACAAGTCCGACATCGGCATGCTGTGGACCCTGTTCTACATCACCTACGGCTGCTCCAAGTTCTTCTCAGGCATCATCAGCGACCGCGCCAACCCCCGCTACTTCATGGGGCTGGGGCTGATGGCCACCGGCGTCATCAACATCTTGTTCGGCCTATCCTCGTCGCTGTGGCTGTTTGCGGCACTCTGGGTCGCCAACGCCTTCTTCCAGGGCTGGGGCTGGCCACCCTGCTCCAAGCTGCTCACCAGCTGGTATTCGCGCACCGAGCGCGGCTTCTGGTGGTCGGCCTGGAACACGGCCCACAACGTGGGCGGGGCCCTGATCCCGCTCATCGTCAGCACCCTAGCCCTGCAACACGGCTGGCGCTACGGCATGATAGTGCCCGGCATCATCGCCATTCTGACCGGCTTGTTCCTCTGCTGGCGGCTGCGGGACACCCCGAGTGCCATGGGGCTGCCCACGGTCGGCGAGTGGCGCCAGGATGCGCTGGAGATCGCCCAGCAGACCCAGGATGCGGGCCTCTCTCCTCGCCAGATACTGCGCAAATACGTGCTCGGCAACCCCTATATCTGGCTGCTGGCCTGCTGCTACGTGCTGGTCTACGTGGTGCGCACCGCCATCAACGACTGGGGCAATCTCTACATGACGGAGCAGCGCGGCTTCAACCTGATGAGCGCCAACTCGGCCATTTCGATGTTCGAGGTGGGGGGCTTTATCGGCGCCCTGGTGGCGGGCTGGGGATCGGACAAGCTGTTCAACGGCAACCGGGGGCCCATGAACCTCATCTTCGCGGTGGGGATACTGCTGGCGGTGGGGTCGCTCTGGCTGATGCCCTTCTTCAGCTATGTGATGCAGGCGGCCTGCTTCTTCACCATCGGCTTCTTCGTGTTCGGCCCCCAGATGCTGATCGGCATGGCGGCGGCCGAGTGCTCCCACAAAAACTCGGCGGGGGCCGCCACCGGCTTCGTCGGCCTGTTCGCCTACATGGGGGCGGCGCTGTCGGGTTATCCGCTGGCCAAGGTGATGGAGATCTGGCACTGGAACGGCTTCTTCGTGGTGATCTCGGTGGCGGCCGGGGTCTCGGCCCTGTTGCTGCTCCCCTTCCTCAAGGCCCAGGCGCCGCGCACCCAGTCCCCGGAAGCTGAGTTGGCGCCTTGAGGCGTCAGGCCAGGCGGCAGATCCGGTTCTTGCCCTCCCGCTTGGCCTGATAGAGGGCGCCGTCAGCCTGGCTGAACAGGGTGTCGAAATGCCAGCCGTGCTGGCAGCGCGCCAGCCCCATGCTGACCGTGATGCCGATGCCGTCCAGCTCCAGCGCCGCCAGATCCTGCAATATCTGCTCGCAGCGCGCCTGCTGGGCTTGCTCATCCTCCTGCGGCAGCAGCACAACAAACTCCTCGCCGCCAAAGCGGCTGGCCACCAGCTCGGGCCGTCCGCCCAGGTAGGCACCGACGGCCGCCAGCACCCTGTCCCCCGCCTCGTGGCCGTGGCGATCGTTGATCTGCTTGAAGTCATCCAGATCCAGCACCGCCAGGGCGCCAAACTCGCTCACCCGCCGCGCCGCCATCCGCTCCATAAAACCGCGCCGGTTCAGCAGACCGGTCAGGGAGTCGTGGCTGGCCTGCTGGCGCAGCGCCAGCGCCCGGTACTGGGTACAGAGCAGCAGCACCCCGAAGGTGGAGAGGTAACTGCCCATCAGCATGGAGAGAAAGGGCAGCACATTGACGCCGCTCTGATCCATCAGCACCCGGGCATCCCCCTGCAGCAGAAACCCCATCCGCATCAGGTTGAAGCCGTATAGCAGGATATTGACCACGGTGAACACCAGCACGGCGGGCAGGTAGGCGGGATAGCCGTGCCGCCAGATGAGCAGCACTATCACGGCCCCCAGCACCATGTAGCTCAGGCAGGCCAGCAATACCCGGGGCGCCATCTGTTCGTTGAACAAGATGCTCCAGCTCAGGATCAGCACATAGATCAGCATGAACAGGGCGGTGGCACGCCAGCTGAGGGGCGTACCGAAGAAGCGCTGCAGCGCCAGCGGCATCAGGGCGAGGCAGACGGTGATCAGCAGGTTGGCCAGCCAGATCCCCGCCAGATTGGGCATGAAGGCCTGCAGAGTGAACAGACTCTGGGCCGCCAGGGCGCACAGACTCGACCACCACCAGAGTCCGAGTCCGGGGATCTCCCTGTGGGTCGACCATATGATGGAGAGGGTGATAAAACCGAGGCTGTAGCCACCCAGGGCCATGATCATCAGGGTGAATACATCCAGCTTGAGCAGTATTGAGGCGTCCATACCCGTGCCACTAAACGAAGGTAACTGAGTATATTTGAAGCGCAAAACAAGACCCAGTGGCGTCTGAGTAAATCCTCAATAAAAGTTCACCTGTTGCATAAAATTCCGCTAAAAATGCCCCATAAGAATCCCTATCCTGCGACCCACCGCAAGGTGAGTAACGTTTGGCACTGCTGATGAGAGGGCTCGGTGTAACAAAGTGTCCCGCGGGCATTTTGGACTTGAACCCGCTCCATTAGATAGATATGTTGTTTTCGTGTGATTTTATGAGTGCAGTCACGGGGAAAAAGCGCCACTAACCTATTGAGTCATCTGGCACAATCGGAATTTGGTACATTTTTCACTCAGCACACAGAAAATGGAATCTCATATGGGGCTTTTGCCTCAACCAAGACAATAATCCTGTCTTGCCTGTTGCCGGATGCAGCAGTCTCTTGTGCCACGGAGTCGCACGGGAGCAGGTTCAAGGCTGAACACAACATCGACAGAGACGTCACTTATGATCAAAAAACTCATTCTATCTACCTTGCTGTTTTGCGGGCTGGCCAGTGCCGCGCCTAGTTCCACTCTGGACGCCGTGCTGGAGCGCGGTGTGCTGCGGGTCGGCTTCGACGCCGGCTATCAACCCTTCGAAATGACCAACAAACAGGGCCAGTACATAGGTTTCGATGTGGATCTTGCCAAGATGGTCGCCAAGGAGATGGGCGTGAAGGTCGAGTTCGTCAACACAGCCTGGGATGGCATTATTCCGGCGCTGCTGACCGACAAGTTCGACGTCATCATGGGCGGCATGACAGTCACCCCTCAGCGCAACCTGCGCGTCAACTTTGCCGATCCCTACATAGTCGTGGGCCAGACCATAGTGCTGCGCAAGGAGAAGGTTGGCGAGATCAAGTCCTTCAGCGATCTCAACGATCCCAAGTACAAGATCGCGGTCAAGCTCGGCACCACGGGCGAGCAGGCGGTCAAGCGTCTGATCCCCAAAGCCACCCTGCTGCAGTTTGAAACCCAGGATGACGCCAAGCTGGAAGTGATCAATGGCAAGGTCGATGCCTTCGTCTATGACCTGCCCTACAACGCCATCTTCGCCTCCCAGAACACAGGCGCCGTGGTGCACCTGGACAAGCCGTTCACCTTCGAACCCCTGGCCTGGGCCATCCGCAAGGGCGACCAGGACACCCTCAACTGGTTCAACAACTACCTGCGCCAGATCAAGGGTGATGGCAGCTACGACCGCCTCTACAAGAAGTGGTTCGAATCCAACGCCTGGCTGAATCAGCTCAAGTAACCTCGCAAGGGGCGGCCTGCCGCCCCTTCACGCAGATCCCCACACAATAAATAACTACAACGAGGTTGCGACAGTGCACAACCCAACAAGACAGATGGAAAAACAACCCAATAAGCTGCTCTGGCACGGCGTCTTCCTGCTGATGCTGCTGGCTGCCGTATTCGGCATCTATAAAGCGGTTCAGTCCGTGGATTACACCTGGCGCTGGGAGCGGATCCCCCAATACATCGCCTATCAGGCGGAGCAGAACAACCTGGCCGAATTTGACGGCACAGTGGTCGCCGGTACCACCAGCGCCGAACAGGGCAAGCTGTTCCTGCAAAACGATCTCGACCCCAATCAACGCCAGGCCATCGCCAGCACAGGGGTGAAGGTCGCCGAAGGGGACACCATCTTCCGGGGCGATACCCTGGATACCGAACTCACCTGGACCGCGGGCCCCATCGCCTGGGGCGTCTGGGTCACGATCAAGCTCTCTCTGGTGGCGGGCGTGTTCGCCATCCTGCTCGGCACCCTGGCAGGCCTGGCCCGCCTCTCCCCCAACCCGGCCCTGCGCAATCTGGCTGTCACCTATGTGGAGCTCATTCGCGGCACGCCGCTGCTGGTGCAGATCTTCATCGTCTACTTCTTCATCGGCACAGTGCTGAACCTGGACAGGTTCACCGCCGGGGTCGCGGCGCTGGCCGTCTTTACCGGCGCCTATGTGGCCGAAATCGTGCGCGCCGGCATCAGCTCCATTCACAAGGGGCAGATGGAGGCCGGTCGCAGCCTGGGGCTCACCTCGGCCCAGACCATGCGTTACGTCATACTGCCCCAGGCGTTCAAGCGGGTGCTGCCGCCGCTGGCGGGCCAGTTCATCAACCTCATCAAGGACTCCTCCCTGGTGTCTGTCATCTCCATCACGGACCTCACCAAGGCGGGGCGCGAGGTGGTCAGCTCCACCTTCAGCCCGTTCGAGGTGTGGTTCACCGTAGCCCTGCTCTATCTGGTGTTGACCGGCACCCTCTCTTTCCTGGTACGTCGTCTGGAGGTGAAATATGCGCGCAGCAACTGATCCCATTATCAAGGCTCAACAGGAGTCGAGAAGTGCTGCCATCACAGGCACGCCCCGCGCCTTCCCGGTACGTCGTCTGGAGGTGAAACATGCGCGCAGCAACTGATCCCATCATCAAGGCGACAGGTGTCGAGAAATTCTATGGCACCGAGGTGCACGCCCTGAAAAACGTCAGCACCCAGGTGGCCGAAGGGGAAGTGGTAGTGATAGTGGGCCCGAGCGGCTCGGGCAAATCCACCTTCCTGCGCACCCTCAACCAGCTGGAGACCATCAACGACGGCAACATAGTGGTCGATGGCATCAGCCTGACCGAACCGGGGGACGTCAACAAACTGCGGGAAGAGGTAGGCATGGTGTTCCAGTCCTTCAACCTCTTCCCCCACCTGAACGTGCTGGACAACATCTGCCTGGCCCCGCAGAAAGTACGCGGGCTGTCGCGCAACGATGCACGGGACAGGGCCAAGGCCCTGCTGCTGAAAGTGGGATTGTCGAACAAGGCCGAGAGCTATCCCTCCCAGCTCTCCGGCGGCCAGCAACAGCGGGTGGCCATCGCCCGGGCACTCGCCATGCAGCCGCGCATCATGCTGTTCGATGAGCCCACCAGTGCGCTCGACCCCGAGATGGTGGGCGAGGTGCTGGACGTGATGAAGGGGCTGGCCCGCGAGGGCATGACCATGGTGGTGGTGACCCACGAGATGGGTTTCGCCCGCGAGGTGGCGGATCGGGTGCTCTTCATGGAAAACGGTGAGCTGCTGGTGGATGAGAAGCCGACCGACTTCTTTGACAATCCCCCCTCCCCGCGCCTGCGCCAGTTCCTGAGTCAGGTGCTCTGACGCTGACAGCCGTAGAAAACAGAAGAGGGAGCCCATGGCTCCCTCTTCACGCTGATACAGACTCAACCCGCCGCGTCTATTTTGCCGCTTGACGTTTTGCTTCATCCAGCATGGTTTGCAGTGCCGGCATGTTGCGCTCGGCCAGGGATTTGCCCACCAGCGAGCTCTCCTGAAAGATGGCCGGCATGGTATCCAGGGATTTTTTCCCGACCGGACTCTGATAGAAGGCAATCAGCTCCTTGAGCTCGGTGTCGGTGAAATGCTTGCGATAGATGGCGGCCACCTCGGTACTCATGGCCGGCCAGGAGAGATAACGGCCAAACCAGGCCTCCAGTACATCGCGGTGCTTGGCCAATTCCGGTGCATGTTCGCCCGCCCCCCGAATGATCAGCGGTATCATCTGTGCCTGCATCTGGGCCTGCAACTGCTCCACTTGCTGCTCGCTGTTGATCAGGCTGACCAGATCCTGAGCAGGATCGGCCCACACACAGCCACTCCACAACAAGGCGATGACAACCCCCCTTTTCACCAATTGCATAACCACCTCAGTAACCATATAAAAACAACAGGTTACATTGAATTTAAATTCAGGCCAGTCACCAGATGGCGGTGCAATATGTTAATGAAATTTTAAATCCATTCGGTATGCTGGAACCCAACTGGTCAAACCGGATGCCCGACATGGATGTGCAACTGCTGCTGCTTTATCTCTCCCCTATCTTTCTGGCCTTTATCGGCTGGGAGATGCTCTACCTGCGCAAGCACGGGGCGGCCTTTCCCACCGCCACCTACCAGTGGCGAGACTTGTTCGCCAACGCCACCCTGGCCCTGATGCATCAGGGGGGCGATGCACTGACGGCCATCGCCATCGCCTACCTGTATGACGCCCTCTGGGGCTGGCGCCTGTTCGACATAGAGCTCAATCTCTGGAGCATCTTGCTGCTCTTTTTGTTGCAGGATCTCTGTTACTGGCTGTTCCACTTCGCCAGCCACCATGTGCGCTGGCTGTGGGCCTCCCACGTGGTGCATCACAGCTCGGAGCGGCTCAACCTCTCCACCGCCTTTCGCCAGAGTCTGATGTACCCTGTCTCGGGCATGTGGCTGTTCTGGATCCCCATGATCCTCATCGGCTTCCCGCCCCAGGCCGTGGTGGCGACCGTGCTGCTCAGCCTGGGTTTTCAGTTCTTCGTTCACACCCAGGTGGTGGGCAAGCTGGGCTGGCTTGAGTGGGTCTTCAATACCCCCTCCCACCACAGGGTGCACCACGCCAGCAATGCCAAATACATAGACCGCAACTTCGCCGGCGTGCTCATTATCTGGGATCGGCTGTTTGGCACCTTCGTGGAAGAGGATCCCGCCGAGCCCTGCCGTTTCGGCATCACCAAGCCCATCCGCAGCTTCAATCCGCTCACCCTCACCTTCCACGAGTGGCGCGACATGCTGCGCGAGGCCCGTGGCCTCCCCTGGCAGCAGAAACTCGGCGTGCTGTTTGGCAAACCGGCTGGCCCCGGCAGCGTCTGAATCAGAATCTTTCCGCAGAGTAAAAAAAGAGAGCGCCACCAGGTCGCTCTCTTTCATTGCCAGTCACAGACCCGGATCAGACATGGGCAAATGACCAGAGTGCGGGAAGCAGGCTCACCAGGGTTATCCCGGCTAGCAGTCGCTCGCGGCCACTGAGTCGTTCGGCGCCAGCCAGCTGACGGCGGCTGTAGAGAAACAGCAGCAGGCCCGGCCCGTACAGCAGCAAGGAGAGCAGCAGGTATTCCACCCCGGCGGCATAGAGCAGCCAGAGGCCGTAGCCGCTCGACACCAGCGCTACAGTCCGCATCAGGCCGTTGCCCTCACCACTCAAAGAGAGTTTGAGCAGGAAGAGGCCGATCAGCAGGTAGGGCACCAGGATCATGGAGGTGGAGATGAGCAGCAGGCTGGTATACCCCTTGCCGAGCAGCCACACCAGCAGCAGGCAGCCCTGCACCGTCAGGCTGGTGAGCCACAGCGACGCTATGGGAGTGCCGTTGCGATTCTGGCGCCGGAAGATGGCCGGAAAGGCGCCGTGGCGCGCCGCACTGAAGGGCACCTCGGCCGAGAACAGGGTCCAGCTCACGTAAGAGGCGAGCACAGAGACGATGAGGCCGACGCTTATCAGCAGCTTGCCCCAGGAACCTGTCATCTGGGCCATCAGCCCCGCCATGGAGGGGTTGGGCAGGGCCGCGAGCTCAGGGCGGCTCAATATCCCCAGCGCCAGCACAGAGATGAGCACATAGAGCAGCAGCGCCAGCAGCACCCCCAGCACTGTGGCCGTGCCCACATCTCGCTTGTTTCTCGCACGGGCCGACAGGACGGCCGCCCCTTCGATGCCGGTGAAGACCCAGAGGGTGATGAGCATGGTGTTGCGCACCTGCTCGGGGACCGGCACAGCCAGCGTGCTGCCCCCCTGATCCGCCGCGAAGGTCACAGGGTCGAACCAGTAGCAGGCGAACAGGATGAACAGCAGCAGCGGCAGGCTCTTGGCCAGGGTTGCCACCAGATTGAACAGGGCGGCCTGCTGCACGCCACGGGCCACCAGCAGGTGCACGGCCCAGAGGATGCAGGATTCGCCGATGAAGGCCGCCAGGGTGTTGCCCTCGCCAAACCAGATTTCGGTTGGCGTATCGACGAAGCTGCCAAGGGCGGCGAAGGCGATCACCAGATAGCCCACCACGCCTATGGTGGCGCACAGCCAGTAACCCCAGGCGGAGAAGAAGCCCACCAGATCGCCAAAGCCGGCGCGGGCATAGCTATAGATGCCACCATCGAGATCCGGTCTGAGCCGCGACAGATAGAGGAAACTCGCGGCCAGCGCCAAGATGCCCACCCCGGTCACACCCCAGCCGATCAACACGGCGCGGGCACCGGCCACCTCGGCCATGTTCTGGGGCAGGCTGAAGATGCCCGCCCCCACCATGGAGCTGAACACCAGGGCGGTGAGGGACCAGAGGCCTATTTTGCTCTCTTTCATGTGATCTCCTTAGCGCAGCCGGCTGGCCAGTGCCTGAATATGCTCTGGGCCTATGCCGCAGCATCCCCCGATGAGAGAGGCCCCGACGGTGCGCCAGCGCTCGGCCCAGCCGAGGTAATCCAGCGGCCCCAGATCGGCGCGGATCTCGTCCAGCCCGTCGTTGGCGGTCGCCTCTTTTGGCTGGGGCGGGAAGGCATTGGCGTAAGCGCCGAGGCGAATATCCCCTCGACCCAGCGCCTGCAACCTGTCACCGGCCACCGTCAGCGCGGCCTCAATCACCTCGGGCTGGCAACAGTTGAACAGGATGGCATCCACCCCGACCGTGACCAGCGCCGTGACGGCATCGACCACCCGCTCGCCGGAGCGCAGGGTCGGCTCGCAGCCCGGCGCCTCGTCCTCCAGGGTGAAGGAGACCCAGAACGGCTTGCCATCCGCCGGCAACAGCGCCTTGAGCGCCAGCGGCTCGGCAATCAGGCTCATGGTTTCGGCCAGCCAGATGTCTACATGAGGCGTCAGCGCCCGGATAAGCGGCGTCGCCAGCTCGCCCACTCTGTCCGCCTCGAACAAGTCGGCGCGGTAGGAGCCAAACAGCGGCGGCAAGGATCCCGCCACCTGCACGGCACCGCCCTGTTCATCGGCCACCTCGCGGGCCAGCTGGCCAGCCAGCGCCGCCAGCGCTTCCCCCTCGGCGGCAAAACGCTCGGCACCGATATGAAACGGCACCAGCGCATAGCTGTTGGTGGTGATGACACGGGCACCGCTCGCCACATAGGCCTGATGCACTTCGCGCACCGTCTTTGGCGCCTCCATCAGCGCCAGCGCCGACCACTCGGGCTGGCGAAATGGCGCGCCCCGCCGTGCCAGCTCACGCCCCATGCCACCGTCCAGTACCCACAATGCCTGTGTTTCCATCTGTCCTGTCTCTTTGTTGTTGTGTTTGTCTGCATGTTTCATCTGTGGCTGTTCTCCTGGCTGGCGTGGCTGTGCGTCGCCTTGCCCATTCAGGGTGAACCGCCAAAGCGGCCATAAAAACATATAGATGTTTAGACGGCCAAAACAAGATAGAACAAAGCCGAGCCGACGGCAATCGGTATCACAGGGCATCAGCAGACAGCAGAGACGGGAAAACAGCGAAAGCGGCAGAAGGCAGAAGGCAGAAAAGCGTGAGGCCACCCTAGGGTGGCCTCATGGCAACAGGATGACTGGTGGCTTAACGCCCTGCCAGCACCCGTTTTATCTGCTTGGTCCAGTCGGAAACCCGACCCTGCTGGGGCAGACCACGCCAGATCTGCTCCCACTGAGCCGGGCTCAGTGGACGACCCAGTCGACGCTGCACCCCGGCATAAAGGTAGTCATGGGCCGTGGTGGCAGCATGGGCGGAGGTGAGGAACTTGGAGACAGGATCGGTCAGCCGCACATCCCGCATGCCGAGCAGCGGATAGTCATTGTGCACCGCCGCCAGCATGGTCTCGCGCATGGCCGACTCTATGTAGCCGCGGGCAAACAGGGCGGTCACCGACTCGAGGGACCCCTGATCCGGGCCGTGATACTCTTCATCGAACACAGGGCTCGGCTCTGCCACGCCACTTTGCACCACGGCATCGGGATCCGGCTGCGGCACCACCACCGCCTTGGGAGCGGCAGGCTTGGCAACGGCAGTGGCCTTGCGGGGTGTGCTCTGGCTGCAAGCGCCCAGCGCGAGGGCGAGCGCCACACAGGCCAGCGCACGGGAATGAGACTGCATCTTCATGACTCCTTGATAGCTCCTTTACGATTCCTGAGCAGGCTTCTCGGCCACCACGGGTTCGACCCGGGTGACCAGCAGCTGGTCGATCTTGTAGCTGTCGATGTCGACCACTTCGAACTTGTAACCCGCGTATTTCACCGAGTCGGTGCGCTTGGGGATCTTGCGCAGCATGAACATGATGAAACCGGCTATGGTCTCGTAGTTCTGGCTATCCGGAAACTCTTCGATGTCGAAGGCCCGCATCACGTCCGAGATGGGGGTCACTCCATCCACCAGCCAGGAGTTTTCGTCCCGCTGCACTATCTGCTCTTCCACCACGTGGGTGGCCCACTCGCCCATGACGGTACTCATCAGGTCGTTCATGGTGACTATCCCCACCACCAGGGCGTATTCATTCATCACCACGGCGAAATCGCCCCTGTGGTTCTTGAAGTACTCCATCGCCTCGTAGAGGTTGAGAGTGTCGGGAATGATGATGACGTTCTGCACCAGGGAGCCGCTGTTGAGGTCTATGCTCTGGCCGCTGATGACACGGATCAACAGCTCTTTCGCATCGACGAAGCCCTTGATGCTGTCGAGGTTGTGGTCGCACACCAGAAACTTGTTGTGCGGGTGTTCGGCGATCTTGGCCTTGATGCTCTCCTCGCCCTCTTGCAGGGTGAAGTAGATGAGGCTCTCGCGGGCCGTCATGGCGGAGGTGACACCGAGGGACTGCAACTCGAACACGTTCTCGATGAGCTGATGCTCTTCACGCTGGATGACGCCGGCCTCGGCGCCTGCATCCATCACCGCATAGATGTCGTCAGAGGTGATCTCGTCGTTGCGTATCATGGAGACCCGCAGCAGACGGAACAACGCATTCGCCATGCCATTGAAGAACCACACCAGCGGCATCAGCAGGGTCACGCACAGCAGCATGGGGCGTACCACCACCACGGCGATCCGCTCCGGCATGGTCATGGCCAGGCGCTTGGGCATCAGGTCGGCGATCAGGATGAACATGCCGGTGACGAACACGAAGGAGGCGGCGGAACTTATCTGGCTGAGCCAGGGGCCTTGATAGAAGCCGGAGATGAACACCTTGATGGCAGGATTCAGGGCAGACTCACCCAGGATACCGCCCAGGATGGCGACGGTATTGAGGCCAATTTGCACCACGGTAAAGAAATTACCCGGCTGGGCCTGCAGCGCCAGCACCTTGGCGGCATGGCGGTTTCCCTCATCGGCCATCACCTGCAACTTGATCTTGCGGGAGGCGGCAAGGGATATCTCGGAAAGAGAGAAGAACACGCTGCCGGCAACCAGCAACATCAGAAAAAATAAACTATCGGCAAAACTCATGATTAACCTATTGCTACACCCGTCTTAGCACAAGACGGCAAACTGGGCCTGGGAGACCAGACCGTGAGTCCATCCGAGACTCACACAGGGGGCATATTCTAGCAGAAAAGCGCCTGTTGGGTGGCGATATCTTACTCTGGCACCCAGTGCAACAAAAAAGGCGCCCAAAGCGCCTTTTTATTCATTTTTCGGTCAGTGCTTGCCGAGCAGCTCATTGAGCTCGTCCGCCTTGGTGTGGCGCACGTCCTTGCCTTTGACGTAATAGACGATGTACTCGCAGATGTGCTGGCAACGATCGCCGACCCGCTCTATGGCCCGCGCCGCCCACAGCACGTTCAACACCTGGGGTATGGTGCGCGGATCTTCCATCATGTAGGTCATCAGCTCGCGAATGATGGACTCGTACTCCCTGTCCACCTTGTCATCTTCCTTGTAGACGGCGATGGCCGCCTCCAGATCCATGCGGGCAAAGGCGTCTAGCACGTCGTGCAGCATCTTGATGGTACGCCGGCCCATGTTCTCGAGCGATACCAGCGGCGGTTGCGGCTTGTTGGCGTTGTCGGTCAGCATGCGGGCAATCTTGTCCGCCACGTCGCCGATGCGCTCCAAGTCCGTGATGGTCTTGATGATGGCCATCACCAGCCGCAGGTCGGACGCGGTGGGCTGACGCTTGGCGATGATGCGGGTGCACTCCTCATCGATCGCCACTTCCATGGCGTTGACCTTGTGATCGTTCGCCACTATCTTGCGCGCCGCATCCAGATCCTGATCGTGGATGGCCGCGATGGCGTCGGTCAGTTGCTGCTCCACCAGGCCGCCCATCACCAGCACCTGATTGCGCACGCTCTCAAGTTCGGCATTGAACTGACCGGAGATGTGTTTATTGAGGTTCATATTGTCCATACAAATAATCCTTATGCTCCGAGTATGCCCTAGCCGTTGAACTGACCGGTAATCTGTTTCTTGATGCTCATCTTGCTCATACCAATAACCCTTATTGCACCAAGCATGCCCTAGCCGTTGAACTGACCGGTAATCTGTTTCTTGCTGTTCATATCTATCACCCCTGCTCTGCCACTCACACTATTAGCCGTAACGACCGGTGATGTAGTCCTCGGTCTTCTTCTTGGCCGGGGTGGTGAAGATGGTGTTGGTGTTCGAGTACTCGATGAGCTCGCCCATGTACATGAAAGCGGTCTGATCCGAGACCCGCGCCGCCTGCTGCATGTTGTGGGTGACGATGACCACGGTGAACTGGCTCTTGAGCTCGTTGATCAGCTCCTCGATGGTGAGGGTCGAAATCGGGTCGAGCGCCGAGGTCGGTTCATCCAGCAGCAGCACTTCCGGCTCGATGGCGATGGCCCGGGCGATCACCAGACGCTGCTGCTGACCACCGGAGAGGCCGAACGCATTGTCGTGCAGGCGATCCTTCACCTCGTCCCACAGCGCCGCGCCGCGCAGTGAGCGCTCGGCCGCCTCATCCAGGGTGCGCCTGTCGTTGATCCCCTGCAGGCGCAGGCCGTAGACCACGTTCTCATAGATGGACTTGGGGAAGGGGTTGGGGCGCTGGAACACCATGCCCACCTGGCGACGCAGGGCGGAGACATCCACCCCCTTGTCGTAGATGTTGTGGCCGTGCAGCTGGATCTCCCCCTCGATGCGGCAGATCTCCACCAGATCGTTCATCCGGTTGATGCAGCGCAGCAGGGTCGATTTACCGCAACCAGACGGGCCGATAAAGGCCGTCACCTGCCCCTTGGGGATCTTCATGTTGACGTTGAACAGCGCCTGCTTGTTGCCGTAGTACAGGTTGAGATCCTTGACCTCCAGCGCGGTCTGCTCCGGGCTCAGGTTGAGCAGATCCAGCGCAGTGTGCTGGGTGGAAGCTGTCGTTACGTTGATCATCTGTTACCTCAAATCAGTCGATGGCGGCGGGCATCTTGATGTGCCAGCGGCCGGAACACTTGACTGGCAAGGGGGGCAGCCGCCCGTCCCTTGCCTCAATATCAGTCTGGGGTGGCTGGATTAATGTTCCAGCGACCGGAATTTTTCACGCAGGTGGTTACGAATGCCTGTGATGCCCGTCAGGTTCATCATCAATGCTCCAAAGAACGGAACTTCTCGCGTAAATGGTTACGAATGCCGATGGCCGTCAGGTTGAGACCGACGATCACCGTCACCAGCAGGAAGGAGGTGGCATACACCAGTGGCCGCGCCGCCTCGACGTTGGGGCTCTGGAAGCCCACATCGTATATGTGGAAGCCCAGGTGCATGAACTTGCGCTCCACGTGCAGGTACGGGAAGTTGCCATCCATCGGCAGGGTCGGCGCCAGCTTCACCACCCCCACCAGCATCAGCGGCGCCACTTCACCGGCGGCGCGGGCGATCGCCAGGATAAGACCTGTCATGATGGCCGGGCTCGCCATGGGCAGCACGATGCGCCACAGGGTCTCTGCCTGGGTGGCGCCGAGCGCCAGCGAACCCTGGCGAATGGTGCTCGGGATCCGGGCCAGCCCCTCTTCGGTGGAGACGATCACCACAGGCAGGGTCAGGATGGCCAGGGTCAGCGCCGACCAGATGACGCCGGGGGAGCCAAAGGTCGGGCTCGGCAGCGCTTCCGGGTAGAACAGCTGATCCAGCGAGCCGCCGAGGGTGTAGACGAAGAAGCCCAGACCGAACACGCCGTACACGATGGAGGGCACACCCGCCAGGTTGATCACGGCGATGCGGATGATCTTGGTCAGGCTGTTCTTGCCCGCGTACTCGTGCAGGTAGACAGCCGCCACCACGCCGAGCGGCGTGACTATGATAGCCATCAGGAACACCATGAAGACGGTGCCGAAGATGGCCGGGAATACGCCGCCCTCGGTGTTGGCCTCGCGGGGATCGTCGGAGACGAACTTGCCGATCTGGTGGAACCAGTAGCCCACCTTGGCCAGCAGGCTCATGTCGTTGGGCCACACCACGTCCAGCACCTTGGACATGGGCATGACCACCAGCTCGCCACGCATGTCCTTGACCGTGATGGAGTCTCTGTCCGCCTGGGCACGCAGGGAGAAGAGCTGCTTCTCCAGCACCTGATAGTTGTCATTGAGGGCCTGACGCTGCTCGGCCAGCTGGGTTTTAAGCTGATCGGTCAGCTTGTCGTCCAGCTCGGCCTTGCGCTCTTTCAGGCGCAGCCGTTCCAGCTGATAGTTGATGCTGCCTATGTCCCCTTTTTGCAGATCGTCAGCCTGTTCGGAGAGATCGTTGGCACGGGCCAGCACCCGTTGCAGCGCGGGATGCAGATCCTGGCTCAGCTCGCGGCCGTCCTCCTTGACCCCGACTATGTAGCCGTAGAAGTTGCCGTTGGTGGCACGCTCCACCATGGCCAACTCGGTCGGCAGGCTCTGGGACTTGATGTCGGTCTCCAGCACCCAGCGAAAATCGAGGTCGACGAACTCGCGGTTGCCGGTCTTGACCAGGTAGCGGGTCAGCAGCTCGCGCTCCTCCCCCTCCAGCGGCAAGCCTGCGGCGCGCAGCCGCTCCACCGGCACCAGTTCACGGTCGTTGATTTCGCCGATCAGCACGCTCTTGTTGCCGTTTGCATCTTCGAGCTGCCACTCATAGATGGGGTGAGGCCAGAAGTAGACCAGACCGCGCCAGCCGATCAGCAGCAGCAGACCCAGTACCGCGACCAGACTCAGGCTGACGGCACCGCCGGTCATCCAGATCCAGGGGGCCCCTGATTTAAACCACTTACCCATTATCGATTCCTTGTTCATATACAGAACGCCGCTTTTGATGGAACGGCTCATTACAGAGAGCTGTATTTTTCACGCAACCGCTGACGAATGAACTCGGCCAGGGTGTTGAACATAAAGGTGAACACAAACAGGACGAAGGCCGCGAGGAACAACACCCGATAGTGAGAGCTGCCCACTTCCGATTCCGGCATCTCCACCGCGATATTGGCGGCCAGGGTGCGCAATCCCTGGAACATGGAGAAGTCCATGATGGGGGTGTTGCCGGTGGCCATCAGCACTATCATGGTCTCGCCAACGGCGCGGCCAAGGCCCATCATCACCGCCGAGAAGATGCCCGGGCTGGCGGTGAGGATCACCACCCGGCTCAGGGTCTGCCAGGGGGTCGCCCCCAGCGCCAGCGAGCCCTGGGTGAGATGCTTGGGCACGGAGAAGACAGCGTCCTCGGCGATAGAGAAGATGGTGGGGATGACGGCGAAGCCCATGGCGATACCGACCACCAGGGAGTTGCGCTGGTCAAACTTGATACCCATCTCGTGGGTCAGCCAGATGCGCGAGTCGCCGTGCATGAAGGCGTTCTCGATGAGCGGGCTCACCGCGAAGGCGCCCCAGCCGATCAGCAGCAGCACGGGAATCAGCAGGATGGCGTGCCAGCCCTCAGGCAACCACGACCGGCCACGTTCCGGCAGGTAGTTCCACACCAGCGCGGTCAGCAGCATCCCCATCGGCAGCAGGATCAGCAGCAGGATCACCCCGGGCAGCGCCCCCTCTATGATGGGAGCGAGCCAGAGACCCGCCAGGAAGCCCAGGATAACGGTCGGCAGTGCCGCCATGATCTCGACCGTCGGCTTGACGTATTTGCGCAGCCCGGCCGACATGAAGTAGGCGGTGTAGATGGCGCCGGCAACGCCGAGCGGCACCGCAAACATCATGGCGTAGAAGGAGGCTTTCAGGGTGCCGAACACCAGCGGCACCAGGCTCAGCTTGGCTTCGAAGTCATTGCTGGCGGAGGTGGATTGCCACACATACTGGGGCTCAGGGTAGCCTTCGTACCACACCTCCTGCCACAGGGCAGACCAGGTCACCTCGGGGTGCTCATTCTCCACCGCGAACAGTTTGAAGCCATCCCCCTGCTGCATCAGCAGCACGTTGTGGCGTGGCGAGATGGCCAGGGCCGACAGGGCGCCGCCCTCGACCTTCTCGCTCAGCAGCTTGGTCTCGCCGGTGGCGTGGAAGAAGCTGACGGTGCCATCCTTGCCTGCGCTGATGAAGCCCTTGCGAAAGTGCTCCGGGGTCAGCAAGTCGACCGGGCCATCGCCCTTGAAGTCACGAATGGGGGTGAACTGGCGTTTGCCGTCCTTGGCCACTTCGAACCACTGGGAGATGACGCCGTTGTCATTGCCCACCAGCAGGGAGGAAGCACCGGAGAGCAGCTCGACCCGGGTCACGTTGGCGTTGGGGGCATTGATCTCCATGACGTTGCGCAGGGAGATGTCATTGAGGTTGTGAATGTCGTAGACGGAGAGACGGTTGCCCTCACGCACGAACAGGATGCGCAGATTGGGGGTCAGCAACAGCTGATCCACATGGCGCGGCAGGGAAGGGATGCTGTAGTTCTGGGCGCTCCACTCCACCTCGCCGGAGAGGAAGTTCTCCTCGCCGCTCATGACCGTCATCACGCCGCGGCCATCCTCGGTCACGGCGGCGGTGGCCATCTTCTCCTTGGTCGCCTCGAACACCATCAGCTGCAACGCTTTCCCTTGCGGATCTATCACCACGGGCGCTTCGCCGAAGGGATATTGCAGGCTGGGTTCTATGACCCGCACATCGTTGGGATAGGAGACCTTGAAGTAGGGCTGCATCACCAGCGCCTTGCCATCGGCAAAACCGTAGGCGATGAGCTTCTGACCCGGTGCCGGCGGCGCGACCGTGGTGATGTCACCCGCGACCTGGGCCTGACCCAGCGCCTGACCCACCTTGACCTTGCCATCCCCCTGGACGGCGAAGAAGTTGACCAGCCCCTTGTCGCTGAAGCGGTAGCCAATCTCGTTCTGCTCCTCCATCCCGAGCCAGGCGGTCTTGCCCGCAACGGGCAGCGTGAACGACGCGGTCGGCTCCATCGTGGCGCCATTGAAGATGGGTTTCACCACATAGAGCAGGTAGAAGAAAATGAGCAACAGGGCCACCAGCACCAGGGCACCACCCGTGGTGACCCCGTACTTGGCCAACTTATCCTTGATACGGCGCTTTCTACTGCCCGCCATACCCAAGTTTATCGATTCCGATGACATGCAAGACCTCAATGTGAGCTAGGCTTGGCGGCATTATATGGCGGTTGCATGACAGTTTTGTTACATCGAGGCCCTCGGTGAAGAGGTTATTTTGGGAGGCATTCAGGCAGGACGTTGTCGGCAAGCAGCAGAGCCAACCATCTGTTTTATATGAAGATATATGAAGGCATCAAACGAGGGGGCTAGGCGGCCCCCCCTTGGTGTCAGACGGCGGAGCCGCCGCTTTGTTGCAGCGCCTGTCTGGCTGCCTTTTTCTCGGCGCGGCGACGCTTGAAGAAGGCCGACAGCTGGGCCGAGCAGGCTTCCGCCAGCACACCGCCGGTCAACTCGACCCTGTGGTTATGGCGCGGGTCCTGCAATATCTCGAACACGGACCCCGCCGCCCCTGTCTTGAGATCCTGCGCCCCGTACACCACCCGCTTGACCCGGCTGTGGATCAGGGCGCCGGCGCACATGCAGCAGGGCTCCAGCGTCACATAGAGGGTGGTGTCGAGCAGCCGGTAGTTTTCCAGCCGGACACCGGCGGCGCGGATCGCCATGATTTCCGCATGGGCACAGGCGTCATGGGCGCTGATGGAGCGATTCCACCCCTCACCGATCACCTCGTCCCCCAGCACCAGCACGGCACCGACCGGGATCTCGCCTATCCCCTCGGCCCTGGCGGCCAGTGCCATGGCATGGCGCATCCAGCGCTCGTCTTGCTGCGCTTGCTCAAAGGAGTCAGCATTCTCTGATGGCGTCACGCCCTTACCTCTTTATATTGCCTTTGTGCCTTGAACATTGGCGCCGTACCGACCGGGATCTCACCCGTTTCCCCCTCGGCCCTGGCAGCCAGTGCCATGGCGTGGCGCATCCAGCGCTCGTCTTGCTGCGCTTGCTCAAAGGAGTCAGCATTCTCTGATGGCGTCACGCCCTTACCTCTATTTGTCATTATATTGCCTGCGCGCCTTGAACATTGGCGCCGTGCCGACCGGGATCTCACCCGTTTCCCCCTCAGCCCTGGCGGCCAGTGCCATGGCATGGTGCATCCAGCGTTCATCCTGCTGCGCTTGCTCAAAGGAGTCAGCATTCTCTGATGGCGTCACGCCCTTACCTCTTTATATTGCCTTTGTGCCTTGAACATTGGCGCCGTGCCGACCGGGATCTCACCCGTTTCCCCCTCGGCCCTGGCAGCCAGTACCATGGCGTGGCGCATCCAGCGCTCGTCTTGCTCGCCATGCCCCAAGCACGGTGCTATTTCTGATGGTTCCAGGCCCTTGTCCTCTCTCGACAGCTTGTTCATGACGATTTGTCCTGCTTCCCGGCCTGACTGATCGCTCATCCGTCTCTTCTTTACCTGGATGCGCTTATCCCGAACCGGCCCCTGCCCGCCGGCTGATGACGACATACGCGATCACCCGGCAAGGCTGCTCGCCTGGCAGTGGATGCACGCACCGCAACACGGGGCGGCGATTATGCCAAATCTCACCTGCAGGCCCAAGCTACATCTTGGTTGCGCAATAAAGAAGCAGTCGGCATCTCCCTGATAAAAAAGGAGTTGCACCAAACGATCCATATCATTAGACTCCTTTCCGTCAGCTCAGACTGACCTCGTCGGTGTGTAGCGCAGCCAGGTAGCGCATCTGCATGGGGTGTAGAGGGTCGGAGGTTCGAATCCTCTCACACCGACCATTTTCCCCGAAAATAGCCCAGTCTCGCGACTGGGCTATTTTTTTGCCTCGTTGCCCGCTTCCCATCTTTATTCTCCTGCCAAACGCCTTGCCCACAGAGCCATCACTATCGACGGCATGTTTTTTATACAGAACCACTTGAAACCTCTGGCGAGTATCGCTAGGATACGCCACTTTTCCGCCGGCAATGGATACAGGGAGGTGGAAATCCGGGTGATGGAGTCACCAACCGGCTTGCAATCCAACGAGGCAAGCACCCATGACGCAAGCAGTTGACGCACAACCCGACCAGGCCCCCCTGCCACTACCGAACGTCGAGCTCGGTGATAACGAATACGGCACCATAGTGCGTCTTGACGTGGTCGATCTGGCGGCGCCGGACGACGATTACTGATCCCGCCCCTCAAGGGATCCCCCGCACGCAACAGGAGAGTGTGGCCGCTGAGCCGTGAATTTCGCCACCCTTTCATCCTCCCGAGGGGCCAGGAAGGCTCGCTGATACAAATAACAATAAAATGCTGAAAAACTGAACATAACCAGTTGCATTCACTACTCATCACCCTCCCCTCCCTCTGCTAGTTGTCAGGCCAAGGTGATACAAACCTACGTTATTGCTCGTCACTTTCCCCTCGCTGGTGGGGTAAATCCCATTCGGCCCCCATTCGCCATCCAAGTTTTAAACAAACGTTCACTAGCCAATGTTGGCAGGAGCTGGATATTCACTGGGATCGCCGATCTCATTTCATACAGCTGTTTTTTGAAAGCTTGGAGTTAGGTCGGGATTTGTTTTTGCATTTGTAATTTTATTACGTAATAAGTTACATCCCAAGCCGTATTCCCTCCACTGGATCACACCACCATCAGGGGTCGGAAAACAAGCGCATAACCATCTGCATAGAGCTTTTGCGCTAATCACATAAGTTCATTAAAAACATCATCTTAACCACCAGTCAAAAACAGGCGTTTTAAAAAAGTGGTTGACGAACAGGGCAATATTTCGCACCTTATGAATCGTGTTATCCCGTTGTTACGGGAAGTTTGAAAGAACAGGGATCGACTTTAGTCGTAGTTAGTAAGTTCAAAATGTAGTTCTCAAAGGAGTGAACCTTATGTCGGCACCGGCTCAGACCCACTGCAGCGCCCGCCTTCGCATCCAGGGCGAGATGCTGCCCGAATACGCGCAAATTCTGACGCCGGACGCGGTGGCTCTGGTCTCCGAACTGGTGGAACGCTTCGCGCCCCAAAGAGGGGAATTGCTGAAACAACGTGTGGCACGCCAAGCCCGCATCGATGGCGGCGAGCTGCCGGACTTCCTGCCGGAAACCGCCCACATCCGTGCCGGTGACTGGACCATTCGCGGCATCCCCGCCGATCTGCAGGACCGCCGTGTGGAGATCACCGGTCCGGTCGAGCGCAAGATGGTGATCAACGCCCTCAATGCCAACGTCAAGGTATTCATGGCGGACTTCGAGGATTCGCTGGCTCCCGCCTGGAACAAGGTGATCGAGGGGCAGATCAACCTGCGCGATGCGGTCAATGGCACCGTCTCCTACACCAGCCCCGAGGGCAAGGCCTATACCCTGAACCCGGATCCGGCCGTGCTCATCTGCCGGGTGCGTGGCCTGCATCTGCCTGAAAAACATGTGACCTTCGATGGCGCCCCCATCCCAGGCGGTCTGTTCGACTTCGCCCTCTATTTCCTGCACAACCATCAGGCGCTGCTGGCCAAGGGCTCGGGCCCCTACTTCTATGTGCCCAAGCTGCAGAGCCATCTGGAAGGGCGCTGGTGGAGCGAAGTGTTCGCCTGGACCGAAGACAAGTTCGGCCTGCCCCGCGGCACCATCAAGGCCACAGTACTGATCGAAACCCTGCCTGCGGTGTTCGAGATGGATGAGCTGCTCTATCAGATGCAGGATCACATAGTCGCACTCAACTGCGGCCGCTGGGACTACATCTTCAGCTACATCAAGACCTTGAAGAACCACCCTGATCGGGTCCTGCCGGACCGTCAGGTAGTCACCATGGACAAACCTTTCCTCTCCGCCTATTCGCGGCTGCTGATCAAGACCTGCCACAAGCGCGGCGCGCTGGCCATGGGTGGTATGGCGGCCTTCATCCCGGCCAAGGATGCGGCCGTCAACGAGCAGGTGTTTGCCAAGGTCAAGGCGGACAAGGAACGCGAAGCCCACAACGGCCACGACGGCACCTGGGTGGCCCACCCCGGCCTCGCCGACACCGCCATGGCGGTGTTCAACGCCACCATTCCCGTTGGCGCCAAGAACCAGATCGGCGTGCTGCGCGAGCAGGATGCCCCCATCACGGCCGCCGAGCTGCTGGCCCCCTGCGAGGGTGAGCGCACCGAGGCGGGCATGCGCACCAACATCCGGGTCGCCCTGCAATACCTGGAAGCCTGGATCAACGGCAACGGCTGCGTGCCCATCTATGGCCTGATGGAAGATGCGGCTACCGCCGAGATCTCCCGCACCTCCATCTGGCAGTGGATCCGCCACGGCAAGAGCCTGTCGAACGGCCAGGTGGTGACCAAGGCGCTGTTCCGCCAGATGCTGGCCGAGGAGCAGCAGGTGGTCAAACACGAACTGGGCGACGCCCGCTGGCAAGCGGGGCGCTTTGCCGAGGCGAGCGAGCTGATGGAACAGATCACCTGCGCCGACACCCTGATCGATTTTCTGACGCTGCCCGGTTACGAGCGGCTCTGAACTCCGGGCCTCCCCAGCGGAGCCCGCCAATAACAAGTCAATGGAAACGTGAAATCAATGAAAGAGGGAACTGATATGGCACTGACCCGTGAGCAACAGATCCAGGCTATCGAGAAAGACTGGGCAGAAAACCCCCGCTGGAAAGGGATCAAGCGCGGCTACAGCGCCGAAGACGTGGTGAACCTGCGCGGCAGCTTGCAGCCGGCGCACACCCTGGCTCAGCGCGGCGCCGACAAACTGTGGGAACTGATCCACGGCAGCGCCAAGAAAGGCTACGTCAACTGTCTCGGCGCCCTGACCGGCGGCCAGGCGGTGCAGCAGGCCAAGGCGGGTATAGAGGCGATCTACCTCTCCGGCTGGCAAGTGGCGGCGGACAACAACTTGTCCTCCACCATGTACCCGGATCAGTCCCTCTACCCGGCCAACTCTGTCCCGTCCGTGGTGGAGCGCATCAACAACTCGTTTGCCCGTGCCGACCAGATCCAGTGGGCCAACAAGGTGGGTCCGCAGGATGCCGGTTTCATCGACTACTTCCTGCCTATCGTGGCGGATGCCGAAGCCGGTTTCGGCGGCGTGCTGAACGCCTTCGAACTGATGAAGGGGATGATTGAAGCGGGCGCCGCCGGCGTACACTTCGAAGATCAGCTGGCCTCGGTGAAGAAATGCGGCCACATGGGCGGCAAGGTGCTGGTCCCCACCCAGGAAGCGGTACAAAAGCTGGTCGCCGCCCGTCTGGCAGCCGACGTCTGCGGCACCACTACCCTGGTGATTGCCCGTACCGACGCCAACGCGGCCGACCTGCTGACCACGGATGCAGACCCTTACGATGCCGGTTTCCTGACCGGTGAGCGCACCGCAGAAGGCTTCTACAAGGTGCAGGCGGGGATCGAGCAGGCCATCTCCCGTGGTCTGGCCTATGCCCCTTACGCCGACATGGTGTGGTGCGAAACCGCCAAGCCGGATCTGGACGAGGCGCGCAAGTTTGCCGAAGCCATCAAGGCGCAGTACCCGGACACCATACTGGCCTACAACTGCTCCCCCAGCTTCAACTGGAAGAAGAACCTGGACGATGTCACCATCGCCCGCTTCCAGCAGGAGCTGTCCGACATGGGTTACAAGTACCAGTTCATCACCCTCGCGGGCATCCACAACATGTGGTTCCACATGTACGAACTGGCCTACCAGTACGCCCGTGGCGAGGGGATGAAGCACTACGTCGAGATGGTGCAGGAGCCGGAATTTGCCGCCGCCAGCCGTGGTTACACCTTCGTGGCACACCAGCAGGAAGTGGGCACGGGTTACTTCGACAAGGTGACCACCGTCATCCAGGGTGGCCAATCGTCAGTGACAGCGCTGACAGGTTCCACCGAAGAAGATCAGTTCCACTGATAACTGCATGCGAGCCACCGAGCTCGAACAAAAACCCCGGCCAGGTGCCGGGGTTTCTTTTTACTCGCAGCTCAAGGATGCAGCGCAGACAGGCGGTCACCGTCGGCTCAGAGTTCGAGGATCTCTTTGACGAAGGGGATGGTGAGCTTGCGCTTGGCGCGAAATGAGGCGTTATCGAGCTGATTGAGGGTGGTAAGCAGGGTGCGCATGTCGCGGGAGAGTCGGTTGAGCAGGAAGCGGCCCACATCGATGGGCAATTTGAAGCCCCGCAGCTCGGCACGCAGCTGCAGGGCACTGAGCTTGCCTTCATCATCCAGCTCGTCGAGATGGAAACTCACCCCCCAGTCGAGGCGGGAGGCGAGATCCGGCAACTGCAGCCCCAGCTTGCGCGGTGCGCTGCAACCCGTGACCACCAGGGTCCCCTCACCCTTCTCCTGCCAGCGATTGTAAAAATTGAACAGGGCCCGCTCCCACAGCGCATTGCCGGCGATGGCTTCCAGACTGTCCAGACAGACCAGCGGCAGGCTTTCGAGGGCATCGAGCATACTGGGATCCAGCTGTTCGAACTGATCGAGGGAGAGATAGGCCGCCGCCGCATCGCGGGCATTGACCTCGGCGCAGGTGGCGTGCAGCAGGTGGGAGCGTCCCGATCCCTTGGCGCCCCAGAAATAGAGGAAAGGTGATCCCTGACCGATGGCCGCATTCTTGAGGGCGGTGATCAGATGAGCATTGTTGCCGGGATAAAAACTGACGAAGGTTTCATCATCCGGTAATTGTACGGCTAAAGACAGTTGGGCCGGTTGCTTCACTCGTTGGGCTTTGACTGTGACATTTGTGGCTGAGTGTATCATCGCAAAGGCAGATAGAGAACCGCCCGGACTTGGCCGGGCGGTTGGTACAAGGCAGAAATGATCAGGGCTGCGACCATTGGTAGCGCAAACCGCTGTCATTATCATCAATCTGGCGCAGCCGGCTCTCCAGTTGCAAGCCACGGATGAGCTCGGCCTTGTCCCCCTGCAATGCGAGGTTGAAGGTGACCTTGTCCCCCTCCAGCTTGCCTATCTCCACCTTGGTGACGCTAGCCATGCCCTGCAGCATCTTCTGCACCGTGATCATGCCGTCTATGCCGGACAAGCCTTCCACCACCAGGGTCTGGCTGGAGGCGACACCCGAGATGCGCGCGCCATAGTTTTGTACCAGCCAAGCCGCCAGCCCATCGGCAAACCCCTGTGCCACCTCGGCCTGGGTGCCGCTGCCACTGCCGCGGGTCAGCTCGGCCAGCTCGCCACCGGCCTTGGGTCCATAGAGGCCCCAGTCTATGCTCCACTTCTCCCCTTCCGGGGTCAGCTTGCCCAGCACCACCATCTCGGCGCCATAACGCTGGCTCGCCTTGAGGATGGGATCGGCGAAGCGGCCCCAGACATCGGTGGCATTGACCGCCATGTTGTCATCGAGATCCATCAAGGGAATGCTGACCGGCAGGCCCATGGCCTGGCTCTGGGTTCGCAGCGCGGAGGCCCAGCCATCGCTGGACTGATCCGGCAGGACGCGGCGCTCTCCCTCATTGATCACCAGCCAGATGGCCACCTGAGGCCGGGCCGGCCCAAGCAGGGCAAATTTGCTCTGGGAGATCAGGGCGTTGACCTTGGCGACGTCAAAGTCGGCCTTGAGAAACTTGACCGGCCCCACGTCCTGATAGCCGTAGTGCTGCACATAGTCGCCAGGGGCGGCCAGCGCCTTGACCACGGCCGGCTGGGTGAGGATATCCCGCTTGCCGGTCACCTTGACCAGCACATCCCCCAATGCCTGGGACTGGGCCGCCACCATGTCGCCGCTGGTGGGCGCCTTGCCCTGATAGAGATCGGTCACCTGAGCGGCCGAGACCATGAATGACAAGCTGCAGCAGAGGGCTGTCACAACACGTTTGAACATGAGAAGAGTCTCGAAATGGGAGATGGTGCTTATGGTAGCGGCAAGGCGCGTATTGCAGCAAGCTGGAGGGGGATAAACAGCGGAGCCGGCGAGGCGCCGGCTCCGATCACCCCTTCCACGTGGGAAGCGGGTCAATGCATCAACTTACTTGGTACCGAAGATCTTGTCGCCGGCATCGCCCAGACCCGGGACTATGTAGCCCTTTTCGTTCAGGCCTTTGTCGACGGAGGCGCAGTAGAGCTCTACATCGGGGTGAGCGGCTTCCAGCGCCTTGATCCCTTCCGGCGCAGCAACCAGCACCAGCACCTTGATGGACTGGCAGCCTTTCTTTTTCAGCAGGTCTATGGTGGCGATCATGGAGCCGCCGGTGGCCAGCATGGGGTCGATGACCAGTGCCAGACGCTCTTCGATGTTGCTGACGATTTTCTCGAAGTAGGGAACCGGTTGCAGGGTCTCTTCATCGCGGTAGATACCGACCACACTGACGCGGGCGCTCGGCATGTGCTCCAGCACGCCATCCATCATGCCCAGACCGGCACGCAGGATAGGCACGACTGTGACCTTCTTGCCCTTGATCTGGTCAACTTCCACTGGCCCGTTCCAGCCATCGATGGTAACCTTCTCGGTTTCGAAGTCAGAGGTCGCTTCGTAGGTCAACAAACTGCCCACTTCTTTGGCCAGTTCACGGAAACGCTTGGTGCTGATATCACCTTCACGCATCAGCCCGATCTTGTGTTTGACCAGGGGGTGTTTGACTTCAACGACTTTCATTATTATCTCCTCTAACTGCCGCAAAAAAATCGCGGAATCATACAACAAAAGCCGCCGCTTGTAGAGCTTTTCCACGCAAAAACGCGCAAACGATTTCCTTTCTGCTTTTACCCGGCCACTGTTAGAATACGCCCCGAATTTTACCCTCCACTTCTTTATATGACGGGGAATACGCGTGACTGACAAAACCTCACTGAGCTACAAGGATGCCGGCGTAGATATCGATGCCGGCAATGCACTGGTTGAACGTATCAAGGGCGTGTCAAAGCGCACTCGTCGTCCTGAAGTCCTTGGTGGTCTTGGCGGCTTTGGGGCCCTGTGTCAAATCCCTGCGGGCTACAAGGAGCCGGTACTGGTCTCCGGCACCGACGGTGTGGGCACCAAGCTGCGTCTCGCCATCGATCTGAAAAAGCACGATACCGTCGGCATCGACCTGGTGGCCATGTGCGTCAATGACCTGATAGTGCAAGGCGCCGAGCCGCTGTTCTTCCTCGACTACTACGCCACCGGCAAGCTGGATGTAGACACGGCCGCGGCCGTGGTCACCGGCATAGGTGCGGGCTGCGAGCAGTCCGGCTGTGCCCTGGTGGGCGGCGAAACCGCCGAGATGCCGGGCATGTATGAAGGGGAAGACTACGACATCGCCGGTTTCTGCGTCGGCGTGGTGGAGAAGAGCGAGATCATCGACGGCAGCAAGGTCGGTGACGGCGATGCCCTGATCGCCCTGGCTGCCAGCGGCCCCCACTCCAACGGTTTCTCCCTGGTGCGCAAGATCCTGGAAGTCTCCAAGGCAGACGTGCATCAGCCACTCGGTGACACCACTTTGGCCAACGCCCTGCTGGAGCCGACCCGCATCTATGTGAAACCCGTGCTCAAGCTCATCAAGGAGTGCGAGATCCACGCCCTGTCCCACATCACGGGCGGCGGCTTCTGGGAGAACATCCCACGCGTGCTGCCCGCCAACACCCAGGCGGTGATCGACGAGCAGAGCTGGCAGTGGCCGGCGGTGTTCAGCTGGTTGCAGCAGGCCGGCAACGTCACCCGCCACGAGATGTACCGTACCTTCAACTGCGGCGTCGGCATGATCATCGCCCTGCCTGCCTCCCAGCTGGAGAAGGCCCTGACCCTGCTCAAGGCGGAAGGCGAGAACGCCTGGCACATCGGCCATATCGCCAAGGCTGCCGATGGCGAGGAGCAGGTCATCATCCGATGAGCCCGATGACACGCATCCTGGTGCTGATCTCCGGCAGCGGCAGCAACCTGCAGGCCATTCTCGACAGTTGCGCCAGCGGCAAGATTGCCGGCGAAGTGGTTGGCGTCATCAGCAACAAGGCCGATGCCTATGGTCTGATTCGCGCCAAAGAGGCCGGAGTGGCGACCTCCATTCTGGCCCAGCAGCAATTTGCCAGCCGGGATGACTACGACCTCGCCCTGCAGGCGTTGATGGCGGACTATAAGCCGGACCTGGTGGTATTGGCCGGCTTTATGCGGATCCTGAGCGCCCCCTTGGTGCGCCACTTCGCGGGGAGGATGATCAACATCCACCCCTCGTTGCTGCCGAAATACCAGGGTTTGCACACTCACCAGCGCGCCATCGACGCCGGTGACAGTGAGCACGGTGCCAGCGTCCACTTCGTCACCGAAGAGCTGGATGGCGGCCCGGTGATCCTGCAGGCCCGCGTCCCCATCTTCGAAGGGGACGACGCGGACGAGGTGGCTGCCCGGGTGCAAGTGCAGGAGCACAGCATCTACCCGCTGGTGGTGCAGTGGTTCTGCGAGGGAAGGCTGAGAATGCAAGGTGATGCCGTCCTGCTGGACGGTGCCGCACTTGGCCCGGCGGGTTATGCCAGCGAGTAGCGGAAACACCGAGATGTGAAAAGGGAGGCCTGCGGCCTCCCTTTTTTGTCTTTTGCAGTACAGCGGCCATCGGCCGGCGCAGGACTTAAACCGGATTATCGATGTCGATAAAGGTCACCTCCAGCCCGTGCACGGTCGCCAGCCACTCTCCCAGCGCCTTGACGCCATAGCGTTCGGTGGCGTGGTGGCCGGCGGCGTAGAAGTGCATGCCCATCTCGCGGGCTGTGTGGATGGTCTGCTCGGAGGCTTCGCCCGAGATGAAGGCATCGATCCCCTGCTCCGCTGCCAGATTGATATAACTCTGGCCACCGCCGGTGCACCAGGCCACGGAGCGGATAAGCTCGGGGCCGCTGTCACCGCAATGCAGCGGCTCACGACCGAGCCGCTCTGCGATGAGCTTCGCAAAGTCGCGGCCGCTCATGGGTTCTTCCAGCTTGCCCACCATGGCGACGCTCTTGCTGTTCCAGGGCTCCAGGCCGCGGCGCACCTTGATGTCCAGCAGCTTGGCGAGCTGGGCATTGTTACCCACCTCGGGATGCACATCCAGCGGCAGATGGTAGGCAAACAGGTTGATGTCGTGGGTCAGCAGGGTCTTGAGACGGCGTTGTTTCATGCCGGTGATCTGGGCCGGTTCGCCGCTCCAGAAGTAGCCGTGGTGCACCAGGATGGCATCCGCATCGGCGGCCACGGCCGCGTCGATCAGGGCCTGGCTGGCGGTGACCCCGGTCACCACCTTGCGAATGCGCTCGCGCCCCTCCACCTGCAGGCCATTGGGGCAATAGTCTTTGATGGCGTGGGGTTCGAGCAGATGGTTCAGTAGGGTTTCGAGTTTCCGATGAGAGATCATAAGGGTCCCTTGTTGAGGCCAGGTTCCCCTGCTCTACCAATAAAAACAGGGTCCAGGCACAAAGCGCCGAGGACCCCATGATAATCGAGCCAGACCGCCAAGACCATGACAGTTCCCTGGCAGGACACGCCAGCCGCGCGGATAAAGGCACCGGGTCGCCAGGCCCCAGGCGATGCCCGCCCCGCACTCAGGCGGGCAGATCTATCCCCGCCTCCCGCATCTGGGCCAGCTTGTAGCGCAGGGTGCGCGGGCTGATGCCGAGCCGGTCGGCTACCGCCTTGCGGCTGCCGTTGCAGTCTTGCAGGGTATCGAGGATGATCTGGTGCTCCTGCTGCTTGAGCTCGCTGCCCAGATGCTCGCTGCCACTGCTGCGCTCGCTGCCGGTGAAGCGGATCTCCTCCTCGTCCACCTCTTCCAGGATGAGGTGCTCGCAGCCGATGAGCCCATCCGGGCTCAGGATCAGGGCACGCTGCACCACGTTGTCCAGCTCCCGTACGTTGCCGGGCCAGGGATGGGCCAGCAGGCGTTCGCGCGCTGCGTCTGCCAGCTGCGGCGTCGGCAACCCCTGCTGGCTGGCATGCAGCGCCAGCAGGTGCTCCGCCAGCGGCAGTATGTCGCCGGGCCGCTCCCAGAGCGAGGTCCAGCGCAGCGGGAAGACGTTGAGACGGTAGTAGAGATCCTCGCGGAACAGGCCATCCTGCACCGCCTTCTTGAGATCCCGGTTGCTGGTGGCGATGACCCGCACATCCAGCGGGATCAGCTTGCGGCTGCCGAGCCGCTCCACCTCTTTCTCCTGCAAGACCCGCAGCAGCTTGGCCTGCAACCCCAGATCCATCTCGGTGATCTCGTCGAGCAGCAAGGTGCCGCCCTGGGCCTGTTCGAACTTGCCTGGGCACCCCTGCACGGCGCCGGTGAAGGCCCCCTTCTCGTAGCCAAACAGGGTCGCCTCCAGCATGTTTTCCGGGATGGCGGCGCAGTTGATGGCGACGAAGGTCTGCTCGGCACGGCTGGAGTTGTCGTGAATGTAGCGGGCCAGCACCTCTTTCCCCGTCCCGCTCGGGCCTGTCACCATGACGGTAGCCTCGCTTCGGGCCACCCGGGTCGCCAGCTGGAACAGCTCGGCGGTCTTGGGATCCCCGTAGACCACGGCGCGCTTCTCCACCTTCTGGGCCGGTACATAACGGCTGACCTGGTTAAGCAGCACTTCGGGCGAAAACGGCTTGGCGAGGTAGTCGATGGCCCCTTCGCGCATGGCGCGCACGGCCCCGTCTATGTTGGCGTAGGCGGTCATCAAGAGCACAGGCACCTGGGGATATTGCTGGCGAATGTTGGCCAGCAGGGTCAGGCCATCCATGCCCCCCATCTGGATATCCGAGATCACCATGTCAAAGCTCTGGCGCGACAACGTCAGCAGGGCGCGCTCGCCGCTGTCCGCTTCTCGGCACTCGTAGCCGCCGAGCAACAGGGTATCCACCAGCGCCTCGCGCAGGCCATTGTCATCTTCCACGACCAGAATACGGGCCTGAGTCATGCGACACCTCCAAGCTGCACCGCTTGCTGATGCAGGGGGAACGACAGGGTAAAGCAGGTGCCTTCAGCGGGCACTGAGGCCACGCTGACCTCCCCCTGATGGGCACGTACCACGGATTGCACCACAGCCAGACCCAGGCCTGTGCCCTGGGAGCGGGTGGTGAAGAAGGGTTCGAAAATCTGGTTGAGCAGGTGAGCGGGCATCCCCTTGCCATTGTCGAGGATGCGCATCTCCACCCGGGCGCCGCTGCGCACCGCACTCACCAGCAGTGAGGTAGCCCCCGCCTGCTGGGCGTTGGCAATCAGGTTGTTGATGGCCCCCGCCAGCGCATTGCTGTTGGCGAGCAGGCAGAGATCCGGCTCGGGCGCCTCCATGTGCAGCTCACAGCCCTGCTGGTTGCAAAATGCCTCGGCACCGGCCTGCACCTCCGCCAGCAATCCCTGGACCGAGATGGGCGTCACCACCTGATTGTCACCGTTGCGGGCGAACAGCAGTATGTCGTTGATCTGTTTCTCCAGATCCTTGAGCCGATCCATCAACTTTTGCTGGAACTGGCTGCGCGACTCGGGCTTGAGGGTGCGGTTGGCCAGGTTGGCCGCATAGAGCATGGCGGCGGAGAGCGGTGTGCGGATCTGGTGTGCCAGCGAGGCGGCCATGTTGCCCAGGGCAGACAGCCGCTTCATGTGGTTGACTCTGTCCTGCAGTTTGCGGGTTTCGGTGAGATCCGTGATGAACACCAGCTGACCGGGTTGATCCGGCAGCGGCTGGGTCGAGAGCTGCACCCGACGGCCGTCGCGCAGGGAGATCTCGTGACCGTCATCCTCACGGGGCTGGAAACAGCGAGCGATGATCTGGCGCCAGGCCTGGCCTTCCAGCGGCTCCCCCAGCAGCGCCAGAGCGGCGGGGTTGGCACGGGTGATGCGCCCCTCGCCATCGAGCAGCAATACACCGGTCGGCAGCGCCTGGAAGATGGCGTAGAGCTGGCTCACCTCGTGAGACTGGAGTGGATTGTCTTGCTGCTGGGCTGTCATAAAGCTGACCTCAAACTGGCTATTGGGTCAGGTTATTCAATTTCCATGCCACTAAAATTATCACTAAAAATCAAAGCCTTGAACAAAGGCGTCAAGGCTTTGACCCTTATACTTCCTTGCTCATCCCGTATTTTTTCATCTTCTCCACCAGGGTGGTACGACGCATGCCGAGCAAGTCGGCGGCGCGGGCCACCACCCCGTCCTGGGACTCCAGGGCCTGGCGGATCAGCTCCACCTCGAGGTCGGCCAGCATCTCCTTGAGATTGACCCCCTCCTCCGGCAGCTGCATGGCACGGGAGTGGCTGGCACTGTGCTCCAGCTCGGGAGGATCCTGGAACACGGCGGCCAGCGCGTCGCGCTCGTCCATCTCGGTCAGCCGTTCATCCCTCGGCTCACACGGCAGCAGACGATAGCGGCTCGGCAGGTCGGCCACGTCGACTATCTGCTGCGGGTAGAGGATGAGCAGTCGCTCCAGCAGGTTGGAGAGCTCGCGCACGTTGCCGGGCCAGGGGTACTGCATCAGGGACTCCAGGGCCCGCTGGGTCAGGCGAATGATGCCCTGATGCTGCTCGGCATGGCGGTTGAGCAGCTCCTGCAGCAGCAGGGGAATGTCGTCGATGCGATCCCGCAGCGGCGGCGTCTCAATCGGGAAGACGTTGAGGCGGTAGTAGAGATCTTCACGAAAGCCCTGGGTGCGGATCATGGCCTCCAGATCTCTGTGGGTGGCCGCGATGATGCGCACGTCCGCCTGGATCGGCTTGCCACCCCCCACCCGATCGAACAGCCGCTCCTGCAATACCCGCAACAACTTGACCTGCATCGGCAAGGGCATGTCACCGATCTCGTCGAGGAACAGGGTGCCACCCTGGGCCAACTCGAAGCGGCCCCGGCGGGCGGCGATGGCGCCGGTGAAGGCGCCCTTCTCGTGGCCAAACAGCTCGCTTTCCAGCAATTCGGCCGGGATGGCACCGCAGTTGATGGGCACGAAGGGACCCCCGCTGCGGGGAGAGAGCTCGTGAATGGCGCGGGCCACCACCTCCTTGCCGGTCCCGGATTCCCCCAGGATCAGCACGTTGGCCTCTGTCTCCGCCACCTGGCTGATGAGACGGCGCACCTCCTGGATACCCCGCCCCTTGCCCACCAGCAGACGCAGCAGCGCCTGGCCCTTGTCGTGAGTCTGTTGACGGGGATGCAGGGAGACAAACGCCTGACAAAAGTGCAGATGGCGAGTGAGGGATTCGTAGGTGAAGGGAGCTTCGGCGACGCCGATGAAGTTGCTGTTGGGGAAATCCGCCTCTACCAGAGACAGGAAGGGTACCCGGGGAAAGCTGGTCAGCAGCTCATCCAGCGAGCGGCCGGTCAAGGTTCCCGCCAGCACCCCTTGCAGCGGGCCGGACGACTCGATGGCCACATCCAGCTCGTTCTCGACTATCTCCTGCCACGGGATCCCCATGAACGAGAGCACAGTGCCCAACTGTTGGCGCCGCTGCGCATCGGCATCAACAATCAATACTCCCATCGCCATCATATACATCCCTCTTATAATCGACGTAACTTATTGTTTTATTGTGCTTATGTGGTCTAGCCACGCACTTTATGCAGGAGGCACAAAGTGCCAAAATTCCGACGCATTGTCAAAAATTGTCGCATTTAACCTAAGTTTATCGACGCAACTGCGGAATAAGATAAATTTTGTCGCCTCTTTTTTTGATGAGAGGCGCAAACAAGCGCAAGAGACGGGACGAGCAGCCACCCGTTCCCGGCACCATGACGAGGCCGGGAACGGCGACAGGGGGTCAGTGACGGGCGTTCGTGTGAGGCGCGGCGTAGCGGCACTCGGGGAAGCGGCTGCAGGCCATGAACAGGCGGCCGGCATGAGGCCCTTTTTTGGCCTCCCGCTCGACCAGCGGGGCATCGCAGCGAGGGCAATGAGGCGCCTGGTGCGGGTGATCGTCCTCTTCGTCGTCCACCTCGGCAAACAGGTTGTCCACCAGTTCGCTGTCTGTGGCAGAGACCAGGGCACTCCTGACCGGGGTCGTGACGGTCGACATGGTCGAGGAACTGGAAGGCGAGCGGCCGCCATGACGGGTCTCTTCCGTGTCGACGCCATCCAGCAACAGGGGACTGAAGGTCGGCTCGCGACGCTCGCCCGGCATCAGATCGTCGGCCAGCGGCGCGGTCGTCTTGATCAACAGCGGCAGGATCAGATCCCGCAACTCTTCCACCTGATAGTGGCTGCTTGCCGGGATCTGCAGCAGCGGCAAACCGGCGCTGTCGAAGGCAGCCTTGAGGAAGCTGTCCCTGGCTCTGCGCTTCTGCTGGCGGTGGGAGCTGTCATCGAGTTCGATGGCGCAGATGAAGGAGAGATCGGCCGGGTGGCAGAGCAGGTAATCCAGGTGCTTGGCGCTGATCTTGTTGAACGCCTGCTGCCACTTGCTCTTGCCCATACCCGCCTCAGGGGTGAGCACATCGGCCACCCGCACCTTGGCAAACACCCGGGCCTTGTCACCGACCGCGAGATCCAGCACGCCGAGGAAGGAGCGCTCGGCCGGACTGAACAGGGTCTCCTGCACATCATAGGGCAACGGCTTGCCTTTCTTGCCTCGGGTCCAGAAGACCGCCAGCAGGAGCAGCACCAACAACACCAATCCCGATACGACAAGGGTATTCATGAGCGCACTATCCAGTTCACAAAACAAAAGAGGGGCATCACTCTACCACAGGGGCCCAGTGGCAGGCAGCGCTGAAACATGGCCCTTCCCCTCCCTTCTGCGCTTTTTCACCCTATTTACGCCGGGCGGGGCTTCATATGGCCTGTCACAGCAGGCACAATGCTACAGAAACCCAATTCCAAGGAGAGCAGGATGCAAAAGCAATTGGTCGTGACAGTGATAGGCACAGACAAACCCGGCATAGTCGAGAGTCTGGCGGATGTCATCACTCAGCAGCAGGGCAACTGGCTGGGCAGCTCCATGAGCGAGCTGGCGGGGCAATTTGCCGGCATCCTGCACGTGACAGTACCCGACGAGCACTACCGCAGCCTGTGCGAGGCGCTGGTGATGCTGCCCGGCCTCACCGTCAGTTTTGCCGAAGGCCAGCCCGGCCAGGAGCCGGAGCGTCAGGTGATGCTCAGCGTCACCGGCAACGACAGAGCCGGCATAGTCCACGAAGTGGCCAGCATATTGCGCCAGCTCAACATCAACGTGTCCGACCTCACCACGGGTTGCGAGCCGGCCCCCCACTCCGGCGCCCCGCTCTTCTACGCCCATGCCCTGGTGGCCCTGCCGCCCCAGCTCGAACTCGACGATCTGATCACTGCGCTGGAGTCTCTCTCCGACGATCTGGTGGTCGACATAGACCAGGCGTTCGCCGACTGAGCGGCTGGTCATCACACTGTCATATTTTCACGCCATTACTGCCGCGCAGACGCGACCCGACCACAGAGGCATCACATGAGCACCGACAAGCAGTATGAAGAGAAAGAGCTGAGCTGGCTCTCATTCAATGAACGGGTGTTGCAAGAGGCAATGGACAAGACGGTGCCCCTCATAGAGCGGGTCCGTTTCCTGGGGATCTTCTCCTCCAACCAGGATGAGTTCTTCAAGGTGCGGGTGTCGGACGTCAAGCGCCGCATCCTGATCAACGAGGTGCACGGCGGCGACGACGAGGCCAAGGTGCTGCTGCGCGCCATCCAGCAGAAGGTAATGGCGCTCGGCGAAGCGTTCGACAACACCTACAAGGAGCTGTTGATAGCGCTCGCCCGCCACAACATCTTCCTGGTCAACGAGAGCCAGATCTCCGAGTCGATCCAGCAGTGGCTGCGGGTCTTTTTCAGGGAGAAGGTGCTGCGCCACATCATCCCTATCCTGCTCAACAAGGAGGTCAACCCGGTCAAGTTCCTCAAGGACGAGTACACCTATCTGGCCATAGAGATGAAGAAAAATGGCCAGGTGATCCAGTACGCCCTGGTGGAAGTGCCGACCGACGATCTGCCCCGCTTCTTCCAGCTGCCGCCGGAGGGCACTCGCCGCAAGAAGCAGATCATCATTCTGGACAACGTCATCCGCTTCTGTCTCGACGAGATCTTCAAGGGCTTCTTCGACTATGACGAGATAGCCGCCTACGCGGTCAAGCTGACCCGGGATGCCGAATATGATCTCTCCGACCAGCTGGATCTCAGCCTGGTGGACAAGATGAGTGACGGCTTGAAGCAGCGCCTCACCGCCATGCCGGTGCGCTTCGTCTACGAGCGGGAGATGCCCGCCGCCATGATAAGCTTCCTGAAGCTCAAGCTGCAGATCAGCTCCTACGACGCCATCATGCCGGGTGGGCGCTATCACAACTTCAAGGATTTCATCGGCTTTCCCAACGTGGGCCGGGATTATCTGGAAAACCCCAAGCTGCCGGCCCTCGATTGCCGCGACTTTGACGGCTTCGTCAACGCCTTCGATGCCATCGCCAAGCAGGACATACTGCTCTACTACCCGTACCACAAGTTCCACCACTTCACCGAGCTGGTGCGCCAGGCGGCGTTCGATCCGGCGGTCAGCGCCATTCGCATCAACATCTACCGGGTCGCCAAGAAGTCGCGCATCATCCACTCCCTCATCGATGCCGCCAACAACGGCAAGAAGGTGACTGTAGTGGTGGAGTTGCGCGCCCGTTTCGACGAGGCGGCCAACATCGACTGGGCCAACATTCTCACCGACGCCGGGGTCAAGGTGGTGTTCGGGGTGCCGAGCCTCAAGATCCACTCCAAGCTCTGCCTCATCACTCGCCACGAACATGGCGAGGCGGTGCGCTACGCCCATATCGGCACCGGCAACTTCAACGAGAAGACGGCGAAGATCTACACCGACTTCTCCCTGCTGACCCGACACCCGGACATCACAGCCGAGGTGGAGGGGGTATTCGAATACATCGAGTACCCCTATAAACGTTACAAGTTCAACCACCTGCTGGTCTCCCCCATCAACAGCCGCCGTCAGCTCTATCGACTCATCGACAACGAGCTCTCCAACGCCAAGGCGGGCCAGCCCAGCGGCATCACCCTCAAGATCAACAACCTGGTGGACAGGGACCTCATCAACCGGCTCTATGCCGCCGGCCAGGCCGGGGTGCCGATCCAGATGATCATCCGCGGCATGTGTGCCCTGCGCCCCGGAGTGCCGGGTCTGAGCGACAACATCCAGGTGATCAGCATCATAGACCGCTTCCTCGAGCACCCGCGGGTCATGGTGTTCCACAACAAGGGCAACCCCCAGCTCTATATCTCCAGTGCCGACTGGATGAGCCGCAACATAGATGGCCGGATCGAGGTGGGGACCCCCATCTACGACGAGCGCCTCAAGCAGCGCATCCTGGATATCTTGCAGCTGCAGCTCAGCGACACCTGCAAGGCAAGGGTCATAGATGCAGACCAGCAAAACGCGTATGTGAAACGGGGCAACCGCCGCAAGATCCGTTCTCAGGTCGCGATTTACGACTACCTCAAACGCATAGAGTCAAACAATGGACAATAGCCTGTACGCCGCCGTGGATCTTGGCTCGAACAGTTTTCACATGGTGATCGCCCGCCTCAACGAGGGACGTCTGCAGATCGTCGATCGCATCAAGGAGCGGGTCCGGCTGGCGGAAGGAATGGATGCACAGCGCCGCATGTCGGTGGAAGCCATGGGCCGGGGGCTCGAGTGCCTCGCCCTGTTTGCCGAACGACTGACCAACATCAAGCCGGATCAGATCCGCATTGCCGGCACCTATACCCTGCGCCGCGCCAGCAACGCCCGCGAATTCGTGAGCGAGGCGACCAAGGTGCTGAACCATCCCATCGAGATCATCAGTGGTCAGGAAGAGGCGCGCCTCATCTATCAGGGGGTTGCCCATACCCAGCATATCGAAGGCCAGGTACTGGTGGTGGACATAGGCGGTGGCAGCACAGAGCTCATCATAGGTGAGGGGTTCGATCACAAGGCACTCACCAGCCGCAAGATGGGCTGTGTCAGTTTCACCCAGAGCTTCTTTGCCAACGGCAAGCTGAGCGAGAAGGCCTTCAACAATGCCGTACTGGAGGCCCAGCATCAGCTCGCCCCCATCATCAACCAGTATCGCAAGCTGGGTTGGCAGAGTTGCCTCGGCAGCTCCGGCTCGATCCGCACCGTGCGCGACGTGCTGCAAGGGGAAGGCTGGACCGATGGCGCCATCACGCTGGCGGGGCTGGAGCGGCTCAAGCGGGAGATGCTCGACCACAAGCGGGTCGATCAGTTGAAGCTTGCCGGCCTGACCGAGGAACGCCAGGAGGTGTTTGCCGCCGCAGTGGCCATACTGCTCGGGCTCTTTACCTCCCTGCCGATCGATCGGATGGAGTATTCGGACGGCGCCCTGCGCGAAGGGCTGCTGTACGAATTCGAGGAGCGCTTGCAGCACCACGACATTCGCGAGCGTACCGCACTGGCGCTGTCCACCCACTATCGCATCGACAAGCGTCAGGCCAACCGGGTCGAGCAGAGCGTGTTGACCCTGTTCGATGCGCTGAGCGGTCCCTGGGAGATGCCGGAGGAGCCCTACCGCGCCATCCTCGGCTGGGCGGCGCGACTGCACGAGATTGGTCTGGCCATCAACTACAGCGGCATCCATCGCCACTCCGCTTACATCTTGCAGAACACGGATCTGCCCGGCTTCAACCAGGACGATCAGGCCCTGCTGGCGGCTCTGGTGCGGTTTCAGCGCAAGGGACTCAAGCTCTCCGAGCTCCCTCCCCTGCCCAACCACGACGAGCAGACTGTGCTGCGTTGCATTCGCATCCTGCGCCTCGCCGTGGCGGCGCACCACAGGCGCCAGGACAACCTGTTGCCGGAATGGAAGGTACAGGCCGCCGAAGATCAGCTGGTGGTCACCCTGCCGATCGATTGGTGCGACGAGAACCGCCTGCTGATCCAGAACCTGGAGAAAGAGCACCGTTATTGTCAGGAGCAGGGCTGGCCACTGCTGTTTCAGCTCAGCTGATCCCGCCTGTTCGGCAGGCAGACAAGCAAAAAGGCAGCCCAGGCTGCCTTTTTGCTGTTTGACTCATCCGCGTCAGGTGCGGGTTACTGCAACTCGGGCAGCAACAACTTGGCCATCTCGAAGTAGATGATGAGGCCGGTACCGTCCACCAGGGTGGCGATGAAGGGGGCAGACACCACGGCCGGGTCAATCCGGAAGCGACGCAGCACCATGGGAATAATGGATGCCACAGTGGCGCTCCACAGCACGATGGCGATGATGGTAAAGGTCACAACCATGCCGATCTCGGGACCGACGCCCAGGCTCCAGGCCCGGATCCAGGCTGCCACTGCAATCGCCGCCGAGATGAGCAGACCGGTGGAGAGCTCCTTCTTCAAGACAGTCCCCAGGTTGCGCATGCTCACTTCGCCAACCGCCATGGCGCGCACTATGGTGGTGGTGATCTGGGTACCACTGTTACCGCCGGTACCTATGAGCAACGGGATGAAGAAGGCCAGCGCGATGGCGGCTTCCAGCTGCTCCTCGAACGCCCGCAGCACAGTACCCGTATAGGCTTCGGCCACGAACAGGATCAACAGCCAGCCGATCCGCTTGCGCCACAATTGCCAGGGGGTCGCCTGCAGATAGGGAGTATCGAGCGGCGAGGAACCACCCTGCATCTCGGCATCCTCGGTGGATTCGAGTTCCAGGATGTCGGCGGCATCATCCACATGGAAGATACCCACCAGCTTGCCCTGCTCCTCCACCGGCAAGGTCGAGATGTCGCGGTCGATCAGCAGGCGTGCCGCCAGCTCCTGATCCGCCCGGGCATTGATGCGCACCGCATCCCTGTCCATCAGCTCGCTGACCGGCAGCAGAGGATCCGCTATCAGCAAGGATTTGAGCGCGATGCTGCCGAGCAGGCGATTCTCGGTGTTGACCACATAGAGGTGCTGGAACAACTGGGCGTTGTCCCAGGCATCGTGGATCAGCTGCTTGGCACTGCCCACCGTCTCCTGATCGCCGATGGCCAAAAATTCATGGCGCATGTTGGCACCGACCGATTCGGTCGGCCAGTCGAGCAGGGAGTAGAAGGTGGACTGCACCGGCTCCGGGAAGCGGGAGAGCAGCATGGTGCGATCGCTGCTACCGAGCCGGCGCAGTATGGCCAGCATGTCGCGACGGGGCATGGCCCCTTGCAACAGGCCGACTATGCTGGCGTGCAGCCGCATCAGCAGACGTCCGGCACAATCGGCCGACAACGAGCTGAGCAGCGCCGCACCTTCGGCAATGGGCAGGGTATCGAAGATGCAGTTGAGCTCTTCCGGACGCAGGGTCAGCAGTTGATCGGCACGCTGAACCGGATCCAGATTATTCTCCAGCCAGCCCTGCAGGGCGGCCAGATCGAGCAGTTGATGACGATTGAGTAGAGTCTGTGTTTTCTTCATCACAAATGACCTCATGTGATTTCAGGCTAGGCCTGAGCGCGATCGGATATCCGGTCGCTGTCTGAAAGAAAACAGCAATTTGATTGACGAGTAATAGGCAGGAAATGACGCCGTCCGGCGTGTCATCATCCCCACGTACCAGCTTTAGCACTGTATAACGTATCCGGCATGCCGGAAGCCACTTGGGTTTACACCTTAATCCGATGAAAACTGTCCTGATCTTGGGCGTCTCTGGACGTCGTGAGATCAGTGGCCTTTGTTTATACAGGAGCCTCGCCTAACGAGATGCTGCAACAAAAAATCAGCACAACCCTCTGTTGTGCGGGCTGAATGATTATCGAATGCGCTGTGTGAGTCAACCCGACAGGGAGGGCTAAATGGCCCACTGCAACAGCTTGTTACAATTGGAGAAAAAGAGGATTTAAACGAGGATATATCAGGGCGGGGCAAACCAGATACGGATGGCCCCCCTGTTCATTGCGTCCCGAAATGCGCTGAACAGGGGTGGAAAATATCAGCGAATATAGTCAAACAGGGTCAGTTTGCTTATTTTGCTGAAGGAGAGCTGGGAGGCGCTCAAGGCCGCATCCTCTTTGGACAAGGCGGCGATGACTTCATACAAGTCCGCCTCGGAAACCTTGGCCCTGGCCTGCTGATTGAGGGTACTCAGCCCCTCGTTCGAGCCCAGTACCTGCTCCAGGCTGTTCATTCTGCCGCCAATCTCACCCAGCCCCTGATCGACATTCAGCCGGGCATTTTTCATGTGGGAGGTGGCATCCGCCACCTTCACCTGAAAGGTGTCCGGGGTGATGTTGGGATCCCGCAGCGCCGTAATGAAATCGGACATGCCATCCAGAATGTTGTTGTTCTGGGGTGGATCCAGCACAAAGTTTTGCGCGGCGCCCCCTGCGGGCAGATCCAGGGTCAGCTCCAGACCATTGAAGGGGATCTTGTTGCCTGCCACATAGTCACCGCTTTGCAGCAGGGTGCCGCCGCCATCCCGTACCTCATAGGTATCCGGTGCGCCCGCCGCCGTGGTCACCGTATATTGGTTGCTGGCCAGGGCAGGGTCATAGTTATTGCGATAAAAGCTGTCGAAGTTGCCCTGATCGGCCACTCCGACCTGAATATTGGCGCTGCCCGCACTGCTGGTCCTGCGGGTCGGCACGATTTCAAACAGATTGAAGCCGGAGTCATTGGCCGCGATTTGCACCGTCGGAGAGACCTGGATATTGCGCTGGCCCGTATCCCCCTGGAAGAGGTAATTGCCGCTGGCATCCTTGACGAAGGGCTGGGTCTTGCTCTGGTTGCCACCAAAAATGAATTCGCCCTGGGAGTTCTTGCTGTTCATCAGATCGAACATCTGCTTTTGCAAGCCTTCCAGCTCGCTGGCGATCGCCTTGCGATCATCGAACCCCACCGCCGAGTCGTTCGCCTTCTGGATCAGGGTCTGGGCACTGGTCATGGCGGTATTGAGCGCGGTCAGCACTGTCTCTTCATGGCCCAGGCTGTTCTCAAGCAGGCTGCCATTGACGCCATACTGCTTGAACAGGTCTATCTCCTTGGTCAGCGCCATCTTCTGGCTCATGCCGGAGGGGTCTTCTCCCGACGTCTTGAATTTATCGCCACTCTGCAGCTGTTCATAAGCCGTGCTCAGTCTTTCATTGGCGTTGTTCAGGGAAGAGATATTCCGGTTATAGACCATGTTGGTGGTGATACGCATGAACTTACCTCACTGATGACAACAGGGTGTCGAAGATGGTCTTGGCCGTGCTGACCACCTGGGCCGATGCCGCATAAGACTGCTGGTAGCGGATCAGGTTGGCCGCCTCTTCCTCGAGACTCACCCCGGAGACGCTCTCGAAAATACTGGTGCTCTGGGTCAGCTTGGCCTCGTTGGCCTTGAGCAGCGTCTTGGCCTGGCTGGTGTTGTTGCCCACCCCTGTCACCAGGCCGGAATAGGCCTCGTTGAAGGTCATCTTGTCATTGCTGGTGCCCGTATTGGTGCTCTTGCGCACCAGATCCTTGTTCTGCAGCTCGGCCAGTGCCAAGCCATTGGCGTTATCGGCGAAACCATCCTGATTGTAGCTCAGGGTGAAGCTGTCTTTGGGCTCCACAGTCCCGGTGATACTGAACTCGTAGCCGGGTGTCTGCTGGGGATTGGCGTAGACATTCGCCCCGGCCGGGAAGGGATTCACGATGGCCGACATCAGGTTCTGGCCCTTGCTCGAGGCCGGTGCCACTCCTATCAGAGTGGTGCCATCCGCCGCATAGACTTCGTAGTTGCCGCTGTTGTCGACCTTCACCACCTGGGGAGCCGTCGGATCCAGGGTATTGGTACCAAACCCCGAGCCCGTGCTGGTGTTGAAGATGCCGTTGAGCTTGATCTCGGCAGAGCCGAAGTTGTTCTTGCTCTTGTCCGCCTTGAGGGGCGATGCCAGCGCCAGATCCTCGGGGCGGGTGGCAAGCTGACCCAAGCCGGCGGCCGCCCGCTTGGTCGGCTGCAGCAGGATGCGATCCCCTGCCGCCGGCGTGCCGGACAGGTCAATCTCGATACCATGGCCCGGGAGCTGGAACTTGGCCGGGGGCGTGGTGCCCGTCGCCAGCGAGGTACGATTGCCATCCTTGTCCAGCGAAAACACCTCGTAACCCGTGGCGCTGCTGAACTGTACCTCGTAATCGAAGGTGGTCACTTCACTGCCCTTGCCGGGCACGAAATTGACCTTGGCGGCACCCGTACCTGTGTTCTGGTCATAAGGCAGGCCATCGCTGACGCCGAGGGAAAAGAGATCCCCCCCCAGCTCGTTATCCAGATCCATGCCCAGCCGGTTCTGCTGGTTCATGGCATCGGCCATGGCCGCGGCCAACTGCCCCAGTTCGCGCTTGGCCGGCTCCAGATCGCGGCGGGCGGAGAACAAGCCCCCCACACCGCCACCCATGGTGCTTTCGTTAATACTGGTCTTGTTGGTCCCTGCAATCAGCTGCAGCTCGGACTCGCGGGAATCAGGATTACCCGGCACGACGCTGAACTGGGCCACCCCGCCATTGAGTACCAGGGAGTGACCCGTGCTCATGTTGACCAGCATGCTGCCATTGGCCTGGGGCACAGTGCGGATCTCCATCTTCTCGGAGAGCTGGCGGATGGCTTCATCCCGCTGATCGAACAGCATCAGGTTCTCTTCCGGCGAGCCCTGGGTTCGGATGATGGCCTGATTCAGATCATTGATGCTGTTGATGAGGCCGTTCACCCGCTTGGTCTCGTCACCTATGGTGGTGTTGATGGTGTCGGTCTGCTTGTCCAGCTGGGCCGACAGGGTATGAAAGCGGTTGACCATGCCGCTGAGCTCGCTCAGGGTGGTCTTGCGGCCGGCAATGTCGGCCGGCGCTTCGTTGGCGGTGTGAAACGCCTTGAAATAGGAGGTAATGGCGGCACCGACGCTGTTGCTGGTATCCCCCAGCAGGGTATCGGTATTGGAGAGCTGCTCGTAGTGGGTGGCCGAGGCAAAATAGGCGGAGGTGTCGCGCCGCACTTCGCCCTGGGCATAGGCATTGATGACCCGCTCGGTCAGCATGTCGCCCGTGCCCAGACCGACGGAATTGGTATAGATCAGGGTACGTTCACGCACATAGCCCTGGCTATTAACGTTCACTATGTTGTTACTGGTGGTCTGCAGCAGTCGCTGCTGGGCCATCACACCCGAGGTACCAATTCCAAGCAGATCGCTTGCCATGACTTACAGCTCCATTTCGGTGTACTGGGCAATGGCATCACTGCGCAATACTTGTTTCAGTTTCCTGGCGTACTGGGGATCCGTGGCGTATCCGGCCTGTTGCAGGGCTTCGAAGTAACGATCCGGGTTGTCCACCTTGGCCAGGGCGCCCTTGTAACGGGAGCCCGAGGTCAGGAAATCGACATAGTCGTTGAAGCTCTCCTCGAACGACTCGTAAGAGCGAAACGATGCCTTCTGACGCGAGGCCACCCCTTGCTCATATTCCAGGGTGCTGACCACCGCCTTGGGACCTTCCCAACGCGGATCGGCCTTGATGCCGAACAGGTTGTGAGTCACCTGCCCTTCCCCGTCCTTGATCACCCGCTTGCCCCAGCCGCTTTCCAGCGCCGCCTGGGCCACCAGCACCGCCGGGCTCAACCCCAGCTTGTCCGCCGCCTTCTTGGCAAGCGGCATCAACCGATTGACGAACTCTTCCGGGGTTTCAAACACTTGCGCCGTCTTGTCCAGCGCCTTGGTTCCCTGTGCAGCCTGCCCCCCCTGCGCGGACCCCATGGGGGGAACCGTGCGACGGGGGCGATGCGGCACGGCCAGTGGCTGGGCATCGGCACTCATCTCTTTGTCAGCAAAATCTTTGCCAACTTTTGATGCAGAGATGAGATCGTTAGGGGCAGAGGTAGGCGCCTGGTAGGGTTTATAGACCCGTTCGGTGCGTTGCGGCATCTTGAGCACACGTCCATCATGACGAGTGAAGGTCTCGGGTGAGAGCTGCTTGGCCACCATCTCGGCCAGCCCCATGCCTCCCTTGCTGGTCATGTCAGCGACCCGCTGTTCATCCAGCATGCCCTCGTAGAACTGGGTGTAGCTGCTGTTCATGGGGTTGTCCTGGGTCAGTGCCTGGTTGGCCTGACGCATGCCCTGAAACAGGGTCTGGGTGAAGATGGACTCGAACTGGCGAGAGGCGGCCATGAGCGCATCGGCCTTGCCCTCTTTGCTCTGGCTCAGCTGGCGCAGGCGATCCAGATTCTGGATATCCTGCACCATGCCCATATTCACGCCGCTGTTGGTGTCGAACTCTGCCATTTTGCTTACCTCATTGCCGCCCGTGGCAACCCCTTGCCGCTTGTTACAATATGACCAGCTGACCTTCGATGGCGCCCGCCTGTTGCAACGCCTCCAGGATCGCCATCAGATCGCCGGGTGCCACCCCGACCTGATTCACCGCCCGCACCAGATCATCCAGGGTCGCGCCGGTATCGAGCTTGAACATGCGTCCCTGCTCCTGCTGCACGTTGATGGTGGAGTTGTTGGTGACCGCCGTCTGGCCGCCCGAGAGCGGGTTGGGCTGGGACACCTGCTGATTCTCGGCTATGGTCACCGTCAGCCCGCCGTGGCTGATGGCCGCCGGTTTGAGCCGCACCTGGCTGCCGATGACTATGGTGCCGGTACGGGAGTTGACTATGATCTTGGCGGCCTCACTGGCTGGGTCCACCTCCAGGTTCTCGATGGTAGCGAGGTAGGAGACCCGCTGCCCCGGATCCCGTGGCGCATAGACCTTGACCGAGGTCGCATCGAGTGCCTGCGCCGTGTTGGGGCCCACCAGATCGTTGACCACGTCCGCCAGCCGGCGGGCCGTAGTGAAATCGGGTCGATTGAGGTTGAAGGTGATGGTATCGCCCTGGCTGAAGGAGTTCGGCACCTCCCGCTCCACGGTCGCGCCGTTGGCGATGCGGCCCACGGTCGGCGTATTGACCACCACTTTGGAACCATCGGCCCCTTCGGCGCCCAGACCGCCTACCACCAGGCTGCCCTGCGCCACCGCATAGACACGCCCGTCCAACCCCTTCAGGAAGCTTTGCAGCAGAGTGCCGCCGCGCAGGCTCTTGGACTCGCCGATGGCCGATACCGTCACGTCTATGGTCTGGCCCGGCTTGGAGAAGGGGGGAAGATCGGCATGGATGGCCACAGGCGCCACGTCCTTGATCTTGGGCTTGATGTTGTCCGGCACCTTGATGCCGAAGTTGTTGAGCATGGTGCGAAAGGTCTGCTCGGTGAAGGCGTTGTTTTTCTCGCCGGTACCAGGCAAGCCGACGACCAGACCATAGCCGATCAACTGGTTGTTACGTACCCCTTCCACCGAGCTGATGTCCTTGATACGGGAGGCGTGGGCCACTCCCAAGGGCATCAGGCAGCAGAGCAGGGTCACAAGACGGAGTGACTTCATAACATCTCCTAGAGCGGCCACCAGGGGCCATTGAAAAAGCTGGTAAGCCACCCCTGCTCCTGACTGTTGGCCAGATCGCCGGTACCGCCGTAATGGATGCGGGCATTGGCGACCCGCTGTGACGACACGCTGTTCTCGGACGTCACATCTTCGGGGCGGATCATGCCGGTGATCCGGATATATTCGTTGCCATTGTTGAGCATGATCCACTTCTCGCCACGCACTATCAGGTTGCCGTTGGGCAGCACCTTGGCCACGCTGACCGAGATATTGCCCTGCAGGCTGTTGCTCTGATCCGCCTTGGCCTGCCCCTTGAAGGCGCTGTTCTGGCCCAGCGACGCCGACAGATCATAAGGACCTGCCGTGACCGGCACACCGCCCAGGGAGACCTGATCCAGGCTCAGCTTGTTGTCCTTGCCGCTCTGGGTATTGGCTTTCTTGGAGGCAGAAGTCGACTCAGCCAGCTCTATGGTGATGATGTCGCCCACCTTGTGCGCCTTGATGTCCGAATAGATGCCGTTGACCTGATCCGGTTGAAAAATGGCCCCGGTCGGTCTGACGGAGACAGGCTCAGATTCCCCGTACACAGGGGAGAATTCGGGGTCATCTGGCTTGGCCGTGTTGGGGGTGCTGCTGCAGCCCCCCAGCACCAACAGCCCCAGCATCCATATGGTTTTCATCATGCGCCTCCTACCGATGTGCGCGAGATCAAAAATGAGATCATGGTGTCCATCACCCGCTTAGGTACGCTGGATCAGGAAGGACATCATGCCGTCCACCGCCGAGAGAACTTTGGAGTTCATCTCGTAGACCCGCTGGGCCTGGATCAGGTTCACCAGCTCTTCGGTCACGTTGACGTTGGACGTTTCCAGCATGCCCTGCTTGATGACGCCGAGCCCGTCCGCACCGGCAGTCCCCTGAATGGGGGCACCACTGGACTGGGTTTCGACAAACATGTTTTCACCCATGGGTTGCAGGCCGGAGGCATTGACGAAGTCAGAGGTGTTGATCTGGCCCACCACCTGGGATGCCCCGTCCCCCTTGAGCTGTACGGATACCTGACCATCCTCTCCCACCGTCACACTCTGGGCGTTTTCGGGGATCTGGATTTCCGGTTGCAGCGGATAGCCGTTGCCTGGGGTGACTATAGTCCCTTCATCATTGAGGGTGAACTGACCGTTGCGGGTATAGGCTGCGCTGCCATCGGGCAACTGGATTTCGAAGTAGCCGCGGCCGCTGATCATCAGATCCAGCGAGTTGTCCGTGGTCTGCACGTTGCCCTGGCTGTGGTTCTTCTGGGTGGCAACGACCTTGGCACCGGCACCCAGCATCAAGCCGGACGGGAGCTCGGTATCCGCCGACGAGCGGCCACCGGGCTGGTTGATATTTTGGTAAAGCAGATCCTCGAAGATGGCCCGTGATTTTTTGAAACCCACGGTGCTGGCGTTCGCCAGGTTGTTCGAGGTGACCGCGATGTTGGTCTGCTGTGCATCCAAGCCGGTCTTGCTGATCCAGAGTGCAGGGTTCATTTAAAACTCCTTGATTAGCTGATACGCAGCAGCTGGGTTTGGGCTTCGTCGTTCTCTTCCGCGGTCTTCATTATTTTGACCTGGGTTTCGAACTGACGTTGCAACCGGATAAGGTTGGTCATCTCATCGACCACGTTGACGTTGCTGCCCTCGAGCGAGCCGGCGATGAGGCCGACATTGGCCGAGGCGGCCTCGGTCTGGCCATCCTTGCGACGAAACAAACCGTCCTGCCCCTTCTCCACCGCATCGGCGGCAGGCTTTACCAGTTTGATACGCTGAAAATCCTCGGGCAGGTTGGCCGCGGCGCCTTCGGGACGACCACTGATGGTGCCATCCCGATTGATCTCGATCTTTTCCATCGGCAACGGCAGCACTATGGGTTGGCCGCCGTCGTCCACGACATTGAGGCCGGTAGAGGTCTGCAGGTTGCCGGTCGCGCTCAGCTGCAGGTTGCCCATGCGGGTATAGGCTTCGCCCCCCTTGGGATCCTGCACCGCGATCCAGCCCTGACCGTCAACGGCCACGTCAAGATCCCGACCCGTGGTCATCAGCATGCCATGCTGCAGGTTCTGACCCGGCCGCTCCGTCATGGCGAACACCCGGGATGGCAGCCCTTCGCCGAACGCCTGCATGCTGCGCGCCTGCTCGAAGTCAGACTTGAAGCCTATGGTGTTGGCGTTGGCCAGGTTGTTGCCACGCACAGCCAGGCTGTTCATGTTCTCCTTGGCCCCGGACATGGCGATGTAAAGCAGGTGATCCATGGGATCCTCCGTCAAACTGATGACTCTGGAGAGAGAACTGCAATTTGAGTGCCAATACCGGCTCAGGAATACAAGGGGGGAGATAAAATAGGCGGGAAATGCCGAGAAAAAGGGCGCCGAGGCGCCCTTGTCATCATGTTATGACTTAACGGATCTGCAGTATGGTCTGCTGCAGCGAGCTGTTCACTTCCAGCGAACGGGAGTTGGCCTGGAAGTTGCGCTGCGCCGTGATCAGGTTCACCAGCTGGGAGGTCAGGTCCACGTTGGATTGCTCCAGCGAGGAGGACTTGATGGTACCGAAAGTACCCGAGTTGGGAGTACCCGGCAGGGCATCACCGGAGAGCAAGGACTGGCGCCAGGAGGTATCCCCCACTTGGGTCAACCCTTGCGAGTTGGCGAACTTGGCCATGGCGACCATGGCCACTTTCAGGGTTGTGGCGTTGCTGTAGGTGGCGGAGACGATGCCATCTGGAGTTATCTCAACCTTGGTCAGACGGCCAACTGTGGAACCATCCTGGGTCAGCTTGTACACCTCAAACGGGGAGGAGAACTGGGTCACATTGGTGAGCTTGAGCTCCACCTGCTGGGTACCGTCGGCGCCATTGGTGATGAGACCGGCTCCCGGTGTCCCCAGTGCTACGGTCTTGATGGTGGCCGGTGTAGTCGGCGTGATCATCTTGCCATCGGCATCGAAGGTGACGCGGGCAGCCAGCGGGGGGACTGCTGTAACACTCCCTGACATCGTAGTAGCGACACCACCGGCCACATCAATTGGTTTGTTACCTTCATACATGTACATGCGCCAGGCGGTCGGGCTCGCAGGCTGGGTCACGTTCGCCGGGTCCGCCTCCTTGACGAAATATTGAGTAATGACATGGGGTGAGCCCAACGAGTCATAGATGGTGACCGAGGTCGACGCAGAATAACTCTTGTCATTTTTCGGATCGAAGATGGAGGCATCAGCAGCCGCATTCCCGGCGGCCAGCGGCTTGGCATCTGACGGAAAGTTGAAGCTTGCTTCAATTGTGCTGGTCTTGGTCGGCACACCGGCCTTGTCGGGGATCTGGATAGGCTTGGTGGCGTTGATGCTCACCGCCTTCGGCGTGCCATCCACGTTGACCTCATACCCCTGCAGGTAATGGCCCTGATTGTTGACCATGTAACTGTTTTCGTTGAGTTTGAAGGCCCCAGCCCGGGTATAGGTGCGATCAAGATTGGTCAGGCCGTCAGAGGTCACGAAGAAACCGTTGCCCTGAATGGCAAGGTCCAGCGAGTTGTTGGTGAACTGCAGCGCCCCCTGATGGAACTGCTGCGCAACAGCCCCCGTGGCCACACCATTACCGACTTGCGTCTTGGCATTGACGAAGATCGAGTTCGCATACACATCGGCAAATTCGGCTCGCGACTCCTTGAAGCCGATCGAGTTGACGTTGGCAATGTTGTTGGCGGTGACGTTCAGATCTTTTTGTGCCGCGTTGACACCGCTCAAGGCATTGTTAAATGACATATCCAGCTCCTTAGATCGATGCTGTAGGCTTGGTCGTTGGTGGTGTGGTCTGGTTGGAATTGGTACCGGCAATCTCCAGGATATCCCCCAGAGAAATGGCCCCGAGTCCTTTCAATTTAACCAGGGTGGGAGAGGTGCCATTACCCAGGGTGACGCTTTCTACTCGCCCATAGGTCAAGGCCGAAATGCTCTCTGATTTGCCGGCCACTGTGCCGGTCGCTTTAATCTGGTACTTGCCCTCTTTGACGGGCTTGCCGTCCTTGTCGGTCCCATCCCAGCTGAAGGCCACGTTACCCTGATGTTCTCCCTCAAGGGAGAAGGTCTTGACAACCTGCCCTTTTTCATCTTCCACCGTGATTTTCACGTTCGACATTGTCTTGTCGCCGACGGCAGCCACTCCGGAGATCTTGCCATCTTTTTCCAGATAGCCGGTGTTGGAGGGGATCAGTACGTTCTGACCCACCAGCGCGGAGGCCTGCAGCGCCTGGCTGGAGGTCATCAAGGTATTCAGATTGCCCATCTGGGTCGACAGACTCGTGATCCCTTCCGAGGTCGACATCGATGTCATCTGGGACAGCATCTGGGCGTTGTCCACCGGCTTGAACGGATCCTGATAAGAGAGCTGCATGGTCAGCAGCTTCAGAAACGACGCCTGATCCAGCTCTTTCTTGGGCGTCGTCGTGCCAGTGGTCTGGGATGTGGTACGGCTGATGCCGTTCACATTATTGGTTGTATCTACCATCTGTGCTTACCCCTATCAGGACTTGCCAAGCTGAAGCGTCTGCTGCAGCATCTTCTTGGCAGAATCGGCAACCTGCACATTGGTCTGATAACTGCGTGAGGCGTTGATCATGTCTGCCATCTCCTCCACCATGTTGACGTTGGGCTTGAAAATAAAGCCATCCTTGTCAGCCATGGGGTGGCCCGGGTTGTACTCCTTGAGCAAGGGGGCCTCGCTCTCGACAATCCCCTTCACCTCGACCCCGACGGATGCCTGCTTGTCTGACATGGCCTGATCCAGCTGAGCGGCAAAGATTGGCCGCCTGGCATGGTAAGTATTTTCCACACTGGAACTGACGCTGTCGGCGTTGGCCATGTTGCTGGCCACCGTGTTGAGTCGAACAGACTGTGCACTCATGGCCGAGCCTGCAATGTCAAAGACCTTGAACAAACTCATTACTGTTCTCCTTTCAGCGCCTTCAGCAGGCCACTGATCTTGCTATTCATAAATTCGAGGGAGGTCTGGTACTCAAGGCTGTTGCGCAAGAACTCGCTGCGCTCCTGCTGCACGTCTACCGTGTTGCCATCACCGGTGTCGGGCTGCAGAGGATTGCGGTACTGCGTCAGGCCAGGGGCATCCGACTGCAAGGCAAAGTGCTTCTCACTGGTCGTCGCCAGACCGAACCCCTGCTGATGCTGGGCCTCTTCCAGTGCCTGTGAGAAGTTGATATCCCTGGCTTTGAAACCTGGGGTATCCGCGTTGGCAATGTTGCTGGACAACACCTCTGCACGCTTGGAGCGAACGCTCAGCGCGTATTGATGAATACCAAATGCCTTGTCGAATGAAATTGCCATAGCACACCTCCTGCTTGATAAATTATTAGCAAGAGGTGTGCCAAAGGGGATTTAGGCGGGGATTATTTGACTTTGTAGACGATGCCGGGATTGCAGCGGACCATTTCGAACCTGTCGGTCAGACCGGCCAGTGACTCGGAAGCCCCCAGCATCAGATAACCGCCGGGATTGAGACTGGCTGCGAACTGGTTGAGGATCTTGGACTTCACTTCCGGCGCAAAATAGATGAGTACGTTGCGGCAGAAGATGATATCGAACTTGCCGAGCAGGCTGTAGCTCTCCAGCAGGTTCAGCGGCCGGAAGGTGGTCAATTTTCTGACACGCTCCACCACCCGCATCTTGTTGTCGCCATACGCTTCGAAGAACAGCTTCTTGCGCTCGGGCGACAGGCCGCGGGCCAGCGCCAGACTGTCATACACCCCTTCCTTGCACTGGTTGAGCATGGTGCTGGAAATGTCCGTGCCCACGATCTGCACGCCACCGGGCAAGGTGCCCGGCTTCTTGACCTGCTGCTCCAGCGCCGTCATGGCGATGGAATAGGGTTCCTGGCCGGATGAGGACGCTGCCGACCAGATCTTGATCGGACGACCGCTCTTGCCGAGTTCAGGAAAGATCTTGTCCGTCAGCAACTGGAACGGATAGGTATCCCGAAACCACAGGGTTTCGTTGGTGGTCATGGCATCAACCACTGCCATTTTCAGGTCACGCTCACGCACACTCATCGCTCGCGTAACCAGATCAGACAGACTCTCAATACCAAACTGAGTCATCAAGGGCGAAAGCCGACTCTTGACCAGATACTGTTTGTTGTCACCCAGCACGATCCCGCTCTGTACTGCCAGAAAGTTGCTGAATTGTTTGTATAAGTCGTCCGAAAGTGTCTTCATGCAGTTTGTTCTTCTTGATTAGAGTGCGCCTTGTACGGCCTTGGCCAATTCATCCGGCTGGAATTTGGCAATGAAATTGTTCGCACCGACTTTCTGCACCATGGCCTGATTGAACACCCCACTGAGGGATGTGTGCAGAATAACATGTAAGTCCTTGAGATTGGGATTGTTGCGGATCTCGGCGGTAAAAGTATAACCATCCATTTCCGGCATCTCGATGTCCGAGATCACCAGGGCAATCTGATCCTTGATGGGGCCATTCTTGGCCATCTCCAGCAACATGTTGAGCGCCTCACGCCCATCCTTGGCCAGCACGCACTGCACGCCGATAGCCTCGAGGGCCCGTTGTACCTGCTTGCGAGCCACAGAAGAGTCATCCGCCACAAGCACGGGACGTCCCAGGGTCGGGTGATCCACGCTGGCTTCCACCAGCTCTTTGCTAACCTCGGTCGATACCGGCGAGATCTCGTTGAGGATGCGTTCAACGTCCAGGATCTCCACCAGCTCGCCATCCACCTCGGTGACCGCCGTCATGTAGTTGATGCGACCAGCCCCCTTGGGGGGTGGCAGAATGGATTCCCAGTTCATGTTGATGATGCGCTCGACCGAATGCACCAGGAAGCCCTGGATGGAACGGTTGTACTCGGAGATGATGATGAAGCACTTGGTCAGGTCCTCGATAGGACGCTTGCCCATCGCCATGCTGAGATCGATCACCGAGATGGTCTGGCCGCGGATATGGGCAACCCCGCGAATGCAGGAGTTTAGCTTGGGCATGACGGTCAAGGGGGGACATTGCAACACTTCACGCACTTTGAATACGTTGATGCCAAATCTTTGACGTCCATTGAGACGAAACAACAATAACTCCAACCGGTTTTGTCCCACCAGCTGGGTACGTTGGTTGACCGAGTCCAGAATACTGGCCATAAACACTCCCTAAAAACGCTTGGCACTAATCATGCATGCGTGTTGGCTTGCGTCAGACTATCGATGTCACTACAAACGAATTCTGAAGCAAGCATAGTTAAATATGGTGATATGCGTGAACAACTTATCGGCCTGCGAGCGAAAATGATTAGTAGACTTTTCCTCACCTTACTGCTGTTTTGCGGCATTTCTCACGCCACGGCATCCGAGGTGACCAGCTATCTGCAAGAAATGGCTCAGGAGTTTGTGCTCGGCCAGCTCGATATTCCGCTCGATGCCCAGGCACAGGTACAAGCCGCCTCCATCGAGGAACGCCTGCCCCTGACCCGCTGCGAAGAGCATCTCACCATCAGTTTCCCCGCCAGGATGGAGGTGCGTCGCAACACTACCGTCTACCTCAAATGCGAGGAGGATAAACCCTGGGATCTCTATCTGCCGGTTCGGGTCAGCATACAGAAGCCCTATGTGACCGTTTCGGCGCCGGTGGCCAAGGGCGACATCCTCAGCGAAGGCATGCTGACGCTGGCCTATCAGGATCAGACGCTGATCCGTGGTGACTATCTCAGCGATCCGACCCCCCTCATAGGCGTGCGCAGCAAGCGGGAGCTCAAACCGGGTCAGCCCATACGGCTCACCCAGGTCTGCGTGGTGTGCAAAGGCGATCAGGTCACACTCAGTGCAGAAAATAGCAGCATGCAAATCAAAACCATGGCCCGAGCCTTGCAAGATGGCAGCTTCGGAGACATGATCAGACTCGTCAATATTCGTTCAGGAAAAACGGTGCAGGGAAAAGTCAGCGCAGTCGGCGCCGTGGTGGTCACCTTCTGAATGTTTTAGGTTACTTTTTTCTAAAGTTCTGACGACCGTCACCGATAAACAGGTAAGCGAACAGCAAAGCAGACGAAGGTAAACACTATGGCTATCAACAATATCAACAACCTAGCGAACAATCGGTTGCAAAACACCGGTAGCAGCCAGGGTGCCAATACCAAACCAGCGACCTCGTCCCCCGACAACCGTGCGGCGACCGTCAAGACCGACTCCGTCTCCTTGACCAATGAGGCGCAGCAATTGCAACAGATGCAGAAAAACCTCAACTCAGCCTCTACCGGTAATGAAAGCCGGGTCGAGAGCTTGAAGAAAGCCGTGGCCAATGGTGAATATCAGGTCAACAGCGAGGCTGTGGCCAAGAAGATGTTCAGCTTTGAATCCAATCTGGACAAGCTGCTGGGATGATGGATTTACCTTCGCTGCTGCATACCCAAGACGAATACCTCTCCCAGATGCAAGGTTTGCTGGAGGAGGAATTCAACCTGCTCAGGCAGCACCAGGCACTGGCGCTGCCTGAGCTGGCAGAGCGCAAGCAGAAACTGCTTGCCGATATTGAAGTGCTGGATCAGACCTTGGCCCAGTTGCCCGAGCTGCAACAACAGCTGAACGCCTTTCCCGAGCAGATGCATCTTCTGCGTGAAAAGCTCGATGCCTGCCAGGAACAAAATGATCTCAATGGTCGCCTGCTCGAGCTCAGCATCGTCTCCAACCGCCGCCTGGCAAGCTTCCTCAGCAAGTTGCGCGATCGCAACTCATTGACCTATGACGCCAAGGGCAATACCCGCTCCGGTACCCGCTCATTCGGCATCAAGGCCTGACCTCTCCCTTCCCGTTTTCAGTTTTCCCTCACAGCCATCCCTGATCCGCACCTTCGTCACACACCTTACAAGGTCAGACGCAGCAAGGCCTCGCTATCTGCACAGGCATGGATGCTCAATACCCCGTCTTCATAGCGGCCATAGGTTGCCGCCAGCTCTCCCCGTGGAAAACAGATAGATCCCGGATTCATCAGCACCAGCTCCCCTTCCCGCTGCAACACGGGCATATGGGTATGGCCGCTGATGAACAGGCTGCCTGCTGGCAGCGGCACCGTTTCCGGGCGATAGAGATGACCATGGCTGACAAACCAGCGCCGGCCATCCACCAGCAACTGGTTGTAGGGGGCCATCATGGGAAAATCCAGCAGCATCTGATCCACTTCCGAGTCGCAATTGCCACGCACCGCCATGATCTGCGGCGCCAGCTGATTGAGCCGCTCGGCCACGGCGGCAGGGGCATAACCCGGCGGTACCGGGTTGCGCGGGCCGTGGTTGAGCACGTCGCCAAGCAACAGGTAGTGATCCGGCTGCCAGGCGGCAAGCTGGTCAAGTACCTGCTCCAGGGCACTCAGGCTGCCGTGCAGGTCCGAAATAATGGCAATCTTCATCACACGCTCCTCACGGCTGGCTGAAATAGAGATCCTTGGTGGCGATCGCCCCCTTGAGATTCTGAACGGGCAGGCCACGCAGGGTGGGATCCACCAACCGCATCTGGTTGTAGTGATAGACGGGAATAGCGGGCATCTCGTCCATCAGCAACTGCTCGGCCTGACGGTAGAGCCCGGTCCTGACGTTACCATTCAGGGTCTCCGAGGCCTGTTGCAACAGACTGTCAAAGGCCGGATTGCAGTAGCCGCTCTCGTTCTGGGGATCCTGGCAACGGAAGCTGTTGAGCATGGACGAGGGTTCCACGTAATCCCCGAACAGGAAGGAGCGGGCCAGCATGAAATCCCCGCTGTCTTTGGCCACCTGATAGGCGTTCCACTCCATGTTGTTGAGCGCCACCTCCACCCCCAGCGGCTTCCACATGGCAGCCACCGCCAGTGCCAGCTTCTTGTGATTCTCCGAGGTGTTGTAGGTCAGTGCCAGCTTGAGGGGATGCGCGCTGTTGTACCCTGCCTGTGCCAGCAGGGCACTCGCCCTGGCCAGCCGGGTCGGCTGATCCTGCAAGGCCAGCGGCGAGCTCAGCGCCTCATAGCCAGGCATGGTCGGCAGCAGTGACCAGGCGGCTTGTTCGCCCTGGCCGCTGACCTTCTCGGTCAGCAAATGGCGGTCTATGGTCATGGCCAGCGCCTGGCGCACCCGCACATCCTGCAGCTCGGGGCGACGCAGGTTGAAGGTATAGAGATAGGTGCCGAGCAGCGGCAGGCCCCAGATCCGCTCGGGGGTCGCCTCCTTGGTCTTCTGGTAATACTCCAGTGCCACCTTGTTGGTGAGCTGGATCTCGCCCGCCTCGTAACGCAGCCGCTCGGCATGCTGGGAGGCAAGCGGCAGATAGGTGACCCGCTGGATCCGGGTGTGGGCATCGTCCCAATACTGGACGTTGCGCTCCGCCTCGATGCGCTCGTTGGGCACCCAGTTCACCAACTTGTAGGCGCCATTGCTGACCAGCTTGCCTGGCTGGGTCCACTGCTTGCCAAACTGGTTGATGGCCTTCTCGTTGACCGGCACGAAGGGACGCTGGCTTATCAGTTGCAGGAAATAGGGCACAGGCCGCTCCAGGGTCACTTTCAGGATCTGCTCGCTCTCGGCCTCCACCCCCAGGGTATTGAGATCCAGCGCCCCTGCGTAGATGGACTGGGCATTGTTGATGCCGGTCGCCAGCAGCAACCCGGCGGAAGGTGAGCCCTGCGCCGGATCCAGCAGTCGCCGCCAGGCATAGACAAAGTCCTGCGCGCCGAGCGGCTCGCCGTTGGACCACTTGAGCTGCGGGCGCAGGAAGAAGCGCCACACCAGCCCGTCTTCACTGGTCTCCCAGCGCTGGGCCTGGGCCGGCACTATCTTGCCCTGGCCATCTTCGCTCACCAGCCCCTCGAACAAGTCCACCAGCACGACCTCGCCCGGAAAACCGGAGCGGATCTGGGCCGGGTCGAGGGATTCCGGCTCGGCGCCGTTGCCCTTGACCAGGGTCTGGCGGTCCGACAATACAGGCTCCTGGGACACAGTGGTGGCCTGCACTGAAGGGGCCATCAACAGACCCAGCAGCAAGGGAGAGAGCCAGCGACGGGCTGGCCGGGAAGCGGGGCACAAAACCATGACATAAACCTCGTTCAATTCACTTTATTTCAAGAAGGGGGAAGGCCGGCAGCGCGCCTGAATACGAATGCATGATGCTGCGCTTGTTATCCCCGAAGACGCCCCGTATTGTATCGGGCTTGCTCAAGAGATGGAGTCTTTCGGGCTATTTTTTTCTGTAGTTTTTTATGAAGTGCGAATGGCTGTCGCCGGTAACGGCCTGATGCGTCTTTCGATTTAGCTACATTTTCAGGAGTTGTTATGGGGTATGAGTGGCTGGCGCTGGCGGCGGCCAGTTTGTGGGCAGTGGCGGCCCTGATCTCCGTCAAACCGGCCCGTCACCTGGGGGCGTTTGCCTACAGTCGCTGGCGCATGTTTCTGGTCAGCCTGATGCTGGGCTCCGTCAGCCTAGCCACCGGCGGCTGGCAATCTCTCACCGAGAGCGCCCTGCCCCTGCTGGCATTGTCGGGCCTTATCGGCATCTTCGTCGGCGATACCGCCCTGTTTGCCTGCATGAACCGGCTGGGCCCCAGGCGCAGCGGCCTGCTGTTCTCCTGCCATGCCCTCTTCTCCGCCCTGCTCGGCCTCTGGTTGTTTGGCGAGCAGCTCGGTGGCTGGCGACTGGTGGGGGCCTTGCTGGTGTTTGCCGGCGTCATGCTCGCCATTTTGTTCGGCCGGCGTGGCGGCAATCAGCACAACGAGTGGGAACAGGTGCGCGGGCATCTCGCCATCGGCATAGGTCTGGGTCTGACGGCCGCCTTCTGCCAGAGCCTGGGCGCCATCATCGCCAAGCCCGTGATGATGAGCGGCAGCGTGGATGCGGTGAGCGCCTCCGGCATCCGCATGGGCAGCGCCCTGTTGGCCCACTGCACCTTGCGGGCGCTGCGGGTGCCGCTGTCACTGCCGCACAACCCCATCAACCGTCAGGTACTGGGGATGATTGGCATCAACGGCTTCCTGGCGATGGCCATGGGGATGACGCTGATCCTGGTCGCCTTGCGTCAGGGAGACGTCGGCATGGTGGCGATCCTCTCCTCCACCACCCCTGTCATTCTGCTGCCCCTGCTGTGGTGGCACTCGGGCCAGCGCCCTTCGCTGGCGGCCTGGGCAGGCGCCCTGCTGGCCACCCTGGGGACAACCATGGTGCTGGGAGCCGGGTAAGACGGCTCGACGTCAACGCAGGGGTTGAACACTCTCGTCCGAATAGGCTTGGCCAATCGAGCCTGCGACCAAGTTCTGCCCGTGGGTTCGATTAACCCCATGGCGCCGTAATCGACTCTCGATGGCCGGGTCGGATGACTAGAACTGGGCGATTTCCTCGGCCGTCAGCTCGCGGTATTCGCCCGGTGCCAGCGCGTCATCCAGCACCAGTGTACCGATCTGCTCCCGATGCAGCCCCACCACCTTGTTGCCGATGGAGGCAAACATCCGCTTCACCTGATGATACTTGCCTTCATGGATGGTGAGGCGGGCCTCGCACTCACCCAGAATTTCCAGTTGGGCGGGACGGGTCTTCTCGGATTCGTTGCGCAGGAAGACACCATCGGCAAACAAGGAGATGGCATCCTGGTGCACGGGGTCGGCCAGCCAGACGTGATAGGTCTTGGCACACTCATGGCGCGGCGAGGTGATGCGGTGGGACCATTTGCCATCGTCGGTGACCAGCACCAGACCCGTGGTGTCGAGATCCAGTCGGCCAACCACGTGCAGCTTGCCCATGGCGGGCTCGTCCATCAGGAAGAAGACGGTCGGGTGATCCGGGTCCTCGTTGGAGCAGACGTACCCTTCCGGTTTGTGCAGCATGAAGTAGCGATTGCGCTGATCCAGCGTCAGCGTGACGCCGTCAAATTCGACCTGGCTCTGCTCGTTGATGTGGAAAGCGGGTTGTTTGACCACTATGCCGTCCACCGTGACCTCTCCCTGCCGGATCAGCTTGCCCGCCAGGGACCGGGTCAAATCGGAACAATCGCAAAGAAATTTATCGAGCCGCATGCACAACCTCAGAGTCCATCAATAAAGGGGCGCCATTATATAGGCCGAGGCCAACAACTCCAGCACTAAGCGGTGGCGATGCAGACCATGTCGTCATGACGAAGCCCGGCGCGGGTGTTAGACTGCCTGCAGAGGGCCTAACGTTACGCATAATAATAAAGTCAGGAAGCCGTATGAAGTCGCACACTCCTCATCCCGTCATTCCCGTCAACCAGCTGCAAGCCGGCATGTATGTGATCGCCATCATCAGCCAGACAGGCGGCATGGAGATTGCCCAGATGGGGCTGGTTACCACCCGTCAGCAGATCGATGATCTGGTCCGGCGCGGTGTGCTCACGGTGCGCGTGGATCTTGCCCGCAGCAAGCTGGCCGGCATAGAGCAGATCATCTCCCCCGACCCGGCCGCCTTGTCCGCGTCATCCCAACGCCCGGCAGGCAGTGCCAACGGCGAGGGTCGTGAACTCAAGATCCGCCGTCTCTATCAGGAAGCCCGTGAGCTGCAGGGCAAGTTCATCCGTCAGCTCAAGGCGGGTGAGCCCATCGACATCACGCCGCTGGCGGCGGTGGCCGAAGAGATGGTGGACACCATGTTCACCCACGGCGATGCCATGCTCTGCCTGGCCAGGATCCGCGCCAAGGATGCCTACCTGATGGAGCACTCCATGAACGTGGCCATACTGCTGGCCAACTTCGGCCGCTATCTGGACCTGGATCGCAGCGTGCTCAAAGAGCTGACGCTGGGGGGCCTGCTGCACGATGTGGGCAAGATCATGACCCCGGACGAGGTGCTCAACAAACCGGGCAAGCTGACCGATGCAGAGTTCACCGTGATGCGCCAGCACGTGGTGCACAGTTACGACATCCTCAGCCATACCCCCGGTATCACGGCCACCATGCTGGAAGTCGCCGCCAATCACCACGAGCGGCTCGATGGCACGGGTTACCCCCGCCACCTCAAGGGAGATCAGCTCTCCCTCCATACCCGCATGAGCGGCATTGTCGACGTCTACGACGCCGTGACGGCGGATCGGGTCTACAAACAGGGAATGCAGCCGACCCAGGCATTCCGGATCCTGCTCAAGGGGGCCGACCACCATTTCGATCGGGGGCTGGTGACCAAGTTCATCAAGTGCATGGGGGTCTATCCAGTGGGAACTCTGGTTCAACTCTCCAACCAGCGGCTGGCCATCGTCATGCAGCGCAATCCTCATGAGCCGCTCAAGCCGGTGGTGAAGGTGATCTATCACGCCACCCAGCGCCACTACCTCGAGGTGCAGTGGCTGGATCTGGCGAAGTCGGGAGTACAGGAGAGCATAGAAAGCACGGTCGATCCCAAGGAGTTCGGCATCAGCCTCGCCAACTTCGTCTAGTTGGTGCTCCCCTGCCGGGACCGTTCGACACAATGCTGGATGAGAAACTCCTCATCCAGCGGTGACAGGTCAAAACGGATGCAGGCCTCTTCGATGGCCCGGATGTCGTGTTGATGGTGCTCGCTGAGCCAGCGCACGGCGCGGCGCAGATCTTCACCATGGGGCAGCAGGGTATGGTCGCTCATGAGGCACCTCCGGTAAGCCATCGACATCAGCCCGTCACACCGGGTTGTCTCTTATAGCTTAGTCCGCCCGCCGCCCCTCCTCTAGGCTCCCTCAATCCGGCCGCTGACCTCAGGCAAAGGCCCGCTGCCAATCCTGATCAAACTTCGCCAATGCCGCATCCACCGCGGGTACCTTCAGCAACTGCTCGGCCACGTCGAGCGGCAGTGTGATGGACTGGCAACCAGCCAGCAGGCAGTCAAGCGCCTGACGCGGGGTACGGAAGGAAGCCGCCAGCACCTTGCTGTTCGGCGCATGCAGCGCCAGCAGCCGTTGCAATTCCTGCACAGTGGCTATGCCATCGCCACCCTGGGCATCCAGCCGGTTGACATAAGGGGCGACATATTCAGCACCAGCCACAGCCGCCAGCCAACCCTGCAGCGGGGTGTAGACAGCCGTGCCCAGGGTCGGCACACCATTGGCGGTCAGGCTCTTGATCGCCGCCAGCCCCTCCTCACATACCGGGATCTTGATCACCAGATCCGGGTCCAGCTCACGCAGGGCGAACGCCTCGCGCACCATCTCTGTCTCGGTTTTGGCCATCACCTGGGCAAACAAGCGAGCCTTGGGGCCCAACACGTCACGCAGGGCGGGCAGCAGCGCCTTGAGCGGCAATCCCCCGGCGGCAGTAATGGAAGGATTGGTGGTCACACCGGCCAACGGCAGGATCCGTGACCAGCAACGCACTGCCGCCACATCGGCGGTATCGAGATACAGCTCCATCTCTAACTCCTTAACGGGATGTTCAATATGTCGCCATTCTAGCGACAAAACATCTGCGAATTGCTTGATCGAAAGCAAATCAACTTTCGAATGAAAGTAAATAGAATGAAAAAACAAAAGGAGGCGGTATGATTTTCGACCTGCAACGATATTCAACTCACGATGGCCCCGGCATTCGCACCCTGGTGTTTCTCAAGGGGTGCTCGCTGGCCTGTCTGTGGTGTCAAAACCCGGAAAGCCGCTCTCCCAAGCCGGACATACTACTCGACCGGCGCCAGTGCATCGAGGGATGCCGGCTCTGCAGCCAGACCTGTCCGGCAATCTTGCGTGACAGCGAGGGCATCCAGCTCACCCGTTCAGCCCTCAATGCCGAGGACATGGAACGGCTGCGCGGCCTCTGCCCGAGCGAAGCGCTGCAGGTGTGTGGCCGGGATGAAACGCTGGACACCCTGATGGACACCATACTGCGGGATCGCCCCTTCTTCGAGCGCAGCGGCGGTGGCGTCACCCTCTCCGGTGGCGAGCCTTTTATGCAGCCCGACTTTGCCGCCGCCCTGCTGGCCCGTTGCAAGGCACAAGGGCTGCACACTGCAGTCGAGAGCTGCCTGCATGTGCCCTGGCACCAGATTGAGCCAAGCCTCTCTTATCTGGATTTGGTGCTGGCGGATCTCAAACACGTGGACAAGGAGCGTTTCTTCAACTGGACTCGCGGCAAGGTGGAGCTGCCCATCGCAAACCTCAAACGCCTCGCCGAGCGCGGCGTGCCCATGCAGATCCGGGTGCCGCTCATTCCCGGCTTCAACGCCGACCGCGCATCGATCAAGGCCATCACAGACACGGCCGCCAGCCTCGGCACTGTGCAGGAGATCCACTTCCTCCCTTACCACACTCTGGGGATGGGCAAATATGCCCTGCTGGATCTGCCCTATCTGGCGCCGGACACACAGCTCGACGACCCCGATTTACTCAACTTTGCCCACGCATACGCCCAACGTCAGGGACTGACCCCTGTGACCAGAGGATAAGATCATGACCCAGCTCGACCTCAATACCCTCAGCCCGCGGATCCGCGCCCACAAAGAGAGCCTGATCCACATCGTTCAGCCGCCGGTCTGCACCGAGCGTGCCCGCCACTACACGCAAGCCTATCAGGCTCATCTCGCCCGGCCGCTGCCGGTGCGCCGCGCCCTGGCGCTGGCCCATCACCTCAAGGAACGCACCATCTGGATCAAGCACGAGGAGCTTATCGTCGGCAATCAGGCGAGCCAGGTGCGGGCGGCGCCGCTCTTCCCCGAATACACTGTGAGCTGGATTGAGAAGGAGATCGACGAGCTGGCAGACAGACCCGGCGCCGGTTTTGCGGTGAGCGAAACCGACAAGGAGATCATCCACGCCCTCACCCCCTTCTGGCGCGGCCAGACGGTGCAGGATCGCTGCTTCGGCCTCTTTACCGACGAGCAGAAAGCACTGCTGGAGAGCGGCATCATCAAGGCCGAGGGCAACATGACCTCGGGGGATGCCCACCTCGCGGTCAACTACGACGAGCTGCTCACGCTGGGTCTCGATGGCTTCAAGGCCAAGGTGGCCGAGCGGCGCAGTCGGCTGGATCTGGCGGATTGGGCCGATCTGCAGCGCGAGCAGTTCCTGCATGCCGTCGCCATCACCCTGGATGCGGTCAGCGATCATATCGGGCGCTACGCCACTCTTGCCCGTGACATGGCCACGATAGAGCCGGGCCCCGAGCGCCGAAGCGAGCTTGAGACCATGGCGCTGAACTGCGCCCACATAGCCCACCGGCCCCCCGAAACCTTCTGGCAGGCGCTGCAGCTCTGCTACTTCATCCAGCTCATCCTGCAGATCGAATCCAACGGCCACTCGGTATCGTTTGGCCGGATGGATCAATACCTCTACCCCTGGTATCGCCGCGAGGTGGAACTGTCAGGATCCCTGTCACGCCCGCGCGCCATCGAACTGCTGCAAGGGTGCTGGCTGAAATTGCTGGAGGTGAACAAGATCCGCTCCGGCACACACTCCAAGGCCTCCGCCGGCAGCCCCCTCTATCAGAACGTCACCATAGGCGGCCAGAACTGGCAGGATGGCGCAGCCCATGATGCGGTCAACGGCCTCTCCTACGCGATTCTGGAGTCTTGCGGCCAGTTGCGCTCTACCCAGCCCAACCTCTCGGTGCGCTACCACGCACGAATGAGCGAGGCTTTCCTCGACGCCTGCATTCAGGTGATCCGCTGCGGCTTTGGCATGCCCGCCTTCAACAACGACGAGGTGGTGATCCCCGAGTTCATCAAGCTCGGGGTAAGCGTGGAGGATGCCCACCACTACGCCGCCATCGGCTGCATCGAGACAGCCGTGCCCGGTAAGTGGGGCTACCGCTGCACCGGCATGAGTTTCATCAACTTCGCCCGCATCCTGCTGGCGGCCCTCGATGGCGGCCGCGATGCCACCACAGGCAAGGTATTCCTGCCCCAATCCCAGTCGCTGCGGGAAGGAACCTTTGGCCACTTTGACGAGGTGATGGCCCGCTGGGACGAGCAGGTGCGCTACTTCACCCGCAAGTCCATCGAGATCGACTGCGTGGTCGACAGCGTGCTGGAGGCGCAGGCCCACGACATCCTCTGCAGCACGCTGGTGGATGACTGCATCGAACGCGGCAAGACCATCAAGGAGGGGGGCGCCGTCTATGACTGGGTCTCCGGCCTGCAGGTGGGGATAGCCAACCTGGGCAACAGCCTGGCAGCCCTTAAAAAATTGGTGTTCGAGCAGGGCGTGGTGGATCAGCGCGAGCTGGCTGCCGCGCTGGAGCAGGACTTTGCAGGACTGGCAGGAGAGCAGCTGCGCCAGAGCCTCACCCATGCGGCCCCCAAATATGGCAACGATTTGGACGAGGTGGACATGCTGCTGGTGCAGGCCTACCAGAGCTACATCGACGAGCTGAAGGGATTGCACAACACCCGCTTCGGCCGTGGCCCCATCGGCGGCACCTACTATGCAGGCACCTCCTCCATCTCGGCCAACGTGCCGTTTGGTGCGGCCACCCTGGCCACCCCGGATGGCCGCCACGCCCGCACCCCGCTGGCGGAAGGGGCCAGTCCCTCCTCGGGCTCGGATCGCCTCGGGCCCACGGCGGTATTCAACTCCATCGGCAAGCTGCCCACGGCGGCCATTCTCGGTGGCGTGCTGCTCAACCAGAAGCTGAGTCCGGCCAGCCTTGAAAACGAGCGGGACAAAACCAAGCTGATGAGCCTGCTGCGCACCTTCTTCGAGGTGCACAAGGGGTGGCACGTGCAGTACAACATAGTCTCGCGGGAGACACTGCTGGCGGCCAAGGCCCATCCGGATCAGTACCGGGACCTGGTGGTGCGGGTGGCGGGCTATTCGGCCTTCTTCACCGCCTTATCCCCGGATGCGCAAGATGATATCATCGCCCGCACCGAGCACAGTCTCTGACGGGGCCCTCTCCATGGCGCCTGTGACGTCATATGATTGGCAAGCCACCCCACGGGTGGCTTGCCGCTATCCACCACCTTGCATGCGAGCGCACCATGAATCCACGCCACCAACTGATCCTCACTCTGGTCCATCAGGCTCGCAAGATGAGCGTGGCCGAGCTGTCCCGCCACACGGGGGTGTCAGAGGTGACGGTGCGCAACGATCTCACGGCGCTGGAGAAACAGGGGTTGCTCAAGCGGGTGCACGGCTCGGCCATGGCGCTGGAGACCGATGATCCGGATGCCCGGATGAACATCAACTACCTGCTCAAGGAGCGCCTCGCCGAGCGGGCCGCCCAGCTGGTGGAAGACGGCGAGACTGTCTTTATCGAAGGGGGCAGCGCCAACGCCATGCTGGCCCGCCACCTCGCCCTGCACAAACGGGTCACCATCATCACCATCAGCAGCTATATCGCCCATCTGCTCAAGGACACGCCGGCCCAGGTGGTACTGCTCGGCGGTCTGTTCCAGCACCAGAGCGAGAGCGTGGTGGGGCCGCTGACGCGCCTCTGTATCGAGCAGGTGCACTTCTCCAAGGCCTTCATCGGGGTCGATGGTTTTCACCCCGAGGTGGGCTTTACCAGCCGCGACATGATGCGGGCCGACGTGGTCAACAGCGTGCTGGCCAAGGGGATGACCAATGTGGTCATCACCGACAGCAGCAAGTTTGGCGCCATCCACCCCAGCCAGCTTGGCGCGCCGGGTCAGATCGGCGTGCTGGTCACCGACGATGCCCTGCCCGCCCCCATGCTGGCTGCCATCGCGGCTCGCGGCATAACCCTGCATTGCGTCACCGCCTGAACCTGTCATTGCGGCTCGCAGCCTAAAGCCATGCCCCGCCTGGCGGCTTGACGCCAGCCACCCTCTCAAGGGTATGCTCGTCCCCTTGCCGATCCGCCCGTGCTATGCGGATCGCCATTTCTCTGATGACAAGGAAGCTGAATGCAAACCAAGGACAAGTGTCTGGCCGCCCTGGTCATCCTCTGCTGGGGACTCAACTTCGTGGCGATCAAGTGGGGGCTGGAGGGGATACCCCCGCTGCTGCTGGGGGCACTGCGCTTCGTAGGCGTAGTCTTTCCCGCCATCTTGCTGGTGCCAAGGCCCGCCATGCCCTGGCGCTGGCTGCTGGCCTATGGCGGTGCCATCAGCCTGGGCCAGTTTGCCTTCCTGTTTTGCGCCATGAAGTTCGGCATGCCGGCGGGCATGGCCTCGCTGGTGCTGCAATCCCAGGTGGTGTTCACCCTGCTGTTCGCCATGCTCTGGCTGGGGGAACGCTGGCAGCCCCACCACTGGGTGGCGCTGCCGCTGGCGGGGGCAGGTCTCTATCTCATCGCCACCCATGGCGAGGGCAACCTGACCTTGCTCGGCTTCGTGCTGACGCTGTGCGCGGCCGCCTGTTGGGGCCTGGGCAACGTCATCAATCGCCAGATTGGGCTGCGTTATCAAACACCATTACCAAGCCTTATCGCCTGGGGCGGTCTGGTGCCCATACTGCCTTTCTTCGCGCTCTCCTGGTTGTTCGAAGGGCCGGAGCGCATTGCCAGCAGCCTGCTCAACTTCAGCTGGCAGGGGTTCTTGTGCGTACTCTATCTCTCCTTTGTCGCCACCTGGCTGGGTTACGGCCTGTGGGGGCGTCTGCTGATGCGCTATCCGGTGGCGCAGGTGGCGCCGCTCTCCCTGCTGGTGCCCTGTGTCGGCATGGTGGCGGCCGCCCTGCTGCTCGACGAACACCCGACCCCCTTGCAGTGGCTGGGCTCCGGCCTGGTGCTGCTCGGCTTCGTGGTCCATCTGCTGGGTGGCCGACTGCGCTGGTTCAAGCAAGAGACGGCACCTTGATGGTCACCCGGTTATTTTCCGCCCGCCATTGACCCGGCTGGGGAAAATTTCCATCATGAGCCAGTCCCCATCGGGACTGGCGTCACCAGAGCGTGACCTGCAGGAAGCAGACCATCAAGAGAGAGCATGGATATGCCATCGACAGCCTCAGCCGGGGTGAGCCCGGTCACACCCCTTATTCGTACTGCCGCCATCACCCTGACCCTGTTCTGGAGCCAGCTTGGCTGGAGCGCCAGCCTGCCTGCGGACCTCAAGTGGGAGAGCAACAACGCGGATCCTGTCTACGCCGATCTGGCCGCCAAACGGGGCGGCACCTTTCACACCTTTATGACCAGCTTTCCCCTGACCCTGCGCAAATTCGGCCCCGACTCCAACGGCGGATTTGCCGGTTATGTCAGGGAGACCAACCTGCCGCTGCTGAGCACCCATCCCGTCACCGGCAACCCCATGCCCATGCTGGCAAACGAGTGGGCCTTCGGCGCCGACAACAAGACGCTCTACTTTCGCATCAACCCCAAGGCGCGCTGGTCGGATGGCCAGCCCGTCACCGCCGGTGACTGGGTGTTTACCCTCAAGATGATGCGCAGCAAGGAGATAAGCGACCCCTGGTACAACAACTACTACAGCACCCAGATAACCGACGTGACCCGCTTCGATGACCGCACCCTGGCCATCACCAGCGGCAGCGAGAAGAGCCGCCAGGATCTGCTGGAGTCCTTGCCGTTCAGCCCGGAACCGAGCCACGCCATCAAGCTCACCGCCAACTGGGTCAAGGAGTACAACTGGAAGATATTGCCGGTCACGGGCCCCTATCAGCTCGGCGAGGTGAAGAAAGGCAAATCGGTCAGCTTGGTGCGGATCCAGGATTGGTGGGGCAACGATGAACGCTACCTCCAGCACCGCTTCAATCCGGACAAGATAGAAATCAAGGTACTGCGGGATCAGAACATCGCCTGGCAGCATTTCTTGCGCGGCGAGCTGGATACCTTCCCGCTGGTCATGCCCAACTGGTGGCACGACAAGACCAAAACCGCCGAATTCGAGAAGGGTTATATCGAGCGGCGCTGGTTCTACAACCAGACTCCCCAATCCCCCATGGGACTCTATCTCAACACAGCCGACCCGCTGCTGAAGGATATCAATGTGCGGCTCGGCATCCAGCATGCCCTCAACCTCGACAAGATGCTCGCCACCCTGCTGCGGGGGGATTACCAGCGCCTCAACAGCTATGGATCTGGCCAGGGCGCCTTCACCAACACTGAGCTCAAGGCTCGCCCGTTCGATCCCCAACTTGCGCGCAACTACTTCGCCAAGGCCGGTTTCACCAACGCTGGACCGGATGGCACCCTGCAAAACGAGCGGGGGCAGCCGTTGACCCTGAGCATCACCTACACCATTGCGGAGCATGCCCAACGCCTCACCCTGCTGCGAGAAGAGGCCAAGAAGGCGGGGCTCAATCTCGAACTCAACCTGATGGATGCCTCCGCCGGCTTCAAGTCCATGCTGGAGAAGAAGCACCAGAGTGCCTGGATGGGCTGGAGCTCCGGCCGCTACCCCGCCTATTGGGAGCATTTTCACAAGGTCAATGCCAACAAGCCCCAGACCAACAACATCATGAACATAGATGACGAGGCCATCACGGCACTGGTGGAGCAGTACGACAAGGAGTTCGATTTTGCCAAAAAGGCGGCCCTCTCACGGCAGATCCAGCAGCGGCTCTATGAGCTGGCCAGCTTCGTGCCCACCTATCAGGTGCCCTATACCCGGGAAGGGGCCTGGCGCTGGATAAAACTGCCCAAGGTGCCGGCGACCCCCAAGAGCGAGCTGCTCTACTGGCCGCTCGATGGCGGAAATAGCGGCTACAGCTATGGCGGCCTGTTCTGGATTGACGAGCAAGCGAAGGCAGAAACCAGGACGGCCATCGAGAGCGGCAAGACCTTCCCCGCCGTCACCCTGACAGACACAAGCTACCAGCAGCGCTGAGGCGGCTCGCCCTGTCATGGCCTAGTCCCCAAAAGGGCACAGCCCATCGGGGCCGAAAACAAAAGACCCCGCACGTTGGCGGGGTCTTTTTATTGCAACCAGGGTTGCAAAGGAAGCTCAGGAGCGATCAGGCGCGCTTGGCCTGCTTCTCGGCAATGGCGTCGGCCACGTCGGCCGGTTCCAGCACTATGCCTTCCTGATCCGGGGTCGGGAACACGGCAACACACAGCTCGTCCTGCTCCATGCCGTCGACCCAGCGCTCCAGCCACACCTTGAGGGTGATGGACTGCGGCTTGCACTCGGCCCACTCACCCTCGGCCCACGCCTGGGCGTACTCGGGGTGTGGCCATACCGGGATGCAATCTTCATCGTCTGTGGTCAGCATCATGACGCCGTGCTCGTCGGTCAGGACGAACAGCTCTTCGTGCTCGACCAGCTTGCTGATGAAGTGCTCGTAGCGGTAGTCGGCGTTCAGTTGCAGCGCAGCATTGCGCTCGGTTTCGCTCAATTCATAGCTCATTGGCCAAGTCTCTCTTTCAATAAAGGGCGCCATGTTCACATCTTGCTGGCGGCTTGTCCAGTATGAGAGATCGGTCACCTATTTTTCGCCGATATCAACCCAGTTCAGGCGTCACCAGGGTGATCTCCACCGTCTCGCAGCAACGCTGGCGCAACCAGTAGGCAGATTCCACCTCGACGAAGCAGAGTTGATCCCGTCCCGCCTGCACGCCCTGCATGATCTGCTCGAACCGCAACTGCTGTTGCTGCTCCCAGGCGCTGGCCAGTTTGCTGCCATGGGCCTCGTCCACCACCTCGCGGCGCAGCTCGAACAGGTTATCGGTGATCGGGCTGTTTATCTTGGCCGGGCCATGCCAGTACATCAGCAGGTTGTCCATCATCTCGGTGTCATAGTTGGCAAGGGCATCCTGCTCGGGGGTCGCCCCGACATCGCTGGCGGCAAAGTCACACCAGCCCGCCGTCAACGGCGCCAGGGTTTGCGCAGCCGCCCCCTTGCCATGCTGACGCAAGGCAGCCACATCAGTGCCCTTGATCGCGGGCAGCCAGACATCGCCCTGATGCTGGTCGAGCAGCGGCAGCAACAGGGAGGTGGGATAAACAGGGAAACGGGGGCCAAGAGAGTGGAGCAGTGATACTAGCGTGATCTTTACCATGAGGGGCGCCTTGAACTGGAAGGCCGATATGCTGTGCTCGGCCAGAAAGACAAAGGAGGGCCCTATCCTATCATGTTTGAAGGCTAGCAAGCGGACTCACATTTTCACGGCTCAAATCGGAGGGCAATGCCCAAAAAAACAGCGTTCAGGCAGGGTGGCGCCAGAGAAAGCCCAATAGTTTGAACCAGCGCCCACTAAAGTGGATCCGGGAATGCTAGTTTGCATACATCTTTAGCGTAAGGAGTGCATTCATGATTGGGATCGACCAGATTTCTAACGACTTTGTAAACGACTTGAAAATACTGGCATGCTTTGATCCGGCCAACATGAGCCTGGGGATCAAGTTGCGCAGTGACATGTCCGACGAGCTGTGCCAGGCGGCAGTACGCCTGCATCAGCAAGGTCTCATCAGCGCAGAAGATGGCGGCTACCTGACTCCTTTTGGCATGACCATGGTTGAGCATCTGCAGCATCTGATAGTCGCACTCAAACCGCTTTGATCGCCTGCGGGGCCCAGAGTGAAAAGTTGAGCAACTCCCAGCGCGAGCCCTGCCGCAGCAAACAGGCAAACAGCAAAGGACCTTCGGGTCCTTTTACTTTGCCATCGACCATCCATTCACCTTCCCGTTTCGGCAAAGGTTGCGCCTTGATCTCATCGGGCACAATTGTGCTTCCCAAGCGAACTTGTACAAACTGCTGACACACGGCTTTCGCTTCCGTGGCAAAAGCATTCTGAGCCTGGGTATTGGTGGAGATGAGCAGGCTGGCGGCCAGCAGGAGTGATGGGGTCATGGTGATATATGGCGGCGAAAGTGAAGCCGATACTAGTCTAAAAGGCACCCATAAACAAAAAGCCGTGGAACCAGAGGTACCACGGCTTTCTTAAATTCTGTAAGAATTACAGAGCAGTTACGTTCTCAGCCTGCGGGCCTTTCTGACCTTGGGTCACGGAGAACTGTACGCGCTGACCTTCAGCCAGGGTACGGAAACCGTTACCGCTGATAGCGCTGAAGTGAACGAAAACGTCCGGGCCGTTTTCTTGCTGGATGAAGCCAAAACCTTTGGTTTCGTTGAAAAACTTAACGGTACCGGTGATCATGTTAGACATATCTATAACCTGTATTCAAAATAATTACTTATGCTTTTCAGCGGATAAAGCTCAAAAACGGGATTAACTTATGAACAACAGGAAAAGATGTAAAACATCATATTCATTGACATAACTTTCGCCCTTTCAAGCTGGTTTAGATTATACGTGGCTTTGGGGATTACGCAAACAAATTTGTGCCCTGCCGACGGCAGGGCACAAGGGTTTATAGCGCGGGTGCTTCCAGTGCCTGAACCAGTACCTTGAGGAAGCGTGCAGCCTCGCCGCCGGTGCAGGCTCTGTGGTCAAACGTCATCGACAATGGCAGTGCCCTGACCGGACGAGCCTCTCCGTGGATGAACACCACCTTCTCGAATAGCTTGCCGGCGCCTATGATGGCCACCTGAGGTGGCGTCACTATGGGGCTGGCATAGCGACCGGCGATGGCACCGAAGTTGGTGAGGGTGATGGTCGCCCCCTGCAGCATCTCCCGCGGCACGGCGCGCGCCTTCACATCGGCGATCATGCGATCCAGCCCCTGCCGGATGTCTGCCCCCTCCCGCTCAACCACGTTCTCCATCACGGGCACATAGAGCCCATGCCGGGAGTCTACCGCAATGGCGACGTTGACCTCGCTGAACAGCCGCCTTGAGAGCGTATCGCCGTCAAACCAGGCGTTCATGGAGGGCTCGGCACGACAGGCGATGCCGATGGCCTTGATGAGGCGTACCGTCACATCCTCATCCGACCGCCAGTGACGCAGATCCACCTCGTCGGTAATGCTGACCGGCACCACAGTCTGATGGGAAAGCTCCATCGCCTTGGCCATAGCCCGGCGCGAGCCCTTGAGGAATTCGTTGCCGCTACTTTGCTGAGCCTCGAATGCCGCCTGCACATCCTGCTCTGTCACCATGCCGGCGCTGCCACTGCCCTTGATCCGGTCTATGTCCAGCCCCAATTTTTGCGCCAGCAGACGCACGGCTGGCATGGCCTGTACCAGGCTGCCACCTGGGGCTATGGCACCCACCACGAAGTGATCCTCGATATGCTGCTGATGGGCACTGACCTTGCCCACGACTGTGCCGTCATCCTCGCCCCCTTCGAACTCCACCAGCGGCGCGCCTATGTGGAGTATGTCGCCCTCCTGCCCGCACAACCTGGCGATCACCCCCGCCACCGGCGAGGGCACATCCACCAGAGCCTTGGCGGTTTCTACCGACAACAACACCTGATCGACACTCACCGTTTCGCCGGCACTCACCTTCCATTCGACTATCTCGGCCTCGGCCAAGCCTTCACCCAGATCCGGTAATTTGAAAAATTTCATAGCCACTTCTCCATCAGCTGATGAGCCGCGTCCGCGATATCCTGCTCGGTGATGAGGTAATACTCTTCGTTGCGGTAGTAGGGCACGGCGGCATCCACCCCGGTGAGGCGCTTTGGCGGTGCCTTGAGGGAGGTCAACGCCTCCTCGGTCACCCGCGCCACTATCTCGGCGCCCACCCCGAAGCTGCCGCACGCCTCATGCACCACCAGCAGACGGCCCGTCTTGCGCACCGAGGCCAGAATGCTCTCCATGTCCAGCGGCTTGATGGTGGCAAGATCCAGCACTTCACACTGAATATCCTGCTCCGCCAGCAGACTTGCCGCTCGCATCACCTCCTGGATGCAGGCCCCCCAGGCGACCACTGTGATGTCCCGTCCCGCCCGCAGGGTGAAGCAGACGTCCAGCGGCAGGCCGACACCGTCATCCACCACGTCCGACTTCATAGAGCGATAGATGCGATCAGGCTCGAAGAACATCACAGGATCCGGGTCGCGAATGGCCGAGAGCAGCAAGCCATAGGCCCGTCTCGGACTGGAGGGGATCACCACCCGCAGGCCCGGAATATGGGCAAACAGGGCCTCGACGCTTTCGCTATGGTGCTCCGGCGAGTGGATGCCGGCGCCATAGGGGGAGCGGTAAACGATGGGACAGGAGAGACGGCCACGGGTGCGGTTACGCATCCGCGCCGCCTGGCAGATGATCTGCTCCATGCCGGGGAAGATGAAACCCTGAAACTGGAACTCGGCCACCGGCTTGAGCCCCTGGGTCGCCATGCCGACCGCTACCCCGGCAATCAGTCCCTCGGCCAGCGGCGTGTCGATCACCCGCTTGAAACCAAACTTGTCGCGCAGGCCGACGGTGGCGCGAAACACCCCGCCGTTGACCCCCACGTCCTCACCGAGCACCACCACATCGGGGTCGTGCTCCATCTCGTGATGCAGCGCCAGATTGATCGCCTCGAGCAGTGTCATTTCACTCATGCAGCCTCCCCGACGCGGCGTCATCAGCCACCCCATTCCCATTGCGTGTCATGTCATCCCGCCACGCTGGCTTGATGGCATCCTGCAGTCTCATCTCATCGATCATGAGCGTTCCTCCCCGGCGTGGCGCTGCATGCCTTTGGCGATGATGCGCTGGCGCTGGCCGCGATAATCCTTGGGTAACTCGGCAAACTGATAGTCGAGCAGGGTTTCCGGCGCCTGCGGGGCCGTGCCTTCATAGGCAGCCACGGCGCGATCGACCTCCCGGCTCGCCTCGGCCAGCAGCGCCTGCTCCTGATGCTCGTCCCACCAGCCCTGTTCAAACATGAATTGGCGCAGCCGCTTGACCGGCTCCCTGGCCCAGGCAGCTTCCACCTCGGCCGCTTCCCGATAACGGGTCGCATCGTCGGCCGTGGTGTGATCCCCCAGCCGATAGCTGATCGCCTCTATGAGGGTCGGTCCCTTGCCGCTGCGGGCGCGCTCGACGGCACTACGGGTGGCCTCATAAACTGCGACCACATCGTTGCCGTCGACCTGAATGCTGCGCACCCCGGCCCCTATGCCTTTCTGGGCCAGGGTGGGGGCGCTCGACTGCAACTTGCGCGGCACAGAGATGGCCCACTGGTTGTTGTTGATGATCATCACCATGGGCAGATGCCAGACTCCGGCGCAGTTGAGCCCCTCCAGAAAGTCGCCCTTGGAGGTGCCGCCGTCGCCTATGGTGACCACGGCGACGCGAGGCTGGTTGCGCAACTTGAAGGCCGCCGCTATGCCGGCGGCATGGGTGATCTGGGTGGCGATGGGCACGCAGATGGGCAGGTCCTCCGACAGCTCGCCATCGGCCTTGTAAAAGACACAGCCCCGTTCATCCCCGCCCCAATATTGCAGGTTTTTCTCCATGGGCACGCCCCGCACGTAGAGGGTGGGCATGTCCCGGTAGTAGGGCACATAGACATCCTGCTCCTGCATGGCGAGACCGACGCCTATCCCGACCGCCTCTGCTCCCAGATGGGAGGGAAAGGTGCCGAGTTTGCCGGTTCGCTGCAGCGCGATTGCTTTCTTGTCATAGCTGCGCACCATCACCATGTTGCGGTAGAAAGTGTGCAGTATCGCCTTGTCCAGCCAGGTCGGCAGTGTCGCGACCGGGCGCCCTTCCTCATCGAGGTAACGAAGGAAAGGGATGTCGACATGGGTCATAACTGGCTCCTTGCCGTTGTCAACGTCACCACCATGAGGTGACCCTTAGAATGTAAATAAGATGTTAACTAAAGAGCAATGTGATTTAACCAGGTAAGACCAGTAGAAACTTCTTTAATTTCAGAAAGACATTGAACTTTTCGGCTGAGCAGAGACGAAAAAGGGAGCCGCTTCGGGCTCCCTGTTCGGACGGTTGCGGGATCAATCCCACGAGGATGAAGGGGCGCCACCAGCCGCATGGCGCGCTGGCAGAGGGCCCCAAAAGGGGTCAGATCACTCCCACAAGCGGGTCGGTACCACCAGCAGCACGGTGCGCTGGCCTATGGCCACATTGGCGTTGGGGAAGACCACCGCCTCCCGCGTCTTTTCTACCGTGTAGCGCAGCTCCCCATCCTCGGCCAGCACGAATCCCTGGGGAAACTCGGTGAAATTGTCCACATCGCTGGCAAACAGGAAGCGAAACTGCTCCGAACGCTTGTTGATCACCCGGTCGATGGCAAAAATGGTGAAGTCATCCGCCTGCCAGGGCTCTAGCACCACCTCATCCTGGGTCACCAGCTCCTGCAACGCCTGACGGGTCTCGATGAAGCGGGTCATGTCGTTTTCACCAAACGGACGCACCTTGCCCAGCTCCACCGTGAAGGCATGGGCACCGTGGCTGTGCGAGCTGTAATAGCTGAAGGTGGTGGTGGGGCCGCTGGAGAGCAAAATGGTGCGCACCCCGCAGGCACCGAGGAACTGCACCTGCTCCTTGCAGTGCGGCCGCTCATGGGGGAAGGGGTAGACAGCAAACTTCTCGTGGCGCGAACCGCGAATGGCGGTGTGCAAGTCGTAGTGATAACGGGGCCGGGCCGGATCGGCAAAGAAGCGGCTCACATACTGCTCCAGGCGCATGGCGCGAATGCGCTCCTGGTTGCACAGCCCCTCCCCCTTGCTGTGGGCACCGGAGAAGAGCCGGTTCATGTTCTCCTCCACCTCCCGCAACCCCAGGTTCATGGCGGCCGGGTTGCCAAACAGGAACAGCACCCGATGACGGGCGCTGAGCTCACCGCTGAGCAACCGGGTCAGCAGCTGGTTGCAGATCTCGATGGGGGCGGTTTCGTTGCCGTGAATGCCGCAGGAGAGCACTATGTCCTTGCGCCCCCCCGGCCGATCCTCGGCCCCTTTCGCGGGTTCCAGGCAGAGCACGCCCGTATCCCACACGCTCACCCGTGAGCCACCGGGCAGGTCAAATGTGAAGGGCTCAAGCTGCCACTCATGGCGGCGAGTCAGGGCCAAAAAGTCATGCTGGGGAATCATCCATCTCACCCTTTTGTCAGGAACGCTATGGGCGGATTATACGCAAGGCACGGGGGCTTAAAATCAGTTTTTAAACAAATTCAAACAGTAAGGATACAAATGTGGCGACAGTTAATGACAAGTCGGCAGGCATGGGGTGAACGAGGGAACGGCGAGAAGGGGAAATGAAGCGACAGGGACGAGAAAATATCGGGCAATCATTCAAGCGCCGGCGTCAGGCCGGTTGACACAGCAAGATCGGGGTCAGCAGAAAAACGAGGCATCCATGCCCGGCTGATCAACCACGCCAGAACGGCTTGGTGGTCTCTTGATAGCGATCAGATTCGTTCAGGCCGATGTCCTTGAGCAGGTACTCGGGCAGCTCGGAGAGCTGGCGACGGCTGCGGCTGCGTTCCAGCCAGGTCAGCACTGTCATTTTGACGCGAGCAACCAGATTCGATTGGCTGGAATGCTGGTAACCGGTCTCGGTATAAGTCATGTTGGCCATGATGTGGCTCCTCTTGATGATGTCTGCGCGGGGTGCGAATTTGTTGCGCAAAGCTTAGTCAGGAGGGACAACCGACTCAATTGACGAATTTTGATACAAGACATTAGTAAAACTAATGGTGAATATCGTCAATCTTTAAAACCTAATAGATTGATTTTAAACTATTAAATAATCATTTTATTCCGTCTGAAAGACCGGCAGCATATTCTCCTGCATGGCGCACCTCTAACTATGCAGTTTCTTGTCTTGGCTATGCAGTCACGGGATCTCAAGGCGAGGCTGGCAACCTGAGATTTACATCCAGTTGTTAATCAAGAGATCTTTTGCTGATCCTTATTTAACAGATAGATACAAAATAAACACACTCAAATGGCTATCGCTTTTGACCCTCGCCAGGCGCACTGCGAAGGAGATGCTTGGCGCGCTTTCGGCATGCTGGTATGGTTATTTATACAGTAGTTTAGCCACGTCTCTGCCAGCCCCTGTGGAGGGTGTGACAGGGGCGACCACAGGACACGCCGATGGACACATTTACCCCGACTGCCGCCCTGCGTCAACAGATGGACGCGCTCGAAGAGGCGCTGGCCCGCCTGGCCCGACAACTGGCGCAGCTCCCCTTGCTGGAGGCCCACGTCTATCCCCTCCCCGCCGTGCCTCAGGGGCAGGAGCACGAGCCCATCGAGCAGATAGAGGTGGGCTATCTGGGCGGTGAGGCCGCGCTGGCGGCCACCCTGGCGGCCTACCGGGATCACAGTGCTCGTCCCGGCTGTTCCACCAAGGCCACCCACCGCTTGCCAGGATGGCTGCGCTTTTCTGCCGCCAGCGCCAGCCAGCTGCGCCCGCTGATCGAAGAGGTCAACACCCGCAAGCTCGCCTTCAAGGAACTGGTGCAACAGGCCGGTGGGCGGGATGAGAAGTTCGAGCTGGTGCACAGGGCCCTGCCCGGGGTGATCACCCTGCAGGTCTACCGCAAGCTGACCCTGCTGGAAGGAGAGCTGCATTCCCTCGGCTTTACCTGGGCCGACAAGCAGAGCATCAACCGCCTCAGCCGGGAGCAGGTGCTGGAGATGCTGGAGCGCAGCCGTCGCTACATACCGGCGCTCTCCAACAACGAGGAGTGGAGCAAGATGGTGGATCAGGAGGTCTATGACCTTCGCCGTCTGCCTGCCGATGCCGAGCTCAGGATCCGGCGACCGGTCAAGACCCACCCCATGATCAACCTGCTCTGGCAGGACAGGGAACCCCGCAAGCAGCAGCTCAAGGCGAGCCTGCCCCTGCTGCTCTGCTCGGACACCCAGCCCGCCGTCACCCACCTTGGCCACTATCCGCCCAAGCTGCGGCAGGCGCGGCGGGATCGCAAGATTGGCGGTGAGCCCATCATAGAGCGGCTGCACCTCTACCTCTATCAGGGGTAGCCGCAAGCCGGCAGACTCCCCTTGCCCAGCCTCTGCAGATGGCGCGGCAAGATGCCAGCGGGCCTGGCTGAGCAGTCCACCTCTTCGACAGGAGCTCCTGCACAGCCACAGACATAAACAAAGGGGGGATCGCCTGCCGGCGATCCCCCCTTGTGCACAACCTCCGCCTGATCAGCCCATCAGCAGGGCGCGCAGGCTCTCCACATCCAGCCCGCGCACTTCGGACTGGCCGCTCAGCAGGCCATCGGCCAGCGCCCGCTTCTCGTCGTGCAGAGCGACTATCTTCTCCTCCACCGTCTGCTCGCACACCAGCCGATAAACCGTCACCGGCTGGGTCTGCCCCATGCGGTGGGCCCGATCGCTCGCCTGATCCTCCACCGCCGGGTTCCACCAGGGATCCAGGTGCAGCACTGTATCGGCCTGGGTCAGGTTGAGACCCGTGCCCCCCGCCTTGAGGCTGATGAGGAACAGCGGCACCGGCTCGTGCCGGAAGCGCAGTATGGAGTCCTGGCGGGACTTGGCGGAGCAGCCGCCATCCAGATAGCAGTAATCCCACTTCTTCTGTTCAATGCGCGCACGCAGCAGGCTCAGCAGATCGACGAACTGGCTGAACACCAGCACCCGATGACCGTTGCCGATCGCCTCGTCCAGCAGGGCCATCGCCTCGTCCAGCTTGCTGCTGGTCTGGGACCACTCGGGCATCACCAGCTCGGGGGAGCAGCAGAGCCGACGCAGCCGGGTCAGGCCGCTCAGCACGTGCATCAGGGCGCGGCCATCGGCACTTTGCACCTGCTGCACCACCTCGCGCCGGGTGGCCTCATACAGCTGACGCTCCTCGGGGGAGAGGCTGATGTGATGAATGATCTCTGTCTTGTCAGGCAGCTCGGTCAACACCTGCTGCTTGAGGCGGCGCAGTATGAAGGGGCTGATCACAGCCCGCAGCAGCGCCATGTGCTGGGGATCCTTCACCGCCTTGCCGAAGCGGCGCTTGAACTCGCCCAGGCTGCCGAGCAGACCCGGGTTGATAAAGGTAAACAGGCTCCACAGCTCCCCCAGGTGGTTCTCGATGGGGGTGCCGGAGAGGGCGAGGCGAAAATCGCCCTCAAGCTGGAACAGCAGCTTTGCGCGCTGGGTGCCGGCATTCTTGATCTGCTGCGCCTCGTCCAGCACCATGCTCGACCAGCGGCGGGACTTGAGCGCCTCCGCCAGGCTGCCGAGCATGCCGTAGTTGATCAGGATCACCTGGCCGGCCCTGGCATCGCGGATCACCCCTTCCCGCTCGGAGGGGTTCTCGAACACCACCACCTCGAGTTCGGGAGCGAAGCGCGCCACCTCTTCCTGCCAGTTGGTGACCACTGACTTTGGCACCACCACCAGCGCCGGGCCCAGGTGCTGGCGCATGCGCAGCACTATGAGCGCCTGCAGGGTCTTGCCCAGACCCATGTCATCGGCCAGACAGGCGCCGAAGCCATGATGGGCCAGGGTGGCCAGCCAGCGCACCCCGTCCTTCTGATAGTCCCGCAGCGGGGTCAACAGCTCGGCCGGACACTCCACCTCCTGCTGCCACTCCTGTTGCAGGGAGTGCCAGGCGTCATCCCCCTCAGTGGTGATGACGGAAAGCAGGCGGGTGAGCGGATAGGCCAGCTTGTTGTTGATGCGTTGCTCTTCATCCAGCATGGCGCCCAGCATGGTGAGCCGCTCCACCAGCTTGTCGCTCAGCATCAGGCTGGTTTTTTCATCGAGCTGGACGGTTCGCTGGCCCGGCGTCATCTGGCGCAGGATGAGACGCAGGTCGAGGATCTGGTGCTCATCGAGGGCCAGAGCCCCCTCCACCTGGAACCAGTCTTGGCGCCGCTCGATGCGCAGGCTCAGGGCCGCTTCATCCAGACTCTTGAGGCGGGCGCTGTCCTGGTGCCAGTGAATGACTACGCCGGCATCCACCAGTTCGGGCAGGGCGTTGACCAGTGCCAGCGCCTGCTCCCCCTGAAGTAGCCACTCACTGCCGGGCAGGCCGATGGGCAGCGAATTGCGCAGCTGCTGGGCCTGTACCTTCTCGGCGGCCAGGTCCCGCTGCCAGTAGTGATAATCCTTGATCCCCTGCCGCACTATGGCCTCCCCCTTGCCAAGAGGCAGTTGCGGCAACTCGCCCTGACGGGTCACCAGCCTGACCGCCAGCTGGCCATCCTGCCAATCCAGCTGGACCGAGGGAACGCCAGGCCAGGGAGCCAGCTCGGCATTGCCTGTCAGGCTGGCCACCTGGCTGTGCCAGGGCAGGCCCGGGATGGCATCCAGGGTACGCTGCAATTCGCTTAAGCCCTCGGCCGACAAGGGGGGGATGGATTCCAGCGCGGGCAGGCGATCGAGCAGCGCCTGGGGGGTGAGGATGAGCTGCCACAAGTCCTGCGCCAGCGGCAGTATGTGGGCCCCGCGCGCGGCGGCGGCCGGGCTCAGTACCGCGCCCATGCCCTGCTCCAGGGTGACGATCTGCAACAGGGGCGCACTGATCGCCAGTTGCAGCTTTTGTCCCTTGGCATTGAACAGGCGCGGATGGTTGGCCAGCGGTGCCCAGGCCTCTCGCGGCAAGTGGCCCATGACCCTGGGCAGGGTGCGCACCAGCGCCCAGTCTTCTTCGTCGAGCAGGGCGGCATACTGGGTGGAAAGCAGCGCGGGATCGACCCGGCGACCGGCGGTCCACTCCCCCTTGGTGCTCTGCTTCTGGATCTTGCATTCCAGCTCGGGCCCTTCGGCATGCAGCAGCCACACCAGCCGCTCCTGTGCCTTGCGCACGCCGCTGGAGCGGCCCAGCCCCTGCAGCCAGTTGAGCCAGCTGGCCGAGGCGGGCGTCTTGTCCTCCCCGTCCTGTTCGTCCGTTTCTTCCTCCCCGTTGGCGGCGCGCAGCTGTTGCAGCGGTGCACGCTGCGCCCCCTGCCCCAGCAGGAGCCGCAGCAGATCCTGACAGAAGGCCATCAGCCTGTGATGGGGGTCGGCCTCCAGCACGTGGGAGAGATCCCACTTGTGCAGTATGGCAACCTGGGGGCTCTGCTCACCATGCCGGGCAAGGGCGCAGAGATCGAGCCAGAGATAACCCCAGTGCAACTCCTCCAGCGGCAGTTGCAGGGTATCGAACAGACCGACCGCCTGGCCGTGACGATCGCCGGCCCACTGGCCCAGCAGATCCGCCAGCAGTGGAAACTGGTTGCCCAGGCTGCGCTGCCACTTCTTGCGCTGCTCGCTGGCAATGACGGGGTCGGCTTGTTGCAGCCAGCCGAGCCAGAGCAGGCCGCCGAACATCAGCGGCCACTGGCCCTGGCCGCCCTGCGCCTGCCACTGCCCGAGGGCACCGAGCAACCGCTCAGCAAGAGGTTGTTCCGCCCCCTGCTCCGCCAGCTGCTGCAAGGCGGGCCAGTGAGTGGTTACCTCGCCTGCCAGGTCGCCACAGAGCCATTGCCACTCGGATGCGAACCCCTCGCTCAGGCGGGTCAGCTCGGGGGTACAGGCGCTGGCGACCGATGCCAGCGGCCACCGCTCACCCGGTTCGGCATCGAGCAGGGTTTGCAGGGCGAAGTGCATCAGCATCAGTTGCTGCCATTGCGGGCTGGATCCCGGCAGCAGGCGATGGGCCTCGGGCACGTCGAGCAGGCTCAGCAGATCGGCCGCGAGGTAGTAGGTCGGCACCTGACCCGCCTCCCCAAGGCAGAGCTCGCGCACCAGGGCCTGGGCCATCTCCTGGCCGGTCACCGAGGGCACCCGTACCCAGTTCGGCATGGGGCAGGCTCCCGAGCGCACCGCCAAGATCAGCGCCAAGGTTCCCTCTGCCGTCAGACTCCACTGCTGCTCCCCGCGCAGCCGCACCAGCCCCTGCAACTGCAACTGGCTCAGCTTGTCGATCAAAGCCCGCCCGAGCGGCTGCTGTGCTTGCAGTTGTTCTTGCAAATAGCGGGTACTGGCGGTGCGCTGCAACTGCAGCTCACTGAGCAGGGCATAACAATCGGAAGAGAGGGTGAACGCAGACATCAAGACTCACGGGCAGGTGCAAAAGCGGAATTTTAACGGGAAAGCGGCGGCGGCTCGACCCTTAACCGTGAAATAACTCAAAAAAAGCCGACTGGCTCATAGAACGCGGCGAGCAGGGCTGAGCGCCGAGGGATGGCAAGAGGCGGCAACCTCGGCGAAATGACAATAAAAAAGGCGCCGCAGCGCCTCTTTGGGGGTAAACGTGCCGACGTGTCAGCCTTCCAGCTGCGCCAGACGGGCTTCCAGAGCCTGCAACTGTGACTTGAGGGTTTCGACCTCTTCCTCCAGCGCGCTCAACCTGTCCGCCGCCGGGGACGCATAGCTGCCGGCTGGGGATGCCTCGGCCAGCGCCTGCAGATCCACCTCGCCGCTGAACAAATGGGCATAGCGGGATTCACGCTTGCCCGGTTCACGGGGCAACTTGACCACATAGGGCCCCTGCTCAATCAGGGCGGCCAGCGCCGCATCCACCTGAGTGACATCATCGAAGCTGCACAGGCGGTTGGTACGGGAGCGCAGTTCGCCCGGGGTCTGCGGGCCGCGCAACAGCAGCTCGCAGACGATGCCGAGCTCCTGCTCGCTGAACTTGAGGGTGCCGAACTCGGTATTGCAGAAACGGTGCTGGTAACGAGGCACCCGGGCATTGAAACCGGCGGTGTTGACCACCAGACGCTTGCGGATCAGCTCATCCACTACGGCGCGGATATCCAGCTCACAGAGCTCCAGTACCGGCTCGCGGTTGCTTTTCTGGTTGCAGGCATTGACCAGGGCATTGAGGGAGAGGGGGTATTGATCCGGCGTGCAGATCTCTTTCTCGATCAGAGCACCGATCACTCGGGCCTCCAATGGGCCTAGCACTAACTCCATTTCATACTCCCTTTCTAAAACAAGACGTTGAGGCCACTATCTTAGCCATGGCGCCTCTGCCGTCCAGCAGAGGCAACCATTTTTGCGAAGCCGTGAGGCGGTTGATGAAACATCGCACAACCAGGCCGCCCCACGACAGCCAACATCAGGAGGAGGGCTTGCGCTCCAGCGCCGTGGCCACAGAGCTGGCGGCCGAGCCGGTCAGCAAGGGATCACCCGGATAGAGCATCAGGGCCTGCGCTCTCAGCGCCCTTGCCTCCTCCTGCCGTCCCAGTGCGCCGAGCGCGAGCACCATGTTCGCGTAGATATTGGATCTGGGGGTGTGGCGCACAAAGGCCTGACCCCAGTCGAGATAGGCTTCTAGCTCCGCCTTGTTGTCGGCCTGCAAGCCCACCATGAGTCGCACCGAGTTCACGTCAAACTCCACCCGGGTCAACCAGGCCATGGGATTGACGATGTCGAGCAACAGGGTCGGCTCCTTGTAGCCGCCACGCTCATACTTGGTCACCACCCAGGCGGTATGAATGGCGGTGAGCATGAAGGGCACGACCAGCAGAGGAATGGTGATGGCCACGAAGCGCAGCAACAGCCAGGGGCGATAGACATATTCGCGCCAGCTGGCACGGCCCGAGGCCTGCAGCCCCTCCTCCACCTCCGCATCCAGCACATGGATCAGCAGCAGCAGGGCCCACCAGAGGGCGATGGCATGATAGAGCGGATACTCGGTCTGGGTGTGCAGCAGTATGGGGGTCACCAGCGCCAGCAGCGCCGGCCCCTTGACCCAACCGGCCTTGGCCACTCGCCACAACAAAACGCCGCCCATCAGCGCCATGCCGATCATGGGGGCCAACCCCCCTTCCACCGCCCAGTAGAGAAACTCGTTGTGGGGGTGATCGAGGTTGTATTCAATCTGCGCCATGGCCGGGTTCAGCGCCTTGTCGGCCATGTAGTGGTGCAGAAAGGTAGTTTCAAAGCTGCCATAGCCCCAGCCAGCCCAGGGAGACTGGGCAATCAGCTTGGCGGCGTAGGGCCAGTAGATGGAACGCATGCCACCGGACTGATAGGCCTCGAGCCCGCGTTTGACGCCGCTGATCCCGTATTGAGATATCAACCCCAAGGCGATGCCCAACCCAACCAGCCCCAGAACCCTGCGCAGTTGCTGCTGGCGATAAAGTTGTGGCGCAAGCAGCAGCAGGGCCAGCAGGCCACCCAATTGCCCCACCCGGGATTGCAACACCACCAACAACAGGCTGGCCGCCAGGATCACCCCATAGCGCAGCCCCCTGAGCCAGGGGTTGGCATTACCGCGCAGCTCCAGCCAGCTGGCCAACGCAAGCCCGGTCGCCATGAAGGTTGCCATCACATTGGGTTGCTGAAAGATGCCGTAGGGGCGATTGACCCGAGTGTCATAACCGAGCCAGTTGCCGGGGGTCAGCAGGTAGTACTGCACCAGGCCAAGCAGCGCCTCTATGGCCACAGCCCCCAACAGCACATAGAGCAGCTTGTCACGGGCCTGACGAGCCAGTTGCCATTGGTACAGACAAAACAGAAACAGCAGACCGGCAAACAACCCCAGCAGCCGGGGAATGGCATAGTCTTTGAATTCGAAACCTGGATAGGCCATGGGCAGCAACAGCAAGCATCCACCGAGCCATAGCCAGGCCTGCAATGGCGAGAACACCAGTCGCTGTTGCAGCGTCACCTGCCACAACCCCAGGCCTATGACGAGGCTGGCGAAAATCCAGCCCCAGGCATTGAACGGCAAATAGAGCCCGGCCCCGCCGGGGTTGTGCATGAAAAAATGCATGGCCAATAACAGATAGAAAAAGCAAACGCCCCAGAAGCTGAATGAGACTTTTGTCATGTCGTATGCTCCTGATATGTAAGGTTGCAGTAAGTACCATCCAAAACCCAAGATAAAAATAAAGGAGGGCTATGCCTCCTTTATTTTAAATCCCTTGCTGGCGATACTTGAATGAATGTCTGATCAATACCAACCCGGCCCCAAAAATACCACCTAGCAGAGTAGATAGGATGATGATGAGAGGCCTGCGTGGCTTATCTTTTGAAATAGGTTCATCTGGAGATGAAAGATATGAAAATGATTGAAACAATACATTTTTAATATCAAGGGATTTCAAGCTATTAATCTGCAACCGTAATGAGCTTAACTCTGGATTCATGACTTCTGGATCCTTCATTGAACGTAGCACTTCCAGTTTTTCCGCTAACGCCTTAGAGCCTAGCTCAATATAAAATACGTCACGGTTATTCAAGTTCTCAACCGGCTTATCTAATCCAGCAGCCTTACTGATCTTCAGGCTATATCCGGTTCTGATAATTTCATCTTTTTGTCTCTGTAAAGTATCAGCAACCACACTCTTATATTGAGCATCCAGTGTCTTTATTCTATTTTGCCAGATGCTATACAGCTCATTATTCTTGGCCTCCACTTGTTTGGCTTGAATGAATGCAATATATTTTTCAAGCCAGAGCTTGGCTTCGCCTGAGGTCGCACCAGAGAACGAGAGTGTGACTTCATCACTTAGCTTATCCAAAGCTCTGGCATCAATATTTTTCGTCAGTTTTTTCAACTGTACTTTCTGATTTTGAGCTGAATCATTTTGTTGTAGATTTTGAGACGTATCAACAATACCCTCACTAATTAAGAAGTTTACTTTGTTATCAGCGCTATTAAAACTCTTGATAAAATCTTTAAAGATGACTTCTTTTTCAAAAGAGGAAAGGCTTTTAGGTTCAATATTATTATTTACAAGCTTATTGACTACAAGTCGTAGGTGATTAATCTCTTTTGAGGCTGGCTGATCAATCAAGGCTTGACTAGTCCATACTTGTGCAGCTGTATATGCATATATAACCCCTAATACACATGACACCAATGTGATTAGAAATATAGTTATTTTGTTTTTCCATAAAACCAAGATTATCGCATTCAAGTCCAGCGAGACAGAAGCATTCAAAGTCTCTCGCTCTGGATGTGAGACTGAAGTCATAAGTCATTCTCTCATATAATATACTTTAAAGAATCCATCTCATGTGAAATTATATTTATACACATGAATGTGTCATTAGCTGATAATTATCGAGCACCAAAACCAGTCAAAATAGTTCGTATGGTTTTAAACACAATAAGTACATCCAACCATAATGAAAAGTGCTTGATATAATAAAAGTCATGTTCAATTTTAATTCTTGTATCATCCGCATCAGCAGCATACCCATGTACTACCTGAGCCCATCCACTGATGCCTGGCCGCACTATATGCCGATACATATAAAATGGGATCTCCCGATCGAATTGATCAACGAACGTCCTCTGTTCTGGTCTGGGACCTATTAGACTCATATCACCTTTTAATACATTGAAAAACTGTGGTAGTTCATCAATCCTTAATTTTCTAATTACTTTTCCTACACGTGTAACGCGCATGTCATCACTCTGTGCAAACTGGGCACCATTTTTCTCAGAATCACGACACATGCTTCTAAATTTATAAATGCAAAAGTCTTTATTACCCATTCCAACACGATTCTGCAAAAACAAGATCGATCCAGGGCTTTCCAATTTTATTAGAATTGCCGTGATCAGCATTACTGGAGAGAGAGCCGGGATTGCTATAAGTGCAATAATAATATCAAAACAACGTTTTATTGGGGTATACATGGGCGAAGGCAACAGAGAACCCAGCTGATTCTCATGCATATGATCTATCTTCACTCTACCAGTCAAACTCTCACTAATTTGCTTGATATGGTAAACTGGAATGTGCGCCAGTGCACAACGTGCCAGAAAACGCTCCCAATCACCAGCCAAACTATTATCATGGAGATCAGCCACTACCGCATCATACCGGATCGCCCCCAAGTCCGGATGCTCTAGGATCCGCCATTCGGCTGCACTGTTTTTTAGCAATGAATGATAATCACCAAATGGCAGCAATGCATACTTTGGTATTCTATATCTACGGCCAATAAAATAGACAGCCCAGCAACACAAGAGCGCTAATATATATGATTCAAATAAAACTTGCCGACTATATTCCAAGCGAATAAAAAACAACATGCCAACGAGAACGCCATATACACCCGTAACTGTTGGAATCATATATGAGACAGGGCTGGCACCAGGATAACGAAGTATTCGGTGCAAAATAATCCCTGTCAAGATGAAGGCAAGAAATGCACCAGCAAGTGTATTTATTCGTACAGAATCAAGATGCACCCAAAATCCCCATCCCCAACGCTCAAGACCGGGAATAAATACAGAGAAAAAAGCTCCCATCAAAAAGAGGGCAGGAGAGCTGAAAAAAAACCTTTCATACCAACGGGAATGGCGTCTTTGATAGCTTATAATAGTCACATTAGTCCCCAGATCTCTAAAATTTAACTATTTTCTTAAAAAAACACGATATATTTTTTTTCTAAACTCGCCAGGTAGTAATCTGATTGGAAGCCTAATCACTAAATTTCTTATAAACTCAAAACATGATATGAAGCCTATGTCATAAAAACGTTTCTGAACAGATATTTCTGAAAGTGCATACTTCACCCCACCTCTACGTACCTCCATCCCATTTCCTGTCCTGGCATAAACAAGAACCTCGGGGATGTTCAACACAATAAAACCTTTAGTTATCATTCTGACCCATAGGGCATAATCTTCATATAAGTAATCGTCTTGGTAGCCACCTGCCGCCATAACAGCCGATCTTCTAAAAGCAACTGACATATGATTCATTGGATTACGGTACTTTGCATAACTCCTGATCTCATCATAAAGACAAGGTACAGTCTTTATTGCATGGCATTGTTCAATGCGTTCATCAAACTCGGCAACATAGGCCCCCAATAATTTTATATCTGGGCTTTCTTTAAAATGTGAAATTTGAATTTCAAACCTATTAGGAGTGCAGATATCATCTGTATCCATTCTAAATACGATATCATTACTGCATATATCAAGGCCTTTATTTAGAGCTTGACCAAGACCAATATTTTTCTCTAATGGCAAAGTAATAATTGGTAATTTATTACTCCATTTGGCAACAACAAGATTTAACTCATTAGTTATGGGGCCATCATAAACAAGTATAATTTCATTTGCCTGGACTGTTTGATTGAATAAGCTATCTAAACATTGATCCAAAAAACATGGGTTTTCTTTAAAGTATAGAGACATCAAAACGCTAAAAGACATGATAGACCCGAATAGTAAAATAATTAATGTTTAGCATTATCTTTGCTGATATTTTATCATACACCTACTTGAAAAAATCTCGAATACCCTTTATAAAGAATTGTCTTCGCTTCTTGCTCTCTTGATAAAAAAATGAAAAGATCAAGAATCTAAGCGGGAACAAACAGCATTGGGATATTTTCCATCGAAGTGGTACATAACTCAACGTTAGCATTCTTAATAAGTTTCTAGTCTGAAAGTAGTGTCTTATCGGCGATGGTATCCCCAGCTTGAATAGCTTGAAATCTAATACCCCCTCCCCCAGATGATGAGAAAATTCAACTGAAGAGTCAATGACGATGGAATAACCCATTCCACGAGCACGCCAGCCCCATTCATAATCAACATAGTCGATAAATAGATCGGCATCAAAGACACCCACATCAGTGAATGTTTTTACAGCTGTAACTGAGCACGAGCTCATAAGATTTTCTGCAAAGAAAAATCTTTCTTGACCAGGAATATTTTTCTTTGAATCTAATCCACCAGTTTGATCAGGCATTGCACATAATGCAGATATCTTGTGCCCAAGACTATCTAAATATTTATAACTGGCTAGCAATTCCTTTATTTTAAAAAAGGAAATAGTACTATCGTCATCTATAAATATGACATATTCATATTCATTACTTTCAGCGAATTTGATACCTATATTCTGGGCGGCAGCTATTCCTATATTACCACCATTGTGCCAGTAAAAAATATTGGCAATTTTTATCTCATCTAATGAGAGTTTTTCTGCACTATTATCAGAAATAAATATATCCATGTTTTCTGATATCTTAATGACATTATCAAACACTAGATGCCAATCTGGCTCATATGTGACGACAATAGACAGAATTTGCTTCCTTGAATGAGTCATATGTTATCCTGCTTAATCTTTCCCATATAAGGACACAAAATAAATTTTATGCATTTTTCAAACTGAAGAGCAAACAATGGAAATAGCATGAATAAAATGAATCCTAATAAGAATCTTCCGTATAGCAAATCTGTAATATTGTTAGCCAGAGGTAATGTTTGAGTCATTACAAAAATCGCTGGATAAAAAATCGCTTTGTTCACCCTCATTAACCAAGTGCTAATAATACAGAGCAATATTGTATTAGCTGCCACCGTTAAAATAACAACTCCCATAGAATAATCACCAAATATCGCTTTGGCTTCACCAATCAAGAACGATGTTGCATTAACCCATGAGGCATTTGCATCAGGAAATACATGCCTTATGATGTCACTCAATGGATCTACTTGTTTGATATCTAGTAGGCTTGCAAACGGTAACCCCCAATATAAATAAGTATCACTTGGCTTTGAAAAATTATATACCCAGAACATACCATCAGCTTGAGCGACAAAAAGACGATTCAATATCGCATCAAAAAAGTATGATGAGTCACCACCGAAATCAAAAGAAATATAAAATAGAAAACTAATTATAAGAAGAGTGAACAGACCGCCAACAATAATACTCTTTATTTTTCCATAGCGAGCCCAGTATAACCAGAACGAGCCTATTACCATCATAACAAGAGGACCTTTCTGCAGATCATACAATATACATAATGAGGTAATGAAAAAAGAAATAAATACTAGTTTTTTAGTACAAGTTTTGTTCAAGAATGCAATCAAACAGCTATAGTAAGCATACAACGGAAAATACTTAATAAAGAAGTTTATGATTGGAAGTGATATCCCATCTTCACCACGCAATATGCTAGCCTTCTGGATTTCTGCATCAACGACATTACCACTGATAGCAGTGAAAAGCGGTATATTTTTTGTAAAAACAATCTTTGCAATTAGAATTAGGAATACCAAGATAATACTAGAAACTAAATACAGTCCACGGTCATTTGAAACCGGTGTAAACTCATAGCGACAACCACCGATCAGAAAGGAAATAGATATTGAAATAAATAGTGCAATAATAACTATAAAATAGTCTATAAGCACCTTGCTTTTTACACTCTCGGATACAAGGCTACACGTTATAGACCCAAGGCAATCCGAACCATAGCTTATGATAAGTACGCCGGGGAGAGTCAGTATTAAAATTTGAAATGCTATGACAAATCCGATCGGATGGGCTGAATATCCAAAAATAGGCCATGTTTTATAATGGCTTAAAGATGCAAATACTAATGCTATGAAAAAAACCATGAATTCCATTATGATTGCTCTATTCAGTCTACGCTAACAATTAACGTGAGATGTTATTTTTTCATAATTTTTCTAACAAGAAAAACGAGCACGCTCTTTATAAAAACCAACGGATGTGTTTTAATCATAATGGTAATTAGCTTAGCATCCTTTACAGCCAGAGATAACATTTCACTGGGGAATATATCTAAATCCTGTTTCTCTAAGAAGTGCTCATTCCCACTCCACCCTTCATATGACTCGAGAAGATTGCTAGAACATGCCATATGGCAGATCACATTCAGAAAACGCTCCCTTACATTGTAAAAGGAATGAACAGCTTCTATTCTCTCCATTATCATCTCTAGATTATTAATGCTAACCCCAGAGTGTCCGACTTTACGCTTATTTTCCTCCAAGGGAGTATAACCTTGAAGCGGGCTTTCAATGCCAGTGCAATAAACGCCATTTAAACACTGCTCAACAAATGCAGTCCCACCAGGCATCGGGTGACTATCAATATATAAGTCACAATCCTTCGTCAAAGATAAATATTCAGAATATGGTAAGGATTTTATTATTTTCAAACGTTTTAGGTTTTTAATTTTCACTGGCCACCACCAATAATCAGTGTAGAAATTAACACCGATTATATAGATAATAGTATGTGGATACTCCACCAATAACGCTGATATTGTAGGGAATATAGAAACACCTTTTATCGGTTTGAATTTTGCACCTGAAGCCGCAGAAACTATTTTCTTTATCTCATTTTTTGACTGTGGATATCTTATATTCTCACTATCAAATTTTGTATTTTTATCTAACGGGATACCTAAGAATGAAGTAGGGCAGGTAATTCCTCTAAGCTTATCTATTTTCCGCCCAAAATTGCTGATTTCAAACCATATATCAGCAACAGTTACACCTACATTGAAAACATGGTCTGCATGATTTATAAAGAAACACTTAAGATCCGGATTTTTCTTCTTGGCTAATCCACATGACAATACAGATATTATATCATCTGGATGAATATTTAAGATCAACTTATTATACTTTGCATATATATCTGAGATATGATCTATCTTGTTCAAGGCTGATAATGAGCTGGGTATTGTAATTACGCTGGAAAAGAAAGATGACATTCTATTTTTTTCTCGATCACCTGAACGCCGAGTGATCAATAAATCCACTTCTTCATCCAACATTTCGGAGAGGCGCTCCATCAACCTGGTATGTCCGCCAGCAAGATATGGTTCACTAATAACAAACAATATATCATTATTTTTATTGTGAACACATCCTGATGAACCGATGGAATCTATTACCTTAAATCGAAGGTATGTTTCTATATCGGGAAAACTATAAACCCCAACATTATTTGACCACAGCAACTTGGCCAACACTTCTGCCAAGGAAATTGCATATTCAAGATCATCAGTAGAAGTAATCTTATTTTTCAACTCTAAAATTATTTTACTGCATGAAGAATTCATTCAACTGCCTTATTTAGCTATTTTATTAAAATTTATGACAAAAAATAAAAAATATAATGCATAATTTAAGGCATATGCGATGTTGACGCCGTTAACTCCAACGCTAACAATAAATAACCAAGATAGAAGCACAAATGACAGCGAAAATATTATTTCTGTACTAACAAACCATTTCACTGCACCACGAGATAACATAGGATATGCAACAAGCCAGCTTGCAATCTTTATTACATCACCAACGAGTTGAATAGAAAAAAGTTCACGTGCAGGTGAAAAACTTGATGTAAATAAAAGAGATATTGCTATATCTCTAAAGAGATAAACTCCCCCGGCACTAATAGCAACCAGTGGCATAATAATTCTAGCTGTACCAATAATTTCAGCCTTGATGGCTGCCACGTTATTTAGTGACGACAATCTAGGTAAATAGTAAGTACCAAGAGCCATAGTAATTACAGCTAAATATGCTTCCGATATTTTCCACACAGCCTGCCAATAACCAGCAACCTCCCAACCAACATTAGCCACCAGAATGTTTCTAATTAAAATCAACGCTACAGGGGCTGTCAGAGCAGAAGTCACGGCCATCAGCACATAACCGCCTATCGCCTTGCGGTGTACATGCTCAGTTTTACCCCACCAGTAACGTGCTTTAAACCAAGGTTGCCGCATGGATATAATTAGCATAACCAGGCCTGAAATGCTGCTATTTATAGCAGCAGCGATTAATGCGCCATGTAGATTGGACTGCAGTATCAATCCGATCATGACTACAGTCGCCACACATACTGAAATCATGCCCGCCATGACGTAACGCCGATACTGCTGCTGACCATTAATAACTGAAGCTATTAATGTATTCGCTGCGGAAAAGGGAAGTACACAACAAGATATAACGACTAACCAAATATAATCAGGATTACCGAAAAGCCATATAGACAGGGGCTTAGCCAGTAAAAAACCTAATGGAATGACTACACATAATAATATACCAATCCACTGAATGGCAGCCTTCCACCAAGGTGCACATGCCTCATAACCATTAGCTTGATGTTCTGCGGTAAACCGCACAACGCCATTTCCTGCGGGAGCAGTAACCAGACCATTTAACATGCCCACCATGCTTTGAACTTGTCCCAGCATAGCCATACCGGTGGGGCCGGTATACACGGCCACCACCTTGGCAATAATAAACCCAGCAACCATTCTCAGCAGGGTTAACAATGCTGTAAATGCTGTTACTGTTAACAAACGTCTCATTCAGTAAATCCATTCACCGCAGCAATGACTCGAGTCACAGCCTCTTCAGACATTGTGGGATCCATCGGCAGAGATAAAACTTGCCTATGTAACAGCTCTGTCACCGGTAACGTCATATGGTTAAATGTGTTATATGCTTTTTGCTTGTGAGGTGGTATGGGATAATGAATAAGGGTTTGGATATCACAGGACTGTAAATGTGATTGTAGTGCCTCACGAGTAGCACTTTGGACGACAAAAAGATGCCATACATGACTTTCTGGATTATCAAAAATAGGTAATTGAACTGCTGGATGAGTAATTTCAGTACAGTAACGTGCAGCGATTTCTTGGCGACGTTTGGTATCGCTATCCAGATAACCAAGCTTTACCCTTAGCATGGCTGCCTGAATTTCATCCAAACGGCTATTTACCCCTTGATATAGATTTTCATATTTTTTATGTGAACCATAGTTACGCAATGCACATACAACCTCAGCTAAAGAGTCATCATTGGTAGCAATGGCACCAGCATCCCCCAAGGCGCCCAAGTTTTTACCCGGGTAGAAGCTGAATGCGGCTGCATCACCCCAGTTACCGGCCTTACGCCCATCAATCATGGCTCCATGGGCTTGGGCGCAATCTTCTAGCACCAGCAGATTATGCTCTTTCGCAATATTCATAATCTCACGCATTGGAGAAAGCTGGCCATAAAGATGGACTGGCAAAATGGCTTTAGTTTTTTTCGTAATAGCCGCACGGACTATTTCTGGACATAAATTGTAAGTGTTTGGATTAGGTTCAACTAATACTGGAATCAAGTCATTCTGAGTGATGGCGAGAACAGATGCAATATAGGTATTTGCCTGAACAATAACTTCATCACCGGCCTTCAACTTACCCTGCTCTTTCCAAGCATCCAGAACGAGAATAAGTGCATCCAAGCCATTTGCGACGCCCAGAACATGTTTTACGCCACAGTAGTCTGAAAACTCGGTTTCAAACTGAGAGAGTTCATTACCCATAATATACCAACCAGAATCGATGACACGAGCACATGCCTCTTTCAATTCTTGCTGATAACGAGAGTTCACATTTTTAAGATCGAGGAAGTTAATCATTTTTCTCACTCTGGAATATAAATTTCTGCAATACCAGTAATTACTTTTGATTTTCCTACTTTGCAATAGGTATCAAAAAAAACTCTGCGCTTATCTATATCAATGGACGTGACTTCTACTGTGGCGGTAACAGTATCGCCAATATATACAGGCTTTCTAAATTTCAAGCTTTGCGCAACGTACACACACCCCTGACCGGGCAATTTAGTACCAAATAGTGCAGAAAAAAAGCTAGAACTTAACATTCCATGCGCAATTCGCTTGCCAAATCTAGATTCTTTTGCGTATTCGTCATCCATATGTACTGGGTTTTTATCCCCAGATATCCCTGAAAAATCTTTTACATCGGCATCGGTAATCGTTTGAGAGTATGACTCACTCATACCTATTTTAATTTCTTCTAATTTATACATCTTGTGAAAACTCCTTCACCCACTGTTGAACCACATCCTCAGGATAACCACGAGTAAAATGAGCTCTCCATGGATAAGCCGGTTTTCTGGAGCCATCCTTTAACTTTAATTTAGATGTAGCACCAACTGCTTTTGCCGGAGTTCCTGCGTAAATAGTATCAACTTCAGTTATCCCAGAAAGAGATGAATGAGCACCGATCAAACAACCTTCTGCGATATAAGCACCTGGCAAGATAACTGACATTGTTGCAATAACTGCATAGTCACTCACTGTCACGCCTTGCATTACATTGCTTGGCGGATGGGGATCATTAGTGAGCACAACATATGGAAATATCCATACAAAATTACCAATTTTACTATGTTGACCTATATGTACATTACTGTGTGTTCTAACATAGTCACCGATATGACAATGACCTTGAATATCAGAAAGAGTACCTATTTGCAGGTTTTTTCCAGCAATGGTTTTCTCGCGAACAGTCACTCGATGACCAGTCACTAATGCTGGTCCAAAAACAGACCCTTCATAGAATATACTATGAGAACGAATATGCGATTTTTTGCCTATATGTAGTCGCTCACCACCAGATAGACTATTACTAACCCCGATCTCACAAAATGCCTCAATGATAGTGTCATCTTCGATCAAAACATTATCATAAATAATTGTGTATGCGCCGATTGTAACATTGTTACCAAGCACGGCCTTATCAGAAATAATAGATGTTGGGTGAATCATTTCTTTGATGCCTCTATAAACACCTGATAATCTCGTACGTAATCATTTTCATCATATAGCTGGTCTGCCAGGACCATCAGTACACAGTCATCAGAAAAATCATACATTTCGCGCCACATAAATGACTCAATAAGAAGTCCCTGAGCCGGATTATCCAGTAAGATCTCAACTCGCTCACGACCATCATCAAGCAAAAAGCGACAAGACCCACGGACTGCAATTGCAACCTGTTTCAACGTCCGATGGGCGTGAAAGCCACGTCTCACCCCTTGGTTTGTCTTGAACATGTAATAAACACGTTTGATCTCAAAGGGAATATTTTTTCCCTCTTCCAGTGCTACTAATGAACCACGTTCATCGCCATGTGTTTGCAGCGGGATTAATTTCACTTGCATAGATTCATTGCCTCAACATAGCTTGATAGTGGCAGTGCTACCTGATCTTTTTTCGATAACTTTATATTTGATACTGGCCATGAAATATTTAAATCAGTGTCATTCCAACTAATAGCACCCTCGCTTTCAGGATGATAATAATCTGTTGTTTTATACAAAAACTCTGCTGTTTCGCTTAAGGTTACAAAGCCATGAGCAAACCCTGCCGGTATCCATAACTGTCTTTTATTTTCGGCTGATAGGTGCACACCAACCCACTGCCCAAAACTTGAGGAACCAAGACGGATATCTACCGCGACATCAAATACTTCACCGGAAATACAACGTACCAGTTTACCTTGAGCATGGGGAGCAGCCTGATAATGCAACCCACGCAAAACGCCTTGACTCGATTTGGAGTGATTATCTTGTACAAATGTGACTGGATACCCTACAGCCTTCTCAAACTGTAGATGGTTGAAACTTTCAAAGAAAAAGCCACGCTCATCGCCAAACACCTTAGGTTCAAAGAGCAAAACCTCAGGAATTTCAGTTTGAATACCCTTCATGGACATTATTTCCCTTTGATCATCTTGAGCAAGTACTGACCGTATGCATTTTTGGCAAGCGGCGCAGCCAAATTCCTGATCTTTTCCGCGTCAATAAACCCTTTTCGATAGGCAATTTCTTCCGGGCAAGAAACCTTTAATCCCTGCCTGGTTTCAATGGTCTGAATAAAGTTGCTCGCCTCAATCAGGCTCTCATGAGTACCGGTGTCGAGCCAGGCATAACCACGACCCATCATGGCTACCGACAGATTACCTTGTTCAAGATAGATGCGGTTAACGTCTGTGATTTCCAGTTCACCACGTGGAGATGGTTTCAGACTCTTGGCTATCTTCACCACGCTGTTGTCATAGAAATAGAGGCCAGTCACCGCATAGTTGCTCTTGGGCTCCAGCGGCTTCTCTTCCAGTGAAATAGCGGTCCCCTTGCTATCGAATTCCACCACCCCATAGCGCTCAGGATCATGTACGTGATAGGCAAACACGGTGGCGCCACTGGATTTGGCCGCCGCGCCTTCCAGCTGTTTCTGCAAATCGTGACCGTAGAAGATGTTGTCACCCAGCACCAACGCACAGTCGTCGTTACCGATAAACTCTTCACCCAGGATAAAGGCTTGGGCCAATCCATCCGGGCTTGGTTGCACCTTGTATTGCAGATTCAAGCCCCATTGACTGCCATCACCCAGCAGTTGTTCAAAACGGGGGGTATCTTGCGGTGTACTGATGATCAAGATATCGCGGATCCCTGCCAGCATCAGGGTGCTGAGCGGGTAATAGATCATCGGCTTGTCATAGATGGGCAGCAGCTGCTTGCTGACCGCCATGGTGACGGGATAGAGACGAGTGCCTGACCCACCGGCCAGAATAATACCTTTACGTTTAGTCATAGTGCTTGATTTCTTATATTTGAATTATGTAATTCATCAAAATGAGTGCGCCAAAACATCACTCATTCTGTGTTTTATCCCTGTTGGCGTGAAGCTGCATTCCCACACCCTTTGTATCTTCTTATTTGCCGAGGATCTCGGTCAGCATTCGCTCTACGCCCACTGTCCAGTCCGGCAGCACCAGATCGAAGGTGCGCTGAAACTTGCTGGTATCGAGGCGCGAGTTATGGGGCCGTCTGGCTGGGGTCGGAAAGGCACTGGTCGGCACCGCATTGAGTTGCGTGACCGCCAGTTCAACCCCTGCCTCTCTGGCTTTGGCAAACACCAGCTGGGCATAGTCAAACCAGGTGGTAGTGCCAGAGGCGATCAGATGGTAGAGACCCGCGACCTCCGGCTTGTGCTGCGCTATCCGAATGGCATGGGCCGTACAATCAGCCAGCAACTCGGCGCCGGTCGGCGCACCAAACTGGTCATTGATGACCGACATCTCGCTGCGCTCCTTGCCAAAACGCAGCATGGTCTTGGCGAAGTTGGCACCGCGGGCGGCGTAGACCCAGCTGGTCCGGAAGATAAGATGGCGAGGACAAAGCGCTGCCGCCTGTTCCCCTGCCAGCTTGGTCTCACCATAGACGTTGAGCGGTGCAGTCTGATCACTCTCGACCCAGGGACGCTCGCCACTGCCATCGAATACGTAGTCGGTAGAGTAGTGCACCAGCCAGGCACCCAAGGCCTCGGCTTCTTTGGCGATGGCGGCCACACTGGTAGCGTTGAGCAGTTCGGCAAACTCCCGCTCGCTCTCCGCCTTGTCGACTGCCGTATGGGCAGCCGCATTGACAATCACATCCGGCTTGACCAGCCGTACCGTTTCAGCCACGCCCGCCGGATTGCTGAAATCGCCACAATAATCCGCAGAATCAAAATCGACGGCGGTAATATGCCCTAGCGGAGCCAGTGCACGCTGCAGCTCCCAACCTACCTGGCCATTTTTACCAAACAGCAGGATATGCATCAGGCACGTTCCCCGTAGTTCTGTTCAATCCAGGATTGGTAGGCACCACTCTTGACATTGTTCACCCACTCCTGGTTATCCAGATACCACTGCACGGTTTTGCGAATACCAGACTCAAAAGTTTCTTCTGGCTGCCAATTCAGCTCTGCACTCATCTTGCTGGCATCGATGGCATAGCGGCGATCGTGACCGGGACGATCCGCCACATAGGTGATTTGATCGCGATAAGACCCGGCTTTCGGCACCATATCATCGAGCAGACCACACACGGTATGCACCACGTCCAGGTTTTGTTTCTCGTTGTGACCGCCAATGTTATAGGTCTCTCCCACCACACCGGTGGTCACCACCTTGTAGAGCGCGCGAGCATGGTCTTCCACATAGAGCCAGTCGCGGATCTGGTCGCCCTTGCCATAGACAGGCAGCGGCTTGCCATCCAGCGCATTCAGGATCACCAGCGGGATCAGCTTCTCGGGGAAGTGATAAGGGCCATAGTTGTTGGAGCAGTTGGTGACTATGGTCGGCAGACCGTAAGTACGGCGCCAGGCGCGCACCAGGTGGTCGCTGGATGCCTTGGAGGCAGAATAGGGGCTACTGGGGGCATAGGGAGTGGTTTCGGTAAAGAGCGGCAGTGCCTCACCGGCGATCACCTCATCCGGGTGGGGCAGATCGCCATACACCTCATCAGTGGATATATGATGGAAGCGGAAAGCCGCTTTGCGCGTCTCGTCCAGATCGTTCCAATAGGCACGGGCGGCTTCCAGCAACACATAGGTGCCGACGATATTGGTCTCGATGAAATCAGCGGGCCCTGTGATGGAGCGATCGACATGGCTTTCGGCCGCCAGGTGCATCACGGCATCCGGTTGATGCAGGGCAAACACCCGATCCAGTTCGCCACGGTTGCAGATATCCACCTGTTCAAAGGCATAGCGAGCACTCGCTGCCACATCAGCCAGCGATTCCAGGTTGCCTGCATAAGTGAGTTTATCGAGGTTGATGACTGAATCCTGGGTATGCCCAATGATATGACGAACAACCGCCGAGCCGATAAAGCCAGCGCCACCAGTGACAAGGATTTTCATAGGTATGCTCTTGAAAATTAATAGAAAAAAATTATTTTTTCAGCTAGCGAAAAAAGGATGGAGGCAAAACTGAGTCTGTCCGACAGGCAGATATCTCACGTTAATCAGGAAAATCACATTGGCTACCGCCCCTGAGTTACAGCCCCCAGTTTGCTGCTTTTAACCAGATTGTGTCTGCTGTTGGCCATGATGCCCTCCAGCGTGGGATAAGTCTGCCACCGTCCCTGATGACAAGATCTCGATTTGTTTTACAAATTCAGTCTGGCGGTCTTGCCAGAAGCAGCCGTGCAATATCACAGTACCACTAGGGCAAAGTCTGGATTCTAGCGCCTTTCCCGGCAGCTTGAACAGTCAAAACAACACTCCTAAAAGTGTCGGATCTACCATCTGTTCATTAATCCACCAGGGTGAAACCTGGCAGGAAATGTCCTGCTTCAGCCTGTAGATCGGATTCATAAGTTACCCACCTTAGCCTTGGTCCCATCAATACTGAAGTAAAACTAATGGCAAACGGAACGTTAGCACTAATTCAGGTCATGATGTCGATCCGCACCTCGGGGTTTATGGCAAGTGTGCCATCGTTTTTACAGTAACGACTACAGGTCCATTTACCTTGCTTGCCGGCGTTCCTGCCCACTCGGCACTTGGCAGCGGCAACACCCGCACGACGTATTATGTCATCAAGGTTTCATATGTGTATGAAAACAAACAGGGCGAACCGGATGGTTCGCCCTGTGGCTATACGATAACGCAAGCTGGGACGTGATGGCTACTGCTGCTGCTGAACACTCGCCGTCGCGCTTGCGTCGGGGGCTTGCCAGCCGCCACCCACGGCCTTGTAAAGCGCCACCTGGTTGGTCAGCTGGGCCAGACGGGTGCTGATCAGCCCCTGCTTGGCACTGAACAACGAACGCTGGGCATCGAGCCGGGTCAGGTAGCTGTCCACTCCTTGCTCATAGCGGAACTCCGCCAGCTTGAAGTAGGTCTGGTTGGCCTCGACCAGTGCCTGCTGCGCCTGCAACTGCTGCTGGTAATCAGCCTGGGTGCCGAGCGTATCCGCAACCTCCTTGAAGGCGGTCTGGATGCTCTTCTCATAGCTGGCCACCGCCTGCCTGGTGCTCACCTCGGCCACGTCGAGATCGGCAATGCGTTTGCCGCCATCGAAGATGGGCAGGTTGATCTGGGGGATAAACGACCAGGTCCCGGTCCCGCCATCAAACAGGCCGCTCAGCTGATTGCTGGCGGTGCCCGCCGTCGCGGTGAGCGAGATGGAGGGGAAGAAGGCCGCGCGCGCCGCACCAATATTGGCATTGGCCGCCTTCAGACTGTGCTCGGCGGCCAGAATATCCGGGCGCTGCTGCAGCAGGCTGGAAGGTGCGCCGACCGGGATAGCCGCCAGTTGCACCTCGGCCAGGGTCGCCGGCTGACCGTCCAGTGCCGGTACCTGGCTGCCAAGCAGCAGGGCCAGACCGTTGCGATCCTGCTTCACCTGGCGCTGGTACTGGGCCAGGCTGACCCGGGCGCTCTCCAACGCGGTACGCCCTTGCGCCAGTTCCATCTCGGAGGCCGCGCCCAGGCGATACTTGTGCTCGGTCAGGCCATAGCTCTCCTGCTCGGTCGACAGGGTTGCCTCACTCAGCGCCAGCAACTCCTGATCCGCCAGCAAGGTGAGATAGGCGTTGGCCACCGAGGCGACCAGCGCAATCTGGGTGCTGCGCTGGGTCTCGATCTGACCAAGATAGGTCTCCAGCGCCTGATCCTTCAGGCTCTGGATCCGGCCGAACAGGTCCAGCTCATAGGCTGTGATGCCGATGTTGGCATCGTACTGGCTGCTGATAGTCCCCTGCCCCGTGCTGCTGAGATCATCGGACCCCTGCTGGCGGGTGCCTGAGCCATTCGCCGCCAGGGTCGGCAGCTGGGCCGCCCGCTGGATGCGATATCTGGCCTCATAGGCCTCGACGTTGAGAGCTGCGATACGCAGATCCCGGTTGTTCTCCAGCGCAGTGGCGATCAGTTTCTGCAGGGCCGGATCGAGGAACTGCTGCTGCCAGGGGGAGGCAACCGCCTCCCCTTCCGCCTTGTTGCTCTGCCAGGAGGCGCCTTGCGGCAACTCGGGTCTTTGATAGTCGGGGGCCATGGAACAGGCCCCCAGCAATAGTGTCACGCTCAAGGCGACGATCGTCTTAGTCATGATGAGTCTCCTTGGCAAGGGCGGCCCGCTCTTCCCGTGAACTGTGTTTGGTGAAGTAGCGCGTCACCAGCACGAAGAACAGCGGCACGAAGAAGATGGCCAGCACGGTCGCGCTGATCATGCCCCCCATCACCCCTGTACCTATGGCGTTGCGGCTGCTGGCACCCGCGCCCGAGCTGATGGCCAGCGGCAGCACGCCGAGGATGAAGGCGAGCGAGGTCATCAGGATCGGACGCAACCGCAACCGGGCTGCCTCCACCACGGCTTCGCTGACGCCCATCCCCTTGTCATACAGCTCCTTGGCAAATTCGACGATCAGGATCGCGTTCTTGGCCGACAGCCCTATGGTGGTGAGCAAGCCCACCTGGAAGTAGACGTCGTTCTCGAGCCCCCGCATGGTCGCCGCCAGAATGGCGCCCAACACCCCGAGCGGCACTACCAGCATCACCGAGAAGGGAATGCTCCAGCTCTCGTACAGGGCCGCCAGACAGAGGAAGACCACCAGCAGGGAGATAGCGTACAAGGCCGGCGCCTGGGAGCCCGCCTGGCGCTCCTGCAGGGAGAGACCTGTCCACTCGATACCGATGCCTTCCGGCAGCTGTTTCACCATCTGTTCTATGGCCGCCATGGCGTCACCGGTACTCTTGCCAGGCGCCGCTTCACCCACTATCTCCATGGCGGAGACACCGTTGTAGCGTTCCAGACGGGGCGAGCCAAAGCTCCACTCCGTGCTGGCAAAGGCGGAGAAGGGCACCATCTGGCCCGCGCTGTTGCGCACATACCACAGCTTGAGATCTTCCGGGTTCATCCGGAACGGTGCATCCGCCTGCAGGTAGACCTTCTTGACCCGACCGCGATCGACGAAGTCGTTCACATAGGAAGAGCCCCAGGCCGCCGCCAGCGTGTTGTTGATGTCGCTGATGGAGAGCCCCTGCGCCAGCGCCTTCTCGTAGTCAATCTTGACGTCGAGCTGCGGTGTATCTTCCATCCCGTTCGGGCGCACCCGCACCAGGTTGGGATCCTGCGCCGCCATGCCGAGCAGCTGGTTGCGCGCCGCCATCAGCTTCTCGTGCCCCAGCCCGCCGCGATCCTGCAGGTAGAAGTCAAAGCCGGTGGCCGTCCCGAGCTCAGGAATGGGAGGCAGGTTGAAGGCAAACACCTGGGCTTCCTTGATGCTGAACAGGTAGCCCATGGCGCGGCCTATGATGGCATTGGCACTGCGCTCCGGCGTGTCGCGCTCTTTCCAGTCTTTCAGCTTGATAAACGCCATGCCGCTGTTCTGACCGCTACCGGCGAAGCTGAAGCCCGCCACCGTCAGCACGGCCTCGACGTTATCCTTCTCATTCTTCAGGAAGTAGTCGCGCATGTCCGCCAGCACCACCTCGGTACGCTGCTTGGTAGCACCGACCGGCAGTTGCACCATGGACATGATGACCCCCTGATCCTCTTCCGGCAGGAAGGAGGTGGGCATGCGCATGAACAGGATGGCCAGCACCGCAAGCATGGCGGCATAAATGATACCGTAACGCACCCCCTGCTTGACCACCTTGCGCACGCCGTTCTGGTAACGGTTGGCACCGGCATCGAAGGCCCGGTTGAACCAGCCGAAGAAGCCGCGCTGGGCACCGAACTCGCCGTGCTTGATCGGCTTGAGCAGGGTGGCACAGAGCGCCGGGGTCAGGATCAGCGCCACCAGCACCGACAGCACCATGGCCGAGACTATGGTCAGGGAGAACTGGCGATAGATGGCACCCGTCGAGCCGCCGAAGAAGGCCATGGGCACGAACACGGCGGACAGCACCAGGGCGATACCCACCAGGGCACCCGTGATCTGGGTCATGGACTTGCGAGTCGCTTCCAGCGGGGAGAGATCCTCCTCGCTCATCAGCCGTTCCACGTTCTCCACCACCACGATGGCGTCATCCACCAGCAGGCCTATGGCCAGCACCAGACCGAACATGGTCAGGGTGTTGATGGAAAAACCGAACGCCGACATGACGCCGAAGGTCCCCAGCAGTACCACGGGCACGGCTATGGTCGGGATCAGGGTGGCGCGGAAGTTCTGCAGGAACAGATACATGACGCAGAACACCAGGAAGATCGCCTCGATCAGGGTCTGCGCCACCTCCTCGATGGAGATCTTCACGAACGGCGTGGTGTCGTACGGATAGACGATTTCCATGTTGGCCGGGAAGTAGGCGGAGAGCTCATCCAGCTTGCCGCGGATCTTCTCGGCGGTATCGAGCGCGTTGGCACCGGTCGCCAGCTTGATGGCGACAGCCGCGGTGGACTGGCCGTTGTAGAGCGCATCGGCGTCGTAATTTTCGCCCGCCAGCTCAACCCGGGCCACATCCTGCAGCCGTACCTTGGAGCCGTCCTGATTCACCCGCAGCAAGATATTGTTGAACTCGGCCACGCTGGAGAGACGGGTCTGCCCCATGATGGTGGCGGTGAACTGCTGATCGGTCACGGAAGGCGTACCGCCCAGCTTGCCGAACGCCACCTGGGCATTCTGCGCCTTGATGGCGGTCTGCACATCAATCGGGGTCATCTGTACCCGGTTGAGCTTGTTCGGATCGAGCCAGACCCGCATGGAGTACTGGCTGCCGAACAAGGTGATGTCCCCGACCCCGTCCAGACGGCTCAGCGGCTCCTTGATGTTGGCCACCACGTAGTCGGCCAGGTCATCGTTGTTCATGGAGCCATCGCTGGAGATGAAGGCCGCCACCATCAGGAAGCTGCTGGAGGTCTTCTGAACCCGGATCCCCTGCTGTTGTACTTCCTGCGGCAGCAACGACATCGCCTGCTGCAGCTTGTTCTGCACCTGTACCTGGGCGATATCGGGATCGGTACCGGCCTGGAAGGTGAGGGTCACCGACACATTGCCGGACGAATCAGACTGGGAAGACATGTAGAGCAGGTGATCCAGCCCCGTCATGTTCTGCTCGATGATCTGGGTCACCGAGTCTTCCACCGTCTTGGCGGAGGCGCCCGGATAGCTGGCGGAGATGCCGACGGCGGGTGGCGCTATGCTGGGATACTGGGCGATCGGCAGGCCTATGATGGCCAGGCTCCCCGCCAGCATGATCACCAGGGCGATCACCCAGGCGAAAATGGGTCTGTCTATGAAAAATCGTGCCATGAGGCGACTACTCCATCCTACTTGTTGGCCGGGGTCTGGGCAGACAGCTCGGTGGCAGTCTGTTCAGTGGGCGCCACGACAACCCCGGGTTTTACCTTTTGCAGACCGGCGACGATCACCCGCTCGCCCGTCTTGAGACCGGATTCCACCACCCAGTCGCTGCCGACGATGCGGCTCAGCTGCACTTCCCGCAGCTCGACCTTGTTGTCCGCGGTCACCACCATGACGGTGGCACCGCCTTTCGGGGTGCGGGTCACGGCAGTTTGCGGCACCAGCAGCCCCTCGGCCCGCTCACCCTCTTGCAGGGTGGCGCGCATGAACATGCCGGGCAGCAACAGCTGGTGAGGGTTGGGGACTATCACCCGCAGGGTCACCATGCCGGTGGTCTCATCCACGGTCACGTCGGAGAACTGCAACGAGCCCTCTTCGCTGTAGCTGCTGCCATCTTCCAGTTGGAAGCGCACCTTGGCACCATCCTGCTGGCCCTGGGTCAGCTTGCCGGCGGCGACCTGGCGCTTGAGGCGCAGCAGATCGGCGGTGGACTGACGCACATCCACATACATGGGGTCGAGCTGCTGGATGGAGGTAAGGCTGTCGGCCTGCTGGGCCGTCACCAGGGCACCCTCGGTCACCGCAGACTTGCCGATGCGACCGCTGATGGGGGCCGTGATGCGGGTATAGGCCAGATTGATGTTGGCGCTCTGCACGGCGGCCTTGGCGGCCCCTATCTCGGCCAGCTGCTGCTTCCAGGCGGCGTCGGCGTCGTCATACTCCTGGCTGCTGATGGCCTTCACCTTCACCAGCTCGGCATAACGCTTGGCCTTGAGGCGGGCGCTCTGCTCGTTGGCCTGCGCCTTGGCCAGATTGGCCTTGGCACTGGCCACATTGGCCTGATAGACGGCGGGGTCTATCTGGTACAGCAGTTGACCGGCCTTGACGTCGCTGCCTTCGGTAAAGAGGCGCTTGAGAATGATACCGCTCACCTGGGGACGCACCTCGGCGACCCGCAGCGGGGCACTGCGGCCGGTCAGCTCCGAGGTGAGCTGCAACGGCATTGTGTGCAGGGTGACGACATCCACGGCGGCGGGTGGCATCTCACCCGGCCCTTGCTGGGCACTGCCCTGTTCGCCACAAGCTGTCAGCAGACCGCTTGCCAGCAGGGCAAGGCCGACCGAACGTGCGAGAATATGTTTATGCATGAAGAACCTGAGCCTCTGTCAATCAATGAATAACCACAGGTTTTGTATGACCCTGTTGGTAAAATCGGAAAGATGAGGCAATATACATACATTCATAAATGTATGTAAGTGACTTTTTTTACTTTTACAAGGCGCAGATGTCGATGGCCAGAAGAACCAAAGAAGAGGCGCAGCAGACCCGCTGCCACATCATGAGTACGGCCCTGAATCTGTTCTGTTCGCAAGGATTGGCCAAGACCAGCCTGACCGATATTGCCAGGGCCGCCGATCTGACCCGTGGCGCCATCTATTGGCACTTCAAGAACAAGGAGGAGCTGTTCGTCTCCCTGTGGGAAGAGCTGTGCCAACCGCTCTCCCATCAGCTCGACGCCTGTGTCGCCGAACAGGAGCCGGATCCCCTCGGCAAGCTGCGCAGCTTCCTCAAGGAGGTGCTGGTGAAGATCAGTACTAATCCTGCCCACCAGCAGATGTTCACCATCATGTTCAATCTCGAGTCGCTGGAAGGGGAAGCCATCTCGCTGCGCGAGCACATGCGCAGCCAGTCCGCCAACTTCTTCCGGGATCTGGAGACCACCCTGGCCAATGCGGTGCGCCTCGGCCAGCTGCCCCGGGGACTGGATCTGCAGCGGGCCGCCACCCTGCTGCACTGCACCCTGGATGGCTACATCATCAACTGGCTGCACTTCCCGGAGCGCATCGACCTGACCCGGGAGGCCGACTTCCTGCTCGACAGCCTGTTTGCCCTGATAGCCCTGCCGACCGGCCCGGCCGCCCGACGCACCTGATAGCCCAGGGCCAGCCCGACGCTGGCCCCGCTCCTTGCTTCCCGCACGCCACCACAGAACCGCTCTCCTGCCTGGCAGTACAGATTCACGGCACGACGCTTTGGTAGCCCGTCGCCAAATTTGCTAGAGTAGCGCCCCCGAAAGAAGGTGCCTGCCATGTCCATATCTCCACTGCCCGACCACGATGCCTCCATCAGTCAATCATCTGCATCGCCGCGGCCCGGTCACAATGCCTCCCCCAGTCAGCCATCTGCATCGCCACTGCTCAGTCATGATGCCTCCTCCAGTCTGCCATCTGCGGCGGATGCCGACACCCTGTCTGCCCGTCAGCGCTTTCTGATATTGCTGGCAAGCGGGGCCCATCTGCTGGAGGCGGGCTGTGGAGCGGGCGAGGATCTGCTCTTTTTCCGGCAGCAAGGCCTCATGGTCACCGCCTTTGATGCCAGCCTGGCCCAGGCCAGGCTCGCCTCGCGCCGCAGCGGCCAACCGGTGCGGGTCTGCCGCCTCGAGCAGATGCACAGCGCCTTGCCCTTTGACGGCATCTGGGCCAGCGGCTCGCTGCCCTGCCTGGCCGAGGGAGAGCTTGCCCCCGCCCTGATGCATCTCGCCGGCCTGCTCAAACCCCGGGCGCCGCTCTACTGCTCCTTCCCCTACGGCGAAGGCGAGCACAGCTGCGCCGTGGCGCCTTCACAAGACGAATATCCGCTGCAGACCCGCCTCGATGAGGCCCGCCTGCAACAACTGATCGCCCCCCTGCCGTTTACCCTGCATCAGAGCTGGTGCAGCGAGGATGCCGTGCACGGCCGCTGGCTGCATGCCCTGCTGATCCGCCTCCCCGAGCTCGCCCCCACCCTGCATCAATATCGCCGCCGTCGCTTCAAGGGGCCCATTCCCCGTGATCCATCATCCAGATAACAATATTTAACTCGGAGTTAACCAGGTGATGGCAGACAAGATGCGGCGTTTGTGTTAAAAAGCGGCATTAAAATCAAAATTAAATAACAAATCAGACACTAACACCTGGATTTACTTATGAAACTTGTCCTCAAACTGGTTGCCGGCATCCTGGCCGGTCTCTTGCTCGGTCTCTACGCCCCGGAATGGGTCGCACGCGTGCTGTTTACGGCCAAGACAGTCATAGGTCAGCTGATCACCTTCACCATTCCGCTCATCATCCTGTTCTTCATCATGAGCGGCATCGCCAGCCTGCCGAAGAACTCCGGCAAGCTGCTGGGCAAGACGGTCGCCCTCTCCTACTGCTCCACCATACTGGCGGGCCTGTTCGCCTTTGCCGTGGCCAGCAACCTGATCCCGCGCCTGACCACAGCCGCCGAGCCCACGGCCGCCGCCGCCATCAAGCTCAGCTCCTACGTCAACCTGGAGATACCGCCGCTGTTCGGGGTCATGTCGGCCCTGGCCGCCGCCTTCGTGTTCGGCATCGGCATCAGCGCCACCCAGGCCACCGATCTGCGCCGGGTCGCGGATCAGGGCCGCGACATCATAGACCGCCTGCTGGCCAAGGTGATCATCCCGCTGCTGCCCTTCTACATCGCCGGTGTCTTCGTCGAGATGACGGTCGAGGGCACCGTCTTCGCCACCCTGAAGACCTTCGGCGTGGTGCTGGTGATGGCCATCGTCATGCACTGGCTCTGGCTCTCCGTGCTGTTCGTCGGCACTGGGCTGGCGCTGGGTCGCTCACCCGCCATGCTCATCAAGAATATGCTGCCCGCCTACTTCACCGCCCTCGGCACCATGTCCAGCGCCGCCACCATCCCGGTGGCCCTGCAGGCCAGCAAGAACAACGGCGTGAGCGACGGCATCGCCAACTTCACCGTGCCCCTGTGCGCCACCATCCACCTGTGTGGCTCCACCATCACCCTGGTGACCTGTGCCACCGCCGTCATGTTCCTCTCCGAGCACCTGGCCATTCCGGGACTGGACACCATGCTGCCCTTCATCATGATGCTGGGCGTCATCATGATAGCCGCGCCGGGTGCCCCGGGTGGCGGCGTCATGTCCGCCCTGGGCCTGCTCACCTCCATGCTCGGCTTCGGTGAGGCCTCCATCGCCCTGATGATCGCCCTCTACCTGGCCCAAGACAGCTTCGGCACCGCCTGCAACGTCACAGGTGACGGCGTCATCGCCCTGTGGGCCGACCGCTTCGCCCAGCGCGGCGAGACTGCGCTCGGCGCCGAGCAGGACGCAGCCTGATAAAGCAAGCACATAAAAAAACGGGAGCCAGTGGCTCCCGTTTTTTTATGGCTGGCATCCGAGGTCAACCGCGCCGGCGTATCACCCCCTCCTGCGCCGTGCTCGCCACCAGCACACCCTCGCGGGTGAAGAACTGGCCGCGCACCAGACCACGACCTGCGCTGGCGCTCGGGCTGTCCACCACGTAGAGCAGCCAGTCATCCAGCCGGAAGTCCCGGTGGAACCACATGGAGTGATCTATGGTGGCCACCTGCATGTCCGGCTCCCAGTACGAGACGCCATGGGGCTGCAGGGCGGTAAACAGGAAGTGGAAATCGGAGGCATAGGCCAGCAGGTACTTGTGGACCCGCTGATCGTCCGGCATCTGGCCGTTGGCCCTGAACCAGACGTGGCGCAGCGGCTCGTGCACATCCGGCCGGATCGGGTCGACCAGGGTCACGGGGCGAATTTCGATGGGCTTCTCGCACATGATCTTGTCGCGCAGGGCGGACGGGATCTGCTGCTCGTAGGGGCGCACCAGCTCCAGCTCGCTCTTGAGCTGCTCGGGCGGGGTGATCCCCGCCGGCATGGCAATCTGATGCTCGAACCCCTCGGCCTCGACCTGGAAGGAGGCGTTGAGATAGAAGATGGGCTTGCCGCCCTGAATGGCCTTGACCCGGCGGGTGGAGACGGTCTGGCCGTCACGGATATTCTCCACGTCGTAGATGATGGGACGATTGGCATCACCGGGGCGCAGGAAGTAGGAGTGGAAACTGTGCACCTGACGATCGGCGGCCACCGTCTGTTTGGCGGCTGACAAGGCCTGCCCCATTACCTGTCCGCCAAACACGGCCCGCAGACCGAGATCCTGGCTCTGGCCCCGAAACAGGCCCTCCTCGATTTTCTCGAGCGCCAGCAGTGCCAGCAGCTCATCAAGTACCTTGCTCATTATTATCTCCTGTATCAGTGCCGCAAAGGCTAACAAGCCCGCTCTGGCAGAGCAACCTTGCCCCTCCCCCGCAGTGGATCCGCCGGGTGGTTTAATTCAGCAAGGAAGGGGTTTGAATAATAAATGGCAGACAGCAGCAACAAAAAGGCCCGCCTGAGAGGCGGGCCTTTCCTTGCGCGAACCCATCAGGCTCAGCGCAACGCTTACTTGCTGCCGGTACCCGAGTTGCGGGTAGAGGAGGTCGGCTTGCGGCGGGCCGTGGTGCTGCGGGCGCGCGGCTCCATGCCCTGCATGTCCTTGTGACGCTTGACGGCGCGACGGATCTGGGCGGCCTGCTTGTGACGGGTGCTCTTGCCATCCTGCTGCAGATCGACCTTGGATTCGGTCTCCGGCGGCATGTTGACCAGACCGCGCAGGTAGTTCACTTCCGGCAGTTTCAGCTCCTGCCAGCCACCACGGGGGATGCCGCGATCCAGGGTAACGTCGCCGTAGCGCACCCGCATCAGGCGGCTCACCTGCACTTCCTGGGATTCCCACAGGCGGCGCACTTCACGGTTGCGGCCCTCGGTCAGGGTGACGTTGAACCACTGGTTCAGGCCTTCACCGCCGGCCGGTTTGATCTTGTTGAACTTGGCCATGCCATCTTCCAGCTGCACACCCTTGCGCAGGCGTTGCAACATGGCTTCGGTGATCTCGCCGAACACACGCACCGCGTATTCACGCTCCACTTCGTGGCTCGGGTGCATCAGGCGGTTGGCCAGCTCACCGTCTGTGGTGAACAGCAGCAAGCCGGAGGTGTTGACGTCGAGACGGCCTACCGCGATCCAGCGGGCACTCTCCAGCTTGGGCAGACGATCGAACACGGTGGGACGACCTTCCGGATCGTGACGGGTACACATCTCCCCTTCGGGCTTGTGATACGCCAGCACGCGGCAGATCATCTCTTCCTCGGCACGGGTCTTGACCGTATGGCCATCGACACGGATCACGGCGTTCACTTCGACGCGATCTCCCAGTGTGGCGACCTTGCCATCCACACTGACCCGACCTGCGGTGATCAGGGCCTCCATCTCACGACGGGAGCCGTGACCCGCGCGGGCCAACACTTTTTGCAGTTTTTCACTCATCGGGGTTACCTGATTGTTGATCGCTGCCCGCCAGCATAACGGGCAACGGTTATTACTGTGTCGAACCCAGTACGGGCAATCCGACACGCTTCAATGCTCAAAGATCGGGTCAGCCGGCACATGCCAGCACAGTGGACCCGGTCTCGCGGCCCTCGCCCGGCATGCCGGGCAAGAGGATGGCGGTGCAGGATCCCGCATGGGTCATCCGACACGCCCTGATGTTCAAGAGGCCAGATCAGCCGGCACAGGCCAGCGACCTGGACCGGGCCTAGCTTCCCTCGACCGGCAAACCGGGCAAGGGGTGTTGCAGTTCAGGATCCAGCTCGGGGAGCTGCTCCAGGCTCTGCAGATTAAAATAATCCAGAAATTCCCGGGTGGTGGCGAGCAGCTCGGGGCGACCCACCACCTCCTTGTGACCGACGCTGCGCACCCAGCCACGCTCTTTCAGGGTATTCACTATCTGGCTCGACACCGCCACCCCGCGGATGGCTTCGATCTCGGCCCGGGTGATGGGCTGCCGATATGCAATCAGCGTCAGCGTCTCCATCACGGCGCGGGAATAGCGGGGTGCCCGCTCGCTCCAGAGCCTGGAGAGCTCCTCGGCATACTCCTGACGCGCCTGAAAGCGCCAGCCAGAGGCGACCTCTTTGAGCTCCACCCCCCGCTCGCTGTAATCCTGCCGCAGTTCTGCCAGCAAGAGTTGAATATAGCGGCCGGTGACGGGGTAATCCGCCAGCACGCCGCTTTTCAGCTCACTCACGGTTAATGGCCGTCCGGCCACGAAGATCGCGGCCTCGACCAGCGTCTTGAGCCGTTCAGCGGGCAGCGCCACGGTTGCCCTCCCCGCTCATGGCGTCAGGCTGGCTGGCCAACGGGAGAGGCACACAGACCCCGGCAGGCGGGCAGCAAGTTCGGGACAAAGAAAACAACTCAGTGTGCATGTTCACGCTCCCCGCTCTCATCTTGGCTCGCCAGAGCAAAGTGGATCGGCCCCAGCGGCTCGGCCTGCAGGATCCAGATCAGGGACTCCTTGCACAGCTCCAGCAGGGCCAGAAACGTCACCAGCACCCCCATGCGCCCCTCTTCGGCTCTGAGCACCTGTTCCAGCCGCAAGGTCCGGCCCAGCGAGAGCATGGCGAGGATCTCCGCCATGCGCACCCGGGTCGGGATCTGCTCGCGGCGGATCTGATGATGTTCGAAATGAGTCGCGCGTTTTACCACACTTTGCATGTAAAGGGCGAGCTCAACCAGCGAAACATCGGGAGTCAATGGCTTGAGAGAGCCAAAATCCGGCGGCAGGGCGGCGGCGATAAAGATCTCCCGCTCCACCCGTGGCAAGGCATTGAGACGCTCGCCCCCCACCTTGAAGCGCTCATATTCCTGCAGTCGACGAATAAGGGTGACGCGGGGATCTTCTCCCTCCTCTTCGTCCTCCAGCTCGGGGGCTTTGGGCAGCAGCAGGCGAGATTTGATCTCCGCCAGCCAGGCCGCCATCAGCAGATATTCCGCAGCCAGCTCCAGATTGAGCCCCTGCATCAGCTCCACGTACTCCATGTACTGGGCGGTGATCTGCAGGATCGGCAGGTTCAGGATATCCAGCTGCTGGCGCCGGATGAGATAGAGCAGCAGATCGAGCGGCCCCTCGAAGGTATCGAGGAAGACTTCCAGCGCATCGGGCGGAATGAACAAGTCCTGGGGCAGCTCATGGTAGGGCTGCCCCAGCACCCGCGCTATGGGGGATGGGATGGCCTGGGGGGGGACACCCTCCCCGGTTGCGCCCAACGCAGGCGGGGCCATCACGGGCACAGAGTCATCACTCAAACGGGGTCGGGTCTCCGGCGCCACGACGACGCAGCACGGGCTCGTCATCGGAGAAATCCACCACAGTAGTGGGCTGCTCACCCAGATAGCCACCGTTGACCACCAGATCCAGCTGCTTGCCCAGCTTGTCGAAGATCTCTTCCGGGTCAAACTCCGCCATCTCCGAACCCGGCAGGATCAGGGTGGTGGAGAGCAGCGGCTCGCCGAGGGCTTCCAACAGGGCCAGCGCTATGTTGTTGGCGGGCACCCGGATGCCGATGGTCTTCTTCTTTTCGTTCATCAGGCGGCGCGGCACTTCCTTGGTCGCCTTGAAGATGAAGGTGTAGGGCCCCGGCGTGTTGCCCTTGACCAGGCGAAACGCCGTGTTGTCCACCTTGGCATAGGTGGAGATCTCGGAGAGATCCCGGCACACCAGGGTGAAGTCGTGGGTGGGATCGATGCGACGGATGCGGCAGATGCGCTCCAGCGCGCCCTTGTCACCCATCTGACAACCGAGCGCATAGCCGGAATCGGTCGGGTAGGCAATGACGCCACCGTTCTGGATGATCTGCACCGCCTGACCGATCAGACGGGCCTGGGGATTTTCCGGATGTACGTAAAAATGCTGACTCATATGCTCTTCTCGCGATAGGGGCACGCGCGGTGCCCGCTTCATGGTCACGGGTTCCAGACCCATGACGCTACCTTAACCTGTTTGACGCCGGTTTGCCCTCCCATGCAGCAGAGGGCCGGCGGCCGACTCCGTGCTAGCGACTGGCCAGCAGGGCGGCATGCTGCTCGGTGGTGAGCCCGAAGTGGCCGGGATAGGCCAACCAGACCGGCATGCCTTCCTTGGGTAGCCAGAGGTGGCGGCCCAGCTCGGTCCAGTTGGACGGAAAGTGAAAATCCGATCCCACCGAGATGTAGAGGTCGTGATCCTTCGCCCACTGGCCCAGGTTGGCCCGCTCCTGCGGGCTCTGCTGGGGCAGTGACACCTCCATGGCATCGCCACCGGCCGCCTTGAAGGCCACCAGCAACCGCTTGATCCACTTGGCGGTGAGATCGTAACGGCTGGGATGGGCCAGTACCGCCAACCCGCCTGCGGCGTGAATGGCAGTGATGGCCTCGCTCATCTCGGGCCACTCGGCCGGGGCATAACCCTTGTTGCCTCGGCTCAGGTACTTTTTGAATACCTTCTGCATGTTGTCCGCCACCCCGCGCGCCACCAGCACACGGGCAAAGTGGGCCCGGGTCACGGCGGCATCACCGGCCAGCGCCTTGGCCTCTTCATAGGTGCCGGGGATCAGGCACTTCTCCAGACGGCGCCCTATTTCCAGTGCGCGCGCCTCGCGGCGAGCACGCTGCCCCGCCAAAAACGCCACCAGCTGCGGATTTTTTTCATCCACCCCCAGCGCCACGATATGAATTTCGTGATGCTCCCAGCCGGTGGAGATCTCGACCCCGCTCACCAGCCGCAGCGGCAGTTGCTCGGATGCTATGGTTCGGCGCACCTCATCAAGCCCATCAAGGGTATCGTGGTCAGTGACTGCTAACACCTCGACCTGTTTTTCGGCGGCGCGGCGCACCAGTTCGGCCGGGCTCAACACACCGTCGGAGGCAGTGGTATGACAGTGAAGATCGAATCTCATCAGGTTATTCCGCTCTCATGATCAGGTCACCATCGGTGAAAGAAGGCTAAAAAGCGACTTGACTTGGCCGCGGCTTTATCGTTTTCTGTAGGCACTTCATTGCAAACAAAATTTTACAGGACTCTATCATGCAAACGACTTCCATCCTGACCATCTGGTGGTGGCACACTCCCTGACATGCGGGCGTGTGGTCGTTGCTGTATCTGTAATCTGACAGCAAATTAAGAACCCAAAGAAAAAGCCCGCTGACCCCAGCGGGCTTTTTTATTATCCGGCAAATGGACCTGTGATGAAACCGAGAATTCAGACAAGAACACTGACCTGGCGATGGCACCCCTACTGAAACCGCCTAAACCAATTTAATTTCCAAGGAATTCAATGTCATGAACATCGGTAAAAAGCATCACACGCAAGGGAACGCACTATGACCGTCAATACGACTCGCTTGCCCCTGGGTGAATTCGATACCCTCAAGCTCAACGCCCCCTATGTGGCCGACCCGCTGGCGCTCTACACCCGACTCTGCCAGGGTCGCCCCAACAACCTGCTGCTGGAATCGGTGGAGATCGACTCCAAGGCGGGCAAGCAGAGCCTGCTGCTGGTCGATGCCTGCCTGCGCATCGAATGCCGGGGCCGCACAGTGCGAGTGCGCACTCTGAACGACAACGGTGCCCAGTTGCAGAGCCTGCTGGCCGAACGCTTGCCCGCCGTTATCAACCAGACCCTGGTGGATGGCGAGCTGCAGCTCGACTTCCCGGCCTCCGATCGGGAACAGGATGAAGACTCTCGCCTCAAGGGGAGCAGCGTGCTGGACGTGCTGCGCACCCTGCAACAGGAGCTGCAGTGCCAGTTGGGCAAAGAAGCATTGTTTATGGCGGGCAGCTTCGCCTACGACCTGATCGCCTCCTTTGAAGATTTGCCGCAGGTGCCGGAGGGGAGCAACAACTGCCCCGACTACTGCTTCTATGTGGCCGAGACCCTGATCACCATCGATCATATCGAGCGCACCACTCAACTGCTGGCCTGCATCTTTGGCGGCGACAGCGACGAGAGCCAGGTGGAAGACAGATATAGCCGCCTGAGCGATCGGCTCACCGACTTCAAACAGATTTGCCAACAAACCCTGAGCGCCGAGCTGGCCACCCAGCCCCTCACCGGCGGCATGAGCGTGGACAAGGGCGACAAGCAGTTCTGCGCCGAGGTGGAGAAGCTCAAGGGCTTCATCCGCCGTGGCGACATCTTCCAGGTGGTGCCGTCCCGCTGCTTCTCCCTGCCCTGCCCGAACCCGCTGGCCGCCTATCGCCGCCTCAAGCAGACCAACCCCAGCCCCTACATGTTCTACGTGCAGGATGAGGGCTTCACCCTGTTTGGCGCCTCGCCGGAGAGCGCGGTCAAGTTCTGCGCCGCCAGCCGCGATGTCGAGATGTACCCCATCGCCGGCACCCGTCGCCGTGGCCTGAACCCGGACGGCAGCATCAACCGGGATCTGGATGGCCGCATCGAGCTGGAGCTGCGCCAGGACGAAAAAGAGGTGGCCGAGCACCTGATGCTGGTGGATCTGGGCCGCAACGACATAGCCCGCATCTCCGAGCCCGGCACCCGTTACGTCAAGGAGTTGCTGAAAGTTGATCGCTACAGCCATGTGATGCACCTGGTCTCCAAGGTGGTGGGCACCTTGCGTTCAGACCTTGACGCCCTGCACGCCTATCAGGCCTGCATGAACATGGGCACCCTCACAGGTGCCCCCAAGATCCGCGCCAGCGAGCTGATCCGCATGGTGGAGGGCAAGCGCCGCGGCAGCTACGGCGGCGCCGTCGGCTACATCAACGGTGCAGGCGAGATGGATACCTGCATCGTCATTCGCTCGGCGTTTGTCAAAGATGGGGTGGCCCATGTGCAGGCCGGCGCCGGTGTGGTCTATGACTCCAAACCCCAGGCCGAAGCGGACGAGACCCGCGCCAAGGCGGCCGCCGTGCTGGCCGCCATCGCCGCCAGCCATGGCACCTCACTGCAAGCCCTGAGCGCCCAGCAGGAGCAACATAAGGACGTGAGCCATGACTAACATCTTCCTGCTCGATAACTTCGACTCGTTTACCTACAGCACCCAAGCCGACCAGTTCCGCACTTCGAAGGAGCAGCATCATGACTAATATCTTCCTGCTCGATAACTTCGATTCATTTACTTACAACCTGGTGGATCAGTTCCGCTCCCTCGGTTATCCGGTGCGGATCTACCGCAACAGCCTGCCAGCGAGCCGCATCATGAGCGAGATCGCCGCCTGCGAAGGGGATGCCGTGCTGGTGCTCTCGCCGGGGCCGGGCGCGCCTCACGAGGCGGGTTGCCTGATTGATCTGATCAAGCTGGCTCGTGGTCAGGTGCCCATCCTCGGCATCTGCCTCGGCCATCAGGCCCTGTGCGAAGCCTACGGCGGCACAGTCGGCGCGGCGGGTGAAATCGTCCACGGCAAGCGTTCCCTGATTGAGCACAACGGCCACGGCGCCTTCGCCGGTCTGCCGAGCCCGCTGCCGGTGGCGCGCTACCACTCGCTGGTGGCCACCTATGTACCGGAAGAGCTGACTGTGATTGCCCACTATCAGGGCATGCCCATGGCCATAGAGCAGCAGGACGACAGGGTGCTGGGCTTCCAGTTCCATCCCGAATCCATCATGACCTCGGAAGGGGCCCGCCTGCTGACCCAGGCGCTCGCCCATATCACCCGTCCAGTTAGCAGTGTGCGGTAAGGAGACCAACATGCATCATCATCTCAACACCCTCTATCAGGGTCAGTCTCTGAGCCGTGAAAGTACCCGCGACGCCTTCGGCCAGGTGGTACGTGGCGAAGTGGATCCCATAGTGCTGGCGAGCCTTCTGACCGCCCTCAAGATCAAGGGAGAGACCCCGGAGGAAATCGCCGGCGCCGCCGAAGCCCTGCTGGCGGAGGCGCGCGACTTCCCGCGTCCGGACTACGAGTTTTGCGACATAGTCGGTACCGGTGGCGATGGCCTCAACACCATCAACGTCTCCACCACCTCGGCACTGGTGGCCGCCGCCTGCGGCCTGAAAGTGGCCAAGCACGGCAACCGCTCGGTCTCGAGCAAGTCGGGCTCGAGCGACTTGCTGGACAAGATGGGCATCAAGCTCGACATGAGCCCGGCGCAGGCGCGCCATTGTCTGGACGAGCTCGGCATCTGCTTCCTGTTCGCCCCCCAGTACCACGCCGGAGTGCGCCACGCCATGCCGGTGCGCCAGGCCCTCAAGACCCGCACCCTGTTCAACGTGCTGGGGCCGCTCATCAATCCGGCCCGCCCCACCTATCAGCTGATGGGCGTCTATGCCCCCGAGCTGGTGCGCCCCATCGCCGAAACCCTGCTGGCACTGGGTCTGAAAACCGGTATGGTGGTTCACGGTGCCGGGCTCGACGAGATTGCCATCCACGGCCCGACCCAGGTGGCCCAGATCCGTGACGGCGAGATCCGCGAATTCATGATCACCCCGGCGGACTTTGGCCTGGAAACCTATCCGGTCAGCGCCATTCAAGGGGGCGAGCCTGAAGAGAACCGCGCCATCACGGCCGCCATTCTGGCAGGGAAAGGCACTCCGGCTCACAACGCCGCCATCGCCGCCAACGTGGCCCCCCTGCTGCTGATGGCAGGCAAGGCCGCAGACCTCAAGAGCGCGGCGGCCCAGGTGCTGGCGGTGCTGGCGAGCGGCAAGGCAGCGGAGCTCGCCGCCCGGCTCGCCACCCTGAGCCATCAGGAGGCATGATGTCAGCCACGAACCAGCACGGCACTCACCCAGAACGCCCTCAGGGCAGTACCCAGTTTCGCAAGGATAACGAGATGTCAGACCTTATTGCCCCCCATGCCTTCCTGAACATGGCCTCCATCAACCAGACCATTCTCGGCAAGATAGTGGCGGCCAAGCAGGAGTGGGTCGCCGCCCGCAAGCTGGCTCAGCCTCTTGAAAGTTTCAAGGACGAACTGACCCAAAGCGATCGGGATTTTGTCGGTGCGCTCAAGGCCGGTTCCACCCGCTTTATTCTGGAGTGCAAGAAGGCCTCCCCCTCCAAGGGACTGATCCGCGACGATTTCAGCCCGGAGGCGATCGCCGACATCTATGGCAAATACGCCACCGCCATCTCGGTACTGACCGACGAGAAGTTCTTTCAGGGGGATTTCGCCTTCCTGCCGCGAGTGCGCGCTAGGGTCAGCCAGCCGGTGCTCTGCAAGGATTTCATGATTGACCCCTATCAGCTCTATCTGGCCCGCCACTATCAGGCGGACGCCATACTGCTGATGCTCTCCGTGCTCACCGACGAGGGCTATCAGGTCCTGTTCGCGGTGGCCAGGGAGCTGGGTCTCGGCGTGCTGACCGAGGTGAGCAATGAAGAGGAGCTGACCCGCGCCATCGCGCTTGGCGCCCCCGTGATTGGCATCAACAACCGGGATCTGCGCGACTTGAGCGTGGATCTGAACCGCACCAAGCAGCTGGTCGCCCGCATCCCGGCGGATCGGGTAGTGATCAGCGAATCTGGCATCAAGGATCGCACCCAGGTGGCCGAGCTGCGCCACCATGCCAAGGGCTTCCTGGTGGGCTCCTCCCTGATGGAGGAAGCCGATCTGGAGGCCGCGGTACGCAAGCTGGTGCTGGGTCAGAACAAGGTATGCGGCCTGACCCGTGCCGAAGATGCCGCCGCCGCCCATCAGGCTGGCGCCGTGTTCGGCGGCCTCATCTTTGTGGCGAAAAGCCCGCGCTACGTGGATATTCCCGCCGCCCGCACCGTGATGGCTGGTGCGCCGCTCTCTTACGTCGGGGTATTTCGCAACGCCCAGCAAGAGACCATTGCCAAGACGGTGGAGGCGCTCGGGCTCGCCGCGGTGCAGCTGCACGGGGAGGAAGATGCCGCCTATATCGACAACCTGCGCACGCTGCTGCCGGCGACTTGCCAGATCTGGAAAGCCGTAGGCGTCTCTCTCGGCAAAGAAAGCGGCGAACCCCTGCCCGCCCTCGACTTCCCGGTGGATCGCCTGCTGCTGGATACAAAAGTCGGCAGCCAGAGCGGCGGCACGGGTCAGGCGTTCGACTGGGCCATGCTGGCCGATCTCGATAAAGCCAAGCTGATGCTGGCAGGCGGGCTCAATCCCGACAATGCCCTGCAGGCGGCGCAGGTCGGCTGCCTCGGCCTTGATTTCAACTCCGGGGTAGAGAGTGCCCCGGGCCAGAAGGATGCACACAAGCTGGCGGCCGCCTTTGCCGCCCTGCGCAACCTGTAACGCAACCCTTTTTGATGTTTCGATTTAGCTAATACAAGGAAGAAGCCATGACCCTGCTCAACCCGTTTTTTGGTGAATTTGGCGGCATGTATGTGCCCCAAATCCTCATCCCCGCGCTGCTCCAGCTGGAGAAGGCCTTTGTCGATGCCAAGGAAGACCCGGCCTTTATCGCCGAATTTCAGGAGCTGCTGACCGAGTATGCCGGTCGCCCGACCCCGCTCACCCTGACCCGCAACCTGACCAAGGGCACCAAGACCCGCCTCTATCTGAAGCGTGAAGACCTGCTGCACGGCGGCGCCCACAAGACCAACCAGGTGCTGGGTCAGGCGCTGCTGGCCAAGCGGATGGGCAAAACCGAGATCATCGCCGAGACCGGCGCCGGTCAGCACGGCGTGGCCACTGCACTGGCCTGCGCCCTGCTCGGCCTCAAGTGCCGGGTCTACATGGGTGCCAAGGATTGCGAGCGCCAGAAACCCAACGTGTTTCGCATGAAGTTGATGGGCGCCACCGTCATTCCGGTGCACTCCGGCTCCAGCACCCTCAAAGATGCCTGCAACGAGGCGCTGCGCGACTGGGCTGCCAACTACGACAACGCCCACTATCTGCTGGGTACGGCCGCCGGTCCGCACCCCTTCCCCACCATAGTGCGGGAGTTCCAGAAGATGATCGGCGAAGAGGCCAAGGCCCAGTGCTTCAAGAAAGAGGAGCGGCTGCCCGATGCGGTGATCGCCTGCGTCGGCGGCGGTTCCAACGCCATCGGCATGTTTGCCGACTTCATCGACAACCCTGAGGTGCGCCTGATCGGGGTCGAGCCGGGTGGTCACGGCATAGAGAGCGGCGAGCACGGTGCGCCGCTGGGTCACGGCAGCAAGGGGGTCTTCTTTGGCATGCACTCCTACCTGATGCAGGACAAGCAGGGGCAAATTCAGGAGTCCTACTCCGTCTCGGCGGGGCTCGATTTCCCCTCTGTCGGCCCGCAGCACGCCCACCTGGCCTCCATCGGCCGCGCCGAGTATGTCTCCATCACAGACCGGGAGGCGCTGGACGCCTTCCAGGAGCTGGCCAAATCCGAGGGGATTATCCCGGCGCTGGAGTCCTCCCACGCGCTGGCTCACGCCCTCAAGATGGCCCGCAGTGAACCGGAAAAAGAGCAGGTGCTGATCGTCAACCTCTCCGGCCGTGGCGACAAAGATATCTTCACCGTTGCCGACATCTTTGAAAAAGAAGGAACCTTGTCATGAACCGTTACGCACAACTCTTCTCCCGTCTGGATGCGGTCAATCAGGGCGCCTTTGTGCCGTTCGTGATGCTGGGTGACCCGACCCCAGAATTGTCGCTGGCCATTGTCGATGCGCTGGTCGAAGGGGGCGCCGATGCCCTCGAGCTCGGCATTCCCTTCTCCGATCCGGTAGCGGACGGCCCCACCATTCAGGGCGCAGCCCTGCGGGCGTTTGCCAGCCACACCACCCCGGACGACTGCTTTGAGCTGCTCGGCCGCATCCGCGCCAAGTACCCGCAGCTGCCCATTGGCCTGCTGGTTTACGCGAATCTGGTTTATGTGCGCCACATCGACGGCTTCTATGAGAAGTGCCAGCTGGCAGGCGTGGATTCGGTGCTGGTGGCCGACGTGCCGGTGCAGATGTGCGCCCCCTACAAGGCAGCGGCCGACAAGTTCGGCATCGACAGCATCTTTATCGCCCCGCCCAACGGTGACACCGAGACGCTCAAGGCAGTTGCCGAGCTTGGCTCTGGTTACACCTACCTGGTGAGCCGCGCCGGCGTAACCGGTGCCGAGACCAAGGCCGGCATGCCGGTGGATGGCCTCATCAACACCTTGCGCGAGTTCAATGCCCCCCCCGCCCTGCTCGGCTTTGGCATCAGCGAACCGGCCCAGGTGCGCGAGGCCATCAAGGCCGGCGCCGCCGGTGCCATCTCCGGCTCCGCCGTGGTGAAGATCATCGAGACCCACCACAAAAACCCGGAGCATATGCTCACTCGCCTGAAAGAGTTTGTGGAAGGGATGAAGGCCGCGACCAATCGATAGGGAATGGCATTGGCCAAATGCCATTGGCCATGTCTGCAAAAAGGGAGCCTGATAGGCTCCCTTTCTATTTCCTGCTTGTTGCCGCTCCCTGCGTCTTTGTCCCCTCTCCCCTTGGGAGAGGGCCAGGGTGAGGGAACCCATAATCCCCCAGCGTTATCGAATCGTAGGTTCGAATAGCGCAGCGTATTCGGACGTTCGCGGATTGGATGTGATGGTGCGGCTTCACCGCGCAACGCCCTCGAAGGGGTTTCGCCCGCCCTTCGGGCGTGGGCGAGTGACTTTTCTTTGCGTGGCCAAAGAAAAGTCACCAAAAGAAAGGCCACCCCCGCCAAGCCGCCCGCCTGCGGCGGATTCCCTCATCTCGATCTCTGGGTCGGACGGTTCACCGCAGATGGTACATCCCTGTACCAACTGCGGCTGCGCCGTCATCCCTGACGGCGCCCCTGACCCATTGAGCACGACTCGGCGGCTTGGAGGGGGATCAAAACCGAGCCAATCCTCGGCCTCCCATCTAACCGTAGACAAACACCCTCTCCCTTCGGGAGAGGGTTGGGGTGAGGGGTATTTCCACACAATCCACTAACCCAACAGCTCACTTAAACAGCAGCTTCTTACTAATTAGTTGAACCGGTTCAGATTTCTATCAACGCCCTCTTTCAATGTCTCAGTCAGGCCCCTTATGATAGCCAAACGACAATCCATCTCTCAGGAACGCGTAATGGCAGTGATTGTTGATATCTCGCAGGTTAAAAGCAGCGGACTGGGGGTTGTCACTCAGGGGCGGTAGCGTGGTTTTTTGTAGGTTGGCGCAGAGCGTAGCGAAGCCCAACAGGCGAGCATTATTGCGCCAACCAGATCGGGATAAACAAGGATGTGGCAGATCCGTAAAACAGATTTTCAGATATATTCGCGGTAAATGTTGGTCTTCACTTCGTTCAGCACCAACCTACGATTTTTAGCCCAACATACGTGATAATCACTGTTAGCCCATTTTAGAGGAAAATTTGATGTCCTATGTAGGTCGGTCCGAAGGGAATATTCTCTCGCATTGTTGGTTTTATGAGTCTGCAAGACGCTCTATTCTAAATGAAGAGTTGGGAGAAATATGTGGTGGTATCACGGTCTTAACTCTAACCGCATTCATGGTTGAGAGTTACATCAATTACTGCTGCGAGAGTGTTTTTGATATAAAGACAAGGGTCAATGAAGTATTAGACGATGACGGCAATGAAGTTTTCGAACGAATCGATAATCTCCCGAAGGATCTAAATTTAGAAGAACGTGTTGCTATTGGCTATGGTTTCAAAGGGCAATTTGATGAATTAGTTTCAAACCTAAGCGGGAAATTGCACGGCAATAAAAAGGCTAAGTTTGAAAAGTTGCTAGCAAATGAGTCAAGTGAAAATATTACTTTTAACTCCATCGATGATGAGTTGCGTTTTTCTCCAATTGCGAAGTTTGATGCAGTAAGCAGTGTCATTTATACGGATGAAATATCGAGATTAAAACATCTTGAAATAGTAAAGAATTTATTTAAGTCCAGGAATTTACTTGCGCATGGTAAGTCAGAGTTCTGTACTCAAGAATTCCGTATAAGTAGTGATAAACCTCTTGAACCTAAACATATCCCTTTATTGAAATCTTCTTGGCAAGAGCAATGTTCTCTTCGTAATGCCAAAGAGATCCATGAGTTAAGTTGTGATATCATCCGCTACATAAGTAAACAAGCTTTTAAAAATTCAAGACCTTTCAGTATGCCTTGCCAACTTACTGCAGTTACAATGGGCTAACAAACTGTTTAAGAATGATTCGTATACTATGCTTCGGTTTTTGTGATTATGGTGTTATACGGTAAGTTGGTAGTGGTGCTGGCGACCCCTTAAGCGGACGTTAAATGACGAGGAATAATTTTGAAGTTTTTACGACCAAAGTATTTAGGTAGTTTCCTGTTTATAGTGTTCATTGGGATGTGGCTTACAAAAGTGTACCAATGGCTAACTGTGCCACTGCTTGGTTCTTTTATCTTATTGATGATCGCAATATTGGAGTCAAAGCATGAGCGATTTGTGAAAGGAACGTCTCTTATTTTATTTGGGATCTTCTTTGGGATATTCCTTCCTGAGACTTTAATTCCAAATCCGGACATTGCCAAGCAATTGCCACCAGATATGGTTGGGAATATAGAAATATTCAAGAACCTTGCAGTATTTTCGTGTTCTGGTGCAGGGGGAAGTATTATTGCTGGTCATGCTGAGCGTTTCTTAGCCGATGTTGAAAAATCAGAACCTCAAAAAATTAGTACGATCGATCATTCAAGTCAAATACAAGCACTACATATAGAAATAATGAAGCTTAGGCGTTATTTTTTTATTTTTCTGGGGTTGTGGTATTTCTGTTAACATCGCTACTAGTTGTAAATGTCATTTAAAAAACTATTCAGGAGGAATTCGTAACGCGTGGGATTTTTACCATGCATTAGTTCAAGTGATTAAGGTGGTATGCGGTGGCTTTGGTATTGTGTTGCTCATCCCTTAACAAGGCGTTAGCTTTTTAATTGAGTTTGGTAGTAAATGATAAAAAGAGACTTTGATTTTATAGCAATTTTAGTCGCTGAGTTTTTTCAGCAAAAACATATTACAAAGCGCCTAGAATTGATTAAATCAAAAACGATTACTGGTTGGGAAGTTTGGCTACAAATTGAGTTTTCAGTATTTCTAGAAGCTCATTTAGAGGTTGCATATTGGGAGCGAGAATTTCAATACTCTATCGATCGAAGAAAAGCTCGACATCGTGAGCACATGGCTATTGACTTTATTATTCGTAAAAAGAACGCAGTACGAGGTCAGTATATTGCTCTTGAAATAAAACAGAACTCCAGTGTCAAATCGTGTATTCGTGGTATGATGGAGGATACGCATAAGGTAGCTTTAGTTAAGGGATCTCACGATAACTTAAGGAGTATGTGGACGTTGGGTATCCATCCAAACATCGACGAAGGCATGCTCAAAGATATTGTGTATCAATATGCAGAATGCCTTAATGTAAGGCTTATTTCAAGTTGTGTAGTTACACAACCGATAGGTATGACAAAGCTTGCTTACACGCTCTTCTAAAACTAATAAGCAGTTCCAGAGGGATTCGCAACGTGTGGTATTTTTACTATGCATGGCGTTTAGTGTTTACGGTAGTATGCGGCGGCACCGGTATTTCATTGCTTACACTTTAATAGCGCGTTAGGCAACAGAGGAAATATGAACCAAATCTGGAACACCCACCTTTCTGGGCAAGGCGTAGCATAGCCAACATTCAAAATGATGGGTGTCCCAGCGCTGCTGCATCTCAGCCCCAAAAGTTAGCGTTGGAAGATTTGAGAAGTTGCATGACAGAAATCAGCCGAAAAACAAAACAACTGGCCACACTCTGCTTTTCCCTGTTTCTGATCAGACTCGGATTTCGTGCATTTGGCTATGACCTGCTTTATCACAATCCGAATGATCCCTACGGCATATCGGATTTGATTGAAGGAGTGTTAACCCTCATTTATCTGGTAAGCCTGGGTCTTTGCATAGTACATGTGTTGCGGGTATTGCTACGGCACTGGGATCAAGGTGCCTTGGGGGCCTCAACCCTGCTCGCCTGCTCGCCCTCTGCGCAGTGCAGTGGCACAGCTATGACTATCTTCATCACCTGGCCACCAGTCTCAGCATTCACTGACGACCCCGGCCCCACACCCGCCATCCCATCAACACCAGCATTAATACAACCCCCGGTAGCCAGACCCAGTAGAGCTCGGAGAGGATCACTGCCTCACCTCGGGCGGTCAGATAGGCCTCCAGCTTGAAGGGGGCGACCCGGATCACCTGCCAGGGAGCGAAGAAACGCTCGTCACGCCACGGCCAGAGCCAGCCAACCCCTTTGCCACCGGTGGTGAGCGAATCGAGCAGGCTGTGGGAGAGTAGCGAGACCAGCAAAAACGACCAGACGGTGGCGGCGCTGGCCCGAAATTGGCGATGAAACAGCATGGCCAATGTGGGCAGGGCAAAGGCGAACAACAGGGAGTGGGTAAAGCCGCGATGGCCAAAGACATGGCCGTAGGCGACCCCCAGTTTAAAGGCAAGCACGTCGGCATCGGGCAGCATGGCGATGGCGACACCAGCCAACAGCAGGCGCGGCGGGATAATCCGGCTGCCAAGCCCCAGCCCAAGGCAGAGAGGGACGGCGGCGTGGGTGACGATAGTGGGCATAGGATGAAGCTCCAACTGCAAACGTGCGTCTACCCTCCCCCCGCTCGGTGAAGTGAACGTGAAGTGCACTACGGCTCTGCAAGCGAGTCCATCCCTGCCCCTCGGCCATCCTCCAGATCATCCCTCACCACCTTTTTCTCTAAAAAGTGAACCTCTCTACACTTTTCTCTAGCAACCAACACCGAGACCATCAAAAGTGCAGTATCGTACACTTTTGATTGTTGTTTGCCCTTACCATGAGTTAAGGTGTAATAACCTACACTTTTTTCGTGTTCATGATGACAGACGCATCGTTGAAAACCACCCCGAAAGCACTGGATCCCGCCTCGCTGGGGCTGGCGATCCGCGAGAGACGCAAGGCCGCCAAGATGACACAGGAGGTGACGGCCTCACTGTGCGGCATCTCCAAGAAGACCCTGATCAAGATCGAGAAGGGGGGAGATGTCTACCTCTCGACCCTGCTGCAGGTGATGAACGCACTGGGACTGCGCTTGCAACTGGTACAGGAAGCGGGATCACAGGTAACGAGCGACAGCAGCCAATCAGAGGTCGGTGATGATGAGTGGTTCTGAGCACCATCAGCTTGAACTTCGGCTGGGTAACCAGCTGATCGGTCATCTTGAATATGACTCCCAACGGGATACTTTTCAGCTCGGCTATACACCTGCATGGCAAGCACGCGGATTCCCGCTCTCACCACCGCTGGCGCTGGATGGCTCGGCCAGCAGCGCCCAGATCCGGGCATATCTCGGCAACTTGCTGCCAGAAAATCGCGGGCTGGAGCACCTGATTGAGGCGCTCTCCGTTTCGCGCAGCAATCTCTTTGCCCTGATCCACGGCATTGGCCGCGATGTATCCGGAGCTGTCACCTTTACCCTGTCCGCAGAGTCCGACATTCCCACCCACTTTCGCCCCATCACCCCAAAGGAGTTGATGCTGCGACTCGATCAGCCCGAGATCTGGCCGCTGGAAGTCTGGGATGGTCGCCCCCGACTCTCGGTTGCGGGTGTGCAGGCCAAGCTCAACGTGCTGCGACTCGAGGGGGCGCTGGGATTTGGCGAGGGCGAACTCTGTTCCACCCACATCCTCAAGTTCGAGCATCACCCTCATCTGGTGATCAATGAATTTGTGACCATGCGGCTGGCCGCGTTGCTGGGCATGCCGGTCGCACAGGTTGAACTGCACACATTTGGTCAAGATGAGAAGTCCCACCGAGGCTTGCTGGTGGAACGGTTTGATCGGCGTCTTGATGAAGATGGCTTGAGGGTTCGCCGTCGCCACATGATCGACGCCTGTCAGGGGCTGGGGTTCCCCGTCACGCGAAAATATGAACGCAACTTCGGTGACGGGCGGGATGTGGCCCATATTAGGGAAGGGGTGAGCCTGCCACGACTGTTCAGCCTCAGCGCCCTTTGTGTCAATCCGGCGCAAGCCAGATTGAACATGCTGCAATGGCTGCTCTTCAACCTCTGCGTCAACAACCATGATGCCCACGGCAAGAACTACAGCTTCTTCGTCTCGCGGGCAGGGCTGACGCCCACCCCCTGGTACGATCTGGTCAATGTGGGGCTTTACTCCGAGTTCAACCAGCATCTGGCCATGGCCATAGGCGACGAGTTTACCCCCGAGGCGGTCAACGCATGGCAGTTGCTGGAGATGGCCGAGGCGTGTGATCTGCCCAAACGCCTGTTGCAACAGACCTTGCACAAGATGACCAACGACATCCTCCTTCATCTGGATGCCGCCATCGCCCTGGATGAGGCAGACAATCCCGCCGAGCTGGCTTATCTGGCACGCTACCGAGATGACGTTGAGCGTCGCTGCCGCCATTTTCAGGAACAGGCTGCGCTGTTGCCCGACCTACAGCTGTAACCAACGCAACGAAAAAGGCCCCCTCTTGCCATTGGGCAAGAGGGGGCCTTTTGTTCGGGCCGCCGACTAACCGGCTATTGCATCAAGCTATCAGGCCAGCGAGACAAAGATCCCGGCCAGGGTGGCGCTCATCAGGTTGGCCAGGGTCGCCGCCAACACAGCCTTGAAGCCCATATTGGCCACATCGTGGCGGCGCTCCGGCGCCATGGTGCCGATGGAGCCAAGCTGCACCGCAATGGAGCCCAGATTGGCGAAACCGCACAGCGCGAAGGTGATGATGATCTGGGTGTGGGCGCTCAAGCCCTCCTTGATGTTGGCAAAGTCCAGATAGGCGACGAACTCGTTCATGATCACCTTCTGGCCGATCAAGGATCCTGCCGCCATCATCTCGCTGGCGGGCACACCGATAAGCCAGGCGACAGGCGCAAACAGATAGCCCAGCAGCTGCTGCAGGGAGAGATGGGCCCAGCCTAACCACTCGCCTACCGTGGTGAGACCGGCGTTGATCATGGTGATGACGCTGACAAAGGCCAGCAGGATAGTGCCGATGGCCACGGCGATCTTCATGCCGTTCATGGCGCCGCCCGCCAGCGCATCGATGGCGTTGCTGTAGTCGCTCTTGTCGAGGGTGATCTCGGCCTGATCGCTCACCTGTTGCTGCTCCGGCACCAAGAGCTTGGCCATCAAGAGGCCCCCCGGCGCCGCCATAAAGGAGGCGGCGATAAGGTATTTAAGATCCACCCCCAGACCGGCGTAACCGCCCAGCACGGAGCCAGCCACCGAGGCCATGCCGCAGGTCATCACCGCAAACAGTTCGGAGCGGGTCATGCCGGCGAGGAAGGGGCGAATAAGCAGCGGCGACTCCCCCTGCGAGAGGAAGATGTTGCCGGTGGCCACCAGGGATTCGGCGCGGCTGGTGCCGAGCAGGCGATGCACCGCGCCGCCCAATACCCGGATCACCCACTGCATGATGCCGAAGTGGTAGAGCACGGCGATCAGCGCGCTGATAAAGATCACCAGCGGCAGCACCCGCACGGCGAAGATAAAACCGTTGCTGGCCAGATCGCCAAACACGAAGCGGATGCCACTGTCGGCAAAGCCGAGCAGGGCGGAGACGCCATTGCTCATGGCACCGAGCATGATTTGTCCGGGGGGGAAATAGAGCACCAGGGCGGCAAAGCCGGTTTGCAGGGCGAGCGCCCCCAGCACGGTTCGCCAGCGGATGGCTCGGCGGTTTTCACTGGCCAGCCAGGCGATAAACATCAGGGCCAGCATACCGACCAGACTCAATAACAGTGTCATCTTGCACCTATGAAGAGAGGAATTTCATATGGCAAGTCTGCAGACAGGCGTCGCGGGGGAACCGGCGGGAGAGGTGCCGACCCACGCGACACGCAGACCACAAACCTACAGGTTAGTGGCGGGTCCCATCCTGGGGTCATTCACGTTCCGGGTGACAGCATGTATCGGGTGACGCCAGCGCCGTCGCAGGGGGAGATGCGGTCGGGTGGCAGGTCGGGCGGCGATGCTACAGTGATCGCCGTCACAGAAAAAGCGGTAAAACGATTGGCTTAGGCAACTTTTTCACCCCGGACAGGGGCTCGCCCGAAAACGCGGCAGGATTGACCCGCAAGTGAGCACAAGCCCAATGAGCGCCAGCCAGCAGGGTCCAGCAGCTCGGCAGACGGCACAGGAGAGAGGCACAGACCCCATCCCCGGATAACCGAATCGGTTCACGTTTTTTTCATCTGAAAAGGAGTAGAGTAGGCAATCACCAAGTTTATGTTTTTATTGGAAAAGCCCCTACGGGTCATGCAATGGCATAGCGCCCTTAACCCCAAGTGGAACGCCATGATGAAGAAAACCGCGATTGCCCTGACCCTGGCCAGCCTGTTGGCTCTGCCAGTGTTTGTCTCCACCAATGCCTGGGCTGCTCCGGTGCGCTCCCTGCAAAAGGAGCAAAACTACGACCAGTACATCAGCAAGCGCCAGGTGGTGGATCAGCTGCTGGCGGATGCCTGGCAGATCTTCAAGTCGCCGGCCCGCATCTCCACCGCCGGCTTCACCGCCAAGATGCCGAGCAACATGGAGCAGGTCACAGAGCTGCTGCTGCAGGCCTATCAGCTCGAACCCTATCGCACCGACCTGCTGATCTCGGCGGCCAACGCCCAGATTTACAACGGCAACGTGGACAAGGCCATAGGCCTGTTCGAGCAGGCGCTCAGCACGGCGCCGGACGACATAGATCTGCTCACCTACCTGGCCACCTGGCAGACCTTCAAGCAAAACCCCGGCGCCGCCCAGGCATACCAGAGCAAGCTGGCGACCCTCAATCCCGGCCGCGCCGCCGATCTGCAGCGCATCCTGGATACGGTGGCCCGCGTCAACGCCACCCCGCTGAAAGAACAGGGGGAGCGTTCACCCAAGCCGGGCAACCGGGCCATCGTCACCCTGGGCTATGCCCTCAACCCCGATGGCAGCATGCACGACATACTGCTGGGCCGGCTGGAAACCACCCGCTCCCTGGCCCAGGCCAACCCGGCGGCGCTCATCATACTGACCGGCGGCGTGCCCCAGAACCGCCAGACCGAGGGCAAGCTGATGGCGGACTGGCTGGTGAAGAAGGGCATAGATCGCTCGCGCATCATAGAGGAGAACTACGCCACCAGTACGGTGGAGAACGCCCTCTACAGCGGCTACGCCCTCGCCCGCCACCAGATCCAGTACGCCACCCTGGTGAGCTCCGCCAGCCATGTGCGCCGGGGCCAGACATTGCTGGAGATCGCCTGCTGGCAGAGCGGCCCGGCCGGGATCCAGATAGACAGCGTCAGCTACCCGGACAAGTCGCTCTCGACCCTGGCCAAGGTGAGCGACAGCGAGTTGCTCGGCATCTACCGCGATGCGCTGCGCACCTATGGGCTGTGGAGCTACCGCTCGGCCCCGCTGATCGAGCGCTGATTAGCGCACCAGAGCCTTCACCGAACATCAGACCCGCCAATATGGCGGGTCTTTATTATTGCCAGCAATATGACTCCTTCAATATTCATAAACCGGGCAAGCATAGCCATAAACCTGTATTGGATGCTGACAATATCAGCCTGCCATTGCCAAGCGGCGAATATCAACCCCTCATATTGAGATATATAAATAACCGCATTGCGTTACCGTTCTTTTTCTAAGAACCATAACTCATCACCCATATATTTTTATTCTTTCATTGTCGCCCGGATAAATGGAAATACTGCGGCTCCATTACCCCGATACGGAGCAGTACCATGACAGGAAAAGGATATTCCCTCTGGCTGGCGGCCCTCGCCATCATCAGTTTGCAGGCCAACGCCGTCGAGGTGACTGTGGCCTATCAGACCTCCGCCGAGCCGGCCAAGGTGGCCCAGGCCGACAACACCTTTGCCCGCGACAGCGGCGCCGAGGTGAAGTGGCTCAAGTTTGACAGTGGCGCCAGCGTGGTGCGGGCGCTCGCCTCCGGCGACGTGCAGATAGGCAACATAGGCTCCAGCCCGCTGGCGGTGGCCGCCAGCCAGCAGGTGCCCATAGAGGTGTTCCTGCTCGCCTCCAGGCTCGGCAACTCGGAGGCGCTGGTGGTGAAACCGGATCTCTCCTCCCCCCAGGCACTGGCCGGCAAACGCATCGCCGTGCCCTTTACCTCCACCACCCACTACAGCCTGCTGGCCGCCCTCAGACACTGGGGCCTGGATCCGGCCAGCCTGCAGATAGTAAATCTGCAGCCACCGGCCATCATAGCCGCCTGGCAACGGGGTGACATAGATGGCGCCTACGTCTGGGCACCGGCCCTCAATGAACTGACCAGGGAGGGCAAGGTACTGACCGACTCGGCCCAGGTGGGCGAGTGGGGCGCCCCCACGCTCGATGTATGGGTAGTCCGCAAGGAGTTCGCCAAGGCTCATCCCGAGGTGGTGCAGGCCTTCGTCAACAGCACCCTGGCGGCCCAGCGCGGCTATCTGGAAAACCCGGCAGGCTGGCTGGCACAGCCGGACAACCTCGCCAAGCTGGCAAAGCTGAGCGGCGTACCCGCAGCAGAGGTGCCCGGGCTGGTCAAAGGCAACACCTACCTGACTGCCCGCCAGCAGAGCGACGAGCTCGCCGCGCTGGTAAACCGGACCATAGTGGACACGGCCCGCTTCCTCAAGGAGCAGGGCAAGGTGCAGACCGCCGGCAGCGATTACAGCCAGTACGTGACCGACCGTTTCGTCAAGGCCCAGGCCCGCTGAACGACCCCAAATGACCAGGAGGCCGCCATGCTGCAACTCACTCACCTTTGCGCCGACTACGACGGCAGACGGGTGCTCGACAACATCAACCTGACGCTGGACGCGGGGGAGCTGATGGTGGTACTCGGCCCTTCCGGCTGTGGCAAGACCACCCTGCTCAACCTGATCGCGGGCTTTCTCACCCACCATCAGGGCCAGATCAGCCTGCTGGGCAGGCCGGTGACCGGCCCCGGCGCCGAGCTGGGTGTGGTGTTCCAGCACGAGGGGCTGCTGCCCTGGCGCAACGTGCTGGACAACGTGGCCTTCGGGCTGCAGCTGGCCGGCCTGCCGCGCCCCGAGCGCGAGGCCAGGGCGCGGGCCATGCTGCGCAAGGTAGGGCTGGAGGAGGCCCACGCCAAGCCCATCTGGCAGCTCTCCGGCGGCCAGCGCCAGCGGGTCGGCATAGCCCGCGCTCTTGCCACCCAGCCGCAACTGCTGCTGCTCGACGAACCCTTCGGCGCCCTCGATGCCTTCACTCGCGAGCAGATGCAGACCCTGCTGCTGCGCCTGTGGCACGAGCAGCGTCGCCAGGTGCTGCTCATCACCCACGACATAGAGGAGGCGGTATTCATGGCCACCGAGCTGGTACTGCTCTCCCCCGCCCCGGGCCGGATCACAGAGCGGCTGACCCTGGATTTTGGCCGCCGCTTCGCCGCCGGTGAGTCGTGCCGCAGCATCAAGTCGGATCCGGCCTTCATCGAGCGGCGCGAATACGTGCTCGGCCGGGTCTTCGCCGAGCGGGAGGTGTTTGCATGACGGCCGCCCTCTCCTCCTCGGCGGTCCCCGCCAACGTGCGCCTGCGCTGGCCCCTGCCACGCAGGCTTGGCTTGAGCCTGCTTAGCCTGACCGCCCTGCTGGCCCTCTGGTGGCTGGTGGCCCGGCTCGGGCTGATAAGCCCGCTGTTTTTGCCGCCCCCCGAGCAGTTGCTGCACCAGTTCATTACCATAGCCGGGCCGCAGGGCTTCATGGATGCCACCCTGTGGCAACACCTCGCGGCCAGCTTGCAGCGCATCCTGATCGCGCTGACGGCGGCGGCCCTGTGCGGGGTGACTGTGGGGATTGCCATGGGGCTGAGCCCCACGGTGCGCGGCATGCTGGATCCGCTGATCGAACTCTACAGACCGGTGCCGCCGCTCGCCTATCTGCCGCTCATGGTGATCTGGTTTGGCATAGGCGAGACCTCCAAGGTACTGCTCATCTATCTCGCCATCTTCGCACCGGTCGCCATGGCAACCCTGGCGGGGGTACAGAGCGCCCAGCAGGTGCGGCTGCGGGCCGCCCGGGCACTGGGCGCCACCCGCTGGCAGGTGTTGTGGCACGTCATCCTGCCCGGCGCCCTGCCGGAAATCTTGACCGGGCTGCGCATCGGGCTCGGGGTCGGCTGGTCCACCCTGGTGGCGGCCGAGCTCATCGCCGCCACCCGCGGCGTGGGCTTCATGGTGCAATCCGCCGGCGAGTTTCTCGCCACCGACGTGGTGCTGGCGGGCATTCTGGTGATCGCCCTGATCGCCTTCATTCTGGAACTTGGTTTACGTGCGCTGCAGCGTCGCCTGACGCCGTGGCATGGAGAAGGACTATGAGCAATACCCTGCACATCACCCCCCTTGGCACCCATATCGGCGCCGAAGTCAGCGGCATCCGTCTGGCCGGATCCTTGAACGAGATCCACTTCGAGCAGCTCCATCAGGCCCTGTTGATCCATCAGGTGCTGTTCTTTCGGGATCAGCCCATCACCCCCCTGGCTCAGCGGGCGCTGGCCAACCGCTTCGGCGATCTGCACATCCACCCCGTCTATCCCCATGCGCCGGAGGCCGAGGAGATCATAGTGCTCGACACCCACCACGAGAATCCGCCGGACAATGACAACTGGCATACCGATGTGACCTTCATAGAGACGCCACCGGCGCTGGCCATCCTGGCCGCCAAGCAGTTGCCGCCGGTTGGCGGGGACACCCTGTGGGCCAGCGGCATCGCCGCCTTCGAGGGGCTCTCCCCCAGGCTGCAACAGCTGCTGGCGGGACTGGAAGCCGAGCACGACTTCAGCAAGTCGTTCCCGGCCCATCGTCACAACGGCAGCCCGGCGGAATATGGACGCTGGCAGGAGGCGGCGGCCCGCCCCCCCCCCTGCGCCACCCTGTGATCCGAACCCATCCGGTGAGCGGCCGCCAGGCCCTGTTCGTCAACGAAGGCTTCACCACCCGCCTGCCCGATCTGCCTGCGCGGGAGAGCGAGGCGCTGCTGGCCTTCCTGTTCGCCCACATCACCAAACCCGAGTATCAGGTGCGCTGGCGCTGGCAGGAGAACGACATCGCCATCTGGGACAACCGGGTCACCCAGCACTATGCCAACGCCGACTATCTGCCGGCCCGGCGGGTGATGCACAGGGCCACCATACTGGGAGACAAACCCTTCTGGCGGGCCTGGTGAGCACGCGGGTATAACCGGCACTCCCTTCATGCCACATGGCCTGTTTAGCGACATTTATTGATCCCGATAAAAATAACGGGGCGCTATGCGGGCCATTATTTTCAAACAACCCAGTTAATGACGCCAAATTATTTTCACCGACATACATTGAAATATTTCCATACAATTACCCACTGCTATTTTTTTGAGTCCATCACGTAACATGCCCGGGTTCAGGCAATATGATGGAAACAAAAAAATGAAATACACGCTGATGATATCTTTGCTGGCGCCGGCTCTGCTGGCGGGCTGCGATCTGGAAAAGAAAGAGGAAGCTCCCTTCAAGGCGCGGCATATCACCGCCGCTTATGACACGGGCAACATCTGCCGCCAATTGCGGCAGGGGTGGCAGGAGGATGGCGTCGCCGTACCCGCCAGCCAGGTCAGTTGCCACTACCTGACGGTGCCGCTCGATTACGACAAGGAGTGGGTCCAGATCAAGGAGACCAAATGGGAGAAACGCCCTGCCCCCGCCCCGGCTGCCACTTTCCTCTCTGGCAACACAAGCCGCTTCTCGACCCCCTCCTGGTCAGGCAACCCCATCCGGGGCGAGATCAAGCAGGAGACCCGCACGGTCAAGGGGGACACCATAGACCTCTTCTATGTGCACTATCGCGCCACCGGCGACTATCGCGGCACCCTCTTCTACAACCCGGGCGGCCCCACCTCGGCCACCCCGGATCTGGGTATCCTGCTCGACATGCTGCGCAGTGCCAACCCCGCCATCCTGGCGCACTACGACATAGTCACCCTGGATCCTCGCGGGGCCGGTTACAGCGCGCTCGGGCATGAACTGCGCAGCTGCCTGCTGACGGACAAGAGCGGCATCCGGCCGGACATGACCCCGGCGCAGCTCGCCCAGATCTTTGCCAGCCGGGACAAGGGCGCCCTGCCGGCGCTCGAGAGCGGTGACGATCAGGGCAAGGCCTTCGGCACTGCGCTGCGGGAGCGCTGCGACGAGCCGTTGAAGCTGCATGCGCCGCACCTGGGCTCGCGGGCCGTGGTCGAGGACATGGAGCGACTGCGCCAGCATCTGGGGCACGACCGCATCACCCCCATCACCTTCTCCTACGGCACCCGCCTCGCCGCCCTCTATGCCGCCCGCTACCCGAGCCACGTGGCCAACCTGGTGGTCGACTCGCCGATGTCCCCTGCCGAGAGCCGCTACCCGGCCATCTTCCGCGGCGATGCCGAGAATGCCAATCGCATCCTTGCATGGCGCTTCGGGGCCGAGGCGCTGCAGCGCAGCATGGCGGTGACCCGCCAGGTGCGCGACAGCGGCCGCTATGTGGACAACATGGGCAATGTGCTCGACCGCGCCCACTGGGAAGCTGTGATGAGCGATGCCATCAGCGGCAGCCAGCACTATGATCAGCTCGCCTTCTGGCAGCAGGATGATGCAGGCCCCCTGCTGACCCGCCTCGCCAAGGAGCAGGCCGACGAGACCCCCTACCAGGATCTGCTGGAAATGCCCTTCTTCAGCGCCATCCACTGCACCGACAACAGCGAGCCCTATGGCTGGCAGGCGCTGGACCCGGAAGATGCCGCCTTCCAGGGGGCCGGCGCCCTGCTGCTGGCCAAGAGCTTCAACACCTGCGCCGACTGGCCTTATCCGCGCCAGCCCATCACCACCTACGGCGCCGGCGAGATAAAGCTCCCGAATGATGCCAGGGCCCTGGTGCTCGGCGCCGAGTACGATCCCAATACCCCCTTCGCCGGCGCCCGCCAGATGCAGGCCGCCTTTGGCAGCGCCGCCCGTCTGGTGCGGGTGGAGCAGAGCAACCGGCACGGCCAGCTGCACTCCTCACAGTGCGCCAGAGACGCCCTCAGCACCCTGCTGCTGGGCGATGCCGCGAGCCTGCCCGCCGAGCAGCCCTGCCTGGCCGACTGAGCTCGCCCCTACTGAACACAGTCCCGCTGAGCACAATCCAACTGAATACTGCCCAACAAAAAGCCCGCCGAATTGGCGGGCTTTTGCATGCTGGCAGACGCCGTTAGACGGCGACCAGCCGCTCCAGATCGCTGCGCGTGAGGCGCTTGCTGTCCACCTTCACATAGAGCGAATGCTCGGCTGGCGCCAGCAGCACATCGCTCACCCCGTCACAGGCGCGGATCTTCTGCTCCAGCGCCGGGCTCGCCTCGACCCCTGCCGGCAGCACTATGCGCAGGCTGCTCACATAGGGGGGCTCCTGCATGGTGAGGCTGACCCCCAGCCAGGCCAGGGCCAACAGGGCGCAACTGCCAAACACCAGCACGCCGCCGCCTAGGCTGTAGAGCAAACCACCCAGGCTGCCGCCTATGGCCACCCCGATGAACTGGCTGGTGGAGTAGACCCCCATGGCGGTGCCCTTGTAACCCGGTGGCGACTCCTTGCTGATGAGTGACGGCAGCAGCGCCTCCATCACGTTGAAGCCGATGAAGAAGAGCTGCAGCCCGGCGAGCAGGCCCCACAGCTGCAACCCGGCCTGCCACAGCACCACTTCGGCGATGAGCATCACCAGCACGCAAGCCTGGAATACCCGCTTCATCTGGCGGCGTTTTTCGGCATAGATGATGAAGGGCACCACGCTGACAAAGGCGACCAGCATGGTGACCAGATAGGCCTGCCACTGGCTGTCACGGGGCAGACCGGCCTGCTCCAGCAGCGGCGGCAGCGCCACGAAGCTCGACATCAGCAGGGTGTGCACGCAGAGGATGCCGAGGTTGAGTTTGAGCAGGCGCGGGTTGGTGAGCACTGTGCGCATCCCGCCCCTGACCATGCTGGACTCGCGATTGAGCAGGTGACCGGTCGGGGTCGGCACCAGCCAGAGGGTGATGGCTATGCCCCCCAGCGCCAGCAGGGCGATGAGCCAGAACAGACCGGACAGCCCCAGCGCGTGGGTGATGAGGGGGCCCGTCACCATGGCGATGGCGAAGGTGATGCCAAAGCTCACCCCGATGAAGGCCATCGCCTTGGTGCGGTTCTGCTCGCGGGTGAGATCCGAGAGCAGCGCCATGACGGCCGCCGAGATGGCGCCGCTGCCCTGCAGGGCACGGCCGAGGATGACGCCCCAGATGGAGTGGGTCAGCGCCGCGATCACGCTGCCCAGCGCAAACATCAGCAGGCCGCCGACGATGAGCGGCTTTCTGCCGATGCGATCGGAGAGCAGGCCGAACGGGATCTGGAACAGCGCCTGGGTCATGCCATAGATGCCGATGGCAAGGCCGATCAGGGCTTCGGAGGCGCCCGCCAGAGACATGCCATAGGTGGTCAGCACCGGCAGCACCATAAACATGCCGAGCATGCGCAGGGAGAAGACGGAGCCGAGCGCCCAGGTCGCGCGGCGCTCGCCCCTCGTCATGGTGAAATCATTCATGATGGCCTCGATAGGTCAAAGAGAAGGGAGACGCAAGGGGTGGATGACGCAAGGCGCGTCACACCCGAACAGCGGGAAAAGTGCCCCGCAGGGCGGCCCCATAATAACAGAGCCGGGAAGGTTCCCGGCTCTGGATTTCATGCATTTAGGGGTGCAGTTCACACTATCAGGGCAGCATGCTCACCAGCACGGGAGTCGCGTCCGGCTGGAAGTCCACCGACATCATCACGCTCAGGCAGGTGATGGTGACGATGGAGAACATGTCCGCGTCAGGATCACGGCAGCATGCTCACCAATACCGGCGTCGCGTCCGGCTGGAAGTCCACCGACATCATCACACTCAGGCAAGTGATGGTGACGATGGAGAACATGAACAGCTTGCGGGCCCAGAGGGAGTCATCGACCGCCTGCTTGTAACCCGACAGCGCCATGCCCAACCACCAGACGCTAACCGCAGTGGCGACGATCAGATACTTGTAACCGGCGTAACCGCCGAGGAACAGCATCAGGGTCGGCACCATGAAGGCCAGTATGTAGAGGGTGATGTGGTGTTTGGCCACGACAATCCCCTTCACCACCGGCAGCACGGGTATGTTGGCGGCCTGGTAATCCTTGAAGCGGAAGATGGCAATCGCATAGGAGTGCGGCATCTGCCACAGGCTGAAGATCGCCAGCAGGATCAAGGCACCCGAGTCGAACTGACCGCTCACGGCGCAGTAACCGATGACGGGTGGCGCGGCGCCGGAGAGGCTGCCGACCAGGGTGCCATAGACGGAGTGACGCTTCATGTAGAGGCTGTAGACCCCCACATAGACCAGGAAGCCCAGCACTGCCAGCAAGGCGGCCAACGGATTGGCCGCAAAGTAGAGCAGTGCAATGCCCGCAACGCCCAGCGCGCTCGCATACCAGAGCGACACACCGGGGGCGATCAGCCCCTTCACCAGGGCGCGGTTCTTGGTGCGCTCCATGATGCAGTCGATGTCCCGGTCGATGTAGTTGTTGAACACACAACCGGAGGCCACCACCAGGGAGACACCCACCATGGTCAGGATGAACAGGGGCACGTCCAGGCTCCCCTTGGAGGCCAGCAGGAATCCCCCGATAACCGAGATGAGGTTACCGAAGATGATGCCCGGCTTGGTCACTTGCAGGTATTGCTTCATCATCACATCAAGCCGCTCAGTGAACCATCATGTTGATGTTGAGGTTGTACATGATCCACAGGGAACCCACGACCACGATGGCGATGATGAGCACGGTAAACACCAGTGCCACCAGGTTCCAGCGCTCCTCTGACGAGGTGTTCATGTGCAGGAAGTAGATCAGATGCACGAAGATCTGCACCACCGCCATGGCCACCACTGTGCCCAGCACCATGGCGTGGGAGGCGGAGCCATCCATCACCATCCAGAAGGGGATCGCGGTCAGGATGAGTGACAGCACGAACCCTGTCATGTAGGACTTGACGCTGCCGTGGCTCGCGCCGTGATTGTCAACGGAATGACTCATTACATGACCCCCATCAGATAGACCACGGTGAAGACGCAGATCCACACCACGTCCAGGAAGTGCCAGAACAGGCTCAGGCACATCAGGCGAGTACGGTTGTGCTCGGTCAGCCCCTTCTTGCTGATCAGCACCATCATCACGATGATCCAGACCAGGCCACTGGTCACGTGGATCCCGTGGGTACCGACCAGGGTGAAGAAGGCGGAGAGGAAACCGCTGCGCTGCGGGCCGAAGCCCTCGGCGATCAGATGGTGGAACTCGTAGATCTCCATGGCGATGAAGCCGGCGCCAAGCAGGAAGGTGACCAGCAGCCAGGTATTGACCGCGGAAACCTTGTTCTTGTTCATGGCCAGCATGCCGAACCCGAAGGTGATGGAACTCAGCAGCAGCAGCATGGTTTCGGCGAACACGAACGGCAGCTCGAAGATGTCCTTGCCGCTCGGGCCGCCGGCGGTGCCGTTGACCAGGACTGCATAGGTTGCGAACAGGGTCGCAAACAGGATGCAGTCACTCATCAGGTAGATCCAGAAACCGAACACCTTGGTGGCACCGGCATCATGGTGCCCATGATCGTCATGGGCGCCGTGAGTGTGATGTAGAACGTCAGTCGCCATGGAATTAAGCCACCTTGTTGATATTGTCGAAATGCTGACCTTCGATGCGCTCGATCTCGTCAACCTGCACGTAGTAATCCACGTCCTCATTGAAGCTGTGGACGATCCAGGTGGCTATCATGCCGACGAAGCCGGCGATGGCCATCCACCAGATGTGCCAGATCATGGCAAAGCCGAACACCACGCTGAAGGCGGCGATGATGACACCGGCACCCGAGTTTTTCGGCATGTGGATGGGAGCGTACTGGGCCGGGCGCAGGAAGGCAGAACCGTCTTGCTTGGCTTCCCAGAAGGCATCCAGACCTGTGATCTTCGGCTCGATGGCGAAGTTGTAGAAGGGCGGCGGTGAAGAGGTCGACCACTCCAGGGTACGGCCACCCCAAGGATCGCCAGTCAGATCGCGGTTCTTCTCGCGGTCACGAATACTGACCACCACCTGGATCACCTGGCACAGGACGCCGATGGCGATCAGGCCGGCACCGCAGGCAGCCACTACCAGCCAGCCGTGGAACTCGGGATCTATGTTCTGGCTGACCCGACGGGTCATGCCCATGAAGCCCAGCACGTAGAGCGGCATGAAGGCCACGAAGAAGCCGGTGATCCAGAACCAGAAGGCACGCTTGCCCCAGACCTCATCCAGCTTGAAACCGAATGCTTTGGGGAACCAGTAGGTGATACCGGCGAAGCAACCGAACACCACGCCGCCGATGATGACGTTGTGGAAGTGGGCGATCAGGAACAGGCTGTTGTGCAGCACGAAGTTGGCGGCCGGCACGGAGAGCAGTACCCCCGTCATGCCACCCACGGTGAAGGTGATGATGAAGCCGACGGTCCACAGCATGGGCGAGGTGAACTCGATGCGACCGCGGTACATGGTGAACAGCCAGTTGAAGATCTTAACCCCGGTCGGGATCGAGATGATCATGGTGGTGATGCCGAAGAAGGCATTCACGTTGGCACCCGATCCCATGGTGAAGAAGTGGTGCAGCCAGACCACGAAGGAGAGCACGGTAATGGCGATGGTCGCCCACACCAGGGAGGTGTAGCCGAACAGCTTCTTCTTGCAGAAGGTCGCCACCACTTCGGAGAAGATCCCGAACACCGGCAGCACCAGGATATACACCTCGGGGTGACCCCAGGCCCAGATCAGGTTGATGTACATCATCATGTTGCCACCCATGTCATTGGTAAAGAAATGGGTACCCAGGTAACGGTCTGCGGTGAGCAGGGCTATGGTGACGGTCAGGATCGGGAAGGAGGCGATGATCAGTATGTTGGCGCACAGGGCGGTCCAGGTGAACACCGGCAGCCGCATCATGGTCATGCCGGGGGCACGCATCCGGATGATGGTGGCAAAGAAGTTGACACCGGTCAGCAGGGTTCCCAGACCCGAGATCTGCAGACTCCAGATCCAGTAATCGACCCCGACCCCGGGACTGAACTCCTTGCCCGACAAGGGCGGATAGGCCAGCCAGCCGGTCTGGGCAAATTCACCGACCCCGAGGGAGACGTTGATCAGCACCACGGCGGCGGCGGTAAACCAGAAGCTCAGGTTGTTGAGGAAGGGGAAGGCCACGTCACGGGCACCGATTTGCAGCGGCACCACTATGTTCATCAGGCCGATCACCAGTGGCATGGCCACGAAGAAGATCATGATGACGCCGTGGGCGGTGAAGATCTGGTCGTAGTGGTGGGGCGGCAATATGCCCTCGCCACCGGCCGAGGCCATCACCTGCTGGGTACGCATCATGACCGCATCGGCAAAGCCGCGCAGCAGCATGACCATGCCCAGGATGAGATACATGATACCGAGACGCTTGTGATCCACAGAGGTGAACCACTCTTGCCACAGATACTGCCACTTGCCGAAATAGGTGATCAGCCCGGCGATGGCCAGCCCGCCCAATAAGATAGCGGCTATCGTGACCATGATAATGGGTTCATGGTACGGGACAGCGTCGAGCGTTAATTTTCCAAACATCAATTATTCCTCGGATCCTGCTTTCACACTCTTGTCATCCATCGGCATGGCCATATGCCCGGCATGATCCATTTGTGCATCATGGGTCATCTCGTCATGGTCCATTGCTTGATGATCCAGGGTGTCGCCATGCTGCATGGCACCTTCGTGGGCCATGCCCTGGTGCTCACCCGGTTTCATGTCACCCATGAACTTGTTGATCACGTTGACGAACAGGGCCGGGTCGGCACTGGCGAAATACTCCACCGGATTGTTCTGGCTCTGCTTGGCCAGGGCCTCGAACTCGGCCATGGTGGCGAGCATCTTGGGTGACTGTTTCACCTTGGCGACCCAGGCATCGAAGTCGGCCTGATCCCGCGTGGCGATGGCCTGGAACTTCATGCCGGAGAAACCGGCGCCGCTGTAACTGCCGGAGATCCCCTTGTACTGGCCCGCCTCGTTGGCGATGAGATGCAACTTGGTCTGCATGCCCGCCATGGCGTAGATCTGACCGCCCAGCTGGGGAATGAAGAAGGAGTTCATCACAGTGTCTGAGGTCACCCGGAAATTGACCGGGGTATTGACCGGGAAGGCCAGTTCATTGACCGAGGCGATACCCAGTTCCGGATAGACGAACAACCACTTCCAGTCGAGGGAAATAACATCGACCTGGATCGGTTTGACGTCCGATTCCAGCGGTTTATAAGGATCCAGCGAGTGGGATGTTTTCCAGGTAATGACCGCCAGGATGGCGACAATAATGACGGGTACAGTCCAGACGACCGCTTCAATCTTGTTGGAGTGAGACCAATCCGGGGTGTATTTGGCATTGGTATTGGATGCTCTGTATTTACGAGAGAATACCACTGCCATAATAATCACAGGGATCACTACAATTAACATCAGCCCGATGGCCGTTAATATCAGTGATTTCTGTTCCAGACCAATCTGCCCTTTGGGGCTCATTAGAGCCATGTCGCAACCACTGAGCAAGCCGGTTGTCGCGAGCAACAGCAAGGCGCCCAAGCCCCTTTTTACATCAGGTCTCATGCCGTTTCCTCATCTTCGCAAGGCGTAAAGTTGTAATAAAAACGCATCATTCTATTGCATCGGGGGGGGATGTGAACAACATGAAAAATTAATCCCGAACTTGTGTGCGGTTTGGGATTTCCCTGTGAAGCATGTTAATGCCTTGACGGCAAGGCATTTATCAAATCCCACAAATCACAAACTCATCATTAACAGACCATATTTCATCCAATTGTTGTTGATTGAATAGACAGATAGCTGCTTCACCCTATATTTGGCAGGGTTAAATCGCCCCGCTCGTTGCTATTTGTATAAAATATCGACGCTATTTTCGGCGCCGCCGCCGAACAGACAGATCATTGAGTGGAACTCAATCCGGACCATAATTAATCAAATTAAACTCTAATTAATTCCATGGATTTGATGGGGCCATAGTCCGCAAAGATGCATATTGCATGCATTTCCAGGGGCCGGATCCATCACAGGACTCATCATTTTGTTTAATAAGTTATTATCAAAGCCATGGACTCCATCCGGATATGGCGTTAGGTTGCGCCCCTTCGTTACCAAGCCAGTCACGAATTCAACCCTATCCCATTTCCCATTTGACTCTTCATACAACAGGGATTGCCATGAGTATCACACGCAGAGACTTTCTCAACGGCGTAGCCATAGCGATTGCGGCCGGTGTCGCCCCCATCAATCTGCTGCAAGCGGCGCAAGGCGGCAACGCGCTGGCCGACAAGACGCTGGCCTATCCGCCCGCCCTCACCGGCCTGCGCGGCAACCATCCGGGCTCCTTCGAGCCGGCCCACAGCATAGCCCGCGACGGCAAGCAGTATGACTTCGCCAATGTCCCCCTCGAGGGGGAGTACGATCTGGTGATCGTCGGTGCCGGCATCAGCGGCCTGGCGGCCGCCTGCTTCTATCAGCAATTGCTCGGCGCGGACAAAAAGATCCTGCTGCTCGACAACCACGACGATTTTGGCGGCCACGCCAAGCGCAACGAGTTCACCACCCCCGATGGGCTGCGGCTGGGCTACGGCGGCAGCGAATCCCTGCAATCGCCGCGCTCCGTCTACAGCCCCATTGCGCTCGGGCTGCTCAAGGCGCTCGAAGTCAACATCGACGAGCTGGCCAAGGGCTTCCAGCAGACCTTCTACCCGGATCTGGGGCTCAGCCGCGGCGTCTACTTCGACGAGCAGCACTTTGGCGTCAACAAGGTGGTGAGCGGCGATCCGGGCCACAACGTGGCCGACGACATCCCCCGCGATCGCTTGAACGGCCGCCCGCTGGCACAGTTCATCGGTGACTTCCCGCTCGACGAGAGCGACCGTGCGGCCCTGCTGGCCCTGCACGAAGAGAAGATCGACTACCTGAGCGGCATGAGCCGGGAGGAGAAAGACCTCTGGATGACCCGCAACAGCTACACCAGCTTCCTGCGCGACAAGGTGGGGCTCAGCGAGCGGGCGATCACTTACTTCCAGCAGCGCACCAACGACTTCCAGGCGGTCGGCATAGACGCCACCGCCTGCGCCGATGCGCGTCTCTGTGCCCTGCCGGGCTTCAACGGGCTGGATCTCACTCCCCTCGATGCCGAGGAGCAGGCGGAGCTGGACGATCCTTACATCTTCCACTTCCCGGACGGCAACGCCGGGCTGACCCGCTTGATGGTGCGCAAGCTCATTCCGCAGGTGGCCCCCGGCCACACCATGCAGGACGTGGTGCTGGCCAAGTTTGACTACGGCAAGCTCGACGTGGCGGAGCACAAGGTGCAACTGCGCCTTGGCAGCACGGCGCTGCAGGCCAAAAACGTCCGCCTCGCCGATGGCAAATCGGCGGTGGATGTCACCTACATCAAGGAAGGGAAACTGCATCGAGTGCGGGCCAAGCAGTCAATCATGGCCGGTTACAACATGATGATCCCCTACATGGTGCCCGAGCTGCCGGAGCCCCAGAAGGAGGCGCTGCGCCAGAATGCCAAGGCGCCGCTGGTCTACACCAAGGTGGTGATCAAGAACTGGCACGCCTTCGTCAAACTCGGCGTGCACGAGGTCTATTCACCGGCGGCCCCCTACAGCCGGGTCAAGCTGGACTACCCGGTCAACCTCGGCGGCTACGAGCATCCCAAGAGCCCGGATCAGCCCATGTGCCTGCACATGGTCTATGTGCCGACCCTGCCGGGCAGCGGCCTCTCGTCCCGCGAGCAGTCCCGCAAGGGGCGCGCCATGATCCTCGGCATGCCGTTCGAGCAGCACGAGCAGATGATCCGCGAGCAGCTGCAGGGGATGCTGGGCAGCGCCGGTTTCAACCACCAGCAGGATATCCTTGCCATCACGGTCAACCGCTGGTCCCACGGCTACTCCTACATCACCAACACCCTGTTCGATGACGAGGCGCAGTGCGAAAAATGGATTGAGCTGGGTCGTCAGCCCATAGGCAACATCACCATAGCCAACTCCGACTCGGACTGGAGCCCCTACGCCCACTCCGCCATCGATCAGGCCTGGCGTGCGGTCAACGAGCTGGTCGCCATGCAGAAGGGAGGTGCCCAATGAACCGCGCCCTGTCACTGACCGCCAGCGCCCTGCTGCTGGCCCTACCCGCCCTGGCTACACAGGCAACGCCTGCCATGTCGGCGGGGGAATATGTGGCCAAGCTGGGGGATTGCGCCGCCTGTCACACCAGCGAAACCAGCCAGCCGCTGGCTGGCGGCAAGGGCTTCCCGACCCCGATCGGCACAGTGTTTTCCACCAACATCACCCCCGACAAGAGCCACGGCATCGGCAACTACAGCCTGCCGGAGTTCATCAAGGTGATGCGCGAAGGGGTGGCCCGGGATGGTCATCGGCTCTATCCGGCCATGCCCTACACCGCCTACGCCAAGATGAGCGACACAGATCTCGGGGATCTCTACCAGCATCTGATGAAGGAGGTGCAGCCGCTGGCGGTGGCCAACAAGGAGAGCGACATCCCCTGGCCGCTCAACATACGCTGGCCGCTGATGGGCTGGAACTGGGTCTATCACGATGACAGCCGCTTCACCCCGGTGGCGGGCAAGAGCGAGCAGTGGAATCGCGGCGCCTATCTGGTGCAGGGTGCCGGTCACTGTGGCAGTTGCCACACCCCGCGCGGACTCGGCATGCAGGAGAAGGCGCTGACCGAGGCGGACCCCCTCTATCTGAGCGGCGCCACCCTGGATGGCTGGTATGCCCCCGACATCCGCGGCACCCGCTACGACAAGCAGGCGCTGATCGATCTGCTGAAAACCGGTCGCAGCCAGCATCAGGCCGTCTCCGGCCCCATGGCGGAAGTGATCACTCACAGCAGCCAGTACTTCAGCGACGCGGATCTGGCCGGCATAGCCACCTATCTTATCGAGATCGGAGATAATACGCCGCCAGCCCAGGGCAACCGGGCCTACGCCAACGCGGGCGGCAAGGCGGACTATGCCATGTACTGCTCCACCTGCCACGGGGTCAACGGTCAGGGCAATGATGGAGTGATTCCATCTCTGGTGGGCAACCAGACAGTGCTGGCCGACGATCCGGCCAGCCTGCTCAACGTGCTGCTGTACGGCGCCGAGACCCCCATTACCCAGGGTCATATCGGCTACCGCATGCCGGGTTATGGCTGGACCCTCAACGACGAACAGGTGGCCGGGCTGGTCAACACATTGCGCGCCTCCTGGGGCAATGAAGGGGTGGCCATCAAGCCGGCCACCGTCAAGGCCCAGCGCGCGCTGCACGAATAAGCCTGCGCCGCACCACCTCTGCCATAAAAAAACGGGCCTCCAGTGGAGGCCCGTTTGTTGTGTGCGAGCGCGGCGTCAACCCTTGCGCGGTTTTGAGCCCGGCAGGGGCGCCGTCGGCTGGCGGTAATCGGCATAGGGGAAGACATTGCGAAAACGCTGGGCCACCGGCTCGGGGATGGAGCGGGAGAAGACCAGCTTGACGCCGTCTCCGTCACGCTGACCCAGAATGCGGCCCCGCACCGTCTCGTGGCGCAGTATCTGCTTGGCATGCTCAATGAACGCGGGAGACACCTTGCCCCGCTTGACCACCAGCTTGCCCGGCGCAAGCCGGATCTCGAACAGGGCGCCCCGTCCCAGCTTCATCAACCACCAGATCAGGGCAATCGCCACCAACAAGGATAACCAGGCCATCTATTTCCCTCCTAACGACTCGATATCCACACGCAGGTCAGGCCATCTCGGGCCCTTCCGGTCGCGCCATGGCTGCCAGTATAAGCCGCCATTGCCCCCGATTGTTTGGCGGGGATCACAGCCGCAGCGTCATTTGAGCGCCACTCAGCAATCCTTGCCCCAGGCCACCAGCGTCTCGCGATAGAGTGCCAGCAACGCCTGATCCCGCACCGCCACCCCGACCTGCTGGGCACGATAGTCGGCCCAGCCGTCGTGGGGATGGGACTTGCCATCGAATTTTTGCAGGGTATGGCCGATGGCCGGGCCCTCGTTGATGACCCGCACCGGCCCTTCCCGCAGGGTGAACAGGGTCGGATCTATCACGTAGGCGATGGCGGAGGGATCGTGCACGTGGCAGCCATCCAGACCGATGCGCTCCGAGTAGAAACGCAGGTAGAAGCGGCTCACATCCCACAGGAAGCGGCCCGGCTCACCCGCGTCATCGCGCAGCGCATCCAGATAGGCGCTGCTGAAGAAGCTCTGCTGGGTCACGTCCAGCCCTATGATCACCACGGGCCAGTCGGCGGTAAACACCCGGTCGGCGGCATCGGGATCGTCGTGAATGTTGGCCTCGGCATAGGGGGTCACGTTGCCGCGATGGCCGTTGACGCCAAAGGCGCCCCCCATCACCACCACCTGCTTCACCAGGGTGGTGATCTCCGGCGCCTCCTGCAGTGCCAACGCCAGGTTGGTGAGCGGTCCTATGGTGACCAGGGTGATCTCGCCAGGCGCGGCCTTTACCGACTCGACGATATATTGCCAGGCGGGTCTGGGATCCGCCGTGATGGTCACCTCCCCCGCCTCCACGTCCCCCAGTCCGCTCGGGCCGTGCACGACCGTGGTCGGCCCCACCGGCTCGCGGCGCAGCGGGGCCACGGCTCCCTTGGCCACGTCCGCCTTCATGCCATATTTCTGCTTGAGCCAGAGCGCGTTGCGGGTGCCGTTGTCTATGGTGGCATTGCCAAATACCGTAGTGATGGCGAGCAGCTCGATGGCGGGATGCGCCTCGGCAAACAGTATTGCCATGGCGTCGTCGATACCGGGATCCGTATCCAGAATGATTTTGTGGGCCATGGGGCCTCCAGACAGCAAGAGAGTTGCCAGTGTAGCGACCTCCCGCCCGTTTAACAGCGCAGGGATCACAGCCTGAGGGTTTCCCCCGACCCGGCCCCGTCGAGTGGCGGCATTTTGAGCAGGCCAGGTGGCAGACGGGCCAATGCGCCTAAATAGTGGCCAACCGGACGAACGCGAAGCGCCGCTGCCTTGTGAGCCGGCCTGGGGGATGATATCACTTGGCCTCATTGCCCCTTCTCTCACTCCACTGCCGAGGCGCCATAGTGATCACCCTGATTAAAGAGTCTGACCAGCTGAAGATGCCCTGGAAGAACAAGCAGGGCACCACAGCCCAGATCCTCATCGCCCCCAAGGGCGCCACCCTGGACAAGCTCGACTTTGACTACCGGCTGAGCTCGGCCCCCATCAAGGCCGCCGGCCCCTTCTCCAAATTTCCCGGCTATCAACGCATCCTGCTGCCCATCAGCGGCGCCGGCTTCGTGCTCAACGGCCATCCCTATGCCACCTTAGAGGCGGCCCACTTCAGCGGAGACGATGAAACCCACTGCGAGCTGCTGAAAAAAGAGGTGACGGATCTGGGGCTCATCTACGATCCCGCGCGCATCGGCGCCAACGTGCGGGTGCTCAATCTGCCCTTCCCGCTTAGCCTCAGTCTGGAGGCCGACAAGACTTACCTCTGCCACCTGCTGAGCGGCCAGCTCGACGTTGAGGGCCAAGCCGTCGCGGTCAACGAGACGCTGGTGGTCACGGGGGAAGAGAGCATACGACTGGAGTGCCAGAAGAAGACGGCCATCGCCTTCTTTACCTTACAATCAATTATTTAATAAATTTAACCTTTGGGGCCATGGTCAAAAAACACTCCACCATATTGAATCTTATTAATGGTGGAGTAATATGGATCTCTCTATGTTTTTGTGATGAGAGATCCTATGCAATACACATTTGATGGGTTTGAAACACCACCTGAACACACCACTGAAGAAGAAAAAAGCAATCAACAACTTCAGAAAAGAATGAGAGATATTCTAGAAGAATTTCAATATGTTGAAGATAATCATCTATCGACACACAAAACATTCAAGTCTAGAGTGCCTTATGAAGATCTCTATGGACTTAAAGCCATAAGTGCTTTTGTAATTAACCACCCAGTTGATGGATTAACTCGAATAGAGCCTCATCAACAACAAGTCTCCGGCTCTGTTGACCGCAAATTTCCTTTCTTTTTACAAAGTGCGTATAAAGCCCCCGAACCAAATGTCATTATTTTAATCGAAGGCCAAGGCCATAAAAAGGCCGCCTTCGAATGGTTAAAATCTGAATCAGCCAAATACACCACCAAAAATATCAAATGCTATGACTTGGCAGAATTTGCACTTTGGCTCTGACCTCTTAGATCAGCGCTTGGGGGCGCGGCCCCCGCTGTCGAGACAGGCCTGCATGCTGTCGTAGGGAACATAATGCTTGGTGCGGCTGTAGTAGGTGCCGCCCTGGGGGTGGCAGATGCCGCTCCTGCTCTTCTTGACCGGGGGCTCTGCCGCCAGCGCCAGGGCGCACACCAGCAGCAGGCAACAGCTGACCACCCATTTGACTGCTCTCATCACCCACATCCATTCTGAGTCTGGGGCGACAGGCCCCGCTTGCGGCCTATTCTATCCCGTCCAGGACGCGGCCACTCCTCGCCAGATCACGAAATGAACCATTCATTCAATCGCTTGGCTCCTCTGCACCGCGCGATCGACACCAGGTATCCGCACCATAAAAAAAGCCGGGGCAGCCCGGCTTTTTCTTCATGACCACCCGACAAGCGCTTTAACCGATCTTGAAGGTGCCCTTCATCATGGCGAAGTGGCCGGGGAAGGAGCAGAAGAAGGTGAGGTCTTTGCCGGCCAGGCCGTCGGTCTTGAAGGTGACGCTGGCGCTCTCGCCACCACCCACCAGCTTGGTGTGGGCCAGCACGCGCGGATCATCCTTGGGCAGGTAGTTGTTGTCGGCACCGGCACTCATGCCTGCGGTGGCCACGGCCTGATAGTCGGCGGTATTCGCCAGCGCCCAGTTGTGACCCATGGCGGTCACCGGCATCTTGCCGGTGTGATTGAGGGTCACGGTCACCTCTTTGCAGGTGGCAGGTACGCTCATCTCTTTGAGGTTGTACTGCATGGCATCATTGCCTTCGATGACCAACGCGCACTCATCGGCCAGAGCCGGGGCAGCCAGGGTACTCAGAAACAGCAGGGTAATCGCCTTTTTCATCATCCTCTCCTTTGATTGGCAATAGATGGCAACACGATTGCCTGCAGGCTGGCGCCGGACTGGCAAAGATGCTGTCAAAATCGACCTTATTCTACTCAAATGTAGTCAATCGGCTATGGCTTTAGTGCAAAGCTGCGGGTCAGGTCACCAGATTGACCATATTCATAACAGACGCTGAACCTGAATGGATACGCATCAATCCCTCCCCCGGCCCACCCCTGTTTAATTTTCTCCCGCCATTTTCCACACGGCCACTCGCCAGCCGCCAGCCGCTTGGCTAAGCTGGCGGCCCATGGCACCAGGCCCTGTTCAAGATAGAGATATTGCTTATGTCGTTTCCCCCGGTATTGGCCCTGCGCGGCCTCTTGCTGACCCTGGTACTGGCGCTGACCGCCTGCCAGCCTGCACCGACCCAGACCCGCATTCAGGGCAAGACAATGGGTACCTATTACGTGGTGACTGTGAGCGATCCCTTCCCGGGGGGCGAGCCCGCGCTGCAACAGGAGGTCGATTCCCTGCTGGCGCGGATGAACCACGAGATCTCCACCTATGATCCGAATTCCCTCATCTCCCGCTTCAATCAGAGCACGGGCAAGCCGCCCACTGTCATTCCGGCGGCCATGGCCAGGATAGTGCAGCAGGGCATGGATGCCGGGCACCTCACCCAGGGCAAGCTGGACGTCACAGTGGGGCCGCTGGTCAACCTGTGGGGATTCGGCCCGGACAAGCGCCCGCTCAAGCGGCCAGATGCCGGGCAAATTGCCGCAGCCCGCCTCAAGGTAGGCATAGACAAGCTGAGCCTGACGCCGGAGGGGGATCACTTCCTGCTCGGCAAGACAATCCCGGCGCTCTACCTCGATCTCTCCACCCTGGGTGAGGGGGCCGCCGCCGACGAGATAGCCGGCCTGCTCGAGAGCAAGGGGGTACACAACTACCTGATCGAAGTGGCCGGCGCCGTGCGCAGCAAGGGCAACAACGGCAAGGGCAACCCCTGGCGGGTGGCCATAGTCGAGCCGTCCGATCAACCGGGGGCCTTCTCCGATGTGGTGAGCCCGAACGGCATGGCGCTCAGTACCGCCGGCAGCTATCGCAACTATTACGAGCTTGATGGCCAGCGCTACTCCCACATCATAGATCCCGCCACGGGCGCGCCTGTGACCCACAAGCTGGTCTCCGCCAGCGTGATCACCCCGACCGCACTGGAAGCCGATGCCCTCGACACGGCGCTCATGGTGATGGGGCCCGAGCAGGCCATGGCCTTCGCCAGGGAACACCAACTGGCCGTCTACCTTATCGTCAAGACAGAGCAGGGATTCGAAGCCAGATTCACCCCCCAATTCGCCCCCTATCTGATCCCCAAACAGCCATAAAAACGAGGCCCCGCCGTGCGGGGCCTCGCTGTTTTCAAGTTGGCACTGCACGATGGGAATGTGGTGAGGCGCCGGGGTCACCGTCTGTTTGGGCAGCTCGGCCTGGTACTGGCATGTATTCTCGGCGACATCAAGCCAGTGACCGCCGACAAGGTGCTTCCATGCTAATCCCCGCAGCCGGCCGGCTCGGCCGACTGACGCGCCACCCGGCTGCCCGCCCCGTAGAGGACAAACACCAGCACGCAAATCGCGGTCATCACGGCGAACAGGGCCGGGCCGCCCCACACCTGCAAGAGCCAACCCCCCACCAGAGGCGAGAGCGCCCAACCGAGCCCGGCCAGGGCACTTGCGCCAAAGTAGCTCCCCTTGAGGTGAGCCGGCGCCATCTCGTCGATGAGCACGTTGAAGAGCGGGAACAGCACCGCCTCCCCCACGCTCAGCACGAACACCGCCACCAGCCAGGGCCACAGCAGGGCCGGACTAGACATGGCGAACAGCACCTGGGCGGCCGCCATCAGCAGGATGGAGAACTGCAACCGCAGGCTCACTCGCCAGCGCCGCGTCAGGTGCAGCAACGGAAATTGCAGGGTGATGATGGTCACTGCATTGGTGGCCACCAGCAGGGCCACCAGGGTCTCTACCTCAGGGGCACCGGCGCGGACCAGGTACTGGATCAGCGGCGACTCCACCTGGGCGTAGACCAGCATCATCAGCAGATTGGCGAGGATAAACAGCATGAAGGCCCGATCCCGTCCCACCACCTTGAGCATGGCCCCCAGCGTGAGGCCGGCATCCGGCCGGCCGACGCACTCGCGGCGAAAGCCGAGCAGGAAGGCGATGCCGAGCAGACCATAGCTGACGGCCGTCACCACGAAGGTCTCCTGGCGCGCGCCTAGCCCTACCATCACGCCGATGAGGGGCCCCACTCCCGCCCCCACATTGAGCAGGAAGTAACGCAAGTGCTGAGCCAGCTCCCGCTGCGCCTTCTCAGGCAGCAGATCCCCCATCAGCGCCTTGCCCGGGGTGTCGATGAAGGCATAAGAGAGGCCGGAGCCGAATACCCCGAGGGCAATGAGCCAGAGGGAGTGACCAAACCCAAGCAGCAGGTAGGCGCCGCACGACAGGGCGCAGCCGAGCAACAGTATGGTGCGCCTGCCGAGCCTGTCGGAGAGCCAGCCAACATAGAAACCGATGAGGCAGGAGAGCACAGCCGCACCGCCCAACAGCATCCCGATGCCGGACGCCGACAGGCCATACTCCCGGTAGAGCAGAATGGAGAGAAAGGGCCAAACCATGAAGAAGCTGGTGCGCACCATGAAGGTGCCCAGGATCACGATCCAGACTAGCGGAGGAAAGGGAGGTAGGCGCATGGGAACTCCTTGTCACGCAATGACAGCATATTCGCAGGGGAAAGCATTCAGTGGTATCAAAAGGCACCTATCGACACAAGCCCTACCATGAAAAAAGCCGCCCAAAGGGATGCTCTCTGAGAGGACCGGCAGGCGACCTCATCGTCAAGACCGAACAGGGATCCGCCGCCCGTCATCCCCCCCGGTTCACCCCCCTCTCTGGTCCAGAAGAAATAATGAACGGCGGAACTTCGCGGAAAAACCGCGGCGCCACCCCATGTTCAATTGCCTGTCTGCGCGCTTTGGTGGCACACTTCTGTTATCCGCCCGTAGCGCCCTGACCCAGACAGATGCAGACACCGGAACCCGAGCCAGAAAAAAAAGCCCCGCCCAAGCCCAAGCGCATTCTGCTGGTCAACGAACAGCGATCCTTTCAGGTGATGATGAAGGCGATGCTGATCAACATCGGCATCAGTCGCATCACCTATGTCAATTCGGCCGAGGAGGCCAGACGTCGCTGTCAGAAAGAGACCTTTGACATCTACCTGCTCGATTACGAACTGGGGGTCGGCGAGAACGGCCGCCAGTTGCTGGAGAGCCTGCGGGATCAGAAGCTCATTCCCCCCCAGAGCGTGGTGATCATGGTGAGCGGCGACAGCTCCCGCGCCATGGTGTTGAGCGCGCTGGAGGCCGAGCCCGACGAATACCTGATGAAGCCCTTCTCCCAGGAGCAGTTCTCGTTTCGTCTCAAACGCGCCCTCGCCCGTCGCCTGGCGCTGGAGAGCGTCTTCATCGCCCTCGCCCAGGACGATCTGCCCACCCTGCTGGCCGCCTGCGCCGAACGGGCCGATGCGGTGCCGCGCTTTGCCAACTTCTGCCGCTGCCTGCAGGCCGATACCCAGCTCAAGCTGGGGCAGGCCAAGGAGGCGCGCAGCCTGATGCGCCAGCTGCTGGCCGGCCAGGAGAACAGCTGGGCCCGACTGACCCTGGGCAAGGCGTGCCATACGCTCGGACTTAATGAGGAGGCGGTGAGCCACCTGCAGGCGACCCTCAAGAATACCCCGCTGATGGTGGAGGCCCACCTCTGGCTGGCGGAATCCCAGCTGGCACTCGGCAATGACGAGCAGGCCCAGCAGGAGCTCAGACGGGCGGTGGACATCTCCCCCCAGTCGGTACAGCTCTCCCGCCGGCTGGCGGAGGTGTGCCTGCTGCGCCACGACTACGCCCAGGCCAAGGACGTGCTGCTGTCGCTCATCGACTTGTCGCGCAACTCCATCCATCGCACCCCCCACTATCTGGGGGCCTATATCCAGGCGCTGACCCTGTACGCCCTCAACAGCAACGACATCTACCACATAGCCAACCTGCAAAAGCAGGTGAATTCGGCCCTCTCGCGCATTCGCGATTCGCTGATGATGTCGGAGTTCAACTACCCGGTGTTCGAGCAGATCTGCCAGGCCAGGGTGCAGATCGCCCTGGGCGAGCTGCTCAAGGGCAAGAAGATGCTCTATCGCGCCAACCAGAACTGGCTCGATCAGCCGGGTACCATGCCCCCCAGCCTGCTGGGCGAGACCATACTCGCCCTCTACCAGCTCGGCGAATTCGAATATGCCGAGACGCTGCAGGCACTGCTGGCGGAGGATGAAGACAGGCTGCTCACCACCTGCATCCAGGCCACTCGCGACGACAAGACGGTGCTCGAACGCCGCCAGCGTTACCAGCAGCTCAACGAACTTGGCATCAAGGCCTACCAGAGCGGCGAACTGGAGCAGGCCCTGGGCCACTTTCGCGAGGCGCTGCGCCGGGCCCCCGCCAATACAGGTGCCGCCCTCAACAAGATCCAGGTGCTGCTGCAACTGATGCAGAAGAACCGCAAGAGCCCGGAGTTTGGCGCCGAGTGCAAGGAGACCCTGGAGGTGCTGGACGGCATCCCCTTGAACCCGGCACAGCAGGATCGTTTTCGCAAACTGCGTCAGGAGTTTACCCAGCTCAGTTGACCCCGGCCACGGCCCGCTCGCCTATGCTGATACAGACTCGGCGAGGGGAGGAAACAGACGATGGCCATGTGTCGATATCTGGTGGCGGACGGGCGCCACTGCAGCGAGGAGGCGGAGGAGCACGAACTGTGCCGCTGGCACGATCCCCACGCCGATCATCAGAGTCCCCATACCGCTCGCGAGCTGGAGCACTACATCCAGCAAGGGGGTCTGTGCCACGGCCTGCAACTGGCCCGCGCCAACCTGGCCGGCCTCAACCTGGTGAAGAAGGGGGCCCCGCAGGGCTTCTTGCTGGAACAGTGCAACTTCTATCGCGCCAACCTGCAGGGAGCTCACCTCTACGGCATCCGCATCAAGGGCGGCAGCCTGATGAAAGCGGATCTCAGCGAAGCCAACCTGCACTGCGCCGAGCTCGACGACGTCAACCTGCTCGGCATTCGCTGGCACAACACCCGCCTCGACAACCTCAATACCGGCAAACGGCTGATGCAGGAGCGTCGCGGCCGCAAGGAGCGCGATCCCGTGCAGGCCCGCATCTGGCTGAAGGAGGCCGAGGAGACCTACCGGGATCTGCGCAAGGCCTCGGAGGCCCAAGGCATCTTCACCATGTCCGGCCGCTACATACAGCAGGAGCTCACCATGCGCCGGCTGCAGCTGCCGCTCTGGTCGACCCAGCGTTTCACCTCCTGGATCGTCGATCTCTTCTGCGGCTACGGCGAGGCGCCCATGCGGGTGGTGCTCTTCTCCCTGCTGCTCATCTTCATCTGCAGCATCTTCTACTTCTTCTTTGGCCTGAGCTTCAACGGCAACCACCTCATCTACCGGCCAGACGCCCCCCTGGAGCAGAACGCCATCTTCCTGCTCGAGTGCCTCTATTACAGCGTGGTGACCTTCACCACCCTGGGTTACGGGGACTTCACCCCCATAGGCCTGTCACGGCTCTTCGCCGCCTTCGAGGCCTTCACCGGCAGCTTCACGCTGGCGCTGTTTGTGGTGGTGTTTGTCAAGAAGATGACTCGCTAAAAACCTATCCACGATCTTGCTGCGAGGCCGTGATCAAGGCTCATGTGCTGCTCGGAATCCTCATGTATCCATATACATTCCGGTTCCTGCGCTGCGCTTCACCTTGCTGACAGCCTCTCGCGACAGCTCGTGAACAGGTTACCGATAGCCCGGCACCTGAACTTGCATCCAGGGCGGATTCCTAGTCCAATAGCGACTTATAAAAATGACATGAGCATCCCGGACATGAAGATCATCTCTTTCAATATCAATGGCCTGCGCGCCCGTCTTCATCAGCTGCAAGCCATCATCGACAAACACCAGCCGGATGTGATCGGCCTGCAGGAGATCAAGGTGCACGACGAGGCCTTCCCGCTGGCGGATGTGGAGGCCATGGGGTATCACGTGGAGTTCCACGGCCAGAAGGCCCACTACGGGGTGGCCATCATGAGCAAGCAGAAACCGGTCGAGGTGCAAAAAGGCTTCCCCACGGATCCGGAAGATGCCCAGCGCCGCATGATCATGGCCACCTTCAAGCGCGAAGATGGCTCCCTCATCAAGGTGATGAACGGCTACTTCCCCCAGGGCGAGAGCCAGGACCACGAGACCAAGTTCCCGGCCAAGCAGAAGTTCTACGAGGATCTGCAGCACTATCTGGAGACCCACCACACCCCGGACGATCAACTGGTGCTGATCGGCGACGTGAACATCTCCCCCACCGATCTCGACATCGGCATCGGCGAGGCGAACCGCAAGCGCTGGCTGCGGGATGGCAAATGCTCCTTCCTGCCCATAGAGCGGGAATGGATGGAACGGCTGAAAGGGTTCGGCCTGACCGACACCTTCCGCGCCGCCAACCCCACCGAGTGCGAGCGTTTCTCCTGGTTTGATTACCGTTCAAAGGGCTTTGACGAGAATCGCGGCCTGCGCATCGACCTCATCATGGCCTCCAACGCGCTCAAGGACGCTGTGACCGAGACCGGCATCGACTACGAGCTGCGCGGCATAGAGAAACCCTCGGACCACGCCCCCATCTGGGCCTGCTTCGCCTGATGACGACACACAGTGGGGACGTTTGACGCCCCCACTGTGACCCGGCCCCCACTTCCCCGTCCTTTTCCTTCTTATAATGCCCACCAGACCACCCGTGCCGTGCGCAACGCTTATAGTGAGTGCGTCCGTCACCGGGACACAAGTTGTCGCTGGCTCGCCTCTCTGCCGCCATTGGCACTGATAACTTCCATCCCCGAGCAGCTTGGGTTCAATATTCGTGCTCTATCATGAAAAATTGTCAGTAATCCAATGAGTTGAATTTGTAACCATGCTGTTGATGATGTCAGTTCAGAAGAAAGGTGTGCACGGCGATCGCGATCCATCCAACAGGAGTGTGATGATGAAGGTGCAAAACGTCAGGGAAGATAGGTTCAAGCGTTGTGGTATTGCCCTGGCACTGGCCAGCCTGTTGACCGCCTGTGGCGACGAGCCGACCGCCGGTGCCCAGGCACTGCCTCCCGTGCCCGTGGTGGTGGCCGAGGTCAAGCTGACCGATGTGCCCCTGACCGCCGAGATGGTGGGTGAAACCGCCGGTTTTCGCGAGATCGATGTCCGCTCCCGGGTGAGCGGCATACTGCTCAAACGCACCTATGTGGAAGGCCAGCCGGTCAGCGCCGGCCAGGAGCTGTTCCTGATCGACCCCGAGCCCTACAAGGTGGCGCTGGAGCAATCCAGAGGCACACTTGCCCAGGAGCAGGCTCGTCTCAACAAGGCCCGCGCCGATCGGGATCGCATCATCCCCCTGTTCAAACGCCAGGTGGTGAGTCGCAAGGACTATGACGACACCATAGCCAACTACGAGGCCGCCATCGCCAGCCATCAGGCGGCCCAGGCCAAGGTGAAGGAGGCGGATCTCAACCTCAGCTACACCCAGGTCACGGCCCCCATCAACGGCATGGCGAGCAAGAGCTCCCAGTCCGAAGGCAGCCTCATCTCCACCAGCGGCGAAAATGGCCTGCTCACCACCATCACCCAGTTCGACCCGCTCTACGTCAACTTCTCCTACTCGGAGCAGGATCGTCTCAACTTCGAGAACTCGGTGAAAAAGGGATTGATTGAGGCCAAGGATGCCACCAACTGGCGCACCCACATCCGGCTGGCTGACGGCTCCGTCTATCCAGAGGCGGGCAAGCTCAACTTCTCCGACAGCCGGGTCGATCCCCAGACCGGCACCATACGGGCCCGCGCCATCTTCGACAACAAGAAGGGCGCCCTGCTGCCCGGCCAGTTCGTGCGCATGACCATCGATCTGGGGCTTCGCAAGAACGCCATCCTGGTGCCGCCGCGGGCCATAGTCCAGTCCCAGGCCGACCGCATGGTGATGGTGGTGGATGCCGACAACAAGGTGGTGCCAAGGCCGGTCAAGCTGGGTTCCGTGGTCGACAGCGGCGTGCTGATCGACAGCGGGCTCGCGCCCGGCGAACGCTACATAGTCGAGGGGTTGATGAAGGCCCGTCCCGGTTCCGTGGTCAAGCCGGTTTCGGCCGCCGAGATGAAGGCCATCAGCGCCAATATGGTCAGCCAGGCCGCGGCCAAGTAAGGAGTTCGTATGTTTTCCAAGTTCTTCATCGAACGCCCCATCTTCGCCAGCGTGATCTCCATCATCATAGTGCTGGCTGGATTGGCGGCGATGCGATCCCTGCCCATAGAGCAGTATCCGCAGATAACGCCGCCGGTGGTGTCGGTGACTGCCTTCTACCCGGGCGCCACCCCCGAGGTGATCTCCCAGACGGTGGCCGCACCACTGGAGCAGCAGATCAACGGCGTGGAGCGGATGCTCTACATGCAGTCCGGTTCGGCCTCCAACGGCCAGATGAACCTCAACATCTATTTCGAGATCGGTACCGATCCGGATCAGGCCACCATCAACGTCAACAACCGGGTCTCGGCCGCCATGGCCCAGCTGCCGGAAGAGGTCAAAAAGCAGGGGGTGACGGTCAAGAAGAAATCGACCTCCATACTGCAGGTAGTGACCCTGCAATCCCCGGGCGGCACCTTTGACACCACCTATCTGTCGAACTACGCCCTGCTCAACATCATCGATGAGCTCAAGCGGATTCCCGGGGTCGGTGATACCACATTGTTCGGCGGCACAGACTACGCCATGCGCATCTGGCTGCGGCCGGACCGGCTGGCCCAGCTCGAGCTCACCCCGAGCGACGTGATCGGCGCCATCCGCGAGCAGAACACCCAGTTCGCGGCCGGCAAGATAGGCGCCCAGCCCACCACGGCCCCCATCGACTTCACCTACACGGTGCAGACCAAGGGGCGCCTCGAGGATGTGAAAGAGTTCCAGAACATCATCATCCGCTCCATGCCGGACGGCTCGAAAATCCGGGTCAAGGACGTGGCCCGGGTCGAGCTCGGCGGCAAGGACTACGACCTGCTGGCCAAGGCCAACGGCAAACCCGCCATCGGCATCGCCACCTACCTGCAACCGGGCGCCAACGCCGTGGCGGTGGCCGATCAGGTGCATGCCACCATGCTGCGCCTCAAGGAGCGCTTCCCCCAGGACATCGAGTACCAGATCCCCTACGACACCACAGAGTTCGTGAAGATCTCCATCGAGGAGGTGGTACACACCCTGTTCGAGGCGATCCTGCTGGTGTTCGTGGTGGTCTACCTCTTCCTGCAGAACTTCCGTGCCACCCTGATCCCCTGCATCGCTGTGCCGGTATCGCTGATCGGCACCTTCGCCGGCATGCTGGTGCTGGGCTTCTCCATCAACCTGCTGACCCTGTTCGGCATGGTGCTCGCCATCGGTATCGTGGTGGATGACGCCATCGTAGTGCTGGAGAACGTCGAGCGGATCATGCAGGAGAAGAAGTGCTCGCCCAAGGAGGCCGCCATCCTCGCCATGCAGGAGGTATCGGGCCCCGTCATCGCCATCGTGCTGGTGCTGTGCGCCGTCTTCCTGCCGGTCGCCTTCATGGGCGGCATGACGGGGGTCATGTACAAGCAGTTCGCCATCACGGTCGCCGTGTCGGTGGCCATCTCAGGCCTGGTGGCGCTGACCCTGTCACCGGCCCTGTGCGCCGTGCTGCTAAAAGAGGGCCACCACAAGCCGGCCCGCTTCTTCGTCTGGTTCAACAACGCCTTCGATGGCCTGACCCGTCGCTACGTGCGCGGGGTCGCCTTCCTCAACCGTCGGGTCGGGGTGGCGTTCACCATCATCGCCTTCATCCTGGTCTCCATCTACGGCTTGCTGCTGAAGGTGCCCGGTGAGCTGGTACCGAACGAAGATCAGGGCTACCTGCTCTCCGCCGTCATGCTGCCGGATGCGGCCTCCCTCACCCGCACCCAGGCGGTGGCGAACGACTTCGACCGGATGGCGATGGCCAACCCCAACGTCAAGGACGTCATCACCTTCTCGGGCTTTGACATCCTCTCCAACGCCATCATCAGCAACAGCGGCATCAGCTTCATCACCCTCAAGGACTGGAGCGAGCGTCAGGGCACGGGGCAGGACTCCTTCTCCCTGGCCAAGACCTTCCAGGGCATGAGCCTGATGGGGCTGGCGGATGGCTTCGTCGCCTCCTTCAACCCGCCGCCCATCACCGGCATGTCCACCACAGGCGGGCTGGAGGCCTACCTGCAAAACCGCAGCACCGGCAATGCCCAGGCCTTCTCGGCCGAGGTGCAGCGCTTCCTCGAGGCGGCCAAAGAGCGTCCCGAGTTCACCAGCGTCACCTCCACCTATCGCGCCAACGTGCCCCAGGTCTATCTCGATCTGGATCGCGAGAAGGCCAAGGCGCTGGGGCTGCCCATCAATGCGGTGTTTGACACCATGCAGGCCACCTTCGGTCAGGTCTATGTCAACGACTTCAACCAGTTCGGTCGTACCTACCGGGTGCAGTTGCAGTCCGAGGCGGACTACCGCGCCAAGAAGAGCGACATCCGCAATGTCTATGTGCGCTCCGACAAGGGGGAGATGATACCGCTCAGCAGTCTGGTGACGGTCCGTGATGCCACAGGCCCCGAACTGGTGGAGCGTTTCAACATCTTCCAGGCGGCCAAGATCATGGCGCAGCCGGCGCCGGGCTACAGCTCCGGCCAGGCCATAGCGGCGCTGGAGGCCGTGGCCGACGAGTCCCTCGGCAACGACGCCAAGCTGGAGTGGACCGGCTCCGCCTATCAGGAGAAGGCGGCCGCCGGCAGTGCGGGCACCGCGTTCGGCTTCGGCATAGTGATGATCTTCCTCATCCTGGCGGCCCAGTACGAACGCTGGAGCCTGCCGTTTGCGGTGATAACCGCGGTGCCGTTTGCCCTGTTCGGCGCCCTGCTGGCCACCTGGCTGGTGGGCCTCACCAACAACGTCTACTTCCAGATAGGGCTGGTGACCCTCGTCGGGCTGGCGGCCAAGAACGCCATCCTAATCGTGGAGTTCGCTGTGATGAAGCACGAGGAGGGAATGAGCCTCATCGAGTCGGCGCTGGAGGCGGCGCGGCTGCGTTTTCGCCCCATAGTGATGACCTCGCTCGCCTTCATCCTCGGCTGTGTGCCGCTGGTGACCTCGAGCGGCGCCGGCGCGGCGAGCCGTCACGCCCTCGGCTGGCCGGTCATCGGCGGCATGCTGGCGGCGACCTTCATCGCCATCTTCTTCATCCCGCTCTTCTTCCGCCTCATTATGAAGCGATCGGAGCGACCCCGCGCCCCCGTGCCCCAGCAGAAACAGTGACACAAGCCCCCGCCGATGCGGGGGCTTTTCTATACCTCGGCTCATCTGTCGCCCCCTCCTTGTGCGTCCATCTGCGCCTCCCATCCAGGCAACCCCTTACCTCCTCAGACAAAGCGCAGGCGGGATCACAACCGCGCCGATTGGCTTGTACTCACCTTGACCTTACTCTCAATGTAAGGTTTACAGTGACCCCAATCATCATCAGGACATGTCCATGCTGTCATCGAGATTGCCCACTGAGCGCATTGCCCGGCTGTTGCTGGCGCTCATGCTCATCTGCAATCTCACCCTCTGCATCAGCTGGCACGGGGCCGAGATCATCTCCCCCGCCATGGCGACCGGCAGCGACGACGCAACCATGAGCGCGACCGCCATGCAGGGGCTCGCCTGCCACACAATGACACCCGATGATGGCGCGCAGGGCGATGCCATGAACCAGGGGGAGTGCCAGATGCACGGCGGCCTCACCTCGCCAACCGGTGCCGGTCTGCCACTGCTGGCCGCGCTGCTGACCCTGCTCGTTCTCCCTTTGTTGCTGCTGCCCCATCTGGGGGTCGCCAGCCATCTGTTCGATCACTGGCTGCGGGATCCCTTCCTGCGATCTCGCGGTACTCACCCTCCCTCCTGGCCCCGCCGACATCTGATGCTGTCGGTGCTGCGCCATTAGAAAGCGCTTCTCTCGCGTGCTCGCGGCAAGGCTCATCTTGTCGCCTGCGCACGCCCTTGCCTGACCCTGTCACGACTGGCCATGCCAGTCATCACAGGGAGCCGTGCGCGCTGACACAGCTGCGCCCCGTTTGCCGCCCTGCCCGTGTGTGCTGTCGTGATAACGACAGCCAGGTGCCACTCTGGCGCACTTGTCACCACGACAGCCCGGCGGCCTGACAGAAGAGAAGAGATATGATGTCATCTGCCCGCATTCCCGGACACAGTGCCAAGCACTGCGTCGAACCAAGTGCCACCAGCCTCCCGCAGACAGGAGGTGTGCGATGAGCCAGAAACTGCTGGTCGCTGCCCTGCTGCTCGCCCTCGGGGCCGGTGGCGGCTACTGGGTAGCCAAACAGACGACCGACGGCGCCAGCGCCAAGGAGAAGACGCCGCTCTACTGGGTCAACCCCATGGATCCCCGCGACAAGCGCGATGCCCCCGCCAAGGACAACATGGGGATGGACTTCATCCCCGTCTATGAGGAGAAACAGGGTGGCTCGCCCGGCACCATCACCATCAGCCCCGAGATCCAGCAGAACCTGGGAGTGCGGCTCGCCAAGGTAGAGAGGCTGCCCATCCACCAGCAAATCGAGACCGTGGGTTACGTCGGCTATGACGAAGACAGGCTGGAGGCGGTCAACGCCCGCATGGCGGGCTGGATCCGCACCCTCGCCATCAAGAGCGAGGGGCAGAGGGTCAGCAAGGGGAGCCTGATTTACGAGCTCTACGCCCCGGATCTGGTCAACGCCCAGCACGAATACCTGCTGGCGCTCGGCGTAAGCAATACAAAAGGCACCGCCAACCCGCTGCTGCTGCGCGCCGCCGAGGGCAAGCTCAAGTCCCTGCAGGTACCGGCGGACCAGATAGCCGCCCTCAAGCGCAGCCGCCAGGTGCGTGAGACCATCAGCATCTATGCCCCCAGCAGCGGCTATGTGTCGGAGCTGAAGGTGCGCGAAGGCCAGTACGTGGAGCCCGCCGCAGCGCTCTTTAACATCAGCACCCTCAAGCAGGTGTGGGTGAGCGCCGAGGTGTTCGAGCGCCAGGCGGCCCAGCTGAAGGTGGGGGATCCTGTCACCATGACCCTGGATTACGCCCCCGGTCGCAGCTGGCAGGGCAGGGTGGATTACCTCTATCCGACCCTCGATGCCGCCACCCGCACTCTCAAGGTACGGCTGCGCTTTGACAACCCGGACGAGTTCCTGAAACCCAACATGTTTGCCAAGGTGAGCATCCGCACCGGCAAGGGTGAACCCCAAATGGTGGTACCGAGCGAAGCCGTGATCCGCACCGGCAACCAGAACCGGCTGGTGCTGGCGCTGGGGGATGGCAGCTTCAAGTCGGTGGCCGTCACCCTGGGCGCCCAGTTTGGTGACAAGGTCGCCATCGAGGAGGGGGTGGAAACGGGTGACAGCATAGTCAGCTCGGCCCAGTTCCTGCTCGACTCCGAATCGGCCATCGACTCGGACTTCCAGCGCATGACGGCGGTGCGCCCCACCCAGGTGTGGACCCAGGGCGAGGTGCAGGGGATCACTCTTGCCAACCGCACCCTGACAGTCTCCCACCAGCCTATCCCCGAGTGGCAGTGGCCCGCCATGGAGATGGATTTCACCGTGGCGGACGACGTCGACATGACCAAGCTCGCATCGGGCCAGACCCTGCATCTGCAGGTGGAACAGCAGGGGGACGAGTACCGCATCACCAGCATCCATATCGAGGATGCCCCCGCCAACAGCGCCGCGCCTGCCAACGATGACATGACGGACATGGAAGGCATGGACCATAGCCAGCATGATATGGGAGCCAAGCAATGATCCCTTCCATCATTCGCTGGTCGGTGGGCAACCGCTTTCTGGTGTTGCTGCTGACCGTCATGCTCACCGCCTGGGGGCTCTGGTCGGTCAAACAGACCCCGGTAGACGCCCTGCCGGATCTCTCCGACGTGCAGGTGATCATCAAGACCTCCTACCCGGGTCAAGCGCCCCAGGTGGTGGAGGATCAGGTCACCTACCCGCTCACCACCGCCATGCTGGCGGTGCCGGGCTCCACCACGGTACGCGGCTACTCCTTCTTCGGCGACTCCTTCGTCTACGTGCTGTTTGACGACAACACGGATCTCTACTGGGCCCGCGCCCGGGTGCTGGAGTATCTGAGCCAGGTCGCCCCCAATCTGCCGGCCGAGGCGAAACCCCAGCTGGGCCCGGATGCCACCGGGGTAGGCTGGGTCTATCAGTACGCCCTGGTAGACAGAAGCGGCAAGCACGATCTCAGCGAGCTCACCTCGTTGCAGAACTGGTTCCTGAAATACGAGCTGCAGACCGTCAACGGCGTCTCCGAAGTCGCCACCGTCGGCGGCATGGTGCGCCAGTATCAGGTGCGGGTCGATCCGGACAAGCTGCGCGCCTACGGCATCCCCCTCTCCCTCATCCAGACCGCCATCGAGCAGGGCAACCAGGAGACAGGCGCCTCCGTCATCGAGATGGCGGAAGCGGAATACATGGTGCGCTCCAACGGCTATCTGAAGAGCGTCGAAGACCTCAAGCAGATCCCGCTCGGCACCCAGGTCAGGGGCGCTCCCCTGCTGCTCGGCGATGTGGCGGATGTGGTCACGGGCCCCCAGAGCCGGCGCGGTATCGCCGAGCTCAACGGCGAAGGGGAAGTGGTGGGCGGCATCATAGTCATGCGCTATGGCGAGAATGCCCAGCACACCATAGACGGGGTCAAGACGCGGCTGGCAGAGCTGAAGAGCAGCCTGCCACAGGGGGTGGAGATAGTCACCGTCTACGACAGATCCGATCTTATCCAGCGCGCCATCGACAACCTCTCCGGCAAGCTGCTGGAGGAGTTCGCCGTGGTGGTGCTGGTCTGTCTGGCCTTCCTGTTCCACCTGCGCTCGTCCCTGGTGGTGGTCATCACCTTGCCCATCGCCATCCTGACCGCCTTCATCGTCATGCACCTGCAGGGGATCAACGCCAACATCATGTCCCTTGGCGGCATCGCCATCGCCATAGGCGCCATGGTGGACGGCGCCATAGTGATGATCGAAAACGTGCACAAGCATATGGAACGGGAGGCATTAACGGACAAGAACCGCTGGCGCATCATCACCGAGGCAAGCATCGAAGTGGGGCCCGCCATCTTCTTCTCCCTGCTCATCATCACCATGAGCTTCTTGCCGGTGTTTGCACTGGAGGCGCAGGAGGGACGCATGTTCCATCCGCTCGCCTACACCAAGACCTACGCCATGGCGGCGGCGGCCGGGCTCTCCATCACGCTGGTGCCGGTGATCATGGGGTATTTCATCCGTGGCAGGGTACTGGCCGAACAAGCCAACCCCCTCAACCGTGGCTTGAGCCAGGCCTATATCCCGCTGCTCAAGGCCGTGCTGGCGCGCCCGAAAACCACGCTGGCCGCCGCACTGCTGGTGACGGTGGCGGGCTTCTGGCCACTCCAGTATCTGGGCTCGGAGTTCATACCGCCGCTCGATGAGGGGGACATAATGTACATGCCCACCACGGCGGCCAACATCTCGGTGGGCAAGGCGCGGGAAATATTGCAGCAGACCGACAAGCTCATTCGTACCGTGCCCGAGGTGCAGAACGTGTTCGGCAAGGCGGGGCGCGCCGATTCGGCCACAGACCCCGCCGATCTGGTGATGATGGAGACCAGCATACAGCTCAAGCCCCGCGACCAGTGGCGCCCCGGCATGACGCCGGAGAAGCTGAAGGAGGAGCTCGACTCCCTCATTCGCTTCCCCGGCCTCACCAACGCCTGGGTGCCCCCCATCAAGACCCGCATCGACATGCTGGCCACCGGCATCAAGACCCCGGTCGGCATCAAGATAGCCGGGCCCGACCTCAAGGTGATCCAGCAAGTCGGCCAGCAGCTCGAGCAGATCGTCGGCAAGGTGGCGGGGGCAGCGTCTGTCTACGCAGAACGGGTGGCCGGTGGCCGCTACGTCAAGGTGGATATAGACCGGCTCAATGCCGCCCGTTATGGCCTCAACATCGCCGACGTGCAGGCGGTGCTCGCCACCGCAGTGGGCGGCATGGACGTGGGCCAGACCATAGAGGGGCGCGAGCGCTACCCCATCAACCTGCGCTATCCCCAGAGCTATCGCGACTCAGTAGCCAGCCTCGAACTGCTACCTCTGATCACCCCGAGCGGTGCGCGCATCGCGCTGGCGGACGTGGCCCGCGTCTACATCAGCGACGAGGCCCCCATGCTGCGCAGCGAGAATGCGCGCCTGAACGGCTGGGTCTACGTGGATATTCGCGGTCGCGACATCGGCACCTTCGTCGCCGAGGCCAAGGTCGAAGTGGCCAAGCAGCTGGTGCTGCCGGCGGGCTACGCCCTCACCTGGTCCGGTCAGTACGAATACATGGAGCGGGCCAAGGCGCGCCTCGCCTACGTGGTGCCATTAACCATCGCCATTATCGTGCTGCTGCTCTATCTGGCGTTTCGCCGCATGCAGGAGGTGTTGCTCATTCTCACCACACTGCCACTCGCCGTGGTGGGCGGGATCTGGACCATCTGGCTGCTGGATTTCAACCTCTCGGTGGCGGTGGGAGTGGGCTTTATCGCCCTGGCCGGGGTGGCGGTGGAGACGGGCGTGCTGATGCTGGTCTACCTCAACCACGCCTGGGATGATCTGGTAGCCCAGGGCAAACCGGACAAGGCGGGCCTGCACCAGGCCGTGATCCACGGCGCCGCCCTGCGCCTGCGCCCCAAGATGATGACTGTGGTGACCATCATCGCGGGTCTCTTGCCCATCATGTGGAGCCAGGGCACGGGCTCCGAGGTGATGCAGCGCATAGCCGCCCCCATGATAGGCGGCATGGTGAGCGCTCTGGTGCTGACCCTGCTGGTGCTGCCCGCCGCCTACTACCTGTGGCGCAGCCGAGGCCTTGGCAAGAGCGCGCACCAGGCAGCCGAATAACCCGAATCTACAACCGATTTTGAATAAACGACTGAAGGAAAACATCATGAATTACAAGACGCTGACCCTGACATTGCTGCTTGGCCTTGCCTCTCTTCAGGCCCAGGCCGAAATGACCATGAGTCACGAGGGGCACGATATGGCCCAGATGGAGGGGATGGATATGCAGGCGATGGGAGAGAGCGTGATGACCAAGGGGGTCATCAGCCGTATCGACGAGGCCAGCGGCAAGGTGGGGATCAAACACGAGGCCATCGACAACCTCAAGATGCCCCCCATGACAATGGTGTTCCTGCTGGCCGATCCAGCCCTGACCAAGGGGCTCAAGGTGGGGGATGCGGTGCGCTTTCACGCCGAAAACCCGGCCGGCAAGCTGACGGTCACCCAGTTGCAGAAGCGGTAAAACGACCGACGTGAAACTGGAATATGGAAGGCGGACACCCTCCGCCTTTCATATTCCCTTTCTTTATTCTTGATGCCCCCCAACCGGATTATGGTCAAACATCCAAATATAATTCAACAAAGACCTTGGCAAGCAGGCTGGATATATAACCACGAGCAGTTATTTGCATTTAAAACAATGGTGAAACACTGACAACAAAGTTAATAAAACAAGCTTGGCAGCCATTCAGTTTATATTCAGCAAAAAACAGTCATCTCACCTTATTATCAGGACTCCTTATTCATAACCGGAGTCACATCAGACCAATAAAATAAAAAACCGATAATGTCATCCAAGATAACCCTGTATGAGAGCAAGGATATTGCTTTCGGCTCTACTGCGCTCTTGTAGAGATCAATAAGGATATTATATGAAACATCACACCCTGTTCGGCGCGATCCCGCTGCTGTTTGCCGGCGCTGCCATGGCACAAACACCAGAAATAACCGCCTACTATCTGAGTGGCTCGGATGCCCCGGCCAATACACCTGGCTACTATGCATCACTGGACAATCTGGAAACCTTGAGTAATCAGGTGGCCAGTCAAAAGAGCAATTTCAACAAGCTGGTACTGTCATTTGTCCAACCCAGCCTGGTCAATTACACGCAAAATGACCTGGCCTGCACCGGATTGTTTGGATATATCTGCGATACCACAACCCAAAATAATCTGGCTGATAATAATAAATCCATCGCCGACTTTTCCCAGCTCAGGGATATTATCAACACCTTCAAACTCCATGGCGTCGAGACCTATATTGCCGTCGGGGGCTGGAACTTCAGCTGCATCCCGGAATACTACGATGTCACGGCGGGCAAGGTGGATGCCTGTGGCCCGGCCGGAGAGCAATACGACTCCTTCCCCAACCCGGGCCCCCGCAACCGCTTCGACAACCCGATATCCGGCCAGGCCGCGGATCAGGCGTATCGCAACGTGGTTCAGCTGGCCAATGACCTCGGCGTGGCAGGCATTGATCTGGACTACGAGGAGTTCTGGCACGCGGATCTCAACGCCTACAGCTGGCGGCTGACGCCGGATTCGGTGCAGCCGCCGGCCGGCAACGTGGAATACCTGGACACGGCCACCCTGATGAGCAGAGGCAAGGGAGTGCGGGTCTATAACGACAGCATGCAACTCAATCCCGCCGAGCAGCCCTATCCCAGGATCATGCCGGACACGGTCGACAAGTTTGCGGCCATCATGCGTTCCCTCTACCAGGCCATCGATGCCATCAACCCCGAGCTGGCACTGAGCACGGCGGCCCCCGCAACAGGCGGTATCCCAAACATGTCGGCCAACTGGGGCAGCAATGCCTATACCAGCAATACCTATGGTGGTGCCTGGTGGGGCGGTAATTTATATGGCCTGATTTACAATACCGCGCTGCAATATCCGGATCTGGTCGATCGACTCAGTACCATTGGCATAATGTCATATGACCTGAGCGAAACAGACTGTGGGGGCGACACCAATATTCCGTGCGATCTGGCAGGACAGGTTGATTATTATTACGGGGCCTTCTTCAGCTGGCTGAAATCCGGTGACACCATACGACCTGGGCACGCAGTGGTAAAAGGATCGCCGAGTTATGCCAGCGCCGCCATTCAACCGCAAAAATTGCTGATAAGTCCAGCCATCACGGTCGGATTTGAAGTTGGCAGACCGGCGACAGGCAATTTATTGCTGAGCAAGGATCTTCTCACGGATATCGCCACGCGCACGGCCAGATATTCACCATCCGGCATGATCATGTGGGATCTGTATAAAGACAAACGCCATGATGAACCTATGGGCGGCTGGGATCCTGTATGGGCCCGTCCCAATGATGTGTTGACCGCAACCTGTCATATCATGGGATTAAGTGGCGAACAATATGATTGCGCCAGTACGGTGCCGACTCCCTGACCCCATCACCTTCAATATACCTTGATCACATCATGCCGGTGCACCTTGCACCGGCATGTCTCTATTACGCCGCACTAATGACGCCACATTCGGGCACAAGCCGATATTATCCAGGCCGGTGTGAGCCCGCAGAGGCAATCCATCCGATGCCTTGGCGCTTCGCCCGTCCTGATGACAAACAGGCCGGGCCCCTGACCCGGCTTGCATTGCGCCATCAGCGCGGCTCACCCGTTCGGATAAGCCTGGGCTATGTTGGCCTGCGCCACCCCCATCAGCTGGGCCGAGATGTCCTGCAGCACATAGAGGTCGCGGCGACGGGTCCAGGGTTGATCGGATTGCTCGTCATACCAGACGGGCAGTTCGATCCCCTCCGGGGCATGGCTCGCCACATTGCGGGCACGGCAGGTGATGATGCAGCGTTTGACGTGGTCGCGGTGACCTATAACGGCCGCCATGCCGAGGCTGGCCGGGTCTTGATCCTGGGTGTGCTCCTCAATAATCTTTTTAACCACATCATCCGTGCTCAGATAGATAAGCTTGCCAGCGTCATCCCAGTAAGGCTCGATGGAGATGATATCCGTGGTTGGAATATCCCCATAAGCTTTAGAGTCCAGGAAGCGGGCTATCTCCCACTGCACATACATGGGTACCGGCTTTTGCCGATAGAGGGCGGCGCAACAGGCGGCCAGAGCCTCGTTCATGGGGCCGGGTTCGGCCAGCTCATCCGGGTTGCCCGAGGCGTTGGGGCGGTTGCCAAAGGCAAAGGCTATTACGCAGTTGACGCTGTCGATGACGACCCGGGACGGCGTCATGTTGAAGCAGGCCTCCTCGATGAAGGGGGCCAGCCGGCGGGCAGTCTGCTCGTCGTGCAATTCGGCGCTCAGCCGGTCTGTCAGGGTAGTGCTAAAGTCGACCGGGCTCCCTTCGCTGTCGTTGCTGCTGTTGCACCCGGCCAGGGTGGCGACCAGGGGGGCACTCAACAACCCCAGGGTGACTCTGCGTCTGTGCTTGTCCATAACGGCTCCTTTTGTTGATATCCAAGGCTGAAAGTCAGCCCGTTGGAGTCCATACCGTACGGAAAAAACAGGGCGAGAAAAGTCAGAAAGGGATGCAGAGGGGCGTAACGTGCAGAGCTTCACATTTCCCGGGGGATTCGCAAGCAATCCCTTTTGATTCAATTGATTGACGTATCAAAAAAGCAGGGCGCAGGGGGAGACCCGCCTGCGCCCCGTCATTCATCCGCCATCAGCCGCGAATGTGCGCGATAAAGGCATCGATCTGTTCACGGCCACAGGCGGGGTTCATGAAGACCGCCTTCTCCCCTGCGATGTAGGAGTATTTGCCGCGGGCATCGTAGTCGGAGTGGGCTATGGCCTCCACCCAGTTGGTGTAGAGCCCCACCTTGCCGCGCCCGGTAAAGAGGCCGCGGTGATAGTCGGTGTTGCGCTGCAAGCGCGCCTTGTAGGCCGCATCCGGGCTGCGTGCCAGCTCGAAGGCGAACTCGGCGTCCGGATCCTGCACCCACTCGGGGTTGTAGATCTTGAAGCCCACGCTCGGCCCCTGATTCTCCTGGGCCACCAGCTTGACGTTGCCGAGCTGGCTTAACCGGAAGCGGAAGTAGTTGGCATTTTGCAGGCAGTGGGCCAGCACGGTGCGATAGCCCTCCACCCCCAGGTAGTTGAGCGCCGCATAGGCACCGAACAGACCGCTCGCCCCGCGGGAACACTCAATGGTGGACTGCAGGTGGGTCTGGCCCTGAATGTCCCGCTCAAAATAGGAGAAGTTCTCCGGGTCGTTCTCCATCGCCTGGAGATCGTCCTGCTCCTTGATCATCACCAGGCTGGAGGTGTAGGGCACATAGCCCCACTTCTGGAAGTCGACGGTGAAGGAGTCGGCGTATTTCAGCTCGGCGAAGCGGGCCACGTTGCGCTCGATCCCCGCCAGGGTGGCGCCGTTGATGGCGAGCGGGTTGGCGCCAAAATCGTAATCCAGGAAGAAAATCATCGACCAGCCGATGGCGGCATCCACGTGGATGTGAGGCTTGACCGCCACCTCGAACCGCTCGCAGAGGCGATCCCGCAGCTCGACCACGGGTTTGACCTGGTCCACCCCGAAGGTGTCCGTGGTCCCCATGGTGAGCATGATGGTGGGCACCACATGCTTGAGGGCAAAACAGGCGGTCAGGGTGCGTTCCAGGTGATCGAGATCGATGTCGTTGTTCTCGCCAACCTGAATGCGGATGGTCTTGTTCTCTATGTCGACCCCGAGCAGGGAGAGGTTGGTGATGTTGGAGTAGTGGCCGCCCTGGGAGTTGATGATGCGGTAATCCTGATAGTGGCCGAGCCCCTTGTGCTTGGCCTCCGGCAGGCTCTTGCGAATGCCGAGCAGGTAGCCGTAGAGGTTACAGAAGGTGCCCCCCTGGGTGAAGATGCCGGTGGCGCGGGCCGGATCATAGCCAGCCAGCAGGGCTATCTGGCGCACCACCTTCTTCTCCAGCTCCTCGGCCACCCCGGCATACTCGGAGTAGACCAGATTGGGGTTGGCCAATATGCCCATCTGGGCGCCGTAGATGGCGGGATCCGCCGACATTGTGATGACGTTCTCGACGCTGGAGGGGTTCTCCCAGTCTTTCGACAGGGCGCCGGCAAACAGCAGCTCGGCCATGGGTTCACCCGGAGTGCGCATCTGTGCGGGCACCGGCATGGTCTCGCAGAGATCGGCGAGGCGGGCGCGGCCATCGGGCCAGGCGTTCAGGCGGGCATCCGGCGCCAGGCCACGGGCGCGAAACTCGTTGAGGGTGGCGAAACCGGGCTCGCGAAACACCGGCCAGAGATCGGGATTGCGCGAGAAAAAGTTAGCTTTGACTGTGGCAAAACGGGCGGAGAACTCGTGGTGGACGGCGTTGACGCCTTCATCTTTCAGATAAACTAAGTCACTCATTTTTATACCATTAGTACAGCAAGTGTGCTGCCCTTATACCCCTGAGCCGCTGTTTGAAACAGCGACAATATCTAATGGCCGCCCCTACTTTTTGTCATGATGAGCCGTGGCGTGGGTTGGCAAAAAGGCGCCTTTTGGGCGCCTCTTTTGATTTCGTGATCGGACAGGAAAAAACCTCAGCGCAGCGCGGCCAGCAACCAGCGGGAGAGCTCGTCCAGCTCGGCTTGCTGGGCCGGGAAATCGGCCCGCAGTTGCGACAGCAGCGCCGCTATGACCTCGCGGCGATAGGCGAGGCCAACCAGCCGTTCGGCCAGCGCATCCAGCGGCGCCGGATCCAGGCTGTCGCTGAAGATCTGCGCCCGGCCTATGACCCCCTTCTCCACATCGAAATGGAGCTCGACCCCGCCCCAGCCGAAGCGCTCGTCCAGCTGATGGCTGAACGCAGGCGCATGGCCGAAGTTCCACTCCCAGCTGCGCTGGCGGGCGAAGGTGTCGGCAAAGCCGGGCAGGTCGGGCAGTTGGCTCGGAGAGATGTGTTCGGACAGAACCCGCTCGCCGTAATGGGCAAAGAAGGCCTCGCAGAGGGCGTGGCTCAGCTGGTTGTGGTCAATGCCGGGCAGCAGCTCGCACAGGTTGGCCACCCGGCTGCGCACCGAGCTGATGCCCTTGGCCGCCAGCTTCTTGGGATCCGGATTGAGGTAGTTGGCGAGCCGGCCCAGATCGGCATTCAGCAGCAGGGTGCCGTGATGAAAGCCGCGATCCTGGGTCTCCCGATACGCCGAGCCCGACACCTTGCGCTCCCCGTCCTGGGTCGCCACCAGCAGATCGTTGCGCCCGGAGGCGAAGGCGCTCACCCCGAGCCGCTTGAGCGCGTCCAGCACTATGGCGGTGGAGATGCTCTTGTCATAGCCGGGCTTGCCCGCCATGAAGGTGAAGCAGCTGTTGCCAAGGTCGTGAAACACGGCGCCGCCGCCGCTACTGCGCCGGGCCAGGGTCACCCCATCCTCTTCCATGCGACGGGTGTTGCACTCCTTCCAGGGATTCTGGGCGCGGCCAATCACCACCGTATTGGCGTTGCGCCACAGGAAGAGCACCCGCTGGTTCGGGTCCATCTGGCGAAAGATGCACTCCTCCACCGCCAGGTTGAACAGGGGATCGTGAGAGTCGGACAACAACAGACGCAATCGGGACATGAGAGAGCCTCAACGAGAAGGAAGAGCCGCTATCATACCACCGCTGGCAACCGGATTTGGGCCCTTGCCGGCTGGGCTCCATCGTTACCGATTAACAACCTAATAGAATCAATCCGGATACATTTCCACAGCATCAGAAAAGTATCTTTTGATACGGCGACACAGGTTGACGCATTGCACCGTGAAAAAAGCAATCACTCACTATTACTGAGGTAAACAACAGGTAAATACGACTAAAATGCGACCGTTTTTATAGGCCATATGGCTCCTTAATTATTCGCATAATTGACAAAAATACCGAGCATGAAAGCCAAATGTGATAAACGACACAGAAATCACTTTTTTTGTCACCCATCCCCCATTCCAGCAGCCTTTCGCCCCCTTGCGGGCAACAAGGAATTGTTTGACTCTAGGATCGAACCCGTCTCCCGAGAGGAATGTATATGACAGGCGTAAATTCCTCCCTTCATCGCTTGCTCTGGTATCTGCCAATGCTGGGTATGGCGATCTGCTACAGCGTCACCTCTCTGCCCCTGAGGGCGGCAGATCAGATAGTGGTGCAACTGCCATGGCAACATCAGTTCCAGTTCGCCGGTTATTACGCCGCCCAGTTCAAGGGCTTTTATCGTGATGCCGGTCTGAATGTCGCGCTGCGCGCCGCCACGCCGCAGACCAATGTGGTCAACGAGGTGGTGTCGGGCAATGCCCAGTTCGGGATCAGCGGCAGCGACTTGCTGCTCGCCCGTGCCGCAGGCCGTCCGGTCGTGGTACTGGCAGCCATGCTGCAGCACTCGCCGCTGGTCCTGCTCTCGCTGGAACGGCCCGACATACTGCAACCCTCGGATCTGGCGGGCAAGCGCCTGATGCTGGAACCAGGCTCAAGGGAGTTGCAGGTCTATCTCGGCCGCCATGCCCAGCCACAGAGCTGGACCAAACTGCCCTATGAACAGGGGCTGCAGGCCTTGCTGACCGGACAGGTGGATGCCATCAGCGCCTACAGCACCACCGAGCCCTTCTATCTGGCCCAGCTGGGGATCCCCTACCGGGTATTCTCCCCCCGCGACATCGACTTCGACTTCTACGGTGACAATCTGTTTACCTCTGAGCGTGAGCTGGCGGGCAGGCCGGAGCGGGTCTATGCGTTCCAGCAGGCCAGCCTCAAGGGATGGCGCTATGCCATGGAAAACCCGGAGGAGATGATCAGCTGGATCATGGAGCACTATCCCAGCGGTTATGGCCGTGAGCAGCTGGAGTTCGAAGCCCGTGAAACCAGGGAGCTGATGCAGCCGGATCTCATCGAGCCCGGCTACATGCAACCCGAGCGATGGCAGCAGATCGCCAGGACCTACCTGGAGGCAGGCTTGCTCAGCTCCCTGCCCGATCTGGAGCGCTTCCTCTACAACCCGGACCGGGAGCGGATGCGCCAGCAGCGGCAGCTGTTCGACAAGAGCGTGGCTGTCGCCATGCTGATCACCTTCACCCTGCTGACCCTGCTCGGCATCTTCTGCCATCTCTACCTGCGCCTGCGTCAGGAGGCCCGGGATCGGCTGCGGCTCACCCGTGAACTGGCCCAGAGCGAACAGCACTACCGGTTCGTGGCGGAGAACAGCGCCGACGTCATCTGGACCATGGATACCGCCACCCTGCGCTTTCGCTACGTCAGCCCGGCCATTCTGCCGCTCAGCGGTTACGAGGCGATCGACATCCTCAGCCTGCCCCTCAAGCAGCTGATCCCGGAGACCTCCAGAAAACAGCTGCGCGATGAGCTCAGTGACTCCCTCGCCGCCTGGCAACGGGGCGACCACGAGCAGACCCGCTGCGTGATCCGCACCCAGTTGCGGCACAGGGAGGGGCATCTGGTCGCGACCGAGACCATCACTACCTTGCACGGCAACGAGAAAGGCCAACCCGACGCCATCCTGGGGGTCACCCGCGACATCACGGAACGCGCCGCCAGCGAGGAGATGATGCACCGCCTCGCCTTCTATGATCCGCTCACCAACCTGCCCAACCGTCGCCTGCTGCAACTGCGGCTGAAGGAGGCCATGGCCGACGAGGGGAGAGAGCTGGCGCTGATGTTCATCGATCTGGATCACTTCAAGCCGATCAACGACACCTTCGGCCATGAAACCGGCGATGTGCTGCTCAACATGGTGGCCGAGCGCATGCGCCACTGCGTGCGGGAACAGGATCTGGTGGCCCGCCTCGGGGGCGATGAGTTCGTGATCCTGCTGCCCGATATCAGTGACGAGGCGCTGGCGGTGGCGGATCATCTGCACCAGAGCCTGCGTCATCCGTTCCGGGTGGATGAAGAGCAGGAGTTGCGGATCTCCAGCAGCATAGGGGTGGCGCTCTACCCGGAACATGGCACGGATCCCAAGACCCTGATGCACCATGCCGATCAGGCCATGTATCAGGCCAAGGGACGGGGCCGTGGCCGGGTCTGCCTGTTTACCGCCGGGCTGGATCCCGAGCTGGGTTCACTGCTGTGGCAAAACAGCCACGAGTGCGGCCACCCCCGCATCGATGCCGAGCATCGTCAGCTCTTCGTGCTGACCAACCGGCTGCTGGAGCGCATGAAAGACAACAGTGAACACCCTGCCCTCTATCTGGAGAGTCTGGAAGGCTTGTTCGAGATGGCGCGCCATCACTTCGCCTTCGAGGAGCAGATGCTGGCCGAGCTGGACTATGCCGAGCTGGCCAGCCACCAGCAGGACCACCAGCGGCTGCTGCACAGGGCAAGCCAGCTGATGACCGCCGCCAGGGCCGGCGAGCTTGGCAACGACGAATTGCTCAACTTCATCATTCAGGAGCTGGTTGTCGGCCACATGAGCCAGGCCGACCGACGCTACTTCCCGCTGATGAAAGGACGCTGACTCAGCGCGCCAGCCACCTGAACGTGTGAAAAGAGGAGGGCCACCCAGGTGGCCCTCTCGCTATTGCGCCTGCCTGACTCCGGCACGGATACCGGGACTGCGGGATCATGGCGCCTGGGGATCAGGCGCTGCGGGCGGGCCACAGCGTCGGCCATACCCTGTCCACCAGCAAGATCCCGCTCACCATGGCCGCCACGAACAGCAGTATCATGGGCTGACCGCTGGAGATGAGGCTCAAGGCAGGCCCTGGGCAGATGCCCACCAGGCCCCAGCCGATGCCGAACAGGGCCGAGCCACCGAGGAGGCGACCGTCCACCTGTCGGGCCTGGCTGAACGAATATGGCTCACCGAGCAGGCTCTGGTGGCTCGGTTTGACCAGCAGAAAGTAGCCCGGCATGAACACCAGCAAGGCCCCCCCCATCACGAAGGCCAGGCTGGGATCCCAGGCCCCCGCCACGTCGAGAAAGCCGATGACCCGGGCCGGATCCACCATGCCGGAGATGGCAAGGCCGAGCCCGAACAAGAGACCGGCCAACAGACTGATAAAGAGTTTCATCTCATCGCCTCGTTACAACAGATGCAGGATGACAAACACGGTGAGGGCACCGGTTGCCATGAAGGTGAGGGTGGCAAGGATGGAGCGCACAGAAAGCCGACCCATGCCGCAGATGCCGTGACCACTGGTGCAGCCATTGCCAAGACGGGTACCGATCCCGACCAGCAGCCCAGCCAGCAACACCAGCGGCCAGGCCGGCAGGGTGTCGAAACGCGGCAGCCTGGCCCAGTCCAGGGAAAATGCCAGCCAGGCACCCGCCCCCAGTCCCAGCAAAAACAGCCAGCGCCAGGCGTGCCTGTGTTGCATGGCGCCCGCCAGAATGCCGCTGATCCCGGCCACCTTGCCGTTGAACAGCATCAGCATCAGGGCGGAGAGCCCCACCAGCATGCCCCCGGCCAGGGCAAGCAACCATTGGGTTTCAAACATCAGGACACCTCGTCATCTTGGGAGTGGCAAAAATGGGTGCGCAACACGGCCAGTACATCCGCCGCCGCCTCGTTCGCCAGCGAGCAGTAGATCTGCTGGGCAACCTTGCGCGACCGGATCAGGCCGCTGCGCCTGAGCACCGCCAGTTGCTGGGAGAATGCCGACTGCCCCAGCGCACTGTGTGCCAGCAGTTCGCCAACACCCTTCTCGCCATCAAGCAGCTGGCAGAGCACCAGCAACCGCTCGGGATGGGCCAGCGCCTTGAGCAGGGCGGCCGCCTCGCTGGCATGCCGGGTCATCTCATCGAAAGGGGCCATAGGAATAAATTAGCAGTTGCTTATATTAAGCTTCATTCTATAAATAAAACCTAAATTAGCAATATCTAATTTTTATATGGGAGTGAACCCTAAGCATGGCCGTGGATCAGGGCGCAGGCTGCCGCAGCCACTGGCCCGGCGCCTGGGATGGCGCCGGCCTTGGCCGGGCTGGTATGGATGTAGCCAAGTGGCTCAGGTTATTGACAAACTTGTATCTAAATGTTGCTGAACGCGGATAAGGCTTTACCTCATCGCTCTGGATGAGTACCATCTGGCCGTTCATCAACAGCGGAGACCATCAGTGGGCAATTCATCAAGTGACAGTTGTAGGCCGACCCAGTCAGTCGGCACCCAGGTCGCGAGATAGCCGCAGGTCTTCCTCTGCCGCGTTCTCGCAACCCTGCGAGAAGCGGAAATCCACTCCCCTCTTCTCTTTTTACACTTGACGTCAGGTGACCCAAGCCCAGGCCTGGACACCTTGCCTGCATAGTTTCTGCTTCCCACAAGGAGGCTGCTATGCGTTTTATTTCAACCAAGTCCGGATCCACCCAGGCCCACCCCCTGCTGAGCAAGCTGGGCCGTGGTTTGTTGCCACTCTGGCTGCGCGCCAAGCCGAGTCAGCACCACTACAGGTTGCAGATCCGTTGCCAGGATCGCGCCGACATGGAGCAGGTGCTCGACATGGTGACTCATACCCTGCAACCGGCCGGGCTGCGTCCCATGCAGTCCCTGAGGCCAGGGCGCAGCGGAGGTCGGGAGCTGGTGCTCAATCTGCACTGCACCCCGCCACAGCGCCGTTATCTGGTGCAGTTCGTGCATCAGGTCGGGGTCGCCCACCCGGTTCGCTGGGAGCTGCGTCCCCGTCGCGACGCCGAGCCACTGCTCAACTAACGGGATCGCGTAGATCGGGGGCCAGCCATGCTGGCCCCTTTCCATCTGGCCCGGCTATCTGCTCGCCATTCTGAGTGCGCGGGCCCGTTTGACCGTGCGCCCGCTTTCATTTCCCATGATGGCCTTCACCGCGCGCACCTCTGCGATTCATCAGGAATGCTCACTGGGCCTTCTATCCTGTATCCCGAAGGCCATCTCAAACCAGAAGGAGTACGCCATGAGAATGTGGCAGCAATTTGACATGATTTCCCTGCTCGACACCCTGGCCAGCCTGTTGCTGGCCTTCGTGCTGGGCAGCCTGGTCGGGCTGGAGCGCCAGTACCGCCAGCGTACCGCCGGTCTTCGCACCAACGTGCTGGTCGCAGTGGGGGCCGCCCTGTTCGTCAGCCTGGCCCAGCGCATCTATGACCTGCACGGCGGCAACTACAACGTGGTCCATGTGGTGGCCTATATCGTCTCCGGCATCGGCTTTCTCGGCGCCGGTGTCATCATGCGCGAGTCTGGCAATATCCGCGGCATCAACACGGCCGCCACCCTGTGGGGCGTGGCGGCTGTGGGCGCGGCCAGCGGGGCCGGGCTCGCCATGGAGGCAGTGCTCGGCGCCCTGTTCGTGCTGGCCGCCAACACCCTGCTGCGACCGCTGGTCAACCAGATCAACCGCCGCCCGGTGGACAATACAGATACCGAGGTGACCTACAGGGTCACGGCCCTCGCCCAGCGCGAGTATCAGAAGGAGGTGCTGCACTGGCTCGAAGAGATGATGGAGCAGGCCAACTACCCTTTGAGCGAGCTGGACATAGAGCCGTTCGGTGAACAGGATCTGGAGATCTCCGCCGTGCTGCTGGCTACCTCCATCGACGGCGACGAGCTGGATGCCCTGATGGTGAAGCTGGCCATTCATCCCCATATCAAGCAGGTGTTCTGGCGCGCCAGCACCACGGATTGAACCGGCTGGGCATGTCTGTGTGCCCTCCCCCGATAAACAAAAAAGCCCCGCCAATTCTGGCGGGGCTTTTGTATGGGAGCAAACCTGCGCGACTAGCGGCGGGTGCGCCAGCGTACCCTGGGGCTGATCACCTGGGCGGTCTGCGCGGGGGGATTGCCCGCGATCAGTTGCTGCATCAGCTCGAAGGCGGCGCGGGCCAGCGCCGGACAATCCTGCGCCACCGAGTCGATGCGCATCGGTATGCAGTCGAGCAGATCGTGATCATCGAAGGTGCACAGCCGCATGCCCGTCTCCATCAGCCCAGCCTCGTTGAGATAGCGCAGCACCCCTTCCAGCAGGGTAAAAGAGGCGGTGAAGAGCCCGCGGGGCGGCGCCCCCAGCTCGGCCACCAGCTCGGCCATCAGCTGATAGCCCGAGCTCGGCTGATAGTCACGATGGCGCACCCGGATGGCGTCCGCCTCAAGCCCGGCTCGATGCAGCCCCAGCTCATACCCGGCAAGCCGATGGCGGCTGGGGGAGAGATCCAGCAGACCGCCGAAATAGTAAATTTCCTCGCCGCATTCGCCAGCCATGTCCCGCACCAGCTCGGCGGTGGCCTTGCAGGCGTCCGAGATCACCATGGGCAGGCGCGACTCGCCTATGTGGCGATCCAGCTGCACCACCGGCAGGCGGTCGTGAATGCGGGCATAGATGTCGTCGCTGTGGCCGCTGGAGGCGACGATGAGGCCATCCACCTGACGGCTGATGAGGTTGTCCACCACCGTCTGCTCCAGAGTGGGATCATCCTCGGAGCAGGCGATCAGCAGCTGGATGCCCGCCTCCCGGCAGTGAGCCTCGAGGGCGCGGGCGATGCGGGCAAAACCGAAGTTGGTGAGATCGGGGATCACCAGACCCCAGGTGTAACTGCGGGTCTCGCGCAGGGCGCGGGCATGAAAGCTCGGCTGGTAGTGGCACTCATCCGCCACCGCCTGGATGCGCTTTTGGGTCTGATCGGCAATCCGGTACTCAGCACTCTTGCCGTTGAGCACCAGACTGGCGGTCGCCTTGGACACCCCCGCCAACTCGGCTATCTGGGCAATCGTGATCCGTTTCTTCTTCTCCACCTGGCCTCCCGGCTGACTAGCACCGGGCTATTGTACTAGGCAAGCCGACAGCGGCCAGTGATTGAGGCAAATTTTGCAGCCCCCACCCGCGTTCCCTGCCGATAGCTGCGGCTTTTCACCGGGGAAGTAGCGGGCCGACAGGCTGTGGCGACCGCCATCGATGAAACACTCCAGACTGGAACGATCGCACAGCACAGTGATCCGCCCACCCAGCCAGGGGGCGGATCGCGTCTCCCATTCCCCGCTCTGCCAGTTCTGGCGCCGCAAGGTGATGCGCCCAGGCTGCCACACCAGCTCGGCCACAGCGCCGAACCAGAGGCTTCCCTCACCGCACAGATCCAGATCGAGCCAGGCCGAGTCGATGGCCAGCCCCGCAAATTCGCCTGGCGTCCCCTCGAACCGGGTCAACTCCCCCTTCAATGCCGCCAGCTCCGCCACCGGCCGCTGGCAGAGCCACTCCCCCTGCCAGAACAGCTCCCGCGGGCAGCTCATCTGATGGATCCAGCCATAGGGGATAGTGGGCTGGCTCATCTCGTTCTCCTCCGGCAGCCCCAGCCAGCCGAACAAGAGGCGCCGCCCCTGACTGTCCTGGGTGGTCTGTGGCGCATAGAACTCGAAGCCCCTGTCCAACTCGTGGAAAGCCCCGTGCTTGAAGTGCTCGCCGTCAAAATGGCCCGCCAGCCAGCCACACTGGTAGAGATTGCGATAATCCTCCCCCACCGGGGCAATCCCTTGCGGGCAACTTATCAGCACGTGGCGACCCCCTAGCGGGAAGAGATCCGGGCACTCCCACATATAGCCAAAGTCGCCGAGACCGCCATGCCCGCTGCCGGCGATGGAGCCCAGCAGCTGCCACTTGTCCAGCGTCTCGCCGCGATAGAGCAGCACTTCGCCCCTGTCATCCAGAGTGCGGGCCCCCAGCACCATGAGCCACTGCTGGCCGTCGTGCCACACCTTGGGGTCGCGCACATGGCCGCTGTAGCCTGCGGGCAGTTCCAGCACAGGCCCCAGCTTGACAAAGCCACCCTCACCATCGGCGCGAGCCAGACACTGGTAGGCGGTGCGGCCGCCGTCCGGGTATTTGACATTGCCTGTGTAGATGAGGGTCAGGCGTCCCTGCTCGTCGCTGACCGCCGAGCCAGAATAGCAACCGTGGCTCTCATACGCCTCGGTGGGCAAGAGCGCCACCGGCTCGTGCTGCCAGTGCAGGAGATCGCTGGAGCTGACATGACCCCACCCCTTGTTGCTGTGCGTGCAACCCAGCGGGTTCCACTGGTAAAAAAGGTGATACCGGCCGCCGTGCTCGATAAAGCCATTGGGATCGTTGAGCAGCCCCACCGGGGCTGCCAGATGCCAGCGGGGCCTATGGGGATCGGCCGCCGCCTTGAGCTGTCCGGCCAATAGCGACCGGACAATCTGATTGAGGAGATCAACTTCCTTCATCACTCCACCTTGTATTTGAGCAGCCAGGAAGCGGCAAAGGCAGCGCCAAAGGCGATCACCAGCCCGATGACGTAGTGGATGAGGCTCATGGGCTGGACTATGGCCATGCCGGGAATGCCGGTCAGCCCCACCGCCGTCATGCCCACCTTGGTCGCCACCACGTAGGCACCACCCAGGGCACCGCCGAGCAGACCGGCCAGGAAGGGCTTGATGTAGCGCAGGTTGACGCCGAAGATCGCCGCCTCCGTGATGCCGAGCAGGCAGGACATGGCCGCCGGCACGGTAATCGCCTTGATTTTCGGATCCCGGGTCTTGAAGTAGACAGCCAGACAGGCCCCGCCCTGCGCCACGTTGGCCATGGCCCAGATGGGCAACAGGAAGTTGACGCCTATGGCCGGATTGGTGAGCAGCCCCGCCTCTATGGCGTGGAAGCTGTGGTGGATGCCGGTGATGACGATAAGCGAGTAAGTCCCGCCAAACACCAGCCCCGCCAGCCAGCCCGCCTGCTCATAAAGCGCACTCAGACCGAACGAGATGCCGTCCCCCAGCACCCGACCCGCCGGGCCGATAAACAGCAGCGCCACGAAACCTGTGATGATGACGGTGAGAAACGGCGTGAGGATCAGATCCAGCGCGTCCGGAATGCGCTTGCGCAACTGCCTCTCCAGATGGGACATGAACCAGACCGCCAGCAGCACAGGGAAGACGGTGCCCTGATAGCCGATCATGGCGACATCGAGACCGAAGAAGTCCATGGTCTTGAAGCCACCGGCTACGCCCCAGGCGTTGGTCAGCGCCGGATGGGTAAGGATGCCCCCCATGGTGGCCCCCAGATAGGGGTTGCCGCCAAACTCCCGCGCCGCAGTAAAGCCGATCAGGATCGGCAAAATGATGAAGGCCGCCGAGCTGAACATGTCGAGCATGACGAAGAGGGCGCTGTCGGCGTTGACCCAGCCGTAGGTGCGCACCATGCCGAGCAGCCCCATCAGCAGACCGGACGCGACGATTGCCGGAATGATGGGCACGAAGATGTTGGACAGCGTCCGCGCCAGCCGCTGGGCCACATTGAGCTTGGCCGTCGCCATGTCGGTCAGCTCCGACTTGCTGGCGGTGCCGGTACCGGTCAGGGCCACAAACTCCGCATAGACCTTGTTGACCAGACCTGTGCCGAAGATCACCTGAATTTGACCCGCGTTGCTGAAGCAGCCTTTTACCCCGTCCAGCTTGTCGATGGCGGCCTTGTTCACCTTGCTGTCGTCCGCCAGCACCAGTCGCAGCCGGGTGGCACAGTGAGCGGCGCTGACGATGTTCTCCTTGCCCCCGAGCAGGGGCACCAGATCCTTGGCTATCGCACTGATATTCATATTCTTCCTCTTATGACCCGCCATGCTGGCAGGCCCTTGTCACATGAGAGTAGGGGCTGTCGAGCCGGGCTTCTAGCCGCAGATCAACAGCCGCTTGCGCCTGATCGCAAAAAGGCATCCAGTTCTGTGCGGGTTGGCAGCGCCGTCATGGCCCCCTTGGCGGTGGTGGCAAGCGCCCCGCAGCCGTGAGCCTGGGCCAGGATGGCGGGCAGCTCGGCCAGCGTGGGCAATCGCTCACCCTGCGCCAGTGCCGCCAGCAGACCGGCGACGAAAGCATCCCCCGCCCCCGTGGTGTCGAGCGGGGTCACTTTTTGCCCCACCCACTCCAGCAACTCGCCCCCCAGGCGGGCCACCACTCCGGCCGCCCCCCGGGTCACCAGCACCAGCGCCGGGCCCGAGAGGGTGGCGAGCCCCGCGGCCAGCTCATCCTCACCGCTCAGCAGCTGCAGCTCCTCGATGGAGAGCTTGACCACGTCCGCCAGGGCGATGGCCGCGCTTACCTGGGGCAGCATCTCGGCGGGCTTGCCCCACACCTCGGGCCTCAGGTTGGGATCGAAACAGACCCGCCCCCCCGCCTCCTTGATGGCGGCCATGGCGTGCAGGCAGCTGCCGCGTACCGGCTCGTTGGCCAGGGCGATGGAGCAGGTGAGCAGCCACTGCCCTGCCTCGAAGCGGGGCAAGTCAGCCGGTTCGAGGAACTGATCGGCGCTGGGGCGCACCATGAAGGTGAAGCTGCGCTCCCCTTCTTCATCGAGTTCCACCAGCACCGTGGAGGTACGATGGGCCGGATCCTGGGTCAGATGGCGAATGTCGACGCCCTCGGCCACCAGGGTATCGGCCATAAAGCGGCCGAAGGGATCGGCGCCGACCCGGCCGATAAAGGCCGACTCCCCGCCAAGCCGGGCTACCCCCACCGCCACGTTGGCGGGTGCGCCACCCGGACACTTGAGGTAGTGCAGCTCCCCTTCCGGGATAAGATCCACCACCGCATCCCCCATTACCCACACACGATTCGTCACCTTGCTACTCCACTGCTGCACAGAATTCATTGACGAGGCCGGGCCCTCATCTCTTGGCTTTCATTATCAGCTAAACCGATTTAGCCAACCAACAGATCTCGGCACCGGCTGCCATTTTTGTGATCGGGATAACGAACTAGAACCAGGTTTCCATCTGTACGCCAAAGTTCCACTCGCCACCGGCGGTGAAGTTGCTCTGGCCCATGGCATCGTCGCTGGCGTAGCTGTCGAGCTCGGATGACCAGTCCATCCAGCTGGCGAACACCCGCAGTTCGGGACGTTCGAAGAAACCGGCGGTCTGCGCCTTGAAGGTGGGAGCGAAGGTGAGCTTGGTGAAGTTGCCGCTCACCGCCTGGCGGCCCTTGTAACCCTTGGGATCCAGATCCATGTACTGCCAGCTCGCCTCATAGACCAGCTCGACGTTCTGGCTCAGCACCTGGGCCACCCGGGTATTGAGGGTCAGCCACTGGTATTCATCCCCCTTCACGTAACGGTCCTGGCTCTGCTCTGCCAGCAGGGCCGGGGCGAAACGCCAGCGCGGGTTGAGATCCGTGGCGCCAAAGACCGCCACTCGCACCGCATCGGCATCCGGCAGCAGCTCGCTGTCGGAACCCAGTCCCTTGAGCTCGGCCCCCAGGCCATGACCATAGAGGATCGCCGCCTTGGAGAAGCCGGGGTTGATGCCAAAGAAGCTGTCGGCGTGATAGGCCAGCAGGGTGTGCGCCCCCTTGTTCGCCGCCTCGCTTCCCTTGCCGCCGTCGTTGATGCGCGCCTCGTTGTCTTTGGCCGAGAGGCCGTTCAGCATCCACTGCCAGTTGCCGACGCGATTGTTCATGGTGAGGATATGGCTCTCTATGTCCGACAGGCCGCTGGCGCTGATGTCACCATAGTCGCGCCCATAGAGGGAGAAGTTCGCCTTCCAGCTGTCGGCCAGCTGCACGTCGTAGACGCCGCCACCGGTCCCGGCCAGGAACACCACGTCCGAGTCGAGCCAGTGGATGTCGAAGTTGTCCCGATCGAAGCGCTTGCCCGCCCACAACACCGCATGCTTGAAGGGGCCGTCGAAGCTCGCCAGATTGCCGATTTCGGCAAACACCTGGCGGGTATTGAGGCTCGAATCGCTGGCGGTCCAGTCGTTGCTGGTCTCCACGCCATCGGCCAGCATCAGCTTGTAGCGGGCCCAGCTGCCATCGGCGAAGGTCTGGGTCTTCTGCAGGTTGGCCTCCATGTAGGTGTCATCCTCGTTGCCAAGCCGGCCAACAGCCCCGCCCACCGATCCTGCCGGGGTGATGTAGGGGCCGCCGCGCCCGCCGTTGCCATTGCCGTTGACCAGCAGGCCCGAGCGGGCATAGCCGTGAAACTCGAAGCCCTGCGCCCCCGCCGTCTTCTCATCCACCTTCTGGCTGCGGCTGTTGGCGACCTGGGCCTGCTCACTGGCCGCACTCGCCTTCACCTCGGCCTGACTGGCACGACTTTCCGCCGCCTCGGCTCGCGCTTCAGCCGCCTGTACCCGCGCCTCCAGCGCTGCCAGCCTGGCTTCGATACCGCCCTCGGCCGCCCACAGCGGGCCGCTCATCCCCAATCCCAGCGCTACCGCCAGCGCCAATCTGCTCTTGAACATCATCATCTTCCTCACCTGTCGTGTGTTGCCCGATCGGGCTCTGTTTTTATCGGCGAAGAGAGCATAGCTAAACCGCTTTAGCCAACTCAATATAGAAGCTAAACCGTTTCAGCCACTCTGTGAGCGGGATAACATTTGTACAGAATGAATTGGCTGAACTTGTGAGGTGGATCCCTTATCGGGATCCACTCAATAGTGCAGATCCACATCCGCAGAGCTGCGATACCGGCTGGCGGTGTGGATGAAGGGCCGCATCTCGCCGGCAATATGGGTCAAGGGGTCATGGTGCTGACGATGGATCTGCCGGGCATTGGCCATGCACCATCCTGTGAGTGGACGTTGACACACGCAGTGCACCATCTGGGTCGGCGGCGAAGCGGCAGCTAATGATGCCGAGCCCGGCGCGTAATATGGCCGCGTACCCGATGATCCTGTCGTTCAATCACGAAACATATCAATAAAGATGTTTCTAAATGTTTCTGTCGATGGATTAATTATTTACCAATAAGTGTCATTCCAGTAGCATCGCCGCATTGATTAATAACGGAGACCATCAGTGGGCAATTCATCAGATGACAGTAGGTTGTTGAGCTCGTCAGCCAATACCTGAGTCGCGAGATCCCGCAGAGTCTTCTGCCGCTATCTCGCGCTATGCGGAGAGCGGTTTATTTGCACCTGAGTGCACCCCTTCCCTGTATTCACTCGATGTCTATTACTTGCGCCATCCAGGGTCACCCGCTGGATGCCGTCAATCATGCCTGCATGGATCTTCTCCTGATATCAGGACCCGCATGTCATTACCGCTGTCTACCCATCAGCCCATGTTGCTCCGCCCATGGCGCGAGTTGCCAATGGTGAGCCCGGTTTGCCTAGGGTCAGTGGCCATGCGGCTTGCCGGCGAAACCGCAGGCGACATGGCAGCCGCCGCTCACCGGGTTGCGTCCGTCTCGCCATCCGGTCTCCCTTGCTGCACGCTTGCCGAGCGTTGCACCTGTTCAGTTCCCCTTTCCTTGCCCATGACGGGCAAGAATATGGCCGTTTTCTACATCAATCAGGAGGTGTCTTATGGACCCTGACCCTGGAGCCTGTACTGGCGACTAGCCCGAGTTAATTTTCGGGTGTTATTTCTTTATCTATTTTTGCTGATGTGATGTCAGTCGGGACTCTATTTGCCATTTTTCCGGCTGATGTAATAAAGGATATATAAATGCAATACCAAGATATTCACCAACAGCTGTACGTACTGCTGCAAAACAAGGATCGCATGGGGATCCAGAGCCTGAGCCTGAATATTCATGAAGTCGATTTGGCTCAAGCGATAAAGCGCCTGACAGACAAGCATATTCACACCTTCCTCAGCCTGGTGCCTGCATTGCGGGCCGCTCGCATCTTCCGCCATCTGCCCAGCGACATTCAGGCCAGTCTGGTGCGCTCCATGGCCAAGACCCAGCTGGAGGAGCTGTGCACCCGCCTCTCCCCCGATGACAGGGCCGACCTCTACAATCGTCTGCCCGCCGCCTTGCGCCAGATCCTGCTCGATGCGATGACGGAGGAAGAGCGGGAGGATACCCAACGACTGGCCTCTTACTCCGACAGCCTGGTCGGCTCCATCATGAGCTCGGATTGTGCCAGCCTGCCGGCCGACATCACTGTGGGCGAAGGGCTGCAGCGCCTGCGCAGCACTGCCGCTGACAGAGAAAGCATCTACACCCTGTATGTCGTGGATGAAATGCGCCGCCTCATCGGGGTTGTCTCGCTGCGAGAGCTCTTTCTGGCCGACAGCAAGGCCCCCATATCAAGCATCATGCAGCGGGAGCTGGTGAGTATTCAGGCAGATGCCCACAAGGGAGCCGCTGCGGACATGATAGCCCGCTATAACCTGCTGGCCCTGCCGGTGTTGAATAATGACCGACAGCTGCTCGGCATGGTCACAGTGGATGATGCGATGGATGTGGCCGAGGAAGAGGATGCCAACCGCATTGCCCGTTTCGGTGGTACGGCGGCTCTGGGTGGCCCCGAACTCGATCTTCGCGCATCCAGCACACTGAGCATGTTCAATGCCCGTTTCTTCTGGCTGGCGGTACTGACCATCTTTGGCATTCTCACCAGCAATCTGGTCGCGGCCCAGGAGGATCTGCTCAGCGAGGTCCTGATCCTCGCCGCCTTCATTGCCCCCATCATCGACATGGGCGGCAACGCGGGCAGCCAGTCTGCCACCCTGGTGATCCGCTCTATGGGCATGGGGCAGCTCAAGCTGAGCTTGCGTGACTTCTTCTTCGTACTGCGTCGCGATCTGCCCGTGGCCGTGGCGCTGGGGGTGGGTGTCGCCGTGCTGGAAGGCGTGATGGCATTCTGGAGCAAGAGCATAGGTTGGGACATAGTGCTGATCGTCAGCCTGTCGGCCATGACGGTGACCGTCGTTGGCAGCCTGCTCGGTTTGGCTCTGCCATTCGTGGCGCGCAAGATAGGCACTGACCCGGCCACCCTCAGCTCCCCCATGCTCACCTCGATCATGGATCTGCTGGGTGTGTTGATCTATTTTGGCTTCGCCTATGCCTTCCTCGGCAGCACGCTGGTCGGCGCCTGATATGGACAGCTCTGCACATCGGGATGACGGGTCGCGATAGCGCTCGGATCAAGACGACAAAAAAAAGAGGGAGGCATCATGCCTCCCTCTTTCTATCTTGGTGCCGGACCGGCTGCCATCAGCGGGTCAGGTCGTCGAAGAAGCGTTTCACCCCTTCGAAGAAGCCTTCCGATCTCGGCTTGTGGGTCTTGGCGGCGGCACCGCTGAACGACTCGTCCAGCTGGCGCAGCAGCTCTTTCTGGGACTCGGTCAGCTTGACCGGGGTCTCGACCACCACCTTGCACATCAGATCCCCCACCTGGCCGGAGCGCACGGACTTGACGCCCTTGCCCCGCATGCGGAACATCTTGCCGGTCTGGGTCTCGGGAGTGACCTTGAGCTTGACGCGGCCATCCAGGGTCGGCACTTCGATCTCGCCACCGAGTGCGGCGGCGGTGAAGCTGATGGGCACTTCGCAGTAGAGGTTGTTGCCGTCACGCACGAAGATTTCGTGCTCCTTGACGTGCACCTGTACGTAGAGATCCCCGGCCGGAGCCCCGGCTTCCCCCGCTTCCCCTTCGCCGGAGAGACGGATGCGATCGCCGGTATCGACGCCCGCCGGAATTTTCACCGACAGTGTCTTGGTCTTCTGGTAGCGACCCTCGCCATGGCACTTGCGGCACGGATCCTTGATGATCTTGCCGCGACCGTGGCAGTGCGGACAGGCTTGCTGCACCGCGAAGAAGCCCTGACGCATCTGCACCTGACCGGCACCGTGGCAGGTCGGGCAGGTCTGGGCGCTGCTGCCGGTGTGGGCGCCGGAGCCGTTGCAGACCTCGCAGTGGACCAGGGTCGGCACCTTGATCTCCTTGGAGACGCCGCGCACCGCTTCTTCCAGGGTCAGCTCCATGGTGTAGCGCAGGTCGGAACCCCGGGCCGGACCACGACGACCGCCGCCGTTGCGACCGCCAAAGATGTCGCCAAAGATGTCGCCGAACGCATCACCGAAATCGGCTCCGCCGCCAAAGCCACCGTGGCCACCGCCACCCTGGCTCTGATCCACGCCGGCATGACCGTACTGGTCATAACGGGCGCGCAAGTTGGCATCGGTCAGGACCTCATAGGCTTCCTTGACCTCTTTGAACTTCTCTTCGGAGGCGGCATCACCCTGGTTGCGATCCGGGTGAAACTTCATCGCCAGACGCTTGTACGCCTTCTTGATCTCGCGCTCGTCGGCATCTTTCGATACCCCGAGCACTTCATAGAAATCGCGCTTTGACATACTGATCCTGTTGCTACGTAAACAGTTATGCAGACGGGCGTTGGTCACCCAACGCCCGTAAATTCATCGTTCAAGCCGATGGGCAGAGCGGACTCTGCCCATCTGGGTGTGGCTTATTTCTTGTCGTCTTTCACTTCTTCGAACTCGGCATCGACCACGTCGTCGTCAGCCTTGGTGGAAGAAGAGGACTGACCGGCATCGGCGCCAGCGCCCTGAGCCTGGGCTTGCTGCTGGGCAATCTCCATCAGCTTCTGGGAGGCTTCCATCAGCGCCTGTTGCTTGGCTTCGATGACCGCCTTGTCGTCACCCTTGATGACGGCTTCCAGCTCGCTCAATGCGGTTTCGATCTTGGTCTTGTCGTCGGCAGGCAGGGCTTCACCGGCTTCGGCTACCTGCTTGCGGACCGAGTGGACCAGACCGTCAGCCTGGTTGCGGGTCTGCACCAGCTCTTCAAACTTCTTGTCTTCGGCCGCGTTGGCTTCCGCCTCGCGTACCATGCGTTCGATCTCTTCATCAGACAGACCGGAGGAAGCCTGGATGGTGATCTTCTGCTCCTTGTTGGTCTCCTTGTCTTTGGCAGAGACGTGCAGGATGCCGTTGGCATCGATGTCGAAGGTCACTTCAATCTGCGGCAGGCCACGCTGAGCCGGACGGATGCCTTCCAGGTTGAACTGGCCCAGGGACTTGTTGTCGCTGGCGCGCTTGCGCTCACCCTGCAGCACGTGAATGGTCACGGCAGACTGGTTGTCTTCGGCGGTGGAGAACACCTGGGACTTCTTGGTCGGGATGGTGGTGTTCTTCTCGATCAGCGCCGTCATCACGCTGCCCATGGTTTCAATACCCAGAGAGAGCGGAGTCACATCCAGCAGCAGTACGTCGGTCTTGTCACCGGACAGTACGGCACCCTGGATGGCAGCACCCATGGCCACGGCTTCGTCCGGGTTGACGTCTTTGCGCGGCTCTTTGCCAAAGAACTCGGCAACAGTCTTCTGCACCATAGGCATGCGGGTCTGACCGCCTACCAGGATGACGTCGTCGATCTCGCCAACGGCCAGACCAGAGTCTTTCAGGGCGGTACGGACCGGCTCGAGCGAGTCTTTCACCATGTCTTCCACCAGGGATTCCAGCTTGGCGCGGGTCACCTTGATGTTCATGTGTTTCGGACCTGTGGCATCTGCAGTGATGTACGGCAGGTTCACGTCGGTCTGCTGGGCGGAAGAGAGCTCGATCTTGGCTTTCTCGGCGGCATCTTTCAGACGCTGCAGGGCCAGCTGGTCGTTGCGCAGGTCGATGCCCTGCTCACGCTTGAACTCGTCTACCAGATAGTTGATGACACGGTTGTCGAAGTCTTCACCACCCAGGTGGGTGTTGCCGTTGGTCGCCAGTACTTCGAAGGTTGTTTCCCCTTCGACTTCGTCGATCTCGATGATGGAGATATCGAAAGTACCGCCACCCAGGTCATACACGGCAACCTTGCGCTCGCCCTTGACCTTGTTCACGCCGTAAGCGAAAGCAGCTGCTGTCGGTTCGTTGATGATGCGTTTTACATCCAGACCCGCGATGCGACCGGCATCCTTGGTAGCCTGACGCTGGGCATCGTTGAAGTAGGCCGGTACTGTGATGACGGCTTCGGTCACCGGCTCGCCCAGGTAATCCTCGGCGGTCTTCTTCATTTTTTTGAGCACTTCGGCAGAGATCTGCGGCGGTGCCATTTTCTTGCCCTTCACTTCAACCCAGGCATCGCCGTTGTCAGCCTTGGCGATGGCGTACGGCATGATCTTCAGGTCACGCTGCACTTCTTCATCTTCGAAACGGCGACCGATCAGACGCTTGATGGCGAACAGGGTGTTCTTCGGGTTGGTGATGGCCTGACGCTTGGCCGGCTGACCAACCAGGATCTCGCCATCATCGGCATAGGCAATGATGGACGGAGTAGTACGATCGCCTTCTGCGTTCTCGATCACGCGAGCGGTGTCGCCATCCAGAATAGCGACGCAGGAGTTGGTAGTACCCAGGTCAATACCGATGATTTTACCCATTTGACGAATCTCCAAATACTTTGAATAAACTGGCGAGGAACTCGCCTTAATGCGTTAACGGCTAGGTGGGGGCAGCCAGAGTGGCTTTCAAGCTCCCGGCATCAAAATTTTTGTGCCGCCGCGGCCTTGCAACCTATATGGGGTCTCAAGTTGTCGCTTCAAGCCCCGCCCTCAAAAAACCGCGCATTCTTGCCCTGTTTACGGCTGAATGCTTGCCAAATGGCGCCACTGAATACGCAGAATGGCGCCGCTATCAATAAAAAGCCCGCCGAGCGGCGGGCTCAGCACAGCGATGACTCTCAGGCCGGCGCCTTGGAGACCATCACCATGGCCGGACGGATCACCCGACCGTTGAGCTCGTAGCCCTTCTGCATCACGGCGATGACTGTGTTCGGTGCCAGCTCGCCATTTTCGATCATGCTCATCGCCTGATGGGCGTTGGGATCGAACGGCTGATTGAGCGGATCCAGCGGATTCAGACCAAACTTGCCCACCGAGCTCTGCATGGATTTGAGGGTCAGCTCGACCCCTTCGATCATGGGCTTGAGGGCATCGTTCTCTTTGTCCGCCAGCTCGATGGCGCGCTCCAGGTTGTCCAGTACCGGCAGCAGTTCGGCGGCGAATTTCTCCAGCGCAAACTTGTGAGCCTTCTCCACGTCCTGGGCGGCGCGGCGACGCAGGTTTTCCATCTCGGCGACGGCACGAATGGCACGCTCGCGCTCTTCATTGGACGCCAGCCGGGCGGCGTCCAGTTGGGCCTCCAGCTCGGCAATGCGGGCCTGCTCGGCTGTCACTTCACTGTCTACATCGGTCGGCTCGACTGGCTGGACTTCCACTTGCTCCATCGCTTCAACCTTTTGTTCTTCGTGGTTCATGACATCTCCAATTTCAGGGTTGCTTGTTAGGGTCTGTTGACGTTCGGGTGCGAGACAAGTCGGTAACAGACCCTGTAATGGCGCTATTATGGGGACGCAGCCCCGGCTTTCAAGGGGAAAAGGGCGCTATCGTCGCCAATGAGCCGAGCCAACGGCCAAATTGCCACTTTTCATGGCGCTATGCCCACCAGTAGACGCCGGCAGCAGACAAATCCCCCACAAAGCGCGGTATACTCCCCCCAATACTCATCCCAGACCCGACAGCATATGGATTCTCCGTTCAAAACCATTGCCCTGATTGGCAAACCCCACCACGAAGGGGCCAACCAGACCCTGACCGGTCTGCATCAATATCTCACTACCCGAGGTTTTCGGGTGCTGGTGGAGAGCCGGGTGGCCCACACCCTCGGCATCATGGATGAGAACGTGATGGATCTGGTCCAGCTCGGTGAGCAGGCGGATCTGGCCATCGTCGTCGGCGGCGACGGCAACATGCTGGGGGCGGCCCGGGTGCTGTCACGGTTCGATGTGGCGGTGATCGGCGTCAACCGGGGCAATCTCGGCTTTTTGACCGACCTGTCGCCGCAGGATTACCTGCTGCCGCTGGAACAGGTGCTCTCAGGCCACTACAAGAGTGAACACCGCTTCCTGCTGGAGGCCGCCGTCTATCGCCATGGGGAGCGCAAATCGAGCAACCTGGCGGTGAACGAGGCCGTGCTGCACCCCGGCAAGATAGCCCACATGATCGAGTTCGAGGTCTATATCGATGGCAGTTTCATGTACAGCCAGCGCTCGGACGGCATCATAGTCGCCACCCCGACCGGCTCCACCGCCTACTCATTGTCGGCGGGCGGCGCCATCCTCACCCCCAAGCTCAACGCCATCACACTGGTGCCCATGTTTCCGCACACCCTCAGCAGCCGCCCCATAGTGCTGGATGCGGACAGCGAGGTGCGGCTGCTGGTCTCGCCGGACAACCAGGATGACGCCATGCAGGTGAGCTGCGACGGTCAGGTCACCCTGGCGGTGCACCCGGGTGACGAGATCCTCATCAAGAAGAGCAGCCACAAGCTGCACCTGGTGCACCCGCTCGACTACAGCTACTTCCACGTGCTGCGCAACAAGCTCGGCTGGGGCAGCAAGCTGTTCTAAGCCGCTTTTCAACCCTTCCTTGTCCATCCTGTTGCGGGCCGACTCTTTACTGTATGTAAAACCAGTATATACTGGATGCATACACAGTAATGTTGGCCCATACAGGATGAGACCATGCTGACCCAGCTGACCGTCAACAACTTCGCCATCGTCAAGTTTCTCGAACTCGATCTGCAACCCGGCATGACCTGCATCACGGGTGAGACGGGTGCCGGTAAATCCATCGCCATAGACGCGCTCGGCCTCTGCCTCGGCGAGCGGGCCGAAGCCAGCATGGTGCGCCCCGATAGCGACAAGACAGAGGTCAGCGCCCGTTTCCTGCTGGACGGCAACCCGGCCGCCCGCGCCTGGCTCGCCGCCAACGAGCTGGACAACGAAGGCGAATGCATAGTGCGGCGGGTGCTCTCCGCCGAGGGGCGCTCCCGCAGCTACATCAACGGGGTGCCCGTCCCCCTGACCCAACTCAAGAACCTGGGTCAACTGCTGGTCAACGTCCACGGCCAGCACGCCCACCAGCTCCTGCTCAAACCCGACTACCAGCTCAGCTTGCTGGATGGCTATGCCGGCCATCACCTGCTGCTGGACGAAGTGCGCCAGCATTATCAGCTGTGGCGCCAGCTGCAAAACGAGCTCAATCGCCTCAAGGCCGAACAGCAACAGCGGGAGGCCCGCCGCCAGCTCATCGAATATCAGGTACAGGAGCTGGACGAATTCGCGCTGCAACCGGGAGAGTTCGAGGCGATCGAAGAGGAACATCAGCGGCTCGCCAACGGCACCGAGCTGATGCAGGAGTGCGGCGCCTGTCTCGATCTGCTCTATGACAACGAAGAGACCACCATCGCCGGCCTGTTGCAGGTCGCCGTCGACAAGGCCGAGGGTCTGGTGGGCATGGACAGCCGCCTCACCCCTGTGCTGGAGATGCTGAACGAGGCGATGATAGGCGTGCAGGAGAGCCACAGCGAGCTGCGCAGCTATCTGGATCGGCTTGAACTGGATCCCGAGCGCTTCAACGAACTGGAGGCCCGCCTCTCCAAAGCCATCAATCTGGCCCGCAAGCACCATGTCAAACCGGCCGAGCTGGCCCTGCATCATCAGGATCTGGCCAGTGATCTCGCCCGCCTCAACTCCGATGAAGAGCGCCTCGAGGGCATGGAAGATGAGCTGGCCGAGGCCCGCCTCGCCTTCGTGCAGGCCGCCGAGGCCCTGAGCCAGAGCCGTCAGCGTTACGCCCAGGAGCTAGGCACCAAGGTGACCGCCAGCATGCACGAGCTGGCAATGCCGGACGGTCGCTTCGCCATAGAGGTGCGACCGGATGCCCAGAGCAGCCTGTCGCCACTCGGTATCGATCGGGTGGAATTTATGGTCACCACCAACCCGGGGCAACCGATCCAGCCGCTCGGCAAGGTGGCCTCCGGCGGTGAACTGTCACGGATCAGCCTCGCCATAGTGGTGATCAGCGCCCGCAAGGTCTCGACCCCGACCCTGATTTTCGATGAGGTGGACGTGGGGATCAGCGGCCCCACCGCCGCCGTGGTGGGTCGTCTGCTGCGCCAGCTCGGTGAATCCACTCAGGTCATGGTGGTGACTCACCTGCCACAGGTGGCAGGCAAGGGCCACCAGCACATGGTGGTGAGCAAGCACACGGACGGCAAGACAACTGAGACCCAGATGCAGGCGCTGGATCAGGGAGCCCGCCTCAAGGAGCTGGCTCGTTTGCTGGGCGGCGACCATATCACGGACAATACCCTGGCCAACGCCCGCGAGCTGCTGGCCTCCTGAGCAAGCATCTCCAGGCAGGCAGTAAAAGGGAGCGCCAGACCCGCAGGGTTGGGCTCTCCTTTTTTATTGCTCTCCCCTCATTGCCTTATGCTCTTTTCCTCTCCCACAATCCCCTCCTCTGGCTGGCCAACCAATATCAGAGCAGCCTCCCTGACCCGGATCCGGCACTGGCGCCAGCGGTAGACAGGACAACACCTGAGCCGCAGCCAAGTTCCTGGGGCAGGATCTGAGCCTGGGTCTGGGTCTGGGTCTGGGTCTGGGTCTGGGTCTGGGTCTGGGTCTGGGTCTGGGTCTGGGTCTGGGTCTGGGTCTGGGTCTGGGTCTGGGTCTGCAACAAGGTGCTCGCCATGACCGGCTCCGCCCACCCACACGACAGGGGACTACAAGGGACTAGCGGATCAGCCTGGTTGCCAGAAGTAGCACAGCTGCATAGAGTGAAACCAGACTGGGGGGCAAGCCCTCACTCCGTTTAGCCATCTTATTTCGCGCCCCCTGCCCGATCTGCATAATCGCGATCTCGGCCAGGCTAGCCTCCAACGTCAGGAATGTCTTTATGCTCCATGTGTTTGGCCACAAGAACCCCGATAGCGACAGCATCTGTACCGCCCTGGTCACCGCCGACTGGCTCAATCGCCAGGGCCGGCAGGCCCAGGCCTATGCCCTGGGTGAGCCCATAGCCGAAACCCGCTTCATTCTGGAAACTGCCGGGGTCGATGCCCCGCCCCTGCTGCAGGGCAGCGTGGCCAATAAATCTGTGTTTCTGGTGGATTTCAGCGAGCTGGAACAGGGGCCCGAGGGGCTGGCCGAGGCCGACGTGCAGGGGCTGATAGATCACCACAGGATAGGTACACTCATCACCCGGGGCCCGCTCGATGCCTGGATCCGGGCCGTGGGTTGCAGCGCCACCGTCCTGCTGGAACTGATGGGCTATCACACCCTCTCCCGCACCCAGGCTCGCCTGCTGCTAGGGGCCATCATCAGCGACACCTTCAGCCTCACCTCGCCGACCACCACGGCCCGTGACCGCGCCGCCGTCAATGCGCTGCTGCCCCTGGCCGATCTGGCGCTGGAGCCCTTTGCCCAGACCCTGCTGGAGCGGCGTACCCAGCTCGGTGACTCCCCTATGACAGAGCTGCTCGTCGCCGACGAGAAGGCGTACCAGATCGCCGGTTACAAGCTCTATGTCAGCCAGATCTGCGTGATGGATCCGGCGCAGATCCACACCCGCCAGGCCGAGCTGGCGCAGGCCATGCAAGACCGGCTGGAGCAAGATGAGCTGGATGCCTATGTGCTGATGCTGACCGATCTGGCCAAGGGCGGCAGCCTGCTCTACTTCGCCAGCAAGGGCATACTGCCCGAGCAGCCGACTCATCTGGCCGGCGCCGTCAGCCGCAAGAAAGAGGGGCTGCCCTGGCTGACCCAGTATCTCTCCTCAGACCCGGCTTGAGTTCAGTGCAGAGGGGGCCGGCCCAGGGCCGGCTCCCTCTCCACTCTTCGTCGCCCACTCTTGCCACCCCCACACCCCAAACCGCTCCCCCGTAATCTCATCGATGCCAAACCACAGGATCCTGGTTTTTGGCGCCCATCCACAGCGCAAACATGCTGCCCTGTCAGGTTTTTCACTGCCAACAGACCAATGAACCATCAAAAAGCAGGGTTCCCTTCATTTTCCATTCAACTCAGTCTGTTATGATGATGTGAACGAACATGGCTTTGCGATCCATCACCGACAAAGAGTGACGCCAGACGCGCGAAACCGGTTCGTTCTATGCGACACATAGCGGGAACACAGTGGTAGGGGACAGACAATTTGTCCCCGGTGCCCCGCGCCATGCCAAGGAGAACTGCTTATGACCTCAACCCATATTGTGCTGTTGCTGGAAGGCAAGGATTACGAGCAGGAGACACTGGCCAAAGCAAGCCGGTTGGTACAGGGAATGGGCGGTGAATTGACCCTGCTGCACCTGACCCACAGCAGCAAGATGCGCCGCAAGAGCCTGTCACTGTCCGAGGAGGAACGCAGTGCCCAAGGCACCCTGGATGCCAAGGCCATCATCAGCGAGCTCATCACCACCCTGCAGCACCCGGTGGATTACCAGTGTCTGGTGGTCGATGACGTGGTACCGGATCTGAAGCGCTGGCTGGACGCGCACCCGGCGGATCTGTTGCTGGTGGGCAGCCGCCACCACTGGATGGAAGGGTCACTGGCCCGCCTGCTCATCTACAAGCTGCCGATCGATATCCAGATCTGCCACGAACCCTACGCCGAACAGCTCAAGGCCGTCGGCTGATCTGCCTGGCGCCCACCCCACGGGTGGGCGCCGCTTGCCAACACGGCATCGCCTCACGTTACTCCCTCTCGCCGCACGCCCTCGCACCTCGCCACCCTGTCCATCCAAGCCGCCGCCCAGCCACTGTCCTGACGGCAGGCAAGGCCGGTAATGACAAGGCTATCTACATGTTTCCTTACATATTCATCGCTGTTTTTTAAGCCTCGTTTGCTGCAGGATATTGCCCTTGCACGCCTTCGTTCGTTTCTTTCAGGTGATAAATGAACATAACCCCCAAGCAGCGAAAATTCGCCCTGCTCATCCTGCTCCCGCTGGCTGCCATCTCCTGGCTGGCCTGGCCGAACAAGGCCCCCGAGCCCGTGCTGAGCGCGCCAGTGACTCGTCAGGATGTGGAGCAGACTGTGCTGGCCAGCGGCGTCCTGCAGGCCATAGAGCAGGTGGATGTGGGTGCCCAGGTCTCGGGTCAGGTGACCTATCTGGCGGTCGAGGCCGGACAGAACGTCAAGCAGGGGGAGCTGCTGGCCGAGATAGACCCGCTGCTCGCCCAGAACAACCTCAAGACCGCCGAGGCGGATCTCGCCAGTCGCCGCGCCCAGCTCAAGATCAAGCAGGCACAGCTCAAGCAAAACGAGCTGGCCTGGCGTCGCCAGCAGCAGATGTTCAAACAGGAAGCCAGCTCCCGCGCCGATCTGGAGAGCGCCGAAGCCCAGCTGGCGGTCACCCGGGCCGAGCTGCAGAGCGCCCAGGCCGAGATCGAGAATGCGCTGATCAAGGTGGATCGCACCAAGACGGAGCTGGGCTATAACCGCATCCTGGCCCCCATGGATGGCACAGTCGTCAGCATAGTGACCCGCCAGGGCCAGACCCTGGCCGCCAGCCAGACGGTACCGACCCTGCTCAAGCTCGCCAACCTGGAGACAATGACGGTGAAGGCGCAGATCTCCGAGGCGGATGTCACCCGGGTCAAGGCCGGCATGCCGGTCTATTTCACCCTGATGGGGGATGCAGACACCCGCTATCACGGCACCCTGCGCACGGTCGAGCTGGCCCCCACCAACATCAACGAGCAGGCCACCAACACCACGGCCACCAGCAATGCCGCCGTCTACTACTACGCCCTGTTCGACGTTCCCAACCCGGATCACACCCTGCGGGTCGCCATGACCACGCAAGTCACCATAGTGCTCGGCGAGCGCAAGCAGGTGCTGACCATTCCACAGACGGCTCTTGGCAAGAAGCTGGGTGAAAACGAGTACGAGGTCACCCTGCTCAAGGATGACGATCAGAAGGAGACGCGCCGCATCAAGACCGGCATGAAGGATGACATCAAGGTGGAGGTGGTCAGCGGCCTGAGCGAGCAGGAGAAAGTCACTCTGGGCCAGGGCAAGCCAGTCAGCGACGGTGACATGGAGATAATGCTGTGAGCGAGCCGCTGATCCAGCTCAAGGGCATAGAGCGACGCTATCAGAGCGGGGAGCAGGAGGTTACCGTCCTGCATCCGCTGGATCTGACCATAGAGGCGGGGGAGATGATCGCCATCGTCGGCGCCTCCGGCTCCGGCAAATCCACCCTGATGAACCTGCTCGGCTGCCTCGATCGTCCAAGCGCGGGCCAGTACCTGTTCCGGGGCCAGGACACAGCCACCCTGGACGCCCTCTCCCTGGCCCGGTTACGCTGCCACCACTTTGGCTTCATCTTTCAGCGCTACCACCTGCTGCCGCACCTCAATGCCGCCGCCAACGTGGAGATCCCGGCCGTCTATGCCGGCGCCTCCCGTCCCGAACGGCAGGCGCGCTCCCAAGCCCTGCTGGCACGGCTGGGCTTGAGCGATCGCAGCCATCACACCCCGGGCCAGCTCTCCGGCGGCCAGCAGCAGAGGGTCAGTATCGCCCGGGCGCTGGCCAACGGCGGCGAGGTGATCCTGGCGGATGAACCCACCGGCGCCCTCGACAGCCAAAGCGGCAAGGAGGTGATGGCCATCCTCAAGGAGCTGCACGCCCAGGGCCACACCATCATACTGGTGACCCACGACATGGCGGTGGCCAGCCACGCGGATCGCATCATCACGCTGCGCGATGGCCGGGTGTTGGAAGACAGCGGCAAACCGGCCACGGCCACAGCCCCCCTTCAGCCCGCCCCACCCACCGCCAGGGCCGGTGGCAACGACTGGGATCGCTATCGCGAGGCGGGGCGCATGGCGCTGCACGCCATGCTGGCCCACCGCATGCGCACCTTCCTCACCATGCTCGGCATCATCATCGGCATAGCCGCCGTGGTGAGCGTGGTTGCGCTCGGTCAGGGCGCCCGTGCCAAGGTGATCGATCAGATCAACGCCATGGGCACCAACACCATCGATATCTTCCCCGGCAAGGATTGGGGAGACGAGAAGGCTGCCAGCATCCAGACCCTCAACAAGCGGGATCTCGATGCCCTGCTCGGCCAGCCTTATCTGGAAGGGGCCAGCCCCCAGATTGCCTCGTCGGGTCAGCTGCGTTATCGCAACAAGACCAGCAGCGGCAGCATAGTGGGAGTCGGCAGCGACTTCTTCCGGGTCAAGGGGATGAAGCTCACCAGTGGCCGCCTGTTTGACGAGCGCGACATCCAGAACCGGGCCGCGGTGGCCGTGGTGGATGGCAAGACCATAAAGAGCCTGCTCGGCGAGGAAGATCCCGTCGGCCAGGTGGTACTGGTTGGCACCCTGCCGGTGCGCATCATAGGCGTGGTGGAAGAGGAGACGGGGTTTGGCCGCAGCAGCCAGTCGGTCAATGTCTGGCTGCCCTACAGCGCCGTGATGAGCCGCCTCATCTCCCAGAACCACTTCAGCCAGCTCACCATACGGGTCAAGGACGGGGTGCAACCCTCCCTTGCCGAACAGGCCGCCATCGAGCTGCTGACCCAGCGCCACGGGGTGAAGGACTTCTTCACCTTCAGCAGCGACAGCATCATAAAATCGGTGGAGAAGACCACGGCCACCATGACGCTGCTGGTCTCCGCCATCGCGGTGATCTCCCTCATCGTCGGCGGGGTCGGGGTGATGAACATAATGCTGGTCTCGGTGGTGGAGCGCACCCGTGAAATCGGGATCCGCATCGCGGTCGGTGCCCGCCAGTCCGACATCTTGCAGCAGTTTCTGATCGAGGCGGTGATGGTGAGCCTGCTCGGCGGCATGCTCGGGGTCGGCGTCTCCCTGCTCATCGGCCTGCTCTTCTCCCTGTTCGTGGAGAGCATACAGATGCAGTTCTCGCTCTTTTCCATCCTGATGGCGTTTGGCTGCTCCTCGCTCATCGGGATCCTGTTTGGTTACCTGCCCGCCCGCAATGCCGCCCGGCTCGATCCGGTCGAGGCGCTGGCGAGGGAATGACGATGCACAACTTATCCAGACTGGGGCTCTGCCTCGCCCTTGCCGCAGGCATGAGCGCCTGCAGCCAGCAGAGCAGCTATCACAGACAAGATCTGGCGCTGGCCCCGAGCTGGCAGCAGCCAGATGACGGTCTCACCCGGCAGCAAGCCGGCCTCTGGTGGCAAGGGTTTCATGATCCGGCGCTGGATCAGCTGGTGGCGGCCGTGCTGGCCGCCAACCCCGACATGCAGGTCGCCGGACTGAGGCTCAGAAGCGCACTGCTGGGCGCGGATCTCGCCGATACCAACCTGACCCCCTCGGTCAACGCCAGCCTGGGTGCCAACGGCACCAAGGATCTGAAGAGTGGCAAGGCCAGCGGCAGCATGGGCCCCTCCCTGACCCTCGGCTACGAGGTAGATCTGTGGGGCCGGCTCGCCTCGGCGCGGGATCAGGCGAGCTGGGAAGCCCAGGCTTCCGCCCAGGATCTGGCGGCCACCCGTCTGATGCTGATCGGCAAGGCGCTGGAGCAGTACTGGCAACTGGCCTATCTCGGCTCGGCCGTCAGCCTGGGTGAGCGGCAACTGGCCAACTATGCCCGCGCAGAACAGCTGACCCAGGCCAAATACCAGGCCGGCGCCGTCACCCGGCTCGATCTGGTGCAGGCCAGCCAGCAGAAGGCGGGCAAGCAGGCGGAACTCAGCTCGCTCCTGATGCAGCAGGAACAGGCCCGCAATGCCCTGCGCCTCTTGCTCGGTCGCAGCAGTGGTCCGCTGCCATTTGCCCCGAGCGCACTGACGACGACGCCCGCGCCATCGCTGGCGGTCGGCATACCGGCAGATGTGCTGGCGCGGCGCCCCGACGTGCGCGCCGCTGAGCTGCGGCTGCGCAAGACACTGGCGAAAGGGGACGAGATCCGCACAGGTTTCTACCCCACCCTCAGCCTCACCGGCGGGGCAAGCACCAGCTCGGATACCCTGACCCAGGTGCTGCAAAACCCGGTCGGCACCCTGGGCGCCACCCTGGCGCTGCCCTTCCTCGAATACAACAAGACCCGGCTCTCCATCGCGGGCTCAGAGCTTGACTACCAGATCGCCGAGGCCGAGTTTCGCAAGCAGCTCTACACAGCCCTGGTGGAGGTGGAAGATGGCCTGGCCGCCCGCCATCATGGCGAGCAGCGCCTGAGCTATCTGGCCGAGCAGCTGGCGTTTGCCAAAGAGGCGGAGCGGCTGGCCAAGGCCCGTTTCCAGGCCGGTGCCACCGGAGTGCAGGCCTGGCTGGATGAGCAGAACCTGCTGTGGGATGCCGAGCTCGCCCTGCTCGGTCAGCAGAAGGAGCAGCTCAACACCATGGCCAGGATCTACAAGGCGCTGGGGGGAAGCGATCGCAGCTAACCCAAGCCCTGGCGACGCCGCCACTCATGCCATGAGAGGCGGCGTTTTTCTCCCCTTTTCATGCCCCCTTCCTGACGGACTGCCACACAAAGCAATTGATAATAGTTTTCATTTAATGAAAAATGGGCGCCATTATCAGTCAGGAGTATCCATATGTCTCAGCCCGCCCCGGTCAATCGTCCTCGTCTGCTCACGGTCAAACACATCCGGGATGTGAGCCCGCACCTGCGCCGAGTCTGCCTGACCAGCCCGGAACTCGCTGACTACCCCTTCACCTGCGGCGGCGCCCATATCAAGATCATGCTGCCCCAGCCAGGCCAGGCCCATGCCGTGCTGCCCACGCCCACCCCGCAAGGGCCGCGCTGGGAAGACCCGAGCCAGCGCCCCATCATGCGCACCTTCACCATACGGGCGTTTCGCCGCGAGGCGCTGGAGCTGGACATCGACTTCGCCCTGCACGGCGATGCCGGCCCCGCCAGCCGCTTTGCCCTTGAGGCCCAACCCGGCGATCTGCTGGCCATCTCGGGCCCGGGCGGCCCGGATCCCATGCTGCAACCCGCCCGGCACTACTACATGGCGGGGGATCTCACTTCCCTGCCCGCCATCAGCGCCATGGCGGAGGTGATGCCCGCCGACGCCCAGGGCCATATCGCCCTGCTGGTGCCCTATCAGGAAGATGTGCAGGATCTGTCGCTGCCGGCCGGCGTCAGCCTGCGCTGGTTTATCGGCACCCCCGAACAGACCGAACCGCTGGTGGCATATTTCACCGCCCTGCCGATGCAGGAGCAGGCGAGCTACTTCTGGTTCGGCGGCGAAGAGGGGCTGGTAGTGCCCTTGCGCCGTCACGTCAGGCGCACCCTGGAGGTGGATCGCACGCGCGTCTACGCCGTGCCCTACTGGCGTCAAGGCAAGGATGAAGAGGCCTATCACCACGCCCGTCACGACGTGATGGACAGCTGATCCCCCATATTTTTCCTCCCATTATCAAGCTCATGGCCTGTCGGTCATGGGCTTGATGGCTATCTGCCCTCCCCCGTTTTTGCCCCTCTCCCCCCATTCTGGTGATCCGCTCGGTTGTGCTTGCATTTGAGACAGACAACAAGATAATGATAATCACTCTCAACAATAAACAGTGATGATGCCCCATTGCAGCACCCTCGCCATGACCTCAGGGGTCGGGCGTGGCGCGCACGTCATTCACTCCCGTTTGCACAGCAAGGTAATCCAGATGGCAGTTTTGAACTCGGTAATGCGCGCCTTCGCGGTGGAGGCTCTCCCCACTCCTGCCGACCTGTTGGCACTTCATCCCTGTCCCGCCCCGACCACGGCGCTGATCGCGCACCATCGCCAGCAGGTTCGCCAGATCCTGACGGGAGAGGACGATCGTCTGCTGGTGGTGATAGGCCCCTGCTCCATCCATGATCCGCTCGCCGCCCTCGATTACGCCCAGCGGCTGGCGCGACTTGCCGACGCCTATCAAGACAGATTGCAGATAGTGATGCGCACCTACTTCGAGAAGCCCCGCACCACGGTCGGCTGGAAGGGACTGGTGTTCGACCCCCATCTGGACGGCAGCAACGACATAGGCCATGGCCTGCGGCTGGCGCGCCAGCTGCTGCTCGACATCAACCGGCTGGGGCTGGCCACCGCCACCGAGTTTCTCGATACCACCAGCTTCCTCTATCTGGCCGATCTCATCAGCTGGGGAGCGATAGGCGCCCGTACCACCGAGTCCCAGGTGCACCGGCAGCTGGCCTCGGCCCTGCCCTGCCCCGTCGGCTTCAAGAACGGCACGGACGGCAATATCCGGGTGGCCATCGATGCCATCCAGGCCAGTGAAGCCTCCCACCTGTTCACCGCGCCGGGCAGTCAGGGCGGCATTGTGGTGATCAAGAGCGAAGGCAACCCGGCCGGCCACATCATATTGCGCGGTGGTACGCGCCCCAATTACCACCAGAGCGACGTGGAGGATGCCGCCGAACGACTGACGCGGCAGGGGCTCAGCCACCGCCTGATGGTGGACTGCAGCCACGGCAACAGCCAGAAGCTGCACAAGAACCAGATCCGGGTGGCAGGGGAGCTCTGTCGTCAACTGGGAGAAGGCAGCGACGCCATCGCCGCCGTCATGGTCGAAAGCTTCCTGCAAGGGGGCAGCCAGAAGCCTGCGCCCTTGAACCAGCTCGCCTACGGCCAGTCGGTCACCGACGCCTGCCTGTGCTGGGACGATACCCAGACCCTGCTCGCCATGCTGGCCGATGCCGTGGAGGCCCGCCGCCAGCACAGCGTCAAGGTCCAGCCTGACAAGGCGATCTGGGATGCCCAGCTGGCCAGTTGAACCCGGGAAGGCTCCCCCCGCGGGAGCCTGATTACCCCTGTCTCTCCCCCTTGCAATACCGACCGCCTCCTCGCCACGCCCGCACGACCCGGGTGATCCGTTCAGGTTGAACATTCTGGATATCCGAGTCCGCAGCGGATAAAGAAAATATCCCCCGCCATGATAAACAACGGTATAGCGGCGCCCCATTATGCTGCGCCAGATAAAACTGCAAAACAGCTGGCTTAATGGCACAGACAACCCCAATGAGTAAAAAAGAAGCGCGGCTTGCTTGCAGGCAGCTTAATGCCCCCTAATTTTCTGGGGAATGACAGAGAAGAATATGCACCGGGCTATATGAGTCCAACAGATTGTCTCTCACGAGTGGTCGACAAGCGCGCTGCAATAAAATAGAGCGCAACATCACCACTCAGATGCAGACGGATCACAATTAATCGGCCAATAAAGGAGGCAAACACATGGACTGAACCGATGCGTCATACGACGACAAACGGGGTGGTACAAAATGAGTGGGGAATTGACAGGAGAGAGTTTCGGTGAGCACAAATAATAATGCCGCCTCGCGGGCGGCATCATTCATGACAGATCCAATGGATCAGATCAGGAAATCATTCAGATCCTTGCCCAGCGCAACTTGCTCGGCAATGGCTTTCGGCATACGGCCCTGACCGGTCCAGGTCTTCTCCTGGCCGTCTTCCTGGTACTTGTACTTGGCAGGACGCGGAGCACGCTTGCTCTTGGTCGCGCCAGCAGCGGCGGCCGGAGCAGCGGCGCTGTTGATCAGCTCGCGCGGGTCGATACCGGCTTGCTGCAGCATTTCAGTGAACTCGCTCAGCTTGCGCTGACGCTCTTCCTGTTCGGCACGCTCTTGTTCAACGGACTCGGCACGCTCGTTATATACCAGCTCAAACTTTTCTTTTGCTTCTTGCAGCTGTTCAAACGGCAATTCACGGATGGCAGCGCGCAGGCTGCGAATGTTCAGCAGAACTTTCAGAAACTCGTTCATTACTTCCTCACAGAATTATTTTTGTTTGTCACAGGGATAACACAGCTTGAGAATAGCATGCCTGTCTGATAACAACATAATGATTTTATAGCTGCTGTCACTTTCTTAACAAAAAACTATTGGCTGAATATGTCAGCAACTTTATTCACCCATTGGTCATTGCGCAAGGCCAGCTGATCACGCTCGGCACAATTCCCCCATACCGGCCTGGCAAATAGGCATGGACCGCCAAGCTATATTTCTCATCACACTTGCGTCAGCTATTTTTACAATTGGCCACGGCTGTTAAAACCCATGCCACCCACACGAGACTCAAGGTAGACGATTGGCGCTATATATTGTCGTCAGGGGCCCATGGCCCCTGACATTCGTCATCCTCATTTTTACCTGCCGCTGACGAGCACTATTCGAGGCTGAGTCGACGCCAGGGGCCGGTGATCTCGCAGTGACCCGTCTCCTCCGTGTTCTGCCAGCCTAGGCGATGATAGAAGGCCAGGGCAGCCGTGTTATGGGTCGCCACCTTGAGCGAGGCCGGTTTCTGGAACGCCGCCAATCCCTGGGCAAGCAGGGCTCGCCCCAGCCCCTGACCATGCCAGTCGGCCGACACATAGAGATGATGCACGAAGCTCTCATCCCCCCAGATGGAGACAAACCCGCAGGGGGCACCGCCCTGTTCGGCCACCCAGATCTGCTCACCCCGGGTCTGTTCGTCGAAATCCTCCAGCCGAAAGTGGGAAGGATCGACCCAGTGAAAGGTCTGACGCCGCCCTTTCAGAAACAACTGCGCCAAGTAGGGAGTGTCTGTCTCTCGCATGACTCTGATCATCAAGCCTTCCTCGTCACTATGATCACCTGGCACCACTGTCGATGGATCGCCACATCATGTCAAATTGCCAGGCCAGTATGACTGGCCGATGGATGGCACGGATGTGACACACCTCTGTCCATTTTATCGCCCGTGGGGCTATACTGCCTGAGTCCCATGTATGGATGGTTTGAGGCTCGCTGATTTATGGATAACAAGCAGATAGAAGGTAACATCTTTGTTCCGGCCCATATCGACGATGTCTGGCGCGCCTGGACAACCGAGAGCGGCCTGCGCAGCTTCCTGGCGCCGGAATGTCTGATGGTGCCCGAACCGAATGGTCCGTTCGAAATCTATTTCAGACCCGATGCCCCACTGGGTGAACGTGGCAGCGAAGGCTGCCGGGTGATGGCCGTCATGCCCCACGACCTGCTCAGCTTCAGCTGGAATTTTCCGCCCTCCCTGCCCCATATTCGCCTGCAAAAGACCCAGGTCAGCCTGCGATTCGTGCCGGAAGGTCAGGGCACCCGGCTCTACTTCCTGCAAACCGGCTGGGCGAACGATCCTGACTGGGATCAGGGCTATGCCTATTTTCGGGAAGAGTGGCTGGAGACCAGCCTGCCGCGCCTGCAGTACCGCTTCACCCACGGTCCCATCGACTGGAATAACCCGCCGGACAAGCAGCAACTGAAATCCCTGGCCCAATAAGGCCCATAGTAAAACACCGCCCACAGGCGGTGTTTTACTATGGGGTTACTGGCAATGCTGCATGGGCGCCTCATCCAATAGCCAGGAAATCCAGCGCCGTTTTGAATTGAGCACGAATCCTTCATCTGCCGCTATGCCTTTTACTATGTAACCATCTGCGGCGCGACGTTCCGCCAGCGCAACAAACTGCCATTCGTTGCTATTAATGCGCTCCCCCTTGATTAAGGCTTCGCTTAACCGTTTATTCATCACAATGATTGACAGTCCCTCCACAGCGTCTATCCCCAACCCGGTATTCGCAACACGACCCACTGCAACCGGCACCCTGATGGTACAGTGACGCCCTTCGCCATCAACACGGGTATAGCTTCCCTCACCAACCCGGCCCTGCAGCCACAACAGTTTCCCCTGGGTCAGACGCTCTACCGACAATATACCCTGCGCCCCCGTGGGGAATGGGTGAATATTGACGGCGTCAGCGAGTGCGACCGGACTTATCAGCATGAGCAACAAGAGGCAATGTTTCATGATGCCTCCCTCACGGATAGATGGCCTGAACAAGCTTGCCGAGCAAGCAAATAGATCAACGCAAAGGGACCCACGCCAGGGACAAAAAAGATCCATCCCCACCATCCCGAGCGATCAATATCGTGCAGCCGGCGGACCATGACAGCGACCATGGGGATAGTGCTCACCACGCTATAACCAACCTCCAAGCCGCTCATACCATTGATGCCCACATCCAATGCGATGCACATCAGGGTAACCAGCACATGAACCAGCATGAACATCCAGAACTCCTTTCTGGAGGAGCGACCGGAAAAATCAGCATAGCGGCGCCACGCGAGTAAATAAAAAGAGCACATTCAGGCTATCTCCAGCGTTATTTGGTCACCCATCCTGGGGGCTAACGCAGCGGTAGACGTCCTGAAACCGGTTTTAGGACGTGCTAAAACCCGTCTTGGTCCGCGACATTCTTCTTTACCTGGATGCAAATCGTTATGCTGGCATGACGTTATCTTTTCACCACCATGACTGGGATCCGGATCGGTTATGCTCGCAATTCCCGTACCCTTTGTTGTCTCTTTGCTGCTGGTCTTGCTGGCGGTGATCCTGTATGTGCGATTGGCCGACCAAGCAAAAGCGGCGTGCCTGTTTTTGGCGCTCTGTGCGGCTACCACCGGGCTGGTTGGGCTGCGCTGGACATTCGATATTGCGCTCTTCAGCATAGCCCAGCCACTACTTGCCTCACTGATCCCTGTGGCCGCCTGGCTCATTTTTACCCATGCAGCCACCGACACCCACAGGGTCGCTTATCACCATGTTGCGGGACCGATATTGGTTGCCGTCAGTCTCTGCACTCACCCCTTTCTCGCCTTGCCACTGGATGAGATCATTACTGCCATTTATCTGTTTTATGGCATCGCGCTGATACGCTACTCAGCCAAAGAGCCGCTGCTTATCCAGGTCTCGTTCAGCCATTGGGAAGCCGTGAAAAGGGCGGAGCAGGTGGCGGGCTGGATGCTGTTGTTCTCTGCCATGATAGATGCGGCTATCTCACTCGACTTTGCGGTTAATCAGGGCGGATATTCCCTTTATATTTTGACGCTCGCTCACCTGGTGCTGCTGCCCGTGCTGGCAATTGCCGTCATCATGGTGAGCATCAATACCCCCGCGGTCGAAGATATTGCCCAGCCGCAAATACCGGAGATTCCCAGGACACCAAGTTCGGAGTCATTATTGACACAAGAGCGGGCCGACGAAATCGTGGCAAGAGTGGATAGATTGATGCGAGAAAAAGCCAGCTATCTTGACCCGGATCTGACCCTGGCAGTGCTGTCACGCAAGCTGGGTATTCCCGCCAAGCAAATCTCGATGGCGGTCAACCAGGTACACCAGAAGAGCATCTCCAGAGTGGTCAATGAATATCGTATCGAGCATGCAAAACAGGCGTTGCTCACCACGGATGAGACCATTACCCACATATTGATGAATGCAGGCTTTCAGACCAAATCCAACTTTAATCGCGAGTTTTCCCGCATCGCCGGCCTGACCCCCAGCGCCTTCAGAAAACAGAGCGAAGCACGGCTCAGGTGATTCGCAGTTGAGCATGATCGCAGGCATGAAACAGCCGCCTAAAGCTGGCCTGCCTGCGACTTGGCGGTAACAGAAGAGGGAGGCCTCATCGTCCATTAATATATGGGATCAGCTTCATCCAGCATGGAAGAGGGGATAGTTGCACACGTTTTGGCCACCTTGAATGCCATGGCGGCATTCTCTACAATGACGCACTTTTTATCCATTTCAGGTCATATTGATGAGCGATACCAACACCAAGCCGGCCCTGCCGGATCGCCTTGCAGGCAACCCGCGCAGCCCGCACCATGTCGCCGCCTGTTTCGAACACCAGATTGGTATTCGACTCAATGGCAAAGAGCGCACCAACGTCGAAGAGTATTGCATCAGCGAAGGCTGGGTAAAAATCCCCTCCCCCAAGGCGCTGGATCGTCGCGGTCAGCCCATTCTGATCACCCTGAAAGGCACCGTTGAGGCCTTTTATCTCTAAGTGAGTCAGGCGCCTGTCGCCAACAGGGTAAAAAACAAGGCCACCGTTCGGTGGCCTTGTCGTTTCTGGCTTCTGCCCACACCAATAAGTTGCGGCAGAATCGGCGGCGCTTACACCCCCAAGCGGTCGCGCAGGGTATACCAAGCGGCGCCGGCGGCGGTGAAGGGGATGCGGAAGAGGCGGCCGCCGGGGAAGGGGTAGTGCGGCAGCTTGGCGAAGGCATCGAAGCGCTCCGCCTGACCGCTCAATACCTCGGAGAGCAGCTTGCCCGCCAGATGGGTACAGGTGACGCCGTGACCGCTGTAACCCTGCATGTAATAGATGTTGGGGCCGATGCGGCCAAACTGCGGCAGGCGCGACAAGGTAAGCAGGAAGTTGCCGGTCCAGGTGTACTCCACCTTGACGTCCGCCAGCTGCGGGAAGGTTTTCAGCATCTTGGGGATGATCAGCCGCTCGATATCCGCCGGATCCCGCGCGCCATAGACAACGCCGCCGCCGTAGATCAGCCGGTGATCGCCCGAGGTGCGGTAGTAGTCGAGCAGGTAGTTGCAATCTTCCAGGCAGTAGTTTTGCGGCAGGAGGGAACGGGCCCGCTCCTCACCCAGCACCTCGGTGGCGACCACCTGAGTGCCACAGGGCATGCTCTTGCCGGCGAGCTCGGGCACCAGGTTGCCGAGATAGGCGTTGCCGGCCACCACCACGAAGCGCGCCTTCACCGCCCCCTTGGCGGTCTTGACCAGGGCGGGCTGGCCCGGGGTGATGCTGGTGACGGCGGATTGCTCGAAGATCCTGCCGCCCTGCATGCGGATGGCTTCCGCCTCCCCCAGCGCCAGATTGAGGGGGTGGATATGACCACCGCTCTTGTCGAGCAGGCCGCCGACGTAGCGATCACTCGCTACCACCTCGCGGATCCCGTCCCCGTCCAGCAGCTCCAGCTTGTCGTTGCCCCACTTCTGCCAACGGGCCTGCTGGGCCTTGAGCTCATGCAGCTGGCGATCCGTCTCGGCGGCAAAGACCCCGCCCTCCTGCAGGTCGCACTGGATGTTGTAGCGCTGGATGCGATCGCGGATGATCTGGCCCCCCTCAAACAACATGGAGCCGAGCAGCCTGGCCTGATCCGGCGGGCAGTTCGCTTCTATGGTGTCGATGTCGCGGCTGTAGGAGTTGACTATCTGGCCGCCGTTGCGACCGCTGGCGCCAAAGCCCACCCGGGCCGCCTCCAGCACCACCACCGAATAGCCCTTTTCCACCAGATGCAGCGCGCTGGAGAGGCCGGTGTAACCCGCGCCTATGACGCAGACATCGCACTCAAGCTGCTCGGTCAGGGTCGGATAGGGTGCGTGTTTGTTGGCACTGGCTGCGTAGTAACTGTTTACATGCTCGGTCATGATCCTGTTTCCTTACCGGTTCTTTTCCCAAACGAGACATAGTCTCAACACTAGAAGTTGGCCGGGGTATGGGCGCTGACGATGCGACAGACCTGCCCCGACGGATTGCTGAAGCTGTGGGGCTCGCCCGTGTCGATCACGTAGCTGTCCCCGGCACTGAGTTGATAGGCCTGGCCGGCTACCGTCAGGGTCACGGCCCCTTCCAGCACGGTTCCGACCTCCTCCCCCAGATGCTTGACCTGACCGCCGGTGTCGGTGCCGGGGGCATAGGTCTCCAGCATGAAGCCGAGCTGACGACGGTTGTTGCCGTTGTGCACCAGCTTCATGGAGACCCCCTGACTGCCCAGCTCGATCAGCTGATCGGCCTTGATCACCACGCTCGGCGTGCGTCCCTCCTCCTCGGCGAAGAAGCGCGACAACGGCAGCTCATAGACGTTGAGCAATTTTTGCAGGGAGGCCACCGACGGGCTCACCTTGTCCTGCTCTATCATGCAGATGGCGCCATGGGTCAACCCGCTCAGCTCGGCGACTCGCCGTTGAGAGAGCCCGAGACGACGGCGGGTGGCGGCGAGGCGCTCCCCCATGCTCTTGCCCATCAACGGGTTATCCGTCATGGTCTGCCACCTTGCCTCTCCTTGTGGTTGCTGCATCGCCCACCTCCTTGTGTGCCTGCGAACATGTGTGGCGGCCGATCTGTTCGATGGCATCCGGTTAAAATAACGGGTCAATCTGTCGGGTGTGTTCGTTATCCTGCACGGTGAATGCCGTTCATTATTTTGCACACCCAACACCGCAAAAACCGGTAAAATCGCCCTGACAGCTCCATTTCTAGCATGCACAGCCCAGTTTACTCAAATATATTTAACACTTGAAAAACATTTCAGCTCAATTTATGGTCTTCCTGTGCTTATTATTCTATACGGTGGCAGCACGGGATGACGTGACCACCCTGACCCACAATCGAGGCTTCTCATGTCAGCATCACAACCTGCTCTCTCCTTGATCAAATCCCTTGCCTATATAGGTGGCCGCTGGTGCGAGGCCCATGGCGGGCACCGCTTCGAGGTGCACAACCCGGCCACCGGTCAGGTCATCACCCAGGTGCCCGACATGGACGAGGCAGACACCCGCCGCGCCATCGAGGCAGCCCACGCGGCCCAACCGGCCTGGGCGGCGCTCACCGCCAAGGAGCGCAGCAACAAACTCTACGCCTGGTTCGAGCTCATCCTGGCCAACCAGGATGAGCTGGCCCGCATCATGACCTGCGAGCAGGGCAAGCCGCTGGCCGAAGCCAAGGGGGAAGTGGCCTATGGCGCCAGCTTCATCCAGTGGTTCGCGGAAGAGGGCAAGCGCGCCTATGGCCGCACCATTCCGGGTTTCTCCAGCGACCGGCGTCTGGCCACCATCAAGCAGCCGGTGGGCGTGGTCGCCGCCATCACCCCCTGGAACTTCCCCATCGCCATGATCACCCGCAAGGCGGGCCCGGCGCTGGCCGCCGGTTGCACCATAGTCATCAAGCCTGCCGCCGAGACACCGCTCTGTGCGCTGGCGCTGGCGGCACTGGCGGAGCAGGCGGGCATTCCTGCCGGGGTCATCAACATAGTGACCAGCCATCAGGCGGCCGCGGTGGGCAACGAGCTGTGCAACAACAAGACAGTGCGCAAGCTCTCCTTCACCGGCTCCACCCGCATCGGCAAGCTGTTGATGCGCCAGTGCGCCGACACCATGAAGAAGTTGTCGCTGGAGCTGGGTGGCAACGCCCCCTTCATAGTGTTTGACGACGCCGATCTCGATGCCGCCATCGCCGGGGCGCTCGCCTCCAAATACCGCAACGCCGGCCAGACCTGCGTCTGCGCCAACCGCATCCTGGTGCAGGCCGGTGTCTACGACGCCTTCGCCGAGAAGCTCACCGCCGCGGTCAAGGCTTTCAAGGTGGGGGACGGCATGAGCGAGGGCACCCAGATTGGCCCGCTGATCAACCCGGCCGCCGCCAGCAAGGTGGCCGAGCTGGTCAGGCAGGCGACCGCCGCCGGGGCCGAGCTGCTGCTGGGGGGCGAAGCCCATCCCGCCGGCCCGCTCTTCTACCAGCCCACCATTTTGGGCAAGGTCGACAAGCGCAACCCCATTTTGCAGGAGGAGATCTTCGGCCCGGTCGCCCCGCTGGTGCGTTTCGAGACCGAAGCCGAGGCCATCGCCATTGCCAACGACACCCCCTATGGTCTCGCCGCCTACTTCTATGGCCGCGACATAGCCAGGGTATGGCGGGTGGCCGAGCAGCTGGAATACGGCATGGTGGGCATCAACGAGGGGATCATCTCCACCGAACTGGCCCCCTTTGGCGGCATCAAGGAGTCGGGTCTCGGTCGTGAAGGCGCGGCCGAGGGGCTGGAGGAGTACCTCGAAACCAAATACCTCTGCTTTGGCGGCATTCGCTAGGGGCGGTTTTATACCGGCCCTCCCGGTCTCCCCGAGGGGGAGAGCAAACCGGGCCCGCCCTGCAGGGCGGGATAGTGCCAGCGCAGACAGACAGCAAGACAAGGACGAAGTGAGTGCTCCCCGCCGGGGAGGCTCGCCATCATTGAGACAGGGGCCCCTGGCCCCTCATGGAGGAAAACATGAGTCATGCAAACAACAACCAGGCCTGGCAAGCCCGCCGTGAAGCCGCCGTGGTCAACGGCGTCGGCACCCTGCTGCCGGTGTTTATCGAGCGGGCGAAGAACGCCGAGCTGTGGGATGTGGAGGGCAACCGCTACATCGACTTTGCCTCCGGCATCGCCGTGCTCAACACAGGCCACAACCACCCGAAAGTGGTGGCGGCGGTGCGTGAACAGCTCGAAAAGTTCAGCCACACCTGCTTCCAGGTCACCCCCTACCCCGGCTATATCGAGCTTGCCGAGAAGCTCAACGCCCTGGTGCCAGGATCCACCCCCAAGCGCACCCTGTTTCTCTCCACCGGCGCCGAGGCGGTGGAAAACGCCATCAAGATAGCCCGCGCCCACACGGGTCGCAGCGGCACCATCGCCTTCAAGGGGGGCTTTCACGGCCGCACCATGATGGGCATGGCGCTGACCGGCAAGGTAGTGCCCTACAAGACCGGCTTCGGCCCCTTCCCGGGGGAGGTCTATCACCTGCCCTTCCCGAGCGACTACCTGGGGGTGAGCGAGGCCGACGCCCTGGCGGCGCTGGATCTCTGCTTCAGCTCGGACATAGAGCCGGCCCGGGTCGCGGCCATCATTCTCGAACCCGTGCAGGGTGAGGGTGGCTTCTATGCCGCCTCCCCAAGCTTCATGCAAAGCCTGCGCAAGCTGTGCGATCAGCACGGCATAGTGCTCATCTGCGACGAGATCCAGAGCGGTTTCTGTCGTACTGGCAAGACCTTTGCCACCGAGTACAGCGGCATAGAGCCGGACATAATGACGCTCGCCAAGAGCCTGGCCGGCGGCTTCCCGCTGTCGGCAGTGGTGGGCAAGGCGGCCATCATGAACGCCGCCAAGCCGGGCGGTCTGGGGGGCACCTATGCGGGCTCGCCCATCGCCTGCGCCGCCGCCCTGGCGGTGCTGGAGGTGATCGAGGAGGAGCGGCTCAACCAGCAAGCCCTGACCCAAGGTGAGCAGATCAAGGCCCGCCTGCACCAGCTGGCGGAACGCTTCGACTGCATCGGCGACATCCGAGGCCCCGGCGCCATGGTGGCCATGGAGCTGGTCAAGGGTCGTGATGCCGGCCAACCCGATCCGGATCTCACCAAACGGCTGGTGGCCGAGGCGGGCAAGCGCGGGCTGGTGCTGCTCTCCTGCGGCGTGCGGGCCAATGTCATCCGCTTCCTGGCGCCCCTCACCGCCTCCCCGGCCTTGATCGAGGAAGGGCTGGGTCTGCTGGAACAGGCACTCACGGCCGCCCGTCAAGGCTAGATCCGCGCCGTGTTGCCAGTCGGTGCGAAAAATACCGTCAGATAACCGCAGGCCGCCCATCGCGGACGGCCTGCTCATACGGTATCATCGCCGCCCCAAAAAATGATGACAGGAGCGCTTGGCTCCCTCCGAGGCCGAGGCCCCCCTGTCACGGATCCTGCGCCTGCCCGCTGCGCGGGAAACCTGCACCGAATTCAAGGAGATAGGCCAATGGCTCCACGCCCGGCTCGATTGAAGCAAACCCTCACCCTGTGGCAAGTGGTGGTGATGGGATTGGCCTACATGACCCCCATGGTGGTGTTCGATACCTTCGGCATCGTCACCGACATCACCCACGGTCATGTCACCACCGCCTACCTGCTGGCCCTGGTCGGCGTGCTCTTTACCGCCACCAGCTACAGCCAGATGGTGCGTCACTATCCCTCGGCGGGCTCGGCCTACACCTATGCCCAGAAAGAGTTCTCCCCCGTGGTGGGCTTCATGGTGGGCTGGTCGTCCCTGCTGGACTATGTCTTCCTGCCGATGATCAACATGCTGCTGGCCAAGATCTATCTAAGCGCCCTCTTCCCCGGCGTCGAGCCCTGGATCTTCATCTGCGCCATGACGGCCCTGATGACCCTCATCAACCTGCGCGGCATCGATCTGGTGGCCAACCTCAACGGCATCATAATCCTGATCCAGATCGCCATCATAGTGGTGTTCCTGGCTCTGATTGGCTATGGCATAGCCCAGGGTGAAGGGGTCGGTGCCGTCAGCCTGCAACCCGTCTACAGCGCCAACGCCGAGGTGCTGCCGCTGCTGACCGGCGCCACCATCCTCTGTTTCTCCTTCCTGGGTTTTGACAGTCTGAGCGCCCTGTGCGAAGAGACGCCGGAGGCGGGCAAGGTGATCCCCAAGGCCATCTTTCTGACCGCGCTGCTGGGGGGCCTCATCTTCGTGGTGGTGGCCTATGCCCTGCAGCTCTACTTCCCGGATGCCTCCCGCTTCAAGGAGCCGGATGCCGTGCTGCCCGAGATAGCCCTCTACGTGGGCGGCAAGCTGTTCCAGAGCGTGGTGCTGGTGTGCGCCTGCGTGGCCGTGCTGGCCTCCGGGCTCTCCTCCCACGCCGGGGTATCCCGCATCCTCTACGTGATGGGGCGGGACAAGGTGCTGCCCCAGCGCACCTTCGGCTACATACACCCCAAGTGGCAGACCCCGGTGTTCAACATATTGCTGGTGGGCCTGCTGGCGCTGTCGGCCATCAGCTTCGATCTGGAAATCGCCCTGGCCCTGATCAACTTCGGCGCCCTGGTGGCCTTTACCGTGGTCAATCTGTCGGTGATCGCCTGCTATTACGTGCGTCAGGGGCGCAACAAGACCCTCAGGGATCACCTGCAATATCTGGTGCTGCCCCTGTGCGGGGCAGGGACTGTGGCGGTTCTCTGGTTCAATCTGGAACAAACCTCCCTTATCCTCGGCCTTATCTGGGCTGCCATAGGGGGAATTTATCTGTTTTTGCGCACCACCTTCTGGCGTGTATCCTTGCCGACCTATTGAGCCGCAACCCCTGCCACATCTGGGCTGGCGTCCATCTCCCACACCCGGGAGCGGACGCCATTTATTGATATAAACCAGGTCATTGATAATTCTCTTGCCTGGAATGGCCTTAGTGGCTTGTCTTCCCCCCCCATCTGGGGCAAAATCCCGCCGCTTTCATAACCGATGTGATCCCACATCGGTTATTTTCATTTTGAAAAAAAATCAATACCACTCGAGGCCGGAACCATTCCGGAAATGATATCAAGGTTCAGATGAACCTAATGCCGCAATGAGGAAAAACATGGGGCTCTTGTTTGCTTTGTCTCCGGTCGCCACCGGAACCTGCTTTGGTCGCCGCGCGACCAACGTCTGTGGTTTGCATACCGATGTTGTGAGTACGCGAGAACCCGGTCCCATGGCCTCAAGCCATTCCACTTCCTGCCGTCCGTGCAAGGAGGAAGCCTGAATGAGCCAACAGCAACCCGTTCGTCTGAAGAAAACCCTCAGCATGTGGCAGGTGGTGGTGATGGGCCTCGCCTATCTGACCCCCATGGCCGTGTTCGATACCTTCGCCATCGTCGGTGACATCACCGAGGGCCGGGTCGCCACCGCCTATCTGCTGGCGCTGGGCGGCATACTGCTGACCGCGTTCAGCTACGGCCATCTGGTGCGCAAGTTCCCCTCTGCGGGCTCTGCCTATACCTATGCCCAGAAGGTGTTCAACCCCTACGTCGGTTTCATGGTGGGCTGGTCTTCCCTGCTCGACTACATGTTCATGCCGATGATCAACATTCTCTTGGCCAAGATCTACCTCACCGCCATGTTCCCGGGTGTCGATCCCTGGATCTTCATCTTCGGTCTGGTGACGGTAATGACCTTCCTCAACCTGCGCGGCATCAACCTGGTGGCCAACTTCAATGGCCTGATAGTAGTGATCCAGCTGGCCATCATCACCCTCTTCATCGGTCTGATGGGCTGGGGCATCTATCACGGCGAAGGCGCGGCAACCCTGATGAGCAGCCGGCCGTTCCACTTCGAATCCGCCAGCGTGGTGCCGCTGTTTACCGGTGCCACCATCCTCTGCTTCTCCTTCCTCGGCTTCGACGGCCTGAGTTCGCTCAGTGAAGAGACCCCGAACGCAGGCAAGGTGATACCGCGCGCCATCGTGCTGACAGCCCTCATCGGCGGCGTCATCTTCGTGGTGGTCTCCTACTGCCTGCAGCTCTACTTCCCGGATCTGGCCCGTTTCAAGGAGCCTGATGCCGTGCTGCCCGAGATCGCCCTCTACGTCGGCGGCGCCTTCTTCCAGAGCGTGGTGCTGGTGTGCACCACGGTCGCCGTGCTGGCCTCCGGCATGGCGGCGCACGCAGGCGTGTCCCGCATCCTCTACGTCATGGGGCGCGATCGCATGATCCCGGAGCGGGTGTTTGGTTATATCCACCCGAAATACCGGACTCCGGCCATCAACGTGCTGATGGTGGGCGGTCTGGCCCTCTCCGCCGTGTCGTTCGATCTGGATACCGCGCTGGCGCTGGTGAACTTCGGTGCCCTGGTGGCCTTCACCTTCGTCAACCTGTCGGTCATAGGCCAGTTCTGGGTACGCGAGAAGCGCAACAAGAGCATCAAGGATCACCTGCTCTACCTGCTGCTGCCGCTGCTCGGCGCCGCCACTATCGGTGCGCTCTGGATCAACCTGGAGCAGAGCTCACTGGAGCTGGGCCTGATCTGGGCGGGTCTCGGGGTCACCTACCTGTTCCTGCGCCTCGCCGTGTTCCGCATTCCCTTCCGTCAGTACGAAGAGACTGCCGACTCCCAATAAGGGACCGAGCCACACAGCAAGAAAGCAGAAGGGGAGCCATGGCTCCCCTTCTTGTTTTCACCCAGCCAGCGCCGGCCTGCCATGCCCGCAGCTGGCCGGCTGATCAGCCCTGGTTGATCACGGCGGTGGCGGCCGCCTTGAGCGGATCCTTGGCTACCGCCTTCACATCCTGCTGGGTCTGCTTGAGCTGCTGCCCGGCCTGGTTGACCTTGTGCTGGGTCGCCTTCACATCGCTCTTGCCCTCTTTGAGGCCGGCGGTCTTCTTGTCCAGCACGTCAGTGGTGTTCTTCTTCACTTCCGCCTTGGCTTTCTCTTTCTGCTGGCGCACCAGCTTGTCGGTGTCACAGTTGCCCTTGACCCCCAGGGTCGCATTGAGCGCCTCGTTCTTGACGGCCTTGTCGAGGTTGCACTCGGACTTGAACACGCTGGCCTGCGCACCGGCAGACAGCAGACCCAGGGAAAGACACAGTACCCATGCTCGCATAACAACATCACTCTCGTTGAGGGAAGGAAAGGAGGCCAGCATATAACCCTGACTCCCGGGTGCAAGCACCTGGGCCCGCACGCCGCCAAACGGGCCAAAATCGGCTCCGGCTCCGACACCGGTTGTCCGCCATGGGCGGCGATACGCCCCTCGTTACCCCGCGAACGGCACCCTGCCGCCATGTCATCAAACCATCATAAAAGTGTCACTTTGTCATATTTCTGTCATGGAGCCTTGGTCTAATGCGCCCGTCCATTTTCACGCAGACTGTCCCAAGAGGCTTCATGCACAGCACCCCATCTTTCGCACAACAGCAGACCCGTCGTCCCGGCCCACTGTTCAACTGGCTCGCTGTCATCACCCTGATCTACCTGATCCTGGTGGCCGTCGGCGCCGTCTCCCACGGCTTCAAGGGCTTCTCCGGCGGCGCCGAGGGCGCGGCCCAGATCTTCGCCTTCGCGAGCAACCCCTTCGTCGCCCTGCTGCTCGGCATACTGGCCACGGCGCTGGTGCAATCGTCCAGCACTGTCACCTCGGTGATCGTCGGTCTGGTGGCCGGCGGCCTGCCCATCGACATGGCCATCCCCATGGTGATGGGGGCGAACCTCGGCACCACCATCACCAACACCATAGTCTCCATGGGCCATATCCGGGACAGGGCCGAGTTTCGCCGCGCCTTCGCCGCCGCCACAGTCCACGACTTCTTCAACCTGCTGGCGGTGTTCATCTTCCTGCCGCTGGAGCTGATGTTCGGCCTGCTGCAAAAGAGCGCCGAGGCGCTGGCCAACCTGCTGGTGGGCTCCGCCGACATCTCGATGCAGGGGATGGATTTCATGAAGCCCCTCATCTCCCCCGCCCTCACCTTCATCGACGGCCTGGTCGCCTTCCTGCCGGGCAAGGGCGGCGCCATCGCCACCATCCTCATCGGCATACTGCTGATCCTCGGTTGCGTCACCTGGCTCGGCAAAGTGCTGCAACGGGTGCTGGTGGGGCGTGCCCGGGATCTGCTGCACAAGGCGCTGGGCCGTGGTCCGCTGACCGGCATCGCCTCCGGCACCCTGGTCACCGTCATGGTGCAATCCTCCTCCACCACCACCAGCCTGATGATACCGCTGGCGGGGAGCGGCCTGTTCAGCACCCGTCAGCTCTACCCCTTCACCCTGGGCGCCAATATAGGCACCACCATCACGGCCCTGCTGGCGGCCACCGCCATCAGCGGCGCCGGGGCCAAGCTGGCGCTGACCATAGCCCTGGTGCACGTGCTGTTCAACCTGTTCGCCGTGGCGCTCATCTATGGCGTGCCCTTCCTGCGCGAGTTGCCGGTGCGGGCCGCCGAGGGGCTGGCCCGGGTGGGCAGCGAGAACAAGCTGCTGGCGCTGGGTTACGTGGCGGGCCTCTTCTTCGCCCTGCCCGCCCTGATGATGGTGGCGGCGAAGTAATCCGCCCTCATGAGGCGAGGGGGCCGGTTCCTGGCCCCCTCGTCGTCTGTCTGCTGCGTCACATCCTCCCGCGTCCCGACTCGCCCTCCCTCCCCGACTGGGATAAGATGCCGCCTTCATTGCATTTAAGGAAAAACTGATGAAATTCATTCTGATCGCGCTGCTGGTTGCCGGTGTCGCCTACTACTTCTACTCGAGCAGCAACAACAAAAAGCTGGCACAAGACAATGTGCGCAAGGGCGCCGAGTTCCTCGCCGGCAACAAGGACAAACCCCTGGTGACCACCACGGCCTCCGGCCTGCAGTACGAGGTGCTGACCCCGGGCAGCGGCACGGTTCACCCCACCGCCACCAGCAAGGTGAAAGTGCACTACGAGGGCAAGCTGCTGGACGGCACAGTGTTCGACAGCTCGGTCGCCCGTGGCGAGCCCATCGAGTTTGGCCTCAATCAGGTGATTGCTGGCTGGACCGAAGGGGTGCAGCTGATGGTGGAAGGGGAGAAGACCCGCTTCTACATCCCCGCCAACCTGGCCTATGGCGACCGTGCCGCCGGCAAGATACCACCGGGATCCGTGCTGATCTTCGACGTGGAATTGCTGGGCATTCAATAAACCGACTGTGCCATCGGCAAGATCCCGCTGAACGCCCGCGCTCCTCTTCGATGTGGAACTGCCGGGCATTCAATAAGCCTGATGCCGTGATAATCAGACAAGGCCAGCGCCATGCGCCGGCCTTGTCGTTTATGGGATCAATCCCCCGGTTTTCGCCACAACTATCAACCCACAGTGAACAGTGCTTATACATGACACTGGATTGTTAACCGCCAATCCTGGGCAGATAATGAGCTCATCGTCAGTGGCAACACGCCCTGACCCGGGTTTCTGGTACGCCGCGCGTACCGACACAGCTTATATGGAGTCTTGTCATGTCTATCGCCCCTGTATGGTTCATCTCTCACGGTGCCCCGGATCTGGTTCTGCGCGACCAGCCGGCGACCCACTTCCTCAAGACCCTGCGCCTTGGGGATATCAAGGGGCTGGTGGTGATCTCGGCCCACTGGTTCAGCCGCACCGAGCTGCAGATCAACGTCGAGCCCAATCCGGCGCTCATGTATGACTTCTACGGTTTTCCGGAGCCGCTCTACCATATTCGCTGGCCGGCAACGAGTCCGCTGTGGTTGCAAGAGGCGGTGGGCGATCAGCTGATGCTGGCGGGCTTGCCGGCTACACAGGTGCGCCGCGAGCTGGATCACGGCGTCTGGTCGCCGCTCTCCCTGATGGATCCGGCAAGCGAGATCCCCCTGGTGCAGATCTCCATCCCGGCCAGTTTCAGCCCGGCCCAGCTCTGGCAACTGGGGGAAGCGCTGCAAAGCCTGCGCGAACAGGGGATAGGCATACTGGCCTCCGGCGCCATTACCCACAACCTGCGGGCCCTCGGGCCGGACAACTCACCGGTGCCGGGCTGGGCCAGCGATTTTGTGAACTGGCTGGAGCAGACCATGAGCGAGGGTGACAGGCCCGCGCTGGAAGAGTACAGAACGCGCGCCCCGGGAGCTGTGGAAGCACACCCCCATGACGATCACCTGCGCCCGCTGTTTGTGGCCCTGGGGGCCGCCGGCCAGGACAAGCCCCACAAGCTGCACGACAGCTGGGATGGCGGCAGCCTCTATATGGGCTCTTACCGTTTCGGCTGACGCCGTGCAAATCAAGTCGATATGGCGGGCCTGTCCCGCCTTTTTTCATGGTTCGAGCACTGACAAACCGGTAAATAGGGACTCATGGCGCGGGACTTTGCGGTAGAATCGCCCCTTTCGAGCGTTTTCTGGCAGGCAGGGATGGTTGTCGCAACCCAGGTAGCATGATGAAGCTTACAAGATCCCTGATCCTCCTCGGCCTGCTGCTCTCCCTGCCGCTGCAGGCGCTGACCCTGCACAGCCGCCACTACATACAGAGCAGCTACGCCTCCCAGGTGCCGGCCGAGCAGCACTGGCTCAGGCAGGTCAATGCGCTGCGGGTCGGCGTGCTGCGTCACGACTATCGCCCGTTCGCCATGATAGTCTCGGACAGCCGCTTCGAGGGGATCTCCGCCGACTACCTGAACATAGTGGCCAGGACGCTGCAAAAGCCGATCGTGCTGCAGGCATTCAATGACAAGCAGAGCGCACTGGCCGCCTTGCGGGCGGGCAAGCTCGACATGGTCAACCTCGGCAACCTCAGCCTGAGCAAGCGCCAGCAGACCGGCATCGCCCTCAGCCAGCGCTACTTCAGCAATACCCCCATCTTCTCGGCCCTCAAATCTGAGTCCGGGCCCCTGCTGCTGCCGGGCCAGCGCGTCGCCACAGTGCAGGGGTACGTCGATCCGGCCGAGTTCAAGCGCTACTACCCTGAGCTCACCCTGGTCAGCTACCCCTCCAACGTGGCGGCCTTCGATGCCGTCTTCTTCGGGCGGGATCAGCTGCTGCTGAGCGACATCCACTCCATGCACTACCTCAACAGCGAGCGCTTCGACAAACTCATGCAGCGCCGCGAGGCACAACCCAGCCTGGCACCGGACGGCTTTCGCTTCGCGGTCTCGGCGCGCAGCCCTCACCTGCTGGCCCTGCTCAACCGCACACTGCAAGAGGTCAACGACGTGACCCGCAGCCTCATTTTCAGCCAGTGGAACGGGCCCATCCGCGACATAGTCGACAACCCGGCCGACATCTATGACTCCGCCGAGCGGGCCTGGCTGGCCAGGGCCAGACCTGTCAAGGTGTGGCTGGTGGACGATCTCTATCCCTATGGCGTGCGGGATTACGACAACCAGCTCACCGGCATGTCGGTGGACATGCTGGCCAAGCTGAGCAAGCGCTCCGGCCTGACGTTCGAATTTGTGTCATTTCACTCGGAGCAGGCCCGCAACGACGCCCTGCGCAATGGCGAGCTCGATCTCATCGGCGCCATCTCCAAGCCGGTGGCCGAGAGCTACCGGCTGCACGCCTCCATCCCCTACTCCACCGACGACATCTATGTGATAGTCGCGCGCAAGGGGGATGAGTTGCATGGCACCCTGGGGGAACTGGCGGGCAAACGGGTAGGCTCGACTTACTACAACCCCATAGCCAGGGGCCTGACAGCCAGCCAGGTGAGCTTCATGGAGAGCGCGGACGAGGCGATGCGGGCCGTCGACAGTGGCCAGCTCGATGCCGCCATAGTGCCGCTCTACTTTGCCCAGAACGCGGTGGACTGCGGCCGGCTGGCCAGGATCCGCATCGCCGGGCCCGCCGACAGCATGCCCATCAAGATGGGCTTTGCCAGCATGCCGGGCCACGACATGCTGATGCGCATCATCGACAAGACCATACTCTCCATCTCCCCCAACGAGCTGGCCATGATGAGCTACGAGTGGCGCAACCGAAAACTGCCGGCGCCCACCTTCATGGAACGCAACGCCCACTACTTCTACCTGCTGTTTGCGGCCCTGTTCGGCCTGGCCTTGCTGCTGTTTTACCGCAACCGCATGCTCAACCGGCTGGCCCAGTCGGAGCAGGCCTCCCGCCGCCAGCTGGAGGAACATGTGCGTTTCATCGAGGCGCTGGGGGAAAGTCTGCCCCACCCCATAGTGGTGCGAGACACGGGCGGCAAGGTGATCCTCTGCAACAGCAAGTACCTGGCTATCCTGGGCGCCCGGCTGGAGCAGGTGCTGGGCAAGTCCTTCGTCGAGGGGCTGCGGGGGCACATCAATGCCGATGCCATCGCCGCGCTGGAGCAGGATTTTCAGCAGGCGCTGCACAGCGGCAGCCCCATCCTCTCGGATCGCATCTTCAGCAACACGGAGCGACGCCAGTTCGTCTATCACTGGATGGTGCCCTACTTCGACGGCCAGGGAGCCATCAGCGGGGTGATCAACGGCTGGATCGACATCACAGAGCGCAAGACCATGGAGGAGGCGCTGCGCCACGCCAAGGAGCAGGCCGACAACGCCAGCCGGGCCAAGAGCGATTTTCTCGCCACCATGAGCCACGAGATCCGCACCCCCATGAACGCCATTCTCGGCATGCTGGAGCTCGCCATTCAGGATCCGGCGCTCGCGCCCCACACCAGCGAGCAGCTGCGCATCGCCTCCGAGTCCGCCAACGGTCTGCTGGATCTCATCGGTGACGTGCTCGACATCTCCAGCATAGAGTCGGGCCAGATGACGCTCTCCCCCACCCCCTGCGAGCTGACGCCGCTGCTGCAATCCGTGGCCCAGGTATTCAGGGGCATGGCCGAGCAGAAGGGGCTGAGTTACCTCGTCACCCTGGACGCCCTGCCGCGGGTGCTGATCGATCCGCTGCGGCTGCGCCAGATCATCTTCAATCTGCTCGGCAACGCCATCAAGTTCACCGAGCGGGGGGAGGTGAGCCTCAGGGCCACCCTGGGCGGTAATGCCACTCACCCCCTGCTGCAGCTCACCATAACCGACAGCGGCGTGGGCATAGCCCCCGACAAACTGCCCCTGCTGTTCAACCCTTTCTATCGCGCCCACGATCCTTATCAGTACGCGGGCACGGGCCTTGGCCTCAACATTGCCCGGATCCTGTGCCAGATGATGGGGGGCAAGATAGAGGTCAGCAGCCAGCTCGGGGTGGGCACCGAACTCAGGATCCGCCTGCCGCTGACCCCGATGGATGATGCCGCCGTGCAGCCGCCCTCGCCCCGACACGGCGACGGGGTCAGCTCCCCGGTGCCGGGTGGCGCGGCGCAGCTGCAGATCCTGGTGGTGGATGACAACCACGCCAACCAGATCCTGCTGCGCCAGCAGCTCAAGCACCTGGGTCACGAGGTGAGCGTGCGCGGCAACGGGGTCGAAGCGCTGCGGGCCATCCAGAGCCACCCCTTCGATCTGGTCATCACCGACTGCCAGATGCCGCTGATGGACGGTTTCGAGCTGACTCGCCGCATCCGCGCCCGTGGTCATGAGCTGCCGATCTGGGGTTTCACCGCCCATGCCCTGCCCCGCGAGCGGGCACTCTGTCTGGCCGCCGGCATGGATGATTGCCTCTACAAGCCCATAGGTCTTGCCCGCCTGCGCACCGCACTCGCCAGCCTCAACCAGCGTGAGACCCGGGCAGCCGAGCGGGTTTAACTCTGCATGGATGACTGCCTCTACCATATCCATAGAGGGCTGGCCCGCCTGCGCACCGCGCTCGCCAGCCTCAACCAGCTTGAGGCCCGGACAGCCGAGCGGGTTTAAGGGCTGGAGTATCCGCCCACAAGCGTGTGTAATAGCCGCTTGTTTTCAGCAGGCGCGCGCACTTCATGCAACTCAAACCCCTTCTCAAGGGCCGCTTTCAGCCCCACTGGCAGGCCAGCCACGATCTGATCAAACAGGTGGTCGAATCCTGCATCACGGAGCGGCGCCTTATTCCCGAGGGGGAGCCCCTGATGCGCCAAGGGGAGCCGTTGCGGGATCTGGTGCTGGTGCCGAGCGGCCGTATCGCCATGGGCCACACCGCCATGAATGGCCGCCGCTTTCAGCTCGGCACTTTGGAGTGCGACAACCAGCTGTTTGGCGAGATGGAGTTCTTCACCGGCTATCGCTGCCAGCTCGACATCATGGCCGAGGAGCCGCTCGAAGTAGCTCGCATCGACGGCGAACGGCTGGAGCAGGCGCTGGTCGCCCACCCCAAGGTGGCGCTCTTCTTCGCCACGGCCATTGCCATCGACTATCAGGACACTGTGGATATCTTCACCTGCCGCATGCTCTACCCCATCAGCTACAACATTGCCCTCGACCTCTACCACAGCCACTGTCATGACAATCCGGTGAGCGGTTTCAGCAAGGGGTATCAGGAAGCGGAGCGTTTCGGTACCACTGACCGCGTCTACCGACGGGCGGTGAAGGAGCTGATGGACAAGGGATTGGTGGAGCGCGGCGAGCAAGGATTGCAGATCCGCGATCTGGCGGGGCTCAAGGGGTTTCTCGAACAACCGTAAGCAAAGCAGGCGCAGCCTTGGGCAAAAGAGCACAGCCATAACCACCCAGCCCAACACAAAATAAAAAAGGGGCGATCGATACCGCCCCTCTTGTTATTCACTCTCCAACTCAGGCCAGACAGGGTTGGGGCCGGGCCATCCGCAGCGAGGCCACCAGCATGGCGAGGATCAGGCCGTAGATCATCGGGATGGCGTACATCACCGCCTGCAAGCCGATCATCTGCTCCAGCAGGGCGCTGATGGCCGGGCTGAACATGGCCCCCGCGCTGCCACTGATAAGGATATAGGAGACGTTCTTGCTCGATGCCTGGCGCACAAACGATACCCCGTAGGCGATAAAGGCGTTGTAGAGCGCGGCGCAGACAAAGCCGTAACCATAGGTGAGGTAAGGCAGTTGGCTCAGGTTGTCGGTGGTAACGATCAAGGTCGTCATCCCCATCGCCAGGGTGATGATCACCAGCAAGAAAGTGCGGATTGGAATGCGGGTCACGATAGCGGTCGACACCAGGGCGCCGAGCAGGGCTGCCGTCCAGTACTGAGTGATGATATTGCCCGCCTCCTCGAAGGGGATGCCGAACTTGTTCTTCACGAACATGGGCGCCCAGGTGAGGAAGGTGTAGAGCGCCAGCATGCCGAGAAAGAGTCCCAAGCCGCCGCTGATGATGCCGAGGTTCCACTCCGAGTGCTCGTTACCGGCGCTCTCGCCGCCCGCCTCGCAGCTGCGAAAATTGGTCAGCACAGCCACCAGCATGGTGGCCAGCGCCACCACGCCCACCGCCAGATAGCTCCAGCTCCACGCCATGGCGTGGGTCAGGGTATAAGTGGTGATGAGCGGGAAAACCACCCCGGCCACGTTGAAGGTGGCATCCTGCACCACCAGCATGGTGCTCTGCATCCGCTCCTTCCAGACGCTCACCACCAGGGTTCCCGCAATGCAGAGCCCCACCCCGCCACACAGGCCAATCACCGTCATGGCCGCCATCACCACATAGAGCGAGCCGGTCAGGTGGAGGGATGCCGCCGCCAGCGCGATCAGGCCGTAGCAGAGCAGCGTCATCCGCTTGAGACCCACCTTCTCGATGAGGAAGAAGGCGGCAATGGTGCCCGCCAGCGCCCCGCCGTTAAGCAGGGAGAAGATGGAGGCCACCTGATTGACGTCGGCGCCGAACTTGGCGGCGATGGGTTCGATCAGCATGCCGAACTGGGTCGCAAAACCGGCCATCACGAAATTGGCCAGGAAGCTGATGGCAGTGAGGGAGAGCTTATTGTTCATATTGGATCTCTCATAGGGGTCAGGGTGCGTGCAGGGTTGGGCGGGGCCGCGGCGCTTACAGCGCTGTGTGCAGTGCCAGCTCGATCATCTGGTTGAAGGAGAGTTGCCGCTCCTCTGCGGTAGTCTCTTCACCGGTCAGGCAGTGGTCGGAGACGGTGAGGATGGCGAGCGCCTCGATCCCCTGTTGATGGGCCAGCCCGTAGAGACCGGCCACCTCCATGTCGATGCCGAGCACACCGAACTTTTCCAGCGCAGGGATCAGGTTTTCGTCCGGATCGTAATAGAGGTCACCGGTGAAGATATTGCCCACCTTGACCGGAATCGCCTTCTCCTGCGCCTTGGTAAACGCCTTGTGCAGCAGGGCGAAGTCGGCCGAAGTGGCCATCTGGTAACCGGCGCTGCGCTTGGCGTTGGTCGGGGAGTCGGTGCCCGCCGCCTGCGCCAGAATGACGTCACGCATCTGCACATGGCGCTGGGTCGCCCCCAGACTGCCGATGCGGATGATGCGCTTGACCCCGAAGTCGTTCACCAGCTCGTGGGCGTAGAGCACCATGGAGGGGATCCCCATGCCGTGGCCCATCACAGAGATACGCTGGCCGTTGTAGTAGCCGGTGTAGCCCAGCATGTTACGCACATTGGTCACCTCGCGCGCATCGGTCAGAAAGGTCTCGGCGATATAGCGGGCCCGCAGCGGATCCCCCGGCATGATGACGGTCTCGGCGAAATCGCCCGGGTTGGCATTGATATGAGCGGTCATTGTTGTTGTGCTCCAGGTTGACTCATGTGGATGAGCGCATCCTAGCCCCCGCCCAGCCTCCCCTTGCAGGACAAAAGTCCTGTTGCCCCGATCGAGATCCCAGTTCCGGCAACTTGTTGTCTGCTGCGTTGCATGCCGCATGCTTTCGACGTTGCTTGCTACGGCTTGCCCATCACAGTCACCCGCCATTCCTGACGCGCCGGGCAACCGGCATAAAAAAGCGGGAGGGCGACTGCCCTCCCGCTCGATAGACCCTGCTACTGGCGCAGCGGGCCGATGACATTGTTGGTTCTGCCGGTTGACGCTTTCACTGCGCCAACAAACGCTGACCTAGCTCAGGTCATGCAGCGCCTTGCCAAGGGGTGGCGTGAGGCGCAAGTCAGAGAAGCGCACCGCCAGCCCCTGCCGCTCCGGGGTGCAGCACATAACCCCGATAAAGCAGCGCTCGCTTGGCGGGAACGGGGCGAGGCGCAGCAGCGGCCACACTTCGCCATCGGTGGAATATTGCAAACGCAGGCAATCGGCCAGACGGGTCAGCCGCAGCCAGAAGCGGCGCGGATTGCCGGTGAAAATGCCGGTGGCCCAGTCAGATCGCGGATTGGTCAGCACGCTGCCGATCATCGGCTGGGCATCGTTGTACTCGATCCCCGCTTTGAGCCAGTGCGCGTCGTCTTGCAGCAGCATCAGACCCGCCTGATCGTAGAGGGTGGTGAACTCCCCCTCGACACAGACTTGAAAGGTAAACTCCCCCGCCACCTCGCAGCCATAAAGATGCCCGCTGTGGCGCTCGAAGCCATACCAGGTGCTGCGCCAAAAATCGGTCTGCTTGTCCGTTACCACCTGCAAGCCATCGCTGGTCTTGTGCCACTCGGCGGGCTTATTGAGCCAACGCCACGCCGTGCCTTCTATCATCCTGCTCTGCTCCCTTTTATCCCGCGGACTCCCGCACAACAGCGGCTCGCCAACGCCTCGCCCCTCGTCCGGTAACGACAGGTCATGGCTGCGCCTCTGCGGAACCCATAAAAGGAGTCAATAGTGTCGCTATTGCCGCCCCGACACAAGCCTAGTGCCCAGCGCCATCAACCCGCCCAAAAAGCACGGGGGCCTGATGGCCCCCGCTAGCATGCACTGTCGACCTGTCGGCTTATGCCGATTTGACGCACTTCTGGACAAAGCTGTTCTTGGCCGCGCCCGCCAGCTTCTTGTCAGCGGCCGCTTTCTCGCACTGGGCTGCCTTGTCGGTGGCCGCGTCGGTTTTTACGCACTTCTGGATAAAGCTGTTTTTGGCCGCGCCAGCCAGCTTCTTGTCGGCGGCTGCCTTCTCGCACTGGGCCGTCTTGCCGTTGGCCGAAGCATCCTTGACACACTTGCCCACAAAGCTGGTCTTGGCGGCGCCGTTCAACTTCTTGGCCGCGGCCTGCGCCTCACACTGCAACTGGGCAGAGTCCTGGGCAAACGCCGTGCTGGTCAGCAACGCGCCGGTACAAAACAGGCCGAACAGGATGGCAATACGCTTCATATGACGTTCCTTATTGTGATGTGGTTGCAACTGCTGATTGTTGCCGCAGATCCCCCGCACTGCCAACCAGAGCAGCCGGAAGCCGGGCAACCATCGCCCGCACTATAGCGCCGATTGCTGAAGCGGGATTATCCCCAGCCAGTCTACCCCAGCGGCAAGCCAGCTCCCCTCTTCCCCACAACACCCGCCAACCCCCAATAAAATCAAGGGCCATGGGAATCCTGTGCCCTGCCTCTGCGATTTCTTGAGCTGGCGCATAAAACGCAGATATTCCTGATAGTTACGTCAATTTTTGACTGGTGAGACCAGATTCGATTGGCTTATCATAGCCATCCGGTGCCTATTGTTGCGATGGGCTGCGGCCCTCGCTGGTCAATGGAGCATATTGGAAGCTGTAATCCACGGGCGGTAGCGTGAGACTTAGTGGCGTTACGCTCCACCCAAAAAGGTGGGTGTCCCACATTTTCTTGACCATGCAAAAATAAACAACCAAAAAATTTAGCTTTCTAGGTAAACGTTGGGCTTCACTTCGTTCAGCGCCAACCTACGAGGGTTAGCAAAAAAATATATTTAAATGTAGTTCTTTGACGAATATTTATTTTCATGCCTTTGATATGTGGTAATTTTTATGGAACGACAATTTTTCTCCGAAAACATGCTTGTACAAAGACTCAAACAGAGCGATGAGGTTTCATTTCTTTTTGGCTCAGCTCTGAGTTCAATTAAAGATGGCGCTGGAATATCAAATGTCCCCCAAGTTATAGATATAATAAAAGAATATGTTACCGAACTTGATTTGCTAGATGACTACAATGATTTTATTTCAGGTAAAGACGAGCAATTTGTATATCAAGAATCATTTGCCTTCATGTCTGCAATTAAAGGTGCGGTATCAACAAAAGAAATTGTAAAACGTGTGGTAATGAAAAACTATGATACTAACACTGCGCAACATAAAGTACCCAAAGCGATAAAAGATTTTGTTAGAAGCATAAAAGATCGGAAAATAAACGTTAAAAACATCATAACCACAAACTTTGACACGTTGATTGAAGCTCAGTTTGATAATGAAGGTATTCTATACAATAGTATAAGCATCATATCGGACTCAAATATCAATCAAAATAGCAATGATTTTATAAATATAATTCATATTCATGGTGTCTGGGATAAAGGTGACACCATGCATACAAGAAATCAATTAGAAGCAAAAAGAGATAAGATTGAAGCCTCTTTAAAAAATCTTCTTGCTGAACAACATGTTATTGTAATGGCTTATAGTGGATGGACGGATAGTTTTACAAGAACATTAGCAAATATTGTGAACGATGATAAAACTGAATATAATCTTGCTTGGTGTTTTTATGAAAAAGAAGATGGAATCATTGATCGAAAATTTAAAAGCCTTTTTGATGAACTTACACCAGCAATAAGTAGAGATAGGATCCAGTTCTATAAAAGCATTGATTGCAACATCATTTTTGACAGAATAGCTCCACAGCCACAAACAAAAAAAAAAGCAAACAAGCCATCAGAGCCAAACTCTAACAATGAAATAAATTATTATATTTTAGATGCAAACAATGCGTTTCAACATATAAGAGAGAACGAAAGATATAAAGCAATTGGTTTTTTAAACTCAAATAACTCCTTGTTTATTGAAGCCGGACTTGGTTACGGATTATACGGATTTATATATTCAATAATTAAAACCGTAAAAAATAAAGATACCAAGTGTATCAAAATTGATTTATCTGATGTAATTGCAAAAAGCCAAATTGATGATAAAGTCAAAAATGATACAGGCCACAATCTGGCATCCCTTATATATACGTTAGGATTAAATCAAGACTCTGTACACTTCATTATATTCGATAAAATCCGAGGGAATGCAGATGCAGATGCCTTAACATATTTATTGAAGCTTCAAGAAATATTTACAATTCATAATAAAAATATATTCCTGATATATTCATCGGCCATTAAAATAAAACCGTTCGATTTAATTCATGTGAAATTGTCAGAGCTGAGTTTGCATGAGACTGGAATATTTCTTAGAGAAGAATTTGGCAGTTCACGCTTTACCCATAATGAAATATCGCAAATTCATGATCAGTCAGAAGGTGTAGTAAAAAAGCTTGAACAGATTATCTATTTTTTAGAGAACAGTTCAGCACAGGAGGTTCTTTCCCAAAATGATATTTTTGATGACATATTTCACTCAGACTGCATACCGAACACAACATTAAAGCAAATAGAACTATTGATTAATGACCCCAATAAAGAACTAACTTTTAGTATGCTAAAGGTACTTTCTATTCTTAAAAATGGAGAGACACTAAGCAACTTGCGAAGAGATAAAATGGGGCTGAATTTCGGACCAAGAAACACAAAAGAACTAATCCAGTTGGAGTTGGCATCCACTATATACATAGATAGCGCTACAACAATAATCAGGATTAGCCCAATAATAAAGGATTACATCCTTTCACATATGTCAGATGAGGAAAAGTTCAATATTGCTCACGCATATCTGAGTGTAACTATTATAGAGTCAAAAGATGGCATAAAGCTAAATGCGGCCAACAGAAAGATATATGATAATGGTTATAATACCGAGGAAGATAACGCTAACACCCTTCTGAAGTATAATATTGATGCATGTAAATCCAAACTATCAATAGAAAATCTCCCTGTAGATATCGAAAAATCACAACAGCAACGACTTGACAAATTACTTTATTTATCTAGGTCATATGTTTATGGGTTATGTAACTCATCACGCTTTAATGAAGCCATCTCTGCGATAAGCAGCCTAACTGATACTATCAAGGAGGTGAATCCAAACGATCTTTACAAATATTATCAAAGAATAGCTTATGCACATCGTATGAAGACGAATTATGAAGAAGCTAATCATTATCTAAATTTATGTGAAACTCTGTGCCCCAGCTCAGATAAAACAACTCTGCAAGATATTTATACAGAAAAGCTATATTTATTAGAAAATGAAGACCCTATCAAAGCAGCTAACTTTGCTAGAGAACACAAAGATAAATTCAATCGTAACTCACCTGCATATATTTTGTCAGATGTAATGATGACAATAAATAAAGATAAAGGCGCTAGGATTAAAGCTTTGGAAGCCTTAGAGCGCAAGGCTAGAAGATTGAATTACCATACAGCAGCAAATAACATTTTATTCATTCTCAATGATGAAAAAAATGATGTGGAAAAGATAAATTTACTAAATAAGGTTCTGGCAACAGATACTAGTGCATACAATGTATGTCGAGCAACGATTGATAAAAATGAAGTGCTAGTCCGGAATGGGAAATTTGACAAAATTTCTGAGTCTGACATAAGCCGCCTGTTAAATATTTATGACTATTTGTTTAAACAAAAATTTGACTACTTATTCAATCAATGTCACAGCATACTTTGGTCTATTGCTGAACACATAAAAAGGGAAGATTTAATTGTTTTTATTTTTTATAAGGGAACTATCGTTTGGAAACTTAATTCCGATCAAGAAAACGAAGATAAATACAATAAACTGATTGGTGATGTCAATATCCTCAACAATAGATCCTTGCTTGAAAATAATTACTCCTATTGATTTTAAATGGCTAAATAACAAATATAGAATTCTACACAAAACGTGGAACTCCCGATAATAAGTGACTATCTGCCTGCTCATAGAAAAAATCCCCCGTTGCCGAAGGATTTCATTCACATCTGTTATCTAGACGCGGCGGCTTAGCTTAGCCCACCAAAAACGCCCTTAACCGGGCAAACTCCGCTGGCAAATTAACGGAGAGCAGCGGCAGCTCGGCGTGTTTGGCGAGGGGGCCGGGCAGCGGCACATCGAGATTCAGGATCTCGTCCACCGACTCCTTGAACTTAGCGGGATGGGCGGTGCAGAGGAACACCCCCACCTCATCTTCACCGAGCTGCTCGTTCAGCAGATCCCAGGCAATGGCGCCGTGGGGCTCGCACAGGTAATCCAGCTGGTGCAGGCGCAGCAACGCATCGCGGGTCTGGGCGTCGTCACGCATGCCAGAGCCCAGGGTTTCCAGCGCCCAGCCGTTGCGGCGGCACAGCTCCTCTACCCTAGGCCAGTTGTTGGGACGGCTCACATCCATGGCATTCGACAGAGTAGCTACCGTCTGGTGCGGCTCCCACTGACCGGATTTGAGGTAGCGCGGCACTGTGTCGTTGGCGTTGGTGGCGGCGATAAAGCGCTTCACCGGCAGCCCCAACGCCTTGGCGATCAGCCCCGCGGTGAGGTTGCCAAAGTTGCCGGACGGCACGCTGATAACCGCCTTGGCTCGGTCGGCTTTCGGTAGCTGGGCCAGCGCCTCGAAGTAGTAGCAAACCTGCGCCAGCAGACGGCTGATATTGATGGAGTTGGCGGAGTTGAGGCCAATCGCCTTTTTCAGCGCTTCGTCGTCGAAGGCATCTTTCACCAGCGCCTGACAGGCATCGAAGTCGCAAAATCTAGGACGCCCACCTTTCTGAGCCAGCCACTGCTCGGCTGGCTATCTCTGCAATCATGAATACTGACCCCAGGAAAACAGTAACAATCGGGCAAGCGAGCGGTTTTTATCTGACAAACCGTTTGTGCAAACGTGGTAATGCCTGACACCGGAACATATGCCAAAAATGGGGAGAAAACAGGGTCTAATAGACTAGTACGGTGGCTGATGACATCGTTGTTGACCACAGTGGTGGGCGAACTGCCGACAATGTGCCTTGTCTCCCACAACTCTGATCCCTTGCCGCCTAAACAGTGTCACCTGTTTCAGCCATCGGGCACCATCAAGGCCCAACCGCGCCAAGATTGGGGCCAGGTGGGCCGGAATATAACCCCGCTTGTCGGTCCGAATTGCACGGCCGGTCCAGTCAACCAGCATCAGATAGTCAGAAAAGGCATAGGGCAGTCCGTCAGGTTCGAACTTACTGGCAAACGGCAGCAATAGTGGTGGCAAAACATCAGTGCCGGGAGCTTTCTCGAGACGCTGTTTGATACTGGTGTAATCACTCTGCTCGGGCCGGTCGGCCAATCCAGCCCGTATCGGGTTGAGGTCCACATACGCCATGCAGGCCAGAAGGGCTGACTCGGTGAGCAGGGCCTGGCTTTTGAAGCGCCCTTCCCAGAAATGGCCCTTGCAGCCATCTTCCCGATTGGCCTGCCGTGCCAGGGTTTCATTGAGCAGCCGCACAAACCAGCTGATGGAATGAAGCCGCTCCCGCCATTCCTCTATCAGTTGCTGCACCACCATATGTTCGGGCTCAATCAAGGATTCCCCTTGATACCAGCGCCGTACCAACAACGGCCACTGGAACAACGCTACCCAGCGCTCGGCCACTTCCCGTTCGCTCCAGCTGGAGGCGGTATCCTGCTCCACCTTAAGCACCAGGTGATAGTGGTTGCTCATCACCGCATAGGCACAGACGCTGATGGCGAACAGCCGCGACAGTTGGCCCAACTTGTCGACTACCCACTGGCGCCGGTGCTCGTAACTCTGACCGGAATGGGCATCTTCCCCACACAGAAAAGCCCGCCGCACACAGCGGCTGACCACATGGTAGTAAGGCGTATCCTGCAGACTGATTTGACGTGAACGGGCAATAGTCATGGCTCCTCCCCCCGACAGTAACCTCTCATCTCAAGCCAAGTACAGCGCTGCGCCACTGTCAAAAAGGTGGGTGTCCCTATTTGAAAGTCCGCGCCACTCCCCTATCAGCTGCTGCACCACAACCAGCTCGGGCTCAATCAAGGATTCCCCCTGGTACCAGCGCCGTACCTGCAGCGGCCATTGAAACAGGGCAGCCCAGCGCTCGGCCACCTCCCGCTCGCTCCAGCTGGCAGCTGTATCGGGTTCCACTTTGAGCACCAGATGATAATGGTTGCTCATCACCGCATAGGCGCAGACGCTGATGGCGAACAGCCGCGACAGCTGGCCCAGCTTGTCGACCACCCACTGGCGCCGATGCTCGTAACTCTGGCCAGAATGAACATCCTCCCCGCACAGAAAAGCCCGCCGTACACAGCGACTGACCACATGGTAGTAAGGCGTATCCTGCAAGCTGATCTGACGTAAACGGGCAATGGTCATGGCTCACCCCTCGACAGTGACCTCTCATCTCAAGCCAAGTACAGGGTTACGCCGCTGCCAAAAAGGTGGGTGACCCAATTTATCCCAGAAACTATTACTATCCAGCCCCCACTAAACAACATACGAACGCCTCTACTCGAAGCCCAAGAATAAAGCCAGTAATGATTGAAAAGTAAAATATATACACTTGCAACTGTCTTGTCATCATCATTTTAAAAAGATGAACACACACAAATTTCAGTATACAGATCACGACAAGGTAAATAGCAAAAATAAATAGCGCAACCAGCAATTCTCACTCCACCATAAAATATAGAAAGACCATAGGAGAATATACTACTCTGGCCATTCATTACTTTTTAGATGGCAAGATGCACATCCACCGACAACAGAGGCACCAATAGCAGCGGCAAGCTTAGGGTTATTTGTGAACTTTTCAACTACACCGGCAGCAGCTCCTCCTGTAGCTAAAACGGATAGTTTATACATGTCCAAATCTTCTCCAAAGGCATACGACTCTGCAATTGCCCCAAATGCTGCTAGCGAAGCTCCTTGTGCAGCAGCAACAAATACCATGCCAGCGCCTCTAATAATATAACCATATGCATTACTATACCCAGAAGGATGCATGCCACTCGGTTCTATATACATCAACTCTTTTCTCCTAACAGCATCATGGAAGTATGATAGTGTTAAGTTTTTATTATCCTCATATGCTACTCTATCACCATCTTTAAATGATGTTTCTCCAATCAAAATTAACTTTTCCTTGAGCTTAGGAAAAATATTGTAAACTGCATGGTCACGCTCTGAATCTAAAATAAAACGGCCATATGATACTGTCATATCATTGGGTTCTAAATATGCAGCGCCAGCAATAGATGCGAATTTTATAGTCTCCGATGTCATATTTACCAGTGTATATACTTCAGGCTGAACATGATCATTTTGTGGCCTGTTAAAAATTTTACAGCGTTTACTACCAGCTTTCAAAATAAAGTATGGTTTCCCCACCCAACCACATCGCAAAGGATCTATTGCTATTTTGATAGGGCTTATCCTTATCTCATGATGTAGTTTTGCACGCTGTTCCTCCGTCAATGGAAAAGCATGAACACTGATTGAAAATAAAAAACAAGGATGAATCTAAGTATATTCATAATCATATGACCCCGCAAATGATAATCATTTTCATTTTGCATGAATAGTATTCACCCATGCTTTGTATGTCAACCAATAGCTATTTTTTCGTAACCATATGGGGGGATAATCCAGAATATTAGGGAAAAATTTCGGGCACTTAATTTTCTAAACTATCGATTCCCCAGTTTCCCTACCCAGGGTATATTCCCGCCCAATCCCCACTCCCGTAACAAACTCGGGATCGTGGGAGAGCAGCAGCAATGTGTCCGGGTAATCAGCCAGCACCTGTGTGAGCAACTGGCGAGAGGCGTTATCCTGGTGGCTGTCCAGCTCATCTAGCAACCGCAACTCGGGCTGTTGGACCATCGCCATCAGCAGGATGCTGTAACTTATAGGATTACATCCAACAACGAGGTCCCGTAGGCGCTATCTATGGTGCAGCGTCACTGCCCATCGGCCTCTTTGCGAAACACATAGGTGGCGCGGCGGGTTTCATCAGTCAGGCCCCCCTGACCATCCGGGTAATCGAGCCGGGTCTCCATGATCACCAGCGCATTGTCGGCCCCCTCGATCACCTCCATGGCGCCCTGCTCCACCTTGAGCTGCCCCTGAAAGTAATCCGAGATGGCAGTGAAGGCGCGGCGGATGGCGGGAATGCCGCGCACCACCATGCCGGGCTTGACCACCAGGGCGGCGTCCTCGGCGTAGAAGGCCATCAGGGCGTCGAAATCGCGCCGGGAGATGGCTGCGTCGCAGGTTTCGATAAGAGCACGTAGGGGATGCTGACTCATCTTCACTCCTTATGGGGCGGCTTACCCGCCCTGTCACGGATAGAAAACAACGGATAGAAAAATCCCCCGAGCTCGGGGGATTGGCAATCAACTTAACCGAGCAGGAAGGCCCTTAGGCGAGCAAACTCCGCCGGCAGGTTGTGGGACAACAGCGGCAGCACGGCGTGCTTGGCGAGCGGGCTCGGCAGCGGCACATCGAGACCCAGGATCTCGTCCACCGACTCTTTGAATTTGGCCGGATGAGCGGTGCAGAGGAAGACCCCCACTTCGTCCTCAGCCAGCTGTTCGCCCAGCAGATCCCAGGCGATGGCGCCGTGGGGCTCGCACAGGTAATCCAGCTGGTGCAGGCGCTGCAACGCATCGCGGGTCTGGGCGTCGTCACGCATGCCCGAGCCCAGGGTTTCCAGCGCCCAGCCTTCGCGGCGGCACAGCTCCTCTACCCTAGGCCAGTTGTTGGGGCGGCTCACGTCCATGGCGTTGGAGAGGGTCGCGACCGTCTGGTGCGGCTCCCACTGCCCGGACTTCAGGTAGCGCGGCACCGTATCGTTGGCGTTGGTGGCGGCGATAAAGCGCTTCACCGGCAGCCCCAGCGCCTTGGCAATCAGGCCCGCTGTCAGGTTGCCGAAGTTGCCGGACGGCACGCTGATGACCGCCTTGGCGCGATCCACTTTCGGCAACTGGGCCAAGGCCTCGAAGTAGTAGCAGACCTGAGCCAGCAAGCGGCTGATATTGATGGAGTTGGCGGAGTTCAGGCCGATAGCCTTTTTCAACTCCTCGTCGTCGAACGCATCTTTCACCAGCGCCTGACAGGCGTCGAAGTCGCCGTCGATGGCGATGGTGTGGATGTTGCCGCCCAGGGTGCAGAACAGCGCCTCCTGCAGGGGGCTGATCTTGCCCTTGGGGTAGAGGATGACCACTTCGATCCCCTCCAGCCCGTAGAAGGCGTGGGCCACGGCGGCGCCTGTGTCACCGGAGGTAGCGGTGAGTATGGTGATCTTGTCGTTGGTTCTGAACGCAGCCAGACACTGTGCCATAAAGCGGCCGCCGAAGTCCTTGAACGCCAGGGTCGGACCGTGGAACAGCTCAAGGGCATAAGTCCCGTCTTTCAATTTCACCAGGGGCGCCGGGAAGGTGAAGGCGGCGTCGATCAGCTCGCTCACCTTGGCCGCAGGCACCTCGTCCCCCAGCAGGTGGCTGATGATGCGCGCGGAGCGCTCGGCCAGCGGCAAGTCCAGCAGGGCATCCACATCGGCCAGCGGTGCAATCACCTCGGGGAAGAAGAGCCCCTGATCGCGGCCCAGCCCCTGACGCACCGCCTGCGCGAAGCTGACCTGTTCACTCTTGTCCTTGATATTGTAAAGATTCATAGCTCGCTTCCTGTTACCCGTGCCCCGGCCATGTCCAGTTTGCAGACCCGGGCAAATCCATCTTCGTTCTGCACAAAATGTGCATCCATCCAATCCTTCATGCGCTCGGCCTGGGCCAGATCCTTCATCACCACGAAGACGCTGGGGCCCGAGCCCGAGATGCCGGTGGCCAGCGCCCCGTTCTGGGCCGCCTGGGCCCGCACCTCGTTGAAACCTTCGATCAGCGCCGCGCGGTAGGGTTCGGCAATCACGTCTTTCAATACGCTGGCGGCCAGCCCCTCCTGCCCTGTGTAGCTGGCGTGCACAAACGCCGCCAGCCGGCGGCCATAGGTGAGGCAGTCTTGGCGGCGATACTGAGCCGGCAGTATGGCGCGGGCAGCGGCGGTGGAGACGACTGTGCCCGGATAGCAGACCACCCAGTACCACTGCTCGAACACCGGAATGCCCTGGCTGATGACGCCGTGCTCTTCCAGCACCAGCTGCATGCCGCCGAGATAGCAGGGGGCCACGTTGTCGTAGTGGACCGAGCCGGAGATCTTGCCTTCCATCTCCCCCATCAGCAGCAGCAGGTCGTGCTCATTGAGCGGCGCGCCGTGGAAGGCGTTGAGGCCTTCGAGTGCCGCCACCACGCTGCAGGCGCTGGAGCCCAGGCCCGAGCCCACCGGCAGGTTCTTCTCCAGCACCATTTCGAGGGGCTTGAGACCAAGGCCACGCTTCTCCAGCGCCTCGCCATAGGCGAGCCAGCAGTCATGGAGGATGTTCTTTTTCGGATCGTCCGGCAGCTTGTGGGCGTAGCGGCCCACGGAAGAGAGGGCAAAGGGCACGTCAGCCGCCTTCACCTGGACGCGATCCCCCAACAGGGAGCCATCCACGGGGGCGAGCGCCGCCCCCAACACATCGAATCCCACGCTCAGGTTGGCGCTGGAGGCCGGGGCATAGGCGACCACGCTGCCGCCCTGCGCCATGGCATCTTGTTCAAAATCGGGGTTCATCGCTGAACTCATGTTACAACTCCTGCTTCCAGTTCTGGGTGCGCAGCACGTCGGCAAAGACGCCCGCGGCGGTCACTTCGGTGCCGGCGCCATAGCCGCGCAGCACCAGCGGGATGGGCTGGTAGTAGGTGGAGAAGAAGGCGAGCGCGTTCTCCCCGTCTTTCACCTTGAACAGCGGCTCATCGGCGCCGACCGCCTTGATGGCGACCTTGCACTTGCCACCCTCGATGGAGCCTACGTAGCGTAGCACCTTGCCTTCTCGCTGGGCTGCCGCGAACTGGTCGCGGAACCAGCCGTCGGCCTCGGGCAGGCGGGCCATAAAGGCTTCCACATCGCCACTCACATCAAAGCCCGGCGGCAGTGCCTGCTCCACCTCGACATCGGACAGCTCCAGCGCCATGCCCGCCTCGCGGGCCAGGATCAGCAGCTTGCGGGCCACGTCCATGCCGTTGAGATCGTCGCGGGGATCCGGCTCGGTGAAGCCGTTGCCGCGGGCAATCTTGGTCGCCTCGGAGAAAGCCATGCCCTCATCCAGCTTGCCGAAGATGAAAGAGAGTGAACCGGACAGCACGCCATCGAAGGCGCGCAGCTTGTCGCCGGCCTTGATGAGGTTTTGCAGGTTCTCGATGACCGGCAGACCGGCGCCGACGTTGGTCTCGTACAGGAACTTGCGACGAGTCTGACGAGCGGTGCGGCGCAGCGCCTTGTAGTAATCGAGCGACCCGGTGTTGGCCTTCTTGTTCGGGGTGACCACGTGGAAACCGGCGGCCAGGAAGTCGGCGTACTGGACGGCGACGGCCTCGCTCGAGGTGCAATCCACGATCACCGGGTTGATGAGGTGGCTCTCTTCCACCAGCTTTTGCACCGCTTCCAGACTGAAGCTGTCGCGCGCCTCCACCAGCTGTTCACGCCAGTTGGCGAGGTTCAGCCCATCCTTGTTGACCGCCATCTGGCGGCTGTTGGCGATGCCGACCACCCGCAGGCCTGTACCCTGCTCGGCCAATACCGGTTGCTGGCGGGCAATCTGATCCACCAGGGCCGCGCCGACGCCGCCGACACCGACCACGAAGAGATCGATGAACTGCTGGCTGCCGAAGAAGTTCTGGTGGCAGGCCTTGATGGCTTCCGCCACCTTGCGATCCCGCACCACCGCAGAGATGGAGCGTTCGCTCGAGCCCTGCGCGATGGCGACGATATTGATGGAGGCCTGAGCCAGGGAGGTGAAGAAGCGCGCCGCCATCCCCTTGCTGGTGCGCATGCCGTCACCGATGAGGGAGATGATGGCGAGATCGCTCATGATCTCGAGCGGATCCAGCAGCTGGTTCTTGAACTCCAACTCGAACTCGCGCTCCAGCACCTTGCGGGTCTTGTCGCTGTCATAGCTGTGGATACAGAAGCTGACGCTGTACTCGGAGGATGACTGGGTGATGAGGACGATACTGACCCCGGCGCGGGAGACGGCGGAGAAGATGCGGCCGGCCATGCCGACCATGCCCTTCATGCCGGGGCCGGAGACGTTGAACATGCACATGCCGGACAAGTCCGAGATGGCTTTCACCTTCAGGTCGTCATCCCCCTGCTCGACGCCAATCAAGGTGCCCGGCCCCTGCGGGTTGAAGCTGTTCTTGATGAGGCAGGGAATGTGGAACTGGGCCACGGGGGCTATGGTTTTCGGGTGCAGCACCTTGGCGCCAAAATACGAGAGCTCCATCGCCTCTTTATAGGAGAGGGTTTTCAGCAGGTAGGCATCCGGCACCAGGCGCGGGTCGCAATTGTAGCAACCTTCCACGTCGGTCCAGATCTCGCAGCACTCGGCATCGACGCAGGCGGCCAGCACGGCGGCGGAGTAATCCGACCCATTGCGGCCCAGCAACACGGTTTCGCCCTTGTCGCTGCCACCGGTGAAGCCCGGCATCAGGTAGAGGCAATCGGAACGCAGGCCCTTGGCGGCGAAGCGCAGGCGGGAGGCCTCGATGTCGACGTGGGCTTCCAGGTAGCCGCCGTCGGTGGCCAACAGTTGCTCCGGTACTATGATATCCAGCTCGAGGCCGCGCACTCGCAGCAACTCGTGCATGAAGGCGATGGAGAGGTTCTCGCCGCGGCTCAGGATGCGGGCCTGCACGTTGTCCGGGCAGAGCCCGAGCAGGCGGATGCCCTGCATCAGCCGCTCCACCTGATCCAGTTCGCTGGTCAGGCGCGCCTGCAGCGCCTTGTCATCCAGCGCCGGATAGGCCGCCTTCAAGCCGGCCAGCAGGCGGGAGAAGATGCCGTTGATTTCAAACAGGGTGGAACTGGCATCCATGCCGCGACTGGTCTGCTCCACCAGGGCGACCAGGTGATTGGTCACCTTGGCCGGTGCTGACAGCACCAGGGCAACCTGGGATTGGCCGTGGGTATTGACCGCGATATCGGCTACCCGTAAAAAACGCTCTGCGTCGGCCAGTGACGACCCGCCAAACTTCAACACTCTCATCGCTTATCTCCCTGTGAACCCTGCAAATTGATCTGAAAACGGTCTAAAAACAACTCAACAAAAAGGCCCGTACTGGGTGGGTACGGGCCTTTTCTGATTTCTGTGCTTGTTCGTCAGCGCATCAACCGGCCCCAGTGCCACCTGTGGTGGTACCGGTAATAATGGTGGTGGTGATGACGTTGGTGAATGACTGCATGACGAACACTCTTGAACGAAGCTGGCTTTTAGCAATACCGCGCCGACAGCAAGGCTGTCAACCTAAACCTCTTTGCCGAGTTTGCGGGCGAGGTCTTTACAGAGCAGATGCAGCATATTCAAATCCCGCTGCGGCAGCATGGGCACTCGGTCCATTACCCATTGATGTAGTTTTTCATCCTGAGAAACTCCGAGTTCACCAAGTATTTCTGCTGTTTTGTGTTTCAGTACACGAACCTGCCCGGCGTTATCAAAATTTTCTGCTACAGCCTGCGGCTCATCCAGCAACTGGCTCATCTCGTAGGCATACAGCATGATCGCCTGCCCCAGGTTCAGGGACGGGTAGCTCACCTTGAGTGGCAGATAGCTGATGAGGTCGACTTGGGCCAGCTGCTCATTGGAGAGCCCCGACTCCTCGCAGCCGAAGACGATGGCGACCTTGCCGAGCGAGGGCTTGGCGCGGATCTGCTCGCGGATCTCCCCCGGGGTGAGGTAGTGCTGATAGCGGCCCCGTTGGCGGGCCGTGGTGGCGATCACCAGATCCATGTCGGCAAGCGCCTCCGGCAGGGTGTCGAATGCCTCGGCCTCGGTCAAAATGTCCTGCGCCCCGTGGGCTACCCAGCTCGCCTCCTCCTCTTCGTGTACCCGGCTCGCCACCAGTCGCATGGCATCGAAGCCCATGGTTTTCATGGCGCGGGCAGCGGCCCCGACGTTGGGTGCCCGGGCAGGCGCCACCAGCACAAAATAGAGTTTCATTGGGTTTCCTCTTGGGCAGGCCGACCGCTCGAACAGGCGGCAAATGGTCGGCAAAACAGGGGCGCAATCTACCGTTTATCCCCCGAAATTGCCACTTGAACAGACGTTTGAATGTTGCCATAGTGGCCAGACGGGTGAACAAACTGCCAGCCATTCTCGGCATGAATGCCGCGAGGGATTGAGCGCTTGCAGGGTAAGGACAGGACGACAGACCAGCCCCGGATTCAGCCGCCATACCGGCCGACACATCACAAGGAAGAGAGAGATGCAGCAGCCATTGGAACAGGCCGTCGCCGAGACTATCTTGCAGCGCTTCGAGTCGTTTTACAGCCGGTTTCTCGAAATAACCCAGGGCAGCAAGAGCCGCTTCGAGAACAGCGACTGGCTGGGAGTACAGCTCGCCGGGCGCGAACGCATTCGCCTCTACGATCACCACGTCGGCGCCACCACGGCCCTGATCAAGCAGATGATGGGGGAGCATCACTCCACCCAGGAGCTGCTCAAACGGGTAAAGGGCGCCTTCAGCGATCTGCTGCCTCGCTGTGACAACTTCGAGGTAGCGGAGTCCTTCTTCAACTCCGTCTATCGCCGCATCTTCCGCCATCGCAACATTCGCGACGAGAACCTCTACATCCACCCGTTTCGCAGCCGGGGAGAGCATCCCGACTTGAGCGCCCTGCTGCGGGTCTATCGCACCGATCTTGCCCACCTGCCGCAGACCCTGAGCCAGATGCTGGGGGATTACAGCTTCACCCTCCCCTACGAGGACAAGCAGCGCGACATTGTCGACATCCATCGCCATCTTGCCGAGAACGGCCCGCAGATCCTGCATGAAGAGCCGTTCGCCATCGAGCTGCTCAAGGAGGTGTTCTACCGCAACAAGGGCGCCTATCTGGTGGGGCTTATTCGGGTGAAGGGACAGGTATTCCCCTTCATTCTGCCGCTGCTCAGCACAGGCCAGAGCATCTACGTGGATACCGTCATCTTCGAGCCGGAGCTGGCCTCCATCGTATTCGGTTTCGCCCGCGCCTACTTCATGGTCTATGCCCCTGTGCCGGCGCTGTTTGTGGTGTTTCTGCGCCAGATCATGCCCCACAAGCCCGATTACGAGATCTACAACGCCATCGGCTGCCAGAAGCACGGCAAGACAGAGCTCTATCGCCACTATCAGCAGCACCTGGCCCAGAGCCGGGAGCAGTTCGTCATTGCCCCCGGCATCAAGGGGATGGTGATGAGCGTGTTCACCCTCCCCTCCTACGACGTTGTGTTCAAGGTGATAAAAGACGAGTTCACCCCGCCCAAGGATGTGAGCCACGAGCAGGTGAAGGCCAAGTACCGGCTGGTCAAACAGCACGATAGGGTGGGTCGCATGGCCGACACCCAGGAGTTTACCAACTTCGAGTTTCCCCTGGATCGCATCTCGCCCGAGCTGCTGGCCGAGCTCAAGACGGTAGCCCCCTCGGCGCTCACCATCACCAGTGACAAGCTGGTGATCAAGCACCTCTACACAGAGCGCAAGATGATCCCGCTCAACCTCTATCTGGACAAGGCGGACGAGCAGCAGACCCGGCTCGCATTGGAGGAGTACGGTAACGCCATCAAACAGCTGGCGGCGGCCAACATCTTCCCCGGCGACATGCTGTTCAAGAACTTCGGCGTCACCCGCCACGGCCGGGTGGTCTTCTACGACTACGACGAGATCTGCTACATGACGGAGTGCAACTTCCGCCAGATCCCGCCACCCCGCTACCCGGAAGATGAATGGAGCGCCGAGCCCTGGTATTCGGTGGCCCCCAACGACATCTTCCCCGAGGAGTTCGCCACCTTCCTGCTGCAAAAGCCCCAGGTGCGGGAGATCATGATGCAGCTGCACAAGGAGATGTTCGACGCAAACTACTGGAAGATGCTGCAGAGCAACATCAAGGTGGGGGTGTTCGAGGATGTCTATCCCTATCGACGCAAGAAGCGCTTCAAGTTCCAGCGGGGGGGATGAGGATTAGCTCGCGGCGCCTTGCCGGTGACTCAAGATGCGATGCATCTTGCGATGCTTGCTGGCACAAGCCGCAAAACGGCATTGAAAAAGGGACGCCGCGGCGTCCCTTTCTGATCGCGGCTGCCTGCGCATGCTACGACAGCCTCTGACAGGAATATCAGTTACTTGGCGGCCGGCATGGCATCGAAGGTGAGCAGCGCCACCTTGTTGGCATCACTCAGCACCAGCTGTTGACCGCTGACCTTGAAGGTTGCCACCTTCTCCAGTTTCTGCAGATAGAGCATCTCCTTGCCGGCCAGATCGCCCATGCACATCATGCGGGTCGAGCCCATGGCCCCCAGCGTCAATACACCGTCACCCTGCTGGGTGATGCCGCCAAAATAGCGGTTGCAGCCGCCCTTGCCCGCCACCTTGTCACCCGCGACCTGCAGGGTGAAGGTATCGCCGCTCGCCCCCTGCAGCTGCCAGGTGGAGGCTTGCAGTTGAGCCAGATTGGAACCAGTTGCCATGGCGCAGCCTCCCAGTGCCAGTGCGGCCAGCAGGGTCAGTTTCTTGTTCATGGGTTCACCTCTTGATGTGAGAGAAATAGGGGAAGGAAAGTGATGATGGTGGCCTGTTTATCATGAGTCGGCGGCAGATTAAAACTGTTTTATTGTGATCTGGGTTGCCTTTACTAGCAGCTGGCATGTGCCATGCTTGTATTCCTGTTCCGGACCCAGGGAGGGGAAAAGAATGGTCAAACCACTCATCATCGCACTCGCTTCATGTCTCAGCTTCGGTGCCCAGGCCGCCGACTGGGATTTCCTCAAGAGCGAGGCAAACAGCCAGCTCTACGTAAAAAGCTATTCCGGCGTGCTGCTCGGCAGCCAGTCCCATCACAGCGACAATTTCGATCTCTGGCTCATCAACACCGGCTACCAGTATCCGGTACAGGATGATGTCAGCCTCTACATGGAAGCCGGGCCGGCTGTGGGTACCCACAGCGAGCAGACTGGCTTCAATATCAGCTCGGGGGTGCGTTATCAGCTCTCCCCCTCGCTGAACATCGGCAGCCAGCTCAAGCAGCTGGAAGTGAACAAGGCCAGCACACTGCTGGAGCTCAACACCAGCCTGCTGCTCACCCCGCAGCTGGCCATCACGGCCAACTATGGCGTCAGCGCCTTCAGCACGGAACAGTCCCTCAGCATAGGCGTCGGCCTCAACTTCTGACCGCTCAGATGAGCCGGGTGGCGCTCACCAGTACGCCGTTGAGGTCGGCGTAGACGTAGTCACCCGGATGTATGGTCATCCCGGCAAACGACACCACGGCATCCAGCTCACCCTGACCCCGCTTCTCGGTCTTGACCGGGCAGGCCGCCAGCGCCTTGACCCCCAGCGCCAGCGTCGCCAAGGTGCCCACGTCGCGTACGGCGCCGTGGATCAGGATCCCCTCCCATCCCTGCTCCGCCGCCTTGATGGCCAGCTGATCACCGAGCAGGGCGCGGCGCAACGAACCACCGCCATCGATCACCATCACCCGCCCCTGGCCGGGCCGAGTGACCAGCTCCCGCACCAGGCTGTTGTCTTCATAGCAGGAGAGGGTAACCGCCTGGCCATAAAACAGCGGCTTGCCACCAAAATTGTGGAACAGCGGATCGGCCACTTGCAGGGCATCGCCGTGTTGATCGCAGAGGTTGGGCAGTAGATCCAGCATCATAAGCTTCCTTCCATGGACATGAATTCGCTCATTCTTTCATCAAGCCGGGTCTCTGACAATCCAGTGGGATTCAATTCTGCCCAGATGGAGAGGTATGCCTTTCATCAATACCGGCAACAACCAGAGCTCCCCCCGCTCCACCCAATAGAGGGCGTTCTGGCCGAAACGGGCTGCCAGATCGATGGCCTCAGCGCGGGAGGAAGCCAGCAACAGCGACGATTCACGCCAACTTTCATCGGGCGAGCTCCCCCAGCAGGGCCCCATGGCCATCATGCGGGGAGATGCCGCGATCACCCGCCAGAGAGCCCGCTGGCGCCGGGTATTACGACGCATTCCCACCTCGCGACTGGCCGGATTCCAGGCCGTCACTATGGCGTAGGCGGGCCATTGCGGCGCCGCAAAGGGTGCAATAAAACAAATTTTTCTGTAGTTTTCCCACAAATTCATGTCAACCACATGTTACATTCCATTACATTTTATAAGGGCGAAAATGGGGGCAACCCCAAGTATCATGCTGTGAACTCAGGGTTTGACCTATATCAAACCAGAGTTAAAAAGTTGCTATCTGACGGCAAAGAGTGTTGTTATGCGCCTGTTAACTGATAAAATGCAGCCACTTTTGTAATGGACTACCTTTCCAGGCTTCTCTCGATCAGACTTGTTGAGAGCCTATGTGTGGCACAGGGATGTTTGCCAACGCTGATGCCAAATTCGCGATAATCCGACCTGACATTCATACCCAGGATGACGTAATAAATTTTCAGGACCGGTCGGGTAACGCCAAAGAGTGTTAAAATTTAGATAACTAACTGATAAGAATCTGGGAATACTCATGCAAACACCACACATTCTGATCGTCGAAGACGAACTGGTCACCCGCAATACCCTGAAAAGCATCTTCGAGGCCGAAGGCTACATAGTGCTCGAAGCCAACAATGGCGACGAGATGCATCAAGCCCTGACCGCCCACACCATCAATCTGGTGATCATGGACATCAACCTGCCGGGCAAGAATGGCCTGCTGCTGGCACGCGAGCTGCGTGAAGATGACAACATAGCCCTGATGTTCCTGACCGGCCGTGACAATGAAGTGGACAAGATCCTGGGTCTGGAAATCGGCGCCGATGATTACATCACCAAGCCGTTCAACCCCCGTGAACTGACTATCCGTGCCCGCAACCTGCTGAGCCGCACCATGAATGTGGCCGCCGGTGGCGAAGAGAAGAAGCTGGTTGAACGTTACCTGTTCAACGGCTGGGCACTGGACATCAACAGCCGCGCACTGGTCAGCCCGGCTGGCGACATGTTCAAGCTGCCGCGCTCCGAATTCCGTGCCATGCTGCACTTCTGCGAAAACCCGGGCCAGATCCAGACCCGTGCCGAGCTGCTCAAGAAGATGACAGGCCGCGAGCTCAAGCCTCACGACCGTACCGTGGATGTCACCATACGCCGTATTCGCAAGCACTTCGAAAGCGTCAATGACACCCCGGAGATCATCGCCACCATACATGGCGAAGGCTACCGCTTCTGTGGCGAGCTGGAACAGGAATAATCCCTGCTCGTCGGATCCCAGTGTGGTAAGAGAGGCGCCGTTGGCGCCTCTTTCGTTTACGGCGTTCGGGGCAAGCACAGCGGGCAACACCCGATGAGCCAGAAAACAAAAAGCCCACTCGCAGGAGTGGGCTTTTTGCATGAAAGCTGGAGCGGGCAGCGGGAATCGAACCCGCATCATCAGCTTGGAAGGCTGAGGTAATAGCCATTATACGATGCCCGCTAGGCATCAAAATCGCAGCAGATACCAGGCATCAAACGAACGTCGAGAAGCAGTGCGCTAATAACAAGACGGCTTGGTTACCGGGGATCAGAATGTGGAGCGGGTGATGGGAATCGAACCCACGTATGCAGCTTGGGAAGCTACCGTTCTACCATTGAACTACACCCGCGTCAGGGCCTCTACTATATGCATTTTGCCGCCGAGCGCAATCACCACAGTGCTGTTTTTTACCATAAATCAAGCTGTTCGACCAACTAATGAGCAGCAAGCTGTTTTTTCCATCAAACATTTTCAACACCGGGAATTTACAAGGTTGCCAATGCCGGGGGCCGAGGATAGTCTTGCGCCACTCGACGCGAGGATGGTGGTAATGGACAAGAAAACTCAGAAACATCTCTATGGCTGGTTGCGCAACCAGTCGAGCCACGGCCGACGCTGGATCGGTCTCTCCATCGGCTTTGGTCTGGGTCAGGGCATACTGATGGTGGCACAGGCCTGGTTGCTGGCGACCCTGTTGCATGGCTTCATCATAGAGGGAGCCACTCCGGAACAATCCATTCCCCTCTTCATTGCCCTGCTGCTGGTGACCCTGACCAAGGCGGCGCTGGCCTATGGCCGTGAAGTGACCAGCTTCAAGGCGGGCAGCGCGGTGCGCCAGGCCATTCGCGAGCTGGTGCTCACCCGCCTCGGCCGGCTCGGCCCCGCCTATATCCAGCGACGCCCGGCCGGCAGCTGGGCCAGCCTGCTGCTGGAACAGATTGAAAACATGCAGGATTTCTTCTCCCGTTACCTGCCGCAGATGGCCATTGCCGTCTTTATCCCCGTGGTGATCCTGGTGGCCGTGTTCCCGGTCAACTGGGCGGCGGGTCTGATCCTGCTGGGCACGGCGCCCCTCATTCCGCTGTTCATGATCCTGGTGGGGGTGGGCGCCGCCGATGCCAACCGCCGCAACTTCCAGGCGCTGGCGCGCCTCTCCGGCCACTTCCTCGATCGCCTCAAGGGGCTGCGCACCCTGCAACTCTTCATGCGCACCCAGGCGGAAGGGGATGCCATTCGCGATGCCTCGGAAGATTTTCGCGAGCGCACCATGGAGGTGCTGCGCCTCGCTTTCCTGAGCACGGCCGTGCTGGAATTCTTCGCCGCCATCTCGGTGGCGCTGGTGGCTGTCTACTTCGGTTTCTCCTACATAGATCACCTGAACTTCGGCCACTATGGCACCAAGGTCACCCTGTTTACCGGCCTGTTCGTGCTCTTCCTCGCCCCCGAGTTCTACGCCCCGCTGCGCGAGCTTGGCGCCCACTACCACGCCAAGGCGCAGGCCATAGGCGCGGCCGAGCAGTTGCTGGAATTCCTCGAGGCCGACGTGAGCGAGCCCGCCTCTGGCAACGCCCCTTTCCATGCCGACACCCCCATCAAGGTCGAAGCCAAAGACCTTGAAGTGCTGAGTGCCGAAGGCAAGGTGCTGGTCGGCCCCATCGACTTCACTCTGGAAGCGGGTTCACGCACGGCGCTCATCGGTATCAGCGGCGCCGGCAAGAGCTCGCTGGTCAACGCCCTGCTCGGCTTTGCCCCCTATCGTGGTGAGCTCAAGGTCAACGGCCAGGAGCTGGCCAGCCTCGACATGAGCCAGTGGCGGCTGCAGCTGGGCTGGCTCTCCCAGAACCCGCAGCTGTTCCACGCCTCCTTGCGCGACAACCTGCTGCTGGCCAAGCCGTCAGCCAGCGATGCCGAGCTGGAAGCCGCCCTGAAACGGGCACAGGCCTGGGAATTTGCCATGGAGAAGGGGCTCGACTATCCGGTCGGGGATCAGGCCGGCGGCCTCTCGGTCGGTCAGGCCCAGCGCCTCGCCCTGGCCCGTACCCTGCTCAAGTCCACCCAGCTGATGGTACTGGATGAGCCCACCGCCAGCCTGGACCGCCACTCGGAGCGCGCCATCATGACCACGCTGGAGCAGGCGATGGCGGGCCAGACCCTGCTGATGATCACCCACCGCCTCGATCAACTGACCAAGATGGACAAGATACTGGTGCTGGCGCGCGGCCAGCTGGTGGAGCAAGGCAACTTCCAGCAACTGAGCAGGGCGCAGGGCCCGTTCGCCCGCCTTTTGTCCCAACACCCGGGGGATTCTCTCGATGACTGATCTATTGCCGTTTCTGCGCCTCTATCGTCAGCACTGGCTGAGCCTCTCGCTGGGCCTGCTGCTGGCCCTGGTGACCCTGGTGGCCGGCATGGGACTGCTGTCGCTCTCCGGCTGGTTCCTCTCCGCCGCCGCCGTGGCGGGGCTGGCCGTCGCCAGCCGCGACACCTTCAACTACATGACCCCGGCCGGCGGGGTGCGTTTCTTCTCCATCATCCGCACCGCGGGTCGCTGGGGCGAGCGGGTGGTGAGCCACGACGCCACCTTCCGGGTGCTGACCCGGTTGCGGGTCTGGTTCTGGCAAAAGCTCTCGCCGCTCTCCACCGGCACCCTGGCAGGCTTTCGCCAGGCGGATCTGCTCAACCGGCTGGTAGCCGACATAGACGCCATGGATCACGTCTATCTGCGCCTGGTCACCCCCATAGGCGCGGCCCTGCTCAGCTGCGCCGGCCTGGTGTTCTTCCTCTCCTTCTTCGACGGCCGTCTCGCCCTGACTCTGGGCGCCATACTGCTGTTTGGCATGATAGCCCTGCCGCTGGTGTTCTACTTCCTCGGCCGCCAACCCGGTCGTCGGCTGATCGCCGAGAAATCGGCCATGCGTACCCGCATGGTGGACTATCTGGACGGTCAGGCCGAGCTGCAGATGTTTGCCGCCGCTCCCAAGGCGCTGACCGAGCTGAAACAGGCCGAACAGGCGCTGCTGACCGCCCAGGCCCGCATGGCCAGAGTGAGCGGCCTGGCCAACTTCTCGGTGCAGTTGCTCAGCGGCTGGACCCTGACTCTGATGCTCTGGCTGGCCGGCCACGGGGTCGCAAGCGCCGCGCCGGATCCCATCACGGCGCTCATGGTGTTTGCCACCCTGGCGAGCTTCGAGGCCTTGCTGCCGCTGGCGGGTGCCTTCCAGCACCTCTCCACCAGCCTCACCTCGGCCCGTCGTCTCAACGAGATACTGCAGGAGGCCAAGGCCCCCGAGTGGGGAGCCGAGCAGCAACACGCCCGCGTCGGCACCCTGCAGATCAGCGACCTCTATTTCGGCTATCCCGGCAACCCGCATCCTGTGCTGCGCGGTTGCACCCTGCAACTGCAGGCAGGCGAGAAGCTGGCGCTGCTGGGCCAGACAGGTTGCGGCAAGTCCACCCTGATGGGGCTGTTGACCCGGGAATGGAGCCCGCAGGCGGGCAAGATCCTGCTCGATGGCAAGCCGCTCACCGACTACAGCGAAGGGGCGCTGCGCGCCTCGCTGTCGGTGGTGAGCCAGCGGGTTCACCTGTTTGCCGCCACCTTGCGCGACAACCTCAGGCTGGCGGCCCCGACGACATCTGACGAGCAGTTGACCGAGGTGCTGACCCAGGTCGGTCTGGCCAATCTGCTGGAGGATGACAACGGCCACAGCGACAGCGGACTGAACGCCTGGCTGGGGGACGGCGGTCGCCCGCTCTCCGGTGGTGAACGACGCCGCATCGGCATCGCCCGCGCCCTGCTGCACGATGCCCCGCTCTGGCTGCTGGATGAGCCGACCGAGGGGCTCGACAGCCAGACCGAACGGGAGATCATGGACCTGTTGTTCAGGCTGGGGGCGGATCGCTCCTTGCTGCTCATCTCCCACCGCCTGCTGGGGCTGGAGCAGATGGACAGGATAGCCCTGATGGAAGAGGGGCAGATCCGCCTCTGCGCCCCCCATCAGGCGCTGCTGGCGGACGATTACTACCGCAGCCTGCATCAGCGGCTGGCACCGGTCTGAGCGCAAGTACGGCAGAGAGGCGCACCTGCGCCCTTCTCACATCATGAGTTGCCGGCGGATGATGACTACCGCAGCCTGCATCAACGGCTGGCACCGGCCTGATCGCAAGCACGGCAGAGGGGCGCACCTGCGCCCTTCTCACATCATGAGTTGCTGGCGGATGATGACTACCGCAGCCTGCATCAGCGGCTGGCACCGGCCTGATCGCAAGCACGGCAGAGGGGCGCACCTGCGCCCTTCCCACATCATGAGTTGCTGGCGGATGATGACTACCGCAGCCGGTATCAGCGTGCAAGAACCTGTCTGATCCCCGTCACACCCCGTCTCCATGGCTGAAAATGGGGCTGGTCGCAGGCAGCGACTGACCCCTATAATGACCCCCTCACAGTTCAACAAGATACCGACATGAAACGCCTTATCCTGATGATGCCCCTGATCGCCTCCGGTTGCGCCGACTTCTCTTTCAACAGCAACCTGGACAAGGAAAATTTCGACGAGTACTTCAAGCCGGGCGGCGTCCAGATCTATGAGCAGGGTCAGCTGGCTGACCTCAACTACCTCTACCTCGGCACTGTCGAGGGGGAATCCTGCCAGAGCGATGCCAAGCAGCCCATCCCCAACGCAGGTGAAGCCCGCACCCTGGCGCGCCGCCGCGTGGCCGACATGGGTGGCAACGGTGTCACCTTCGACAAGTGCGCCGAGTTCAGCGACACCCCGGGCTGCCTGAAACAGGTGATCTGCTACGGGCAGGCGCTGAAAGTGGCGCAAGAGAAGTAAGGACCCAATGGCACTGGCCATAGTCCGGCTCGGCAGCCCTCGCCTCCCCGATGAGGGGCTGCGCATCGGCACTGTGCGGCGTCCGCCCCGTGGCGTGCCCAAGAGCGAATTTGCCAGTCAGGATTGGTACGACGTCTGGTTCCCCAACCTGGCCCCCAGCAGCGAGACCATGAAGCTGGGCCAGGCTGCCGAGACGCCGGCCCAATGGGCGGCCTTCTGCAAGCAGTACAAGGCCGAGATGGCCAGCCCCTGCGCCCGCCACGATCTGGCGCTGCTGGCCGCCCTCTCCCACACCACCAACCTGTCGGTGGGTTGCTACTGTGAGCAGGCCGAGCGCTGTCATCGCACCCTGCTGAAAGAGCTGCTGATCCAGTGCGGCGCCAGACTGCGCTAACCCGCACCGCCGGTGAATGAAAGAGGGCGTCCCGCAGGACGCCCTCTTTCATATGCTGGCCATCAAGGCAGGATGGGGGCACTCCGACCCTATTGCAGACTGCCCACCCGCAACACTTGCTGCAGCGCCCGCTCCTGCTCGGCCGTCATCCCGGCCACCAGGGCCTGATCGTTCTTCGCCAGCCACTGGGCCAGATCGGCCACCGTCTCCTCCAGCGGCCGAAAGTTGAGCCCCTGCACTATGGCCGCCTCGGCGCTGATGCGGCCATAGCCGGCATACTCCGGCTGCTCGTTGGGCAACAGGGTCGGGTAGCTCTGCCAGGGCTCGACACCGGCCGCCAGCAGTACGGACCAGGGCACCCACTCAGGTTGCGGCGCCATGGCGGGCGCGAGTCGGACGGCGATGCGATCCACCCAGTCCGCCAGCGCTATGCCGGGCTTGAGCAGGTTGAAGATGCCCCCCAGCTGCTGCTCGGCGGCCCGCAGCACGAACTCGGCGCAGTCGCGCACGTCCAGGTATTGCAATCGATCCTGCCCCTCCCCCGGCAGCAGCCAGGGCCCCCCTTGCTGTATCCGCTTCACCCACCAGGCCAGACGGCCGGTCGGATCATAGGGGCCGCACAACACGCCGGGGCGCAGAATGCAGAGCCGCTCGCCCCAGCGGGCCCGATATTCGGCCTCGCACAACACCTTCAGGGGGCCATAGTCGGTGGGCGTCTCCCCGGCCCCTGTCTCGTGCAGCGGCGCCGACTCATCTATCCCCCGCTGGGCAAAGTCGCGATAGACGCTGATGGTGGAGATGAAGATCAGCCGCTCGCAGCGTCCGAGCAGGGCTGCCGAGAGGCTGGCCGCCTGCTCGGGCCGGTAGCAGCAGGTGTCGATGGCCAGATCCCAGCCGGGCCCTTCCCCGTGCAGGGCGTGCAGATCCTTGTCCCTGTCGCCGGTGAGCTGAACCAGATCGCGCCAGTCCGGGTGCTGGCGATGACCCCGATTGAACAGGGTCACCTCGTGGCCCCAATCCAGCGCCAGCGAGGTGAGGTGGCGGCCCAGAAAACCTGTGCCGCCGATGATCAGCAGTTTCATCCATGTCCCTCCTGTCCGGCACAATTGGCTATCTCGGGTATGACGCGCCTTGCCTGCCGGTATTCATAGTGCCCCCACCCTACCCAAGTTGGCGGCGGGGTACAGCCTCCATGGTGCGGGGATGAGACTGTGATCACGGCAAGGCATGAGGAAAAAGGGTCTGGGAAAGGGAGGCCGGGAGCCAGGCAAGGCAAGGGAAGGGAAGCGAGGCCTGCGTTTTGGCGCCGCCTGTGCTAAATTGCCGGGGTTTTCAGTCAGGATCCGCCATGAAGTTCGAAATCGACACCCTGGGTATCATCCGCTCTCCCTACAAGGAGAAGTTCGCCATCCCCCGCCAGCCCGGTCTGGTCAAGTCGGCCCGTGCCTGCCTCGAGCTGCTGCCCCCTTACGATCAACCGGACGTGCTGCGCGGCATTGAGCAGTTCTCCCATCTCTGGCTCAGCTTCGTGTTTCACCAGACCATGGATCAGGGCTGGCACCCGACGGTGCGCCCGCCGCGCCTGGGCGGCAACGAACGGGTCGGGGTCTTTGCCACCCGCTCCACCTTCCGCCCCAACCCGCTAGGACTGTCGGTGGTCGAGCTGCACGGAGTCGGCCGCGAGCGGGGCAAGCTGTGGCTGGAACTTGGCGCGGTCGATCTGCTCGATGGCACCCCCATAGTCGACATCAAGCCCTATATCCCCTATGCCGACAGCCTGCCGGACGCCCGCGGCGGCTTCGCCCTCGACGCCCCCACCCCGCCGCTGGCGGTGAGTTTCAGCCCGGAGGCGGAGCAACAGCTGCAACCCTGGCTCAAGGCCCATCCCGAGCTGCGCCTACTGGTGAGCGAGGTACTGGCCCAGGATCCCCGTCCCGCCTACAAGAAGGGCAAGCCGGACGACAAGGAGTACGGGGTACGCTTGTTCGATCTCAACGTGCGCTTTCGCATCAACGAACCCGACTGCCTGGTGCTGGCCATAGCGCCCGCCTGATCACCAGGCGATGCGAGCAATAAAAAAACCACCCGAAGGTGGTTTTTTTATCACTCCTGATCCCTGTGCTCGGCGGCAATCTGCCTGAAGGCCCCCTCGCAGGCGAGGAAGGCATCGACCATCCCGGGATCGAAATGGCTGCCACGCCCCTGCACTATGATGGATTTTGCCTCTTCGTGGGTGAAGGCGGGCTTGTAGACCCGTTTCGAGATGAGGGCATCGTAGACATCCGCCACCGCCATCAAGCGGCCCGAGAGCGGGATCGCCTCCCCCGCCAGGCCGGCCGGATAACCGCTGCCATCCCACTTTTCGTGATGGGTGAGGGAGATCTCCCGTGCCAGTCGCAGGAAGGAGTTGGAACCGAGCTGGGCCTCGGCGCTGGCCAGCGCATCGGCCCCTATCTGGGGATGGCGCTTCATGATGGCGAACTCTTCATCGGTCAGCTTGCCCGGCTTGAGCAGGATCGCATCGGGAATGCCCACCTTGCCCACGTCGTGCAGCGGCGCCGACTTGAACAGCAGGTCTATGGTGGCGTCGTCGAGGGGATAACGCTCGGCGTCGTGGCGGCTCAGGTGTTCGGCCAGCACCTTGACGTAGTGCTGGGTGCGGATGATGTGGGCACCGGTCTCGTTGTCCCGGGTCTCCGCCAGCGAGGCGAGGCCGAGGATGGCCACGTCCCGGGTCAGGTTGAGCTCGTCGCTGCGCGCCTTCAGCTCGCCGATCATCTGGTTGGTGCTGGCGGCGATCAGGCCGAATTCGTCATCCCGGGTCACCGGCACCCGCGCATCCAGATCGCCGCACTGCACCTGTGCCATGGTGCGCGTCTGGTGCATCAGGGAGAGGGTCAGATTGCGGCCATAGCCACGAATGATGAGCCAGAGGTAACAGAAGGTCACCGCCATCACGAAGGCGATTTCCAGCAATATGTAGTGCTGGGCATCGAGCCGCGACAGGCTTCTGTCCACCGTCGCCAGCCACTCCAGATCCTTGTTGAACAACAGAAAGAAGACACCCCCCAGCAGCGCGAGCGTGGTGAAGGCAAACAGGGAGAACTTGCGGGAGACCGGCATGGCCAGTGGCCGGGTCAGCACCAGCGAGCCCTGATGCTCCCGCAGCTTGGCCAGGTTCCAGTCCCGCACCAGCGACAGATCCGCCGCCACCAGAAAGCCCAGGGTGCTCATCCCCAACAGGATCTTGAGGTGACTCTCCAGCGGGAAGTCATACATGAGGCCGTTGTAGCCCGAGAGCAGCAGGGCCCCCAGCAGGTAGAAGCCCACCTCCAGCGCGAAGCCACCGAGCCCGCTGCCGGGCAGCACCAGCCGGTGCAACACCCGATCGCGCACGGCGAACATGATGGCGAAGACCAGCAGGGTGGGCCCCAGCAGCTGGGGCAGGGTCAGGCTCTCCAGAAACGGACAGACCTGCAACCCATAGAGGCAAAAGAGCGACAGCGTCACCCCGTAGTGCAGGGCGCAGCGCCCCGTGATTTTCTGCATGATTCCACCCTGATCGCTGTTTATTGTTATGACGGCGGGGATATGCCCCCGCCCCTCACAGGCGCCGCAGCAGCAGGCTCCCTATCGAATAGCCGGCGCCAAACGAGCAGAGCACGCCGCGGGCCCCCGCAGGAAGGTCGCGATTGTACAGATGGAACGCGATAATGGAACCCGCCGAGCTGGTGTTGCCGTAACTGTCGAGGATCACCGGCGCCTCCTGCTGGCTGGCATCGTGACCCAGCAGCTTGCGGCCGATGAACTGGTTCATGGTGAGGTTGGCCTGATGCAGCCAGAGCCGGCTCAGGGTATCCGCCGGCCAGCCCTGCTCGTCGAGCTGGCTGGCTATCTGATCGCACACCAGCGGCAGCACCTCCTTGAACACCTTGCGCCCCTGCTGGCAGAACAGCTTGTCATCGCCATAACGGGTACGCGGGCTGAGCCGGTTCAGGAAGCCGAAGTTGTTGCGAATGTTGTTGGAGTACTGGGTCACCAGCTTGCTGGCCACCAGTTGCCAGGGATTGGCCACCTTGCAATCGGCCTCCCGCTCCAGCAGCACGGCGGTACAGGCGTCGCCGAAGATAAAGTGGCTGTCTCTGTCCCTGAAATTGAGGTGGCCCGAGCAGATCTCCGGGTTCACCACCAGCGCCAGTTTGGCACTGCCGGCCGCCAGCATGTCGGCTGCCGCCTTGATGCCGAAGGTGGCGGAGGAGCAGGCCACGTTCATGTCGAACGCCATGCCACCGGCTCCCAGGTAGTGCTGCAGCTCGATGGAGATCGCCGGATAGGGGCGCGGCATGTTGGAGGCGGCGACTATGACCAGATCGATCTCACCCGGCTCGCGGCCGGCGGCGATCAGCGCCTGCTCGGCGGCGGCCACCGCCATCTCCACCATGATGGAGGGTTTGTCATCCGGGCGCTCTGCCATGAGCGGCTGCATGATGTCCGGATCCAGCACCCCCTCCTTGCTCACCAGATAGCGGCTCTTGATGCCGGAGGCCTTCTCGATGAACTCGCAGCTGGAGTGCTGCTTGGCGGGCAGCTGTCCCGCATCGATGGCGGAGGCATTCTCCTCGTTGTAGAGATCCACATACTGGTTGAAGGCGGCCACCAGCGCTTCGTTGCTGACGGCAAAAGGCGGGGTATAGAGGCCTGATCCACTGATCACGATAGAAGTCATCTTTGCTCCTGGCCGGGTTCGTTCCCGGCTTGTTGACTTTTTAGGGTAGAGAGGTCATTACAGCTGATCGATCGCCGCGGCGAGACCGGCCAGAGTCAGCGGATGCATGCGCCCGCCAACCAGTTCATTCATCAACTTGATGGAGGGGTGCCAGAGCCACTCCCGGCGCGGGACAGGGTTGAGCCACACCAGTTTGGCATAGTGCTGCTGCAGGCGGGCGAGCCACACCTGACCCGCCTCCTCGTTCCAGTACTCGACACTGCCACCGGGCCAGGTGATCTCGTAGGGGCCCATCTTGGCGTCCCCCACCAAGATCACCTTGTAGTCGCTGCCGTAGGTGCGCAGCAGCCGCAAGGTATCAAAACGCTCCTCGGCCCGGCGGTTGTTGTCCTGCCAGACGAAGTCGTAGAGACAGTTGTGAAAATAGAAGTACTCCAGATGCTTGAACTCGTGGCGCAGCGCCGAGAAGAGCCGCTGCACCTCGGCCACATGGGCATCCATGGAGCCCCCCACGTCGAAGAACACCAGCAGCTTGACGCCGTTGTGGCGCTCCGGCCTCAGCTTCACATCGAGCCAGCCCTGACGGGCCGTACTCTGGATGGTGCCGTCGAGATCCAGCTCGTCCGGGTTGCCCTGGCGCACCCAGCGCCTGAGCTTGCGCAGCGCCAGCTGGATGGCACGCTGCCCCAGCGGCGAGTCGTCGCTGAAGTTGCGATAGTGACGCGCCTCCCACACCTTGGCCGCCTTGCCATGCTGGCCCTCTCCCCCCATGCGGATCCCTTCCGGGTGAAAACCGCCGTGGCCGAACGGGCTGCTGCCCCCCGTGCCGACCCACTTGTTGCCGCCGGCGTGGCGCGCTTTCTGTTCGCTCAAGCGCTGGTTGAGGGTCGCCAGCAGCTTGTCGAGCCCGCCGAGGGAGGTGAGCAATGCCTTCTCCTCGGGGCTTAGCAGCCGCTCGAACTCCTGGCGCAGCCAGTCATCCGGCAGGCTCTCGGGCAACAGGGGCGTGGCCTGCAGGCCGTCGTAATATTCGGCGAAGGCGCGATCGAAGCGATCGTAATGGGCCTCGTCTTTCACCAGCAGACAGCGGGAGATCTGGTAAAAATCGTTCATGTCGACCGTGGCAAGCCCGGCCGACAAGGCCCCGTGCAGATCCAGCAATTCGCGCAGGCTGCAGGGCAGCTTGTGACGGCGAAGGTGGCTGAAAAAGTCGATCAGCATTCAGCTACCGCGTCGGGCCAGGAAGGCGAGCTTTTCGAACAGGTGCAGGTCCTGCTCTGTCTTGAGCAGAGCGCCGTAGAGGGCGGGCACCAGCTTGCCAGGCTCACGGGTGCGCATCGCCTCGGGGGAGATGTCGTCGGCCAGCAGCAGCCGGATCCAGTCCAGCAGCTCAGAGGTGGAGGGCTTCTTGCGCAGTCCGTCCACGTCACGCAGCTCGAAGAAGAGCGCCATGGCTTCGTCCAGCAGCGCCGCTTTCAGGTTCGGATAGTGCAGATTGACGATGGCCTGCATCTCGGCCTTGTCGGGGAAACGGATGTAGTGAAAGAAGCAGCGGCGCAGGAAGGCGTCCGGCAGCTCTTTTTCATTGTTGGAGGTGATGATGACCACGGGGCGCTGGCGGGCCTTGATGCGCTCACCGGTCTCATAGACGTCGAACTCCATCCGATCCAGCTCCAGCAGCAGGTCGTTGGGAAATTCGATGTCCGCCTTGTCGATTTCGTCGATGAGCAGCACGGGCCGCTGCTCGGCGGTGAAGGCCTGCCACAGCTTGCCCTGGCGAATGTAGTGGCTGATGTCCCCCACTCGCGGATCGCCAAGCTGGGAGTCGCGCAGCCGCGCCACGGCATCATACTCATACAGCCCCTGCTGGGCCTTGGTGGTGGATTTGATATGCCAGGCGATCAGCTCGGTGCCCAGATGGCGGGCCACGGCTTCGGCCAGCTCCGTCTTGCCTGTGCCGGGCTCACCTTTGATCAGTAACGGTTTTTCCAGCACTATTGCCGCATTGACCGCCATCTTCAGCGCCTCTGAGGCGAGATAGCGATCGCTTCCTGCAAATCCCATAACGTCCATTCCTTTGACGACAAGAGACCTTTTTGAGATCGAGGCCTCAGTAAGAAAGAATAAGCTCTATATCTTGTAATAACATATTGTTATAACAAATCGTCACTTCTCATTCAGAAACCACAGGGTAATCTTGTTTCATCGCCGTAACAAACAGGGATAGCACCATGAGCAAAATTTTTGAGGACAACAGCCAGACCATAGGTCACACCCCGCTGGTTCGACTCAACCGTGTTACCAAGGGCCGCGTACTGGCCAAGATTGAGAGCCGTAACCCGAGCTTCAGCGTCAAGTGCCGCATCGGCGCCAACCTGATCTGGGATGCCGAGAAACGCGGCGTCCTGACCAAGGGCAAGGAGATCATCGAACCCACCAGCGGTAACACGGGTATTGCTCTGGCTTTCGTGGCCGCCGCTCGCGGCTATCCCATCACATTGACCATGCCCGCCACCATGAGCCTGGAGCGCCGCAAGCTGCTCAAGGCGCTCGGCGCCAATCTGGTGCTGACCGAGGGGCCGCTGGGCATGAAGGGCGCCATCGCCAAGGCCAACGAGATCCTCGAATCCGAGCCGGGCAAATATGTGCTGCTGCAACAGTTTGAAAACCCCGCCAACCCGGAAATCCACGAGAAGACCACGGGCCCCGAGATCTGGGATGCCACCGACGGTCAGGTGGATGTGTTCGTGGCGGGCGTCGGCACGGGTGGCACCATTACCGGTGTCTCCCGTTATCTGAAACAGACCAAGGGCAAGGCCGTGGTCTCGGTGGCCGTCGAGCCAAGCGAGTCACCCGTGATCAGCCAGCGTCTGGCCGGTCTCGAAATCAAGCCTGGCCCTCACAAGATCCAGGGCATTGGCGCCGGTTTCATCCCGGGCAACCTGGACCTGACCCTGCTGGACCGCGTCGAGCAAGTAAGCAGCGATGATGCCATCGAGATGGCCCGTCGCCTGATGGAAGAAGAAGGGATCCTGGCCGGGATAAGCTCAGGGGCCGCCGTCGTGGCCGCCGCCCGTCTGGCCGAGTTGCCGGAGTTTGCCGACAAGACCATAGTCGTCATACTGCCGAGCGCCGCCGAGCGTTACCTCTCCAGCGCCCTGTTTGCCGGGGTGTTCAGCGAGCAGGAACTGCAGCAATAGGTGATCGGATTCTTTCAAAACAACGGCGCTCCCAGGAGCGCCGTTTCTTTATGAGCTAGACTGAGCACTTGGCAGCGCCACTCGGCCCCTTATTTTTTGGGGTAAAATAACAAGCTGGCGGGCGACAAAAAAAGCAGACATTCCGTGATAAATCTCATATCCTGTGCGGCGTCACGAGGTGTTTGCCGACTAGGTATCACAAAGTAACAAAGTGTTATTTTTCGTTATAAAATAATTTCAAGCCAGTATTTATGCGGCTTGTAGCGCGATAACGGAAAAGAGTTTGGGCAGACACCGAATACTGCACAGAAAATTGACCTGGATTAAACCATTGCAGGTCTGATTTCGTTACTTTACAACATATCCATACTGACACGGTGAGATAAGGAAGCGTCAAAAGCATCCATCTCTCCAAAAAATATCAATAATATGGGGTGAAACCATGTACGAGAAGTCTGTTGTTATCACTGCTGAAAACGGTCTGCACACCCGTCCGGCAGCTCAGTTCGTGAAAGAAGCCAAAGAATTCCAAAGCGAGATCACTGTGGTCTCCGGTGGCAAATCCGCCAGCGCCAAGAGCCTGTTCAAGCTGCAGACCCTGGGCCTGACCAAAGGCACCAACGTGACCATCCAGGCCGACGGCCCGGACGCTCAGAAAGCCGTTGAGAAGCTGGTTGCCCTGATGGACGAGCTGGAGTAATCCAGCTTTACTCCTCCCCCACAGTCGTTTTAATAGGAAGGATTATGATATCTGGCATTCTTGCGTCCCCCGGTATCGCATTCGGTAAGGCGCTTCTTCTGAAAGAAGATGAAATCGTTATCAATCAGGGCAAGATTTCTGCTGACCAGATTGACGCCGAGATCAACCGCTTCCTCGAAGCCCGCACCAAGTCAGCTGCCCAGCTGGAAGCCATCAAAGCCATGGCTGGTCGCACCTTCGGTGAGGAAAAAGAGGCCATCTTCGAAGGCCACATCATGCTGCTCGAAGATGAGGAGCTGGAAGGGGATATCAGATCCTTCATCAAAGACAACAAGGCCACCGCTGATAAGGCCGTCTACGAGGTCATCGAGCAATACGCCAAGATGATGGCCGATCTGGACGATCCCTACCTGCGCGAGCGCGCCACCGACTTCCGTGACATCGGAACCCGTCTGGTGAAGAATGTGCTGGGCATCGCCGTTGTCAATCTGAGCACCATAGACGAAGAGGTCATCCTGGTCGCCAAAGACCTGACCCCGTCCGAAACTGCCCAGATCAACCTGAAATATGTGCTGGGTTTCGTTACCGACATCGGTGGCCGTACCTCTCACACCTCCATCATGGCGCGCTCCCTGGAGCTGCCGGCCATAGTGGGCACCAACGACATCACCGAGCGCGTCAACAATGGCGAGATGCTGATACTGGATGCGATCAACAACCAGATCATCATCAACCCGACCGCCGAGCAGCTGACTGAAGCCAAGCAGTTCCAGGCCCAGTTCCAGGCCGAGAAGGACGAGCTGGCCAAGCTGAAAGACCTGCCTGCCATCACACTGGATGGTCATCAGGTTGAAGTCTGCGCCAACATAGGTACCGTCAAGGATACCGAAGGTGCCATCCGCAATGGCGCCGAAGGCGTGGGTCTGTACCGTACCGAGTTCCTGTTCATGGACCGTGATGCGCTGCCGACCGAAGACGAGCAGTTCAAGGCCTACAAAGAAGTGGCAGAGGCCATGCCGGACCAGCCGATCATCGTCCGTACCATGGACATCGGCGGCGACAAAGAACTGCCTTACATGAATTTCCCGAAAGAGATGAACCCCTTCCTGGGCTGGCGTGCCGTGCGTATTTTCTTCGATCGCGAAGACATCATGCATGCCCAGCTGCGGGCCATACTGCGTGCGTCTGCCTTCGGCAAACTGCGCATCATGTTCCCGATGATCATCTCCGTCGAAGAGTTCCGTAGCCTGAAGGCCACCGTAGAGACGCTGAAAGCCGAACTGCGCACCGAAGGCAAAGCCTTTGATGAATCCATCGAAGTGGGTATCATGATCGAGACTCCGGCTGCTGCCGTGATGGCTCATCATCTGGCTAAAGAAGTGGATTTCTTCAGTATCGGTACCAACGACCTGACCCAGTACACCCTGGCAGTCGACCGTGGTAACGAGATGATCTCCGCCATGTACAACCCGCTGTCACCCTCCGTCCTGACGCTGATCAAGATGGTTATCGACGCTTCCCATGACAATGGCAAGTGGACCGGTATGTGTGGTGAGCTGGCTGGTGACGAACGCGCCACACTGCTGCTGCTGGGTATGGGTCTGGATGAGTTCTCCATGAGCTCCATTTCTGTACCGCGTATCAAGAAGCTTATCCGCAACACCAACTTCGAAGATGTGAAGGCAATGGCTGACCAGGCTCTGAGCTATGCAACCGCCGCCGAAATCGAAGCCTGTGTAGATAACTTTATTAAGCAGAAGGCAGTCTGCTAAGATCGGCTGCAAACAGCGACAATCATCTCTAGGAGCTTTTACTATGGGTCTGTTTGATAAACTGAAGAAACTGGTTTCCGACGATAGCTCTGATACCGGCGGCATCGAAATTTTTGCCCCGCTGTCAGGGGAAATCGTGCCGATCGAAGATGTGCCTGACGTTGTCTTCGCCGAGAAGATTGTCGGCGACGGTATCGCCATCAAGCCGGCTGGCAACAAGATGGTTGCACCGTGCGATGGCACCATCGGCAAGATCTTCGAGACCAACCATGCGTTCTCGCTGGAATCCGACTCAGGTATCGAGCTGTTCGTTCACTTCGGTATCGACACCGTTGAACTGAAAGGTGAAGGCTTCAAGCGCATCGCTCAGGAAGGTCAGAAGGTCAAGCGCGGTGATACCATCATCGAGTTCGATCTGGCCATCCTGGAAGCGAAAGCCAAGTCTACCCTGACACCTGTGGTCATCTCCAACATGGACGAGATCAAAGAGCTGATCAAGATGACTGGCGCCGTAACCGTGGGCGAGACCCCGGTGATCCGCATCAAGAAATAATGCGCTCTGGCTGGTGCCAGTGACTGCAACAAAAAACCGAAGCCAAGCGCTTCGGTTTTTTTATGGGCCGTGCTGACCATTGACGCCGGGCTAGGTCTTGCCAAATACCACCCGATTGCGCCCCTGCGCCTTGGCCTGATACAGGGCCCGATCGGCCACCAGCAACAGGTTGTCCAGGCTCTGCCCGGCAGCCAGGGTGGCGCAGCCAAAACTCATCGTCAGCGAGAAATGGTGATGGTGCCAACTCATGGGGCTGGCAGACAACAGCTGACGCAGCTGCTCCGCCCTGGCAAGCACCCGCGAGGCGTCCGCTCCCGGCAGGATCAGCAGGAACTCCTCCCCTCCCCAGCGGGCCAGACACTCGGCCCCCTGCAGCTGCTCTTCCATGATGCGGGCAACCCCACACAGGGCAGCATCCCCGGCGGGATGGCCATACCTGTCGTTGACCTGCTTGAAGTGATCGATATCGCACAGGATCACCGAGAACATGTGGCCCTGCAGCCAGAGCGCCTGCAACTGCTGCTCGGCACCGCGCCGGTTGCCGAGCTCTGTCAGCGGGTCGGTACAGGAGAGACGACTCACCTCCTCTATCATGCAATGCAGATCGTGAATGTCGCGAAACGTCACTATGTGCCAGCCGGGCATGGCATCGGCAGTAAGCTGGGCCGTGATGGTAAACCAGCGCCGCTGGCCACTCTTGCAATAGATTTGGATGGCCATCTCAGCCACGGACGAGCCATTGGCCAGACTGGTCATGACAGCCTGATTCCAGTCCTGAATGGCCTGGGTTCTGCTCTGCTCGTCGTGATACACAGTCGCAAACCAGGCGGTCATGTCGGGCAGGTCGGCCAGGGTGTAACCCAGTTGCGCCGAGAAGGCCTGGTTCACAAACCTGTGATGACGCACGGGGATGTCCGACAGCGTGGTCGGAATGGTGCCAAGGGTGTCACCACAAATCGCTTCCGAAATGAGGATTGGAAACGGGATCACGTCAAAGGATCGAAACAGGATCTGCTGCAATTCGGTCAATATCGCCGACTCGGATATGTTCAAGGCCATTCCCTTACCAATATTTCACTCAAAAGTAAGTGAGTCTGCCGACTCGGTAAACTGGATCATGGCGTCGTTCGGACCGCCTTGGTCGCAGCGCTTTCTCCCGGCTGCCACTCCTGATAGGGACCATGGATGCCGGAGTAGATCTGGCCCAGCTGGCCGCTGGTCCTGAGCCTTTCGATGGACTGCGTCAGGAAGCGGTCCACCGCGTCGCCTCTCTCCCCCTTGGGGATGATGAACACATCGTCAAACTCGCCAAAATAGACTCGATGGATATTGGTCAGCCCCATCTTCTTGAGTGCAAAATCCGCCTCCTCCTGCGCCCAGAGGAAGGCATCGATACGGCCCCTGCTCAGCTTGCCGAGGGACTGCTCGATAGAGAGGGAACGCTTGACCGAGAAGGGCCAGAAGTCGCTCACCCCCTCGATGAGCAGATCGCGCTTGGTGTACTCGTAGCCGAGCACCATGGCTGGAGTGATAGGAGCGGCGCTGTTGCTGTAGAGCACATGGGTCACCTTGCCGAAGGTCACCGAGCTGAAGCGATAGGGCAACATGGACTCGTCGATATAGGGATTGCGCAGGGCGGGCAGATTGAAGTCCGCCTCCCCCACCACCACGCTGCGCGTCGCACGCGACATGGGGTAGACCATCACGCTCACCTCGACCCCGTCATCCAGCGCGGCTATGGCCTTGACCAGATCGACGAAGGGGCCGCTCCCATCGGAATCTATGAGCCCAGGCAAGAGCCCCAGATAGGCGGAAAAGTGCGATGGATGCTCAGGCTCTGCCGCAGAGAGGCGATCGCTGCCACTGCCCGCCACGCCAAGCAGAATTGCGCCCAGCATGAGCAGCAGCACAGCGCCCAACCCAAGATGTTTCATGACCAGATCCTCATCAGCACTGCCGTTACCAGAAGCATAGCCCTGCGCAGAGAGGAGCCTCGCCGGGCACCGCCTGAGAGATGAGAATAAAATGTTAAAAAGTTATCGAGATCAAAGTTTGGTCGAACAGGACTTGTAACATGGAGATGGATGCAAGGAGGTCCGGGCACAGGAAGCAGTCCGGATGGATAAAAAGTGATGCAATGAGCGCCCAGAGAAGGACATGAACATGTTGAAGAATACCGAACAACGTTACGGCAGCCTGAGTATCGGCCTGCACTGGCTGACCCTGCTGCTGATGATCGCCGTCTACGCCCTGATGGAATTCAGGGACATCTTTCCCAAGGGCTCGGCCGGGCGCGATCTGATGAAGGAGTTTCACTTCATGGCGGGCTTGCTGATCCTGGCACTGGTCGTGGCGCGGTTGCTGGTGCGTTTCAGCAGCCCTTCACCCCGCATAGTGCCCGAACAGTCTCCCCTGATGCTCAAGCTGGCTCAGCTCGCCCATCTGGCGCTGTATGGTTTTCTGATCCTCACCCCGCTGCTGGGCTGGCTGCTGCTGAGCGCAGGCGGCAAGCCCATCCCCTTCTTCGGGTTCGAACTGCCCGCCCTGATTGCGCCGGATGATGGCGTGAAGGGCACGATAAAGGAGCTGCACGAGACGCTGGCCAACATAGGCTATGCCCTGATCGCCCTGCACGCCGTTGCCGCCATCTATCACCACCATGTGCTCAAGGACAACACACTGACCAATATGTTGCCCGAGCGCCGCAGCTAAACAACGAGGGGCGCGCTGGCGCCCCTTTGTTCACGCCTGTTTTGCCGCCACTTCCGGTACATCGATGTCCTTGGGTTTTCCCTCGGGTTGCAACTTCTTCACGTTCCCCTTACTCTCGCCAGAGACAGCTTTGCTCTCTTCCTGAGCTTGGGATTGCCCGATGAACTGGCCTCCCTTTCGAATAGAGAGGCTGCCACCTTTGAAGATCCCCTTTATCTTGCCATTTTCAAGGATCTCCACCTCGTTCGATGCGCAAGTGCCATCCAGGGTGCCATTGATGGTGACATGGGCGGCGGTCACCTCTCCCTCAACGCTGCCCCCCTCCATGATGCGAACAGTCCCTCCGCTGACCCGCAGGGTTCCGATGAACTGGCCATGTACGTCCAGATTGCCTTCCACTTGCAGCTCACCCTTGAATCTGGCGCCCTGTGCAATCACAGTCATTGCAACATCCGATACCACAGACACAGACTCATTGCGCTTTCGTCCAAACATTCTGACTTTCTCCACCATCAACATCAGCGCCATCACTAGCAGCGGCACTACGGGTAATTTGTAATATGCAGATCCCAGCACATAGAGCAGCAACGCCAAGCCCCAGCAAAACCAGATGAAATAAAGCGCGTCACCTCGTTTTCGCATGGCGATGCGACACAGGATCCTTTCAGGTACAACCGTCATTGACCATTCCCTCTTGCGGGTGCATGGATTCAAGACCGGGGTCATGACCCCTGGTTATGTCTTTTCCCGCGATATGCGGGCATGGACCTAGCTCAAGCGACCATATTGCGAAAACTCTGAAACAAAAAAGCCCCGCCATCTGGCGGGGCTGCTGGCCCTCAACTGAGTGCGTCAGGATTCAGGGCAGCACCACCCGGCTCTCGCCGCCGCCGAGGGCCTCGACCCGGATCTGCACACCGATCCGCTCCACCAGGGTCTGCACGTGGGAGATGACGCCGATCTGGCGACCGGCCGCCTGCAGCGAGTCCAGGCTGGAGAGCGCGAGATCCAGGCTGTCCGGATCCAGGGTGCCGAAGCCCTCGTCGATAAACAGCGACTCGACCTGGGTCTGGCGCGACGAGAGGCTGGAGAGGGCCAGCGCCAGCGCCAGCGACACCAGGAAGCTCTCGCCACCTGAGAGGGAATCCACGGATCGCACCTCGTCCCCCATGTCGAGATCCACCACCTGCAGCGCCAGATCCGTGCCGGGCACCCGCTCCAGCCGGTAGCGTGGCGACAGCTCGCCGAGCTGGGCATTGGCCTCCAGCAGCAGACGTTCGAGGGTGAGGCTCTGGGCGAAGGTACGCAGCTTGGCGCCGCTGGCGGAGCCGACAAGATCGGACAGCTGCTGCCAGTGATCCGCCACCGCCTGCTGGCGACCCAGCTCCTCTTGCAGGGAGCCCGCCTTGAGGGCAGCCGCCTCGGCCTGGGCCAGGGTGCTCTTGCACTGGAACAGTTGCTCTTCCAGCTCGCGGCAATGGGCCTCGCTGGCCCCCAGGCGCAGGCCAAGCTCCTGCGCAGAGAGGGCGGTCAGCTCGCCGTGATGCTCGCGATAACGCGCCAGCTTGACCTCCTCCAACGCCAGCGCCCGCTGGCGCTCGGCCAGCCGGGTGCGAGCCTCGGCCAGGGCGTCGTCCAGCTGCTGCAAGGCGACACGGCGAGCCTTGAGCTCATCCGGTCCCATGGCCAGCAGTCGCCGCAGATCATATTCGGCGATGCCCAGGGTGCTGGCGTGCGCTGCCCAGCGTCCCAGCACCTCGCGACGGCGACGGCTGCTCACCTGCTTGTCCTGCTCAAGGTGAGTCAGCCTGGCCTTGAGCTCGGTCTGTTTCTCCCGGGCAATCCGCAAGGCGGCCACCGCCTCCTCGAGCTGGCTGGCGGCATGCGACAACCGTTGTTGCCATTCGCCTTCGACCTCGGCGATAACACGGCCTCCGAGGCAGGCCTCGCGGCTGGCGAGCAAGCCATGGCGCTGCAACTCGGCCTCCTTGTAGTCGCGCTCCAGCTTGTGCAGCAACGCGTTCTGGCTCTGCACCCGCGCCTCCTGCGCGCTCACGCCCGGCGTCAGGCTGGCGAGTTCACTGCCAAGCTGCTCCCACTCGCGCTGCCCCTGCAGATAGGCTTCGCAGGTCTGCTGCCATTCAAGCCACTGCCGGCTGCCGAGCCACTGGCGCCAGGGTTCGGCCCCCATCTGTTCATCGAGTCGAGCCTCCCCCTGCAGCAGACGCTGGCGCAGTGCGGCCTCCTGCTCGGCCAGCGCCTTGAGCTCGGCCTCCCACTCTATCTTCTGCCGCTCGGCCTCCTGCCACTGCTGTTCGAACTGCTGATGACGGGCAGTCAACTGGGTCAGCTGATTGCGCAGCCCCATCAACAGCTGTTGCCCCTGCTGGGCCTGCTGCAGTTGGCGCTGGCCGGCCACCAGACCCAGCTCCAGGGTCTCTCCCTGTGCCAAGAGATGCGCCAGCAGATCCGCCCACTCAGCCGGACTCTGGCGCAAGGGCAGTTCGTGCCCCAGCAGGGTATTGCCGCCCAGTTGCAACCAGCGCTGGGTCAGCTGTTCGGATCTCGCCTCAAGCTCAGGCTGGCGCTGCTGACGGGCGGCCAGCTGCCGGGCCAGTTCCACCCGCTCGCTCTCCCCCTGAATATGCTGGTGATTGAGCCGCTCCCACTCCAGCTCCAGCTGACGGGCACGCTCGGCCAGTTGCGCCAGTATGCCGGCCACCTGCGACTGGCTCTGGCTATAGGGGTGCTCCTCAGCGCCGCAGAGCGGGCAGGGAGAGCCATCGCTGAGCACGTGACGATACTGCTCCAAGCTGGCCACGGCGCGGGCCTGCTCCAGGGCATGGCGCGCCTCGCCACGCTGGGTGGCGAGCCGTTCCAGCGCCGGCACCAGCTCATCGCGCTGACCGGCCAGGCGGTGCAGATGTTGTTCGAGCAGCGCCATCTCTTGCAGCAAGCGCTCCTGTTGCTCGCTGTGATTGCGGCCCGCCTCCGCCAGCTCCAGCAGTTGCCGCACCCGCGCCAGCTGCTCGGTCTGGGCCTGCCGCTGCTCCTGCGCCCTGGCGACCTGGCCGTCCCACTCCTGCGCCTGCAACTGATCGTGCTGCTGTTGCAGCCGCGTGCGCTCCTGCAGCCAGTAGTCCCGCTCCTGCTGACCCTGCTCCAGCCGGCTGTTGAGATCCCGCAGGGCATGGCCCTTGTGTTCACGACTCTGCTGCAGATGTTGCAGCTGATCCCGCCCCTCGGCCCAATCCTGCATGGCCGCCAGCAAGGGCTGCCACTGGCGCGCCAGGGGTGCCAGCGCCTTGCGCTCATCCAGCCAGAGTGCCCATTGCTGGCGCCGGGTCTCGAGTGCCTGCACCCGGCTCGCCTGCTGTTGCCACTCCTGCTGCAGCGCCAGTTGCAGGGTACGCGCCTGCGCCCCCTGCTGCTGGACATCCTGCAACTGGCTGCCCTTCTCCCTGATGCGGGTATCCAGCTCCTGCGCCCGCTTGAGCTCGGGTTGCAGCGCCCCCCATTCACGCTCGGCGGCTATCTTGTCGGCCAGCAGTTGCTGCTCGCGCAGCGCGGCCTGCTGCTGCGCCAGTTCAACCTGTGCCAATTCGGGCCCCAACTGGCCGATTAGCTGCTCCTGCTGCTGCACCTCCAGGGTGAGACGCGCCAGCTCGTCGTGATCGGCGCGGGCCACCTGGGCCTGCTCGGCGCGGGCAAACTCCTCCCGCTCGGGCGCTGCCTGGGCGTGAGCCGCTTCGGCGGCAGCCAGTGCCGCCTGCCCCTCCTGACAGGCCAGCAACTGGGCGGCGATGCGATCGTTGAGATCGCGCAAGTCCTGCAACAGCTGGCGCTGCTGCTGCTCGTGCTTGAGGCCGGTGGAGAGGCTCAACTGTTGGGTGACCCACTGCTCGCGGGTCGCCTCGTCCATCAGCGCCACATCGCCGAGCCTTTGCCCTATGGCGGCCAACTTTTGCTGCTCCTCCCGCGCCCGCTCATGGGTCTGGATGGAGATGGCGGAGTAGAGCTCGGTACCCGTCATGCGCTCGAGCAGGGCGGATCGCTCGTCGGCACTCGATTTGAGAAAGGCCGCAAACTCCCCCTGGGGCAGGATCACGGCGCGGCGGAACTGCTCCCAGGAGAGCCCCACCAGCTCGTCGATGCGATCCTGCAGCTCCCGCTTGCTGCCGGAGAAGACCTGGCCGCTCGCCACGTCGGTCAGGCTGCGCTCCTGAGCCTGAAAGCGCCCCTCGGAGCGGTTGCGGGCCCGGCGCACCGCCCAGCGCGCCAGCCAGATGCGACCGTCACAGCCGCGAAACTGCACCTCGGCACAGCCGCTGGCGTGGCCACGGCTGAGGATGTTTTTCACATCATTGGCGGTTAACTTTTCTTTTTCGTCTTCATCCGCTCGACCAATTTTCTCAACATTCTTGCGGTTGGCGATAAAGCGCGGCATCTCGTCGTACAGCGCCAGACAGATGGCATCGAGCAAGGTGCTCTTGCCCGCGCCCGTGTTGCCCGTGATGGCAAACAGACCGGCGGCGCCGAGCGCCCCCCTGGTAAAGTCGATGGTGAAGGCCCCGGTCAGACTGGCCAGGTTCTCACCGCTGAGGGACAGGATCTTCATGCGCCGGACTCCTTCACCTGTTGCAATATCTCTTCAAACGAGGCCACCAGTTCGGCCCCGGGTTCACCGTCAAACTGGCGTTGATAGCAGAGCCGGAACACCTCCGTGGGGGAGAGCTCATCCAGCCTGCGCTGGTTCTGGCCATCGGCCAGCCCCTGCCCGGATCCCAGATAACGGGTGCTGATGCGGGCCAGGCGCACCGGCTTGCCGGCCATGGCCGCCAGAATGCGCTCGCGGATGCGGGCCTCAGGTCTGGGCAACAATAGTCGCACTTCGAGGAAAGGCTGTGCTTCTTGTTGGCAAGCGGGTAGCGCCAGCGCCTCGATGGCCTTGAGCGCCCCTTCCAGTTCGCTCTCGGGCAGCCGGATCATCTCCACCGCGCGGGGCACAGGGAGCCGCTCCAGCCCCACCAATTGGCCCCCCTCAAGTGTCACTTCCAGCACCTGATGGTTGTAGTTGGCCTCGGCGAGCGAGAGCGGCAACGGCGAGCCGCTGTAGTGCACACCGGGGGCCGGGCTCTGGGCCAGATGCAGGTGCCCGAGCGCCGTGTAATCGGCGGCGGCGAAGATGTCGGCCGGCAGGGCGTGCTGGTTGCCGCCCAGCACCCGCCGCTCGGATAGCTCGGATAGCTGGCCCGCCGCCAGATAGGCGTGGCCCATGGCGATCAGCGCCTGATCGGGTTCACAGCGCGCCCGCCCGGCACTCAACACCTCTTCATAGACCTGACGAACCCCCTCGATCAGCCGATCCTGCCCCTCTTCAAGCTGCTCGACCCTCAGGTCGCTGCTGCGCAGGAAGGGGACGGCGGCGCACCAGGCGGCTATCTTGCCCTCCCTGTCTTGCAGCGGCACCAGCAGGCGATCTGTCTCAAGCCTGCCATCACAGTCCCGGCTGATGCTGCCCACCAGATGCAGGTCGAAGGCCCGCAGCAGCTCGTGGGGCGCATCCAGCTTGGAGGGAGAGTCGTGATTGCCGCCGATCAGCACCATGTTGAGACGGGGCATCTCGGCCCGCAGCCTCGCCAGGAAGCGATAGAGCTGCTGCCAGGCGCTGGCGGGAGGGTTGGCGGTGTCGAACAGATCGCCCGCCACCAGCAGGGCGTCGATCTGCCGCTGCTTGATGGTGTCGGTCAACCAGTCGAGAAAGGCGTCGTGTTCGAAACGGCGTTCATGGCCATGGAGTTGATGGCCAAGGTGCCAGTCGGCTGTGTGCAGGATCTTCATGAGGAAACGGCTCGAAATGGAGGAGCGGTGCCCACGGCACCCAATGCAGACAAGATGAGGATACGCCACCCTTTTTTCAAGCAAAACAGGTCGGTGGCGTCAGATTCAGGCGGGCTCGCAACACATCTTGTACTGGGGATGGCCGGTGAGGGGATCGAACTCCTCCCCCTCGATCACGAAGCCGTGGCGGCGGTAGAAGCGCACCGCCTGATCGTTTTCCACGAACACCCGCGCATGCAGCCTGGCCCCCTGCGACTTGGCCTCCTGCAGCAGGGCATGACCCACGCCGCGCCCTTGACGGTCGGGTCGCACGAACAGGGCGGCGAGGTAGTCATCCACCAGCGCCATGAAGCCGAGCAGCTCGCCGCGCTCCTCGAATACCCAGATGCGGGCGTGGTCGAGATAGCGGGTGCGCAGATCTTCCTGGGCCTGCCACCAGCAGGAGGCATCGACGAAATCGTGGGCCTGCAGGGAGGCCAGCAACCAGATTTCGACGATCTCTTCCATGTCCTCTGACCGACTCGGCCTCAACATATCTGCATCCTTGTTAACAACTTGAACACCCGCAGTCTAGGGGAGTTTGATGACAGGGTTGGGGGCGAACATGGCTCCCTGTGAACTCGATCGCCCTTTATTTAGCGAGAATGATTGGCTGATCACAAAGCGCCTCTCTAGTACAATGCCCGCCGGACAATCTATGAGACCGAGGACGCCATGTGGTTTAAAAACCTGCAGATTTATCGCTTTACCCGCCCCTTTGACCTGACAGTGGATCAGCTGGAAACCCAGCTTGAGGCCTGCGCCTTCACCCCTTGTGGCAGTCAGGACATCTCCCGGTTCGGTTGGGTCAAGCCCCTTGGCAAATTCGGCTCGACCCTGACCCACTCGGCCGCCGGCCACATCCTGCTCTGTGCCCGCAAGGAAGAGAAGATGCTGCCGGGCTCCGTCGTCAAGGAGATGCTGGCGGAGAAGGTAGAAGCGATCGAATTCGAGCAGGGCCGCGCCCTCAAGAAGAAAGAGAAGGAAGCGCTGAAGGAGGAGATACTCCACACCCTGCTGCCCCGTGCCTTCAGTCGTACCAGCCAGACCTTCGCCTGGATCAATCCGGCCGACAATCTGATGGTGGTGGACGCGGGCTCCGCCAAGAAGGCGGACGATCTGCTGGCCCTGCTGCGCAAGAGCATAGGCACACTGCCCGTGGTGCCCGTGGCCCTCAAGAACCCGCCCGAGATCACCATGACCGAGTGGCTGAGCGAGGGCAATCTGCCCGCCTCCTTCGCGCTGGAAGACGAAGCCGAGCTACGCAGTGCCATGGAGCACGGCGGCATCATCCGCTGCAAGCAGCAGGATCTGATGACCGACGAGATCAAGAACCACCTGGCCAACGACAAGCTGGTGACCAAGCTGGCCCTCAACTGGGGCGAGACCCTGAGCTTCGTGCTGGGAGACGACATCTCCATCAAGCGCCTCAAGTTCAGCGAAGAGCTGCGCGAGCAGAACGACGACGTAACCAGTGAAGATCCGGCCGCCCGTCTGGATGCTGACTTCGCCCTGGTGACCGCCGAGCTGGCCCAGTTCATCCCGGCGCTGTTTGCCGCCCTGGGTGGCGAAGAGCAGTCCATCTAGCCCGGCCTGCTTCACCAAATTGCAAAAACCGCCCCAGGGCGGTTTTTTTATGGCCGGCGCTGACGGATGGGGCCTATTGATAAATGAGTAAGGCATTGATCCTGTTCAACAACTTGAGTAACCAGTGCCAATCGTGACATAGTCGCCCCTCATGGTCATAAAACAGACAAGGAGAGTGTCATGTTGCTCAAACCCCTGGGGCTGACCCTTGCCCTCGCCCTGCTGGCCGGTTGTGCCAGCGACAAGGGCTTTCACTATGCCCCACCGCCCCAGACCCTGCTTGCCCCCGAGGCAGCCAGCGGCTGGACCGACAAACAGGGCTGGCAGGGCCATGACTTCATGGTGGCGGCCGCCAACCCGCTGGCGGTGGATGCGGGCTACCAGATCATCCAGGCGGGTGGCAGCGCCGTGGATGCCGCTATCGCGGTGCAACTGGTGCTGACCCTGGTGGAGCCGCAATCCTCCGGCATCGGCGGTGGCTCCCTGCTGCTGGTGTGGGATGGCAGCAAGGTCGCGGCTGTGGATGGCCGCGAGACGGCCCCTGCCGCCGCCACGGATCAGTTGTTCATGAAGGATGGCAAGCCGATGGCCTTCTACGATGGCGTGGTGGGTGGCCGCTCGGTCGGCGCGCCGGGCACGGTACGGGCACTGGCGCTGGCCCATCAGCGCTATGGCAAGCTGCCCTGGGCCACGTTGTTCGAGCCCGCCATCACGCTCGCGGAGCAGGGTTTTGTGATAAGCCCGCGGCTGGCCACCCTGCTGGCAAAAGATCCCTACCTCGCCAGGGACCCGGATGCCCGTGCCTACTTCTATCTGCCGGATGGCACTCCCAGGCCCGCCGGCAGCACGCTCAGCAACCCGGCGCTGGCCAAGGTGCTGCGCACCCTGGCCACACAGGGGGCGGATGCCTTCTATCAGGGGCCGCTGGCCCAGGCCATGGTCGCCAAGGTGCGCCAGCATCCCACCAATCCCGGCGTGCTGGCGGCGGCGGATCTGGCCAGCTACCAGGCCAAGCTGCGGGACGGTCTCTGCTTTGACTATCGCCAGAGCCAGATCTGCGGCTTTCCCACCCCCTCCTCCGGCACCATAGCCCTGGGCCAGATCTTCGGCATGCTGGAGAGCCACGACATGGCGGCCCTCAAGCCGATCGCCACGACGGAAGGGGGACTGGCCGCATCAAGCGAGGCCATTCATCTCTACAGCGAGGCGGCGCGGCTCGCCTTCGCCGATCGCAACCAGTACGTGGCGGACGGCGATCTTGTCAGCGTGCCGGTGAAGGGTCTGCTGGACAAGGGCTATCTGGCCGAGCGGAGCAAGCTTATCGGCGAGCGTTCCATGGGCCTGGCCCAACCGGGCACGCCGCCGCTGGCACTGGCTCGCGGCAAGGATGCTACCCCCGAGCTGCCTTCCACCAGCCACGTCTCCATCGTCGACAAGGCGGGCATGGCAGTCTCCATGACCAGCTCCATCGAGGATGGCTTCGGTTCGCGACTGATGGTCAACGGCTACCTGCTCAACAACCAGCTCACCGATTTTTCCTTCACCTCGCTGGATGCCGCCGGTCTGCCGGTGGCGAACCGGGTCGCGCCCGGCAAACGGCCGCGCTCCTCCATGTCCCCCCTGCTGGTGTTTGACAAGCACAGTGGCGAGCTCGAAATGAGCCTGGGCTCTCCGGGGGGCTCCGCCATCATCAACTACGTGGGCAAGACGCTGCTCGGCACCCAGGATTGGGGGCTGAACCTGCAGCAGGCCATCAACCTGCCCAACTTCGGCAGCCGCAACGGCCCCACCGAGCTGGAGGCGGGACGCACCCCCGAGGCAGTGGTCGAGGGGCTCAAGGCGAGGGGACACGAGGTGGTGCTGAGCGAGCAGACCTCGGGCCTGCAGGGGGTCGAGCGCAATGCCGGCGGCTGGTTCGGCGCCGCCGATCCGAGGCGCGAGGGGATTGCCAAGGGCGAATAAGTGCCCGCGTCTATGCAACAAGGCGACCTCAGGGTCGCCTTGTTGCTTGTTGCATCCTGGCGCCGCCCCGGGGCGCACACTTTGCAGACCAAAATCATCGCAGATTAATTACTCCTGCCAACAAAATGGAGAAAGGCGCCCCTTCCCCCCTGCATTTCGATACTTATGCACTTTTAATCGCAAATAAGCGTTGAAATGTGGATAAATATTGCTTTTAGGCAAAAAATGTATTATTTTTCAACAGAAACGACAACTGTTGTCCCCAATATCCAGTGTTTGTCGCGGCCAACATCTGTCTCTTTCGCCCCCTGCTCATTGACAGCTGCCCTGTTCATCCCGCGCGGTGATCTGGTAGCCCCCTGACTGCCATTAGCGAGGTGACGACATGGACCACTCCCTTCCCCTGATTACCACCCTGGTTGGCGGCTTCGTGCTCGCCTACGTGCTCGGCATGCTTGCCCATCGCCTCAAGATCTCGCCCATGGTGGGTTATCTGGCGGCCGGGGTGATCTCGGGCCCCTTCACGCCTGGCTATGTGGCCGACATGGCGCTGGTGCCCGAGCTGGCGGAACTGGGCGTTATCCTGTTGATGTTCGGGGTGGGCCTGCACTTCTCCTTCAGCGACCTGATGTCGGTGAAGAAGATCGCCATTCCGGGCGCCATCGTCCAGATAGCGGTCGCCACCTTGCTCGGCATGGGGCTCTCCTCCCTTATGGGGTGGGATCTCACCGCCGGTCTGATGTTCGGCCTCGCCCTCTCCACCGCCAGTACAGTGGTGCTGCTGCGGGCGCTGGAGAGCCGCCAGAACCTGGAGACCCTGCAGGGGCGCATCGCCATCGGCTGGCTCATCGTCGAGGATCTGGTGATGGTGCTGGCGCTGGTGATGCTGCCCATACTCGCCAATATCCAGCACGGCGATCAGAGCATGAGCTGGCAGAGCATAACGCTGGATCTGGGCTGGACCCTCGGCAAGGTCGCCCTGTTCGTGGCGCTGATGATGGTGGTGGGCAGCCGCTTCATCCCCTGGTTGCTGGCCCACACCGCCAGCACGGGCTCCCGCGAGCTGTTCACCCTGGCGGTACTGACCGGCTCCCTCGGCATCGCCTTCGGCGCGGTCAAGCTGTTCGGCGTCTCCTTCGCCCTCGGCGCCTTCTTCGCCGGCATCGTCATGAACAGCTCCGAGCTGAGCCATCGCGCCGCCAACAACACCTTGCCGCTGCAGGATGCCTTCGCCGTGCTCTTCTTCGTCTCGGTGGGCATGCTGTTCAACCCCGCTGTGCTGCTGACGGATCCGCTGGCGGTGCTGGCCACCCTGTTCATCATCATGTTCGGCAAGTCGGTGGCGGCCTACGCCATAGTGCGGCTGTTTCGCTACAGCCAGCGCACCGCGCTCACCATCTCCGCCAGCCTGGCCCAGATCGGCGAGTTCTCCTTCATCCTGATAGGGCTCGCCATCGTGCTCAAGCTGGTGCCGGAAGCGGCCCGGGATCTGATCCTGGTGGGTGCCAGCCTCTCCATCATGCTCAATCCGCTGGTGTTCAACGCCGTCGAGCGCTACCTGGAGAAACACCCGGATGCCGACAACACCCAGGCGCTGGCCGAGTGCAAGTGCCCGGCCGTCGAGATGAAGGAGCACACTGTGCTGGTGGGCTTTGGCCGGGTCGGCCGCCTGCTGGTGGAAGGGCTGCAAGCCGCAGAGCGGCCGCTGGTGGTGATAGAGCAGGATCCGCACCGGCTGGAGAGCCTGCACCAGGCCGGGATCCCTCATATCAATGGCAACGTGGCAAACGATGAGGTGCTGTGTCGCGCCGCCATCGCCGATGCCAGCTGGCTGCTGGTGGCCATCCCCAACAGCTTCGAGGCCGGCGAAGCCATCGCCCAGGCCAGGCTGATCAATCCGACCATCCGGGTCATAGCCCGCGCCCACAGCGATGACGAAGTCAACTTCCTCACCCGGCAGGGGGCAGACAAGGTGATCATGGGGGAGCGGGAAATAGCGCTCGGCATGCTGGCCGAAACCACGGGCTGACCGCCATTGGCAGGGAGCAAACCGACAGAGAGGGGCCCCAGGCCCCTTTCGTTTGGGCCGAGCGCAACGGCCAGCCCCCAGCCATAGTGGCGCAACATCGCCGACATGGCACACTTTGGGTCCCTGCGTCAGCCCCCCAGCCGGGGCATAATGGCCAGGGCACGGCAACCAGACTGCCACTCCCCTTCTCATCAGCACAAAGCGCTGACCAGCCCGGCCCAACCCCCCGGGTAAACAGCAGATCCTGCAGTGACCCCCACCGGATGGGGCAGCCAGCCCGCCAGATGGGCAGATCCGGCGTGCCCTCCCCTGACTAGACTGGGCAGGTCGTCTTATGACACCCACTTATGTCATTCATCTGTCACGCTACCCGGAAGGATCCGATATGAAACCCTTGCTGACCGCCCTCTTGCTTCCCCTGCTGCCCCTCGCCGTGCAGGCCGCCGACCCCGTCTGGATCACGGTTGGAGCCGACAGCGGCGTCGAACTCAAGCAGGTCAAGGCCAAGCTGGCCCCCCTGTTCAGTGCCAGCGGCGCCCCCGTCCAGCTGGCTCAGGTCGAGGCGAGCGAGCTCGGCACCCTCTCCCACCTGATGCACGAAGGCCATCAGCGCTGCGGCGGCTATGTGGTGCACAGCACCCTGGCCGACGCCCTGCAGAGCATGGCCCAGCCCCTCAGCCAGAACCTGTTCAGTGCTCCGCCGCTGACCCAGGGCGGCAGCGTCAACCGACTGCTGCCCTATCTGGATCAGGGCAACATAGTCGGCACCATCAGCAAGCTCGCCAGCTGGCGCAACCGCTACTACACCACCACCACAGGAGTGCAATCCGCCGACTGGGTGGCCAGCCAGTGGCAGAGCCTGAGCGCAACCCTGCCCTGGGCCAGCGTCAGCCGGGTCAAGCACAGCGGCTACCCGCAGCAATCCGTGGTGCTGACCCTCAAGGGCAGCCGCTATCCGGATGAGGTGGTGGTGATCGGCGGTCATCTCGACTCCACCGCAGGCTCGGCCCCCAACAGCCGCACCCTGGCCCCCGGCGCCGACGATGACGCCTCCGGCATCGCCACCCTGACCGAGGTGCTGAGGGTCATCGCCGAGCAGGGGCGCCAGCCGGAGCGCACCCTGCAATTTATCGGCTATGCGGCGGAAGAGGTGGGTCTGCGCGGCTCCAAGGACATCGCCAGTCGCTACAAGGCGGTCAACACCAAGGTACTGGCGGCGTTGCAGCTGGACATGACCAACTACCAGGGCTCGGCGGAAGACATCGTCTTCATGACCGACTACACGGACCAGGGACTGACCGGCTATCTCGCCCAGTTGCTCGATGCCTACCTGCCGCAGATAAGCTATGGCTATGACAGCTGCGGCTACGGCTGCTCGGATCACGCCTCCTGGCACAATCAGGGCTATCCCGCCGCCATGCCGTTTGAATCGCGCTTCAACGACTACAACCCCAACATCCACACGGCGCAGGATACCCTGCCAAATTCGGACGCCTCCGCCGGTCATGCCCTCAAGTTCGCCCAGCTGGCCACCAGCTTCGCCATCGAGATGGGCAAGATCAACTGAGCCAGATGCCGTTGAAAACAGGATAAAAAGAGAGGGAGGCTTGGCCTCCCTCTCTTTTAACGTCTCCCGTTCAGTGCGGCCCGTGTTGCTAGCCGTGCAGACTGTCCTGGCGCAGCTGCCGCCAGGCGTCACGGGAGAGGCCGGGTTCGCTGGCCGCCAGCATCTGCTGCAATTCGACAAGCTCAAGGGCGCTGGCAGCCCGCGGGGCAGGATCGTCCGGCCAGCAGGCGGCAGGCAGGGCCTGCACGGCCAGCAGGGCGAGGGAGAGTATCAACAGATAGGGCGTCATCCTGGGGCTCTCATGTTCCGTCACCGGGTCTATTCTTGTCGGGACTGATGACGGCTTGATGACAGGGCGGGATCGTCATTTTACAACATCTGACGAGGCGGGCCGGCGCCTGGATGCATATGGCAACATTTATGCCAAATCTGCGCGGACCAGTTAATTTATGCCCTAAAAAGTAGCAGGGAGGAAAACGTTATCCCTGAAAAGAAAACGTTATCTGGTCAAAACGTTGTTTCTGGATCATAAAAAGTATCCAAAAACTGGTGTATATTGCACGGCGGAAACTCCTTAACCATGAAGACTGACATGAAAAAGACCAAAATCGTCTGCACCATCGGTCCCAAGACCGAATCCAAAGAAATGCTGGCTAAAATGCTGGATGCCGGCATGAACGTCATGCGCCTGAACTTCTCCCACGGCGACTACGCCGAGCACGGCGGTCGTATCAACAACCTGCGCGCTGTCATGGCCGAAACCGGCAAGCACGCAGCTATCCTGCTTGACACCAAGGGTCCGGAAATCCGTACCATCAAGCTGGAAGGCGGCAACGACGTTGCCCTGGTCGCTGGCCAGACCTTCACCTTCACCACCGACCAGACTGTGGTTGGCAACAAAGACAAAGTGGCCGTGACCTATGCCGGTTTCGCCAACGACCTGCGCGTCGGCAACCGCATCCTGGTGGATGACGGCCTGATCGGCCTGGACGTGATCGAAATCACCGAGCGTGAAGTTGTCTGTAAAGTGCTGAACAACGGTGATCTGGGCGAGAACAAGGGCATCAACCTGCCGGGTGTCTCCATCAAGCTGCCGGCCCTGGCCGAGAAAGACAAGCGCGACCTCATCTTCGGTTGCGAGCAAGGCGTTGATTTCGTTGCTGCCTCCTTCATTCGCAAGAAAGAAGACGTGCTGGAAATCCGTGAGCACCTGAAAGCCCACGGTGGCGAGAACATCCAGATCATCTCCAAGATCGAAAACCAGGAAGGCCTGGACAACTTCGACGAGATCCTGGCTGTCTCCGACGGCATCATGGTTGCACGTGGCGACATGGGCGTGGAAATTCCGGTTGAAGAAGTGATCTTCGCCCAGAAGATGATCATCACCAAGTGCAACAAGGCACGTAAAGTGGTTATCACCGCCACCCAGATGCTGGATTCCATGATCAAGAACCCGCGTCCGACCCGCGCCGAAGCCGGCGACGTGGCCAACGCCATCCTGGACGGTACCGACGCAGTCATGCTGTCCGGTGAGTCCGCCAAGGGCAAGTACCCGCTGGAAGCCGTGACCATCATGGCCACCATCTGCGAGCGTACCGATGCCGTGATGCCGTCCAACCTGTCTGCTGCCAACGACAGCAACAAGCTGCGCATCACCGAAGCCGTATGTAAAGGCGCGGTCGAGACCTCCGAGAAGCTGGATGCCCCGCTGATCGTGGTTGCCACCGAAGGCGGCAAGTCTGCCAAGGCCATTCGCAAGTACTTCCCGCAAGCCTGGATCCTGGCCATCACCACCAACAAGAAGACAGCTGCCCAGCTGGTTCTGACCAAGGGTGTGATTGCTCACGTGGTTGACAGCATCGCCTCCACCGACGATTTCTATCGCATCGGCAAAGAAGCGGCGCTGGCCAGCGGCATGGGTCTGAAGGGTGACGTGGTTGTCATGGTCTCCGGTGCCCTGGTACCGAGCGGCACCACCAACACCGCCTCCGTTCACGTACTCTAATCCGTACCGAACCGATGAAACGGCGCCTGCGGGCGCCGTTTTTTTTATCTGCCCCCCTGCTTCCCGTTCAAGCCCGGTGTTAGAATCCACGCGGATTCAATCCAAGTGGGAAATTTCCCAACTATCGCGTAATAACCCGGAAGTTTTATGCTCTCAACACGCTTCAAAAGAGCCTCGGCCACCCTGTTGCCGCTGCTCTGCTTATTCATCAGCCTCTGCGTACCGCAAGCCATGGCGCAGGACGTGCCCCAAAGAGCCAGCGTACAGCGCGCGCTCGATGCCCTCGGCAAGTCAGACACCCTCACCGTCAGCCAGCAGGCCGACCAGAAGCTCCTGACCGAGACCCTCAGCCTGCTCGACAGCATCGAGAAGGAGCACGCCAAGGCCAAGAGCCAAACCCAACGCCTTCGCTCCCTGCCGGGTGAGCTCAGGGACATCAGCGCCAAACTCGATGCCCTGACCCAGAACAAGAGCGCCGAGCAGATCAAGAGCGAGTACGCCAGCATGAGCCTGGCGGAACTGGACAGCCGCCAGCCTGAAGTGCTGGCCAACATGCAGGATGCCCAGGAAACCCTCGGCACCATAGGCAGCCAGCTCACCAGTCTGCAAACCCTGCCGGAGCGGGCCCAGACCAACATGAGCCGCGCCTATCAGCGCAGCCAGGAGATCCGCACCCGCCTCAACGTCGGTGACAGCGTCAGCAGTGCCGAGAAGATGAAGCTGGGCGCCGAGCTGGCCTTGCTGGAGCTGCAACTGGCCAACCTGCAACAACAGCTGGATAACCGCACCAGCATGCAGGATCTGGCGGTCAAGCAACGGGACTACCAGAATGCCCGCCTCGCCAACGAGGAGCAGAAGCTGCAACTGCTGCAGGAGCAGAGCAGTGCCAAACGTCTGGGCGATACCGAAAAAACTGCCGAGCAGACAGGTGAACTGGTCGCCATCGACGATAACCCGCTGGTACAAAAAGAGCAGGAACTCAACCATCAGCTCAGCCAGCAACTGGTCAGCGCCACCACCAATCTCAACAATCTGGTGCAGAAGAACCTGCAAGCCAAGAGCTGGCTGGAACGCGGCACCCAGACAGAGCGCAACCTGAACGAACAGGTACAGATGCTCAAGGGCAACCTGCTGCTGTCGCGCATCCTCTATCAGCTCTACCAGCAGCTGGAGTCCGCCCCCACCTCTGCGGTCAAGAACCTGGAGGAGCAGATCGCCGACCTGCATCTGGCCCAGTTCGAACTGAGCCAGCAACGTGACCAACTGTTCCAGAAAACCCAGTATCTGGACAACCTGATCGCCAACAGCAGCGAACCTGTCACTGCAGAGGACAAGGCCAACCTCTCCACCCTGCTTGACACCCGCATCAGCCTGCTCGACCAGCTCAACCGTCAGCTCGACAGCCAGCTGACCAACGCCATCAGCCTGCAGCTGACCCAGCAACAGCTGGCGCGGATCTACGCCTCCATCGAATTTACCCTGCAGCAACACATCTTCTGGGTCAGCAGCAACAAACCCATCGACATGAAGTGGTTCATCAACTGGCCGGCCCAGGCCTACAAGCAAGCCTCGGACTGGGTGCTGAAGCCGGACTGGGACGGCTGGGGCGAGATGCTGCTGCCGGTTTCCCTGCTCGCCTTCCCGCTGCTGCTGGTGGGTGGCCTGCTGATCTGGAAGCGCCCGACCCTGGTCAAGCGCCAGCAGAGGATCGCCAAGGATCTGGGACGTTTTCGCCAGGACAGCCAGTGGCACACGCCGCGCGCCCTGCTCTATTCCGTGCTGCAGCGCCTGCCGGGCAGCCTGTTCATACTGGCTGCCGGTCTCTGGCTCACTTACTGCGGCCTGCTCAGCCCCAAACTGATTTTCCAGATCACCCTCAACCTGGCCCTCGGTTATCTGGTGTTCAGCGTCTATCTGGCGGTAATGCGTCCGGGCGGCATTGCCGAATCCCACTTCCGCATGCCGAAGGCCGAGCTGCAGGCCAAGCGCACCAGCATGCGCTATCTGTGGCTGCCGCTGCTGCCGCTCATCATGCTCTCGACCAAGGCGGTGGTAGAACCCTCGTCGCTAGGCAACGATGTGGTCGGTCAGGCACTGACCCTGCTGCTGCTGGGCCTCACCACCTATCTGGTGTTCCCCATCTCTCGCGCCATTATCAAGGGCGAGGGCAGCATGCAGCAGTCGATCACCGCGGGCGCCCTGGCGCTGGCGCCGGTAGCACTGATGGTGCTGGTCGGCCTGGGCTACTACTACACGGCGCTGAAACTGACCGGCCGTCTGGTGGAGTCCTTCTACCTGCTGATCATCTGGAGCCTGGTCTACCGCACCGCCCTGCGTGGTCTGGAGCTGGCTGCCCGCCGTCTGGCTTACCGCCGTGCAGTGGCCAAGCGTGAGCACAGATCGGTGGAAGACGCGGAAGGTGGCGAGTCCATCGAAGAGCAACCCATGGATCTGGAGGATGTCAGCCAGCAATCCCTGCGCTTGACCCGTACCGTGCTGCTGCTGGTATTCGGTGTCGCCTTCTACTGGCTCTGGTCTGATCTGGTGGCTGTCTTCTCCTACCTCGACAGCATGGTGCTGTGGCACCGCAGTGAAGGGAGCGGCGCCAATGCCGTGCTCTTCCCGATCAGCCTGAGCGACGTGCTGATCGGCTTCCTCCTGCTCGGAGGCGCCTGGTCACTGGCCCGCAACCTGCCCGGTCTGCTGGAGGTGCTGGTGCTCTCCAAGTTGAACCTGGCCCAGGGTACCGCCTACGCCATCACCACCATGCTCAACTATGTGCTGATCGGCTTCGGCTCCCTGACCGCCCTCTCCATGATGGGCGTGCAGTGGGACAAGCTGCAGTGGGTAGCGGGTGGTCTGTCGGTCGGTATCGGTTTTGGCATGAAGGAGATCCTCTCCAACTTCGTCTCGGGCATCATCATACTGTTCGAGCGTCCGGTGCGGATCGGCGACACAGTCACCATTGGTCCCTTCTCCGGTACCGTCTCCAGGATCCGCATTCGCGCCACCACCCTGACCGACTTCGACCGCAAAGAGGTGATCATCCCCAACCAGCAGCTGATGACAGAGCGGCTGATCAACTGGTCCCTGAGCGATACCGTCACCCGCGTCATAGTGCGGGTAGGGGTCGCCTACGGCTCGGATCTGGAGCTGACCCGCACCCTGCTCAAGCAGGCCGCAGACGACAACAGCCGCGTGTTGAAAGACCCGGCCCCCATCGTCTACTTCCTCACCTTCGGCCCCAGCACCCTGGATCACGAGCTGCGCTTCTTCGTGAGCGAGCTCGGCGATCGCAACCCGGCCGTGGACGAGCTGAACCGCAAGATCGACGCCCTGTTCAAGGCGAACGGTATCGAGATCGCGTTCAACCAGATGGATGTCTACATCAAGAACATGAAGGGCGAAGAGCAGAAGGTGGAGCCCAGCTCCGCCGCCCTGCCGCCGCCGGGCCAGCAGCCCGCCTGATGCAGGACGACAACCAGTACCCAAGGCCCCGTGACGGGGCCTTTTTTATGGTCCTGGCCCGCCCGGCGGAACCGGGTTGGCGGTTTTGTGATGGCGAGGCGAGAACAAGCCGTCACTTATCAGTAACTTGGATAGCGGATAAAGGGCGACGGTACGACCGCCAGTTCGGCCAAGCCGGGATACACTCAGGTGCCACATCCCCACATTTGCAATCGAGGTGCGCCATGAATTCACCATCCAGTCTGCTCGCTTTTCTCGGCTCCCCCCTGCTCGGGGTCGCCGCCACCTATGCCGATCCGGCCAGCAAGGAGACCGGCGTCTATATCTGCGGGGTCGAGATCCATGACGACGATACGCTGCTGCTCAGCTTTCCCAAGGGGCACCAGCTGGCGGCGGGCGACAAGATCACCCTGCACCTGGACAACCGCACTGGGGTCGATGAGTACGATGCCTCCCTGAGCGTCTATCGCGCCTCCTACAAGGGGCGGGTCGAGCGGGTTTCGCCCGGCAGGGTCCATGTCACCCCGCTGCAGTTCGAGCTCTGGTATGGCAATCGGGTGGCCCATGCCTTTGCCCAGCCGGACTACCAGCATCCGCAAGACGGGCGAGAGGCAGTTCCGCTGCCGGTCACCCCGCTCACCGGCTTGCCCGTGCCTGATTTGCGCGAAGTGGAGAACAAGATAGGGGTACTGGTCACCCGGGCCCAGTCACAGCCGCACACCACAGTGCTGGCATTTCTCTCCTCGGATGAGGACGACATCTTCTTCATCACCTTCCCCGAGACCTTCAAATCCCGGCTGCTCAAGCGCGACGGCCGCTGCCATTTCGCCATCGACTCGCGGGCTGTGTTTACCTACACCCGGGCCATCGAGTGGAATTACACCATCATCGCCGCCGATGCCTACCAGATCCCGCAGGATCATCCACTGTTCGAGCCTATTCGCGCCGCGTTCGTGCAGAAAAATCCGTGGGAAGTGGGCTTCTTCAGCCACCCGCAGGTGGAGCTCTATCACCTGAAGGCCCATCAGGTGGTGTGCCCGGGCCGGGCAAAAGAGTAAGCAAAACCCCGGAGGATGGAGATAAGATTGGCCTGCCGTTACCCATGACAAGGAGTAGAGATCAGATGCAGCAGGTCGTTTACGTCGCAAGCCCCGCCAGCCAGCAGATCCACGTGTTCGCCCTGGCCGAGAGCGGGGAGCTCGCGCTATTGCAGGTGGTCGATACCCCGGGCCAGGTCCAGCCGCTGGTGACAAGCCCGGATGGGCGCTGGCTGCATGCCGCCGTGCGGCCCGATTTTGCGGTCATCAGCTACCGGATTGGCATGGATGGCCGGCTCAGCGAACAGGGCTCGGCGCCGCTGGCGGGCAGTGCCTCCCACACCGCCATCACGGCCGACGGCCGCTTCCTGCTGGCGGCTTCCTACGCCTTCAACCATGTCACCGTCTTCCCCATCGATGCCGCTGGCCTGGTGCAGGCCCCGCACCAGCACATGGATCCGCTGATGACGGCTCACTCGGTCACCCTGCTGGCGGACGAGCAGGGCAGGCAGGAGGTGCTGATTGCCTGCCTTACGGAAGATGCCATCCGCCGCTTCACCCTGAACGACGAGGGGCGGCTGGCGCCCCATCCGCTGGGAGATCTGCATACCGCCAGCGGTGCCGGGCCAAGGCACCTGGCGCTGCACCCCGTCAATGGCGATATCTACTGCCTGAACGAGCTAGATTGCACCATCAACCGCTACCACAGGCAGGCCGATGGCCATATCCATCTGCAACAGAGTCTGGACATGCTGCCTGCGGGGTATCAGGGAGAGCGCTGGGGGGCGGATCTGCATGTCACGCCGGATGGCCGTTTTCTCTACAGCTGCGAGCGGGCCAGCAGCCTGCTGACCCTGTTTGGCATAGCGGAGCTGGATGGCAGCCTGACCCCGCTGGCCCACTTCCCGACCGAGACAATGCCGCGCGGCTTTGCCATCGATCACAGCGGCCGCTATCTGCTGGCGGCCGGGCAAGCCTCCCACCAGCTCGCCGTGCACCGCATAGACCCGGGCAGCGGCGAGCTGACGCTGCTCGCGCGCCATCCGGTGGGCGACGGGGCCATGTGGGTGAGGGTGCTGGCCTTGCCCGAGTGACACCGGGAAACCGGTCGAAATGAGTGAGGCCACCCGGGGGTGGCCTCTTTTTCATCATCTCAATGCACAGCAAGCCAAGCGCTTAATCCTTGGCGCTCTCCATGGCGCCCTCTTCGGAGCTGGCAGGCAGGATCAGGTTGAGCAGTATGGCGGCAACCGATGCCAGGCCGACACCGGCCAGGGCGAAGTCACCTATCTTCATCTCCAGCGCGCCGACGCCGACCGTCAGGGTCACGGCCACGATGGCGATGTTGCGGGCCAGCCCCAGATCCACCTTGGACTCCACCAGCGTCTTGAGACCTATGGCGGCGATGGATCCGAACAGCAGCAGCATGATGCCGCCCATCACCGGCATGGGGATGGAGGTGAGCAGGGCGTTGAACTTGCCGAAGAAGGCCAGAATGATGGCGAACACCGCGGCCCAGGTCATGGTGACAGGGTTGAAGTTGCGGGTGATCATCACGGCGCCGGTCACTTCGGCGTAGGTGGTCACGGGTGGGCCACCGATGAAACCGGCGAAGCAGACGCCGATCCCGTCACCGGCCAGGGTACGGTGCAGGCCCGGGTTCTTGGTGTAGTCCTGCCCGGTCACGCCACCGATGGCGAGCACGCCGCCTATGTGTTCGATACAGGGGGCTATGGCCACCGGCAGCATGAACAGGGCGGCAGCCCAGTTGATCTCCGGCGTTTCGAAGTGAGGCAGCGCCAGCCAGGGGGTGTTGACCAGACCGTCGAAGTTCACCTGACCCATCAGCACGGCAGAGACATAACCGGCGATGACACCGCACAGTATGGGGATCAGCTTGATCCAGCCCTTGCAGAACACGGCCGCAATCAGGGTCACCGCCAGCGAGATGCCAGCCAGCGTCAGCGCAGTACCAGCGGGCACCACCTGCTCACCACCGGCACGGCCCATCGCCATGTTGCAGGCAACCTGAGCGACCGACAGGCCGATCACCATGATCACGGGGCCAATCACCACGGGCGGCAGCAACTTGTGCACAAAGCCCATGCCCCGCACGCGAATGAGTGCGGCCAGGGTGAAGTACATGAAACCGGCGGCAAACAGGCCAAACATGGTGGACGGCAGTCCCCAGGTCTGGGTGGCGTAGATGATGGGGGCGATGAAGGCAAAGCTGGAACCGAGGAAAATCGGGACCTGGCGGCGAGTGCAGAGCTGGAACAACAGTGTGCCCACACCGGCGCCAAGCAGGGCCATGGAGGGGTTCAGTCCGGTGAGCAGGGGCACCAGAACCATGGCACCGAAGGCGACAAACAGGATTTGCAGCCCGGCGACACTTTGCTTGACTAAGGAAAACATGGATGTCCTTAATTTTTTGATAACTGACAGGGATATTTGACACTTTTCAGTTATCACAAGACGCTTTCAAGGCGTGAAATGGGCCATTTGGCGTCATTCGTTACCTTTTACTGCTTGGGGAGGGCATGAAACTGGCTTTTTAGGCGGGATTCGTTGCTACAAGCATCGAGTATGCGATTTTACGCACTTTTATGGCGGACGCCAATCGTTTTTCCACGCGACTTTGTTTGTCAAAGGCTCACCCCTGCTCCGCCATAGGGTCACTCTATACTTGATTGCGTGAATCCCTGCCGGACAAGGAGTCCCCCATGCCACTGCCCTCTTTCAAGCCCAGCCAGCGCAGATTGCTGGTGGGATCAGCCATCGCATTGGCCCTGTTTGCTACCCCATTCAGTTATGATTTCACCCATAACGCATGGCAAATGAGTCAGGCCCATGCCAAGTCCTGCTTCATTGCCGGCACCCGGATCGTCATGGCCGACGGCAGAGAACGCCCTATAGAAACGCTGCAAGCCGGTGAGCGAGTGCTGGATCAACATGGTCATGTCAACCGGATCCAGGCTATCGAGCGGGTGCTGCTGGGGGAGCGCAGGCTCTACGGGATCAACCAGCTGGCGCCCTTCTTCACGGCGGAGCACCCCTTCCTGACCTCTCGCGGCTGGGCGGCCATCTCGCCGGCCATGACCCGCACCGAAAATCCGGCCCTGGCCGTGTTGCCGCTGTTTACCGGCATGCACCTGCTGGGCTGGCCGGCAGCCGCAGCCAGCGCGGGCAATCTGGCGCTGGCCCCGCAACCGAGCGAGCTGCTGGTGGAGTCGCTCTGCTGGATTGACGCCCCGCCCACCACGGCACTGTTCAACCTGATCCTCGATGGCAGCCACAGCTATATCGCCAACTCGCTGATCGTTCACAACAAGGATGGCGACAGCGGTGGTGGCAGCGACAGCAGTGGCGGCAGCGACAGCAGTGGCGGCAGCGACAGCAGTGGCGGTAGCGACAGCAGTGGCGGCAGTGACAGCAGCGACAGCGATGGGGGTGGTCAGGGTAGTGACGACAATGGCGGTGGTGAACACGCCGGTGGTGAGCATCATGCAGGGGGCGAGCAGCATGGCGGAGGAGACCGCCACGCCGGAGGGGATCGTCATGCCGGCGGACGCGGACTTGGCAACGGCCTGGATGACAATGGCGTGGATGCCATCGATGCCAATGGCAACGAGATCCGGGGCAACGGCACTGTCGACGACAAGGGCGTGGATGCCATCGATGCCAATGGCAACGAGATCCGGGGCGACGGCACTGTCGACGACAATGGCGTGGATGCCATCGATGCCAATGGCAACGAGATCCGGGGCGACGGCACTGTCGACGACAAGGGTGTGGACGCCGTCGATGCCAACGGCAACGAGATCCGGGGCGATGGCACTGTCGACGACAAGGGGGTGGATACCGTCGATGCCAATGGCAACGAGATCCGGGGCGATGGCACTGTCGATGATCGCGGCCAGACGCTGACCGATGCACAGGAACAAGCCTTGATCCAGCAGGGCTTTAGTACAAAGGAGCAACCATGATCCGTTACCTGCTGCCCTGGCTCTCCCTGTGGCTGCTCGGCTGTGCCACCCTTGAGCCCGCCCCTCTCTACCACCAGATGGACAAGGCCGATGTGGCACTGGCCAACCAGGCGCTGGCCGATGCACTGCAAACCCGCCCCAAAGGCCAGAGCCTCACCTGGTTCAATGCCGCCAACCGTCACAGTGGCAGCGTCACGCCGCTGCGCACTTTTCGCCACGCCAACGGCCATTGGTGCCGCGACTATCGCGAGCAGCTCTACATAGGCCAGGCAAGCCAGCAGTGGCAGGACACCGCCTGCCGCAGCAAAGAGGGACACTGGCTGCCGCTGCGCAGCTGACGAAAAAAAGGGGGTGGCCGACGGCCACCCCCTTTTCATCTCACGCTTTCGGCCGTCATACCCGGCGATAAGGCAGGTAGAGCGGCTCCCACATGTGGCTCAGGATATGCTGCTGCAGATCCTGCCCGATCAGCGGATGGGAGGGGTCCTTGCGCACTATGTCTTTGAGCACGGCGGTCGCCACGTGCACCGAGATGTTGCGCAGCTCGCGAATGCGCGGATAGACGGAGCCTTGTGCCAGATCCACCTCGTTCACGCACTCGGCCAGTGCAAAGGCGGCCGTGGTGAAGATATCCGGGCTGATCTCGCTCAGCTGGCTGACGATGGCCGCCAGCCCCACCCCTGGGAAGATGAAGACGTTGTTGCCCTGGCCTATGCGGTAATCCTTGCCCTCATAGTGCACGTCCTTGAACGGGCTGCCGGTGGCGACTATGGCCTTGCCCTGGCTCCAGCGGTAGATGTCTTCCGGCAGCGCTTCGCAGTTGGCAGTCGGGTTGGAGAGCGGGAACACCATGGGACGGGCACAGTGCTTTTGCATCAGCTGCACGTGCTCCTCCTTGAAGGCGCCGCCGGAGCCGCTGGTGCCGAGCAGCACTGTGATGGGCACATGGCGCAGCACGTCGGTCAGGTTGGCCCTGCCGGGCACTTCGGTATCCCAGCCAGCCAGCAGCAGACCCGGTTTGGCGTAACGGCGCTTGTACTCGTCGAGCCCCTCGCGGTTGTCACACACCAGCCCCTGGGTATCCAGGATATAGATGCGATCCCGGGCCGCCTGCGGATCCAGTCCCTCGCGGATCATGCCGGCACAGATCTGATCCGCAACCCCTACCCCGCCGGCGCCGGCGCCATAGACCAGATAGTTCTGCTGACCCAGGGTCTCCCCCTTGACCTTGACCGCCCCTATGATGCCGGCCAGTACCACGGCCCCCGTGCCCTGAATGTCATCGTTGAACGACGGCAGTGACTGCTGGTAGCGGGAGAGATTGTTGAAGGCGTTGGACTTGCTGAAGTCTTCCCACTGCAGCACGGCGTTCGGGAAGTGACGCTTGACCCCGGCCACGAACTTGTCGATGAAGTCGTCGTACTCCTTGCCACGGATGCGCTTGTGAGGCTGACCCAGATACATGGGGTCGTCCAGCAGGGCCTGATTGTCGGTGCCCACATCCAGCGCTATGGGCAGGCAGCAGGCAGGGTGAATACCGGCCGCCAGGGTATAGAGGGAGAGCTTGCCGATGGGGATCCCCATGCCGCCCACCCCCTGATCACCTATCCCCAGGATGCCCTGGCTGTCGGTCACCACGATAATGCGCACCGATTTTGCGTCCAGCTGACGGGCCAGGGAGCCCATGTCCTCGACGTTTTTCGGGGTGATATAGAGGCCGCGCGCCTTCTGGTAGCGGTGGCTGAACTCCTGGCACGCCTTGCCGACGGTCGGGGTATAGATGATGGGGGTCATCTCCTCCACGTGGCGTGACAGCAGGGCATAGAACAGGGTCTCGTTGCGATCCTGCAGGGCGCGCAGGTTCTGGTACTTTTCGATGTCGCTGCAGGCGCTCAAAAAGCCCTGATAGACCCGCTCCAGCTGGGCCTCAAAAGTTTGAACCCGGGGAGGCAACAGGCCGTCGAGCTCGAAGTCGGCGCGCTCCTGTTCGGTGAAGGCGGTGCCCTTGTTGAGATTGCGATCGTTGAGCAGATCGGTGCCAGTCAGTGCAACGGGGCGAAAATCCTGTCCCTGTGCATCTTTCCACAGCAGATATTGTCCGGTAGCCATAGTCGTTCTCTTTGATTTACGTGAAATTGCCGTTCGGCAGGAGAGCAAGACTCATAATGAAATCAATCATATGACGTTTGGTTGTTTAGTTTTGTGAGCTTGGGCATACCCTGCGGCCAAAAAACGCGCCAAACCGGTTTATGGCCTCATACCGGCCACGCACGGCCTAAATCGGCCAACTATGCTCAACAACAGGCCACCAGCAGGATGGGTTTCCTCAGGGGCGGGAGAGAACACATGAGTGATATCCTGATCGTCGATGACATGGCGTCCAACCGCTACATATTGCGCTGCCTGCTGGAAGAGGCGGGTTATCAGGTGCGCGAGGCGACCGACGGCCAGCAGGCGCTGGATGCCGCTACCCGGTTTCCTCCCGCACTGGTGTTGATGGACATCAACATGCCGGTGATGGATGGCTATGAAGCGTGCCGCCGCATCAAGCAGTTGCCGGGCCAGTGGTGCCTGCCCGTCCTCTTCATCAGTGCCAACAACGAGATCAGCGCCCTCGAGCAGGCCTTTCAGGCCGGCGGCTGCGACTATGTCTCCAAGCCGTTTCACCAGCTAGAGGTGCTGGCCCGGGTACAAAACCAGCTGCGCCTCAAGGATCTGAGCCGCCAGCAGGCCAAGGTGCAGCTCTACCAGAGCCTGTTCCAGCTCACGGCCGGGATTGCCCACGAGATCAACACCCCGGTCGGCATCGGCATCACCGCCTCCAGCCTGATCCACGGCGCGGGCGATCTGCTGGCGAACGCGGTGCAAAACGGCATGCTGGGCCAGCGCCTGCTGCACCAGCAGCTCACCGACATCAAGGAGGGCACAGAGTTGGTGGAATCCAGCCTGCGCCGGGTCGCCCTGCTGATCACCCGCTTCAAGGAGCTGACCCGGGATCAGCACGAGCCGCCGGCCCTCCCCTTCCCGGTGCAAAAAAGCCTGCGCAAGCTGCTGCAAGCCTTCTCGCCCGAGTTTCTCATCGCCAGAGTCAACGCGGATGTCGGGGGCGAAGAGGTGACCCTGACCGCCCCCGAGCCGCTGTTTCTCGATCTGGTGCAGGAGCTCATCAAGAACAGCATGGATCACGCCTTCAAGGGGCCGGGGCAACACAGCTTCGGCCTGAACATAGCGCAAAGCGGCAACGAGCTGCTGCTGACCTACAGAGATTCGGGCCCCGGCATGACGGCCGAGCAGTTGCCCCGCCTGTTCGAGCCCTTCTTCACTACCCAGCGCGGCAACACCAACCACTGCGGCCTGAGCGCCTGCCGCATCCACAACCTGGTGGAGAACAACCTGCACGGCCAGCTGACCGTCACCAGCCCGCCCGGCCAGGGGCTGACATACCAGATCCGGCTCCCCCTGCAGCCCCCCCTGTAAAGAGGCTGGCGTTGACGAGTGCTATGACAAGCAGACAATAAAAAGGGACGCCTCGGCGTCCCTTCTCTTTCATCGTTGAATCGCGGTCAGCCTCAGTCGGGCTTGCCCGCCTTGGGCTCGTCGAGCTGGTGCTTCACCTCTTCATACCAGAGGTCGTGGTGCTCCTTGGCCCAGGTCTCGTCCACCTCGCCGCTGATCATCCCCTCCAGCGCCCCTTCCAGCTGGAACAGGCCCATGTAGATATGGAAGATGAAGCCGCAGATGAGGATGAGCGCCCCGACTATGTGGATGAAGCTGGCCCACTCCATCTGACGGCGCAGCTGGCCAAAGATGGGGAAGTCCAGAAACAGCCCGGTCGCCACCACTATGCCGCCAAACCAGATCAGCAGCCAGAAAATGGCCTTCTCGCCGCCGTTGGAGAAGCCCGCCGAGGGGTGGCTGCCCTTGTGGGGCCCCAGCATGCCGCCCGCCTTCATGAACCAGCGCACATCCACCATGTTGACTATGTTGTGGCGAAACCACTTGATGAGCACGCCCAGCAGGCAGAGGAAGAAGAGCGGCCCCACGTAGTTGTGGAACTCCTTGGCGAACCAGATCCAGTTCTCCCACACCCCCATGCTCACCACCGGCTTGATGAAGTGCTTGCCGTAGATGATGGCCAGCCCTGAGCCAGAGAGGGTCAGGAACATGCCCGCCGTGGTCCAGTGCAGCGCCCGATCCAGCCGGCTCCAGCGCTTGAGCTTGCGCCCGGTGCGTGGCTTGGAGAGCCGGGTCGGCCCCACAGCCCAGTACATCAGGCCGCACATGGCCAGGGAGCCGAAGATGGCGATGGCACCGAGCGGCGACACCCACTTGGTCTTCACCTCGAACCAGAGCTGGCCCGGCACCGAGATCAGCACCCCGTGCTCCGGCGAGCGGGAGGTGGTGTAACCCTCCTGCCCGTCCTTCACCGCCCGCCAGTAGTCGGCGCCGGCAAAGCCGACCGCCTCCTTCTCGGCATCGGCGAAGCTGGCGGTGCTCACCAGCAGCAGGGCGGCAAACAGGGCCATTAGCCAGGTTTTCATGCCGCCCCTCCCTTGCCCGCCTTGCTGGCGTCATGGAACAGCTCTTCACCGCTGCCCCAGCCCGCGTCCTTGGCGCCGCGATAGGCGACCCGCTCGCGGAAGATGTCGGAGATCACCTGCGCGTCACCGGCCAGCAGCGCCTTGGTGGAGCAGAGCTCGGCACACATGGGCAGCTTGCCCTCGGCGATGCGGTTGGCACCGTACTTCTGGCGCTCCGCCTCGCTGTGATCCTCTTCCGGGCCACCGGCGCAGAAGGTGCACTTGTCCATCTTGCCGCGGTCGCCGAAGGCGGCAGTTTTCGGGAACTGGGGCGCCCCGAACGGGCAGGCGAACAGGCAGTAGCCGCAGCCGATGCAGAGATCCTTGTTGTGCAGCACTATGCCGTCGTCTGTGTGATAGAAGCAGTCCGCCGGACAGACCGCCATGCAGGGGGCGTCGGTGCAGTGCATGCAGGCGACCGAGATGGAGGTCTCCCCCGGCAGGCCGTCATTGAGGGTCACCACCCGGCGCCGCTGTATGCCCCACTCCAGGGCGTCGTCGTTCTCGTTCTTGCACGCCGTCACACAGCCGTTGCACTCGATGCAGCGCTTGGTGTCACACATGAATTTCATTCTGGCCATGAGATCAGGCTCCTACTTTGCGAAAGCGGCACAGGGTGACCTTGGTCTCCTGCATCTGGGTGACAGGGTCATAACCATAGGTGGTGACTATGTTGACCGATTCCCCCAGCACATAAGGGTCAGACCCTTCCGGGTATTTGGATCGCAGATCCTGGCCCTCGAAGTGGCCGCCGAAGTGGAACGGCATAAAGGCCAGCCCCGCCTTGACCCTTGGGGTCACCAGCGCCTTGACCAGCACCCGGCCCCCTTCCGGCCCCTCGACCCACACATCCTGACCGTCGCGCACGCCGACGTCGTTGGCATCCGCCGGGTTCATCTCGACGAACATCTCCTGCTGCAGCTCGGCCAGCCAGGGGTTGGAGCGGGTCTCATCGCCGCCCCCCTCGTACTCCACCAGACGACCGGAGGTGAGTATGATCGGGAACTCCTTGCTGACGTCCTTCTCCTGAATGGAGGCGTACTGGGTCGGCAGGCGCCAGAGGCTCTTGGAGTCAGACCAGGTAGCGTAGTCGGCCAAGAGATCCCGACGCGGGGTGTAGAGCGGCTCGCGGTGCTTGGGCACCTGGTCCGGGAAGGTCCACACCACGCAGCGCGCCTTGGCGTTGCCATAGGGCACGAAGCCGTGCTTGATGGCCACCCGCTGGATGCCGCCGGATAGATCTGTCTTCCAGTTCTTGCCCTCGGCCTCTTTCTTCTCGGCTTCGGTCAGCTCATCCCACCAGCCGAGCTGTTTCATCAGATCGGCGGTGATCTCGGGATAGCCATCCTCCACCTCGCTCCCCTTGGGCCAGGAGTCTTCGGCGAGCAGTGACACCCCCTGATACTCGATGCCGAAACGGGCGCGGAAACCGCCGCCCCCCTCGGAGACCGGAATGCTGGTGTCGTAGAGGATGTGGCTGCCTGGGTGTTTCATCTCCGGGGTGCCCCAGCAGGGCCAGGGCAGACCATAGATCTCGCCGCTCACCGGGCCGCCCTCGGCCTTGAGGTTGGTCTTGTGGAAGGTGTGCCAGTTCTGCTGGTGCGCCTTGAGCCGCTCCGGGCTCTGGCCTGTGTAGCCCACGCTCCACATGCCGCGGTTGTACTCGCGGGTGATGTCTTCCAAGAGCGGCTCGTTGTTCTCCACCTTGATGTGCTTGAACAGCTCATCGACGAAGCCCAGCTTCTTGCTCAGCAGATACATGATCTCGTGATCCACCTTGGATTCGAACAGGGGCTCGACCACCTTGTCGCGCCACTGCATGGAGCGGTTGGTGGCGGTGACGGAGCCATAGGTCTCGAACTGGGTGGTGGCCGGCAGCAGGTAGACGCCGTCGGTGCGATCGTTCATGACGGCGGCGACCGTGGGGTACGGGTCGACAATCACCATCATGTCGAGCTTTTGCATCGCCTTCTTCATTTCCGGGCCGCGGGTCTGGGAGTTGACCGCATGACCCCAGTAGAACATGGCGCGGATGTTGGAGCCCTGCTCGATGAGATCGGCGTTCTCCAGCACACCATCCACCCAGCGGGAGACAGGAATGCCGTTGTTGTTCATCGGCAGTTTGCCGTTATAGGCCTTGTTGTCGAAGCGAGCCTTGATCCACTCGTAATCCACATCCCACACCCGGGCCCAATGTTTCCAGGAGCCCTCTTCCAGCCCGTAGTAGCCAGGCAGAGAGTCGGAGGTGACGCCAAAGTCGGTGGCACCCTGCACGTTGTCGTGACCGCGGAAGATGTTGGTGCCCGCCCCGCTCTTGCCCACGTTGCCGAGGGCCAGTTCGAGGATGCAGTAGGCACGGGTATTGTTGTTGCCCGTGGTGTGCTGGGTGCCACCCATACACCAGACCACGCAGCCGGGACGGTTGTCGGCCAGCAGCTTGGCGGCGCCATGGACCTGCTGTTCGTTGAGGCCGGTCACCCGCTCCACTTCGGCCGGGGTCCAGCGCGCCACCTCTTTTTGCACCTCGTCCATGCCGTAGACACGGGTGCGGATGAACTCCTTGTCTTCCCAGCCGTTCTTGAAGATGTGCCAGAGCATGCCCCAGATAAAGGCGACGTCTGTGCCCGGGCGCAGGGAGAGGTACATGTCCGCCTTGGCGGCGGTGCGGGTGCGGCGCGGGTCGACCACCAGGATCTTGCAGCCGTTGCGCTCTTTCGCCAGCAGTATGTGCTGCATGGCGACCGGGTGGGCCTCCGCCGGGTTGGAGCCGATAAACATGATCGACTTGCTGTTGTGCATGTCGTTCAGGCTGTTGGTCATGGCGCCATAGCCCCAGGTGTTGGCTACACCGGCGACCGTGGTGGAGTGGCAGATGCGCGCCTGGTGATCCACGTTGTTGGTGCCCCACAGGGACGCCATCTTGCGAAACAGGTAGGCCTGCTCGTTGGAGTGCTTGGCGGAGCCGAGCCAGTAGACGCTGTCGGGGCCGGACTCCTTGCGAAGGCGCAGCACCTCGTTGCCCACCTCTTCGATGGCCTGCTCCCAGCTCAGACGCTGCCACTTGCCGCCCACCAGCTTCATCGGGTACTTGAGGCGACGCTCGCCGTGGCCGTGCTCACGCAGGGCCGCCCCCTTGGCGCAGTGACCGCCGAGGTTGAAGGGGTGATCAAACGCCGGCTCCTGACCGGTCCAGACGCCGTTTTGCACCTCGGCATAGACGCCGCAACCCACAGAGCAGTGGGAGCAGATGGTGCGCTTCACCTCGACCGGCACGTCGGCCGCCACGGTTTTGGCCTCTGCCCGCTGCATCATGGCGGGGGCCAGCCAACCGGCGGCAACGGCGCCGCCGGCCACCAGACTTGAGTTGACCATAAAGGCGCGGCGGGTCAGCCCCTGGCCGCGAGCGGCCGCATTGCCTTGCTCGCTCGCGTTGACCGGCTCGGCTCGTTTTGTCAGTTTCATAAGCTCTCCTTCACTGAGCCGGCTCAGTCGGTGCCGCGCAGGGTGCGATAAAAGTCGTGAACATGGGGTGTCTCCCGATAGCCCTTGTCAGGCTGGGTGTCGTGGGTCAGCGCCTCCTTGCTCACCACCCGGCCGGTGGCACCGGCCAGCGCGCCTATGGTGGCGACCACGCCCACCCCCTTGATCAGATTGCGTCGGGACGGGTCTTTCAGCTTTTCATCGCTCATCTTTCTGTGACCTCTGTTTTTGTTATGGCCAGCCGCACTGTGCCGGCTTCGCTATGAGTGAGTGGGTGCCGCGTCATGGCAGCGTCACCACAGGGGTACCAAAGGGCAGGCGCAGATCCTGCTCCAGTTTGAAAAAGTCTTCGGCAAGCGCCCCAACCGCCCGGTAGAAGCTGCCCCCCTTCGCCTGTTGCTGATCGCGGCAGCAGGCGAGCACCCAGGGGGCCAGATGGCGTTCATAGAAGCGGTTGCGCTCGGGGTGCTGCTCGGCAATCAATACCGCCATCACCTCGCACAGGGCGGCCAGGTGATCCTCGGGTTCGCACACCCCGCTCTGGCGCTCGAAACCCAGAGACTGGAGGTCTGCGCGCAGCACCGCCAGCGGCAGCTCCATCAGAGAGCCGGTGAGATACCAGGAGGCAAACGGCACTATTTCGCCGCGCCCCAGGCCGATAAAGAGATCCTGATACTCCTCGGCGAGTTCGCTTTCGCGGTGGCTGCTGGCGGCCAGTTGCACCAGCCCCAGCCCTCTGGCAAAGGGGCCCGGCATGGCCTGCAAGCCTTGCAGCCAGGCGAGCTGATCGCCACCAGGGGCGGCGCGCCACAGGCTCGCCAGCAGGGCATACATGTCGGCGCTGCTCTGTTCCAGATCTGTCATGGTCAGTTCGCCTGCATTCAGTGCGGTATGGCTATTCGGTTGTTCACTCATCACAGGCCCCTCATATCTTGAGCTGGGCGGCAGGATCCGCCGCCAGCGCCGTAAACACATCCTTGACCCGGCAATCCTCACACATCAGCAACCGCGCGGCGGCTTCATTCTGGAAGTGGGAGTGACCGGCCAGCTTTTGCTGGATGCGACGAATGAGGGAGGCTGGCGCAAACGGCTTGCCGCAGCGTATGCAGCAGGCGGCCTCCTCGGCTTTGAGGCTCTGCACGGCGCGGCGCGCCTCGGGCACAGGCTGCAGGCGGGGTGCAAGGACTATGGCCTGCTCGGGGCAGGCTTTTTCGCACATGCCGCACTGGATGCAGTCCTGCTCGATAAAGTTGAGGCCGGGCGTGTGGCCCACCGCATGCAGAGCGCGGCTTGGGCAGACCGCCACGCAGCCCATGCAGAGGGTGCAATCCGATTCCTTGAGCACCACGGCGCCAAAGGGGGCGCCATGGGGCACTGCCAGCGGCTCGTGGCTGCCCCCGTTGGCCTGCCAGAGGGCATCGAAGGCGGCAAACAGGGTCTCCCGCTTCTCCCCTTTGAGCGGTTTGTCGAACAACGCAGTGCCAGGGTGTTCACTGGCACGCTCCATGGCGCTCAGGGAGTGGATCGCCACCCGGTCCACCGGTAAACCGGCCCCCACCAGCAGTACGGCGGCGCTGGCCAGCTCCCGCTCCAGCAGGGCCCGCACGCTGGCGGGGGCATCCTCGTCAAGCACTATGCGCACCGCGCTGGCACCATAGGCGAGCGCCGCCAACCAGCTCTCAACCCCCAGGCTGGCGCTCTCTTCCACCCAGACCGGCAACCAGTGGGTTGGCAGGGCGGGCAGGCTGGCCTCAAGCCGTGCCCGCTCGCTCTCCCCGGCGATCAGCAGCACAGGGTGGGCGCCGCCCGCCACCCGATAGCGTTTGAGCAAGCGGAACAGGTAGTCGCCGCTGGTGCTGGCATCGGGCTGGTGATAGGCAATCGCCCCGGTCGGACAGGCGGAGGCGCAACTGCCGAAGCCCTGACAGAGATGGGGATCGATCTGGATGCGACCATTGACGGGCTTGAGCGCATCGGTCGGGCAGACATCGAGACAGCGGCTGCAACCTGGCACGCCGCGGGCGGTGAAGGCGCAGGCCTCGGCATCGAGGCGAAAATAACGCGGCTTGTCGAAGATGCCGGTCAGCGCACAGAGCTCGGCAAGCCGTGCGGCCAGCCCTTCGTCATCAACCAGATGCAAATAGCCGATCGGTGGGCGCTCCAGCGCAAACAGCGGCGTGCGGCCCAGATCGGCCACCAGATCGAAGCGAGGCTCCCCTGGCAGTTCACTGACAGCTGCCGCAGCCTGCTGCGGGAAACCCTGTTGTGGAAAACCCTGTTGTGGAAAACAAAGCCTCGCCAGATCAACCCTCTCCCCCTGCCCGTTCAGGCCGGTTAGCTGGTACTGACCGAGATACCCCTTGAGGCTCGGCTCGCGCAGGGTCAGGGCAGCGAGGGATGTGGTGGCGTCGAAGATGGCTTCGAGATCTGCCGCCTCGGCATTGTGGACGGATTCTGTGACCAGCAGGGTCGGCATCACGCCTTGGGGCAGCAGGCTGGCGGCACGGCGAATGCGATCTTCCGGGCCGACCAGCAACAAGCGGCCCTGGCTCTGATAGGAGACAGTGGCCGGGATCAGGTTGTCGGTCTTGACCGTGTGGCGCAAGGCGTCGGCGCGGGCTCGCTCATTGCGCCCCGCCACTCCCCCATCGGGGGTCAGGTTTGAGTAATGTTGTTCGATGCTCACATGCACTCCTGTGCGGTCCACCTCATGGGATGGATCGCTTGTTGGTCTTGTGGAGGAGCAAGAGCCGAGCCAACTCCCCCGGAAAAATAGTGACTGGCAGGGAGTCAGGATCCCAGACGCTCCATTCCCCCACCCTTGGTTGGGACATTTTGTCCATCCTCATCAACCAAAATGTCCCGCTCCTTGGTGTGGGCTTGTGGATCCGGGGCCGGCAAGGTGGCGAGCGGTTCACTCCGCTGGGAGGCGGGAGAAGAAAAAGAGGGGGCAGCGGCTGGCTGGTCGGCAATGGCCTGCTCGGGTGATGCCTGATCTGATGGCGACAGTGCGCTGCCGGACTCGGCCTCGGGCGCCGTCACCGCCTCCACCAGCCAGTTGCGCAGCCCGGCGGTCAGGGCCGCCGGCAACAGCTCGGGCTGGCTGAAATCCTGGGTGTAGTCATCCAGCCCGTCCGGCTTGTGAGTACGAAACATGGCTCTCAGTGTCTCTTTGTCAGGCAGTGCAGATTTGCCCGGCCGGGTTGGTCTGGCCGGCTGCGAAGCGGCGTCACCGATAGCCGGTTTTCCCTCCGACACCTCATACAGGAGACCCTCGGCAGCCTCGGGTTCACCACTCCCCTTGTCAGTGCTGACTGCGCGGCTATCCTGCTCTGTATCTGATATTTTGCCTTCGTCATTGCCTTCGATGGGGATAGCAACAACCTCGGGGTCGGCCTGCTCCCGTGGCTGCAATGCCTGATGCTTTCGAGCCGACCAGCGCTTGAGAAACTCACTCATGGGAGCCAACTCCCGAACGCTCGCGGCCATCGGGGCCTGTGGCCTTGACGGCGCCACAATTGGCTTGATCACTGGCGTCTCTTGATGTCTCAACTCTCGTATCGACCCCCAGCTGATCCTGCGCCCGCCCCTTGCCCTTCTTGCCCTTGCGACGGGCCTCCAGCAGCTCGCCGTGACGGCCGATAAAGGCCTCCACCCAGGCTTGCAGCGCTTCGGGCAGCGGGCAGGAGAGCACCTGCCGCTCGCCATCCATATAGGCGGCGGCCACTGTCTGGCTCAAGGTGAGGCCATCGGCCACAAAGCCATTGTCCACACGGCTTCCGGTGACAAAGAGGCGGGGCGAGCCGGAGCTCAGATTGAAGCGATAATCCCCCCGCTCATCGCGAAACAGGGTAAGAGGCAAGGCACCTGCTGCCTCAGGTTCGGCGGGGTGGAGCGCCGCTATCTCGAAACGGTGGCTCTGCCAGCGGCCAACCTGGCTGTCGATGGCCTTTAACTCCAGCTGCAGCCAGCGCTGCGGGGAGAGAATATTGGTTGTGTCTTGCACTTGTCGCGGCTCCCATCAGAAGGTCTCTGCCGGGCCGCCCTCCTCTATGATTAGCCCCGGTCGGGGCTGGTCACTGCGGGTAAATCGAGGCGGCCACGGCCATCAATGGGATAAGACATAGCAAGAGTGGGGCCAAGGCGGGTGTGGTGGTTGATGGGGGGTTTGATGCGGGTTAGGGCGTAGTGCTGGAGGTAGGTTGGCGCTGAGCGCAGCGAAGCCCAACATGCAAAGAAAAAACAATTCCCCCCAATCCAGCTTGGTGTTGGCAATAACCGAGTGACCAGATGATTGCCTATATCAACAAGATCACGCGGTAAACGTTGGGCTTCACTTCGTTCAGCACCAACCTACGATTTAGCCCAATATACAAGATATCCAAATTGCTACGATGTTTTACTAATTTTGCTCTTCCCATCGACAGCATTAATATAAATTTCACCTCGAGTTTGAGCCGCCTTTATTTTCTTATCTAGCATTTCAGAAAAAGTCTGAAATCCCTCTAGAACCATAATTAGATCACCACCGTCAACAAAAATAGTTTTTATTGCTTTACCATGTACGAGAGAATCGACTACGTTTTCACTAAAACCATTAACAGAGATAAAAACACCTCGTCCATACAGTTTCCCTTCAATCTTACTAGCAAATTGATATACTGGCTCATTTGCTGATGCCTTATCTTGCCATTTTGCCTCGACTAAGTAGTGCTCCCCTTCGAATTTAATAGCACCATCTATTTGTTCACCATTTACTCGATATGGTTCTGTTATTTCCAAATTTGATAGCTTACCAAGTTCTTGAAGCACATTTTCCAACTCATACCCTCGACGTGAAGGCGAGCAACTACCTTGGAGCAGTCCAATATATTGCTCTTTAAGAGCATAGAGAGTTTGCTTTGGCGTTTGTAATGCTGCAGATTTAGCTGCTCGAACTTTTCGATCCTCTTGGATTTTATGATCCCGAATCTCTTGAAGCTGCTTAAGATGTGTAATTGCTCGTTCAGCATCTGCACGATTAAGCTTTTTCAGATTATCGAAATAATACGGGTCAAAAGAAGACCACCCAATCAAAGACTGTAACATCGAACGAAAAGGACCAAGCCCACCATCAGGCTTTGTCGTAAGGTGATTAAATATAGAATCAACAATTTTATATCTTTGTAATTCCTTATGATCACCTAACGCTTTAATGTCCGCTCTTGTACATCCATTATCAGAAAAAAACTGAACAATATCATCTTTTGGCCAAAGTAATTTAAGGATGCAATCGCGCATCCCGACTTTTATATCTGAAGGAAAACTCATTAATACCCTCTCATATGGCCAGTATACTCATAGCTCACCTATCACCATTAACAAGTCAGAGGAAAGCTTACTAATTGCCATCATATTCATACTCTTACAGTAATTTGTCCAGTCATGTTTATTAACAAAAACGCCGTACCATACCTCTTTGCAAAACACTCGTCTTTCCCTACTAGATAGACTGGAACAAAACTTGCTATATCCCTCCTCTTAGATCCCGGCAACCGGTCGCGAGGGGCCCATGACACCGACCTTTATCAAAAGCAATGCTGCCGCCCAGCTCACTATGGCCGTCGAGGTGATGGATGAACAGGGCACGATGCAAACCCGCCAAATCGCCTGCGAGCGCCCACTGACGGTCTACCTCAACTGGAAGGAGATAGTGACCCTGATGACGCTGGGTGCCCGCCCCGAGGCGCTGGTGCTGGGTTATCTCAAAAATCAGGGCTTTATCGAGGATATTTCGGCCATAGAGTCAGTGATCGTCGACTGGGAGAGCGAGGCCGCCGCCGTGGTGAGCAGCCAGCAGGCCGCCGATCTCGACCAGGCGCTGGAGAAGAAGACGGTCACCTCCGGCTGCGGTCAGGGCACCATGTATGGCAGCGTGATGAAGAAGCTGGAAGGGGTGATGCTGGCGGCGCCAGAGCTTAAACAGAGCACCCTCTACGCCCTGCTCAAGGCGCTGTCGGCCCATAACGAAACCTACAAGATGGCGGGTGCCGTGCATGGCTGCGCCATCTGTCGCGGTAGCGAAATCCTCTCCTTTGTCGAGGATGTGGGACGCCACAATGCGGTGGATACCCTGGCCGGCGAGCTCTGGATGACCGGCGAGAGCGGCAGCGACAAGATCTTCTACACCACGGGCCGGCTCACCTCGGAGATGGTGATCAAGGTGGCGCAGATGGGCATTCCTGTGCTGCTGTCGCGCTCAGGAGTTACCCAGATGGGGCTGGATCTCGCCCGCCAGCTCGGCATCACCATGATTGCCCGCGCCAAGGGGCGCCACTTCGAGGTCTTTACCGGCCGGCAGCATCTTGAGCTGGACGAGAGGCCGCCTGTGCTGGCGCCAAGCCCGGCCGGTCGCGGGATGCGGGATTAAGCCATGAACGAGTTTATGAACGTGAAGCAGGTGGCCGAGTATCTCGATCTCAACGAGAAGAAGGTCTACCAGCTCGCCAACGAGGCGCGCATTCCCGCCACCAAGGCGACCGGCAAGTGGCTGTTTCCGCGCTCCCTGCTCGATCGCTGGCTGCTCGGCAGCTGCCACGAGGGGGTGATGAACGACCGGCTGCTGCTGGCGGGATCCGACGACGTGCTGCTGCACTACGCCAGCAGCCGTTTGGCCCAGCAGCTTGGCACCCAGGCGCTGGTGGGCTACACCCCCTGCGGCACTCGCCAGGGGCTGGCGATGCTGGCACGCGGCCATGTGGATCTGTGCGCCATTCACTGGGGTCAGGCCGAAGAGGCCCACCTGCGCCACCCGGCGCTGGTGCAGCAGTATCAGGGCCACCGCCAATGGGTGATAGTGCATGGCTTTCGGCGGGTACAGGGGCTGGTGCTGCGCCAGGGCTTGCAGCCGCAGGAGGCAAAACAGGCGCTCGACTGGCGCTGGGCCATGCGCCAGGAGGGGGCCGGCAGCCAGCGCGCCCTGCAGGAGTGGCTGCAAACCCAGGGGGAGTCGCTGACCAGGCTGGAGAGCACTGTGCAGGTCAACAGCGAGCGGGAGCTGGCCGCCGCCATCAGCCGGGGCGATGCCGATGTCGGGCCCGGCGCCCAGAGCACGGCCACCGAGTTTGGCCTCGGCTTTATGCCTCTGTCGCAGGAGTGCTTCGATCTGGTGATGCCGCAGGGGGTCTTCTTTCGCACCCTGTTGCAACAGCTGATCGGCTGGCTGCAATCCCCCGAGGGGCGCGAGCTGGCCGCCCGCCTCGGCGGCTATGACCTGACCCAGAGCGGCAAGCTGGTGTGGAGCCCGCAGTAGCGAAAGCGGCCAGCCCTCTCTTTGTGCCGACAGCCCTGACCAGCACGGGCCTGCCACCCTGGCAGGCCCGTCTGTTTTATTGCCATCCGCTCTGATAAATGGGCAGGCGCTTACCCAGGCCGTGACTCACCCGCTGCCGAGTCAGGCTCATGCCCCGCCGAGCCAGATCCGCGCCCCTCGGCCCCGAGCGCAATGCGCCACCCCTCCAGCTGGGCGGGCTCGCCGCCGCTGGGCAGCAGGGCATGGCTGCGCAGCCTGATGGTAAAGCAGCTCCCCTGCCCGGGAGTGGAGTCCACCACCAGCTCCCCGCCCCAGCGGCTGATGATGCGATGGCTCAGGGCCAGCCCCAGACCTGTGCCTGTGGCACGGGTGGTGAAGAAGGGGTCGAAGATCTTGTCCATGATGGCGGCATCTATGCCGCTGCCGTTGTCGATGACCCGCACCTCGGCCCCTTGCAGCCCACCCGCCTCCTCGAACCAGTCGCGGCTCTCGACCCGGATCTCCCCCTGCTCTCCCAGCGCGTGGCTGGCGTTGACCAGCAGGTTTATCAGCACCTGCAACAGCTGCTGGCGATCCGCCTCTATGGGCTGCTGGGCCTGCAAGTCGGCCACCAGGTTCACCTGCTGCTGGCGCAGGGCGGAGCGGACCAGAGTCAGGCTCTCTTCGATGATGGGGGTGAGGTGCTGCCACACCGGCGCCGTCTCGTAGTCGCCAGGGCGGGAGTATTGGAGCAGGCTGCGGGTGATGGCGCGAATGCGCTCTATCTGGGCCAGCACCAGCGCCAGCTCCTCGCTGACCGGGGCGGCCGCCTCTCCCAACTCCAGCTTCATCAGCTCCACATTGCCGAGGATCACCGCCAGCGGGTTGTTGATCTCGTGGGCCACCCCGGCGCACAGCTCGCCGAGGGCCGCCAGCTTCTCGCTGATGAGCAGCTGCTGGCGCGCCTGGGTCAGCATATGGATATGGTGTTCCAGCTCGGCAGTCTTCTGCTCCAGACTGCCCGTGCGCTCGGCCACCTTCTGCTCCAGCTCGTCGGCGCTGCGGGCCAGCTGCTGCTGGTGCGCCGCCTGCCGATCCAGCATGGCGTCAAACTGGCGCCCCAGCTGGGCCAGCTCGTGGTCGGGGTCGAGCGGCAGCGCCCCCACCCTGGCCGACTGGTCATGCTGCACCTGACGCACCACGCCGTGCATCCGCTCTATGGGGGTGAAGAGATCCCGGGCGCCGCGATAGACCAGCAGGCCCGATAGCAGCAGGAGCAGCACCACGCCTGAGCCCAGCTCCAGCAGGTTGGTGAGGTAGGTGCGAATGAAGGGCCACTCCAGAAAGCCGACGTAGAGCATGCCGATGCGCTCGCCGTGCGCCCCGAGCAGGGGCTCGTAGCCGGAGACATACCAGGCGTCGTGGACGAAGGCGCGGTCGACCCACAGTTCCCCCCGATCCAGCACCTGCTCGCGCACCGGTGCCGAGACCCGGGTCCCCACCGCCCGCCCCAGCTGGCGACTGCTGCTGGCGGGCACGTTGGTGCTCACCCTCAGATCGCCGAGAAACAAGGTGACAGTGCCTATGCTCCCATCCGGCAGGGTATTCTTGGCAAACACCTGCCCCTTGAGCTCGTCCACCAGCCGGGTACTGCCGTTGATGAGCTCGCCCCCCTCCAGCACGGCCCAGAGGGAGCCGTCTCTGGCCATGACGGGCGTCAGGGAGAGGCTGACGAGCCCCCGGGTCTCCTGGCCAGGGGCGGCCGTGTGCTCCCTGTCCAGCACGGCGCGGCTGGCAAGGGCGGGCGAGAGGGTCAGCAACTGCTCCCGCGACCAGACCACGAAGTGGCTGACGCTGCGCCCGGCGGCGAGGGCCGTGCGCTCCCTGGCCGTCAGCAGTTCCAGTTCGGCGCCACTGCGCAGGCGCAGAAAGTCGAGATCGTAGTTGGCCGCCAGCGGCATCACCCAGGCCGGCAGCGCTTCGGGCGTCTGGCGCAGCCGCAGCTGGAAGGCCCAGGCATCGCGCAGGTGCTCCAGATGTTCGGCCTGACGCTGCTGCTGCACATTGACCGCATGGTGGGCCACCCCCAGGTCACCGCGCACATTGGTGAGCAGGTTCTGCCAGCTGTAGGTGAGGGTCCAGTAAAGCGTCAGCCCTATCATGCCCACCAGGGTCAGCATGATGGGCACCGAGGTGAGCAGCAGCAGGCGCCAGCGTACCTTGGTCTTGAGCCAGCGCGGCAGCAGGGTCATAGCGGCGCCGTCCGGTTGCGGGTTGTCATTCGATGGCCCACTCCTTGAACTTGCGCTCCAGGGTCTTGCGCGCCACCCCCAGCACCCGGGAGGCGGCGGATTTGTTGCCATCATGGCTCGCCACCACCTGCAGGATATGGGCCTTCTCCACCTCGGCCAGCGGCCACGCCAGCGGATAGCCCTCCTCGCTCGCCCCCTGTTCTGCCGCCTTGCTGCTCTGCCAGTAGTCGGCGGGGGGCTTGCCCAGCAGCAGGCAGCGCTCGATCAGGTTGCGCAGCTCGCGCACGTTGCCGGGCCAGGGATAGGCCTGCATGGCCACCACGTCCTCGTGAGTCCAGCTAAGCGAGCCCATCCCCATCTCGGCGGTGAGCTGGCGGGTGAAGTGGTGCACCAGGGCCGGGATGTCGTCGACGCGATCGCGCAGGGGCGCCACCGGCAGCGCCACCACGTTGAGGCGATAGAAGAGATCTTCCCGAAAGCGGCCCGCCTCCACCTCGGTTTTGAGGTTGCGGTTGGTGGCGGCGACGATGCGCACATCCACCGACAATTCACGTTCGGCACCGACCGGCCGAATGGCTTTTTGCTCCAGCACCCGCAGCAGGGACGATTGCATGGCGAGCGGCATCTCGCCTATCTCGTCCAGAAAGAGGGTGCCCTGGTGGGCGACCCGGAACAGGCCGTCACGCCCCTTGCGGGCGCCGGTGAAGGCCCCCTGCACGTGGCCGAACAGCTCGCTTTCGAGCAGCTCGGGGGCGATGGAGGCGCAGTTGAGTGGCACGAAGGCCCCCATGCGGCCGGAAAGCTGGTGCAGGGCGCGGGCCACCAGCTCCTTGCCGGTGCCGGACTCCCCCTCCACCAGCACGGCGGCGTTGGAGGGGGCCACTCTGGCGATGAGCGTCTTGAGCTCGCGGGTCTTGGCGCTGTCGCCTATCAGGGTGGGCGGGAACAGCTTGCTCACCTCCCGGCGCAGCAGCAGGTTCTCCCGCTCCATCTGGCGGCGCTCTATCACCCGGTCCACCGCCTGCACCATCTGATCCAGATTGAAGGGTTTGAGGATGAAGTCGCTGGCGCCGAGCCGCAACGCCTTGAGGGCTGTCTCCATGTCGCCGAAGCCGGTCATGAAGATGATGTCGCTGCGCCGGGTGGCGGGGTCTATGGCCTCGTGCCACTCGATGCCGGAGCGCCCCGGCAGCCGGATGTCGGCGATGATGAGATCGAAATGCAGACGGCAGCGCAGGGCTTCCGCCTCCTCCACGCTGGCGGCCGTCTCTATCTGGGCGAAGCGCCTGGCCAGCGCCTTGGCCAGAAAGCTGCGCATGCCGGGCTCGTCATCGACGATGAGCAGAGAGAGGGCGGACCAACGGCTGGCGGGTGCAGTCATGAAAAAAGTACCTCAGATTCGACAAGGTTCCGGGATTGTCCCACCGACCTTATAAACTGTGGGACATTTTGTCGCTAACCGGCCCCCAGTGCCAACCCCCTTTATTAAAAGCGACGGGGCCATCACGCAATTAACGCCGTTAACCGACTGTTTTAGCATTGAAAACCATGCTGCTGGCAGCATGCGGCCAGCTTGGCACCCTGCTTGCTTATTCCTGCCCTCTCCCCATCACCCGGATACGATGAACATCATGATCACAGGAACCGTGCGCCAACGTCTCGCCCTTGCCCTCTCCACCGCCCTGCTGCTGAGCCTCCCCTTGCTGAGCACAGCCAGCCACGCCGAGAGCGCCAAGGCGCCCATTCGCCTCGCCACCACCACCAGCACGGAGCAGTCCGGCCTGCTGGGCTGGCTGCTGCCCCAGTTCACCAAGGAGACGGGTTATCCGGTGCAGGTGATGGCGGCCGGTACCGGCCAGAGCCTGAAGATGGGCGAAAATGGCGACGCGGATCTGGTGATGACCCACGCTCCGTCTGCCGAAAAAGCCTTTGTTGACGCGGGCTTTGGCATAGAGCCGGTGCACCTGATGTACAACGACTTCGTCATCGTCGGCCCGGCGAAAGACCCTGCGGGTCTGGGAAAGCTGCACGACGCAGCCAGGGCGCTGCAGGCCATCAAGGATAAGAAGCAGACCTTCATCTCCCGCGGCGACGAGTCCGGCACCCACATCAAGGAGAAGACCCTGTGGCAGGCGGCCGACGTCAAACCCGAGTTTGCCGGCTACAAGTCCATCGGCCAGGGCATGGGCCCGACCCTGACCATGGCCTCCGAGCTTGGCGCCTATACCCTGACCGACCGCGGCACCTGGCTGGCCTATCAGAGCAAGCTGGATCTCGCCGTGCTGCTGGAGGGCGACAAGCGCTTGTTCAACCCCTATCAGGTGATCCTGGTCAACCCCAAGCGCTACCCGGATCTCAATACCGAAGGGGCCCGCACCCTGAAGAACTGGCTGGTCTCCGAGCACGGCCAGACGCTTATCGGTGACTTCAAGGTGGCAGGCCAGGCGCTGTTTGTGGCCGATGCCAACGGGAAATAATGCAGCCCTTGTTCCATACGATTACATGGATGGCTCTCGCCCCGCACGATAGGGGAAGCGTCTGATGCCGACCCTGATCGAAACGACGCTGGCCGCCCTCGCCCTACCCCATGAGGAGAGACGCCTGATGCCGACCCTGCTGGGTATGACCGCATTGACGGCCCTCGCCCTGCCCCATGAGGCAAGCGTCTAATGCCGACTCTGCTGGATACAACGCTGGCGGCGCTTGCCTTGCTGTTCGGGGGCGACACAGATCTGTGGCAGGTGGTGGGGGTCTCCTTCTCCGTCTCCTGCCTGGCACTGGCGCTGGTGCTGGTGCCGGCGCTGCTGCTCGGCTTTGCGCTCGCCTATCTGCCGATCCCGGCACGCTGGCTCTGGCTCTCCTGCATCAACACCCTGCAGTCGGTGCCGACCGTAGTGATTGGCCTCTTGCTCTACATGCTGCTGTCGCGGGCCGGCCCCTTCGGCGACTGGAAGATGCTGTTCACCCAGCAGGCCATGGTGGTGGGACAGATGTTGATCGCCTTCCCCGTCATCGCCACCATGGCCCACGCCGCCTTTATCCAGAGCGACAGACGCGCCTGGGAGACGGCGCTCACCCTGGGGCTCTCCTGGCCGAGGGCGCTGCTCGGGCTGATGCGCGAGTGCCGTTTCGGCCTCTTGGCGGCGGTGATCGGCGCCTTCAGCCGCATCGTCACCGAGGTGGGCTGCTCCATGATGGTGGGGGGCAATATCCTGCACTTCACCCGCAACATCCCCACCGCCATCGCGCTGGAAACCCAGAAGGGCGCCTTTGCCCAGGGGGTGGCGCTCGGCATAGTGCTGCTGAGCCTGGCCCTGCTGCTCAACCTGCTGCTGACTGCGTGCCGCGGTCACAGTTATTTGAAAAACTGACCATGGCGCCGCGCACTGTTATCCCTGACCGGATGCTGCTGACCCCATCTCTGTCGTGGTCACAGCGAGTTGAAGAACCGACCATGCCCCCACTGTTTATCAACTGGAGTACCCCATGGCCCTGACCGCCCACCAGCTGATGATGCGCTTTGGCGAGCGCAACCTGTTCCAGATAGAGCGGCTCTCCATCGCGGCGGGCGACGCCATCTGGCTGCGCGGGGCGAACGGGGTGGGCAAGACCACGCTGCTCAAGATACTGGCCGGCCTGCTGACGCCGACCCTGGGCCACACCAACCTGGCCCGGGGCTGGCGCGCCAGGCTCGAGCAGTGGATCACACGGGATCCCGGCCCGGGCCGGGTCACCTACCTGCACCAGACCCCCTATCTGTTCGATCGCAGCGTGCACGACAACGTGGCCTGGGCCCTCGGTCATCAGGCCGCCGACGAGGTACGGGTGTTCGAGGCGCTGCGCCGGGTCGAGCTGGAGGGGCTGGCGCGGGAGCACATCAGCATTCTGTCCGGCGGCGAGCGCCAGCGTCTGGCCATGGCCCGCGCCTGGGCGCTGCAGCCCGCCTTCTTGCTGATGGATGAACCCACCGCCAATCTGGATGCACATTCGGTTGCCCTGATGGCCGCCTTGGCGCAAGATCTGCGGGAACAAGGCAGCGGCCTGGTCATCATCAGCCACCAGAGCAACGATCTGACCGACCTGTGCGAGCGGCAATGGACCCTAGCCCGGGGCCGGCTGCACGAACCCACCCCTTTGAAAATCATCGAGCGACATGACCTCAAACAGCGAACCCAGAACTGATGCCTTCCCCGTCTCTGCCGTGATCCTGGCCGGTGGCCGCGCCACCCGCATGGGGGGCGAAGACAAGGGCTGGGTCCAGCTTGCGGGCCGCCCGCTCATCGACCACGTGCTTGACCGGCTAAGGCCCCAGGTCGACGAGATCCTGATCAACGCCAACCGCAGTCAGGCCCGCTATCAGGCGCTGGCTCCTGTCATCAGCGACGACAACCCGGACTATCTGGGTCCGCTGGCGGGCATGCAGGCCGGCCTTGCCGCCGCGCGCCACGACTGGGTGCTGTTCGTCCCCTGCGACGGCCCCGCCCTGCCCCGCGATCTGATGAGCCGCTTTCGCGCCGCCCTCACCCCGGATACCGAGCTGGTGGTGGCCCACGACGGCGACTGGCTGCAACCCGTGGTCGCCCTGCTGCACAAGTCCCTGCTGCCGTCGCTCACCCGAGCCCTGGCCGAAGGGGAGCGCAAGATAGATATCTGGTTTGCCCGCCACCGGATGGCGGTGGTGAGCTTTGCCGACCAGCCGGATGCCTTCATCAATCTCAACAGTCCGGCCGAGCTGGCCGCCTACGAGGCGCGCCTGCTGAACTCGTCTACCGACCCCCAACAAGGAGCCACCCCATGACCCCGGCCCCCACCCTGCCCCTGCTCGGCTTTGCTGCCTGGAGCGGTACCGGCAAGACCACGCTGCTGGAGCAGCTCATCCCCATGCTGGTGAGTCGTGGCCTGCGCCTCGGGGTGCTCAAGCACGCCCACCACGACTTCGACATAGACCAGCCGGGCAAGGACAGCCATCGCCTGCGCAAGGCCGGTGCCAGCCAGATGATGGTCGCCTCCCGTCGCCGCCATGCACGAATGATTGAAACCGAGCTGGCCGAGGCCGATTTTCGCGAGCTGCTGGCCAGCTTCGATCAAACCAGCCTCGACCTGCTGCTGGTGGAGGGGTTCAAGCACGAACACTTCCCCAAGATAGAGCTGCACCGCGCCGCGCTAGGCAAGCCGCTGCTGTTCCCGATTGATCGCGACATCATAGCCCTGGCAAGCGATCAGCCCCAGGAGACAGCCCTGCCCCGGCTCGATATCAATGATCTGGACGCCATCGCCGACTTCGTCTGCGCCTACCTGACGCAGAGCCGGCAGCAGGAGCAGGCGCCGGGGGCCGGCTTCTTGTCGGTCGAAGGTGCGCGCCAGGCCATCCTTGACGCACTCGAGCCCGCCACCCGCAGCACGGACACGCCGCTGGCCCGCAGCCACGGCGCAGTGCTGGCGAGGGATCTCGTCAGCCCCATCAATGTGCCCCCCCACGCCAACTCGGCGATGGACGGGATTGGCCTGCGCGGCGACGACCTCGCCGCCGATCGCTGGCAACTGGTGGGTCAGGTGTTGGCGGGCCAGCAGCGCCACGAGCCGGTACTGGCGGGTCAGGCTGTGCAGATCATGACCGGCGCCCCACTGCCCCCCGGCGTCGATACTGTGGTGATGCGCGAAGAGACTCAAGTTGACGGCGACTGGGTCACCCTCAGCGCCCCCATCAAGGCGGGGCAGAACGTGCGGCTGGCCGGGGAAGATCTCGCCAAGGGCGCGGTCGCCATCCCGGCCGGGACTCGCCTCGGCGCCCCCCAGCTGGGACTGGCAGCATCGCTCGGTCAAGCCACTCTCAGCGTGCGTACCCCGCTCAAGGTGGCGCTGTTCAGCACAGGTGACGAGGTGCAGGCGCCGGGCGAGGCGCTGGCTCCGGGCCATATCTTCGACAGCAACCGCTTCACCCTGATGGCGCTCATCGCCGCCGCCGGCTGCGAGGTGATGGACTTGGGCATCATCCCAGATGATCCCGCCATACTGCGCCGACAGCTGGCACAGGCCGCGGCCGACGCCGATCTGGTGCTGAGCTCGGGCGGCGTCTCGGTGGGCAATGCCGACTTCATCAAGCAGGTGCTGGCCGAGCTTGGCCAGATAGCCTTCTGGCGCATCCAGATGCGGCCGGGCCGACCGCTGGCGTTTGGCAAACTGGGGCAGACCCCCTTCTTCGGCCTGCCGGGCAATCCGGTGGCGGCCATGGTCTGCTTCCTGCAATTTGTCGAGCCCGCCATCGCCCGCCTGCAGGGCCGGCTCTGGCAGCCGCTGCGCCTGTCGGCACAGGCCGAGCAGAAGATGCAGAGCCGCCCTGGCCGCACCGAGTTTCTGCGCGGCGTCTTCCATCAGGATGCCAGCGGCGTGCTGCGGGTGCGCACTACCGGGCCGCAGGGCTCAGGCATTCTCAGCTCCATGGCCGAGGCCAACTGCCTGATTGAAATTGTCCCCGCCCAGCCGGCCATCGCGGTCGGCGAGCGGGTCTGGATCCACCCACTCCAGGGACGAGTGGCCTGATACATAGCGATCACCCCGCCGGGCGTGGCGGGGTGTTTGCGCCCATGACCCGAGGCTTGTCCCTTGCGCCTGAATACCCCGCTCTCCCGGCTCGATCTGCTGATCTATGGCCGCTATCGCATCGTCCACGGCCTGCGCATCGCGCTCGCCTTCATGCTCACCTTTCTGCTGACCCGCGAACTCAAACTGCCTGAAAGCACCTGGCCGCTGATCACGCTAGTGGTGGTGATGGGCCCCATCTCGTTCTGGGGCAATGTGTTGTCACGGGCCCTGCAACGTGTGGTCGGCACCATCTTCGGCGCCGGTTGCGGTGTGGTGGCCCTCTATCTGGAGCTCTACTCCCTGCCGCTGACCCTGGTGTGGTGCGGCTGCATCATGTTCCTGTGCGGCTATCTGGCGCTCGGCAAGCGCCCCTACGTGGGGCTGCTCATCGGCATCACCCTGGGCGTCACCATGGGAGCCATGCCGGGGGACATAGAGACGGCGCTGTGGCGCAGTGCCGACGTGATCCTGGGCTCCCTGCTGGCGCTGCTGTTTTGCAGCATCTACCCCCAGCGCGCCTACAGCCACTGGCGGTTGCAGATGCACGACACCCTGCTGCAGGCGCACCGGCTCTACCATACCCACCTCTCCCCCAACATTCTGGAGCGACCCAGGCTGGCGCAAAGCCACTCTCGTCTGCTCTCCAAGATGGTCAGCCTGCGCCCCCTGCTGACCCCGGCGGTCAAGGAGACTCGCCTTGGCAGCGCCCTGTTCGAGGCCATCCAGACCACGATGCGCAACACCCTCTGCACCCTGGAGATGCTGGCCAACACCTACTGGAGCGATCGCCAGAGCCACTTTCTGATGCAGAGCACACCCGAGCTGCGTGCCTGCCAGCAGGCGACCGAAGCCTTGATGATCGAGCTGGCACTCATGCTCAAGAGCGGCGACTTGAAGGGATCGGAGCAAGCCATCACCCAGTTGCAGGAAGCGGCGACCCGGGTGCGGCTCGATGCCAGGGGCGAGGCCGCCATCAGCGGCTATCTCTGGTTGAGTCTGCAGCTCACCGAACAGCTCACCCACCTGCGCCGCCTGCTGGGGCTGGTGATGTACCCGCCCCGCAGCCAGAGCCACACATAGCAAAACGCCCCGCAATGCGGGGCGTTGTCATATCGCGCTGACCACTCAAGCCATGTACGCAACCCGCGTTAACTGGCATCCGCCAGCGGCTGCTCGGCTGTGAGGTAGATGGAGAAATCCTTGATCCCCGCCTCCAGCGCGGCAAAACAGTCGGGGTCTATGGCGGATCCCAGCTGCTCGGCCATCATCTCCAGCGCCTGGGGCACGGGAATGGCACCACGATAGGGACGCTTGGCGGTGATGGCATCGAAGATGTCGGCCGTGGTGATGATGCGGGTCTCAAGGGCAATCTCCTCTGCCTTGAGTCCCTTGGGATAGCCTTTGCCGTCGAGCCGCTCATGATGGGCCCCCGCCACCTGGGCCAGCTCCTTGAAGGCACCGATCCGGCTCAGGATCTCCTCGGTATAGGCGGCATGCATCTGCACCGCCGCCCACTCATCGGCATTCAGCTTGTCCGGTTTGTCGAGGATTGCGTTGCTCACCCCAAGCTTGCCCACGTCGTGCAGCAGGGCACCCCGCTTGAGCCAGCGCCGCCGTGGCTCCGGGATCCCCATCTGGGTGGCGAGGATATCGGTATAGAGTGCCACCCGGCCGCTGTGACCGGCTGTGTAGGGGCTCTTGGAGTCGACCACCTGACCGAAGGCGGCGGCGATCTCGTCCAGATAATCTTCATCGAGCGCCACTTCCCCCTGCCCGGCCGGATGGATAAATACCCACTCAGCCAGCTGGGGATCCGCCAGCCCTTGCCAGAAATACTCATCGGCCATGGCTTCAAACTGCCTGACCAGCTCGGGGTCGAACCAGCTGCCACTGCGCCCGCGCAGCTCCTTGAGCACGGCCTGCGGGCCTACGGCGGCATGAAACACATCCACCACCTGACAGAGCAGGGCGATGCGGGAGAAGATCGGGATCGCCTCGCCAGCCAGCTGCAACGGCCGCCCCTTGCCATTCCAGTGCTCGTCGAGAGAGAGGATGCCGCCGGCGACCTCATCGCTGAAGCGCAGCTGGCGAGCGATATCGGCGCCACGATGGCAGCGGGTCTGGATCAGCTCGTTGGCAATCTGATCGCCGTTGCGAAAGATGTGAAACAGGCTGCGAAAGCGCCCCAGCAGATCGGCCTGCAGGCCGGTGTGGCCCAGCACGAAGTTGACCACCTCGGAGAGGGAGCCATCCACCAGCTTGAAATCGCGTTTGAAGTGCAGATCGTCGGTGAGATAGAGCTCGCAGATGCGGGCCGCATTGCTGCTGCAACCGAGATCCTTGAGCAGCAGGGTGTAATAGAGGTCGTGGCGCTGCCCGGCATCCAGGCCAAGCTGCTCCCCCAGCCGGGAACCAATCCAGCAACAACGGATGCAGTGCCCTCTGGGCTGCCCCTCAGTCATGTCGAGGGCATGACTGAGGGAACCGATCAGTTCCGATAATCGCAGACCGCTGAAGGTCATAAGCTACTCCCTGGCCACAATGGCAATGTTGCATGCAGGGAATACTATACCCAATTCAGGCCAGAACGGATCTCGGACCTGCAGGATCAGGCCTGCACACGGCCAGCGACCGCAGCATCGTCCAGCTGGGCCTGAGTCAGGGTCGAGACCAGCCGGCCATCGAAGTAGATATCCAGCAGCTCGCCGCGCTTTTCACCGCGCATCAGGCTGCTGCGACCATCCAGGTAGTGCACCTCCATCTGGGCGGTACGTTCATCCGGATAGCTCATCTCGACCTCGCGCACCCCTTGCGGCAACATGGCCAAAGGCACCTTGTTGAGAGCCGGGTCCAGATGCTGGTTGACCTTGATCAGGGCATCGAGCTTCTGATCCACCAGCGCAGGTGACTTGCCGGTGATGGGGTTCTTGCCCGACCAGAACTCTATGGTATTGAACACGAACAAGTCCGCCGTCGCCGCCAGACCATAGACGGGGGAGAGCAACAGGAAGACCCCGGCCCGACCGTAACGGTTGTCCACCACGCTGAGATTGCCCTTGGTCACCATGGAGGAGAGCCCCATCTGCCCCATGCAACCACTCAACCCCATGCTCGCAAGCATGCCCGCCAACAGGGCCAAGGCCCTGCTTTTTGCTCTTGTTGCCATTACGTTTTCTTGCTCCAGAATCGTGAGGCGGCAAGCCTAAACAGGCCGCCCCCGGCGGGCAATTGACAAGCAGGGGGTGATACAGCAGGGGTTCAGATTGGTGAGCTGACCGCTCGGATTGTGCACAGCCGCCAGGACGGCAGCCGTGCTCGGGGAGGAAAAATGACTCAGGCGCCGATGGCCAGACCCGAAACAGTCTGGGTCACGTTGGTCGCCCCCTGCTCTATCTGTACCATCACGCTGCTCACCTCGACGATCTGTTCCTTGCCACGCAGGGCACTCACGGCGACTTCGTTGATGTTGTTGGTGATCTGCGCCGTCAGTTCACGGTTTTTCTGTACCACGCTGTCAATCTCGCTGGTAGAGAGGGAGGTTCGGGCGGCCAGTTGCCGCACCTCATCCGCCACCACGGCAAAGCCACGGCCCTGATCCCCGGCCCGCGCCGCCTCTATGGCCGCATTGAGCGCCAACAGGTTGGTCTGCTCGGCGATGCTGCTGATGGTGGAGACGATGGCCTCGATACTCTTGGATTGCTCGTTGAGCAGCCCGATCAGATCGGACATCCGGCCCACCTGCTCCGAGATGGCCGTGGAGATGCTGACCGAGGAGTTGAGCAGGGTCGCCCCGGTTGCCGCCGCCCTGGTCGTCTCCTGCGATATGCTGTGGGCGATGCGGGCCGCCTCGCTCACCGCCTGTGCGCGCTGGATCCGCTCGGTCACATCGCTGGCAAACTTGATCACCTTGATCACCTTGCCGGCCTCGTTTTTGATGGGGTTGTAGCTCGCCTCCAGCCAGATCTCGTTGCCATGGCTGGTGCGACGCAGGAACAACCCGGACTTGACCTGTCCCTTGGCCAGATCCTCCCAGAAGTGCGGCTGCTCCCGATAGAAGCTCTCATCGCAGAAGATCCTGTGATGCTGGCCCTTGAGCTGCGACAAGGAGTAACCCATGCAGGAGAGAAAGTTCTGGTTGGCGCTGACAATCTCCCCCTTGGGGGTGAACTCTATGATGGCCTGGGAGCGATCGAGGGCGGTCGAGGTGGCCTCCTGGCTCAGCAACTGCTCATGGCTGTGGGTGATGTCGGAGGCAATCTTGATCACCCGCACCACACGCCCCCCCTGCTTGACCGGGAAGTAGGTGGCATCCAGCCACAGGGTGTGGCCCTGCTTGTTCAGCCGCCGGAACACGCCACTGTGGCTGCGCCCTTGACGCAACTGCTCCCAGAACTGCTGGTAAGCGCTCGACTGGGCATACAGGCCGTCACAAAATATCCGGTGCGGCTGGCCCACGACCTCCTGTTCGCTGTAGCCAACCACCCCCAGAAACAGCGGATTGGCATCCAGGATCTGCCCCTCTGGGCTGAAGGTGATCACCGCCACCCCGCCCTTGACCGCATCGATAAAGGTCTGTGCCTGCGTCAATTGCTCCTGACAAGCCAGCAGTTCGGCTTTGAGTTTAAGATTGAACATCTTGTCTATACCTCGTCATCAGGGAAAGCTCCCCCGCCTGAATTGATCTTAGTCAAGGTTTCTAGCTTCTCGGCGCTCAGATAGCAACGGGGAAGGGGTGGCCGACCACTCCAAATAGGCCGGATTGGCCACAAAACCGACCCGTTCATACAGAGGGCGCCCCTCATCGCTGGCATGCAGCCACACCTTGCCCAGTCGTTCGGCGCTGGCATGGGCCACCATGGCATCGAGCAGGGCGCTGGCCATGCCCTGCTTGCGGTAGGCCGGCAGCGTATACATGTTGAGCAGATAGGCCTCCCGCCCCGACAGGTTGCCGGGATAGGGCGGCCGCACGAACAGAGCCAGCGTGCCGCTCGCCACCACCTCATCCCCGACCTCGGCCACCCAGGAGCGCGCGCTGCCATCGGCCTGCGCCGTGCTGAAATAGGCGCGGGTCGCCTGCCAGAGATCCAGATCGGCCAGCGGATCGCTCAGCTCGCCCACCTCGCAAAACAGCTCCATGCGCAGACTCACCAATGCGGGAATATCAGCCTGCGTTGCCTGACGAATGATCATCTGCACCTCCTGGTGTCATCACGGCTCCAAACATGACAAGGCGCGCCTTGTGGAGGGAGCAGTGTGTGCAGATATGTCCCCCTTGGCAAGGCGACCGGACTCCCGTACCCGGGGATGCCGACTCCCACGTGCCAGCCACATCCAGCCCGCGGCGGGCGATCAAAAAAGCCCCGCCAGAGGACGGGGCCAAGCAGCCTGACAGCCAGGGCAAACCGGGCGAGACATGACCTGGTCACCCACCAGGCCGGTTGCTGCAATCTCTTGATAACAATAAAAAAGACAGCCGAAGCTGTCTTTTTTGTCTGAAGCCGAGCTTAGTAGAAGATCCGCTCACCACGTTCGCTCATCTTGAGCCACACCGGCTTGGTGCTGGTCTTGCTCCAGATGCGGTGCAGATAGCTGTAGAAACGGGCGCGATCACTGCGAAACAGCATCACGGGGAAGGCCAGAATACCCACCAGCAGCACATAGATGCGACGAAGAATTATCTGAGTCAGGGAATAGGGATGAAACATGATAGCACTCCTTACTGGTAAGACCACTGAGCAAAGATTACTCCACAATTTGTAGGATTACTACACCAACAACCTCGTTTTTTCGCAAAAAAGTTCGTCAAAAGCCACAAAATGAAATTAGGTTACATCCATTAACTTACAAGCAACAAAATCTGGCAAAGCGGCGCCGTTTGACCAGATTTAATGAGTTGGCAGTCAACATGGAGTCTGTGCGATGAAACCCGCAGAAGTGGCGATCATAGGAGTGTTGGGTCTGTTGCTCTGGTCGGAGTGGCAGGATTGGCGGCTCAATCAAAACGACAGCATAGAGCTGGCCTACAAGGGGGCTCCGACCATCAGCCTGTGGCAATGCGGCCAGTTGAAACAGAAGATGATGGATCTGACCGAGCATTCGGCCGAGGTGCAGTTTCAATTCCGGGGACAGGATCTGGTGGAGGTCAATCGCTATCTGGAACGGGAGTGGCAACAACAGGGCTGCGAACCCTTGCTGACGCAGCAGGGATATTGAGAAAACCTGAATAACGGGAAACAGAAACACACACATGAATGTGTGGGAGCTTGGTGCAGGGATAATGCTGAACAGAAAGATGATGGAGGCACGTTCCGGAGTCGAACCGGACTAAACGGATTTGCAATCCGCTGCATAACCGCTTTGCTAACGCGCCATGCTGACAAGGCTGATTGCCTTGAAAGTGATACCCATAGTTGGTGCTATGAGAAATTGGAGCGGGAAACGAGACTCGAACTCGCGACCCCGACCTTGGCAAGGTCGTGCTCTACCAACTGAGCTATTCCCGCCAGACTGCCGTGTGCCAGTTACCTGACAACGAGGCGCATTATACGTACCCCAAGCGCGGGCACAACCCTTTTTTCGCACTTTTAGCCCTTGCCCGTGCTGTTTGCTCAGGGTTTAGACGGCTTGGCCAAAAAAACCACATCAGGCTGTGACCCCACAGGCGAATTTAAGATAAAGTCATTGAAATGATTAGTCTTTAGTCAGAGACTTGTGGCGCTTAGTAACTGGATTCTCAATTGAAAATCACACGATGAAATGGATCTTTAAGCCTCGTGGGCTCAGGCCGCAGCTAATGCTGGCTTTTTTCATGCTGGCCATGGTGCCCTTCCTGGTCGTCACCCTGTTCTTCCTCTACAGCCACGGCAAAGATCTTACCACCCAGACCTCCAATCATCTGGTGTCGGTGCGCAACATCAAGAAGAGCCAGCTGGAGGATTACTTCGGCAACCTCAAAGAACAGATCATCAACTTCTCCCAGCAGGATTTTGCCGGCAACAGTATCGGCCGCTTCTATGGCTTCACCGGTGCCTTCGAAAAACTCGGCGTCACGCCACAGGAGGCCCGCGCTCGCGCCCAGGCCCGCTATGTGCCCGGCTCCTGGGATCAGTTGCAAAAACCCGACGACAAGGCCGACATCGAGCCCTCCATCAGCGCGCTGATCCTGGCGGACGAGATGTATGGCCGGGTGCACCAGCGCTTTCATCGCGGCTATGCCGACATGGTGCGCAAATCCAACTACAGCGACATCTTCCTCATCGATCTCAACGGAGACGTTGTCTACTCGGTCACCAAGCGTCCCAACTTCGCCACCAACCTGCTCTCGGGCCCCTATCAGGCGAGCGGCCTTGGCAGCACCTTCGCCAAGATAAAACGGCGCCTCGACGGCGGCCAGAAGCCGCAGCAGATCTTCGAATTCACCGACTTTGGCCGCAACGAGCTGACCGGCCAGGTGGTCGCCTACATGGCCGCCCCCGTGATGCAGTACGACTATGTGCGCGGCGTGGTGATCTTCGAGCTGCTGCCGGACAAGCTCAACCAAATCATGGCGGAGCGGGAAGGCCTCGGCGAGACCGGCGAGACCATCCTCATAGGCCCGGACAAGCGGATGCGCGCCAATGCCTGGCTGGCGCCGGAATTCAGCGTGGAGAACAGTTTCAGCCCCAATTTCAGGCCCCTGCAGACCCCGCTGGTGGTCAAGACCCTCTCGGGTGAGCAGGGAGTCGGGCTGTTTCGCTCCTATCACGATGACGAGGTGCTGGCCGCCTACACCCAGGTGAAGGTGTTCGACACCGAGTGGGCCTTCATCGCCGAGATCTCCACCAGCGAGGCCTACCGCCCCATCCGTCAGCTGGAGACCCTGGTGATCCTGCTGGGGGCCGGCTCCCTGCTGCTGCTGATCCTGTTCTCGCGCTGGCTCTCCCACTCCATCACGGCCCCGCTGCGCTCCCTCACCGCCGCCGCCGAGCAGGTGGCCGACGGTGCGCTGGATCACCCCATCACAATCCCCCGCACCGACGATGACATAGACAGGCTGGCCCAGGCGTTTCGCCACATGCAGCGCTCGGTGAAGGACAAGATAGAGCTCATCGAACGCCAGACCCAGGAGCTGCAGCAGCAGGTCAAGCTGACCCACAAGCAGAACCTCAGCCTGCAGCAGGCGGACAAGCTCAAGGATGAGCTGTTGGCCAACACCTCCCACGAGCTGCGCACCCCCATCCACGGCATCAAGGGGATGGCCGAATCCATGCTCGCCAGCCAGCAGGATCTCACCGAGGGGCAGCAGAAGCAGCTCGGCCTCATCATCAAGAGTGCTGACGGCCTGGCCCGGCTGGTGGACGATCTGCTCGACTACCACCAGATGCGCTACGGCCAGCTGGAGATACATCCCCAGCCCGTCGCCTCCAAGGGAGTCATACGGCTGGTGCTGGATCTCTGCCAGCACCTGGTGCAGGCCAAGCCCCTCACCCTGGTGGACATAAGCCCGGCGGAGCTGCCGCCGGTGCTGGCCGACGAACAGCGGCTCGAACAGGTGCTCTACAACCTGGTGGGTAACGCCATCAAGTACACGCCGCAGGGCAAGGTGGTGCTGAGCGCCCTGGTGGAGGGCAATTTCCTGCGCATCAGGGTGACCGACACCGGCATCGGCATAGCCCCGGACCATCTGGAGCACATCTTCGAGCCGCTGGTGCAGATGAGCCCGGAAGTGAGCAAGCAGGGGGCCGGCCTCGGCCTCTCCATCACCCGCCAGCTGGTGCACCTGATGGGGGGTGAGCTGTTCGTGGAGAGCGAGCCGAGCGTCGGCTCCACCTTCGCCTTCACCCTGCCGCTCGCCAGCGGCAAGGCGGGCAGCCTGACGCTGGACAGCCGCCAGATCGAGCACCAGCTGGTGCGCCAGCAGCCGCTCATCCTGCCGGACTGGGAGAGCGATGACCTCCCCCCTCCCCCCGAGGATGCGCCACTCATATTGGTGGTGGATGACGAGCCCATCAACCTGCACATACTGCGCCACCTGCTGCAGCCCTGCGGCTACCGCATACTGCCCAGCAGCGACGGCCACGATGCGCTGGCCAAGCTGGCCCAGGAGCCAGTGGACCTCATATTGCTGGATGTCATGATGCCGACCCTGTCGGGATTTGACGTCTGCCGCCGCCTGCGCCAGCAGCATCCCAAGGATCAGCTGCCGGTGCTGCTGCTCACAGCCCTCAACCAGCCCAAGGATATAGAAGAGGGTTTCAACGCCGGCGCCAACGACTATCTGGTGAAACCCTTCTGCAAGGAGGAGCTGTTTGCCCGGGTCAGGGCACTGCTGGAAGCCCGGGCTGGCCGCGCCTCTCTGGTGGAGAACCGGTTGCTGAAACAGGAGATAGAGCACCGCCTCACCCTGCAGGAGCGGCTGCATCAGGATCAGGAACGGCTGCTGGCCCTGCTTGGCGAAGGGGCCGATCCCATGGTCTTCATCGACGAGCAGGGCACAGTGCTGTTTGCCTCCCGGGTGCTGGCCCGCTTGCTGGGCCAGGAGCCGGAAGCCATGGAGGGTCAGCCGCTGGACGACTGGCTGGCCAGCCCGCTGGCCACCCAGTGGCCCGATCTGAAGGCCCGCCAGGAGCAGCGTCTGGAATTCCTGGTGGCCGGGCTGAAGGACGAGCTCAATGCCCGTGCCCTGCCCATCAGCCTGGGGGGACAGGCCGCCTTCGCCCTCACCCTCAGCACTGAACCGCGCCAGGACGAGAACCGGGTGATGGCGCTGGAGAATGCCCTCAAGAGCCTGTCGCGCCAGGCCATCATAGAGGACGGTCAGCTGCTGGGTGAGCTGAGCCGGTTGGGGGGAGAGTTCCGATCGCTCGCCGACGATCTCATCCGTCAGCAGGATGACGAGCCGCTGCGCCGGGCCCTGGTGGATACCATGCGCCTCACCCTGGATGCCTGGCAGCAGAGCACGGGCAAGGGCAAGATAGTGCTGGCGGAGAAGAGCAAGCTGTGGCGGGTCTACATGGACAGATCCAGCCCCCAGACCCGCACCCTCGACAAATACCTGAGCCTGGACACCCTGCCCAAGGCGCCGCGCTGGAAGACGGTGGTGGCCACCGCCGAGTACGTGCTCACCCACGGCCCCCTGAGCGATCCCCAGCGCCAGCAGTTGCACCACAGCGCCCAGACCCTGCGTCAACTCGCCAACCGCAAACCCTGACATGACCCGCCCCGATCTGCGCCCTGGCTCACACTTGCCGGGGCGGTTTTTTTTTGTGCAGAATTAAGCAGGCAAAAGGCGTCAAAACGAGAGCCGATCCAATTCACACAATTGTCATGACGAGCGTATGGATGGGGACTTATTACGCCAAAGCAAATAACATAACTTAATGATTTAAAATGAGTTAAAAGTCATTTTGACGAAATTGACGTAAGGGCCGTGATTTTTACGATATCGACGAACGGAACAGTTGTTGTTTTCCTGTTAACTCTGCTTTGCTAGGGACGTTGGATGACACAACTACAAGGGTGAAAAACCTGACCAACATTGAGGGCCGACCTCCACAGCATGCGATGTCGGTGCTCAAATCCGAACAAGGAATATAAATAAGAAAGGACATAATATGCTTGCCAAAGTATCCAAAATCTCTACTGCTGTACTGCTGGGAACCATGATGCTGGCCGGGGCTGCCGGCACTGCCATGGCTGCCGACAACAAGACTGTGCTGACTCTGGTCGCCCAACAGGAGACCGCCTGGGTCAAGAACTTCAACCCCTTCCTGCAAGCGGGCCTGCTGCACACCACACGTCACTTCATCTATGAACCTCTGGTGATCTTCAACGATATGCAAGGGGGCAAACCCGTCTATCGTCTGGCCACCAACTACGCCTTCAGCGATGACCTGAAATCCGTCACCTTCGATCTGCGTGACGGGGTCAAGTGGTCTGACGGTCAGCCCTTCACCGCCGATGACATCCTCTTCTCCTTCAATCTGGTCAAGGCCAACAAGGCGCTGGACGAGCGCTCTATCTGGACCCAGATCAAGAGCGTCGAGAAGCTGGCCCCCAACAAGGTCAAGTTCGAGCTGACCGACGTCAACACCAACGTGGTGAATGACCTGGTACTGGTGCCCATAGTCCCCGAGCACCAGTGGAAATCCGTGAAGGATCCGGTTGCCTTCACCAACGACAAGCCGGTCGGCACAGGTCCCTTCACCGAGGTGGACAACTTCTCCGCCCAGCTCTACACCCAGTGCCGCAACCCGCACTACTGGGACAACGCCAACCTCTCCATCGACTGCCTGCGCATGCCGCAGATGGCCACCAACGATCAGGTGCTGGCCGCCGTGATGAAGGGTGATGTGGACTGGTTCGGCTCCTTCGTGCCGGACATAGAGCGCCTCTACGTCGGCAACGATCCGAAGAACAACAAGTACTGGTTCCCGGCCTCAGGTACAGTGGCATTCAACGTCAACTTCCAGACCAAGAATCCCGGCAACCACGAAGCCTTCAACGACATCAACTTCCGCCGCGCCTTCTCCATGGCGATGGACCGTCAGTCCATGGTGGACATCGCCGGCTACGGCTACCCGACCGTCAACGAATACCCGTCAGGTCTGGGCAAGGCGTTCGCCTCCTGGGACAACCCGGAAGTCGAGAAGAAATACGGCAAGTTCAACAAGTTCGACCTGGAAGGGGCCAAGGCCCTGCTGAAACAGGCCGGCTACAAGGACTGTGACGGCGACAAGTTCCTCGACACCCCGACCTGCCAGAAGATCACCTTCAAGGTGCTGGTACCGAACGGCTGGACCGACTGGGTCAACACAGCCCAGATCGGGGTCGAAGGCTTGCAGGCCCTGGGTCTGAACGCCAAGACCGCCACCCCGGAAGCCACCGTCTGGACCGAGAACCTGATCACAGGTGACTTCGACGTTGCCCTGCAGGGATACTTCGCCGGTGCCAACCCGCACAAGTACTTCGAGACCGCCTTCCACTCCCGCAACATGGGTGAGCGTGGCAACCGCTTTGCGGCGCCCCGCTACAAGGATCCGGCACTGGACAAGCTGATCGATGACTTCACCCAGACCGCCGATGCCGCCAAGCAGAAGGCCATCATGTTCGAGATCCAGGACAGGGTCGGTGCCAACCAGACCATAATCCCTGTGTTCAACAACCCGACCTGGTACGAATACAGCACCAAGCGTTTCCACGGCTGGTTCAGTGCCGACAACCCGGTCGCCAAGCCGCAGGTTCACCCGGATACCCCGGAGCGTCTGCTGCACGTGTTGTCACTCAAGCCAAACAGCTAACCACCCCGGCCCCCTGCGGGGGGCCATTTTCCCCGCCATGTCTTCCATCCCTCTGATTGTTCGGGGTTGGGGGAGCTTTGCCCGGCGCGGGGCAGGCTTGCAGTAAAAGGGTTTACCATGGGATTTATACTGAGACGTTTCTCCTTCTATCTGGTCGCCTTCCTGGTGGCCGCCACCATCAACTTCCTGCTACCCAGAGCCATGCCGGGGGATCCTGTCTCCGTCATGTTTGCCCGGGCTGGCGCCATGATGGAACCCGCCGCACTGGAGGCCCTCAAGGCGACCTTCGGCTTTGTGGACGGCCCCATCAGCACCCAATTTCTCACCTATGTGAAGAGCGTCTTCACCTGGGATCTCGGCACCTCGGTGCGCTACTACCCCCAACCGGTCGCTGACGTGCTCGGTCGCGCCATCGGCTGGACCCTGTTCCTGGTGGGCACCTCCACCATCCTCAGCTTCTCCATCGGCTCCATCGTCGGCATCTTCGCCGCCTGGCACCGGGGGGGACGCATGGACAGCATCCTCTCCCCGCTCACCCTGGTGATGCAGGCCATTCCGCCCGTGGTCATCTCCCTGCTCGCCCTCTTTCTGTTCGGGGTCAGTCTGGAGTGGCTGCCCATCGGCTATGCCTACAGCCCGGAGATCACCGCCGATTTCGGCTGGGAACACATCAAGAGCATCATGCTGCACGCCGTCATGCCGGTGCTGACGCTGGCCATGGTGCAGGTGGGGGGCTTCCTCATCACAATGCGCAACAACATGATCAACCTGCTGGGGGAGGACTACATCACCATGGCCAAGGCCAAGGGGCTCTCCAGCAACCGGGTCATCTTCAACTACGGTGCCCGCAACGCCATACTGCCGAGCGTCACAGCGCTCTCCATGGCGCTCGGTTTCGTCATCGGCGGCTCTCTCATCACCGAGGTGATCTTCAACTATCCCGGCCTGGGTCTGACCCTCTATCAGGGCATCCTGGCCCGCGACTACTCGCTCATCCAGGGGCAGCTGCTCATCATGACCATCACCATGCTCAGCTTCAACTTCCTGGCCGACGTGCTCTACGTCTTCCTGGATCCCCGTCTGCGTACAGGAGGCAAATAAGATGCGCATGCCGACTATCTTGAAAATCCTGCTGGGCAACAAGAAAGCCGCCTTCGGCCTCTTCATCGTGGTCAGCTTCGTGCTGATGGCGCTGCTCGCCCCGCTGCTGGCCAGCAACGAACCGACCAAGCGGGTCTCCCGTCCGCACCAGCCCCCCAGCGCCGAGTACGTGATGGGCACCACCCGCATGGGCCACGACATCTGGTCCCAGTTTGCCAACGGCGCCCGCATCTCCCTGATGGTGGGCTTCGGTGCCGGCATACTGGTGTGCGCCCTCGCCATCACCATCGGCATCACAGCCGGCTACTTTGGCGGCGTGATCGACGAATGCCTCACCTTCCTGATGAACGTGGTGCTGGTGATCCCCAACCTCCCCCTGCTACTGGTGCTCGCGAGCTTTATCGGGGAGGCGTCACCGACGGTGATTGCGCTCATCATAGGCTTTACCTCCTGGGCCTATGGCGCGCGCGTCATCCGGGCCCAGACCCTGGCCCTGCGCGAGAAAGAGTTCGTCATCGCCGCCGAGGTGCTGGGGGAGCCAGCCTGGCGCATCATTCTGGTGGAGATACTGCCCAACCTCATCTCCATCATAGGGGTCAGCTTCATCGGCTCCATCATCTACGCCATCGTCACCGAGGCGACCCTGGAGTTCCTGGGGCTCGGCGATCCGACCGTGGTCAGCTGGGGCATCATGCTCTACAACGCCCAGACCTCCAGCGCCATCCTGGTGGGTGCCTGGTGGGAGATCCTGGCCCCCTGCTTCGCCATCGCCACCCTGGGCGCGGGCCTGGCCCTGCTCAACTTCGCCATCGACGAGATAGCCAACCCTCAGTTGCGATCCCATAAAGGGCTCAACCGCTGGAAAAAACTCGCCGCGCCCGTCTCAGCACCACAGGAGAGGACAGCATGAAGACCCCACCCCTGCTGTCGGTACGCAACCTCTGCGTCGACTACATCACCGAGAGCGGCGACGTGCGCGCCGTCAACTCGGTCAGCTTTGACATAGCCCCCGGCGAGGTATTCGGCCTGGCCGGCGAGTCCGGCTGCGGCAAGTCCACCATCGCCTTCTCGGTGGCCCGGCTGCACAAGCCGCCCGCCTACATCAGTGGCGGCGAGATCCTGTTCAAGGGGGAGAACATACTCCACTACGGCGAAGAGCGGCTGCGATCCTACCGCTGGCAACAGGTATCCGTGGTGTTCCAGTCCGCCATGAACGCGCTCAACCCAGTGCTGCGCATGGAAGAGCAGTTCTGCGACGTGCTGCTGGCCCACAACCCCGGCATGACCCGTTACGAGGCGATCAAGCGCGCCCAGGTGCTACTGGAGATAGTCGACATACACCCGAGCCGGCTGCGGGATTATCCGCACCAGTTCTCCGGCGGCATGCGCCAGCGGCTGGTGATCGCCATCGCCATGGCGCTCAACCCGGAGCTCTTGATCATGGATGAGCCGACCACGGCGCTGGACGTGGTGGTGCAGCGGGAGATATTGCAAAAGGTCTACGCCCTGAAAGAGCAGTTCAACTTCTCCATTCTGTTTATCACCCACGACCTGTCGCTCATGGTCGAGTTCTGCGATCGCATCGGCATCATGTACGCCGGTGAGCTGATCGAGGTGGCGCCTTCCAAGGCGATCCTGACCTCGCCCCTGCACCCCTATACCCGCGGGCTCGGCAACTCCTTCCCGCCCCTGCACGGCCCGAAAACCGTGCTGGAGGGGATCCCCGGCACCCCGCTCAACCTGCTGGAGGTGCCGGTCGGCTGCCGCTTTCAGGCCCGCTGCGGCAAGGTGCACGCGCGCTGCCGCCAGGAGTACACCCGCCTGGTCGAGATCCGGCCGGGACAACAGACCGCCTGCCACCTCCATGAGGCGCAGGATGAGCAACAAGATCCCCTGATCTATCTGGACAAGGCCGCTGGCTGTTAAGGATGTCTGTCATGCAAATCGCCCAAACCGACGCGCCCATCATCGAAGTCCAGCACCTCTACAAGGACTTCCCCGTCAACTCCAATGCCATCAAGAGCGGCAAGATGCGGGCCCTCTCCGACATCACCTTCAACCTGCACCGGGGCCGCGCCCTGGCGGTGGTGGGGGAGTCGGGCTCCGGCAAGAGCACCATCGCCAAGATCATCGCCAAGATGTACAAGCTCTCCAGCGGCCGCATCCTCTATCGCGGCCGGGATCTGGAGGAGTTCAACAAGGGCACGGCCCTGCTCGACTATCGCCAGAGCGTGCAGATGGTGTGGCAAGATCCGTTCGGTTCGCTCAACCCGACCCACACCATCTACCACCACATAGCCCGCCCCCTGCTGCTGCACAGCAAGGTGCTCGACAAGAAAGATCTGCCGGACATGGTCCATGCCCTGCTCGAAAAGGTGGGGCTGACCCCGGCCAAGGCAACGGCGGCCAAGTACCCGCACCAGCTCTCCGGCGGCCAGCGCCAGCGGGTCAACATAGCCCGCAACCTGGCGGTGGAGGCGGAAGTGGTGCTGGCGGATGAGCCCACCTCCATGCTCGACGTCTCCATTCGCATCGGCATCCTCAACCTGATGGAGCAGATGAAGAACGAGCTGGGCGTCTCCATGCTCTACATCACCCACGACATCGCCACCGCCCGCTACGTGGCGGAAGACTTGGCGGTGATGTACGTGGGCCACATGGTGGAGTGGGGCGAGGTGGACGAGATACTGCACCACCCCCAGCACCCCTACACCCAACTGCTTATCTCGGCGGTGCCCGACCCCGAGAAGAGCATCCACGCCGAACTGGAGGGGGGCCGCAAGGGGGAGATACCGCTCTGGACGCCGGAATCCTGCGGCTGCCCCTTTGCCGGGCGCTGCAATCAGGCCATGGCCCGCTGCAAGGATGAGCTGCCCCCCATCACCAGGCTCGCAGACAACCACTTCGTGCGCTGCTACCTCTACGAATGAGGGTGAGCCTTATAGCGGCCGGACAGCACTGTCCGGCCATGCCTCGCTACGGGGCAGCCACAGCCCCGTGATGTGCCTCACCGCCCGTCGGTGAACCACAGGAGTAATACCTTGATGGAACTCTTGATCAATCAGGTAGGCTACGAGTGCGACGGGCAGAAGATTGCCCTGCTGCAGACCACCACCCAGCTGGCTATCAGCGGCCATGTCAGGCTGCTGCGCCAGTGTGATGACCAGATCCTGTTTGAAGCGCCGCTGCAACAAGCCGGCCGGGTCGACGGCTGGCAGGGCCGCGCTTACTGGCGCGCCGATTTCTCCTCTTTCAAGGAGCCCGGTCACTACCGGCTGGAAACTGTCATCCAGGCCGGCACCGACGAGCGCATGGTCAGCTCCGCCCCCTTCGCCATCGGCCACCACCTTTTGGCGAGCCAGTGCCTCTCCGATGTCATTCACTACTTCAAGGGCCAGCGCGCCAGCGGCGCCTTCGATCGGGCCGACCGCACTGCCCCGCTGTTTGGCACCGATCAACGCAAAGACGTACACGGCGGCTGGTTCGATGCCAGCGGCGACATGAGCAAATACCTGAGCCACCTCTCCTACGCCAACTACCTCAACCCCCAGCAGACCCCCATGGTGGTATGGGCCCTGCTCAGGTGTAGGGAACTGCTGGCATCGCGCCGCGACATAGACGGGGTCAACCTCTGCAAGCGGCTCAATGACGAGGCGCTGCACGGGGCGGATTTTCTCTGCCGGATGCAGGATGAGAGCGGCTTCTTCTACATGACGCTGTTCGACAAGTGGAGCAAGGATCCCGAGCAGCGCGAGCTGTGCGCCTACGCCACCCAGCAGGGGCTCAAGTCTGCCGACTGGCAGGCGGGTTTTCGGCAAGGGGGCGGCATGGCCATCGCCGCCCTGGCCCGCGCCGCCCGCGAGAGCGTCAGCGGCGACCTTGATGCGAGTCACTATGCCGAGGCGGCCAGGTGCGGCTACCTGCACCTGCGCGAGCACAACCTCGCCTATCTGGACGACGGGGTCGAGAACATCATAGATGACTACTGTGCCCTGCTGGCTGCGGTCGAGCTGACCAAGACCCTGGGCCATGAGTGGCTAAGCGAGGCGAGGGAGTGGGCCGGCAAGCTTTGCGCCCGCCAGCGCCCGCACCCCGATCTCGGCCACCATTGGTCCGCCAACCAGGATGGCTCGCGTCCCTACTACCACGCCGCCGAGGCGGGACTGCCGGTGCTGGCGCTGCTGGAATACCTAGGCGTAGAGCCGGACAAGGAGCGCAAAGCCCAGGTGCAAACCGTGGTGCAGCAGGCGCTGGCCGCCGAGCTGGCACTGTGCGCCCGGGCAGGCAACCCCTTCGCCCTCGCCCGCCAGTATGTAAAAGGAGTGGATGAAGCGCCTCGCGTGAGCTTCTTCATCCCCCACCACAACGAATCCGGCTACTGGTGGCAGGGGGAGAACGCCAGGCTGGCCTCTCTGGCCGCCATGGCCTTTGCCGCCGCCGAGCAGCTCCCGCCACAATCCGGGCCGCTGCTCGACTTCGGCCAGCGCCAGCTCGACTGGATCCTGGGGCAAAACCCGTTCAACGCCTGCATGCTGGCGGGCCACGGCATCAACAACCCGAGCTACACAGCCGGTTATCCCAATGCCCTCGGCGGCATCTGCAACGGCATCACGGCCGGCTTCGATGACGAAAATGACCTGGCCTTTATCCCTGAAGAGTACAAGGATCGGCTGGATCAGAACTGGCGCTGGGGCGAGCAGTGGATCCCCCACGCCGCCTGGTTCGCCCTGGCCATCAGCTGGCAGAGCGCACAGGGAGGTCGCCATGATTGAGAGCGGCTCGGACATCATTAGCACTGGGGGAGAGCAGTGGATCTTCCATACATTCCGCCTGGTTTGCCCTGGCCATCAGCTGGCAGAGCGCGCTGGGAGGCCGGCATGATTGAGTTCTGGGTCGGCGTGGATGGTGGCGGCACCCACACCCGCGCCCGCATTCGGGACCGGGCCGGCAAGCTGCTGGGCGAGGGGCGCGCCGCCGGCTCCAACCTGGAGCTGGGCATAGAGGTCGCCCACGCCAACGTGCTGGCCGCCATCGAGCAGGCCCGCACTGCGGCCGGTCTGCCGGCGGCAAGCGTGCAGCAGATGGGGGTCGGGCTGGCGCTCGCCTCCGCCGAGCTGGCGGAGTGCTATCACGCCATGCTCGAGATGCCCTTCCCCTTTGCCAGCGTGCGGCTCACCTCGGATGCCTTCGGTGCCTGCCTGGGTGCCTTTGGTGGCCGGGAGGGGGCCATTCTCATCGCTGGCACCGGCTCGGCCGGGCTCCTCTATCGGCATGGCCAGCTCCACACCTGCTCCGGCCGCGGTTTTCCCATCTCGGATCTGGGCAGCGGCGCCTGGCTTGGGCTGCGTGCCATCCAGCAAGCCCTGCTCTGCCATGACGGCATCCTGCCCCCCAGCACGCTCGCCATCCGCTTGCTCGACCACTTCAAGCGGGATCAGGCCGACGTCGTGCGCTGGGCATACCGCGCCATTCCGGCCGATTATGGCCGCTTCGCCCCCTGGGTGTTCGATGCTGCCAGCGACGGCGACGAGCTCGCCTGCCAGCTGCTGGACGAGACCTGCGAACAGTTGCGGATCCTGCTGGAGGGGATGCAACAGCTGGGGGCCAGCCAGATTGCCCTGCTCGGTGGCATCGGCATGCGCCTCGCCCCCCGGCTGGCGCACCTCAACCTGGTCAACCCCAAGGCCGATGCGCTGGAGGGGGCCATACTGTTTGCCCAGTCGGAGGCGTTCCCATGTCTGCACTGCTGAGCCTTGTCCAATGCGATCTGCCCGCCGGCGGGGACAGAGTCCCCCTCTGCCCGCTCCGGGGTGTGCCCATCTCAGCACTCGGGCTCCCTCCCCGGGTTGACCAGTACCACAAGGAGATGATCGCCTTGTTTGTTCCCTTAACTCCATCAGAGGAATTTTCATGTCTGCACCCCTGATCCACACCCAGGTCGACCGACGCGATGGCGAGGACGTCTGGTTCCGCTTCAACCTGAGCCAGCTGCCGGCCGTCCCCTGGAAGCTCCACTTCTGCCTGGCCCGCCACATAGACCCGGCCTCGGTCGAAGGGGGGGAGCTGGAGCGCCAGAGCGGCAGCTACAAGGTACTGATCCCGGCCGAGGGGCAAAGCGAGCTGCGTTTTTGCTGTCGCAACACCCCCATCAAGCGCCTCTCCGACATGCCGCGCGGCTTCTTCCTGAGCCTGCCCGAGGCCAGCACGGGCCCTCAGCTGATACCTGTGGTGCTGGCCGATGAGGCGCTGGGCCTGCCGTCAAGCGCGCCCGGCGCCCCGGATCTGCCCGAGGTCGAGTCTCTGGCCGGCATAGTGCCCCAGCCGGATCAGCTGGTGCTGCTGGAGGGCAACTTCCGCTTGGCAGAGCGGGCCCATGTCAGCGGGCCCGGGTCGCTGACCGGCCTGCTGGCCCATTTCAACGAGCTGACAGGGCTAGCGCTGGAGCAGGATCATGATGCCGAGATCCGGCTGTTCGAGGCCCCCCTGGCTGCCGAAGCCTATCGCCTCACCATCACGCCGGAGGGGGTGACCATAGCCGCGGCTGGCGAGGCTGGCTGGCGCCACGGCCTGACAAGCCTGGCCCAGTGGGCTCTGCAGCACGGAGAGAGCCTGCCCTGCATCGAGCTGGTCGATGCCCCCCGCTTCGGTTTTCGCGGCATCTTCCTCGACTGCGCCCGCCACTTTCACCCCGTCGCTAGCCTCAAGCGCCTGCTCAAGCTGATGAGCCTCTACAAGTTCAACCGCTTCCACTGGCATCTGACCGATGACGAGGGGTGGCGGCTCGAGATCAAGGCTTTCCCGCAGCTGACAGAGATCGCAGCCTGGCGCGGCCACGATCTGCCTGTGGGGCCCCAGCTCAGTGGCGGCCCCGAGCCCTATGGCGGCTACTATACCCAAAGCGAGGTACGCGAGCTGGTGGCTTATGCCAGCGGGCTCGGCATTACCGTCATCCCCGAGATCGACATCCCGGGCCACTGCCACGCCGCCATCAAGGCGCTGCCCGGGCTACTGATCGAGGAAGCGGATCGCTCCCGCTACCTGTCGGTGCAATATTTCGACGACAACGTGCTCAACCCGGCCCTGCCCGGCACCTATCAGTTCCTGGAGGCGGTAATTGACGAGGTGTGCGAGCTGTTCCCGGGCCCCCTGGTACACATGGGGGGGGACGAGGTACCGACCGGAGTATGGACCGACAGCCCGGCCTGCCAGCAGTTGATGCAACGGCAGGGATATCAGGATTGCCGCGAGCTGCAGGGCCACCTGCTACGCCACTGCCAACAGTATCTGGCCAGCAAGGGCAAGCAGATGCTGGGTTGGGAGGAGATATTGCACGGCGACAAGGTGAGCCGGGATGCCACCATCTTCGCCTGGACCAGTTTCCAGGCAGGGCTGGATGCGGCTACGGCGGGCTATCCCGTTGTGATGGCACCGGCCCAGCACCTCTATCTGGATCTGGCCTGGAGCCAGGATCCCCGCGAACCCGGCCTCTACTGGGCGGGCACCCTCAATCTGGAGCAGGTCTATCGATGTGATCCTGCCCCGGCCGATTTCCATGCCAACGATAACATCCTGGGGGTGCTGAGTCCCTTATGGTCGGAACTGGTTACCTCTCGTGACCGTCTCGACTATATGTTGTTCCCGCGCATGCTGGCCACCGCCGAGGTGGCCTGGAGCGACGCCACCCGCAAGGCGTGGGATCACTTCGCCGCCCGCCTGCCGGGCCAGCTGCAGATCCTCGACCAGCTACAGGTGCGTTATCGGGTACCACAGAGGTAGTGTTATCTTTCTGTCTGGCGACCTTTGGGTCGCCTTTTTTTACCATCCACCAACAAAAAACCAACTTTTCCCTACCATTCATCCGCCATTGTTGGCAAAATTCAGCCCCCTATGAAGCCGACTCGGCGCGCCCTGGCAATCACCTGCAACCACGCCCGGATCTGCCACAATAACAACGACAAAACTATCAACAATAACATCGGAGCGTATTCCTATGGCTCGCAGAGACGTCCATACCCTGGACAGCGAAGTGGAGTTTCCTGCCGACGAACAACTCGTTTCCACCACCGACCTGCGCGGAGTGATCACCTACGCCAACCCCGCCTTCTGCCGCATCGCCGGCTACCCCGTTGAAGAGCTGGTCGGTCACAACCACAACCTGGTGCGCCACCCCGACATGCCCAAGGCCGCCTTTGCCGATCTGTGGGCTCGCCTCAAGGAGGGCAAGCCCTGGCGCGGCATGGTGAAGAACCGCTGCAAGGATGGCCGTTACTACTGGGTCGACGCCTATGTGACCCCCATCTACGAGGGGGGCAGGATCAGCGGCTACCAGTCAGTGCGCTGCAAACCGGAACCCCAGCTCAAGCGCGTCGCCAGCCAGACCTATCAGGCCCTGCTGAAGGCGGAGCGGGGCTCGGCCAGCAGCCTCCCCTCTTTCAACCGCGTGCGCCTGCCGGTGCTGGGCTTGCTGTTGCTCGGCCTGCTCGGCTGGGCCTTTCTCAGCCAGGGCGCCATGACAGCCCTGCTGATGCTGCTGCCCCTGCTGCTCATCGGTGGCGCCTACTGGCGGGAAATATTCTCCCTGCCCCTCTACCTGCAGCAGCTCGGCCGCGAATATGACAGCCTGACCCGGCTGGTTTATTCGGGTGACGGCCCGGGCGCCATCGCCGATTTTCACATCAAGATGCTGCAGGCCCGCATCCGTACCGTGCTGGGCCGGATCAACGATGCGACCCATCCCCTGCAGACCCTGGCCACCAACCTGAAACAGGCATCCCATCAGGCCTGTCTCGACATCAACGAGCAGGATGCCCAGACCCAGCAGATGGCTGCCGCCATGACCCAGATGGCCAGCACGGCTCATGAGATTGCCCACAACATTCAGGACTCCAACGGTCAGGTCAACGAGGCACGCAGCCGCTGCGAGCACACCAACAAACAGCTGAGCCAGACCGAACAGCGCATCGAGCAACTCGCCAAACAGGCTGAACTGGCGTTCAACTCTGCGGTAGAACTTGCCAGCGAGTCGGAGCGAATTGGCAGCGTCATGGGCGAAATCCAGGGCATAGCCGATCAGACCAACCTGCTGGCCCTCAACGCCGCCATAGAGGCGGCGCGGGCCGGTGAGCAGGGCCGCGGCTTTGCGGTGGTGGCTGACGAGGTGCGTACCCTGTCGACCCGCACCCACAAGGCGACCGAGCAGATCCAGGGCAGCATACAGCAGATCCAGCACACACTGGGACGCTGGAAGGGGATGATGCAGGAGAACCTACAACAGACCCGCGAGTGCGCCGAGATGACCCGCCAGGGCGCCAGCAGCCTGCATTCCGTACTGGAAGAGATAGAGCTGGTCACTGAGCACTCCACCCAGATCGCCGCCGCCGCCGAGCAGCAACAGGCGGTGGTGGAGGAGATCAGCCGCAGCATCAACCAGATATCCCAGTACTCCCAGGCCAATAGCCAGAAGATGCAGGAGGTCGACGACTCGAGTCAGGAGCTGCTGGAGCGCGCCAGGCAGCTCAAGGGGCTCAGTCAGACCTTTGGTTGACGCGGGTTGCCACCCCCACGACAGAAGCGCCACAATAGCGCTTCTGTCGTTTCTGGAGAGTCATGACCCATGAGAATAGAGCCAGCCCCTGCCACCCTGAACAAGGTCGCCCGCATCGAGGCGATCCTCGCCCTGATACCGGCCGGCAAGGTGGTCAGCTATGGTCAGGTGGCGGATCTGGCTGGGCTGCCCGGTCGAGCCCGACTGGTGGGCAAGGTGCTGCGGGAAACGGACAAGGCGCTACCCTGGCATCGCGTGCTGGGCGCAGGCGGCACCATTTCACTGCCAAAAGGGTCGACAGGCTTTATGGAACAGACGGGGCGATTGCAGCAGGAGGGTGTGCCTGTGATAGGCGGGAGGGTAAAGATGCGGGAGTGGCAATGGCAGCCCGACCTCGCCGAGCTGCTATTCCTCATCCCTTTTTAAAGCGCTGCTATTTCTTGTTAAACCAGATCGCTGCGGTTTCTCATGATGTTCTGTTGAGTCACAGCGCGGCTATCTGTCTTGGTTTCCTTGCGAATCAAAGAGCTGTCATGCCTCCTTGTTCCCTTTCAAGTCACAGTGTGAGGGGAGCCAGGATCTCGTCGCTGCGCACCTGCACGGGTATGGTTTCATACTCCCGTTGCAGCAACACCAGCAGACTCTGCCTGTCCACTTCCAGCACATAGGCAGTCCCTTCCCGGGTCAAGCAGGTCATTCCCGGCCGGATCTCGTTAATCTCCATCACAACCTCCGTGTACAGCGCTGCCATCCTTGCAGCCGTTTCAGTATACCGTCATCTCCCAACAAAAAGGCCCCTGCAAGGGGCCTCTTTCATCATAGTGTGAACTGCGCGCCATCACGCCTTCTTCGACTTGGCCAGGCTCTCCTGCCACTTGCCGTTGTCGTAGTGCGCCGTCCAGCCCGTCGCCTTGCCGTTGACCTCCGTCATCACGTACTGCTCCTTGGTCTTGCGACTGAAGCGAACGATGGAGGCGTTACCGTCAGGATCTGACGCCGGGGCGTCAGCCAGGTACTGGTGCTTGGGCGAGAGGCGATCCTTGAAGCGCTTGAGCTCTTCCACCAGAGGTGCACGGGTCTCACGGGATTTCGGGAAGTTGCTGGCGGCCAGGAACAGGCCGGCCGCACCGTCACGCAGCACGAAGTGGGCGTCGGACTGGGTGCACTTGAGCTCGGGCAGCGGTACAGGATCTTCCTTCGGCGGCGCTATGTCGCCGTTTTTCAGGATCTTGCGGGTGTTTTTGCAAGTCTCGCTGGTGCAACCCATGTACTTGCCGAAACGGCCGTTCTTGAGCTGCATCTCGGATCCGCAGCGATCGCACTCTATGCTCGGCCCTTCATAGCCCTTGAGCTTGAACTGGCCCTTCTCGATCTCGTAACCATCGCAATCCGGGTTGCGACCACAGACGTGCAGCTTGCGGCTGTCGTCAATGATGTAGGCGTCCATGGCGGTGCCGCAGACGCCGCAGCGGTGCTTGGCGCGCAGCGCCTCGGTTTCGGCCTCGTCACCGTCGGTGGCGGAGACGAATTCGTCGGCGGAGACCAGGTTGATGGTCTTCTTGCAGCGCTCTTTCGGCGGCAGGGCATAGCCGGAACAGCCGAGGAAGACGCCTGTGGTGGCGGTACGAATGCCCATCTTGCGGCCGCAATCCGGGCAGTCGATGTCGGTCAGCACCATCTGGTTGGCACGCATGCCCCCCTCTTCCGCGTCCCGATCCGCTTTTGCCAGCTCCTGGGTGAATTCTTCGTAGAAGGCGTCCAGCACCTTCTTCCACTCCAGGCTGCCTTCGGCTATGCCATCGAGCTTGTCTTCCATCTTGGCGGTGAACTCGTAGTTCATCAGCTCGACGAAGTTCTCGACCAGACGGTCGGTAACGATTTCACCCATCTTCTCGGCGAAGAAACGGCGGCTCTCGACCCGCACATAACCGCGATCCACGATAGTGGAGATGATGGAGGCGTAGGTGGAAGGACGGCCGATGCCGCGTTTTTCCAGCTCGCGCACCAGGGCCGCTTCGGTGAAACGCGCAGGCGGCTTGGTGAAGTGCTGACGGGGATCCAGCTTGACCAGTTTGAGGATCTCGCCCACCGTCACCGCCGGCAGCTGGCTGTCGTCGCCCTTGCGACCCATGGGTGGCAGCGCCTTGGTCCAACCGGCGAAGCGCAGGGTGCGGCCACGGGCCTTCAACTCGAACTCACCGGCCTTGACGGTCAGGGTGGAGGAGTCGTACTGGGCCGGGGTCATCTGGCAGGCCACGAACTGGCGCCAGATCAGGTCATAGAGCCGCATCGCATCCGGCTCCATGCCTTCCAGCATCTCGGCCGTGACCAGCACGCTGGAGGGACGGATCGCCTCGTGGGCCTCCTGGGCACCGGCCTTGGAGCCGTAGAGATTCGGTTCGCTCGGCAGATAGGCGGCGCCATACTGCTCGCCGATATATTCCCGCAGCGCCTCGACCGCCTCTTTGCTGAGGTTGGTGGAGTCGGTACGCATGTAGGTGATGTAGCCCGCCTCATACAGACGCTGGGCCATCATCATGGTCTTCTTCACCCCGAAGCTCAGACGGGTCGATGCCGCCTGTTGCAGGGTGGAGGTAATGAAGGGGGCGGACGGCTTGGAGCCGGTCGGCTTGTCTTCCCGGTTCACCACCTTGTAGTCGACCCCTTCCAGGGCGGCCACGGCGGCAAAGGTCTCGGCCTGGGTGACCGGCTTGAAGTCGGCGCCGTTGCGGCTGACCACTTCCATGCGCAGGTCGGCCTTGTCACCGGTCAGCAGGTCGGCGTTGAGATCCCAGAACTCCACCGGCACGAACGCCTTGATCTCGCGCTCTTTATCGACGATGAGACGCACCGCAACAGATTGCACCCGGCCGGCGGAGAGACCGCGAGCCAGCTTCTTCCACAGCAGGGGGGAGACCATGTAGCCCACTACCCGGTCGAGGAAACGACGAGCCTGCTGGGCATTGACGCGGTGGATGTTCAGCTCGGATGGCTGGGCAAACGCCTCCTGAATCGCGGTCTTGGTGATCTCGTTGAACACCACCCGCTTGTAGCGGCTGTCGTCACCACCGATGATCTCGCGCAAGTGCCAGGCGATCGCCTCTCCCTCTCTATCCAAGTCGGTTGCGAGATAGATGGTGTCAGCCTTGGCGGCCAGACTTTGCAACTCACTAACCACTTTCTCTTTGCCGGGCAAAATCTGGTAGTTGGCCTGCCAGCCTGCGGTCGGATTGATCCCCATCCGTGAGAACAGGGCATTGCGATCCTTGGCAGCCTTCTCTGATTCGCTCAGCTTGATGCCGCGAATGACAGGTTTTTTGGGCTCGTTGCTGGCGCTGCCACTGGTGGGCAGATCGCGAACATGACCGACGCTGGATTTCACCACGTAGTCCTTGCCCAAATATTTGTTGATGGTCTTGGCCTTGGCCGGAGACTCCACTATGACCAGTGATTTGCCCATGCTGTAACTATTATCCTCATTGCACCCGACGGGGTTGGTGTGCGGTTTTGTGGGGCTGTATAAGAGATTTGACGCGAAAAAGCAATCTTGTGAGCAAATTAGCTCACCCGCCCGAACCAGCTGACCTCTTTATTTATTAATGCGAAGCCGAGCCGCGGGAAGCAACCGCTTTTTTATTTTTATGCTATATCCACCCCCTTTTTATATTTGAAACGACATAACCAACCGCTCTTGTAACATAACAAACCACTTTAGTTATCAGCTTGTTACAAAAGACAAAATCTCCTTATAATGGCTGCATCCCGCAGCTTTGTGCGCGGAAGGAACCGCTACCCATATAAAAATCGAAAGGATGTACGCAATGAAGCACTTCGAGGTCAACTTCGACGGCCTGGTCGGCCCGACCCACAACTATGCCGGCTTGTCCTATGGCAACGTCGCCTCCCAGAGCAACGCCAAGGAGGCGTCCAATCCGAAGGAGGCGGCCAAGCAGGGGCTGCGCAAGATGAAGGCGCTGACCGAGCTTGGCATGACCCAGGGGGTGCTGGCACCGCAGGAGCGGCCGGATCTCGCCACCCTGCGCCGCCTCGGCTTCACCGGCAATGATGCAAGCGTGCTGGCCCAGGCCGCGAAACAGGCGCCCGCCGTGCTGGCCGCCTGTTATTCGGCCTCCAGCATGTGGACCGCCAACGCAGCCACCGTCTCCCCGAGTGCCGATACCCAGGATGGCCGCATTCACTTCACCCCCGCCAACCTGACCAACAAGTTCCACCGCTCCCTCGAACCCGAGGTGACGGGCCGCATACTGCGCGCCGTGTTCAACAACGATCGCCACTTCTATCACCACCAGCACCTGCCGGAGAACGACCACTTCGGTGACGAGGGCGCCGCCAACCACACCCGGCTGTGCCGTGCCTATGGCGAGTCCGGGGTCGAGCTGTTCGTCTATGGCCGCAGCGCCTTTGACGTCTCCCAGCCTGCCCCCAAACGCTACCCGGCCCGCCAGACCCTGGAGGCCAGCCAGGCCATCGCCCGTCTGCACGGTTTGAGCGAAGAGAGCGCCGTCTTCATCCAGCAGAATCCGGAGGTGATCGATCAGGGGGTGTTCCACAACGACGTGATCGCGGTAGGCAACCAGAACGTGCTCTTCTTCCACCAGCAGGCCTTCCTCAACACGGCGTCGGCGCTGGCCGAGGTGCGCACCAAGTTCGGTGACGGGGAGCTGCACTTCATCGAGGTGCCGACTGCCGAGGTGTCGGTGCAGGATGCGGTGAAATCCTATCTGTTCAATACCCAGATCCTCACCCTGCCCTCCGGCGAGATGGCGATCATCGCCCCCACCGAGTGTCGCGACAATCCGGCCGTATCGGCCTACCTCGGCCAACTCCTCGCCCAGGGCACCCCCATCAAGCAGGTGCACTACATGGACGTGAAGCAGAGCATGCGCAACGGCGGTGGCCCCGCCTGCCTGCGGCTGCGGGTCGCCATGAACGATCAGGAGCTGGCGGCGGTCAATCCGGCCTGCCTCATCAATGACAGCCAGTTTGCCCGCCTCGACAACTGGGTGGATCGCCACTACCGCGACAGCCTGGCGCTGGACGATCTGCGCGACCCGGCGCTGGTGCAGGAGTCCCGCAGTGCGCTGGACGAGCTGACCCAGATCCTGAAACTTGGCTCCGTCTACCCCTTCCAGCGCTGAGTCGCTGGATAGTAAAAGCCGGGCAAGTGCCCGGCTTTTTATTGCCCTTTGAACGGCTTCCTAGAACCTGTTTTCGAACTGTCGCGAGAGGTCGTCAGCAAGGTGAAGAGCTGCGCAGGAACCGGAGCGTATAGACATACGTGAGCACTCTTGGTTACAAGCAAGCGAGCAGCACATGAGCCTTGATCACGACCTCGCAGTAAGATCGGAACAGGTTCTCAGCGCCAGGGGCTCTGCTGCCATAGACGACCCAGGCTCGACTCCAGCGCCAGGGCGGCCTGCTGGCCCAGTTTCTGGGTCAGGCTCTTTGGCTTGCGATAGCTGATGCCGACCACCTTGTGATGGCTGGCCTGGGCCAGCAGGTAGTCGTCGCTGGTGCAGAGGGTGTCCACCAGCCCCAGCCCCTTGGCCTGACTCGCCAGCCAGTGTTCCCCCGTGGTGACGCTGTCTATGTCGAGGTGGAGTCTGTGCTCGGCCACGAACGCCTTGAACCGCTCGTGGATGGCACCCAGCTCCTCGCGAAACTTCTCCCGCCCCAGATCGTCGTTCTCACCGAACATGGTGATGGTGCGCTTGTACTGGCCTGCTGTGTGCATCTCGAACTCGATATCGTGCTTTTTCAGGAGCTTGTTGAAGTTCGGCAACTGGGCTATCACGCCGATGGAGCCGACGATGGCAAAGGGTGCAGCCAGGATCTGATCCGCCACGCAGGCCATCATGTAACCGCCGCTCGCCGCCACCTTGTCGATGGCCACGGTGAGCTTGATGCCCTTGTCGCGCAGTCGCTGCAGCTGGGATGCGGCCAGGCCATAGCCATGGACCACGCCGCCGCCGGATTCTAGCCGCAGCAACACCTCGTCACCGGACTGGGCGACGCCTATCACGGCGCTCACCTCTTCCCGCAGGGAAGCCACCTCTTTGGCATCCATGCTGCCGTTGAAATCGAGCACAAACAGCCGGCTGCGCTCGTCTTCGGTCTTGGCGCGGGCCTTGTGTTCGGCCTTGCGCGCCTTCTCCAGCTGCTTGCGCTCGGTCTTGCCGGCCAGCGCCGCCTGCAACTGGTAACGCCCCTGCTCCAGTTCGCTGGAGAGGTCGGTCACCACCAGCTCACCCTTGCGGGATTTCGGCTGACGGCTGCTGATCACCATCAGGATGACGGCAGCTATGGCCAGCAGTAAGGTGAGGGTCTTGGCCAGGAACAGGCCATATTCGGTCAAAAATGCCACTTGATGCTCCGCTCAGTGTTCGAGTTTTTCACATTCTAGGGAGTTTGCCGGGCTCGCGCAAAAACTCTGCGACAGTGGCTCAAAAAACACACTCCGCAATCACAACCCCTCTATTTTCTTCACATTTTTGCCGTCTCATACTGGTCAAATGCCGTGCGGGGTCAGTACACTTGCCCCTCTATTGCCGCGCGCATCTGCCACGAACTTGTTAACAGGAGTTGTCATGCTCGATTATCAGGCCCCCCGGGATCTGCTCAAGCACAAGGTCATTCTGGTCACAGGTGCCGGTGACGGCATAGGCCGCGAAGCCGCTATCACCTATGCCGCCCACGGCGCTACCGTGATCCTGCTCGGCCGCACCAGCGCCAAACTCGAGGCGGTTTATGACCAGATCGAGGCCGCCGGTTATCCCCTGCCCGCCATAGTGCCGGTGGACCTGAAAGGTGCCACCGCCGCCCACTACCGCGGCATGGCCGAGACCTTCGCCCAGCAGTTTGGCCGCCTCGATGGCGTGCTGTTCAACGCCGGCCTGCTCGGCACCCTCTCCCCCTTCGAACACATTCAGGAGCAGGAGTGGGACGAGGTGATGCAGGTCAACGTCAAATCCGAGTTCCTGCTGACCCAGGCGCTGCTGCCGCTGATCCGCCAGACCGCCAAGGAGCACGGTGAGGCCTCCATCGTCTACACCTCCTCCAGCGTGGGCCGCAAGGGCCGCGCCTACTGGGGCACCTACGCCATCTCCAAGTTCGCCATCGAGGGCATGATGGAAGTGCTGGCCGACGAGCTGGAAAACACGGCTGTGCGGGTCAACACCCTCAACCCGGGCGGTACCCGCACCAAGATGCGCGCCAGCGCCTTCCCGGCGGAAGATCCCCAGCAGCTCAAGACGCCAGCCGATCTCATGCCGCTCTATCTCTATCTGATGGGGGCCGACAGCCGTGGCAAAACCGGCCAGACCTTTGTGGCCCAGCCCAAATAAATCAACAAAATAACCGGAACCCTGCGCCGCATGGGGTTAAATTCAATAGGGTGCCGCCGGCACCCCGTTGCAGCCCCTTACCACATACGATCCCTGATCAGGTTGAGATATGTTTCGTCCCAAGAGCACGTTTGAGCAATGGCGGATCTTTCAGGCCGTGGTGGACTGTGGCGGTTATGCCCAGGCCGCCGAGGCGCTGAACAAGAGCCAATCCTCTCTCAATCATGCGGTGGCCAAGCTGCAGCAGAGTCTGGGGGTGCCTCTGCTGGAAGTGAGGGGGCGCAAGGCGGTATTGACCCAGGCCGGGGAGATCTTCCTCAAGCGGGCGCGTCAGCTCAGCCAGCAGGTGGAAGAGCTGGAAAACCTGGCCAACAACCTGGAGCGGCAGTGGGAGCCGCAGATCAACCTCTATGTTTCCGTGCTGCAGCCACGGGAGCGCCTCTATCGGGCGCTGGCCCACTTCTATCCCCGCAGCCGGGGCTGCCGCGTCAATCTGCACGAACGCATTCACTGCCACTTCAACGCCTTGCAAGTGGGGGATCTGATGCTCTCCGAGCACCTGCCCCAGGATCGCACCGGCCTGCCGCTGGACGAGGTGTGCCTGCTGCCGCTCTGCTCGGCCGACCATCCCCTCGCCGCCCTGGCCGGGGCCGTTTCAACCGACGAGCTTGCCAGCCACAACCAGATAAGCCTGCATCCCCCCATTCACCGCTCGGTGGACTGGAACGATGCGGACGACACCGGCTGGAAGGCGACCCACTACCACGAAGTGATCGCCATGCTCAAACTCGGCCTCGGCTATGCCTGGCTGCCCCGCCATCTGGTGCAGGAGGAGCTGGCCAACGGCGTCCTGGTGCCGCTGGATCTGGCAAGCGGCAACGAGCGCCATCTCTACACCTATCTGCTGACCCCGTCAGCGGATTCGCTGGGGCCGGCCACCGAGCTGCTGCTGCGCTGCCTGCGCAACGAATATCAGAACGACAACGACAAGTAAGCCCAAGCCGTCAGGCAGCCTGCGTCACCCATAGCCAACAGGTCACAGACCGGCCTCACACATTGGGCACCCGCCAGCAGGCGCCCAGTGCCGCCAGCGCCAGTGCCGTCGCCACCATGAAGACCCCGTGAAAACTCCAGATCTCGGCCACAGTCCCCGCGATGGCCCCCGCCATGATGGAGCCGGTGCGTATGCTGTTGGCAAACAGGGTAGTCGCCACCCCGGCGCGCCCCGGCATCAGATCCTGGAAGTAGGACATGCCGATCCCGGCGACTATGCCGATGAAGATGGCGTTGAGCAGTTGCAGCGCGATGAGCGCAGACTGGCTCGACAGAGTGACCAGCCCCACGTAGAAACCCACCCCGGCCAGCACGGCCACCAGCATCATGGGACGCTTGCCGAAGCGCTGGGTGTAGTAGCCCGCCAGCAGCATGAAGGGGATCTCGAGGGCTGCCGCCGTGCCCATCAGCACACCGGCCAGCTTCTCCTCCAGCCCCAGCTCGCGGGTGATGTAGAGCGGCATGTTGATGAGGTACATGCTGTTGCAGGTCCACATCAGGGTGGAGGCGATGAACAGCGCCCGCACCGAGGGATCCTTCCAGCTGCTGACCCGCTCAACCTCGCTGTTTGGCGTGGGCAGCGGCAGGGAGGGCAGCCAGCGCCACACCACGAAGGCACAGATGAGGTAGGCCAGGGCGGAGGCGAGATACATCACCTCGAAGCCATAGCCGATGGCCAGTGCGAAGGCGATGGGGGGGCCAATCACCCAGGCCAGGGAGAACTGGGCCCGCAGCACGGAGCTGAACATGTCCGCCCGCTTGTTGCGGCTGTCGGCATATTCCCGCGCCAGGGCAAACAACTGGGGACTGGCGGTGGCGGCCAGGCTGGCCAGCAGCACCCCCAGGCTCACCAGCAACCAGTAGTTGCGATTCCAGGCGAACAGCAGGGAGAGCACCACACCCGCGAAGCAACAGCGCAGGATCAGCCGCTTGCGATCCCCCTTGCTGTCGGAGCGGTGGCCGAGCCACTGACTGATGAGGATGCCGATCACGGCGTTGACCGTGTAAAACAGTCCGACCAGCAAGGGGCGCACCTGCACCTCTTCGGCCAGAAACAGGCTCAAGGTAGGCACCTGGAGCGCCACCGCCACCCCAGTCATAAAGGTCACGGCCAAAAAAGAGAGGGAGACGGGATCCGACCTCTTCAGAGCGGCGGTCAACAAGCTCATAGGATTACCACTGATTGGGGGGAAGAAAACTGGCCAAAATTCGGCAAGTGCATGAAATAGCGTCGCTTATTTTATGTCATTATCAAGAGTCACCTCAAGGCTTGCGACCCCGCGCCCGACCCCGTACATTGAAAGCCCACTGCCCAGCATAAGGATTTCACATGTTTGATTTTGACCGGGAAATAGATCGTCGCGATACCATGAGTCTGAAATGGGACAAGTACAAGGAACAGGACGTACTGCCCATGTGGGTAGCCGACACCGACTTTGTCTCGCCGCCCGCCGTCATCGAGGCCCTCACCCAGCGGGTCGCCCACGGCATCTTCGGTTACTCGCGCCCCTCTGCCCGGCTGATCGAACTGATCATGGCGCGTCTGGCCAGCCGCTACGGCTGGACCATCCAGCCGGAGTGGCTCGTCTTCCTGCCCGGCGTGGTACCCGGCTTAAACCTAGCCTGCAAGGCCTGGAGCCAGCACGGCCGCGGCATCATCACCCCCAAGCCGGTCTACTACCCCTTCCTGCTGGCACCCGGGTTCAACGATCGCCCCCTGCTCACAGTGCCCATGGTGGAAGAGGCCGGTCGCTGGGTGCTGGATCTGGAGGAGCTTGAGCGTCAGGCCCCGGCGGCGGATCTGCTGCTGCTGTGCAACCCGCACAACCCGGGCGGTACAGTGTTCACCCGCGCCGAGCTCGAAGCCATAGACGCCATCGCCGAACGCCACAATCTGGTTGTCTGCTCGGACGAGATCCATTGCGACCTGCTGCTGGACAAAGATGCCCGCCACATCCCCTATGGCGCCATCAGCCCGGACGCGGCCGAGCGCTGCGCCGTCATGATGGCTCCGAGCAAGACCTTCAATATCGCGGGTCTGTGCTGCGCCTTCGCCGTGGTGCCCAACGCCCGTCTGCGCCTCAAGCTGCAACAGGCGATGCGCGGCATCAGCGCCGACGTCAATCTGCTGGGCTTCGTGGCGGCCGAGGCGGCCTATGAGGGAGGCGACCCCTGGCTCAGCGAACAGCTCGACTACCTGGCCGCCAACCTGGCGCTGATCGAGCAGGCTGTCGCCCGCTGGCCCGGCATCAAGCTGGCGCGCCATCAGGCCACCTACCTCGCCTGGATCGACGTCAGTGCGCTCGGTCTCGAGGATCCCATCGCCTTCTTCGAGCAGGTGGGGGTGGGACTCTCCCCCGGCGCCCAGTTCGGCGATGGCCAGTTCGTGCGGCTCAACTTCGGCTGCACCCGGGCACGGCTGACCGAGGCACTGGCCCGGATGGAGAAAGCGATCCAGACTCGCATCTGATGGCAATAGGGTATATTTTTGCGGCTGAATGTCAGCTGCACCAGCCCCCGCCATAAGCGATGAGATCGGGTTTGAATGGCACATGCCATGCAAACCCGGCTCTGCGCCAAACAGCGGCAGGCCGTGATGTCAGACGGGATGGGCTTGGCCCATCCTTTTTATCAGCCATTGATCCGGTTCATTATGTTGCCAAGCGCCCTGCACCACCTGTCGACCCTGTCTCGTACCGCCCTGCCCTGGCTGGCTGCAGCCCTGGTGCTGCCCCTGCACGCCGCCACACCGGCCTATCTCACCATAGGCACGGGGGCGCTCAACGGCGTCTACTATCCGGCGGGAGGGGCCATCTGCCGCCTGCTGAACGAAGATAACGCCAACCACGGGCTGCACTGCGCCGTGCAGAGCACCTCGGGCTCCCTCGCCAACCTGAAGGAGCTGGGCCAGGGGAAAATCCAGCTGGCGCTGGTGCAGTCGGATGTGGTGCACCACGCCGCCCACGGCACAGGCCCCTTCGTGGGCCAGCCGCCCAACGACCGGCTTCGCAGCCTGTTTCGACTCCATCAGGAGTCGCTGACCCTGCTCGCCGGTGCCAACAGCAACATCAACACCCTGGCCGACATCGAAGGCAAGCGGGTCGATCTGGGCAATCCGGGGTCGGGAGAGCGCGTCACCAGCCAGGCCCTGCTCGATGCCATGGGCTGGCAGGAGAGCAGCTTCGCGCCCGTCATTCCCTCCTCCATCAACAACCGGCTGGAGGGGCTCTGCGACGGCACCCTGGACGCCGCCTTCATGGTGGCGGGCCACCCCAATCAGGGCATAGGGGATCTGACCGGTCGCTGCAAGGCGCGCATCATCCCCATCGAGGGGGAGCAGATCGATCGCCTGCTCAAGAACCACCCTTATTACCAGCGCGGCCGCATCGGCGCCAACCTCTACCCGGGCCAGCCCAGCGGCGTCAACACCTTCGCCGTCACCGCCGAACTGGTTGCGCTGGACAGCCTGCCAGACACCCAGGTGCGTACAGTGCGCGACGTGCTGACCGCACGGCTCAAGCAGTTCACCCGCCTGCATCCGGCGCTGACCACCCTCACCCTGGACTCCATGCTGGCGGAGGCCGAGGTGCCGCGTCACCCGGGCATGGAGGATGCCGTCCTGTCGCCGCCATCACTGCTCCCCGAATCCCTGACTCCCCAGGAGTCAGAGGGCTCGGCGGCGACGGCAAGCCTGGCAGCCCAGTCGGCAGCGCAGGCCACCGGGGATGGCGCAGCACAGGCAGCAACCTCGGGTGCAGTGGCAACCCAGCCGGTGGCACCCGTCTCGGCCGCCCAGACCACGCAAGCCGTGACGGCGGAGCCACCTTCGGCCGCTGCAGCCACACAAGCCGCCTCGGCCGCACTCGGCTCGGCGCCCGCCGATACGCAAGGGGCTGCGCCCAGTGCCGCCAGTGGCAGCCTGAACCAGCCCCTGCCGGTCACCCCTTCGGCAAGCGTGCCCGTCCAGTAATCTCACGTTCCGCCAACGAAAGAGGCCACCTGTCAGGGTGGCCTCTTCTTTTGCATTGCAGCTGTTGCCTTGCACCTTTTACCTTGTTCTGTGGCAACTCATGCGCACACGGGCCGCAACACTGTGGCCGATCGCTATCTCCCCTCCCGGCCCAGCCAAACCCGGTCAGGCGCCCGCCGTGAAACCGGGCGCACAAGGGGCATCCCGTCTGCTTGTCCCGCCGGACCTGATCAGCCTTCTGCCCTGGGCGCCGCTTGATGGCGGGCGTCGGGCTGCAATATCTCCTCCTCCACCCAGTGCAGCAGCTGCTTGATGGCCCGCGACAACACCTGATTCTGGCGCACCACATACCCCAGGCTGGTGCCGGGAAAGTCGGTCAGACGGGCCACGGGCGCGGTGAGCTTGAGGCGCGGGTGGAGCGAGAAGTCCGGCACTATGGCGACCCCGAAGCCCGCCTCGGCCCAGTCGAGCTGGGCATCCACGCTGCCCACCTCCATGATGCGGCAGCTCGGCAGCCCCAGCAGGGGCAGAGAGGGATCGATCAGGGCCCGGGTGCGGGTGTCGTGGCCGAGCAGGATCAGGGTCGGCTCGTCGAGGGGATCGCTCTCACCCGCCTGCGCCCTCGCCTGCCAGCGGGCCAAGCCGTGTCCCAGCGCGCACCAGGTCACCTGCTGCAATTCTGTGTAGAACAGCGGTTCGCTGCGCTTTTGCGCCATCACGAAGCCGAGATCCGCCTTGCCGGCCTTGACCAGCTCGGCCGCCTGATCCGAGGTGGTGTTGAACAGGGTGAGGTCGATGCCGGGAAAGGCCTGCTTGAAGCGCTGGAACGGCTGGATCAGCAGCAGGCGGGAGATGATGTCGCTGGCGGCGATGGCCAGCGTGCCCTGGCTCAGCTGGTTGAGGGCATTGAGATCGGACTGGCACAACAGCAGCTCGTTGATGGCGCGCTCGGCGCTTTGCAGCAGTCGCTCACCGGCCTGGGTCAGCCGAAACGGGCTGCGTTCAATCAGCTTGACCCGGGTGGCCTGCTCCAGATTCTTGAGATGCAGGCTGACGTTGGGCTGGGTCATGTGCAATTCGGTGGCGGTCTGGCCGAAGTGCTGCAGGCGGGCCAGGGTAACGAAGGTGTGCAGCCAGTGAATGTCCAGCATGAGGGTCCTCTTGTTTTTCCACATCTGCGCCCATGACGCGGGCCAGCGCGGCAACACTGGGTGTCTTGCCGGTAAATTCACCACGATTATATGGTTTTCTTATCGGAATTATAAAGATAATTAATTTTTCTAATCCGCCCCAGCCTCCTAGGATGGACGCCTAACGTCTTAGGAGAAAGAGTCATGTCGTCTATCGTAGTCGTAGGTGCTAACTGGGGTGATGAAGGCAAAGGCCGCATCGTCGATTATCTGGCAGGTCAATCCGCCGCCAGCATCCGTTTTCAGGGCGGCAACAACGCCGGCCACACCGTCGTCAACGACCTGGGCACCTTCAAGCTGCACCAGTTGCCGAGCGGCGTATTCAACCCGGAGTGTCTGGTTGTCCTCGGCCCTGGCATGGTCATCAGCCCGGAGCCGCTGACCCGCGAGCTGGCTGAAGTAAAAGCCGCCGGCGTGACCCCGAAACTGGCCATCTCCGATCGCGCCACCTTCTGCCTGCCGATCCATGCGCTGGAAGATACCCTGGAAGAAGTCCGTCTGGGTGATGGCGCCTATGGCTCCACCCGTCAGGGCATAGCCCCGGCTTACGGTGATCGGGTCATGAAAAAAGCGATCCTGGTCGGCTGGCTGAAACAGCCGGACGTGCTGGTCGAGCGCATCCAGTTCTTCCTCGACTGGAAACTGCCGCAGCTCAAAGCCCTCTACCCGAGCTTCGAGTTCAGCCAGACCGCCCAGGAAATGGCCGACTGGCTGCTGGAAGTGTCCGCCCCCTGGATCGACGCCGTCTGCAACGTCAGCGAGCCGCTCAAGGCCATCCAGGCCCAGAACGGCACACTGCTGTTCGAAGCCCAGCTGGGCGCCGGCCGTGACCTCATCTACGGCGAGTACCCCTGGGTGACCTCTTCCCACGTTTCCGGCGCCTACGCCGGTATCGGTGGCGGCCTGCCGGCCCTGCGCCCCGAGCGCGTGATTGCCGTGGCCAAGGCGTTCAGTACCTCTGTCGGTACCGGCACCCTGATCACCGCCATGGAGAACCAGGAAGAGTTCCGCAAGTTCGCCAACGAGTTCGGTGCCACCACAGGCCGTCCCCGTGACATCGGTTACTTCGACGCCGTTGCCACCAAGCAGGGTCTGGAGATCCAGGCCGCCAACGAAATCGCCCTGACCAAGCTGGACTGCCTCTCCGGCATGCCGGATCTGAAGATCTGCGTCGCCTACGAAGGCGCCAACACCGAGAACCCGATCTGGCCGCAGACCGCCGGTCTGAAGCCGGTGTACGAGTCCATGGAAGCCTGGAGCGAAGACATCTCCCACATCCGCAAGTTCGAAGACTTGCCCAAGGCTGCCCAGCACTACGTGCTGCGCATCGAAGCCCTGCTGGGTGTGCCGGTTCCCATGGTCTCCGTCGGCCCGGGCCGCGAGCAGATGATACTGCGCTAAGCCGCCTCGCTGCTGCCAGCAAGATGTCAAAACCGGCCTCCATGAGGCCGGTTTTTTTATGGCCGCCATATACCACAAGCCGTCCACTCCCTTACCACCTCGCCGTCCCACTCTTTTCCCGCCTAGATGCAGTTCGGCTCACAATCCGCCACCGACAACCCGATATTGAGCCTTTTGGTTGCCCCCGAATCGCCCCGCTTCGCTAGACTGATCCCGTCATCAGGATCCTCCCGGCGGGATCCCCTCATCCATAAAGGAGCACCACAATGAAATTACCCCTGCGTTCTACCCTGCTCTCCCTGCTGTGCCTGGCGGCCCTGCCCGCCTCTGCCATGACCTTGAAGAGCACTGACATTCAGGAAGGCCAGCTGATGGACAAGGCGTTCAGCTTCAACGGCTTCGGCTGCAAGGGGGAGAACCGCTCGCCCCAGCTGAGCTGGCAGGATCTGCCGGCCGGCACCAAGAGCGTCGCCATCACCGCCTATGATCCCGACGCCCCCACCGGCAGCGGCTGGTGGCACTGGCTGGTGGTGAACCTGCCGGCCAACCAGAGTTCACTTGCCAGCAACGTCTCCGGCAAACTCAAACAGGGCCTTGAGCTCAGAACCGACTTTGGCAGCCAGGGCTACGGCGGCCCCTGCCCGCCCGCCGGTCACGGCATGCACCGCTACCAGTTCACCGCCTGGGCTCTGCCCGAGGCCAAACTCGAGGTCAAGGCAGATACCCCGCCCGCCATGGTAGGCTACATGCTCAATGCCATGGCGCTGGGCAAGGCCACCCTGACCGCCACCTTCGTCACCCCCTAGGAGCCCGCCGGATGAGCGCCCCCTTGCTGCAACTGCATCACTATCTCGGGATCCGTCAGCAGCCGCTGCACAGGGTGCTCATCTATGCGCCGACCATCATCTGGGTACAACAGGGCCACAAGCAGCTGTGGTGGCAGGACAGGCGCCTGTCGTTTGACAAGGGGAGCTGGCTGCTGATCCCGGCAGGCCACCAGCTCACCTTCGTCAACCAGCCCGAACAGGGCAAGTTCAGCTCCCATGCCCTGACCCTGCTGACCCCGCCCCCTACCGAGTGGCTGACTGACGCCCCGGGCACCCGGCTCAGGGAACCACGCCTTGAGATAAGTCCGGCGCTGGCGTTCTGCTTCGAGCTGATCTGCTCCATGGCCAGCCGCACGCTGAGCCAGGCCACTCAGACCCAGCTGCTGCACGGCTTCTATGCCGAGCTGCAGGCCGCCGGCGGTCTCGAGCTGCTGTTTCCCGCCAGCACAATGACGCTCGGGGAGCGGCTGGCCCGCTACCTCGGGGTGGAGCCGGGCGCCGACCACAGGCTGGAGACCATAGCCCCCCACTTCGCCATGAGCCGCGCCTCCCTGGTGCGCAAGCTGGCCGCCGAGGGGCGCAGCTTTCGCCAGCTGCTGACCCAGGTGCGCATGAGCCACGCCCTCACCCTGCTGCAACAGGCCCTCACTCCGCTGGAGGTGGCCCTCGCCTGCGGTTATGACTCTCCCAGCCGCTTCGCCGCCCGTTTCAAGCAGGAGTTCGGTCTGACTCCCCACCAATATCTGCGTACCTGTCCCTCAATGGACACTCAACGCCAAGTAAATAGTTACTAAAACACCCTGCAATGTAACCTCGTGTAACCCGGTGATCCGGCTCACATCCCCTCGCTCCACAGTGTGACGAAGCGCCAATATGGCCAGCAGCATTCCCCTACAATGTCTCTTGCAAACGATTTCACTAAAATAAACGCTAAAAAAGCACCTTCCTTAACCTACAAAATCGTAATTGGAGCGAGACATGTTTCGTAAAAGTTTACTTTCCATCACCCTGAGCGTCGCCCTGTTTGGCCTCACCGCCTGCAACGGCAATGACTCCAGCGCCCCGACTCCGCCCAGTGCGACCCTGGCGAGCCAGTACCAGAACGTGATCGATCGCAGCGGTACCCCGCTCCAGTTCCGAGACTTTGACAGCTACTCCAATCTCAAATACAACCCGCTGCTCGATCTGGGGGCCTGGCACGGCTTCCTGCTGCCCGCCAGCGACAGCGAATGGGGTGGTTTCACCGGCCCCATGGTCATCTCGGAGGAGTACAGCCTCTTCTTCGCCAGCGAGCTGGACCGGCTCAGCCTGAGCGATGAGAGCGGCCGCTCCTATCCGCTCACCGCCGCCAGCAAGCACGAGATCTACGCCATCCCGGGGGCACTCATTCAGCGATTCGAGTTCGCGCCCTTCACCCTGGAGCTGGAACTGCGCTACGGCGATGCCCGCACGGCGCTGATCCGAACCCGACTCATCAACAATCAGGACGCGCCGCTGACCCTCAACCTGACCTGGCAGGGTGAGCTGCTCCAGCAGTGGGATGCCAACAAGACGGTGGCCGAGCAGTACCCGGATTGGACCCGCACCATCAGCCGGAGCGAGCAAGGCATAGAGTTCCAGTTCGGCGAGCTGCGCAGCACCTGGAACATGATGCAGAGCGGCAGCGCCCGCTATCGCATCGACCGCACCCTGCCGAGTCGCACCATCCTGGACGAGAAGGAACTCGGCTACCGGAGCGAGGCCAGCCTCACCTTGGCCGCCAAGGGGAGCGAGGATATCTACACCCTGCAGAGCTACGTTCACAGCAGCGATGACGCCAGCCGCTTCCAGCAGAGCCGCAACGCCCTGCTGGCCAAGCCTGCCAGCTATTTCGACGACTCCATCCGCCGCTGGGAAGGCTATCTCGAGCGCGGCCTATCCAACCAGGGGATCCCGGAAGCCGAGCGACGCATCGCGGTCAAGGCGATGGAGACCCTCAACGGCAACTGGCGCTCACCAGCCGGCGCCATCCTCCACGACGGGGTCACCCCCTCCAACACGGCCCGCTGGTTCGACGGCGTCTGGGCCTGGGACAGCTGGAAGCACGCCTATGCCATGGCCCACTTCAACCCGGAGGTGGCCAAGAACAACGTGCGCGCCATGTATGACTACCAGGTCCAGCCCGATGATCCGGTGCGCCCCCAAGACGCCGGCATGGTGATCGACGCCGTCTTCTACAACAAGCTGTCCGATCGCGGTGGCGACGGTGGCAACTGGAATGAGCGGGACACCAAGCCGCCTCTTTCCGCCTGGGCCATCTGGGAGATCTACGGCGCGACCAAGGACAAGGCCTTCATCGCCGAGATGTATCCGAAGATCCAGGCCTATCACGACTGGTGGTACAGGGCGCGGGACAACAACCGCAACGGCATCATCGAATACGGCGCCACCAAGCACGTCGAGCACAACGACGAATTCGGCAACATCACCTTCAAGGTGCAGTACGCCAGCGGCGTGCCCGCCGGGCTGGATCTGTCGAGCTGTACCGCCGAGGGGGACGGCTGGTACGGCTGCGCCGGCATGGCGCTCTATCAGCAGGTATTGAGCGTCGGCGGCTATGCCGAAATGGATATCGGCGCCCAGCACGGCGCAGGCTGGGAGTCCGGCATGGACAACGCCGCCCGCTTCGGCTTCATCGAGCAAGATCAGCTGCAGCGCTACGCCGACAAGTCTTACGCAGGGGATCTAGCCAAGGCGCGTCAGGACTGGAACGTCGCCTTCTTCGAGAACCACCAGGACGATGGCAGCCTCATCGGCTTCTCCATCGATCAGGAGTCGGTGGAGCTGAACGCCTTCCTCGCCAAGGAGAAGCGCATCCTGGCGGACATGGCCGATCTCCTCGGCAAACCGGACGAAGGGATCCGCTACCGCGAGGGCGCTACCCAGCTCGCCGGTTACATCAATACCTGTTTGTTCGATGAGGCCTCAGGCTTCTATTACGATCGCCAGATCCATCAGGGGGATGTGGCAGACGCCAACGGCTGTGTCGGCAAGCTGTTGACTACCCGCGGCCGTGGCCCGGAAGGCTGGAGCCCGCTCTGGGCCGAGGTGGCGGACAAGGAGAAGGCCGCGCGGGTGCGCGAGGTGATGCTGAGCAGCCAGGAGTTCAACACCAGGGTGCCGCTCGGCACGGCGGCCCTGACCAACCCGGCCTATGACCCCGACATCTACTGGCGCGGCCGGGTCTGGCTGGATCAGTTCTACTTCGGGGTGAAGGGGCTGGAGAACTACGGCTATCGCAGCGATGCCCAGCTGCTGGTCAACAAGCTGTTTGCCAACGCCGAGGGGCTGGCGGGCAGCGGCCCCATCCGCGAGAACTACAACCCGGAGACAGGCGCCATGCAGGGGGCCAGCAACTTCAGCTGGAGCTCGGCCCACCTCTATATGCTCTATCGCAACTTCCTTAAAACAGAAGGCTGATATTCGTACCCCTTGGGAATGACGCAACAAAAAGACCTCCGTGATGGAGGCCTTTTTTATCGGCAGCGCGGGGCTGACGGGAGGGGCTTACTTGACGGTCACCCGGGCAAACTTGCGCTTGCCGACCTGGTAGACGGCGGTACCGGCACCTATGAGTGCCTTGCCATCGTCCAGCTTGTCGCCATCAACCTTGACCGCACCCTGCTTGATCATGCGCAGCGCCTCTGAGGTGGTGGCCACCAGATCGGCATCCTTGAGCAGGTTGGCGATCGGCAGACCTTCGCCTTCCAGTGCCAGCTCGACTTCCGGCATCTCGTCCGGGATGGCGTTCTTGGAGAAGCGCTGGGTGAAATCTTCGTGAGCCGCTTCGGCTGCCGCTTCATCGTGGTAGCGGGTGATGATCTCTTTGGCCAGCCAGATCTTAACATCGCGCGGGTTCAGGGTAGCGGCAGCGATGCCCGCCTTGAAGCCTTCGATGTCGGAAAGCGGGCGAGAGGAGAGCAGCTCGTAGTAGTTCCACATCAGGTCATCTGTGATGGACATGATCTTGCCGAACATCTCGCCCGGGGCGTCGTGCACGCCTATGTAGTTGGCGGCGGACTTGGACATCTTCTTGACGCCGTCCAGACCGACCAAGAGCGGCATCATCAGCACACACTGGGCGGCCATGCCGGCATCTTTTTGCAGCTCGCGGCCCATCAGCAGGTTGAACTTCTGATCGGTACCGCCCAGCTCCACGTCCGCCTTCAGCGCGACCGAGTCATAGCCTTGCAGCAGCGGATAGAGGAATTCGTGAATCGCGATGGATTGGCCGCCGGTGTAGCGCTTCTTGAAGTCGTCGCGCTCCATCATGCGGGCCACTGTCTGCTTGGCCGCCAGCTTGATCATGCCGGTCGCGCCCAACTCGCCCAGCCAGCTGGAGTTGTACTCGATACGGGTCTTGGCGGGATCGAGGATCTTGAACGCCTGCTCGGCATAGGTGAGGGCGTTGTGCTTGATGGCCTCTTCGGAGAGCGGCGGACGGGTGCTGTTCTTGCCGGAGGGATCACCCACCATGGCGGTGAAGTCGCCGATCAGCAGGATGATCTCGTGGCCCAGATCCTGGAAGGTCTTCAGCTTGTTGAGGATCACGGTATGACCCAGGTGAATGTCGGGAGCCGTCGGATCCATCCCCAACTTGATGCGCAGCGGGCGCCCTTCCTTCAACTTGGCGACAAGTTCTTCTTCCACCAGAATTTCTTCCGCTCCGCGCTTGATCTCGGCTAGCGCCACCTCGAGCTGGGACATTTTTTGACTCTCCAATCACGATTCCACAGGGCCAAACATATTACTGGAATGGCGGGCCAATTGGAAAGGCTGTAAAATCCGCCCATTCTGCCCGACTTCGTCAGCTTCGCATGGTTATTTGGAACGCCTTCAACTCTCTCCCCACCTGGCACCGCAAGATGGTGCTGATCCTGAGCATCATGGTGATGATGCTGGCGGCCTGGCCAAGCGAACAGGCGGTCGCCACTCGGGTCGATGACAGCGGCAACGAGCTTGCCGCCGAGCCGCAAGCCGACGAGGACGAGCTGCTGGCCCAGGCCGAGCTGCCCGTCACCCCGCCCAAGCCCAGCTACATCACCAAACAGGTGAAGGTACGCAGCGGCGACAACATGGGGGTCATCTTCCAGCGCCTTGGCCTCAGCACCATGGATCTGCACCTGATCGATCAGCTCGAGGGTACGGATACCCTGCGCCTGCTCAAGCCCGGCCAGGAGCTCACCTTCAAGCTCACCAAAAATGGCGATCTGCACAGCCTCTATTATCCCCACAGCCTGGAACAGGCGCTGAAAGTGAGCCGCAAGGCCGACAGCTTCGTGGCCAGACCGGTCAAGCTGGAACTCGATACCCGCGAGCAGGTGGCCAAAGGGGAGATCCGCTCCAGCTTCTGGGGCGCCGCCGCCGAGGCGGGCATGACAGAGGATCAGATCATGGATCTCGCCGCCATCTTCGGCTGGGACATCGACTTCGCCCAGGACCTGCAACCCGGGGACAGCTTTCAGGTGGTCTATCAGGAGAAGTATCAGGATGACGAGCGGGTGGCCTCCGGCGACATCCTGGCCGCCGAGTTCGTCAACCAGGGCGCCACCTATCGCGCCGTGCTGAACGAAGATGGCAACTACTACACGCCGGAGGGCAAGGCGATGCGCAAGAGCTTCCTGCGCGCGCCGGTCAACTTCAAATACATCAGCTCCAACTTCAATCCGCGCCGCCTGCACCCGGTCACCGGCAAGATCCGCCCCCACAACGGCATCGACTATGTGGCGCCTGTGGGCACCCCCATCATGGCGGCGGGCTCCGGCAGCGTGGTGGCCGCCGGTTACAACCAGTTCAACGGCAACTATGTCTTCATCAAGCACGCCGGCAACTATGTGACCAAGTACCTGCACCTCTCCCAGCGCACCGTCAACAAGGGGCAGCGGGTGAAGCAGGGCCAGACCATAGGCAAGCTGGGCGGTACCGGGCGCGTCACGGGCCCGCACCTGCACTACGAATTCGTGGTGGGCGGCGTGCACAAGAACCCGCGCACCCTCAATCTGCCCCAGGCCGAGACGCTCAGCGGGCGGGAGCTGGCCAACTTCAAACTGCTGGCGATGCCGCAACTGGCCAAACTCGACCAGCTTGACAAACCTGAGCTGCAGCTGGCCCAGAACAAGCGGACCAACGGCGGTAACTGAGCCGCCGTTGCGGGCCAGAGACCTCGACCCACAAGGAGCAGTCATGAGCGAACGCTATATCGGATGGGTGTCGGGCGCCAGAATACGGTACGGGATAGAGGCCGCGCCCTCTCTCAAGTACTTTTCCCGGCCTGCAAGTAAGGAAGCCCCATGACCGAACGCTATATAGGCTTGATGTCGGGCACCAGCATGGACGGTATCGACGCCGTGCTGATCGAAACGGACGGAGATCAGTTGTGGGTCGAGGCGGCCCTTTGCCACACTTGGTCGAGCGACACAGCCCGCGAGCTGCACGCCCTCTGCACCCCGGGGGAGAACGAGATAGATCGTATGGGTGTGGCGGATAACCTGGTGGCGCGGGAATTTGCCGCCGCCACCCACGCCCTGCTGGCCAAGGCCGGCCTCACGCCTGCCGATGTTCGCGCCATCGGCAGCCACGGCCAGACCATACGTCACCGCCCCCAGCTCGGCTTTACCCTGCAGATCGGCAACGCGGCCCTGCTGGCAGCACTGACCGGCATCGATGTGGTGGCCGATTTTCGCACCATGGACATGGCCCTCGGCGGCCAGGGGGCACCGCTGGTGCCCGCCTTCCATCAGGCTTTCTTTGCCCGCCCCGGCGCCCTGCGGGTGGTGCTCAACCTCGGCGGCATCGCCAATATCTCTGTGCTGCCGGGCCAGACCGACGGCGTCTATGGCTTCGATACCGGCCCGGCCAACACCCTGCTCGACGGCTGGTATCGCCGTCATCACTCCAAGGGGGCCGGCTACGATGCCGGTGGCCAGTGGGCGGCCAGCGGCAGGCTTGTCCCTGCACTGCTGGAGCAGTTGTTGGCTCACCCCTACTTTGCCGCCCCCCACCCCAAGAGCACGGGGCGGGAGATGTTCACCCTCGACTGGCTCGATGGCGAGCTGGCCGGCCACGCCCATGCCCCGGCGGATGTGCAGCGCACCCTGCAGGCGCTCACCTGCCACAGCATAGCCCGCCAGCTGCCCGCACTGGATGATGTGCAAAGCCGGCCCGAGCTGTATGTCTGCGGCGGCGGCGCCCATAACGCCCCGCTGCTGGCGGAGCTGGCCAGCCTGCTGCCCGGCTGGCGCATCGCCAACACGGCCGAGCTGGGGATCGCCCCCGACTGGATGGAGGGCGCGGCATTTGCCTGGCTGGCACAGCGCTTTATCCACCGCCAACCCGGCAACCTGCCCGCCGTTACCGGTGCCAGCCGTCTTGCCGTCCTGGGCGCCCTCTATCCCGCCTGATAGACAAGGAGGGCAAGCAGCCCTCCCATACGCCGGCGCCAGCCGCCCGGCCCTCTTGGGCGCCCCCTATCCCGCCTGAGCGGCAACTGGGGTCACCACCTTTACCTATCACTGCCAGCCAGCACCTCTAACGGCGCCATTGAGTGCACAATGGCAGGATCAGACAGGCTCCCCTTGAACGGATGCCGGCATGCCGCTATCGAGGCACCCGGATCCCGCCGGCCACCCCTTTTGGGCTGAAGAGCACCTGCCAGAGCTGGATATTCCGGGCACGAAATGCCCCGGCACAGGCGCCCAGATAATAGGTGAACATCCTGTAGAATTGCTCATCGTAATTTGCCTTCAATTTTTTCCAATTGGCATTGAAACGGGCTAACCAGGCCATCAGCGTTCGATCATAATCCGCCCCGAAGTTATGCCAATCCTCCATGACAAAATGCTTTTCACTGCTCTGTGAAATCTGAAATACCGAGGGCAGGCAACCGTTGGGGAATATATATTTATCGATCCATGGATCCACATCAAGATCGCTTTTATTGGAACCTATGCTGTGCAACAAAAATAATCCATCATCAACCAGACTCTTTGCTACCACATCAAAGTAGGCGGCATAGTTTTTCGGCCCAACGTGCTCAAACATCCCAACCGAGACGATTCGATCAAATTGTTCATCAAGATCGCGATAATCTTGCAAGCGAATATCCACGGGCAAACCGGCACAATTTTTCTGCGCCAGTGCCTGCTGCTCCGCCGATATGGTCAGCCCGACGACAGAAACACCATAATGTTCTGCGGCAAAACGGGCTAATCCTCCCCAGCCACAGCCAATATCCAGCAGCCGCATATTTTTCTGCAGTTGCAGCTTCTCGCATATCAGATGCAACTTGTCGCTCTGCGCCTGCTCCAACCCGCTGGCATTAGCCCAGTAGCCACAGGAGTACTGCATGTAGGGATCCAACATAAGCTCGAACAGATCGTTACCCAGATCGTAGTGCTCCCTGCCTACCTGCCACGCCCGCTTACGGCTCTGCTTGTTGATGAGACGGCTCGACAGCACATAGAGAATATCGGCAAAGTGGCGCGGCATGCGCTCCTCCACCCCGGTGGCAAGCAAGCGACTGAACAATATGTCGAGGCGTGGGCACTCCCACCACCCATCCATATAACTCTCGCCCAATCCTAGTGATCCCTCTTTAATGACTCGCTGAAAGAAGAGGGGATTATGTACATGAATATCATAGGGATGGGGACCATTAATCGTGATCCCAGAATATAAGAGCAGCTCTTCTACAATCTTATAATAATGGTTTTTAGGCACATTCAGATTCAACACTTTTGTTGCCATTACAACATTCCTGTTTTTTATTTTATGCGACTAACCATGACATTAAGACAGTCGCAACGAGTGGGCTTGGTAAAAAGTTGAAAAATGCAGATATTCTCGATGCAGAGATAATTAAAAAACATCTGGCATATCATTCATCCAAGCTTATGAAGTCAATTCATGCACATCCCGGCCTGGTAGGGATATATAACGAAGAGGCGAGGCGTCAAACAACAGGGTGTTATTATTCTGGCTCGGACAAACCGGCAGCACAGCCTCATCGGTCAGGCTCAGGCCACCTCTCTTGCCTCGTCGGCAGCCCGCAGCAGGCTCTGGCGACCGAGCCAGTAACCCTGCAGATACCCGGACTCCAGCTTGGAGAGATCCTGAGTAAAGCGGGAGACCCGAAAATCGGCCGGCGGCGCTATCACCTCGATCTCGCAATCGGCGGGAGGATTGGCGATGAAGTCGAGGGCACTGTTGTAGGAACGATCCCGCTCCAGCAGGGCCTGTACCAGTGCCGGCTGGGTTTTCAGCAGCGCTTTCAACATCCAGCAGAAGCGGGGGGGCTTCTTGCGATAGCCATGGGGTTCAGATAACACCACCGTCATCCGGCGCACACCACGGCGATAGGCTTCTATCACAGGTATGGAGTCGCTGATCCCACCATCGGCCATGGGGCGGCCATCGACGCAAGGGGTATCGTGCTGCACCACCGGCAGGGCACAGGTCGCGGTGAGCACCTCGTCCATGTTATCGGGCCGAACCTGCAGGTAGACGGCGGCGCCTGTCGTCACATCGGTCGCAACCGCATAGAAGGGGATCTGGTGGGCGCAGAAGGTCTCGAGATCCAGCGGAAAACGATGACGACTGGTCCGCCACAGCCAGCCAATATCCACCAAGTCTCCCCCTTTTACGAAGCGCATGGGATCGAGAAAATCGCTGCTACAGGCCAGCTCGGTGATGATGTGATGGCTGCGGCGCGGCTGTTCGCTCAGGTAGGAGACCAGATTGGTCGCACCGGCCGACACCCCGATGATCAGATCGAAGGGGTAGTAACGGCTTTCAACAAAGGCATCGAGCACACCGCTGGCAAAGATGCCGCGCATCGCACCTCCCTCGACAATCAGGGCGGTAGAATGAGAACTTAACATGACAAGGCTCCGTCAGCTGTAATAGGCGCAGGAAATCATCCTGCCCAGCGATGGACGCCTTCATGCAGAACACCAAGACGCCGCAGCAAGACGGATCAGGCAAGCATTCTGCGAGGCGGGGGCCAGGCAGGTGCCAACCTGAGACCGTGAAGCGGCTCCCAGTATATGCAGAGCCATAACCTTCAAAAAATGAATTTAAATAATAAAAAACATGCCATTTTGGAATGTTTCGTTTCACCACAGCCTGGCTGACGAAATGCATCCGCCTGCAGTGGCCCGCCGGGATCAGGGCAGACCCGGTCAGGAGGTCTCTTTGGGGGGCTCTATGGTAGTCCCTGACAGCCAACATCGCCCGACAACGGCTTGTCTAGCTCAAACAACCGCCGCTGATGAGCTTGGCAAACCGGGAGAGCAACCGCTGCTCAAGAACTTGTTGTAGTTCGACCAGTTGACGACAGGGTGACTGGATTTCCCCATGATGAGGCTAAGAGACTGACACCACAGGCTGCAAGACTTCGTCCTGCCCCCCCTACCTCTGGCGGCGAGACGGCTCTCATATCATCCAGGTGACTCTGCAAGAATGCGGCGATGGCCTGGCCGGCGAGGGGCGTTGTCAGCCCCCATTGATACGCGGTCGATGGCGGCAGATCCCGTCCTCAAGGTGGCACGCCCAGAGACTGGCAGCCGATCTCTTGCCCCGTGCCTTATCAACGAGACCGAGCCGGAAAATATATGCCTGACCCAATGAGCAATATCGCGCCCCGGCGCCGCCCTGATACGCCCCCATGCAGAATGACTGAATCATATTTCAGGGGCATCTTATTGGCGGCAAACTGGTCGTCGGCTAGCATATTTCGAGTCGGCTTGATAGCCCCTGAAAGGGTTTTAAAATACATATCTATGCACAATAAAAACTATTAACTGCAGGATGGCGAATATTTTTAACGCCCCATTCACAGTACCGCCCCTCCCCACTGGAGGGAAGAACCCAGTCCATACGGGCTCGCCCGCGATACCAGACCTGTTTGATCCACCCAGGAATGGTATTCACCCTGAATTGAATAGCAAAACAGCTATATTTCCAAGCGTTGAGCCATCTCATAGAAACGCAATCACCGGTTTGCATCCCCTGATTAGCACTCATAGAATCGCCTCGTCTGAAATAATCAACCCCGTCCCTTCCTCTCTTATCCCATTCAGCTAGTGAGTGGATTAAACATAATAACCTTGGATGCACCCGCTGGCGCAGTCGGTATGGCGCACTCGGATGGGACGAACCTGTACCTGAGTTAACAACGAATACTAAAAAGAGGAATATCTATGAGTGGCACCATCATCAAGGCTGCAAGAAATACCACCAATGCCCCCCAGGATCTGGGTCCCTACACCCAGACGGTGGCTTTCTCTCATTACAACAATATTTCTGCCCAGCTGCCGGTCGATCCCAAGACCGGCAAGATGGTGAGTGGCGACGTCAAGGTACAGGCCAGACAGTGCCTGAATAACCTCAAGGCGATCATAGAGAGCATCGGCCACGTCATGGACGATATGGTCAAAGCCACCATCTTCCTGAAAGACATGGCGGATCTGGAAGCGGTCGACGCCGTCTATCGCGAATTCTTCCCGGGCTATCTGCCGACCCGTACCACACTCGCGGTGGCCGCCCTGCCGCTGGATGCCCAGGTGCAGATCGACGCCATCATCTCCAATGGCGAAGGCACCTTCCCGCAGGCGCCCTGCGCCCTGGTGAAGCTGGCCCGCAACAGCGACAAGGCCCCGCACAACCCGCTTTCGACCCATACCGTTGCCTTCTCCCACTACAACAACATAGGCGCGCAACTGCCGGTCGATGCGGCCTCGGGCCAGCTGGTCGCCGGTGGCATCCGCGAACAGGCGGGTCAATGTCTGCGCCACATCAAAACCGTGCTGGAAAGCATCGATGTGCCGTTTGACGACATCGTCAAGGTGAACATCTACCTGACCAGCCTTGCGGATCTGGACGCCGTCAACGAGGTCTACACCACCTTCTTCCCGGACTCCGCCATTGCCCGCGCCGTCGCCTATCTGCCGGCCCGCTCCGTGATCAGCGCAACTGCCCTGCCGCTGGGTGCCCGAGTGCAGATGGATGCGGTCATCTCCCACGGTGACGGCACACCGCCGCAACTGGTAGAAGACAGACACAATCTGGTGATCGCTGCCCGCAATACCGACAAGGCGCCACGCAGCACGCTCCATTGCCAGACAGTCGCCTTCTCCCACTACAACCATCTGACTGCGCAGCTGCCGCTGGATATCACCACAGGCAAGATCCTGACCGGTTGTGTCAAAGAGCAGACCGCCCAGTGCCTGAGCCATATCAAAGCCATCGTCGAGAGCATCGACCACGTGATGGACGATATCGTCAAGGTCAATATCCAGGTCAAAAACATCGCGGATCTGGATGCGATCAACGCCATCTATACCAAATACTTCCCGAGCTATCTGCCGGCCCGTACCGTGATTGGCGTGAGCGAGCTGCCCGCCGGTGCCCTGGTACAGATGGATGCCGTGCTCTCCAATGCGGAAAGCACCCCGCCGCAAGCGTAAGGCTGGCGGTAAATAAGAAAGAGACCGGCTATATGCCGGTCTCTTTTTAGGTAACACGAAAGGATATTATTTTCATAGCATCGTCTTAAAGAACGCAAACGTCAGATTACGCTTCGCTAATCGAACCTACGAGCTAGTCTAATCTATGGATTGCTTCGTCAAAGTTTACAGCATCAATAACTTTCTCTATGATGAAAAACCTCATATCTGCATTCTATTATTAGGTGGCCAATGGCTAATTTAAGAGTTTTCATTAGTTCAACATATTATGACTTAAAACATGTTCGTTCATATGTCGCTAGCTTCATCACAAAAATGGGATACGATGCAACTTTATCAGAAAAAGGTAAAATAGCTTATGACCCCTCACTTTCTTTGGACGAATCTTGCTATCAAGATACTGTTTCATCAAATATTCTAGTTCTAATAGTTGGTGGAAGATATGGTTCCGCAACAAGTGAAACGGACACTAAAAACAATAACAACGAGTTCTATCAACGATATGAAAGTGTAACGAGAAAAGAGTTTGAAACCGCATCAGCACACAACATACCAACATATATTCTGGTTGAAAAAGCTGTTATGCTAGAATATGAAACGTTCAAGAAAAATAGAGGTAATGATACAGTAACATATGCACATGTTGATTCTGTAAATATTTTCAATTTTCTAGATGATATTTTAAGCAAAGGAAGAAACAATCCTTTATTCCAATTTGAACAGCCTCAAGAAATTGAAAGTTGGCTAAAAAATCAATGGTCTGGTTACTTTCGTTCCCTATTAGAGAAAAAACATCAGAATCAACAACTCACCTCTTTGTCAAATCAAGTATCAGAGTTAAGTAGTATTAATAGTTCATTGCAGCGATATTTAGAAAGCATTATTCAACGTGTTGCTGGCGATACTGCTGATGAAATAATTGAGAAAGAGCATCATACGATAGAAAATGAGAAACTAAAGTTTAAATTAATGAGCGATAAGTTGTTTAGCTCATTAGTAGATAAGTACAATGTTTCATATAACGATACTAAGTCCGCTTATGAAAGTCACGACACAATATCCGAAACCATTTTTCATATTGCACGTCTCTCAGATGAATTAGATGTCCAGGTGATTAAGTCATTTTGGCAAAATAACGATGACATAATTAATAGATTAAATACATTAAGAGATATTTTAGGAAAACCACATTTAATTTTAGATTGGGATTCCATATGACAATTCTCAAACATCAATAGTTGCTTAAAATAACTCCAATAAAAACGCCCCCCATCTTGCGATGGAGGGCGTTTTATCGTTCCGGCTATTGGGCCAGGTTGGCCCAATGTTCAGGAATGACAGGGGCTGTTACAGGGACTCTGCGGTCGCAACCACGTTTTCCACGGTAAAGCCGAATTCCTTGAACAGCAGCTCGGCCGGTGCAGACTCACCGAAGGTGGTCATGCCGATGATCTTGCCGCCAAAGCCCACGTACTTGTACCAGTAGTCGGCGATGCCCGCTTCGATGGCCACGCGCTTGGTGACGGAAGACGGCAGGACGGACTCTTTGTATTCGGCAGACTGGGCGTCGAACACATCGGTACAAGGCAGGGAGACCACGCGCACGGCACGGCCCTTGGCAGTCAGCTGCTCAAAGGCGGCCACGGCCAGCTCCACTTCGGAACCTGTGGCGATCAGGATCAGCTCAGGCTTGCCGGCGCAATCCTTCAGCACGTAGCCACCCTTGGCGGTATCGGCCAGTTGCTGGCTGGTACGGTCCATCTGGGCCAGGTTCTGGCGGGAGAAGATCAGGGAAGTCGGACCGTCGGTACGCTCGATGGCGTGCTTCCAGGCGATCGCGGATTCAACCTGGTCACACGGGCGCCAGGTGCTCATGTTCGGGGTCAGACGCAGAGAGGCGATCTGCTCAACCGGCTGGTGAGTCGGGCCATCTTCACCCAGACCGATGGAGTCGTGGGTGTAAACGAAGATGACGCGCTGCTTCATCAGGGCGGCCATGCGCAGGGCGTTGCGGGCGTACTCCATGAACATCATGAAGGTGGCGCCGTAGGGGATGAAACCACCGTGCAGGGCGATACCGTTCATGATGGCGGACATGCCGAACTCGCGTACACCGTAGTGGATGTAGTTGCCGGACGCATCGTCGTTGGTCAGGGACTTGGAGCCGGACCACATGGTCAGGTTGGACGGGGCCAGGTCGGCGGAACCGCCCATGAACTCGGGCAGCAGCTTGCCGAAGGCTTCCAGAGAGTTCTGGGACGCTTTGCGGGTCGCGATCTTGGCCGGGTTGGCTTGCAGGGTTTCGATGATCTTGGCGGAGTCGCTTGCCCAGTTGGCTGGCAGCTCGCCTGCGGTACGACGCTTGAACTCGGCAGCCAGCGCCGGGTGAGCGGCTTCATAGGCGGCAAACTTGGCAGCCCAGTCGGCTTCCAGCTTGGTGCCCTTCTCCTGACCATTCCACTCGGCGGCGATGTCGGACGGGATGACGAAGGGCGCGTGGTCCCACTTCAGGAAGGCACGGGCGGCGGCGATCTCGTCATTGCCGAGCGGTGAGCCGTGGCAATCATGGGAGCCGGACTTGTTCGGTGAACCGTAACCTATGATGGTGCGGCAGCAGATCAGGGTCGGCTTGCCGGTCTCGGCCTTGGCGGCTTCGATGGCGGCATTGATGGCTTCCGGGCTGTGACCGTCAACGGCGGCAATCACGTGCCAGCCGTACGCTTCGAAACGCTTGACGGTGTCGTCGGTGAACCAGCCTTCAACGTGGCCGTCGATGGAGATGCCGTTGTCATCCCAGAATGCAATCAGTTTGCCCAGTTGCAGGGTACCTGCCAGGGAGCAAGCCTCGTGGGAGATACCTTCCATCAGGCAGCCGTCGCCCATGAAGGCGTAGGTGTAGTGGTCAACGATGTCGTGACCCGGCTGGTTGAACTGCTCGGCCATGGCCTTCTCGGCGATCGCCATGCCCACGGCATTGGTGATGCCCTGACCCAGCGGACCCGTGGTGGTTTCCACGCCCGGCGCATAGCCGTACTCGGGGTGACCCGGGGTACGAGAGTGCAGTTGGCGGAAGTTTTTCAGGTCGTCGATGGAGAGGTCATAACCGGAGAGGTGCAGCAGGGAGTACAGCAGCATGGAGCCGTGGCCGTTAGACAGAATGAAACGGTCGCGGTCGGCCCACTTGGGGTTGTTCGGGTTATGCTTGAGGTGGCTGCGCCACAACACTTCGGCGATATCTGCCATTCCCATGGGGGCGCCCGGGTGACCGGAGTTGGCTTTTTGAACGGCATCCATACTCAATGCGCGAATGGCATTGGCAAGCTCTTTACGAGAAGGCATCTGTATCTCCTGCGATTGCTTCATTTGATGGCCAAGATTAAGGCGCGTTATTGTCCCAGCAGGGCGCGTGCGGTGCAAATATTATCTGGGCGAATAAAGTGGCTTTGGGAGCTCAATCGCTTTTCTGGCCGGGGCAAACGATTGAGTTGTAAACGGCTTGCACCCCAAATGGGGTAAAGCACGTATCTTGTTCGGCCGGCGCGCGGCAAAACCAAAATAGTGCTGGCAATCGAGGGGGGCGCTAACTAAAATGGACGTCCAGATGTAGATACCTCTACAATCATCCTATCATCACCCGGTTATTGCTGTGGCGATAACCCCAGACAAGCTGAGAATCCCATCATGGCAAAGCTGTTTACTTCCGAGTCGGTCTCCGAAGGCCATCCCGACAAGATTGCGGACCAGATCTCCGATGCGGTACTGGACGCCATCCTCAAGCAAGATACCAAGGCCCGTGTTGCCTGTGAGACCCTGGTCAAGACCGGAATGGTCATGGTGGCCGGTGAAGTAACCACCTCTGCCTGGGTTGATATCGAAGAGATAGTGCGCAACACAGTGCGTGACATCGGTTACACCCACTCCGACATGGGCTTCGACGCCGACTCCTGCGCCGTGCTGAACGCCATCGGCAAGCAGTCCCCTGACATCAACCAGGGTGTTGACCGCAGCGATCCGCTGGAGCAGGGCGCCGGTGACCAGGGCCTGATGTTCGGCTACGCCACCAACGAAACCGACGTGCTGATGCCCGCCCCCATCACCTATTCTCACCTGCTGGTGAAGCGTCAGGCCGAAGTGCGCAAGAACGGCACCCTGCCGTGGCTGCGTCCGGATGCCAAGAGCCAGCTGACCTTCGCCTACGACGACGCGGGCAAGATCCTGGGTGTGGATGCAGTTGTGCTCTCTACCCAGCACAGCGAGTCCATCAGCCACAAGGATCTGGTGGAAGCGGTGCGAGAAGAGATCATCAAGCCGGTGCTGCCGGCCGAGTGGATCACCAAGGACACCAAATACTTCATCAACCCGACCGGTCGTTTCGTCATCGGCGGCCCCATGGGTGACTGCGGTCTGACCGGTCGCAAGATCATCGTCGACACCTACGGCGGCATGGCCCGTCACGGTGGTGGCGCCTTCTCCGGCAAAGACCCGTCCAAGGTTGACCGCTCCGCCGCCTACGCCGCCCGCTACGTGGCCAAGAACATAGTCGCCGCCGGTCTGGCTGATCGCTGCGAGATCCAGATCTCCTACGCCATCGGCGTGGCCGAGCCGACCTCCATCAGCGTCGAGACCTTCGGTACCGCCAAGGTGGCCGAGGATCTGCTGGTCAAGCTGGTACGCGAGCACTTCGAACTGCGCCCGTACGGCCTGATCCAGATGCTGGATCTGAAACGCCCCATCTACCAGGCTACCGCTGCCTACGGTCACTTCGGTCGCGAAGAGTTCCCGTGGGAGCAGACCGACAAGGCCGAGCTGCTGCGCTCAGCCGCTGGCCTCTAAGCCACTCAGTTGTGATAAAAGGGGAGCCTGGCTCCCCTTTTGCTTGTCTGCCGACCGACGGAAATCCCATGTCTGCCACCCCAGCTCAACTCGAACAACTGCTGCATCAGCGGGTCGAGGCCTGTTTCGTGCAGGCCGAGGCGCGCCTCGGCCGCACCTTTGCCCGCCCGCGCATCCACTGCAACATGCGGGGCCGGGCGGCGGGCTCGGCGCGGCTGCAGACCTGGGAGCTGCGCTTCAACCCGGCCCTCTATCAGGCCAACCAGCAGGCGTTTCTGGACGAGGTGGTGCCCCACGAGGTGGCCCATCTGCTGGTCTATGCGCTCTGGGGCCAAGGGCGCGGCAAGGCACGGGTGCTGCCCCACGGCCAGCAGTGGCAGTCGATGATGCGCGAGCTGTTCGGCCTTGAGCCCAGAACCACCCACAGCTTCGATCTGACTGTGCTGGCCCAGCGCACTGTGCCCTATCGCTGTCACTGCCAGCAGCATCAGCTGTCGGTGCGCCGCCACAACAAGGTGGTGCGCGGCGAGGCCCGCTACCACTGCCGCCGCTGCAAGCAGCCGCTGGAACGGGAACGGCAGGTGCCTGCGCAGTAAGCCAACCCGTGTCGCAACCCTGTGCTAGGGTGCCCCTCTCTTCATCCAACCACTTCATTGCCAAGGATCTTCATGTTTCGTCCCCTGTTTTCGTTCACCCTGGCCCTGTTGGTCAGCCTGCCCCTGCATGCCCAGACCTTTCGCGCCGCCAAGCAGGATCTGAACCGCCTCTATCAGGATCACCCCGTCACCTTCTACTGCGGCTGCAAGATTGAGTATCAGGGCAAGAAAATGAGCCCGGATCTGGCCAGCTGCGGCTATGAACCGCGCAAGCAGGCCAAGCGCGCCAACCGCATCGAGTGGGAACACGTGGTGCCGGCCTGGGAATTCGGCCATCAGCTGCAGTGCTGGCAGCAGGGGGGTCGCAAGAACTGCGGCAAGAGCGACGAGTTCAACCAGATGGAGGGGGACATGCACAACCTCTTCCCCGCCATCGGCGAGGTGAACGGGGATCGCGCCAACTACCGCTTCTCCGACTGGAACGGCACCCCGGATCAGTACGGTCAGTGCCAGATGCTGGTGGATTTCAAGGTGCGTCAGGTACAGCCGCCCAAGGGGCTGGTACGGGGCCAGATCGCCCGCGCCTACCTCTACATGAGCCAGCAGTATGGGCTGCGTCTGGCGGCGCAACAGCGTAAACTGTTCGAAGCTTGGGACAGGCAGTACCCGGCCGATGGCTGGGAGTGCGAACGCAATCGCCGCATCGGCAAGTTGCAGGGCAACACCAATCCCTTCATTGAAAAGCAGTGCCAATAACCCCATTTGACAGGGAGGGATCACACCCCTCCTATAACGAGACGCGTCACTAGTCGAGTGCGCCGTGAACCCGGCCTCGCAGCAAGACATTGACGCGTTTCCAAGCAAGAGACTGACACTTAGCCATGCGCATTCCACGTATCTATGAAGCGGCCGCCCTGCAGGTTGGCCAGACCCTAGCCCTGTCGGAAGACGGCGCTAACCACATAGGCCGGGTGCTGCGCATGCAGCCGGGCCAGCAGCTGGAGCTGTTCAATGGCGACGGCAATCAATATGCCGCCACCATAGCCCTGGTCGGCAAGAAGTCGGTGGAGGTGACCATAGACGGCTGCGAGGCTCAATCTGTGGAGTCCCCCTTCGCCATCCATCTGGGCCAGGTGATCAGCCGGGGTGACAAGATGGACTTCACCATCCAGAAATCCGTCGAGCTGGGCGTCACCTGCATCACCCCGCTCTTCTCCGAGCGCTGCGGCGTCAAGCTGCCGGCGGACAGGCTGGAGAAGAAGCGCGAGCAGTGGCAGAAGGTGGTGATCAGCGCCTGCGAACAGTGCGGCCGCAACCTGGTACCCGAAGTTCGGATGCCCATGGAGCTGGACGCCTGGCTCGCGGAAGAGACCAAAGAGCTCAAGCTCAACCTGCATCCGCGCGCCGAGTACAGCATCAGCACACTGCCGGTGCCGGAGCACGGGGTGCGCCTGCTGATAGGTCCGGAAGGGGGCTTGTCCGGCGACGAGATCGCCCGTACCGTGCAGGAAGGTTTCAAGGAGATGTTGCTGGGTCCGCGGGTGCTGCGCACCGAAACCGCCGCCCTGACCGCAATAACAGCGCTGCAGTGCCGCTTCGGCGATCTGGCCTGAAACGGGTTCTGACAATCTCAAACGCAATCGAGCTACCAGAAGGACATTCGGATGACCATTAAACTCGGCATAGTGATGGACCCCATCTCGGCCATCAATATCAAGAAGGACTCCAGCTTCGCCATGCTCGAAGAGGCGCAAAAGCGCGGCTATGAGCTCTTCTATCTGGAGATGTCGGATCTTTACATGGAGGCGGGCCGCGCCTTTGGCACCATGCGCCCGCTGACGGTCAAATATGACTACGCCGACTGGTTCAGCCTGGGCGAGGTGGTGGATCAGCCCCTCTCCACCCTGGATGTGATCCTGATGCGCAAGGATCCGCCGTTCGACACCGAGTTCATCTATGCCACCTACATGCTGGAGCGGGCCGAGGATGAGGGCTGCCTCATCGTCAACAAGCCGCAGAGCCTGCGCGACGCCAACGAGAAGCTCTACACCGCCTGGTTTGCCGAGCACACCCCGACCACGCTGGTGACCCGTCGCTCTGACAAGCTGCGCGCCTTCCACGCCCAGCACAAGGACGTGATCTTGAAGCCCTTGGACGGCATGGGCGGCGCCTCCATCTTTCGCATGAAGGAAGATGACGCCAACGTGGGGGTCATCATAGAGACGCTGACCGAGCACGGTAGCCAGTACTGCATGGCCCAGACCTATCTGCCCGCCATCAAGGATGGCGACAAGCGGGTGCTGGTGGTGGACGGCGAACCTGTTCCCTACTGCCTGGCCCGCATTCCGGCGAAGGGGGAGACTCGTGGCAACCTGGCGGCCGGTGGCCGTGGCGAGGCGCGCCCCTTGAGCGAAGCTGACTGGGCCATCGCCCGCGCGGTCGGCCCGACCCTCAAGGCCAAGGGCCTCATCTTCGTCGGCCTCGACATCATAGGCGATCGGCTGACCGAGATTAACGTCACCAGCCCGACCTGCATCCGCGAGATCGAGGCCGCCTTCCCGGTACATATCACCGGCATGCTGATGGATGCCATCGAGCGTCGGCTGGCGAAAGCCTGAGTGGCCCGAAGCTAAGCGGCAATAACAACAGAGGCGGCCCAGTGGCCGCCTCTGTTGTTTCTCCCGCCAGAACGCCGGGCACGCCCCTCAGCAACGGAACTGCCCCACCTTCACCTTGAGGTCGCTGGAGAGCTGCTCCAGCTCGTGGCAGCTCTGATTCAGCTCGGAGGCCGCCGCCGTCGACTCGGTGGCAATGTGGGCGATATTGACCACGTTGCGGCTGATGTCCTCCGCCACCTTGCTCTGCTCCTCCGCCGCCGTGGCGATCTGGGTGTTCATCTCGTTGATCACGTTGACCGAGCTCACTATCTCGCCGAGTGCCTGACCGCAGGCCAGCACGGTACGATTGGACTCTTCCACCTGACTCAGTCCCAGCTCCATGCTGGAAGCCGCCTGGGTGGCCCCCTGCTGCAGCTTGACTATGGTCTTGCCAATCTCTTCGGTCGAACGCTGCGTGCGCTGGGCCAGGGTACGCACCTCGTCGGCCACCACCGCAAAACCACGGCCCTGATCGCCGGCCCGCGCCGCCTCGATCGCCGCATTGAGCGCCAGCAGATTGGTCTGCTCGGCAATGCCACGGATGGCATCCATCACGCTGCTGATATTGCGGCTGTCATCCGCCAGCTGGGTGATCATGGCGGCCGTGTTCTGGATCTGGGCGGAGAGACCGGACATGCGCAAGATGGCATCTTCGACTATGTGGTGACCGTGACGGGCGCTCTCGTCAGCATGGTGCGCCGCATCCGCGGCGGCGTTGGAGCTGTTCGCCACCTCGGCCACTGTGGCGCTCATCTGGTTCATGGCGGTCGCTGTCTGATCCGTCTCCGCCTGTTGCTGGGCGAAACGGCCCCGGCTCTGGGTGCCGATATGGGCCAGGTGAGCCGACTCTTTGGCGAGCTGCTCCGCCATGCCGTTGATCTGGGTGATGAGGTCACGAAAATGACAGATCACCTCGTTGAGGGAGTGGGCCAGCCCGCCCATCTCGTCCTTGCGCAGCACGGGCGCCAGCTTGCTCAGGTCGAGATCCGTCTGCATGCCGCGCAAGATCCCGCCCATGGCCGCCAACGGCTGGCTGACGCTGCGCCCCGCCCACACGCCGAAGAACAGGATACAGGCGCCACCCACCACAAACAGCAGGATGAACAGCCGGATCAACTGCACCCTGAGCTCATTGAGCTCGGCCATGTTCTTCTCTGCCTCCTGCAACTGGTATTCCACCAGGGCGCTGACCCCGTCACTGACCGGGTCGATCACCCGATAGAGCGGCATGATATGAGCGGCCAGCTGGCCCTGGTTGTCACCTTGCATGCTTGCCAGTATCTGCATCACGGACTCAATTTCCCGATCCGCCGCCGCGAACAGCGCCTGCATCTTGTCGGCCTCCCGCTGCTCGGCCTGGCTCATCTCCTGACCGCGATACTCTCGCCAGATCCGGTTGATCTCCTGCTGGGCTGCGCTCATGTCCGCGCGCGACTTGGCGGGGTCAAAGCCCCCCACATTGGCCTTGTTGGCGGCGTCTATCACCTTGACCGCGTAGAGATCGGCAATCTGCTTGAGCTCCTTGAGCTGGACGACCTCCCCCTGATACATGGCATTCATGCCCGCCATCAACTGGGACATGGCCTGGGTCGCCCCTATCACCAGCAGCAGGAGCGTCAGCAGGGGAACCACACACCCCAGGATCAACTTCTGTCTGATCGAAATACCTTCCATGGCGTTCTCTCCATCCTGACCATGTCGCTGGACAGGACCGCAAGCGATAAAAAGCGGTTTTGCCCGACACAGTGAGCTGCCATAATTGACCCAAATACCTTTGCAATATTTGGCCCATATGCAAACACTGCAAAATCATTTCCTGCTCGCCATGCCGAGCCTCTCCGATCCCTATTTCGAGCGTTCGCTGGTCTACCTGTGCGAACACAACGAGGAGGGTGCCATGGGGCTGGTGGTCAACATACCGGTGGACATGTCGCTGGACGCCATGCTGACCCAGCTCAAGCTCGCCCCCCCGGCCAGCCCGGACCTCAAGCAGCCCGTGCTGCAAGGGGGGCCGGTACACGCCGATCGCGGTTTCGTGCTGCACAGCTTCCGCCCTGGGTTCAACTCAACCCTGCAGGTGGGGGATGAACTCATGGTCACCACTTCCAAGGATATACTGGAAACCCTGGGCACAGAGCAGGCCCCGGATCACTGGCTGGTGGCGCTCGGCTACGCCGGCTGGAGTGCGGGTCAACTGGAACAGGAGCTGGTGGACGGCGCCTGGCTGGTGATACCGCCCAACCCGGATCTGGTCTTCAAGACCCCGATCCATCAGCGCTGGCAGCAAGCAGCCGCCAGCATAGGGGTCAATCCCATTCATCTATCCAGCGACATCGGCCACAGCTGATGCCGTTTGCCACGCATTTTGCGATGCGTTTTGAGGAAACAATTCAATGTCATCACGCAGTATCATGGGCTTTGACTACGGCACCAAGAGCATAGGGGTCGCCATCGGCCAGGAGCTCACCGGCACGGCCCAGCCCCTGCGCGCCATCAAGGCCAACGACGGCGTCCCCAACTGGGACGATGTCGAGAAGCTGCTCAAGGAGTGGCAGCCGGACCTGCTGGTGGTCGGCCTGCCGCTGAACATGGATGGCACAGAGCAGGAGATCACGGTACGGGCCCGCAAGTTCGGCAACCGTCTGCACGGCCGCTTCGGCAAGCAGGTGGAGTTCAAGGACGAGCGGCTCACCACCACGGATGCCCGCGCCCGCCTGTTTGAACGGGGTGGCTACAAGGCGCTCGACAAGGGCAGCGTGGACGGGGTCTCAGCCCAGCTTATCGTCGAAGCCTGGATGGAAGAGCAGTACGGTTGACCGGCAAGGGGGAGGCAGCGAACGCCTGCCTCCCCCTCATCACCTGCGTCAGGCCTTGGCCTGTTGCGGAAGCACATCCTCTTCATCCGCCGGGCCGGCATTCATCATGCGGTTGAGCCAGGGCACCATCAGCGCCATCACCACGGCCACCAGCAGCGTCGCCAGTCCTATCTTGCCAAACACATCCGTATAGATCGGCAGCGTCAGCAGTGGATCCGTCACCCCTTGCGGCACTGCGGTAAAGGTCGCCACATAGCCCCCCAGCAGGGATGCCATCGCCTGGGTCAGGAACCACATTCCCAGGATGAAGCCCATCAACCGCTGCGGCACCAGCGCCGCCACCATGGCCAGCCCCAGGGCGCTGATCATCAGCTCGCCCAGGCTCTGGAACAGATAGATAAGCACCATGAACCAGGGCGAGGTCAGCCCGCCGGCATCGGCAAACCAGATGCCCGCCGCCGCCGCGGTCAGGAAGCCAAGGGAGCAGAAGAACATGCCCAGGGTAAACTTGAGCGGCATGGTCAGATCCCGCCCCTGGCTGCCCATGCGGGTATAGATCATGGCCAGCACGGGGCTGCCCACCACCACCCAGAAGGGGTTCAGGGCCTGAAAGCTGATCGGATTGACGGTAAAGCCCAGCATCTCGTGATGCATGTTGTTGATGGCGAAGAAATTAAGCGAGGTCGGCATCTGGGCATAGAGCACGTAGAACACCACGGCCTCCAGCATCAGCACGAAGGCCACGTACATCTTGTTGCGGTGGATGCGATCCAGCTTGAACGCCTCGCGGAAGAAGAAGATCACCACAACCAGGGTCACCGTCATCAACACCATGTTGGCGATCACCACGTGGTGCATCAGCCAGGCGCAGAAGAAGACCAGCGCCACCGCCCCCAGCAAGACCAGCAGCAGCTTGCCGTAGTCGAGCGGCAGATGATCCGGCTCCGAGCCTATGTCCCTGACCATGTTGCGGCAGGCAAAGAAGGTCAGCAGCGCTATGATGAGGCCGACCCCGCACAGGTTGTAGGTCACCGTATAGCCGTAATGATCGGCAATGACCGGGGCCAGCGAGAGGGATATCAGGGAGCCAATGTTGATCGACATGTAGAACAGGGTGAAGGCCCCGTCCAGACGGGGATCCCTTGGCCCATAGCACTTGGCGAGCAGGCTGGCCGGGTTGGCCTTGAACAGGCAGTTGCCCACGGCAATGGTGCCCAGGGCATAGAAGATGAGGTCGGGATTGTAGATCGACATGCCGGTCATGAAATAGCCGATGACCAGCACTATGGCCCCCAATACCATGGTGCGCTTGGTGCCCAGAATATGGTCACCCACATAGCCGCCGACCGAGATCAGTCCATATACCAGCGCCGAGAAGGCGCCGAAGGTAATAAATGACTGCTCCTGTGAAAAACCCAGTTGTTGGACAAAGAAAACCGCCAGAATGCCTTGTACGCCGTAATAGCCAAAGCGTTCCCAGAGTTCGACGAAGAAGATCATGAAAAACGGTTTGGGTTGCTGTAACAACCCGGTCGGGGCGGATGGATGCATACTAACCTACCTGTGTGTATGTTCTTTTATTCATGTCAAAGCGGCAGGATCCACGCATTGATGCGCAGTCCTGCGCCTGATATGTCATATGGGGCGACAGCCAGGTTTGACGAGATGAATATTCATCTACCCGCAGTCATGCTTATTTGGCCTGTATCAGGGTGCCTGTTTAAATATCGGAGGCGGACACTGAGTTCACTTGGCAAATGGCTAAATAGCGCGGCCTCGCGCAGACAGCATTGCCTGATCTCACCCGTGCCTCCTCTCCCCCGGATCAGGTTCCCTATTCTGATGTGATGGTGCTTGGTACCCCGCTCACCGGCTCGGCCAGCAGGCAAGGCCGCACTTCGCAACCAACCAGACAAGGTTAAAACCACACGTTCAAGGATTGGCATGCTATATCACTAGCATCTAACGAACTTAATGGTTGATCACACTAGAAGATAACCAATTAATGACATTTTCTAATGAAACCGGATTACTTTTTGTAGCGCAAACAGCGCCATATGGGGCGTGAATTTTCGACCCTGACATGCCTGGCAAGCGAGCAGGTGGTATGGCGAACAGGGTGGCGGCAACCACCATCACTGACATGAAGAGAGGGGCAACAGACCCGTCATGACCCAGGTACTGACAAATACTGATACGCACCCGCGAGTATTAACCAATCTGGTCCGTTGACGCCCCCGGGTATATCAATTCCAATGGGCCGCCCGCATGATGTCGGGCGCTGTGGGAGTGAAACATGTATCAGTCATCGGATTTTGATATCGGCGGAGATCGACTCAGGATCAAGCGGGAGCAATATCCGCTCGCCAAAATAGTGAATATCAAGGCCAGACAATCCAGCCTGACCAAACAGCTGCTGCGGGCGGCCGGCATAGGCCTGATATTCTCCTTCGCCGTCTGGCTGCTGCCCCTGTTCAATACAGCGCCCGAGGTGACGACCATATTGGCCCCCCTGCTGTTTATTGCGGGCATGCTGTTTGCACTGCTGCAATACGCCAGATATGAATTGCTCATCGAGGTGCGACATGGGGATGAGACCGGCATTCAATGGGTCACTGTGGCCAGAAGCCGCCACCAGCAAGACTTCGCCCTGTTCCGGCAACAGGCGGATATTCTCACCCGTCGGCTGATGCAATAGTCCGGGCGCCTGACACGAATACGCCGGGGCAGCCCCGGCGTATTTCACGACATTTATCCACCGCCCCCTTGGCCGACAGACAGATGGATACGGCTGATCACAACGCCAGCTGGCTCAGGATGGCGTGGGCCGCCTTGACCCTGGCCTCGTTGGGATAGTTGCGGTTGGCCAGCATGACGATGCCGATTCCCTTGGCGGGCACGAACGCCACATAGGCGCCAAAGCCGTTGGTCGAGCCCGTCTTGTTGTAGAGTCGCGCCAACCCCGTCTCTTGGGACGCGGCAACGGGTTTGACCGGGTTGGCATTGTAAATCACCGCCGAGGAGTTGCCCGCCAGCAATGTCTGCTCGGTGACGGGATAGGCGTAACTCTCCCAGCCCAGTCCCTGGGTCATGTCCCCCACAGAGTAGAAACCTGTGTGGGTCAGCGCGATCGCGCTCTTGACCGCCTCATCCCCCTGATAGCCGATGTTGGCCTCGACAAATCTCAGCAGATCCGCCGAGCCGGTCTTGATGCCATAGGCCTCTGCCGCCAGCACACCCGGATTGACCCTGATGGGCTTGTCTTCCTTCGAATAGCCATAGGCATAGTTCGCCATGGCCGCGTCGGGGACCTGAATATAGGTGTGGTGCAGACCCAGCCTGGGCAGCAGGGTCTGGCTCATCAGTTGCTCAAACGGCTGGCCCAGGCTGCTCGCCGCCAGGTGGCCGAACAGGCCTATGCTGGGGTTGGAATATTGGCGATGGCTGCCCGCCGGATAGGCCGGTGCCCAATGCCGGTAATACGCCTGCATCTTGTCGCTCGAATCCACCTCGTCGGGGAACTGCAGCGGCAGGCCACCCGCGCTGTAGGTGGCGAGCTCAGCCATTGTGATGCCATCAAAGGCGGAGCCTTTGAGCCAGGGCGCATGCTGGCTCGCCTTGTCCTCCAGCTGAAAACCACCCTTGACCGAGGCATAGGCGCCAAGGGTCGCGGTCAGTGTTTTGCTGACCGAGCCAATCTCGAACAGGGTCTGCTCGCTGACGCGAGCACCGCTCTCCCGATCCGCCACCCCGTAGTTGAAGTAGTGCGCCTTGCCATCCTTGAGCACGGCGACCGCCATGCCCGGGATCCTGTGCTGCTTGAGCAGAGGCTGGATGGCGCCGTCGACCACGGTCGTAAGGGGATCCGCCCCCTCGCCGTGGGACAGGGGGGAGAGCAGCAGGGCACTCAGTGCAAGCAGTGACACGGCAGTGTTTTGTTTCATTGGATGAGTCTCGCGATGGATAAAGGCGCCGGCATGGTGGCAGGCGCGGTCAAGGTGTGAGGCCAGCATAACCGGCCAGCATGTGTCCACTGTGCGCCTGGGTGAAGTCTGTGTGAAGTCGCCCCCAAACATGACCCCTCTCAAGGGTTTATCCCGGAGTTGCCCGCCTTCTCCCGCCGCTGACGTATAAGCTGTAGGGGCGAAAGGAGACAAGGGAGGCGCGGGTGAAGGGACAAGAGCACATAGCACGACTGCTGGCGGCACTGGAGCAGGTGATCCTGGGCAAGCCGCTGCAACTCAAGATAGCCCTGGTGACCCTGCTGGCCCGTGGTCACCTGCTGATCGAGGATCTGCCCGGCATGGGCAAGACCACCCTGGCCCACGGGCTGGCGCAGGTGCTGGGGCTGGACTGTCGACGGGTACAGTTCACCGCCGATCTGCTGCCGGCCGACCTGCTGGGGTTGCAGATCTTTGACCCCCACCAGCAGCAATTTCGCTTTCACCCCGGCCCCGTCTTTACCCAGGTGCTGCTGGCGGACGAGATCAACCGCGCCAGCCCCAAGGTGCAGAGCGCCCTGCTGGAGGCCATGGCCGAGGGCAAGGTGAGCATAGAGGGCCACACCCACCCGCTCCCCTCTCCTTTCTTCGTCATCGCCACCCAGAATCCGGCGGATCAGGCGGGCACCTATCCACTGCCGGAATCCCAGCTCGACCGCTTCGCCGTGCGGCTGTCGCTTGGCTTTCCACCACGGGAAGCGGAGCGTCAGCTGCTGCGTGGCCATCGCCAGAGCCAACCCCTGACCCCGCAGTTGCATGCCACCGAGCTTGCTGCCCTGCAGGCCGAAGGGGATGCCATCCATGCCTCCGATGCCACCCTCGACTACCTGCTGGCGCTGGTGCAACAGAGCCGTTTCGATGCCGAGCTGCCCCAGCCCCTCTCCCCCAGGGCGGCCCAGACCCTGCTGGCGGTGAGCCGAGCCTGGGCGCTGGTGGCGGGGCGCCGTTTCGTCACTGTGGAAGATGTGCAGGCCGTCTTCCCTTATGTGGCCGAGCACAGGCTCAGGGGCAGCTTCGGCGTGCAGCGCGGCGAGGCCTGCCCCCTGAGCCAGCGCCTGCTGGCCAGGGTCGATCCGGACAATCCTTGATGAGACGCTCCCTGATGGGCTGGCGCCAGTGGAGGGAGCGCTGGCAGCGACGCTGGCTGGCCCGCCGCATTCCCCCGGCCCGCCAGATGACTCTGGGGCCGCGCAGCCTGTTTATCCTGCCTACTCGCATGGGGCTGCTCTATCTGCTGGTGATGATCGCCATCTATCTGCTCGGCACCAACTACCAGAACAACCTGGTGCTGCTGGTATCTTATTGCCTCGGCAGCCTCTTCATGGCCGCCATGTGGCTCACCCATCGCAACCTGCTGGGGCTGGCATTGCTGGGAGGACCCGCTGTGCTAGGGGAGGCGGGCAGCCAGCTGCCCATGCGGGTGACGGTGCAGAGCCCGCGCCCGGTGCAGGCGCTGCACTTCAGTCTCAACGAGGGGGCGCTCTGGCTGGCGCAGGCCGGCTCGGCTCCCCAGTGCCTGACCCTGGCGGTGCCGGGCCTGCGACGGGGCCGTCTGCCATTGGGCCGCTTGCGGGTGGAGAGCCGCTATCCCCTCGGCCTGTTTCGCTGCTGGTCGCTGCTGGATCTGCAACTGGAGGCCTGGCTCTCCCCCAAGCCCCTGCATGGGCTGTTGCGAAGCGAGGAGCTGTCGGCTCAGCACGGCGCGCAGGGCCAGCCAGGCCCGGCCCCCCTCGGCGACTTTGACATGCTGCGGGCATACCAGAGTGGGGAGCCTTTCGGCCGGATCGCCTGGAAGCAGCTCGCCCAGGGGCGCGGCCTGCTGGTCAAGCAGTTCCACGAGCCGAGGCAGGATGACACCCACCTCAGCCTGACGCGGGTAACGGGCACGGATCTGGAGCAGCGGCTGGCGGTGCTGGCCTGGTGGTGTGGTGATTACGGCAGGCGGGGCATTCCCTTCACCCTGACTCTGGCGGGGCAGACGCTCGGCCCTGACTGTGGCCCCGCCTTTCTCCAGCGCTGCCAGCTGGCGCTGGCCAGCGTCGACAACCCGCAGGCTCAGGCAGACGAGGCCAGCCCGTATGCTTCTCGATAACCGGCGCCTGCTGCCCCTCATCGCCCTGCAACAGCTGCTGCTGGTGCTGGCACTCTGGCCCCAGCTGCAGCTCTGGATCGTCGCCGTCGGCGCCCTCACCCTGAGCGTGCGAGCCATGATGCTGTGGCGGGGCTGGCGCGCGCCCCCCGCTCGCGCACTGGCGCTGCTGGCCATCACCGGGGCCCTGCTGCTGGCCTGGCAGTGGCGGGCACTGGGCACCTTGCCGGCCCTCATCAACCTGCTCTGGCTCGGCTACAGCCTGAAGATCATAGAGGTGCGGCAGGAGCGGGATATAGAGCAGGTACTGCTGCTCGCCTTCTTTCTCATCGCACTGACGCTGGTGCAGCGCCAAAGCATGGGCTGGACCCTGGCGATGGCGGGGGCACTCTGGCTGGCGGTGACGGCGCTGGTGACCGCCGTGGCCCCCGAACAGAAACAGCCGTGGCGCAGCGCGGGTTTCTCGCTGCTGCTGGCCCTTCCCCTGCTGCTGACCCTGTTTCTGGTGCTGCCCAGGCTGCCGCCGCTCTGGCAGATGCCGACCACCAGCCGCGCCCTGTCGGGTCTTTCGGAAGAGGTGGCCCCCGGCGACATCAGTGAACTGGTCAACTCTTCCGAGCTGGCCTTTCGTGTCACCTTTGCCGACGGCCCGCCCCCCGCCAATGAGCGCTATTTTCCCGTGATGCGCCAGGAGCTGTTCGATGGCCGGCGCTGGCGGCTGAGCGCCGAGATCCGGCAGTGGCAACAAGCCCAACCCATGCAGACTGCGCCCCTTCAGGCCAGTGCAGGGGCTCTGCCTGGCGCTAGCTACGAGGTAATCGCCGAACCCCAGCGCCACCGCTGGACCCTGGCCCTGTCCAGGCCCAGGGTGGTGAGCGGCCCGGTGCAAGTCAGCCCGCTCACCACCCTCTATCGCCGGGACCGGGGGGATCAAAGGATCAGCTACCGGGTCACCAGCGAGCCAACAGCGCCCAAGGCAGACCTCGCCGCCCGACGGCTCAACCTGCAACTGCCCCCGGCCGGCAACCCCAGGGCCCGCGCCCATGCCCTCACCTTGGCAGCCCGTTATCCAGACCGGGCAGCGCTGGCCTCGGCCCTGCTCGATGAGTTTCGGCGCGAACCCTTTTACTACACACTGCAACCGCCGCTGCTGGGACCGGATGGGGTGGATGACTTCCTGTTCAACAGTCGGCGCGGCTTCTGCGGCCACTACGCCATGGCCACCGCCTTCGTGCTGCGGGCGGCCGGCATTCCGGCGCGGCTGGTGACCGGCTATCTCGGCGGTGAGTGGAACCCCAGGGGCAACTACCTGGAGGTGCATCAGTTCGATGCCCACGCCTGGGTGGAATACCTGAATGAGCAGGGCGACTGGCAGCGGCTGGACCCCACGGCGGCGGTGGCACCGCAACGGATAGAGGGGGGCATGACGGCGGCCCTGAGCGACGAGTTCACCGCCGCCGATCCCCTCTCACTGCAGCGCTATCGCAACTGGGCCCTGCTCAACCAGTTGCGCTGGTGGGGCGCCAATCTCGACTACCAGTGGACCCGGCGGGTGCTCAACTACGATGCAGCCCTGTTGTGGCAACAGGTGGGAGCGCGCTGGCCTGTGTTGGCCAGCCACACCGCCTGGCTGATCCTGGCCTGCCTGCTGGGGGTGGCCACCCTGGTGGGTACGCTGCTGTTGTGGCCGGGGCGGGCGCCGCCGCAACAGCGGCTGTGGCGCCCCCTGCGCCGGCGTGCCGCCCGCCAGGGGTGGCAACCCGCCGAGGGGGAGAGTCTGGCCAGCTGGTGCGCGCGGCTCGGCTCCCTTGTCCCTCTGCTGGCGCGGCCGCTGGCACGCTGCGCCTGGCTCTATCGGCGCTGGCGCTACGCCCCCCTCTCCCCGAGACAACGACAGCGGGTCTGGCAGCAACTGCAGCGACGGCTGCGCCAGACCTGCCGCGCATGGGATGGGCAGCGATAGCGCCGGGCACCCATCAGGATCCCGCGCAAGCAAAAGGGGAGCCAGTGGCTCCCCTTGTTCATCAGGCAACAGCGAGCGTCAGGCTCAGGCCTGCTTGCTGCTCTGGGGCGGGTTGTCCCAGATCCCCTCTTCCAGCTGGCTGCGGATCTCGGGGTACTTGTTGGCATCGAAGGTGGGCACCTTGCCCAGCTTGAGCTGATCGTTGTAGTCCTTGGCCAGCTTGATGGCCACGCCGGAGAGCAGCAGTATGGCCACCAGGTTGACGATGGCCATCAGCCCCATGGAGACATCCGCCATGGCCCACACGGTCGGCAGCTCACCCACGGAACCGAACATCACCATGCCCAGCACGAACATCCGGAACAGCATCAGGCCGCCCTTGTGGTTGTGCTCCAGAAACACCAGGTTGGTCTCGGCGTAGGAGTAGTTCGCCACTATGGAGGTGAAGGCGAAGAAGAAGATGGCCGCCGCGATGAAGATGTTGCCACCGCCACCTATCTGGGAGGAGAGCGCCCGCTGGGTCAGCTCGACCCCTGTGATGCCGGAGCCAGGTTCAAACTGGCCGGACATCAGTATGATGGCCGCGGTACAGGTACAGATGACGATAGTGTCGAGGAACACCCCCAGCATCTGCACATAGCCCTGGGAGGCCGGGTGCGGCGGATAGGGGGTCGCGGTCGCGGCGGCGTTGGGGGCTGAGCCCATACCGGCTTCGTTGGAGAAGAGACCGCGCTTGATGCCGTTGATCATCGCCTGGGAGATGGCGTAACCCATGGCGCCGGAACCCGCCTGCTCGATGCCGAAGGCCGACTTGATGATGAGAACAAAGACCCCTGGCAATTCGCTGATGTTCATCGCCACCACGAACAGCGCCATCAGTATGTAGGCCAGCGCCATGAAGGGCACTACCAGTTCGGCGAAGCGGGCTATGCCACGAATGCCGCCGAAGATGATGAGGCCGGAGAGCACCACCAGCGCCAGGCCGGTCGCCCAGTCAGGAATGCCGAACGCCACGTTCATCGCCAGGCTGATGGAGTTGGCCTGCACCGCGTTGAACACCAGGCCGAATGCCAGCAACAGACAGAGGGAGAATACCACCCCCATCCAGCGCATGCCGAGGCCGCGCTCCATGTAGTAGGCGGGGCCACCACGGTAGTTGCCATCCTCGTCCTTCACCTTGTAGAGCTGGGCCAGAGTGCTCTCCACGAAGGCCGTCGCCATGCCGATGAAGGCGATCAGCCACATCCAGAAGATGGCACCCGGGCCACCTAGGTAGATGGCCACGGCCACACCGGCCAGGTTGCCGGTACCCACGCGGGCGGCAAGGCTGGTACAGAGTGCCTGGAAGGAGGAGATGCCGGCCTTGTCCGATTTGCGGCTATTGCGCAACACGGAGAACATGTGGCCGAAATGGCGGATCTGGATAAAGCCCAGCCGGAAGGTAAAGAAGATGCCGACCCCGATGAGCAGGTAGATGAGCACGGCTCCCCACATCAGGTCGTTAATCATTGCGATCAAGGTGTCCATATTTCTCTCGTTGTTATCACGTCCATGGCCAGTCTGCGCTGGCCCCTTGCTGTCTGTTTCTGAATTAGCGGTTCACTAAAGGGGCGGAATCTAGCATAGCGAGGGAGTTCAGAATAGTGATCGCGATCACTGAGAAAACAAAAAACGAGCTGTCCGGCGCAATAAAGCTTCATTTAACACGCAAATTTTCAACAAAACTTGAAACTCAATCAATCAGCCGACAAATTAGACCCAAAAGAGCACAATTTGGCAATTATCTACATAGAGGTAGATGCGTTCACGGGGAAGCAAATCAGGGCGCAAGCGTTTACCTGAAATGGATTTCAAAATGGCCCCATTTTGCCAAACGTTTTACACGTAATAAAATTTCAAGTGGCTGACCACACAATTTATGTGACCGATGACACAAAACCGATAATCAACCAAAAAAGTTGTTTTTATCGGGGGATAAATCCATTTGCTGGAAATAGATAAAAGTCGTTTTTTATCAATTACTTTTATCCACTTCTTCCCCGCGCCGCCGGCGACTGGCTGATAAGCATACAAGCCCCCCTATTGCAGGATGCGCCACATCCGTATTAATTAGGCAGGCAATGGCGATGGGCCTCCCCCATCGTGCTTTTCTGAGCCTGAGCCGCCGGGATTTTGTAATTTTATTTCAGAACTGTCGTCTCATGCCCGCAACCCCGGGATCCCTCCCTCATTAAGAGATGATATTTGCTATGGCCGATAAATTAACCCAGCTGAAAGCCCTGACCACAGTTGTCGCCGATACCGGTGATATCGAAGCCATCAAGCGCTACCAGCCCATCGATGCCACCACCAACCCCTCCCTGGTGTTGAAGGCATCCGAGATCCCCGAATACGCGGCGCTGATCGAAGACGCCATCAACTGGGCCAAAGCCCAGAGCCAGGACAAGGCACAGCAAATCATCGACGCGGGCGACAAGCTGGCGGTCAACATAGGTCTGGAAATCCTGAAAATCGTTCCGGGCCGCATCTCCACCGAAGTGGATGCCCGTCTCTCCTTCGATACCGCCGCCAGCATCGCCAAGGCCCGCAAACTGATCCGCCTCTACAATGAAGCCGGTATCAGCAACGATCGCATCCTGATCAAGCTGGCCTCCACCTGGGAAGGGATCCGTGCCGCCGAGGTGCTGGAGAAAGAGGGTATCCAGTGCAACCTGACCCTGCTGTTCTCCTTCGCCCAGGCCCGCGCCTGTGCCGAAGCCGGCGCCTTCCTGATCTCCCCGTTCGTGGGCCGCATCCTCGACTGGTACAAGGTCAAGCACAACCGTGACTACACCGCGAGCGAAGATCCGGGCGTGGTTTCCGTCACCGCCATCTACGACTACTACAAGCAGCATGACTACCCGACCGTGGTCATGGGTGCCAGCTTCCGCAACACAGGCGAGATCCTGGAACTTGCCGGTTGCGACCGCCTGACCATAGGCCCGGCCCTGCTGGAAGAGCTGAGCAAGACCGAAGGCGCTGTGGTGCGCAAGCTGAACTACACAGGCGAGCGCAAGGCCAAACCGGCTCCGATGAGCGAGGCCGAATTCCGCTGGGAACTGAACCAGGACGCCATGGCCCACGAGAAGCTGGGCGAGGGCATCCGCATGTTCGCCATCGACCAGGGCAAGCTGGAAACCATGCTGGCCAGCCGCCTCTAATCAGGGCGCCAAGAGCAGACAAAAACCGGACTCCCGCGAGGGAGTCCGGTTTTTTTATGGGCGCTGGATCCCCTGTCATGAGTTCGTCACGAAAACGTTTTAATTTTAATGGCGTTATGTTATACGGGTGATGAAAACGAGAATAACCAAGGAGGGAGCCATGGAAATGTTCAACTTCGATTATGACGATGTGGTTGAGCTCGGTTCACGTAGCCGCGGGACAACGGGAAAGAAACGTAAATGGCGTGAGATTGAGGCGTTGAAAGACAAGCATCGCCTGCAGAAGGAGCTGCAATCCATCGACATCGCCTACGAAGGTCTCTCGGAAGAGATCGAACTGTAAAAACAGCGCCCCGGTTAACCGGGGCGCTGTTTTTTAGTGGCTTGTGACTGTCAGGAGGAGAGTGGCAACGACAGGCGTTTGGCCAGCTCCTGGAAGTGCTGACTGATCTCGGCGCCAAACAGGGGATCCCCTATGGCCCGGTTATGCCAGATCTGCTCCAGGTGACGCCAATCGTCCTCGGTCAGCGAATCGCGCAGATGGGGGAAGATGACCCCCTCTTCATAGTTCATGTGCGCCTCTTGCAGCGCCACAAACTGATCCAGCTTGGCCGTGAACTGATCCAGCGGGATGACCGCATCCATCAGTATCATCTCCACCATCTCCTTGAGCTCGGCACCGGCCTCCAGCAGTCTGGCGTGCTCCTCCTGCAACCGGTTGGCGACCTCGCCCTCCACCACCCGATATTTCAGGTAGTAGTCGTAGATCATGTCCTCTTTCGGGTGGTGGTACTTGTCCGACACCTCCCGCAAATAATCCACCACGTCCCGGATCAGGAAGTAGCTGACCGGCTGTTCACTGCGAATGGCGGCAAGCTTGTTCTTGAGCAATTGCAACAGCTTGGCGATGTTGAGGTGGTCCTTATGCAGACTGGCTAACATGGGCACTCCTTGCACTGATTTGAGAAACATCCTGTCTCGAGTATACGGTCATTTATTGCGCTAACTTTGCACTCAATCAAATCTGACGCAGACAATCCCGGCTCATACCCCCTCCTTCAGATGACCTCGATTGCCGCCTCCAGCCTGTCCGCAGACGACCAGAAACAGTGCGATCCCTCTCGGGCTCACACTGTCGGGGTCACATCCGTCTGGCCTGGGTCGGCTACTCGCAGACCGAATGCCAGTTGATGGGGCTCATCCCCTGCTGGGCCAGCAGACGGTTGGTTTCGGAGAAGTGGCCGCAACCTATGAAGCCGCGATGGGCGGAGAGCGGGCTGGGATGAGGCGCGCTCAGCACGTGATGGCGCTGCCGGTCGATGAAACGGCCCTTCTTCTGGGCATGAGCCCCCCACAACAGGAAGACAACCCCCTGACAGCTGGCATTGATCTGCTCTATGACCCTGTCGGTGAAGGTTTCCCAGCCCAGATGGGCGTGAGAGTGGGCCATGCCTGCCTGCACAGTCAGCACCGTATTGAGCAACAGCACCCCCTGCTGGGCCCAGGACTCCAGAAAACCGTGATTGGGTGTGACAAAACCCGGCAGATCCCGCTGCATCTCCTTGTAGATGTTGACCAGCGAGGGAGGCGTGCGCACCCCGGGCAGCACGGAGAAGCAGAGGCCATGGGCCTGGTTCGGGCCGTGATACGGGTCCTGACCCAGGATCACCACCCTGACCCGATCCAGCTCGGTCAGCTTGAAGGCGTTGAACACCTCGGTTGCCGGGGGGTAGATAAGCTTGCCCGCTTCCCGCTCACTCCTGACGGTCGCCAGGGTCGCCTTGAAATAGTCCTGCTCTTTCTCAGAGCCAATCACATCTGTCCAGCTCGGCACCCCAGCCTCCTCAATCAATGCGGCAGGATCAGACCCCTGCGGTCCTCTCCCTTTCTCCTCTTTCTCCGAATCCAGTACATCTGTCCAGGTCAGCACCCCAATATCCTCAATTAATGCGGCAAGGGGCTCAGGATAGGGGGGCAGACCACAAGACGCAACCGCAGCGCCATCGGCTGAGCCCCATACGGCTGGTCGCTACAGCCATTATGCCCCCTCATCGAGAGCGGCAAAAAACGCGAGGGGCCGAACCAGCCCGCTTCGCCAAGTGTGCCAAGGCGGAGGGCCTCACCTTCCCCTGAGCCCCTGCCGGCGGATCCGCTTCCTTTTATAGCGAAGACGAGAATCCTGGGTTGCCGGACGATGGACATCCGGCCCTGTACCCTGGCCCAGTCTGCCGGTGAGGCCGGCTGCGCCCTGACTTCCACGGAGTCAAATAGCCATAACATGTAGTTAAATTACTAGATTTAATTAATGAAAGATGCATAATTTGTATATCTTACATAATCAGAAAAATGACCTATTTTTGATTAATCTCAATAATTTAATCCCTATAGACAGGCGCAAATCGCGTATTTTTTGATTTAGATCAATTTTCGTATTATTACCATCGTGGTATATATGACCCAACAAAGTAAAGGTGTAAGGTAAGGGCCCTTTAAATCATCCCGGTGGTTTAAATACATCAGGGTAATTTCCTTACAGTTGAATCCGCTTTCCTATGAGGAGTCATACCATGATCAAGGGCATCCAAATCACCCAGTCCACCAACGCAGCGCTGCTGAACTCTTTCTGGCTGCTGGACGAAGAGAAGCAACAGGCTCGTTGCATCTGCGCCAAGGGCGACACCTTCACCGCCGATCAGGAAGTCAGCGTCTCTGACCTGGGTCAGTTCGAATACCGTGAGCTGCCGGTTCAAGCCGAACCTGCCGTGGAAGGTGGTCAGCACCTGAACGTCAACGTCCTGCGTCGCGAGACCCTGGAAGACGCCATCGCCAACCCGGAGAAGTACCCGCAGCTGACCATACGTGTTTCCGGCTATGCCGTGCGCTTCAACGCACTGACCCCGGAACAGCAGCGTGACGTGGTCACCCGTACCTTTACCCAGAGCCTGTAATTCCCTCTGCGGTGATCTGCACCATGAAAAACGGCCCTCTCGGGCCGTTTTTTTATGTCTGACTGTCCGCCCCTGGCTGGCCTATGGGTCAGTGCCTGCGGGCGGCAAATCTGGCTCTGGCAGGGCCCGGGGCATGACAGGCATGCCGCGGGCCCGGCTCGTCGCTATCCCTGTTGATCCGCCTTCAGGGCCGACGATCCCAGCACCTCGTGCATCTGCTGCTCATCGAGCTGATCGCAGTAACGGGCCACCACCACGGTAGCCACCCCGTTGCCGATCAGGTTGGTCAGGGCACGCGCCTCCGACATGAAGCGATCTATGCCGAGGATCAGCGCCAACCCGGCGAGCGGCAGGTGCCCCACCGCCGAGATGGTGGCCGCCAGCACGATGAAGCCACTGCCGGTGACGCCGGCCGCCCCTTTCGAAGAGATGAGCAGCACCACCAGCAGGGTGATCTGCTGGAACAGATCCAGCGGCGTGTTGGTCGCCTGGGCGATGAAGATGGCCGCCATGGTCAGATAGATGGAGGTGCCATCCAGGTTGAAGGAGTAACCGGTCGGGATCACCAGCCCCACCACCGACTTCTTGCAGCCGAGCGCCTCCATCTTGACCAGCATGCGCGGCAACACGGATTCAGAAGAGGAGGTTCCCAGCACGATCAGCAGCTCTTCCTTGATGTAGGAAATAAAGCGCAGGATGCTGAAACCATTCGCCCTGGCGATGCTGCCCAATACCAGAAAAATGAACAGCAGACAGGTCATATAGAAACAGGCAATCAATTGGCCCAGCTGGATCAGCGAGCCAATACCGTATTTCCCTATGGTAAAGGCCATGGCACCAAATGCCCCGACCGGCGCCAGTCGCATGATCATGTTGATGATGCCGAAAATAACCTGGGAGAAGCTGTCGATGACATTGAAGATTAATTTTCCCTTCTCGCCAATATGATGCAGGGAGAAACCAAACAGCACAGCAAACAGCAACACCTGGAGAATATTGCCGCTGGCAAAGGCGCCGATCACGCTGCCCGGGATCACGTCAAGCAGGAAGGCGATGATGCCCTGCGACTTGGCCTGCTCGGCATAGGCCGAGATGGAACTGGCGTCCAGCGTGGCAGGATCCACGTTCATGCCCACCCCGGGCTGCAACAGGTTGACCACGCACAGCCCAATGACCAGGGCTATGGTGCTCACCACTTCAAAGTAGAGCAGCGCTATGGCACCGGTTTTCCCCACCGCCTTCATGCTCTCCATGCCGGCGATACCCGTTACCACGGTACAGAAAATAACGGGGGCTATGATCATCTTGATTAATTTAACGAAGCCATCACCCAGTGGCTTCATATCCGCCCCGAGGTCGGGATAGACGTGCCCCAGAAATACCCCCAGGGTGATCGCAAGCAGCACCTGGAAATAAAGGCTGCTGAATATTTTCTTTCGCATTATTAACGTCCTGTTAATTAATCGACATCTCATATGGCAGAAATAAGCATGCAGGGAAGCGTAACGAGAGATCATAGTTCTCTCGCCAGCTTCATGCTATTTCGTCATCGTAACGGCGCCACTTTCACACGTTATAAGAAGCAATTAAGAGACATTAATCACACAACACATTTAACATCATTAACACCACGGCAACCGTGATATATTTAGTCGGTGATTTATTTAAGGCTTTATTGAATACCTTTCAGATATAAAAATGCCCCGCATGGCGGGGCATTTTGCATCACGACACAGGCGCCGTGGATCAGGCGGAGGTATCGAGGGGCTCGAAGCCCTTGATGAGATCGTCGATCGCCTTCATCTGCTTGAGGAAACCTTCCAGCTTCTCCAGCGGCAGGGCACTCGGGCCATCGCAACGGGCCACTTTCGGGTCCGGGTGTGACTCGATGAACAGACCGGCCAGGCCGACCGCCATGCCGGCACGGGCCAGCTCGGTCACCTGATCCCGACGACCACCCGAGGCAGCCCCCAGCGGATCGCGGCACTGCAATGAGTGAGTCACGTCAAAGATCACCGGATAGCCGCCTGTGCTCTTCTTCATCACCCCCAGACCCAGCATGTCCACCACCAGGTTGTCATAACCGAAGTTGGCACCGCGCTCGCACAGGATCAGCTGATCGTTGCCGCACTCCTCGAACTTGTCGGTGATGTTCTTCATCTGGCTTGGGCTCAGGAACTGCGGTTTCTTGATGTTGATGACGTTGCCGGTGCGGGCCATGGCCTCCACCAGATCGGTCTGACGCGCCAGGAAGGCGGGCAGCTGGATGACGTCAACCACTTCGGCCACCGGCTTGGCCTGATGCACCTCATGCAGATCCGAGATGACCGGCATGCCGAAGGTCGCTTTCAGCTCCTGGAAGATCTTCATCCCCTCTTCCAGGCCCGGGCCGCGGTAGGAGTGGATGGAGGAGCGATTGGCCTTGTCCCAGCTCGCCTTGAACACGAATGGTATGCCCAGCTTGCTGGTCACTTCCACGTACTTCTCGCACACCGCCATCGCCATGTCGCGGGATTCCAGCACGTTCATGCCACCGAACAGCACGAACGGTTTGTCGTTGGCTACATCGATGTCATTGATCTTGATATTCTTCTGTTCCATCTCAGGCATCCTTAAGTGAAGGGGCTTGAATCCAAATTAGTCCGCTGCGCCTTGGCACACCGGCCTTGATACTCTTCTGTTTCAGTTCCCGGCCGCCCTTGAGTGAAGGGGCTTGGGGCTTGAATCCCAGTTGGTCCGCTGCGCCTTGGGCACACCGGTCTTGATACTCTTGCGTTGCAGCTCCCGGCCACCCTTGAGTGAAGGGGCCTGGGGCTTGAATCCCAGTTGGTCCGCTGCAGCTCACGGCCCTTTAATGGAGGGGCTTGGGGCTCAGATCCAGCGCGGCCAGTTGCACCTTGAGCACATCGGCCACAGGATCGTCCGGACATTGCTCAATAAAGTATTCAAAATCGTCGGCGGCGAAGCGCGGGCAGTCGAGCTGCTCGTAGATGAAGCCGCGATCCCGCGTCTCCAGCGGATCGCCGGGCTTCATGCGCAGCAGCAGTTCGCTGCAGCGCAGCGCTTCCGTCATGCGATCTTCCCGCAGCAGGGCACCCTTGCTGACGTTGAGCAGCCGCTCGATGATCTCCCACTGGCCCGAGGGCTGCAGGTGTTCGGAGGTCAGTGTGGCCAGATTGCCGAGGGCGCCGCGCAGCAGCAGCTCGATGCGGTGCAGGCTCAACTCGTCGCCGGTGAAGGGGTCCACATAGACCTCGCCCTCGCTGCCGGCGAAGCTCACCAGGAAGTGACCGGGGAAGCAGATCCCCTCCACATCCAGCCCGAGCTTGCGGCCCAGCTGTATGATGAGGATGCCGAGGCTGACCGGAATGCCCTGCTTGCGGGCGAGCACCTGAGCCAGATCGCAATTGGCGGCGGAGAAGTAATCCTGCCAGTCACCGTGAAAACCCAGGGTCTGGTAGAAGCCCTGCAGCAGCTGACGACGCACCTCGTCACAGTTGCCCTCGTCGATCGTCTCGTCCAGCCAGGCATCGAGCCGGGCCAGCTCGGCATCGCCACGGCCGCCGATACCATGGATCTCGTCGCTCACCGACAACGCCAGCTCGGCGATGTCGTGGGCCTCGAAATCGGTCCATTCGTCTACGCGTATCATAGTCATCATCCTTAACCGAACAGACCGGCCTGCTTCTGCAGCGCAAGCTTGGCGATAAAGAAGAGCCAACCCAGGGCACCGAGGAAGGCAAACCAGCGGATACCCTTGTTGCGGGCCAGCCGCAGCGCCATCGTGGCCAAAAAGGCCACCACCAGGATGGCGGTCAGCTTCTCGCTGAGCCAGGGGGTGCCATTGTTGAGCGGATTGAGATCCAGCACCATGCACAGCAGCACGCCGGAGAGCACCACCAGCCCATTCAACCAGCCGCTCAGTTGCAGGACCCGGCTGCCATAGGCGCCGGCCGTCCCCTTCTGAACCCAGTAAAAACGCAGCATAAACATCAGCACGGCCGAGGCGATCAGCACCAGATGCAGATGTTTGAGAGCAACATACATAACATGTCCTTGAACAGAGGCAGACCGGGCCCGCCCGTCATCATCACCGAACCAGGCGCCCCAGGGTCACCCGCTCGTTATCGCCGTAATCGCGCACGGTTTCCACCTGGCTGTAGCCGTGCTGCAGCAGGAGTTGACGCACCGCCTCGCCCTGTTGCCAGCCGTGCTCCAGCAGGAGCCAACCACCGGGCAGCAGATGGGCAGGCGCACCGGCCACTATCAGCCGGATATCCGCCAGCCCCTGCTCGTCGGCCACCAGGGCGGAGCGCGGTTCGAAACGCACATCCCCCTCGGCCAGATGGGGGTCGGCGCCGTCGATGTAGGGCGGGTTGGAGACTATCATCCCGAAGCGCGGCGCGCCCGAGAGCGGTTCAAACCAGCTGCCGTCCCGCACCTCTATGGGCAACCCCAGCGCGGCGCTGTTGGCGCGCGCCAGTGCGGCCGCCTCCGGCATACGATCCACCGCCCATACATCGGCATCAGGTCGCTCCGACTTGAGCGCCAGTGCGATGGCCCCTGTGCCTGTGCCGAGATCCAGCAAGGTACAAGGCGCCTGATCCGGCGCGACTGGCCTTGGGGGCAAGCGCGCCAGCGCCTGCTCCACCAACACCTCGGTGTCGGGGCGCGGGATCAGGGTGGCCGGGCTCACCTTGAGCGGCAGTGACCAGAACTCCCGCTCGCCGATGAGGTGGGCAATGGGCTCGCCGTCGAGGCGACGGCTCAGCCAGTCTTGCAGCCTTCCCTGCTGGGCCGCATCCAGGGTGCGCTCCGGCCAGGTCATCAGATAACTGCGCCGGCAACCGAGCAGATGGCAGAGCAGCACGTCGGCGTCGGCGCGGGGAGACTCGCCCCCGGCCAGGGTTGCCATTATGTGGGCGCGAGCCTGCTGGATCTGCATCAGCGGCACGCCATCGCCGTGACGGCGATATCTGCACAAACGGGCTGCATCAGCTGTTTTCCGCCAGGGAGGCGAGCTGATCGGCCTGATACTCCTGGATCATGGGGCTGATGATGCAGTCCAGATCCCCCTCCATGATCTCGCCGAGGCGATAGAGGGTGAGGTTGATGCGGTGCTCGGAGAGGCGGCCCTGCGGGTAGTTGTAAGTGCGGATACGCTCGGAGCGATCGCCGGACCCCACCAGGTTGCGACGGGTGCTCTGCTCGGCGGCGCGGTGGCGCTCATCCTCGGCCGCCTGCAGGCGGGCGGAGAGCACGGACATCGCCTTGGCGCGGTTCTTGTGCTGGGAACGCTCATCCTGACACTCCACCACCAGGCCGGTCGGCAGGTGGGTGATGCGGATGGCGGAATCCGTCTTGTTGACGTGCTGACCACCGGCCCCGGAGGCACGGAAGGTATCTATCTTCAGGTCGTTCGCATTGATCTCGATCTGCTCGGCTTCCGGCACTTCCGGCAGCACGGCAACGGTACAGGCGGAGGTGTGCACCCGGCCCTGGGATTCAGTCTCGGGTACCCGCTGCACCCGGTGGCCGCCGGATTCAAACTTGAGGCGGCCGTAGACGTGCTCGCCGTCCACCTTGGCGATCACCTCCTTGTAGCCACCGTGCTCGCCGTCGTTGCAGCTGACGATGGAGATGCGCCAGCCCTGACGCTCGGCGTAACGGGAATACATGCGAAACAGGTCACCGGCAAAGATGGCCGCCTCGTCACCGCCGGCACCGGCCCGGATCTCGAGGTAGCAGTTGTTGTCATCCTTGGGATCCCGCGGCAGCAGCATCACCTGCAGTGCCTGCTCCTGCTCCTCCAGCGTGCTCTTGGCCAGCGGCAACTCCTCCTGCGCCATCTCGCGCAGGTCGGCGTCATCCTCTTCCAGCATCAGCTTGGTAGCCTCCAGGTTCTCTTCGGCCTGGCGGAAACGCTGGAAGGCGTGAACGATATCTTCCAGCTGGGCATATTCCCGGGTCAGGGCGCGGTAGCGATCCTGATCCGAGGCCACCCCGGGCTCGCCGAGCATGGCCTGTACTTCTTCGTGGCGCTCGATGAGGCCTTCCAGCTTTCTGATCAGTGACGGATTCATAAATCTTGTTTTCTCGATGGAGGAAGGGGCCGCCAGCCGGCCACCCCGAACAATTACTCTGGTGACAATCCCAGCACCTGACGCAGGCGGGAGAGCTGATGGTGATCCCCCTGGGCCGCCGCCTGGCGCAAAGCCTGGGTCGGTGCGTGGATCAACTTGTTGGTGAGGCGGTGCGCCATGGCCTTGAGGGCCTGCTCGGCATTCTCGCCCTGTTGCAGGGCCAGCAAGGCGCGCTGCAACTCCTCATCGGCCACCTGCTGGGCCTGATGACGATAATCGCGGATGAGGTCCACCGAATGCTGGCTGCGATACCAGCCCATGAACTCATCGCGCTCTTCCTGCACTATGAGCTCCGCCTCGGCGGCGGCCCGTTTGCGGGTCTCCAGGTTCTGCTCGATGATGCCCTGCAGGTCATCCACCGTGTAGAGGTAGGCATCGGAGAGCTCGTCCACCTCGGCCTCGATATCCCGCGGCACGGCGATATCCACAAGGAACATGGGCTTGAAGCGACGGGCCTTGAGGGCGCGCTCCACCATGCCCTTGCCGATGATGGGCAATGGGCTGGCGGTCGAGCTGATGACGATGTCCGCCTCATGCAGATAATCGGGGATCTCTTCCAGGGTCATCACCCGGGCGCCGAACTCCTCGGCCAGCAGCTGGGCCCGCTGCAGGGTACGGTTCGCCACCATCATCTGGGTGACGTTCTGCTCGCGCAGATGGCGAGCCACCAGTTCTATGGTTTCGCCGGCACCGACCAGCAGCACCTTGGTCTGGGAGAGATCGGAGAAGATCCGGCGACCCAGGCTGACGGCGGCAAAGGCCACCGACACGGCGCTGGCGCCTATCTCGGTGTCCGTGCGCACCCGCTTGGCCACGGAGAAGGATTTCTGGAACAGCCGCTCCAGCGACCCCTTCACCGCCTCGGACTGCTGGGCATGGGCATAGGATTGCTTGATCTGCCCCAGGATCTGCGGCTCCCCCAGCACCAGGGAATCCAGGCCGCAGGCCACCCGCATCAGGTGACGCACCGCCTCTTCGTCCCAGTGCTGGTAGATGGCGGACACCACTTCGGCCGCGTCCAGGGCATGGAAACGTTGCAGCCAGTGCAGTACCTGCTCCCCCTGCCCCTGCGCCAGGCTGCAGTAAAGCTCGGTGCGGTTGCAGGTCGAGACGATCACCGCCTCGCTTACGCCGGGTTGGGTGACCAGCTCACGCAGGGCGCGATCGATGCAGTCCGGGCCGAACGCGACCCGCTCCCGCAAGGCGACACTGGCGGTGTTGTGGTTGATTCCGAGGGCAAGCAAACTCATGAGTGGGTGGTGATCGTATCTGTGCGCTGGGAGTAAAGGCCGTCAATTGTACGAGAAAGGGTAAGGCTTTAAAAGCAATACGGCCGCCCCTTATACTGTGGCAAATCCCCGTATCTGGAGCATGACCTTGTTGTTGCGTATTTTCACCTTCGCCTGCCTGCTGTTGCTGGCCGGTTGTGCCACCACCCAACCCCAGCGGGATCAGGTCAACTGGCAGCAGGAGCGGGCCCGTCTCGAGCAGCTCACCCACTGGCAGCTGTCGGGCAAGATGGCCATCATCACGGTCCAGCAGAAGGGCAGCGCCCGGGTCAACTGGCAGCAGGATGGGGACGACTATCGCCTCAACCTGAGCAGCATAGTCGGCACCCACATACTGGAGCTCTCCCGCAGCAAGGGCGAGATAACCCTGATCGACAACGAGGGCAAGCCGCACCAGAGCCAGGATGCCGAGGCGCTCGTCTATCAGCTCACCGGCTGGAACATACCGGTGCAGGGGCTGCCGGAGTGGATCAAGGGGCTGCCGGGCAAGGCCGAGTTCGAACTCAATCCCGACAGCAGCCTGGCCAGCGTACGTGACGGCCAGTGGCAGATCGTCTACGGCGACTACCGGGATCAGGACGGCTACCGCCTGCCGCACCAACTGACCATGACGGGCCAGGGCAGCCGCCTCAAGTTGCAGATCAACCAATGGACGCTCGTTCGCTGATGGCTGCGACTGACAAGGAGGCGACAATGACAGCCACTCGCTGGCCCGCACCGGCCAAACTCAACCTCTTCCTGCACGTCAATGGCCGTCGTCCGGACGGCTATCACGAGCTGCAGACCCTGTTCATCTTCCTCAGTCACGGCGACTGGCTCGAATTCGAGCCACTGCCAGACACGGACCTGCTCACCCTGAGCCCGGCCATTCCCGGCGTGCCCGATGAGCAGAACCTCATCATACGCGCCGCCCGCCTGCTGCAGGCACGGCTGCCGAGCCCGCAGGGGGCCCACATCCGGCTGGAGAAGGTATTGCCCATGGGCGGCGGCATAGGCGGCGGCTCCTCGGATGCGGCCACCACGCTCGTCGCCCTGAACCATCTCTGGCAGGCGGGCTTGAGTGAAGACGGGCTGGCGGAGCTTGGCGTGCAGCTGGGGGCCGACGTACCAGTGTTTGTGCGCGGCCGTGCCGCCTTTGCGGAAGGGGTGGGCGAGCGACTGCAACCGGTCGAATTGCCAAGCGCCTGGTATCTGGTGCTCAAGCCCGATTGCCATGTGGCCACCGCCGCCGTTTTCCAGGATCCGGACCTGCCCAGAGCGACGCCGAAAATGGCATTTCACAACCTGCTGGAAGGCGAGTGGAAAAACGATTGCGAATTGCTGGTGAAAAAGCGCCACCCCGAGGTTGCCAATGCGCTCGGCTGGTTGCTAGAATACGCGCCGTCAAGAATGACGGGCACAGGAGCCTGCGTCTTTGCTCAATTTGAAGACGAAGAGGCTGCTCGGGAAGTGTTGGCAAAAGTGCCGAAGAGATGGGATGGGTTTGTCGCCAAGGGCGAGAACATATCACCACTGTTCGTGACATTGCAACAAATCAGTGATTGGGGTATCGCCAAGCGGTAAGGCAGCGGGTTTTGATCTCGCCATTCCTAGGTTCGAATCCTAGTACCCCAGCCATTATCTTGGTGATTGACACGGGTGTGTCGGTAAATCGGCCGCAGAGGATCTTGACAGAGCGCAATCTCGTCAAGCCCGTCTGCAACCATTATCGTCCCCTTGTCACTCGCAAAGAGGTCATCGATCTCCTGGATGACGGCTGCCTGCAAACGCGACAGCCATCCGATTTGAAACATGTAACGATATGCACCTAGCCTGAAAGCAGCCTATAGTGGCCTGACCCGTCAACTTGATAAATCGTTTGCCCCAAAACGATACGGGTCTGAATCAGACTCCCCCACATACTGGATGCAACCCCGAGGTTTCAAACCGTGCCTGACATGAAGCTGTTTGCTGGTAACGCAACGCCGGAACTAGCCCAGAAGATCGCAGATCGCCTGTTTATCAAACTCGGCAATGCTGCCGTAGGTCGCTTTAGCGACGGCGAGATCAGCGTACAGATCAATGAGAATGTACGCGGTGGCGATATCTTCATCATTCAATCCACCTGTGCCCCGACCAACGACAATTTGATGGAATTGATCGTCATGGTGGATGCTCTGCGTCGTGCTTCAGCTGGCCGTATTACTGCCGTTATCCCCTACTTTGGTTATGCCCGTCAGGACCGCCGCGTCCGCTCCGCCCGTGTACCCATCACCGCCAAGGTTGTCGCCGACTTCCTCTCCAGCGTGGGTGTGGACCGTGTGCTGACCGTTGACCTGCATGCCGAGCAGATCCAGGGCTTCTTCGATGTCCCGGTCGACAACGTGTTCGGCAGCCCTGTGCTGCTGGAAGACATGCAGTCCAAGAACCTCGAATCCCCCGTGGTTGTGTCGCCGGACATCGGCGGCGTGGTACGTGCCCGTGCCATCGCCAAGCTGCTGGACGATACCGACATCGCCATCATCGACAAGCGTCGTCCCCGCCCGAACGTCTCCCAGGTCATGCACCTGATCGGTGACGTAGCCGGCCGCGACTGCATTATCGTCGACGACATGATCGACACCGGCGGCACCCTGTGCAAAGCCGCGGAAGCCCTGAAAGAGCGCGGCGCCAAGCGTGTATTCGCCTACGCCACTCACCCGGTCTTCTCCGGTTCCGCCGTGGAAAACATCAAGAACTCGGTCATCGACGAGCTGATCATCACCGACTCCATCCCGCTCACCGCGGAGATGAAGGCGGTCGACAAGGTCAAGCAGCTGACCCTGTCAACCGTACTGGCGGAAGCCATTCGTCGTATCAGCAACGAAGAGTCCATCTCTGCCATGTTTGAGCATTGATAGACGCCGTTGTGACAAAAACCGCCAGCTGGCGGTTTTTGTCTTTTTAGCCCAGTTACACCCGGTATTGCCCTGCCCCGGCAGGTTAAGGATAGATCCATGAATCGCTTGCGCCCGCTGCTGCTCCTCGTCCTCTGCAGCTTCCTGTTCGCCTGTCAGCCCGGCAAAGAAAACCAGCCCTTCGTGCTGACCCTGGCGCACATGAACGACACCCACTCCCAGTTTGACCCGGTCAACGCCGAGCTGAAGGGGCCCATCTTTGGCAAGCAGGGGGAAACCGACACCCTCTACACCCGCTTCGGCGGCTATCCGCGCCTGCTCACCATGGCGAAATCCTTTCAGGCCGAAGCGCTTGCCAAGAACCAGCCGCTCTTGCTGCTGCACGGTGGCGATGCCTGGCAGGGCAGCGGCTACTTCAAGCTCAACGAGGGAATGGCCAATGCCGAGCTGCTGAGCCAGTTCGGGCTCGATGCCATGGCCCTGGGCAATCACGAATTCGATCTCGACAACCACAAGCTGGCCCGCTTCATTCAGGGGGTCAACTTCCCGATACTGGCCGCCAACCTGGACACCCGTGACGACCCGGATCTGCGCCACGCCACCAACCTCAAGCCGTTCGTGGTCTATGCCTTCGAAGGCAACCGGAAGAGCCCGGTCACCGATCTCAACAACCTGCCCCAGGGCAAGCAGCTGGTCGCCGTGATGGGGCTGGTGCTGGAAGACATGGCCAACATCTCCCCCAACGTCGGCAAGCTGCGCTTTGGCAAGGAGGTCGCCTCGGCCCAGGCGACCGTGGATCTGCTGCGCCAGAAGGGGATCCACCACGTCATCGCCTTGACCCATATCGGCAACCAGCGGGATCTCGCGCTGGCGGCCGAGGTGAACGGGATAGATGCCATCGTCGGCGGCCACTCCCACAGCCTGCTCGGCGACTTCAGCAACATCGGCTGGGGCAAGACAGGCGAATACGCCCAGCTGGTCACCAATCCGGACGGCGTCGGCCTGACCTGTGTGGTGCAGGCGGGCTCCTACGCCCAGGCCATCGGCCTGGCCCGGGTCAGCTTCGACGGCCAGGGCCGGGTCATCGCCTGCAAGGGCCAGAACCAGCTGCTGGCCAGCCGCGACTTCTTCGCCGATCCGGCCCGCAAGCAGGTGCTGGATGAGACGCGTGGCAAGCAGGCGGGCAAGTTCATCGATGCCCAGCCCAACCTGGTGACTGTGGATGAAGACCCGCGTCTGCGCGGCATCATCGACAGCCACTACAAGCCGGCACTGGAGCAGGCCTTCGGGCCCGTCATCGCCACCCTGCCGGCGGCGCTGCAAAATGCCCGCCGCCCCGGCGACAACGGCAGCGACAGCCACGGCTCCGACATCGCCCCCCTGGTGGCCGAAGGCCAATACTACTGGGCCAACACCCCGGCAGTGCAGGCCCTGACCGGCGGCCCTGTCCACTTCGCCCTGCTGGCGGTGGGGGGCGTGCGCGCCGATCTGCCCGCCGGCGAGTTGCGCGAAGGGGACGCGGCGCTCACCCTGCTGCCGTTCAAGAATCAGCTCTCCGTGCTGACCCTGACCGGTGCCGAGGTACGCGCCCTGCTGACCGAGACCATCACGGCCACCCTGCCTGCCAGCGCCCACGCCGGCAAGTTCCCCTACGGCGGCCACCTGCGTTACACCTTCACCGAAACCGTGCCTGGCAAGCGTGGCGAGCTGACCCGACTGCAATGGCAGAGCACCGAAGGGCAGTGGCAGGATCTGGTCGATGACCAGCGCTACCGGGTGGTGATGAACGCCTACAGTGCCAATGGCAATGACGGCTGGCAGGCGCTCGCCCGCGCCCAGCGCCAGCAGGCCGAGCGGCTGGATCTCGCCTGGGTGGATGGCAAGCTGACCGGCTTCCCCATCGAGAAGGTGGAGCAGAGCGGCGATCAGCTGAGCGCCCGTTATGCGCCGGGTCAGCAACTCGACTGCAAGGCCAGCGGTGTCAACTGCGGCACGGATGCGGCCTCCTTCGTGCAATACGTGCGAGAGCAGCGGCCGACCCTGACCGCATTGACGGAAGAGACGGTCACGCTGCTGCGGGCCAAATAAGCCGCCACCCCAGCCAACACCGACCTGCACGGGCCTCGACAAGGGGCCCGTTTTGCTGCCATTGGCAACCCGATCAGCGGTTATTCCCTCACGGTTGCCGAGCTTTGGTTGAGTGATCGCCAGTCGGCGGCTAGAATATTGCGTCCCATTGCCTTGGGCAGTCTGCCCATTGCAAGCAGCGAGTGAAGACATCAAGCGTGACAAGCCAAATCAAACTGATCGTGGGACTGGGCAATCCCGGCCCCGAATACGCCAAGACCCGCCATAACGCGGGCGCCTGGTATGTGGAGCAGCTGGCTCGCTGGCACAATGTCAGCCTGCGCGAAGAGCCCAAGTTCTTCGGCCACACGGCCCGCATTCAGGTGGAAGGTCAGGATGTGCGTCTGCTCATCCCGAACACCTACATGAATCTCTCCGGCAAGGCCGTGGCGGCGCTGGCCCGTTTCTACCAGATAGAACCGGAAGCCATACTGGTGGCCCACGATGAACTGGACCTGCCCCCCGGCATCGCCAAGTTCAAGCAAGGTGGTGGTCACGGTGGTCATAATGGCCTCAAAGACATCATTGCCAGGATGGGCAACAACAATAATTTCTTCCGGCTGCGCCTCGGGATAGGCCATCCCGGCGCCAAGGAGCTGGTGGCCGGATTCGTCCTGACCAAGGCCCCAAGCAGTGAACAGAGCCTGATCGAGGCCGCATTGGATGAGTCCCTGCGCGCCACCGATATCCTGTTCAAGCAAGACATGACCAAGGCCATGAATCGCTTGCACAGCTTCAAGGCCGAAAAAGTCTGAATACAGATGCCTGACACGCGTCAGGCTCGCACAATATGACAGGGTCGCCCAAGAACCTGTCCACGCACTGTGACGAGAGGTCGTCAGCAAGGTGAAGCGCAGCGCAGGAACCGGAGCGTATAGGCATACGTGAGGATTCCGAGCAGCACATGAGCCTTGATCACGGCCTCGCAGTAAGAGCGTGAACAGGTTAAGCGGCCCTCAACAGCATCCATCAATAAGGTAACAATCCATGGGTTTTAAATGCGGTATCGTGGGCCTGCCCAATGTAGGTAAATCCACCCTGTTCAATGCGCTGACCAAGGCCGGCATCGAAGCCGCCAACTTCCCGTTCTGCACCATTGAGCCGAACACGGGTGTGGTTCCCATGCCGGATCCGCGTCTCGACCAGCTGGCGGCCATCATCAATCCCCAGCGTGTCGTGCCGACCACCATGGAATTCGTGGACATCGCCGGTCTGGTTGCCGGTGCCTCCAAGGGCGAAGGTCTGGGCAACCAGTTCCTGGCCAACATCCGTGAAACCGAAGCCATAGGCCACGTGGTGCGCTGCTTCGAGGACGAGAACATCATTCACGTTGCCGGCAAGGTCTCTCCGGCCGACGACATCGAGGTGATCAACACCGAACTGGCCCTGTCGGATCTGGACGCCTGCGAGCGCGCCATTCACCGCCAGTCCAAGCGCGCCAAGGGCGGCGACAAGGATGCCAAGCTGGAAGTGGAAACCCTGGAGAAGATCCGGGTCGCCCTGGAAAACGGCCAGATGATCCGTGGCATGAAGCTGGACAAGGATGAGCTGGCCGCCGTGAGCCACCTCAACTTCCTGACCTTGAAGCCCACCATGTACATCGCCAACGTGGCGGAAGACGGTTTCGAGAACAACCCCTTCCTCGACAAGGTGCGTGAAATCGCCGCTACCGAGAACGCGGTTGTGGTGGTGGTCTGCTGCGCCATCGAATCTGACATCGCCGAGCTGGATGACGATGATCGCGCCGAGTTCATGGCAGATCTTGGCATCGAAGAGCCGGGCCTGAACCGGGTGATCCGCTCAGGTTACGAGCTGCTCAAGCTGCAGACCTATTTCACCGCCGGCGTGAAGGAAGTGCGTGCCTGGACCATTCCGGTCGGCGCCACAGCACCGCAAGCGGCGGGCAAGATCCACACCGACTTTGAAAAAGGCTTTATTCGCGCCCAAACCATCGCCTTCGAAGACTTTATCACCTACAAGGGTGAGCAAGGCGCCAAGGAAGCAGGCAAGATGCGCGCCGAAGGGAAAGACTACATCGTCAAAGATGGCGATATCATGAACTTCCTGTTCAACGTCTAATCCCATGGGAGGCCAGCATTTGCTGGCCTCTCTTTTATCTGGCATAACGCCGTATCTTCCGGCAAATGTCGTAAAAAAAACCAGATTGTTGGGCTTTTGCACGACAGCGACCAATAACTCGCCAAACGCACCCAAATTCGGTTTTTCTGGCAAAAAAAGGGTTGACGCCCCAGAGCCAGATACGCATAATTCGGCCCGCACAGTGACGAGGCAACGACTCACTGGAAGCACGGTTGGCTATGTAGCTCAGTTGGTTAGAGCATCGCACTCATAATGCGAGGGTCACAGGTTCGAATCCCGTCATAGCCACCATTAATTGTTCAGTTGGGGTATCGCCAAGCGGTAAGGCAGCGGGTTTTGATCTCGCCATCCCTAGGTTCGAATCCTAGTACCCCAGCCATTTTTAAAAGTTCTTTGACCAGTCACATGACTGTCGAGGAGCGCTGTTGGGGTATCGCCAAGCGGTAAGGCAGCGGGTTTTGATCTCGCCATCCCTAGGTTCGAATCCTAGTACCCCAGCCATTTTTAAAAGTTCTTTGACCAGTCACATGACTGTCGAGGAGCGCTGTTGGGGTATCGCCAAGCGGTAAGGCAGCGGGTTTTGATCTCGCCATCCCTAGGTTCGAATCCTAGTACCCCAGCCATTTTTACCCGTCATCGACCTCGTCGGTGATAGCTGTGGTGAACGTAAGAGGTTTTAATCTCGTCAACGTTCCTAGGTTCGTATCCTAGTGCCACAGCCATTTTTAAAAGTTCTTTGACCAGTCACATGGCTGTTGAAGAGCACTGTTGGGGTATCGCCAAGCGGTAAGGCAGCGGGTTTTGATCTCGCCATCCCTAGGTTCGAATCCTAGTACCCCAGCCATTTTTAAAAGTTCTTTGACCAGTCACATGGCTGTTGAAGAGCACTGTTGGGGTATCGCCAAGCGGTAAGGCAGCGGGTTTTGATCTCGCCATCCCTAGGTTCGAATCCTAGTACCCCAGCCATTATCTCGTTCTCTTCCACCTAGTGGTTGATGACAGATGGCTATGTAGCTCAGTTGGTTAGAGCATCGCACTCATAATGCGAGGGTCACAGGTTCGAATCCCGTCATAGCCACCATTTTGCAGTTGTTCAGTTGGGGTATCGCCAAGCGGTAAGGCAGCGGGTTTTGATCTCGCCATCCCTAGGTTCGAATCCTAGTACCCCAGCCATTTTTACTTGTAGACGACCCGGTCGCATACAAGACGGCTATGTAGCTCAGTTGGTTAGAGCATCGCACTCATAATGCGAGGGTCACAGGTTCGAATCCCGTCATAGCCACCATTAATATTGCGGAAGTGGCGAAATTGGTAGACGCACCAGATTTAGGTTCTGGCGCCCTAGGCGTGAGAGTTCGAGTCTCTCCTTCCGCACCATTAATAGCAGTACCAAACAGACCAGCTCAGGCTGGTTTTTTTGTGCCCGTTTTTCGCCCTCTATCCTCTTGCCATCCTGTCTCTGCCTCGCTCCCCCCTCGCTCTGCCGCCACCCGAGCTCATGCGGAGCGACAAAAAAGCGGCCCGCAGGCCGCTTGTCTCTCTTTTCCCTGGATCAACCCGGTCAGAACGGGAAGAACCAGGGGATGGCGATCACGCTCACCACCATCACCAGCAGGGTGAAGGGCACGCCGATGCGTACGAAATCCACGAACTTGTAGTTGCCGGGCCCGAGCACCAGGGTATTGACCGGTGACGAGACCGGCGTCATGAAGGCCGCCGAGGCCGCGATGGCGATGGTCATGGCAAAGGGATAGGGGGAGATCCCCATCTGCTGGGCCGTACCTAGCGCAATGGGCGCCATCAGCACAGCCGTCGCGGTATTGGAGATGAAGAGCCCGATCAGGGCGCACAGGGCAAACAGGCTGGCCAGCATCACGCGAGGGCCCATCTCACCGACGGCCGCGATCAGACCGCCGACAATCAGGTCCACCCCGCCGGTCTTCTGCAGCGCCAGAGCAAAGGGCAGCATGCCGACGATCAGGATCAGGGTGGGCCAGTGGATGGACTTGTAGGCACTCTCCATGTCGATGCAGCGGAACTTGCCCATCAGCAGGCAGGCCACCAGCGCCGCGATGACGTTGGGCACGGGATCCGTCACCATCAGCACCACCATGACCCCGAGACAGATCAGGGCGTGGATGGCCTGGCTGCGGGCCGGCGCCATCTCGTCCACCTCGGCGGGCAGGCCGAGCAGCAGGAAGTCGCGGCTATGGGTCTGCAACAGGCGGATCAGGCTCCAGTTGCCCACCACCAGCAGGGAGTCGCCCATCTGCAAGGGGTCATCCACCAGCTTGCCGGTCAGCGCCTCGCCGTTGCGGCGGATCCCCACCACGCTCAGACCGTAGTGGGAGCGAAAGGCCACTTCGCGAATGCTCTTGCCGAGCAGACGGGATTCGGGGATGAGCGACACCTCGGCCATGCCCACCTCCCGCGCCTGATCGGAGAAGTACTCCCCGCGCAATATCATGGGCTCGAGCCGCGCCTCGCTGCAGAACTCTCGCACATCCACCTCGGGGTCGGACATGTCGATCAGCAGCACGTCCTTGGCCTGGAACTCGGTGACGCCGGAGACGGTCACCATCACCCGCCGAAACTTGCGCCAGCGCTCCACCCCGATGACGTTGGCACCATAACGGGCCCGCAATTGCAACTCGTCCAGGGTCTGGCCTATCAGGGGGGAGTCGGGCCGGATCGCCAGCCGGCGGGCGCGCCCGGCCAGCCGGTAATCGCGGATGAGATCGCGCATTGTGCTGCGCCCCGCCTGCTTGCCTTTGCCCTCCTCCCCTTCACGCACCAGGGAACCCCGCATCAGCAGCATGTAGATGATGCCCATCACCAGGATAATCAGCCCCATGGGGGTGAAGCCGAAGAAGCCGAAACCATGGATGCCGTGGCGCATCAGCTCACTGTTGACCACCATGTTGGGCGGGGTCGCCACCAGCGTCATCATGCCGCTGATGAGGCCGGCAAAGCCGAGCGGCATCATCAGGCGGCCAGCCGGGATCCCCATCCGGTTCGCCACGCTCAGCACCACGGGGATGAAGATGGCCACCACCCCTGTGCTGCTCATCACGGCCCCCAGCAGGGAGACGGCCACCATCAGCAGCACCAGCATGCGGATCTCGCTGCTGCCCGCCACCTTCACCAGCATGTCCCCCACCTGATAGGCGATGCCGGTGCGCACCAGCCCCTCCCCCACCACGAACAGGGCGGCGATCAGAATGACGTTGGGATCGCTGAACCCCGCCAGCGCCTCCGGCAGGGTCAGGGTGCCGCTCAGCACAAACAATATGATGATCAACAAGGCGACTACGTCCATGCGTACCTTGTTGGTAATAAACAGATAGATGGCGCCCACCAGCATGCAGAGGACCCAGATCAGTTCGGAATTCACACTTGCTCCTTTCGTTCATGTCCGCCACTGCACAATGGGTGAAATGGCGGACTCCATCAGACCACAGCTTGTTCTGCCCCGGTTTGTTACATATCAATAAAGGGCAAGGGCCATCATCGCATATCGGGGCCCCCTGCGGTCCGCAAAAATGGCGAGCCTTTGCCGTCACCCTTTATCCATTCTTTGATGTGGCTCAGGCCGGCTCGGACAAAAGTCCTGCGTTGGCCCCCGCGCAGCCCCTAGAATAGGCCCGTTCCGATCACCCCCTTCTTCCAAATTTTCAAAGGAAACGAAAATGAGCATATTCGAGTGGTTCAGCATCAATCACACCCTGGTGACCATACCGCTGGGCAGCGGTTACGCCATGTCGTGGATTGAAGCCATCGGCACCCTGTTCGGCCTGGCCTGCATCTGGTTCGCCAGCCAGGAGAAGACCATCAACTACCTGTTCGGCCTCATCAACGTCAGCCTGTTTGCCATCATCTTCTTCCAGATCCAGCTCTACGGCCTGCTGATGCTGCAGCTGTTCTTCTTCTGCGCCAACGTCTACGGCTGGTACGCCTGGACCCGCCCCGCCAACGAGCAGGGTGACAGCCTGCAGATCCGCTGGCTGAGCAAGTCCAAGCTGATGGTGACCGCCGCCCTGAGCGTGCTGGCCATCGCCCTGCTGACCCTGTTTATCGACCCCGTGTTCGCCACCCTGGCACGCACCTCGGTCGCCCTGCTCAACCTGTTCGGGGCCGGCCTGGCTACCCCTGAGCCCTCCCCCGATGCCTTCCCGTTCTGGGATGCCAGCATGACGGTGCTCTCGGTGGTGGCCCAGATCCTGATGACCCGCAAATACGTGGAGAACTGGATCCTCTGGGTGGTCATCAACATCATCAGCATCGGCGTCTATGCCGCCCAGGGCGTCTACGCCATGTCGCTGGAGTACCTGATCCTGCTGTTCATCGCCGCCAACGGCACCCGCCTCTGGATGCTGGCCGCCAAACGCCCGCAGCAGGAAGCGATCGCATGAGCCTGCTGCCCCATCTGCAATGCCGCCCGGATCAGATTGCCGAACGGGTGGTGCTGTGCGGCGATCCGGCCCGGGTCGATCGCATCGCCAGTCAGCTGCAAGGGTGCGAGTCGCTCGGCCAGAACCGGGAGTTTCGCCTGATCAACGGCCATCATCAGGGGCTGCCCGTCACCGTCTGCAGCACAGGCATCGGCGGCGCCTCCGCCGTCATAGCGCTGGAGGAGCTGGTGCAGGCGGGTGCCCGCTCGCTCATCCGGGTCGGCTCCGCCGGCGCCCTGCAGCATGAGATGGCGCTGGGGGATCTCATCGTGGTGGAGGGGGCCGTGCGCCACGAGGGCGCCTCGCTGGCCTATCTGCCACCCGAGTACCCCGCCTGCGCCGACATTCGGCTGCAGGCCGCCCTGCTCGACCATATCGCCGCCAGCGGCCAGCCTCACTGGCACGGCCTGGTGCGCTCCCACGACAGCTTCTACCGGGATGACGAGCAGGCGGTGTGCCGCTACTGGCACGAACGCGGCCTTCTGGGGGCGGACATGGAGACGGCCTCCCTGCTTACCGTCGGTCGGCTGCGCAAGGTGCGAGTCGCCGCCGTGCTCTGCAACGTGGTGGTCTTCGAGCAGGACGTGCAGCAGGGGGTAAGCGACTACGCCAGCGCAGAGGCGGCCATGATGGCCGGTGAGCGGCTGGCCATCGCCGCCGCGCTCCATGCGCTGGCGCAATAAGCCAGCCACACCCCAGACCCGGATCTGATCAGCCCAGGGGCCGGCATCGCCGCCGGCCCCTGCCAAAACGTTAAGCCCGGCACATTCGATGGCTCGGGCGCTGGCATCCGGCCCCCGCTCTTGCTAGCCTCATGGCCCTCGTTTCCCCGCGCGGGTTTCTCATGCAGCAACAACCCTATCCCCTCGGTCGCTTTCACGCCGAACTTGAGCAGCTTGAACCCCGCTTTGCCGCGGCGCTGGAGGCCTGCACCCTGTTTCTGCGCCGCTACCTGCCGGGCGAGCCCATCATGCGCCAGGGGGAGCAGAGCGAATGCCTCTATCTGGTGGAGACGGGACGGGTCTCCCTCAACAGTGCCGTGCACTCGGGGCGTCTGTTTCAGCTCGGGGAGATAGCGTGCCAGCGCCAGATCTTCGGCGAGATGGAGTTCTTCAGCGCCACCCCGGTGCAGTGGAGCGTGGTGGCCGAGACAGAGCTGGATGCCAGCGTCATCTGTGCGCACAAGCTGGCCCAGCGGCTGCTGGCCGAACCCGAGCTGACCCTGTTCTTCGCCTCGGCCCTGGCCAGCGACTATCTGGATACCCTGGACATCACCACCAGCCGCCTGTTGCACCCCATCGCCTACAACATCGCCTTTGAACTGTGGCGCGAGCGCCAGCGCACCCCCATGCTGGGCTCGCGCAAACGCTCCCACGAGGCGGCGCGCTTTGGCACCACGGAGCGCGTCTACCGCCGCGCCCTCAAGGAGCTAGTCGAACAGGGGATAGTGTGCGATGGCGCTGACGGCCCCAGCATCGCCGATCTGGCCAGGCTGCGCGCCTATCTCGACCTTTAATCTCGATTCACTCTTCACCCCTATCGGAGCATCCATGTCTACCTATCCCGAATTCACCTTCTTCAGCCGCTTCGTCGCCGACATCCAGGCCGGCCGCAAGACCATCACCATACGCGACGAAAGCGAAGCCCAATGGCAGCCCGGCCAGCGGCTCTCACTCTTCACCAATCCCGAACAGCAACCGTTCGGCGCCATAGAAGTGCTCTCGGTCAATGCGGTCGCCTTCGATGAACTGAGCGAGGAACACGCCCGCCAGGAGAACATGACCCTCGCCGAACTCAAGCAGGTGATCAGAGATATCTATCCCGCCCTGCCACCACTCTATGTGATTGAATTCAAACTGATTGCCTGATTGATGACCCGAACCGGGTTTGGCCCTGGTCGAGCAATATGTTAATAGTGTTCCTTTTGAATCGTGGAGAAGCCGAACGTGTTTGAGATAGCGAGCCTGAAAGAGGGCATGATGCACGGGGTCGAGCTGTTCCAGCTGCTGCTGGAGATCATCTCCATCGCCTGCGTGGTGATAGGGCTTGGCAAGACGCTCTGGCTGGCGGCACGAGTCCGGGATCACGCCCCCGGTTTCCCCCGTATCCGCCTCTGTTTCGGCAGCTGGCTCATTCTGGCGCTGGAGTTCCAGCTCGCCGCCGACATACTGGCCACCACAGTCGCGCCGAGCAAGGAGGAGCTGATCCGCCTCGCCATCATTGCGGTGATCCGCACCTTCCTGAACTATTTCCTCGGCAAGGAGCTGGAGGCGCAGGCTGAGCGCCAGCAGGAGCAGCACGGCGAACCAGCCAGGGTCGCCCAATAACACGCCCGAAGCCGCTTGCGCCAAGGCGCCGCCATCCCTGCCCCGGCACAGGATGGCGGTATTGTGACCCTCCCCTCACTTTTGAAAATCAGTCACTTATGGAACCCTTTTCAGCCACTCCCCCGCCCTGTTGAGGCCAACCCGGAGCGCCTAGAATGGGGTTACCCCTTCCCCAGCCGACCCGCACCATGACGCCTCTCGACACCTGCGTGATTTACCAGATCTACCCCATGAGCTTTCAGGACAGCGATGGCGACGGCATGGGCGACATCAAGGGCATCCGCCAGCGCCTGGACTATCTGGCGACCCTGGGGGTCGACCTGCTCTGGCTCACCCCTGTCTATCGCTCCCCCAAGCGGGACAACGGCTATGACGTGGCGGACTACCGCGCCATAGACCCCGCCTTCGGCACCCTGGCCGAGATGGAACAGCTGATCAGCGATGCGGCCGCCCGCGGCATCGGCATCATGATGGACATAGTCGCCAACCACACAGCCACCGAGCATCTGTGGTTCCAGCGCGCCCTGGCGGGGGATCCCCATTATCAGGCCTACTACGTGTTCAGGGACCAGGCCTTTGTCGATGCCCACCCGGTGGAGTCCATCTTTGGCGGCAGCGGCTGGGAGTATGTGCCAGAGCTTGATCGCTACTATCTGCACAACTTCGACATAAGCCAGGCCGATCTGGACTGGGACAACCCGGCGGTGCGCGCCGAGATGGCCGGGGTGATCAACTTCTGGCTGGGCAAGGGAATCAAGGGATTTCGCTTCGATGTGATCGACATGGTGAGCAAGACATGGTCGCCCCTTGCCATGAGCAACGGCCCCCGCCTGCACGACTATATCCGCGAGCTCAACGCCGCCAGCTTCGGCAACAAGGGGATCATCACGGTCGGTGAGACCTGGGGAGCCAATCTCGCCCACATGCAGCACTATTCGAGCCCGAATGGCAGCGAGTTCAGCATGGTGTTCAACTTCGAACACCTGGGGCTGGGGCAGGACAAGTGGGCGTCGCATTTTGACCCTCTCGCCTTCAAGCGGGCGATGGCCCGCCACCAGCAGGGGCTGCACGGCCAGGGCTGGAACAGCCTGTTTCTCAATAACCACGACCTGCCCCGCGCCGTCTCCCGCTTTGGCGACGACAGGCCGAAGTGGCGCGAGCCGAGTGCCAAGCTCTGGGCCATGGTGCTGCACATGATGCAGGGCACTCCCTTCATCTATCAGGGGGAGGAGCTCGGCATGACCAACCGCCACTGGCAAACCGATGAGCTGCGCGACGTGGAGGCCATCCACTACAGTGCCAGCCAGCCGGAGCTGGCTCCTGCCGAGCTGAGCCGACGGCTGGATGCCATCGGCCGCGACAACGCCCGCACCCCGATGCAGTGGGATGCCGGCCCTCACGCGGGCTTCAGCACAACCACCCCCTGGATAGCGCTCAACGACAACCACATCGAGATAAATGCCGCCGAGCAGCTGGCCCGCCCCGACTCGCTGTTTCACTGCTATCGCCAGCTGATCGAATTGCGCAAGGCCCACCCCGTCATTCGCCACGGCGACTTCGAGCTGCTCGATGGTGACGATCCGCTGCGCATCGGCTACCGCCGCCACTGGCAGGATCCGGCAAGCGGAAAGCGGCACACCCTGCTGCTGCTCGCCAATCTCACCGCAGACACCTTGCCCATGCCCCATCTTGAGCTGGTGGAAAGGGGAGCCACCCTGCTGATGGGCAACTACCCGGATGCGCCCACGGCCACCTTCGCCCCCTATCAGGCCGCCGTCTGGCTGATGCAGGCAAGTGAGTAACGGGCAAGACCATCGCTCGGCGCCAGCCTCCGCCACGCGGGGGCGGCCCCTGCGCCTCACCCCCTGATGATTCCCCTCGCCCTGGGCTGCCGAGGTGCCCCGGCGATTTACTCACTTAAAAACTTCGCATTTTCAGGCCCGAACAGCCTTGCCAGGCAATATCCGACCTCGTCTTGCTATCGACAATTGAAATAGTTCAACACACTGTTTTAATTGGAAATAATCGCCATCAAAAACGACACCTTTATCATCAAACGACGATATTCAACGCTGTTTAGTCAGGGTTAAAAGTCAATTCAGATTTGCGCCCTTGTGGTTCTTCGCTGACTCCTTATGGTTTCCATCCGAAGCATGCGGCACTCAGCTGCACGCCGACGTTCAGGCTCGCGGGATAGGTATCCCGCCATAACAAAAGGTAAACACCATGCGTAAAACCGGAGTGGCGCTCGCCATCTCGACCCTCTTCTGGCTCAATTCGGCCACGGCAACCCCCATCATGTTCCCGGACGACCCGCTGGCCGGCTCTGGAGCAGAGACGCCCGCCCTCGCTCGCACCTTCCAGCTGGCGCAGGACGATCTGGGCAACCGGATCCACCAGCTTCATCTGCCAATTCAGACCGAGCCCGAGCTGGTGGCGGAGCTGGAGCAGATCGGCAGGCAGCAGGGATTCTCGGTCAACACCCATGGCGACATGTACACCTGGACCGAGGACAACATGTGGCTGTCACGGGATGGCGCCCTCGTCTTCCGCCCCCGGGCACCGCTGGCCGACAAGGATAGCTACCACGCCTTCGTCACCGCCTTGACCCCAGAGAGCCCGCAGGCCGAGCAGGAGGGGCACCACAGCCTGGGCAGCCAGGACTCCCAGGGGCTGACAGATGGCATGCTGGCCCAGGCCGACAGCTTTGCCAGCGAACAGGGGCGCGAGCTTCTCCCGACCTTCTCCATCATAGATGGCGGCAACATGCTGACCGGCCAGCGCGCCGACGGTACCCCCTATGCCCTGATAGGTCGCGACGCCCTGCTGCAGACCACTCTGCACCACAGCCGGCTGGATCGGGAGCGCATCGCCACCCGGCAGGAAACCATGGAGCGCGACGGTGACTTTCGCCTGCAACTGATCGAGCGCGAGTGGCTGGGCAGCCCCCATACGGTGCAGAACGGCCATGATCCCGAGATTGACCTCATACTGCTGGAGGCAGCCAACCTGCTGCCCCGGGATCTGAGCGCCGAGCAGCGCCACGCATATGCCAGGACCGCGCGCGCCAAGGCCGAGCTGGCGCAGTACCAAGTGGACTGGGACAGCCGGCAGGCCGCACAGGGGCGGATGTTTCTGAGCCAGCAGCAGGGCGCCCTCATCGCCGAGCGCTATCGCGCGCTCCATGGTCAGGCGCTGCCGGCCTCCTTCGATCTGCTGGCTCAGCTGAAACAGGACTACGCCAGCCTGGTGGTCACCGCCGATCTCCACTCTGACTTTGCTGATGACCAGATAGAGAACGAGCTGCAAACACTGCAGGCCGATGCCGCCACCCTGACCCGGCTGGGACGCATGCTGCAGGCCGGCGGCTACCAGCGCCAGGGGCTGACCGGCGTAGAGCTGGATGAGCAGACCCGCCGTTTCCTCGCCATGATGGCCATCAGCCAGCGCCTGATGGCGCAGGAGCTCAAGGTGGCCGAGCGCGATCTGGTGATCCTGGCCCAACCCGGTTTTCACCTCGACATGGCCATGCGCCCGCTGGCCGATGGCCGCATCCTGTTCAACGATCCTGCGGCCGGCGAGGCACTGATCCAGCAGGTACTGACCAGCGACGGCAGCCTGAGCGACAGTGAACGCCAGGACCTCACCGAGACGCTTACCAGCCTGCGGCAACAGGCCGAGCGCTGGCACAAGATCCATGCTCTCATCCGGCAGCAGCTGACCGACGCCGGTCTGACCCCCATCGCCACCCCGGGCGCCTTCAGCGTGAACAAGCGGGCGGTGAACTGGATGAACGGTATCATGGGCACGGCGCAGCAACCCTTCTACATCACCAACGCCGCCAGCATAGCCCCCCTGAATCAGGCCTTCGGCGCCTGGTTGAAACGCGAGGTGCCCGAGCTGACCACCTATTTCGTGGGTCAGGCGGCCAGTAGCCACAGGGACGGATTGAATCAGGCGGAGGCCCTGCTCAGGGGCAGCGGTGGCCTGGATTGCATCACCTTGCACCACGAGTAGCGAGCGCTTGGGTCAAATGTTCAACCGATGGTCATTTGACTCGCAGGCGGGTTCTGTGTACTTTGCGACCAGAATTTTTGTTGGACCGCTTTTCCATGTTGTACATCCTGTTCAAATGCTCTGTCAGGAGGCTGTGCTCCGTGCACTAACACGATGAAGTGTTGCCCGGAGCCATCCCTCTTCTGAATCTTCATCAGCTGCGTGCATGCCCTCTCACAGGGAGGCGGCCCCGCATCTGATGAAAACAGGAGACTCAGGCCGGCGAGATGCTTCATCGCCGGCCTTTTTGTTTCTGATATTCAGGACAAAGTTTCAATATTGCTTGAAACGGGGGGCCGGTACGCCAAGTACCGCCCCCCGTTTTTTATGGATGTAGCACCATGAGTTTACTCACCATTCAAAACCTGACTTGTCACCTGGGTGACAAGACCCTCTACCAGCAGGCCAACTTCACCCTCTTCGCCGGCGAGCATATCGGCGTCACGGGCAAAAACGGCGCGGGGAAAAGCACCCTGCTGAAACTGCTGCAGGCGGAGCTGTTGCCCGACGGAGGCGACATCCTCTGGCAGCCCGCGGTGCGCCTCGGTTATCTGGATCAGCATGGCAAGATGGATCCGCAGACCAGGGTGCGCGATCAGCTGCAATCCGCCTTTGCGGATCTCTACCGGCAGGAGGCCGAGATGATGGCCATCTACGCCTGCCCGGCGAAAAGTGCCCAAACCCGCCATCTGGCACGCGCCGCCACCCTTCAGGCCGGCCTGGAAAACCGGTCGTTTTATCAGGTCGACAGCCGCATAGATGCGGTGGCTGATGGCCTGGGGATCACGCCATTGGGCATGCATACCCGGCTGGGGGAATTGAGCGGCGGACAAAGGCACAAGGTCATGCTGGCCCGCCTGTTGTTGCTCGCGCCGGATGTCCTGCTGCTGGACGAGCCGACCAATTATCTGGATACCCGTCACCTCGACTGGCTGGCGGACTATCTGGGCGGCTTCAAGGGAGCCTTTATGCTGGTCTCCCACGACCAGACCTTCCTGAACCGGATTGCCACGGCCATTTGCGACATAGACAGGCAGCAAATCCGCAAATTCAAGGGCAATGTCGACAAGGCCATGGCCCAGAAAGCCAGCGAGGATGCCGCCCACGGGAGGCAATATCTGGCGCAGCAGCGACATATCGACAAGCTGGAACGGTTCATCGACAAAAACGGGGCCGGGGTCAATGCCAGCATCGCCAATGGCCGCAAGAAGCAGCTGGCACGCATAGACAGGCTGGCCGCACCGGGGCAGGAGAAGCCCCTCTCCTTCTCGTTTTGCTCGGCCCCGCACAATGGCCAGCAGCTGATCGCCGCCTCGAAACTGGTCATTGGCTATCAAGGCCCCTTGCTGGCGCCCATCTCGCTGACCCTGAGCCGTGGCGACAAGCTGGTGATTGCCGGGTTCAACGGCATAGGCAAGTCCACCCTGCTGAAAACCCTGGTGGGTGAACTGCCCGCGCTGGCCGGTCAGCTCGCCCTGTCACCGGCGCTCAAGCTCGGTTATTTCGAGCAGGCGCTGTGCTGGCGCTACCCGGATGCCACACCTGTCAATCTGGTGAAAGCTGTGTGCCCGGGCGTGGATGACAAGGCGGCCCGGCAGCATCTGGCGCGGTTTGGCATCACGGGAAAGCAGGCCGTGCAGCCGATTGCCTCCCTCAGTGGTGGCGAGCAGACCAGAGTCAAGCTGTGCCAACTAGCCCTGCAACCCAGCAACCTGCTGGTGCTGGATGAACCGACCACGCACCTGGATGCCGGTGTCAAAGCGGCCCTGCAACAGGCATTGCAGGACTATCCAGGTACCGTGGTGCTGGTCTGCCACGAACGGGAGTTCGTCGCCCACTGGCCGGATCGGGTGGTGGAGATCCCGTCCCTCACCGCCGCCGACCACATTGAGTATCGTTAAGGTAGAAGATATGTTATTGAAAATATTGCTGTTCTTGATTGCATTTCTGGTGGGTGCCGATGAACTTATGCTGGGTCCCATACTGGCGCCCATAGGCCGGGAGCTGGGGGTCCAGCCCGAGCGTGTGACCCTCTTCATCACGGCCTACAGCCTGGCGCTGGCGATGATAGCCCCCTTGCTGGGCACCCTCTCGGATCGTCTGGGCCGAATGAAGGTGATGCTGCCTGCCACCCTGCTGTTTGGCGCCGCCTCTGTGGTCACGGGTCTGGTGGAGAGCTTTGAATGGGGGCTGGCAAGCCGGGTGCTCACCGGCCTCGCCAGTGCCGGCATGCTGCCCATCGCCTTTGCCATGGCCGCAGACAGCGCGGGAACAGATGCCATGAAGCGCATTGCCTGGGTCCAGGCAGGCCTGACCCTGGGCATGATAGCGAGCCCGGCCGTCGGGGCTCTGCTGACCCAATGGCTCTCCTGGCGCGCTGCCTTCATCCTGCTCGGCGTGTGCGCCTGGGGTGTGGCGGCGGCGCAGGCCTTGCTGCCCGCCGGTCAAGATCCGGCAGAAAAATCGGCTGCGCATCAGGAGGACCAGGGCCCCCGCCTGCTGGCCATCCCGGGCGCGGTCGGGGCCCTGCTGGCCATGTGCCTGGGCCTTGGCGGCGGCATAGGTCTGTTCAATCTCGTCGGTCAGCACCTGCGCGATACCCAGGAGTGGTCTATCGGGTCCGTGGGGGGCTTGTACGCCCTGCTTGGCGTCATCAGCGTCGCCGGCAACCTGCTGATGCCCCGCCTCTCTGGCCGGGTCGAGAGCGGGCGTACCCTGATGCGCCTGGCCTTGATGGTCTGCCTGCTGGTCAGCGTCTGCTTCTATCTCTCTCCGGCCGGGCAACTCATGCTGCCGATACTGCTGCTGTGGGCGCTGGCGGGCGGCATAGGCTCGCCGGCACTGCAGGGCTATATTGCGCAGCTCTCCAGCGCTCACAGAGGCATGCTGATGTCGCTGGCGATGACTATGATGCACCTCGGGGTCGCGCTCTGGTCCGCCGTCGCCGGGTTCGCCTACAGCGCCGGGCCCCTGGCCATGGCGCTGCTGGCCATGCTGCTGTTCGGCAGCGCCATTGCACTGCTGCGCCCCGTCAAGCCCGCCGGCTGAAAAAGGGAGCGCATACTCCGGGCCCACGCCCATCCCGTACACGGGTCGCCCATCCGCCAGGATCGGCGGCCCCATATCTCACTGTGTCGGCACTGCCAGCCCGCACGCTTCCCACTCACACCATACTCGCTGCCCCTCATACCAGGCTCAGCTCTCGCGATGAAGCCTCTTAATTTATTGATTTATCTGACGTAAAAAGCGCATTTCAGCTTGCTCATATCCACCGCCAAATGCGCTGAGGCAAATAGATCCCATTGCGTTCTGGGTGCGGACAATGAATAAAAGATGTATTCACTGATTATTTATCCCGTTTGATGCCTTCTCTCCAACCCTCTTACTATGCCTGCGACCTATCCATGGCCGGTTGCCTGCAACCGGCCTTCAAACTGGCATAGCAAGTGGACAACTCATGATCACCACAGACGGTAACAACGCGGTCGCCTCAGTGGCGTACCGCACCAGCGAAGTCATCGCCATCTACCCCATCACCCCCAGCTCCAGCATGGCGGAGCAGGCGTCGGCCTGGTCGAGCGATCGGGGCCTGAACCTGTGGGGCGACGTGCCTCGCGTGGTCGAGATGCAGTCGGAGGGAGGGGCCATCGCCACCGTCCACGGCGCCTTGCAGACAGGTGCACTGGCGACTTCGTTTACCTCGTCCCAGGGCCTGCTGCTGATGATCCCCAACCTCTACAAGTTGGCGGGTCAGCTCATTCCCTTCGTACTCCATGTGGCGGCGCGCACCGTCGCGACCCATGCCTTGTCCATCTTCGGCGATCACTCGGACGTGATGGCGGTGCGCCAGACCGGCTGCGCCATGCTCTGCGCCAGCAACGTGCAGGAGGCGCAGGACTTCGCCCTGATCGCCCAGGTCGCCAGCCTCAACAGCCGGCTGCCCTTCATCCACTTCTTCGACGGTTTTCGCACCTCCCACGAGATCACCAAGATAGTGCCGCTGGCGGACGACACCCTGCGTGCCCTGCTGCCGGAAGCGGCCATCCGTGCCCACCGCGATCGCGCCCTGAGCCCGGATCACCCTGTCGTTCGCGGCACCGCCGCCAACCCGGACACCTATTTCCAGTGCCGGGAGGCCACCAACCCCTGGTATGACGACGCCTACCGCCACGTGAGCGAGGCGATGCAAGCCTTCGGCGAACAAACCGGCCGTCACTACCAACCGTTCGAATATCTGGGTCACCCGGAGGCCGAGCGGGTGCTGCTGCTGATGGGTTCCGCCATCGGCACCTGTGAGGAAGTGATAGCACGGCTGATTGAGCAAGGAGAGAAAGTGGGACTGGTGAAGGTGCGCCTCTACCGTCCCTTCTCAGCCTCGCATCTGCTGGCTGTCATTCCCGAGAGCGCCCGCAAGATTGCGGTGCTGGATCGCACCAAGGAGCCGGGCGCCCAGGCCGAGCCGCTCTATCTGGATGTGATGAGCGCACTGGCCGAGGCGGTCAGCCGGGGCGAGCGCGCCAGCCTGCCACGGGTCATCGGCGGTCGCTACGGCCTCTCCTCCAAGGAGTTCAATCCGGCCTGCGTGCAGGCGATCTTCGACGAGCTGACGCTGGACAATCCAAGGCCGCGCTTCACCGTCGGCATCTTCGACGACGTCACCGGCCTCTCCCTGCCGCTGCCGACGTTGGATTATCCAAGCCAGAGCAAGCTGGAGGCGCTGTTCTACGGCCTTGGCAGCGACGGCACCGTCTCGGCGGCCAAGAACAGCATCAAGATCCTCGGCAACCACACCCCGCTCTATCCCCAGGGCTATTTCGTCTACGACTCCAAGAAGGCGGGGGGCCTCACCGTCTCCCACCTGAGGGTGAACGAACGGCCGGTGCAGTCGGCCTATCTGGTGGACGAGGCGGACTTCATCGGCTGCCATCAGTGGCAGTTCATCGACATGTACCAGATGGCGGAGCGGCTCAAGCCGAACGGCATCTTCCTGCTCAACAGCCCCTACGACGCCGACCAGATCTGGCAGCGGCTGCCGCAAGAGGTGCAACAGGTGCTGCACGAGAAGCGCGCCCGCCTCTACACCATCAACGCCGCCAGGATTGCCCGGGAGTGCCAGCTCGGCAGCCGCATCAATACCGTGATGCAGATGGCCTTCTTCCAGCTGACCGCCATCATACCGCCGGCAGAGGCCACCGAGTTGCTCAAGCAGGCCATCGCCAAGAGCTATGGCAACAAGAGCGCCGAGCTGGTCGAGCGCAACTGGCAGGCCCTGGCCGCCACCTGCGAGGCACTGATCCCGGTGCCGCTGCAGGTGCTTGATCAGTCCAGCCACCAGCGCCCCCCCGTGGTGTCCACCAAGGCCCCCGACTTCGTCAAGACCGTCACCGCCGCCATGCTGGCGGGGCTCGGCGACAGCCTGCCGGTCTCCGCCTTCCCGCCGGACGGTACCTGGCCGGTGGGCACCACCCGCTGGGAGAAGCGCAACATCGCCAAGGAGGTGCCCATCTGGCAGGCGGATCTCTGCACCCAGTGCAACTACTGCGTGGCCGCCTGCCCGCACTCGGCCATCCGCGCCAAGGTGGTGGACAAGGATTCGCTTGAGGGTGCCCCCGCGACCCTGGATGCGCTGGATGTGAAGGCCCGCGACATGCGCGGCCAGCAATATGTGCTGCAGGTGGCGCCTGAGGATTGCACCGGCTGCAACCTCTGCGTCGAGGTCTGCCCGGCCAAGGATCGCACCGATCCGAGCCGCAAGGCGATCAACATGGCGTCCAGACTCGACCACCTCGATGCCCAGAAGGCGAACTACGACTTCTTCCTGGACTTGCCCGAGCGCACCGCTGAACAGCTGGAGCGCATCGACATCCGCACCTCCCAGCTCATCTCGCCGCTGTTCGAATACTCGGGCGCCTGCTCCGGCTGCGGCGAGACCCCCTACATCAAGCTGCTGACCCAGCTCTACGGGGACAGGCTGCTGATCGCGAACGCCACCGGCTGCTCCTCCATCTATGGCGGCAACCTGCCCACCACCCCCTACACCACCAACGCCGAGGGCCGTGGCCCGGCCTGGGCCAACTCCTTGTTCGAAGACAATGCCGAATTTGGCTTGGGGTTCAGGCTCACCGTCGATCAGCATCGCGATCGGGTGTGCCGCCTGCTGGCGGGCCTGGGGGACACTGTTCCGGCCGAGCTGCAACAGGGGCTACAAGACGCCAGCCTGCCGGTCTCCGAGCAACGGGCCCACATTGAGCAGCTGCGCAGCCTGCTGCAGGGGCGCACCGAGCCGGGCGCCGCTGAGCTGGCAAAGGATGCGGATCACCTGGTGGACAAGTCGGTCTGGCTCATCGGCGGTGATGGCTGGGCCTATGACATCGGCTTCGGCGGGCTCGACCATGTGCTGAGTCTGGGGGAGAACATCAACGTGCTGGTGCTCGACACCCAGTGCTACTCCAACACCGGCGGCCAGCAGTCCAAGGCGACGCCGCTCGGCGCCATCACCAAGTTTGGCGAGCAGGGCAAGCGCAAGGGGCGCAAGGATCTCGGTGCCAGCATCATGATGTATGGCCACGTCTATGTGGCGCAGATCTCCCTCGGCGCCCAGATGAACCAGACGGTGAAGGCCATTCAGGAGGCGGAAGCCTATCCGGGGCCGTCGCTCATCATCGCCTACAGCCCCTGCGAGGAGCACGGCTACGATCTGGCCCAGAGCCACGAGCAGATGAAGCAGCTGACCGCCACCGGCTTCTGGCCGCTCTACCGCTACGACCCCCGTCGCAGCGAGGAAGGCAAGGCGCCGCTGGCGCTGGACTCCCGGGCGCCAAACGCCTCGCTGACCGAGACCCTGCAGCAGGAGCCCCGCTTCAAGCGGCTGGAGCGCCAGTTGCCGGAGATCGCCACCCAGCTCTACCGGGAGGCTGAGCTGGATGCAAACCGCCGCTTCGCCTGGCTGAGCCAGCTCGCCGGCAAGGAGGCGCCAGCCCAGGAGTAAGCGGCTGAGGGTCTATCACAGCCAATAAAAAGAGGGCTCCCCATGGGGAGCCCTCTTGCTATGCGCGATACAGCCATCAGGCCGGCATGCTGGCCAGCTCGTGGCGTTTCAACGCCAGCAGCGTGATGAGGAAAGCGGCGGTGGCGATCAGCGCCATGCCGATATAGGTGGCACTGAAACCGGGAGCCAGCTCGGCCGGGCTCAAGCTGGCCAGGTTGTGGCTGGTGCCCGCCGGCAGGGCTGAGTGGAACAGCACGGAACAGATGGCGACCCCGACCGCGCCCCCCAGCTCACGGCCGAAGTTGAACATGGACATGCCGATGCCGCGATCTTCCCGTGGCAGGGCATTTTGCACCACCACGGAGAGCGCCGGCAGCACCAGGCCCAGCCCCAGACCGGCGAAGCCCAGCCCCAGATTGGCCCAGACGTCGAAATGGATCTGCCACAGCGCCAGCGCCGACAGGGCGAAGCCCACCACCACGAAGCGTTTGTAGTAACCGGTGCGGCCGATCAGCTTGCCGCCGACGAAGGCTCCCGCCGTGATGCAGACCATGAAGATCACCATGTAGAGACCGCTCTCGCTGGCTCCCATCCCCTTCTGCCACTGCATCTGCAACGGCAGATAGACCAGCACGGCAAACATCAGCAGTTGTGAGGCCAGCGCCAGCAGCACGCTCACCAGATAGCCGGGCAGCCGGACCAGATGGGCGGGCAATATGGGGTCATGGGCGCGCCGCTCCACCAGGATCAGCAGCAGCAGGGCTATCGCCAGTCCTGCCGCCAGCCAGATGGCAGGCAGGGCTGTCTCGGGCGAGAGCAGCAGCAGGCTCAGCGTGGTGACTGTGATCAGCAGCGCCGCCCCCTTCCAGTCGAAGCGACTGTGGCGGCGCACATTGAGGTGGCCCAGGTTGCGGTTCACCAGCCAGAGCGCGAGCGCCCCGAGCGGCAGGTTGATCCAGAAGATCCAGCGCCAGCTCAGCTGTTCGGTGAAGTAGCCGCCGAGCAGGGGCCCGGCGATGCTGGAGACCGCATAGACGGCCGAGATGTAGCCCTGATACTTGCCCACCTCCCGCGGCGGTATGCTGTCGGCGATGACGGTGAAGGCTAGCGCAATCAGGCCGCCGCCGCCCAGCCCCTGCAGCACGCGGGCCGCCAGCAGGGTCGGCAGATCCTGGGCCAGGCCGCAGGCCACAGAGCCTGCCAGAAACAGGCCTATGCCGATGTTGAGCATGCGTACCCGGCCGAACATGTCACTCAGCTTGCCGTAAATGGGCAGGGCGGCGGTAGCCGCCAGCAGGTAGGCGGTGACTACCCAGGTGAGGGCGGCGCCGGCGTTCAGCTCGGCGCCTATGATGGGCAAGGGGGTGGTAACTATGCTCTTTTCCAGTGAACCCAGGGCGATCACCAGGGCCACGCTTGCGAAGATGGTTTTTGGGGACATATAGGGGCTCGCTAATTTGAAATGCCAGGATCTGCGGCGCAGAGCTTGTTATTGTCTCATAAATCACCAGCCGATGGCCAAAACCACTGCCATGGCGCCGCCAGCCCGCAACCATGACGGCGGTCGCGGCACTGCTTCCTGCATTCTGTTAGGCTGGCTGTTCACACCCCAAGAGGAAGCAGCCCCATGTCCGAGCAGTTCCGGTTTGATCAATACGACGCCCTGATTTTCGATATGGACGGCACCCTGGTGGACTCCATGCCCCTGCATCTGGATGCCTGGGAGGCAACCAGTGCCGAGTTCGGCCTGCCCTTCGATCGCGCCCAGCTCAATGAATTCGGCGGTATTCCCACCCGCAAGATAGTCGCCATCCTGGCCGAGCAGCATGGGCTGGAGATAGATGTGGATGCCTTCACCCGACGCAAGGTGGCGCTCTATCTGGAGCATATCGACCGGGTTCGCGTCTTTGCACCCATGTGGGAGCTGGTCCAGCGCTGCCACGGCAAGGTGCCCATGGGCATAGGCACGGGCTCATCGCGGGATCATGCGCAGCGCATTTTGAAAAATACCGGCCTGGATGCCTATATCTCTGTGCTGGTCAGTGCCGATGACATCGACAACCACAAGCCCCACCCCGACACCTTCCTGAAAGTGGCCGAGCTGCTCGGCGCCAACCCCGCCAACTGCCTGGTGTTCGAAGATACCCAGATCGGCATTCAGGCGGGCAAGGCCGGCGGTATGGCCACCCTGCTGGCCACCGAAGGCGAACTGCAGCGGGTGTGAGACCAGGTTAGCGACGCGCCCGCCACTGCTGCCAGAGTCCGTCAAGGAAGGCGAGCAGGAAGAGGCCCAGGGCCATCTCCCAATGGAAAGTGAAATAGAGATCCGCTGGCAGGGACGCCAGATAGATAAACAGGGCGCTGAACAGGCCGCGACAGAGCGGCCCTTTCAAGACAGACCAGCGCAGCAGCGTGGCAACGCCGGCCCCCTTGCCAGACAGGGCCATCAGCTCATCCCCAGCAGGCCGAGAATGCCGGCGACTGTGTACCACGGATTGTGCACCCTGCGCTCCTCTTCCAGCGCCTCATGATCCTGCAACAATGTCAGCGCCTCGGCCGGGGTATCGGCAAAAGAGGGGGCAACGACAGTCACAAACCCCTGCTCGACCAGTTGGAGACGCTCATCGTCATAACCGACCGCCCAGGTATCGAGATAGGTAAATGACTGACCTTGTTTGAAGAAGTGATAGCGAGACATGGCGGGCTCCGAGGCATTGGACCCCCACTCTACACCGGCGGTTGCAAACTGGCTCACCCCGAATGGGTAGCCAGCTCACTCTCAGTTTGCCGTCACCTCATCCTCCCCCTTGTCACCGCCAGGGGCGGCGCCCGTCGGTCTGGCAAAACCCAGCTCGGCCATGCAGCTGTCAAATGCGGCCTCCCCCGGTTTGCCGCTCTCCTTGCAGCTCTCAAAGGCCGCCTTCATCTCGGCCGACATCTCGCGAGGCGGCTTGGGCGGGGTGCGACTGCCCTGATCGGCCGCCATGGCGGTGGCAGTGGCGAGGAATAACAACAGGGGCAGAACACTCTTCATGGCATGACTCCGAATAACGCGCGACATCCACCGCCAGAGGGCGGCGATGGCCCGCTCAAGCGGGCGGTTTCATGCTAGCGAAAAATCAGGAAAAGCAGGGTCAAGGCGGGGTAAAGGGGACGTCAGGCCTGCGTAAAATCCATAAAAAAACGCCCCTCGCGGGGCGTTTTTTCCAACTATCGCCGTTACATGGCGTTGGTGGATTCGAAGATCTTGTCGGCCGAGGCTTCGACGAAGCCCGGGTAGAGCACGCCGTCGGCCTGCGGGTAGCGCAGGGCGAACTCGTAGAAGCAGCTCGGAATGGTGCGCACGCCGTCGCTGAAGGGCACATCCGCCTTGTCGGCCATGGTGGAAGATTGCTCCAGCATCACCTGCGGGTCCCCTTTCACCTCGCCACCCACGCCGTTGAGCACGAAACCGGCCGCCTTGAGGGCGGCGTTGACCTGTTGGATGGTATCGAACTGCTTGAGACGATTGATGTTGACCGTGAAGTGATTGGCACGATAACCCCAAGCCGCCATCCAGGCCGCATACTCACTCTCCGCCAGCAGGGTCTGGTAATCATCCCAGGAGACCTGCCAGGGAGCGCCCGTGTAGAGGAAGGCCTGGGTGTCGGTCAGGTGATCGGGTACCTGATCCGCCAGCTTGTGAATAATGGCCTGGGCAGCCTCGGAGAGTTCTTCCACCTTCAGCTCGCTGATGAACACCTTGGGGGCATCCGGATCTTTATGCTCGAAGTGCTTGGCGTAGAGCTTCTTGGCCTTGAACACGTACTCGCCCTTCTGCTCGTAGCCGAGCGCCAGGAAGTGGGCGGCCAGCTTATCCAGCCCCAGCTTGGGCAGGTTGTAGGTGCGAAACGCCACGTGATCGTTGACGATGGGCTCGCCGCCACCCAGCAGGGTGTGGACCTTGAGGGCACTCGGGGTGACTTGAATGTAGTTATCCCACAAGTGACCGAACAGGGTGTCGATATCCTTTTGCATCTCTCTTTCCTTTGATTGCGGGTACAGACAAGGGCACCTGTTCAGTGCCCCTTTTATTTTTTGTTATCAGCGCTCAGCGCAGAAGAGGACAGTGTCAGCCGTGGCGGCCTTGCTGCCGGCCTCTTCCTTGTTAAAAGGTCAAACCCGGAGACAGCTGATCCGGCATGGCAGCCTTGCTGTCTTCGACGGAAGCCACCGGGTACGCACAGTAGTCGGCGGCGTAGTAGGCGCTCGCCCTGTGGTTGCCGGAGGCACCGATACCGCCGAACGGTGCGGCGCTGGAGGCGCCCGTGATGGGCTTGTTCCAGTTGACGATACCGGCGCGGATCCGCTTGAAGAAGTGGTGCCAGTCCGCCTCGCTGTCACCCAGCAGGCCGGCCGAGAGGCCGAAGCTGGTGGCGTTGCCCTGGTCGATGGCGGCATCGAAATCGTCGTAACGAATGAGCTGCAGCAGCGGGCCGAAATACTCTTCGTCCGGCAGCGTACCAACCGCGGTCACATCTATGATCCCGGGAGAGACGAAGCCGGTGCCCGCTTCCAGGTGCTTGAGGGAGAGCAGACTCTCGCCACCCAGCCCTTGCAGCTTGGCTTGCGCCTCGACCATGCCGAGCGCAGCTCGCTCGCTGATCATGGCGCCCATAAAGGGTTGTTCGGCGGCGTCATAGAGGCCGACCCTGATCTGGCCGACCACCTCCACCAGACGCTTGACCAGGGCATCGCCCCGGGCGCCGCGCTCGACAAACAGACGGCGCGAGCAGGTGCAGCGCTGACCAGAGGTAATGAAGGCAGACTGGACTATGGCGTGCACTGCGCCGTCGATATCGCTCACATCCTTGACGATGAGCGGGTTGTTGCCGCCCATCTCCAGCGCCAGGATCTTGCCGGGCTGACCGGCAAACTGCTGATGCAGGAAGTGGCCGGTACGGGACGAGCCGGTGAAGAAGAGACCGTCGATATCCGGATTGCCCGCCAGCGCCTTGCCGGTCTCCACCTCGCCCTGCACCAGGTTGAGCACGCCCTTGGGCAGCCCCGCCGCCTGCCAGATCTTCAGCATGGCCTCGGCCACCATGGGGGTCAGTTCGGAAGGCTTGAACACCACGGCATTGCCGGCGATCAGCGCCGGCACTATGTGACCGTTCGGCAGATGGCCCGGGAAGTTGTAGGGGCCGAACACGGCGACCACGCCGTGGGGCTTGTGGCGCACGAACGCCTTGGCGCCCGGCATGGGGTTTTCGACCGTGCCGGTGCGCTCGTCATGGGCGCGGATGGAGATGGCGATCTTGCCCTGCATGGCGGCCACTTCGGTGCGGGTCTCCCACAGCGGTTTGCCGGTTTCGCGGGCTATGGTCAGCGCCAGCGCCTCCTTGTGCTCGCCGAGCAGCTCGGCGTAACGGCGCACTATGGCAAGACGCGCCTCCAGGCTCATATCAGACCAATGGTAGAAGGCGCTGCGGGCGGCCTTGACGGCGGCATCCACCTGGGCGGCGCTGGCGGCGCCCCCTTGCCAGATCACCTCGTTCTTCGCCGGATCCCTTGACTCGAATGGCTTGCCTTCACCGGCAAGCCATTGACCGTCTATCAGTTGTACTAACTGGCTCATCCATTCACTCCCTGTGGTTCGCAAGCAGCCTTGGCTGCCTGTTTCATATGCGGTTTTACTGCCAATACGGCTCAATCGAGATCGACGGCCCGTACCATGTCGCCATCTTGCACCTTGAGTGCCGTCGCCATCTTGGGCGGAATGATGGCTTCGTGCTTGTCCAGATCGACCCGGATATTGCCGTAGCAGGCACGGTAGTGCTCGTAGCGGGCATTGCAGACCAGGTGGATCTTGCCACCTATGGGTTCGCCGATCAGCACCCGCAACTTCTGGCTGCGGCGCACGCTGCGGATATTCTTCACGTCACACTCGACGGTGGGGCCGGCATCGAAGATGTCGACATAGCCCCGGTTCACGAAGCCTTCATCCTGCAGCATCTTGATGGCCGGGCGAGTCTTCTCGTGGGTCTGGCCAATGACGGCGCGCGCCTCGTTGCTCAGCAGGTTGACGTAGATGGGATACTTGGGCATCAGCTCGGCGATGAAGCGCTTCTTGCCGATGCCGGTGAGATAGTCGACGGTGGGAAAATCCATCGAGAAGAAATGCTTTTGCAGCCACTCGTAGAAGGGGCTGTGACCATTGCCATCGGAGACGCCACGCATCTCGGCAAAGACGGTATCGTCGAATAATTCCGGATGCTCGGCCATGAACAGGAAACGGTGCTTGGAGAGCAGACGGCCGTTGAGCCCCTCGCGGGCGCATTCACGCAGAAACAGGGTGCAGAGTTCGGAATTGCCTGTGTAGTCATTGGACAGGGTGAGCGTCTCGACCACGTTGTAGATGCCGAGCTTGGGGGAAGAGTGGACCACCTTGCCGATGTGATAGTTGTAGAACGGCTGGGACAGGCCCACGGCCGCATCGATGGCACAGGTACCGACCATTTCGCCGGTCTCCAGATCCTCAGCCACGAAGAAGTAGAGGCAATCACCCTTACCTGCCGGTTTGTCCGAGAAGGTCTGGGTCGAGGCATCTATCTTGCGCTGCAGCAGTTCATCATTGACGGGCAACGAGGTCATGCCGGTGCCGGATTCGATGGCACAGGTCTTGAGACCGGCAAAATCTTTTTGCTCGATGGGACGGATAACCAACATAAATGACAACTCCCTTTCATTGACGACAGGTGGGGTCCCGGCTCCTGCCGGGAGGGCTCCCCACCTCAATTTGGATCAGGCGTTAACCACCTGGGCAACCGCTTTCTCGAACCGGGCCAGCCCTTCCTTGATGTCTGCTTCCGGGATAACCAGCGAGGGGGCGAAACGCACCACGTTGGTACCCGCTACCAGTGCCATCAGCCCCTGATCGATGGAGGCCAGCAGGAAGTCACGGGAACGGCCCTTGTAGTCGTCGTTCAGCACGGCGCCGAGCAACAGGCCCTTGCCACGCACTTCGCTGAAGCAGTGGTACTTGGCATTGATGGCATCGAGCCCGGCGCGGAACAGCTGCTCGCGGTGCTTGATGCCGCTCAGCACTTCCGGGGTGTTGACCACGTCGATCACCGCCTCGGCCACGGCGCACGCCAGCGGGTTGCCGCCGTAGGTGGAGCCGTGAGTACCCACTTTCAGGTGAGCTGCGATCTCATTGGTGGTCAGCATGGCACCGATGGGGAAGCCGCCGCCGAGCGCCTTGGCGCTGGTGAGGATGTCAGGCGTGACGCCCAGACCCATGTAGGCAAACAGATCACCGGTACGGCCGACCCCGGATTGCACCTCGTCATAGACCAGCAGGGCATTGTGCTTGTCGCATAGCTCGCGCACCCCTTTGGCAAACTCGTCGGTCGGACGAATGATGCCACCCTCCCCTTGCAGCGGCTCCATCACCACGGCGCAGGTATTGTCGGAGATGACGGCAGCCAGCTCCGCCAGATCGTTGTAAGTCACATGGGTGATATCCGCCGGCTTGGGACCGAAACCATCGGAGTAGGCGGCCTGGCCACCGACGCTGACGGTAAAGAAGGTACGACCGTGGAAACCCTGATGGAAGGCGATGATCTGGGTCTTGTGCGCCCCGAACTTCTCGATGGCGTAACGACGGGCCAGCTTGAGGGCCGCCTCGTTGGCTTCGGCGCCCGAGTTGCAGAAATAGACCTTGTCGGCAAAGGTGGCGGCAACCAGCTTCCTGGCCAGACGCAGAGCCGGCTCGTTGGTCATCACGTTGGAGAGGTGCCACAGCTTTTCGCCCTGGGTTTTCAGGGCTTCGACCAGCTTGGGATGGCAATGGCCAAGGCCATTGACGGCAATCCCGCCGGCAAAATCGACATACTCACGGCCTTCCTGATCCCAGACACGTGACCCTTCACCACGCACCGGGATGATCTTGGCGGGCGCATAGTTGGGAACCATCACTTCATCAAACACTTCACGTGTCACTGCCAACAACTCTGACATATTGCTCTCCTTCGATCTGGCGACAGAATAATCCACCGCCCAAAAGTTAAATCCATGTAAACACATCGGCATTGTCACAGAAAAAAAGCTAAAAGTCTGCAACAAAGCGAGTTACAGGGAACAATGTTCGATTGCCTGTGAGATTTTAGGCAACCGCATTGCATAACGGCTCAGGGGGTATTGGCAAGAGATAATTTGGACAGGGAGGGAGGTGAATAAAGTGTCAGGGAAAATATTTTTGGCCTCATTTCGATTCTGGGAGGCCGATCACAACTATTCAGGAACTTGCTAAAAAATTGGCCAGCAATTGGTGGCCCTGTTCGCTCAAAATGCTCTCCGGATGGAACTGAACCCCCTCTATATTCAACTGCTTGTGGCGCAGGCCCATGATCTCGTCAAAGGAGCCATCGGCGTGCTCGCTCCAGGCGGTGATCTCGAAACAGTCGGGCAATGTGCCCTGATCCACGATCAGCGAATGATAACGGGTGACCCGCAGCGGGTCGTTCAGACCGCGAAATATACCCTGCCCCTGATGGCGGATGAGCGACGTCTTGCCATGCATCACCTGACGGGCGCGCACCACCCGAGCCCCGAAAGCCTGCGCCAGCGACTGGTGGCCGAGACAGACGCCCAGAATGGGAAGCTGGCCGGCAAACCGGCTGATGGCAGCAAGGGAAATGCCCGCCTCATTGGGGGTGCAGGGGCCGGGAGAGATCACCAGATAACGGGGGGATAGCTGCGCTATGGCGTCCAGCGTCAGTTCATCATTGCGCTTCACCACCACCTCTTGCCCCAGGGCGCCAAAATACTGCACCAGGTTCCAGGTAAAGGAGTCGTAGTTATCGATCAGCAACAGCATGGGGTAACCAGAAACAGAGAATCAACGATCCAGATAACGACCCTGTTCCATTTCGCGCTCGCGCTGACACTCGGCCAGATAGATGGCGGCGGCGATGGCAGGGGTCTTGTGGTATTTGTCGATGGCGTTGGAGACCATCAGCTGCAGGGTATTGAGGTTCTTGGCCTTGCGAAATTTACGCAGCCAGTGACCCTTGTCGCCCAGCTCTTCAATCATGGTATTGGATTCGACAGACATGCTTACTCTTGGGGCAGAAGCCCGCGTTTGAAATTGGAAGATGAATTAACGAATAGCAGGTCGGGTAAAACAAAGAAAGCCAGGCAAATACCCAGCTCTCTTCTACTACACCTTCCCAGTATGTCAGGCTCGAGGAACGAAGCCGACTACATCATATACGCTGGTCAGGGTTTTTTCAGCCCTTTCACGTGCCTTTTGTGCACCTGCCGCCAAAATTGTTTGCAGATGAGCCTCATCCTGACGCAGCTCGCGGAAGCGCGCCTGGATGGGTTCCAGCAAGGCGACGACCGCCTCGGCAGTCTCGGTCTTGAGGTGACCGTACATCTTGCCTTCGAAGTGCTGCTCCAGCTCTGGGATGGAGCGCCCCGTCACCCCGGACATCAGGGTCAGCAGGTTGGAGACACCCGGCTTGTTTTCCGGATCGAAGCGCACCACGGCCGGCTCGTCGGAGTCGGTTACCGCCCGCTTGATCTTCTTGACGATCTGCTTGGGATCTTCCAGCAGGCCGATGAAGTTGGCCTCGTTGTCGTCAGATTTGGACATCTTCTTGGTCGGATCCTGCAGACTCATCACCCGCGCCCCGTCGGTGGGGATGAAGGGCTCGGGCAGAGTGAACACCTCGCCGTGCAGGTTGTTGAACCGGGTGCAGATGTCGCGAGTCAGCTCCAGATGTTGCTTCTGATCGTTGCCGACCGGCACCTGATTGGCCTGATAGAGCAGGATATCGGCAGCCATCAGCACCGGATAGCCGAACAGGCCGACGTTGACGTTGTTCTCGAAACGGGCGGACTTGTCCTTGAACTGGGTCATGCGCGACAGCTCGCCCATCTGGGTGTAGCAGTTCAGGATCCAGCCCAGCTCGGCGTGCTGTGGCACGTGAGACTGGATGAAGACGGTGCTCTTGGCCGGATCAATCCCCACCGCCAGATAGAGGGCGGCGGCATCGAGACACGCCTTGCGCAGGGCAGCCGGCTCCTGGCGGGTGGTGATGGCGTGCAGGTCGACGATGCAGTAGAGGCAGTCGAAATCATCCTGCATGTTGACCCACTGACGCAGGGCCCCCAGGTAGTTGCCTATGGTCAGCTGGCCCGACGGTTGGGCCCCGCTCAGTACGATTGGTTTAGTCATGAGAGTGTTAATCCTTGTTATTCGGCCAGCCCAGCAGCCTTATTCGGCCAGCAGCGCATCGAGCTGGGCAAACTGCTCGCATACCCAGTCCGGGCGGGAATCTGCGATGGGGCGGCCGTAGTTATAGCCGTAGGTCAGTCCCACCACCTTCATGCCGGCGGCCTGAGCGGCCAGCACGTCATTCTCGGAGTCGCCCACCATCAGGGTGCGCGACGGGCTGACGCCCAGCTCGTGGCAGGCGTGCAGCAGCGGATCCGGGCTGGGTTTTTTAACGGGCACGCAGTTGCCGCCCAGCCAGAGCGCGAAACAGTCACCGATGCCGAGGGCATCCAGGATGGGCTGCACGAAGTGACTCGGCTTGTTGGTCACCACGGCCTGTTTGTAACCGAGCTTCTGCAGGCGGCGCAGGCTCTGCTCCACCCCGTCATACATGGCCAACCCTTCCAGCAGACAGGCCTGATAATGCCGATCGAACAGGGGGCGCGCCTTGGCAAACAGCTCGGGGGCCTCGCGGTAATCCAGCGCGCGCTGGATCAGCTTGTCGGCGCCATTGCCGACCCAGGTACGTACCACGGCCTCGTCGGCCTCGGCCAGTCCCAGCTCGGTGAGGGTACGGTTGACCGCCAGCGCCAGTTGAGGGGCGCTGTCGATCAGGGTGCCGTCCAGATCGAACAGCACCAGATCAAAATCACGCTCAGCGTTCGACATGGGCAAGCTCCGCACGCATCCGGTCGATCACTGCCTTGTAGTCCGGCTGGCTGAAGATGGCAGAACCGGCCACGAACATGTCGGCACCGGCTTGTGCTATCTCGCGAATGTTGTCGACCTTGACGCCGCCGTCGATCTCGAGACGAATGTCACGGCCACTCTCGTCGATCAGGCGACGCACCTGGCGCAGCTTGTCGAGGGTGCCGGGGATGAAGCTCTGACCACCGAAGCCCGGGTTGACCGACATCAGCAGGATCACATCCAGCTTGTCCATCACGAACTCGAGGCAGGAGAGCGGCGTCGCCGGGTTCAGCACCAGACCCGCCTGGCAGCCCTGCTCCTTGATGAGGCCCAGGGTGCGATCCACGTGATCGGACGCTTCCGGGTGGAAGGTGATCAGATTGGCGCCCGCCTTGGCGAAGTCCGGGACTATGCGATCCACCGGCTTGACCATCAGGTGCACATCGATGAGCGCCTCTATGCCATAGTCGCGCAGCGCCTGACAGACCATGGGGCCTATGGTCAGGTTGGGGACATAGTGGTTGTCCATCACGTCGAAATGCACCACGTCGGCACCGGCGGTCAGCACCCTGGCGACATCATCGCCCAGACGGGCGAAATCGGCGGAAAGGATCGAGGGGGCAATCAGAAAGTCTTTCATCAGCGTCATCCATTGGCTAGCGGGCAGAAAAAGCGGCGCAATTTTACCGCAAATATCCGATGAAAACGACCCGAACGCGGGGAGGAAAAAACGGGCCCGCGGCTTTACCGCCCATATCCGATGAAAACACCCCATACACGGGGAGGAAAAAACGGGCCGCCAGCTTTACCGCCCATATCCGATGAAAACACCCCATACACGGGGAGGAAAAAACGGGCCGCCCGCTTTACCGCCCATATCCGATAAAAACGCCTCATACACGGGGAGGAAAAAATAGGCCGCCAGCTTTACCAGCCATGTCCGGCGAAAACGATGCGAACACAAGGATAGCAACGGGCAGAAACAGCGGCGGCACCCAAAGGTGCCGCCAGAAGGTCAGCCGAGTGAGACAAGCTCGGCGTCGCTGGGGTAGTAACCCTGCTCCGGCTCGATACCGGGCGGGTAGAGCGCCAGCAGCTCGGCCACCTTGTTGCGGCTGCCGCCGTTGCGGCTGATGGTGCGCTTGACCAGGATCTCGTCCAGTCGCGCACCACGGTAGAGCTCGCGGGTCAGCTCTATGTCGTGGTTGCTGATGAGCACGGGCACCCCCTTGCGGGCCGCCGTGTGACGGGCCAGCCGCGCCAGTATGGCCTGATCATCCAGGGTGAAGCCGCCTGCGGAATAGGTAGTGAAGCTCGCCGTGGTGGAGAGCGGCGCATAGGGGGGATCGCAGTAGATCACCCAGTCCGGTTCGGCACGCTTGATGGCATCAGCATAGCTTTCGCAGATGAAGGTCGCCTTCTGCGCCTTCTCGGCAAAAGCCCACAGCTCTTTCTCCGGGAAGTAGGGCTTCTTGTAGGAACCGAATGGCACGTTGAAGCCGCCCTTCTTGTTATAGCGGCACAAACCATTGAAGCCGTGACGGTTGAGAAACAGGAACAGCAGCGCCCGCTCGAAGGTGGTCTCGGTCTGGTTGAACTGGGTACGCAGCCGATAGTAGGCCGCCTTGTGATTGTGCTCGGCTACAAACAGCTTGCGCGCCTCGGCGATGAATCGGTCAGGCGTCAGCTTGAGATGGTTGTAAAGGCAGATCAGATCCGGATTGATGTCGTTGAGCACATAGGCGTCGTAGTCGGTGTTGAGAAACACGGACCCGGCCCCGACGAAGGGCTCCAGCAACACACGCCCGGCCGGCAAGCGCTCGGCAATCTCTTCAACCAGGGAGTATTTTCCCCCGGCCCATTTTAAAAAAGCGCGTGTTTTTTTCATGGAAATCCGGTGTTAAGAAGGCATCGACCAAAAAAGGGGGACGATTCTACCCCCTTACCGGGCGCAATGGCTATTGCTTCAACTCTTTTTGTACCTGAGCAAACGACTTGGGCCAGGGCTGACCCTTGAGCAGGGCGGGCGAGAGCTTGCGAATGGCGGCCTTGGCCTGGGCAGCGTTGGCATAATCCCCTTGCAGTACCACGTACCAGGGGCTGCCACGGAACTGGGTTTTGTAAACCCAGATATTGCCAGCCAGCGCATGCTCGGCCACGAACTTGTCGACGGCCTTGGTGTTGCTCGCCCCCATCAGCTGGACGCTGTAATGATTCCTGGGCTTCTTGTTCAGGGTCGCCGCCGGCGTCAATGCCACCTTGGGTGAGGGGGCCGCCACGGGTTCAACCACGGCTGGCTTGACCGCCGGTTTGGTTGCAACCGAGGTGCTCTGGGTCTTGGGCGCAGTGGCCGGCTTGGCAAGCAGGCCCTGGGTCGATGCATTCTGAGCCTGGGCAACCTGAGTCGCAACGGCCTGGGAACCGGCACCGGTCAGCTCATCCACCACGGCCGTGGGCAAGGCACCGCTGACATCGGGCTGCTTCATCAGTTTCTCGACCACTTCATCTGAGATCACCACCCGGCGTCCCTCGTAGTTGGTCGATTCCGTGGTCACAGTCTCGCTCTCGACCGCCTTGGGCAACACCTTGGCATCCGGCTGCCAATCGCGCACCACACCGCCAGGATTGCCAGCGCCGCCATCATGGGTTGCGTTCTGATTGCCATTCTGGCTGGTGTTACTGCCGCCTATGGTCAGCGGATCCCCACCCGACACGGGAATAGGCAAGGCGGTGGTTTGCGCAGGCTCCAGCGCAGTGCTTTGGCTCTCACTGTTGAACAGGGCTGGCAGCAGATAGCTCAGAGCCAGCAAACCGGCGGCAACCAGTGCCAGCACGGTCGCAATCTTCTTGACGGGCAACTCGGCCTGACGCTTCTTGGGCCTTCTGTCGGTCATGATATCCTCCAGTAACTGCATGATGGTGGACGGATGTCCATTTGCCGCTTTCAGGATCTCTTCCACTTTCAGCTTGGGCAAGAGGGCTGTCGGGATCTTGAGCTCTTTGGCTTTCTCATACAAGAAGATACGTTGCTCTGGCGCGCTCAGTGGCGCGACTTCCAGCTCCAGTGCCGGCATGGCCCGCCCTTTCAGCTGCGCCTTCTGGTTGCGACACCAGACGTCACTGCCGGAGAGCACTATGGCCAGCTGATGGGGCACGGTCAGGGTATCGTTGTGACGACAGAGGCTCCACAGCTCGCCGACCAGCTCGGCGGGCAACTCGTCGGCGCGTTCGATCAGCAGCAGCAGGGTGGCAGGTTTGCCTTCCAGCATGCGAAAGAAGCTGTCGGCCAGCGCATCCTGTGGATTGAACAGCGGCCTTGCCACCACCTGCGGCAACAGCAACTGGCGCACGTCCGCCATCTTCATGGCAGAGCTGCCAATCAGGCTCACCACCCGTACTTTTTCGGGCAGGGCGCCGAGCAGAGATTCACACAGGGTGCCGCGACCACTGCCGTGCTTGCCACAGAGGAAAATAAAGGGGTGATTGAATTCAATCAGGTGCAGCAGCCGGTCAACCAGCTGCCGCTGGGAAGGAAGCTTAAGCAGTTTATTATTACTCACGACCAGACTCGATCACCGCCAACAATTCAGCATCAGAGACATCGGCCACCACCTGTGCATGACCAATACCGACCGGCAGCACCAGTCGCAGCTTGCCTTCCAGTACCTTCTTGTCACGCCGCATATGGCGAATGAAGGCATCGAAATCCATCTCGGCCGGGGCTTGTACCGGCAGATTCGCGGCCAGCAACAGATCGCGGATACGAGCGACCTGCCGCTTATCCAGCTCGCCACGCGCCTCGGCCGTGAATGCGGCCAGCATCATGCCTGCGGCAACGGCTTCGCCGTGCAGCCAGTTGCCGTAGCCTTTCTCGGCCTCGATGGCGTGACCAAAGGTGTGGCCCAGGTTCAACAGGGCACGCACACCGTGCTCAGTCTCGTCCTGCCCCACCACATCGGCCTTGATCTCGCAGCAGCGACGAATGGCATACGCCAGGGCAGCCGGTTCCAGCGCCTGCAGACGGGACATGTTGGTTTCGAGCCAAGAGAAGAATTCGGCGTCCCAGATGATGCCGTACTTGATGACCTCGGCCATGCCGGCGGCAAATTCACGGGCAGGCAGGGTCTTGAGGCATTCGGTGTCGATGACCACATGCTTGGGCTGATAGAAGGCCCCAATCATGTTCTTGCCGAGGGGATGATTGACGGCGGTCTTGCCGCCGACGGAGGAATCAACCTGGGAGAGCAGTGTGGTAGGCACTTGAATAAGAGGAATGCCACGTTGGTAGCTTGCCGCAGCAAAGCCGACAACATCCCCTATCACACCGCCCCCCAGGGCGATCAGTGTAGTGTCCCGACCATGGTTGGTTTCCAGCAGAGCAGACATGATCCGCTCGAAGGTTGCCAGGGTCTTGTAGGCTTCACCATCCGGCAGGATCAGGTGTTCAACCTGAAAACCGGACAGCAACTGGATAATCCGCTCAAGATACAAGGGTGCGACAACGGTATTGGTCACTATCATGACCCGCTTGCCCTTGATGGTTTGTGTCAGCACCTCTGCATGCTGCAACAGACCCGCCGCTATCTCGATGGGATAACTGCGTTCACCCAGTTCGACCTTCAACCTTTCCATGGACGTCCTCTAGATTACATGCCAATCAACTTAACAATTTGATTAGCAACAACTTTAGCGCTCTGATCATCAGTCTGGATGACAAAGTCAGCCACTTCTTCATACAGTGCATTGCGCTCTTGTGCCAGACGCTCGAGTACTTCGCGCGGCGGCTCTTCGGTTTGCAGCAGTGGGCGGCGCTTGTCTCTTTGTGTGCGCGCCAGCTGCTTTTCAATCGTTGTTTCGAGGTACACCACGATACCGCGAGCAGAGAGCTTGTTCCGTGTTTCACGGCTCTTGATGGCACCGCCACCCGTCGCCAGCACGATACCCTGCTGTTCTGAAAGGTCGCCTATGACCTTCTCTTCGCGGATCCGGAAACCCTCTTCGCCTTCAACATCGAACACCCAGCCGATATCGGCACCACTGCGGCGCTCAATCTCATGATCTGAGTCGAAAAACTCCATATGCAGTTGTTCTGCCAGATGTCTACCTATGGTGCTCTTGCCCGCACCCATGGGACCTATCAGGAAAATATTGCGTTTCTCAGCCATGTCTTTTCATTAGTAATTACAAACTGTACGACCCCGACAAACACTCGATCGGGGTACCTATGAACCTTGTCTTGCGATGGATCAGGAGGGGGATTATCTCAATAGAAATCGGGACTGGCAACCGCAGCCCTTACGCCCCAGCCTCATTGGGGCGTAAGGTTATATGTGTTTTACCCTCACATGTAAAGCATTCAGAAGGCGTCGGTGACTATCTTCGGCGTCACGAAAATCAGCAATTCCCGCTTTTTATTCTCGCTGGTTGTCTTGCGAAACAACACGCCAAGACCCGGGATATCACCGAGCAGAGGCACCTTGCTGACGTCGCTCTTGATGGTCTGTTGATAGATGCCGCCAAGCACCAGGGTCTCGCCATTGTTGACCAGCACCTGGGTGGTGATGGACTGGGCATTGATGGAGACGGCATCACCGGTACCGGTTGGTACCGTCTCGCCCTTGGTATCCTGGGTCACGGTCAGATCCAGGATAACCCGGTTGTCCGGCGTGATTTGCGGCGTGACCTTGAGGCTCAATACTGCCTTCTTGAAGGTGACCGAGGTGGCACCACTGGAGGAGGACTCCACATAGGGGATCTCGGTACCCTGCTCGATCAGCGCCGGTTTCTGGTTGGCGGTGGTAACACGGGGGCTGGCGATGATTTCAGCCTTGCTCTCTTTTTCCAGCGCCGACAGCTCGAGGTCCAGCAGGGTGCCATCTGCCAGGCGGGCCACCTGGAATGCCAGGGTGCCAGCGGCATTGGTCACCGGCAGATTGACGTTCAATCTGTCATCCACCCCGGGACGGGTGATGGCCGAACCGCCGTTGTTATTGCCGGAGCCGTCATTGCCTTCGATGGTACCTGACGTGCTGTTGCCGTGACCGTCGTTCTTGGTCACCCCCCAACGCACCCCGAGCGCCTCGTCGAAACCATCATCTATGGTCACCATGCGCGCTTCGATCACCACCTGTTTGACCGGAATGTCCAGAATGTCCAGCATGCGCTTGATGTTGCTGATGACATCTGCCGTATCCTTGACCACCAGCACGTTGGTCCGCTCATCGACACTTACGGCCCCCTTGGAAGAGAGCAGCTTGGTGCTTTCGGAGGAGAGCAGCGCCGCCACCTCGGATGCCTTGGCATAGTTGATCTGCAGGTATTCGGTATAGAGGGGTGCCAGATCGGCGACCTGATTGCGACTCTCCAGCTGCTGCTTCTCGCGGGCGGCTATCTCTTCTGCCGGCGCCACCAGCAGAATGTTGTTATCCAGTCGTTTATCCAGCCCTCTCACCTTGAGGATGATGTCCAGTGCCTGCTCCCAAGGCACGCCATCAAGCCGCAGCGTGATATTGCCCGACACCGAGTCCGTGGTGACCAGGTTTAGGTTGTTGAAATCGGCGATGAGCTGCAGCACGGTGCGCACCGGGATGTCCTGGAAGTTCAGCGAAATCGGCTTGCCCTGATACTGCTTGCCAGCGGTCACTGCGGTGCGTTTTTTCACCTCGACGATGAACGTCTTGTCCGCCTGATCGTAGCGATAATCAAACTGGCCGTTGATGGAGAGCTCGAACAGGGTGTCATTGCCCTGACGGAACACCTCCACCTGGGAGACGGGGGTGGCAAAGTCCTGCACATTGATTAGATTGAGCAGGTCGTCCGGCACCCTGGTACCATGGAACTTGGCCAGCACTGTCTGGCCACGGCTGCTGACATCGACTGCCGCCGAGCTGTTGTCCAGCGTGACCAGGAACTCCCCCTGCCCCTCCTTGCCACGTCTGAAATCTACCCCCTTGACGGAGTTAAAATAGGCGCCGCTCGCCCCGGTTTGAGCCGCAGGCAAGACGGGTTTACTGGCCACTGGTGCTGCCACCGGGGCTGACTGGGCGACCAGCTGGGTGTTAATCAGGGCTGATTGCACCACAGGTTGAGGATTGACAAAAGCGGGCGAAGCCGCTGGTGATGAGACCATACCAACCGACTGGGTCGAAGCCGGCAGCGGCATGGTTGCCTTTTCTCCCAGAGCGACCAGCAACTTGTTGCCCTGCTGGTGCACCTGATAAGGGGTCAATTGATCGAGCGCTATCTTGATGTCGAGCCCGGCGCCCTTGCCCTCGACCTTGAGGTTATCGACACCCTGCTGCTTGATGGGAAGCGGATTGACATTGAGTGCCCCCACGGCTCCCGGCACATGCAGCAACAGCTGATTGGGCTCATAGGATAGCCGGTCGGTAAAACCGCTTACCGGTTCACTGAAGCTCAACTCCAGCAACAGCTGGTCGGCCATCAGCGGATTCACCTTCACCTCTTGCAAGGTGGCCACAGCCCAGGCCTGGCTCCATGCTCCGGCGCAAAACAGCAGGGCAACTCTGGTTACAGTACCGATTGTTGTTCTCATCGCAGTCATCCCTGATTATCGTTTTGCTTCAAGATTGGCCATGCCCAACTGGGTTTCTCTGGTGACCCAGCATCCTTTTCCATCCGGTATTGTCTCAATCAAATCCACGTAAGTGTCAGTGATCCTGATCACCCGACCCTGATCCAGTCCCATATGTTGGTTCAGACCCACCCGGACGGATTGGCCATCCGGCGTCCGGATCAAGGCCCACAACTGGCCCTGCTTGCCGAGCGAGCCCTGCATGATCAGGCTGGCCAGTGAATAGCTCTCCAACACTTCCTTCTCTCTGTTGGCGACTATCTGGGCACAATCCGGTTTCACCTTGGCATCCACCTTGGCGCTGCTGGCCTCTGGCTGGGGCGCAATGAAGGGGCTGCGCTGATCGCTGAGGTGATAGGCCATGGGCGAAAAGGGTTTGATTTCAGGCAGCGGCTCGATAGGCACAGGCTGTCTGGCCTTGGTCTGAGCCACATAATTATCCATGTCATCCTGCCCACCGCAGGCTGTCAGCAGACAGACGGGCAACAGTACGCAGATCATTCTCATTTTTTCTGCCCCACTGTCTTGCCGTTGTACTTGTAGGTCTTGGCCAGCATCGACATGCCGATCATCTCGTCCGGCTCCTTGCTCTGACCCAAGGTGAACGACTCCAGGATGACGATCCGCGGCAGTGCCGCCATGTCGGCCGTGAACTTGCCAATCTCATGGTAGGTGCCCACTACCTCGATCCGCATGGGCAGTTCGGTGGAAAACTCGTGCTTTATCTCGGGCTCCCAGTTGATGCGATTCAATTTGAGGCCATTGTCGGTCGCAATGAAGCTGATATCGTCCAGCAAGCCGGCCACCTCGTGCGTATTGGGTAACTGTTTGAGCTGGGTATCGACCAACTGCTCAAGCTGCACCATCTGTATCTTGTATGCGCCCAGATTGGCCGCCAGCATCGCCTTGCTCTCGAACTGCGCCTTCAGTTCAGCCTCCTTGTTGGTTTCCTGGGTCAACAAGGTCAATGAATGCGCAATCACGTAGTAATAGATGGCGCCGCCCAGCAAGGCACAGAAAAACAGGATGAAAATGCCCTTGGCCAACTTGGGCCAGCCGGCAATGTTGTTGAGATCCAGTTCATTGAGCTGTTGCAGGTTCATTCTTGCCCCTTAACCGCATCGACGGTGGCGCCAGCCGCAGCTGCGACCTGGAACATCATGGAGAACTGGCTCAGCGAGACAGGCGCAACGTCGGCCGCAAAAATCGTGCTGATCTGTGACTGCCCCAGCCAGCCGGAGCCATCGATGCGTCGCATCATGCTGGCAACCCGGCCATAGGCCTCGGTCTTGCCGTTGACGTCGATCCGGTTGTCTTGCAAGGCCAGCGTGTTCAGATACACGCCGTTGGGTACCAGCGAGGGCAACTGGTTGAACAGCCGAACCGGCAGATTGCGGCGCATCTGCAGATGCTCGATCAGTTGCATGCGATCGATCAGCTCCTTGCGCCTCTCTTTGAGCAAGCGGATCTCGCCGAGCTGTGCGTCGAGTATGGTCATCTCCTGCTGCAAGCGTTGATTGCGCTGCTGTTGATGACTGATCTGCTGCTCCACCAGCCAGTCGGCGGCAAAGCCGAGGGAAGCGGTGATCGCCAGGAAAATCCCGAGCATGACCCCGAACTGTTTCTTCTGTCGCTGAGCTCTGGCTTCGCGCCAGGGGAGTAGGTTTATATTTGACATGGCGTGAAGCTCCTCAATGCCAGACCCAGCGCCGTCATGTACTTGGCACCATGGGCAAGCCCCCCCTCCCCTTTGGGTTTGCCAAACAGGGCGAAGGGATCGGGATGCAATACTTCACAATTGAGTTCATTGCCGACCTGGGCGACCAGCCCGGGTAGCAGGCTGCCACCGCCAGTCAGCACCAGCTTGGAGAGCTCCCTGTGTCCGGAGGAGCTGCAAAACAGCTGAACGTTGCGCCTGACTTGCTGCAGCAAGGCATTAATGTGTGGCAGCAGCACATCCAGCTCGTAGTCGACCGGTAATTTGCCCTGCAGCTTGGCCTGCTCTGCATCATCCAGCGACAGGTTGTAGAAAGAGGCCAATGCCTGGCTGTATTGATCACCGCCGAAATTCTGCAGACGGGAGTAGATCACCTCGCCCTTGACCAGGGCGGCAAAGGTCATGGCACTGGCGCCGATATCGATAACGCCAACCGGCTTTTCCCAGGCAAGCAAATCAGGCAGACAGGCGAGGACGGCGCGGCCCAGAGCATGAGCCCCCACATCCACTACCTTGGTGGTCATCTCGGCTTCGGACAGTGCCGTGACCCGACCGCTCACGCTCTCGGTACGGGCGGCGCTCAGCAGTACCTCCTGGCGATCCTGATCGTTGACCTTGCCGAGGATCTCAAAATCCAGGCTCACTTCATCGAGGGGGAAGGGGATGAGCTGTTCGGCCTCCATCTGGACCTGATTTTCCAGCTCGTTCTCACCCAGGCTGGCATCAACCTGAATGACTTTGGTGATCACATTGGAACCGGTGACGGCCGTCGCCACGTACTGGCTGTTGCCAGAGATGAGGCGCTTGAGGGCCTTGAGAGACTGGCTGACCCGTTCGATATCCTGCAGCTGATAATCGACCAGGGTGCCCTTGGGGGTCGCCACTTCGGCCACAGATTCAAAATGCAGCTTGCCGGGGCGCCCGGTGATAGTGACAGCCTTGATGGTCTGGCTCCCAAAATCAATACCCGCCAGAGGAAGCAGGGAACCTTTATTGAATAGCCCAAACATATACACATCCATGCGTTATTGGGTTTTAGGATTGATTGTAGGACAGCTAATCAGATGATGATGACTTAACTCATCCTAAATGCTCTATCTATCAATGTCATAAAGTTTACACCGAAAAGTGATGCATCTCGCTTTCTTGCCGCCCCCGCCTCCCCTTGGTTATTGAGCCGCAGAATGCTAACCTCCCGCCTCTTCTCGAGGAGCCTGACTGCTGACAGGAAAACCTCGAATTCCCGGAGGCAAAAGGGCTATACTCTGCGCCCGTTGGCTAATTTTAAGACGATTGGTAGTTCTTCCATGCTGAAATGGCTCGTACGCCTGTTTATTGTCATGATGCTGGGTGCAGTGCTGGGTGTTGCCAGCCTCATCGGCATCTACTTCTACATCAAGCCCCAGTTGCCCGATGTGACCGCGCTGCGCGATGTCAAGCTGGCCACCCCGATGAAGGTGTACAGCCGGGATGGGGAATTGATCTCCCAATTTGGCGAAATTCGTCGCATCCCGCTGCGTCTGGATGAAATTCCCCAGTCCATGATAGATGCCGTGCTCGCGACCGAGGATGCCCGCTTCTATGAGCACCCGGGAATAGACCCGATCGGTATCATTCGAGCCGCCACCGTCTGGGCCGTCTCCGGCCATGCCCGTCAGGGCGCCAGTACCATCACCCAGCAGGTCGCCCGCAACTTCTTCCTGAGCAATGAGAAGACCATAGTGCGCAAGGTCAAGGAAGTGTTCCTGGCCTGGCGTATCGAGCAGAATCTCTCCAAGGACGAGATACTGCAGCTCTACCTCAACAAGATACCGCTCGGTTACCGCGCGTTCGGGATAGGCGCCGCCGCTCAGGTCTACTTCGGCAAAGAGGTCAAAGACCTGACTCTGGACGAGATCGCCATCATAGCCGGCCTGCCGAAGGCACCGTCCATGTTGAACCCGATCCGTTCACCGGAGCGTGCCTTCGCCCGCCGCAACGTGGTGCTGGGTCGCATGCTGGAAACCGGCAAGATCACCCAGGCTCAGTATGACGAGGCCTCCAAGATGCCGATCAAGGCCCGCTATCACGGCGCCGAGATCACCCTCAATGCCCCTTACCTGGGGGAGATGGTGCGCCAGAAGATGGTGGAGCAGTTTGGTGAAGACGCCTACACCATGGGCCTGCACGTCTACACCACAGTCACTGCCAAGCGCCAGCGTGCCGCCCGTCTGGCCCTGCTGGATGGCGTGTTCGACTACGATACCCGTCATGGCTACCGTGGCACGACAGCCCAGCTGTGGAAAGCGGGAGAAGCCGACTGGGATTACGACCAGATCATGGCGCACCTGGCCAAGCAACCCACTTACGAGCCCCTGATGGCCGCCGTGGTCACCAAGCTGGGTGACAAGAGTGCGACCCTGGTGCTGAAAAATGGCAAGCAGGCAGAACTCGGCTGGAACGGCATCAAATGGGCTCGCGCCTTCATCACCGATGATCGCCAGGGCTTCGCCCCCCGCTCCGCCCACGACATGCTGAAAGTCGGCGCCCAAATCTGGGTGCGGGAGAAGGGTGAAGAGCTGCTGCTCTCCCAGATCCCCGAGGTCAACGCCGCCCTGGTGGCCATGAACCCGCAGGATGGTGCCATCGAGGCCCTGGTCGGCGGCTTCAGCTTCGAGCTGTCCAAATTCAACCGGGTCGATCAGGCGCGCCGTCAGATAGGCTCCAACATCAAGCCCTTCCTCTATGCCACCGCGCTGGAGCAGGGCTATACCCTGGCTTCCCTCATCAATGATGCGCCGATCAACCAGTGGGACCCCTCCAAGGGCCCCATGTGGCAGCCCAAGAACTCCCCGGCCATCTACGAAGGTCCCACCTCGCTGCGGCTCGGTCTTGCCAAGTCCAAGAACGTGATGTCGGTGCGACTGATGCGTGCCATCGGTCTGGATACCTATATCGACGGCCTGACCCGCTTCGGGTTCGCACGCGACACCATATCCCGCAATGAATCGCTGGCGCTGGGCGCCGCCGAATTCACCCCGCTGGAAGTGGTGCGCGGTTATTCCGTCATGGCCAACGGCGGCTTCCAGGTGACCCCCTATTTCATCACGGACGTGACCGACAGCTTCGGGGAGCCCCTGTACCAGGCCAACCCTGCCGCCGCCTGTCGTGATTGCGGCGTGCTGGCCGCGGCCGGTCTCGACAGTGCCGATGCCTACGCCAATACCGGCGGCGACTGGAAGGCCCAGTGCCCGATCGATCCTGTCGTGCCCAACAACATGGCACCACAGACCATCAGTGCCCAGAGCACCTTCCTGGTCACGGATACCCTGACCACAGCCATCTGGGGTGGCAACGGCTGGCGCGGTACCGGCTGGCGGGCGGCTCGCGACCTCAAGCGTCACGACATCTCCGGCAAGACGGGGACCACCAACGAATCCCGTGATGCCTGGTTCTCCGGTTACACGCCGAACCTGGTCGCCACCTCCTGGATAGGTTTTGACAACCACCAGCGGGGTCTTGGCCGGGCCGAGTTCGGCGGCGGCGCGGCCCAGCCTATCTGGATCGACTTCATGAAGACGGCGCTCAAGCAGGTGCCCGAGCGCAAGATGCCGGTACCCGAGGGGATCATCACGGTACGGATCGATCGCGAGACCGGTCTGCTGACCAATCGCACCGACGGCAGCAGCACTGAGGAGTTCTTCAAGGAAGGCACTGAGCCGACCCGCTATGCGACCCAGAGCTCGGACGGGAATCAGGTGTATGGCGGCGACGGCTCGCCCACTGACGGGCCCGTATCTACCGACGACATCTTCTAAGCGACAGCTCAAGATAAAAAAACCGGCGCCAAGGCGCCGGTTTTCTTTTTCTGCTTCGTAAATATCAACCGAGCAGGCTCTTCATCAGGCTGGAGATGCGGGCAGCCAGCTCGTTGAAGCAGGGCCTGCGTACCGAGTAGTGGCGATAGAGCAACGAGATGGCACGGCCCGGCACCGGGTCGATCACGGGGCGATAGCTGACGCCCCCTTCCTCCGCATTGGCAGGCACGGCCAGTTTGGGCACCAGCGTCATGCCGCTGCCCGCGGCGACCATGTTGCGCAACGTCTCCAGGCTGGTGCCCTTGAAGCGCTGATCCTCACCGATACCCGCGGCGAAGCAGAACCCCATCGCCTGATCCCGCAGACAGTGGCCATCGGCCAGCATCAGCAGTTTCTTGCCCTTGAGATTGCTGAGCGGTACCGACTTGGCCCTGGCTTCCGGGTGATGCTGCGGTACAGCCAGCCACATGGGCTCCTGATAGAGGGGAATCGAGCCAAACCCTTCCATCCCCTCAAGTTCGGCGAGGATGAGACAATCCAGCTCCCCTTCCTCCAGCCGCTTGAGCAGCACCTGGGTCTGCTCCTCATAGAGATAGAACTCCAGCTTGGGAAAATGCTCGCGCAGATCCTGGATGATGTGGGGCAGCAGATAGGGACCGACGGTGGGAATGAAACCGATATGGATCTCGCCGGACATGGGTTCGGCGAAGTGCTGGCCTATGCTCTTGAGCTCACGCACCTCTTTTAGCACCTTGCGGGCCTGATGGGCCATGGCGTCACCGGCCGGGGTAAACAGCACCTTGCGGGAGGTGCGCTCGATCAGGATCACCCCCAGCTCGTCCTCCAGCTTGCGCAGCTGGCCGCTCAGGGTCGGCTGGCTGACGAAGCAGCGCTCCGCCGCCTTGCGAAAGTGCTTCTCCTCTTCCAATGCCACCAAATACTCGAGATCGCGAAGGTTCATACATCCAGAATCCTGCCAACCAATTGGGCCATTAGCATGCCCAAGAAAGACAGGAGGGACAAGGGATGGTGACTGAATGGAAAAAGAGGGGTGGATGGAAAAACAAAACGGGCCCGGATCCAGGATCCGGGCCCGCTCAAGCGGCGAGTGTCAAACCGTCATTACACCCGGAAGCGACGTACCATCTCCTGCAGCTGGGTCGCCAGGTGGTTGAGGTCGTTGCAGGCCTGAGCCATCTGGGTCGCTCCAGCCGCCACCTCTTCCGAGGCATGGCTGATGTTGACCACGTTGCGGTTGAGCTCTTCGCTCACAGCGCCCTGCTCTTCGGTCGCGGTCGCGATCTGTATGTTCATGTGGGAGATGCTCTCCACAGAGCCGCTGATCTCGGAAATGGACGCTCCCGCCTCCCGCGCCGTGCTCACTGTGGAGTTCATCATGTCCTGGCTCTGCTGCATGGTGGTGCCGGCCTGTTCGGCCCGCTGCTGCAGTTCGGCAATGATGGTGTTGATCTGGGAGGTGGAATCCTGAGTCCGTTTCGCCAGGGTACGCACCTCATCGGCCACCACGGCGAAACCACGACCCTGTTCACCGGCCCGGGCCGCCTCGATGGCGGCGTTGAGCGCGAGCAGGTTGGTCTGCTCTGCGATCCCGCGGATCACCTCCAGCACCATGCCGATGTTGCGGCTGTCATCACCGAGCTGGCGGATCACCACGGCGGTACTTTCGATGGCACCGGCCACCTGTTCAATACGCTTGATGGAGTCGTTGACGGTGCGAGCCCCCAGCTCGGCCGTGCTGCTGGCGGCACTGGCAGCACTGGCTGCATCGCTGGTATTGCGGGACACCTCCTGCACCGTGGCCTGCATCTCGTTCATGGCGGTCGCCAGCTGGTTCAACTCATGCTGCTGGCTGTTCATATTGTTGGCAGACTGACGGGCCACGGCGCTGATCTCTTCCGCCGCCGAGCTGAGCTGTACAACTGAGCCGGACACCTCGCTGACCAGGTTGCGCAAGTTTTTCTGCATCTCGCCAAAGCCTTTGGCCAGCTGGCCCAGCTCGTCGTTGTTGAACTGTCTCAAGTCGAGGTGCGTCGCCAGATCGCCGGCAGAGACCTTGCGAGTCTGCTCCAGCAAGGCCATGACGGGATTGCGGATCTGGCCGGTCAGCAACCAGGCCACGACGACGACGAACGCCAGCGTCATCACTCCCACCAGGATGCTCATGTTGCGCGAGTTGCTGTAAAGCTCGGCGACCGATTTGACCATGCCGTCGGCAATTTCGTTGTTGATCTCGCGCAGACGATAAGATTTGGAACCCACCTCTTCCAGGGCGACACGAGTCTCGTTTTTACGCAAACCTTTTACCCGTTCGAGGTCGCCATTGGCGAAAGCCGTCACCAGCTCCTCATGCACGGAGAAATATTTGGCACCGGCAGCAACCAACTGCTCATAGGTCTGCCGCTCTTCATCCGTGCTGAAGGGCAGCGAGCCATATTTTTGCGCCGCCGCATCAAACTCCTGCTTCGCCTTGTTAAAGGTGGTGGTGCGGTCACTGACCTCCTGGGCATCCTTGTTCAGGCCGCCGATGACCTGAGCCAGCTCGGAGCGACGAGCATCGAGAATGGCCACATGCATCTGGCTGGCATAGCGGGTCGATGGCAACAAATTCCCGGAGATGGTTTCAGTATCACCGTAGAGGCGTGACAGCTGAGCGATGGAAAACCACGCCAACCCCAGAACCAGCAAGGCCAATACGGCAAAGCCGGCACTCAACTTCTGACCTATAGACATATTTTTGAACATGATTGGTATCCTTGGCGGCTAGACGCAAACCCGTGGAGCCGAACTCCCGAGCCATCACCCATAGAGCATAGCGCGATGATCGCAAGCGGATGATTTTCAAACTATCCGCTAGTCAATATATCGTCATGCCCACAGATAGCATGAGGATCAAGCGGGTAGGAAAAATCTGTCCCTCTCAGCCTGGGTTTGCTTGTCATCCCGCCCACCAACCGAAAAGACGGGGTTTCAGCTTCCCATCACCGCCTGGATCTGGCGGGCAAAGGCCGCCGGCTCGCCCAGGAAGGAAGAGGCGGACAAGGGTGTCACCTTGTCCCCTTGCACCAACCCCAGGGTCGGGTAGCCCTGCCCACCGAGGCGGCGCATCCAGCCCTGGCTGGCTGCCAGATGGCCGGCCAGATCCACGTTCTGATAAGCATCTGCAAATGCCGCGGTATCAATGCCCTGCTCCGCAGCCAGGCGGCTCAGGTGCTCGAGGGAACCGATCCAGATGCCGTCGCGGTAGTGGGATTGCTGGATGCGGTGCAGCAGGGTCAGACCATTGCCGCCCAACGTCGACATCGCCAATATGGCGCGGATGGGTTGCTCCGAGTCGAGCAGCAGGCCATCGCGCAGCAGCAAGTCGTTGAAATAACCCTCACCGAAGGGCTGGCCAGTCAAGGCCTGGATCCGCTCGTCATGAGGGCGGACGTAGTCACGCAGGGCCTGACCCATGGGCTGACGACGCTCGCCCAGCCAGAGGCCGCCGGCATGCAGCTCTATGTGAAGACCGGGGATCCCGGCCGCCGCTTGCAGCAAGGGGGCAGCGCCATAGCACCAGCCGCAGAGGGGGTCGTATACGTAATGCAGGCTTGTCTCGTTCATGTGATTCATTCTCGATTGTTTGGCTAAAAAAACCGGGCCCAAGGGCCCGGTAAAAAACACAGGGAAGCAGGCGTCAGGCAATTACCACTTCATTTCACCGGTGTTGACCTTGGCACCTATGGCCAGACCATCGTCGACCGGCAGGGACGGGAAGGCTTTCTTCAGGCCTTCAATCAGCTCGCCGGAGTTTTTGGACTTGGCCAGCTCCTGCTCGAAGCGCTGGACATAGTCACGGGTGAAGGTCACGGCTTCGGTACCCTTGGGCGCAGTCCCCAGGAAGTGACCCGGCACCACACGCTCGGGTTTCATGGCCAGCAGCTCGTTGAGGGTCTTCACCCAGTGAGCGCGGGCTTCCTTGGTCTGGCTGTCCGCCATCCAGACGTGCACGCCGCTGTAGACGGGTACACCGCCCAATGCTGTCTTGATGGACGGCGCCCACAGGTAAGCGGTCGGCGTGTTCATCTCCTTGATCTCGATCTTCTCGCCTTCGAGGGTCAGGTAAGAGGCGGTCATCACTTCCGGTACCGTCAGAGCTTTGGGTGCACCTGCGCCCAAGATGGGTCCCCAATAGGTCAGCTTGTCATCCTTGGTCTTGTTGATGTGGTCGACCACATGCTGGTCCGCCAGGACTTTGACTTTCGGAAACGCCTTCATGATGGGCTCCAGACCGAAGTAGAAGTCGGGATCACCCGCGCTGATATAGACGGTGGTCAGCTGCTTGCCGCTTTGCTTGATCATGTCGACCAGCGCCTGGCCATTTTTCACATCAAACTGGGCATCGATCAGAATGGCCTCTTTGTCACCAGCCACCAGGGAAGAGGAGACAGGGAAGATGGCCTTCTCGCCCGGGTTGTAGACGGTCACTGTCAGGGGGGCTGCCATGGCGGCGCCACTCAGCAGGGTGGTGGCCAGGGTCAGGTTGCGGATCAGGGTGTTGTTCATCGGGTATTCCTCATCAAGTCATCAGGGGTTCATCAGATGGACACAGTTTATTGGAACATTAACGGTACAAATACAGCATAATAAGCACATCACTGTTGCATTAATCGAGCATATAGAGGGCCTGCACATGGATCGACTGACCGCATTACGGGTCTTTGTCAGCGTAGTCGAACAGGGCAGCCTGAGCGGCGCCGGGGAGAAGCTGGAGATGTCGCGCGCCATGGTGACGCGCTACCTGGCTGAACTGGAGCAGTGGATGGGGGCCCGTCTGCTGCACCGCACCACCCGGCGTTTGAGCCTGACAGGACCTGGGGAAGAGGCATTGAACCGCGCCAGAGCCATGCTGGCACTGGGGGAGGAGATGGAGCAGATCGCCATCCGCGGCGATGAGGCGCCCAAGGGGCAACTGCGCATCACCAGCAGTTACTCCCTTTCAGAGGCCCTGCTGGTGGGAGCCGCCAACGACTATCTGGCCCAGTATGCCGGCACCGCCATCGACATCCTGCTGCTGGACCGCACCGTCAACCTGGTGGAGGAGCGGATCGATCTGGCCATTCGCATCACCAATGATCTGGATCCCAACCTGGTGGCCCGCCGGCTCGGCACCTGCCACTCAGTGGTCTGTGCCAGCCCGGCCTATCTGGCCAGACACCCGACGCCGCACAAGGTGCAGGATCTCGCCCTGCACAACTGCCTGACCTACACCTATTTCGGCAAGAGCCTGTGGGAGTTTCAGGGGCCCGCCGGACCTGAATCCGTGCCGGTCAGCGGCAATCTCAGTGCCAACATATCCAACCTGCTGCTGGAGGCGACCCTGGGTGGCGCCGGCATCAGCATGCAGCCCCGCTACTCGGTGCAATCCCAGCTGGAGAGTGGCGCCCTGGTGCCCCTGCTCGAGGCATGGCAACCCAAGCGCCTCGGGGTCTACGGTGTCTATGGCACCCGCAAGCAGATGTCGCCCCTGCTGCGCAGCTTCCTCGATTTCCTGGTGGTGCACATGGCGGCCGATCCCATGTGGCAGGAGTAATGCCACCATGCAAAAGGGGCCCGCAGGCCCCTTCTTGTTCATGACATCCGATGACCCGCATCCGGATCAGGCTTCGAAGCCGGTCAGCGGAGCCTCGGAAGGCGCCTCCTGCGACACATCCAGATAGATGTCCCGATACGCCACATAGATGGAGTAATTGAGTGCCGGTATCACCACCAGCAGGCCGATCAACATCAGGGCGGCGCCAAACAGCATCAACCCGGCGGCGATTAGCCCCCACCAGAAGAAGGGCCACATGTTGGTCAGGCAACCTTTGAAGCTGAGCTTGGCGGCCTGCAATATACCGACATCGTGGAAATAGATGAGGGCGGGCGCAAAGGTGATGGCCATCAACACCGGGATCAACAGTGCCAGCCCCAGCAGCAGGCAGAGCAGCAACCCCTGCGCCTGCGCCACGCTCACCACCATGGACTCGGGATCCTGGGTCAGCAGGGAGGTCAACCCCCACATGGAGAGCAGCCCGAGGCAGATGAGCCCGATCAGAATGAACAGGGCCAGCACCAGCAGGCCACCCAGCATCAGCGGGGTCAGCTTGTTGCGAAACCCGGCGAAGAAGTCGGCAAACTTGAGCTGATTGCCCTCGTAGCCACGCTGGGCCACCACCACCCAGCCCGCGCCCCACACCATGTAGAGCAACTGGGAGATGAGGCCGCCCGCCGGCAGGCGCTCCAGCAGCAGGCCGACCGCGAACCAGATAAGGACCATGGCGACACTGACGCCCATGCCCTTGTTGAAAATATCGAAGCCGGATCGCACCCAGACCCAGCCACGCCCGATGGGGTGACGGGCGGGCTCGGCGCGCAGGGGGGACAATCCATTCATAACGTTTCCTCAGATGATGACGGGCTGGCTGCCGATTCTAGAGCCATGGGCCGGCTGACTCAATGGCGGACGATCGCGGGTTGCGGCTTCACACGTCAGGGCTGCTTGTATCAGGCGTTACGGTTATCATAAGAGACCCCCGCACCAGGGGCATTCACTTATTCAAGAGAATCCAAGATGCGTACACTTCATCTGGCGCCGATCCTGCTGGCCTCCCTGCTGCTCAACCTCTGGCAATGGCAGGATCAATCCGCCCCCCCAGCGCCCCAGCCGCAACCCGACGCCGCTGACAGCCCAGCCCTGGCCCAGTGCGACACAGCGGCCAGCCAGAGCGCCAGTCAGAACCTGATGGCCAAGCTGCCCGGCAAGGGATCGCAGGGTGAGCCCGCCCCCGCGCAGGAGGCCATGGCCCCCAATCCGGAGCTGGAGGCCGCCATCAGCCAGTGGAGCCAGTCCAGCGACGGCTCTGTGCTGATAGAGCGGCTCTACGATGCCGAGCAGGGCAGCCAGCTCACCACCGTCTTCGATCGGCTGGACGTGGTGGAGGACGTGCGCGCTCAGGTACAGGAGCAGTTGCGCGAACTCTATCGCCTCGGTTTCGATCACCCCGATGCCTACGAGCAGGAGAGCCAGCGCATCTGGAGCAACATCAGCAACCTGCTGGGTGACGACACCCGCACCCGGCTGGAACAGGAGCTCTACTCGGGCGATATCAACCGCCTGCTGGAGATCCAGGGCCGACTGGCGGAGCGCGGCGAGCTGCTGGCCCCGACCCAGCGCCAATCCCTGACGCGTCTGCTGAGCGACGCCAACCAGCAACTGGCCCAGCAGGAGAGTGGCGATGCCGGCACCTATCTGGAGAACCAGAAGGCCTATACCCAGCGCGTGCTGGAGAGCAGCCGTGCCTTCCTCAACCCGAGCCAGCTGAAAGTCGTGCAGGACATGCTGGAGCTGGATCTGGTACGCCAGGAGGTGTCGGTCCAGATGGAAGCCATCTATCAGCGCTTCCAGCCCGCGTCCTGATGCCCTTGCCCTGGTTCGTTTGACCCAACCCATAACGTGGAACCGTCATGAGAGTCGTTTGTTGTATCTTGTTGCTGCTGGCCAGCCAGTGTGCCCTCGCCGAGGGATTTATCAGCCGTCTGCTCAACCATCCGGTGCCGGGCGGCGTTGCCGTGGTGCCGCTTGGCAGTGCAGCGCAGGCCCCCGCCGCCCGTTATCAGGACAAGCCCGTGCTGGTAGTGCGGGAAGAGGATCGCCGCTGGATCGCCATCGTCGGCATTCCCCTCAAAAGCCAGCCAGGGGCTCATACCCTGACGGTGAATGATGGTCGCACCCTCGGCTTCACGGTCGGCAACAAGCACTACCGCGAGCAGCACATCAAGCTCAAAAACAGCCGCCAGGTCAATCCGCTGGCCGAAGACATGACGCGCATCAACCGCGAACTGGCGGAGCAGACCCGCGCCTATCAAACCTTCAGCCCGACCCAGCCCAGCAACCTGCTGTTCGACAAGCCGGTGCAAGGCCCGCTCTCCAGCCCGTTCGGCCTGCGCCGCTTCTTCAACGGCGAAGAGCGCAATCCCCACTCAGGCCTCGACTTCGCGGTCGGTGCCGGCACCCCCATCAAGGCCCCGGCCGCCGGCAAGGTGATCCTGATCGGCAACTACTTCTTCAATGGCAACACCGTCTTCGTCGACCACGGCCAGGGGCTGATCAGCATGTTCTGCCACATGTCGAAGATCGATGTGAAACTGGGCCAGACCCTGCCCCGCGGCGGCATAGTCGGCCGGGTTGGCGCCACCGGTCGCGCCACCGGTCCCCACATGCACTGGAACGTCAGCCTCAACGACGCCCGGGTCGATCCCGCCATCTTTATCGGGGCCTTCAAGCCCTGAGGCGGACCACGAATGCAGAAGAGGCAGCCCTGGGCTGCCTCTTCTTGTTATGACGATAGACTCACCTTCTCTGGCTACTGCGCCAGGCCCGACGCCGCGTGCAGGCCGGCCTCCTTGCGCATGGCCCACCACATCACCAGCACCAGTACAGTGCTGCAAGTCGGCAACGCCAGCCAGACCCCGGCCACCCCCCACAGGGAGGAGAAGCCCCACAGGAAGCCGCCAATCAGCACCAGCTTGCCACCGGTAAGCAGGGAGGCGATGCGGGCCCGGTTGATGGCCTGGAAGTAGGTGGCCCCCACCAGCAACAGCCCTTCCATCGGCAGGCCCCAGAAATAGAGCCAGATGCCGAGGCTTGCCACCGGCAGGAGGGCCGCGTTGTCGCCAGCAAACAGATAGACCACCCCTTCCGGCCACAGATAGAGCGGGATCATGCCGCACAGCGCCACCAGCAGGGTGACACCCAGCGCCAGGTTGCGCACCCGCAGCACCCGTTGCCAGTTGCCCGCCCCCGCGTTGAAGCTGGCGATGGGCTGTATGCCCATGGCGATCCCCTCAAAGATGAGATAGAAGAAGGCCTCGCTGTAGCTGATGACGCCATAGGCGGCCACGTGCAGCGAGCTGCCCACCGCCAGCAGCGCCTTGTTGTGCAACGCCAGCACCACCGACAGGTAAAGGTACATCAGAAAGCTCGATACCCCGAGCCGCAGCGTCTCCCGCATCAGTCGCCAGTCCGGTACCAGCGTATCCCAGCGAATGCGCAACTGGCTGCGCGGGGTGAAGAAGTGCCACAGACAGAGGCCGCCGGTCACCGCCTGGGAGAGCATGGTGGCGATGGCCGCCCCCGCCAGGCCCCAGGGGACGACCGCCATCAGCAGGTAATCGAGCAAGACGTTGAGTACGCCGCCGCCCACCAGGATCCAGGTGGCGAGACCGGGTCGCCCGTCATTGCGCAGCAGGGCGGTGAACGCCATGGAGAGCACGGCAAATACTCCGAGCCAGGCGTACCACTGCAGATAGGCGAGCCCGGCGTCGAATATGAGCCCCTCGGCCCCCATCCAGGCCAGCATCTCATCCCCATAATTGATGCCGATAAAGGCGAGCACGGCCGAAGCGAGCAGCACCATCACCAGCGCATTGCCGACTATGTGGCGCGCCTTCGCCGGCTCCCCCTTGCCAAGGTAGAAGGAGGCGAGCGACGAGGAACCCATGCCGATCAGCGCCCCCACCGCATAGAGCACGGCGCAGATGGGATACGCCAGCATCATGCCCGCCAGCCCGTCCTGGCCCAGGATATGGCCGACGAAGATGCCGTCTATGGTGACATAGATACCGGTGACCAGCATGGCGGCCACGGTCGGCGTGACGTAGCGCCAAAACAGGCGGGAAAGGGGGGCCGAGCCCAGATCGACTGCTGACATAAGATGCTCTAAGGAGGGGAAAACGGCCGGAATAATAGCCAAACAAGGTCCGGATCGCCCGTTATTTATGTTACAAATCATTAATATGGAAAACTTTACCCGCCTCGGCCCCTGCTTTAGGCTAGGGCGACCTCTCATGAACGGAAACGTGCGCCATGTTGCAACGCCTGCTCTCCCTGCTGCTGCTCTCCCTCTGCCTCTCCCCCGCATTCGCTCAGGCCAATGACGCCATCACCCAGGTGGAGGAGCTGCTGCAGAGCGTGCCCAAGACCGACAGCCCGGAAAACCAGAAGTTGCGGGAAAGTTATCAGCAGGCGCTGCAATTTGCCCGGGAAGCCCAGCGCTATCGCGAGCAGGGCAAGGCCTATCAGCAGATCCTCATCGACTACCCCAAGGAGTCGGCCCGCCTCAAGGAGAGCCTGCACAACTATCAGCCCCAGTCTCGCCCGCCGCTCTCCTCCCTCAAGGAGGAGCCGCTGCGCCAGGCCATAGGCCTGAGCAGCAACCGCCAGCTCAACCTGCGCAAGGAGCGCCAGGCTGTGATGGACAGCCTCAACCAGCTGGAGAGCACGGGCCAGGAGTATCACCTGCGGGTCGACGAGCTGCGCAAGCAGTTGCAACAGACCCGCACCCTGCTCGATCGGCTCAGCTTCAGCAACGAATCGGATCGCCAGCAGGAGGCCCAGCAGCTGGTCACCCGCCTCAAGGAGCAGAGCCTGTCCGACCGGATCCAGATGCTGGAGCTGGAGCAGCTCTCCGCCCAGCAGCGCAACGATCTCGGCAAGCTGAAGCTGCAGGAGCTCAACCTCGCCATCACGGACGAGGACGAGTGGCAGACCAGCCTGCTCAACCAGCAGAACCAGCTGCGACGGGAGAAGACGGAGCTGGCGCTGGCGGAGAGCGAGCGGCTGCGCAAGCAACTCACCTCCGACATGCCGCTGCTGCTGGAACAGCAACAGCAGAACCAGGCGCTCTCCATCCAGCTCGGTGCGCTGGAGGATCAGATAGAGCGGGTGCAGGACGATCAAAGGGCCATCGACAAGAACCTCTCGGCCCTGAACGATCTGGTCAACTCGGTGCGGGAGCAATTGGAGTGGCTGCAGATCAGCAACGCCTACGGCGAGAACCTGCGCAGCAAGCTCTCCGATCTGCCGGCCTACTTCCCCCTCGACAAGCTGGAATCCGCCATCGTCAACGCGCGCATGGCCAAGTACCAGTACGAGACGGAGCAGGACGCGCTCAAGGATCCGCGCCAGATGCGCGAGCAGCTGATGGCCACCGATGAGATGGCCCTCGACCGCTCCCAGCAGGCGGTGCTCGACAACCTGCTCAAGGCCAGGCGGCAACTGCTGACCCGGCTCAACGACGCCTCCGACAGCCTGATCCAGGAACAGACCCGGCTCAAGCTGCTCTACAGTCGCCAGAACAGCAAGATCGACGAGATCCGCGATCTCAGTGCCAGCCACCTGTTCTGGATGCCGGACGTGCGCCCGCTCACCCCGGCCGTGCTGCTCGGGGTACCGGCGGCCCTCGGCCTCGCCCTCAACCCGGTCAACTGGCTGCAACTGCCCCAGGCCATCGCCGAGAACAACCCCATCACCCTCACCTTCGCCGGTATCGGCATCCTGGTGCTGGCCTGGTGCTGGTTCAAGCTGGCCCGCCATCTGACCCAATACAGCCAGCACATAGCGCCCCGCATCGGCAAGGTGACCCAGGACAAGTTCAGCCTCACCAGCCGGCTGCTGATGCGCTCCCTGCTCGCCTCCCTGCCCCTGCCCGCCATGGTGCTGATGGTGCGCGGCCTGCTCGACGGCGCCTGGCAATATCCGTTCGCGGTGGCGGTGGCCCGCGGTCTCGGCGAGATCTGGTTCCTGCTGCTGGCACTCTTGATGGCACGTCACCTGACCCTGGAGAAGGGGATCCTGATCCTCCATTTTCGCTGGCAGAAGGAGCGGGTGCAGAAGGTGTGGAGCCAGTTTCGCACCCTGCTGCTGGTGATCATTCCCAGCTTCTTCGTGCAGGGCATGGCCAACAGCTATCAGGATCACGCCTTCTACGACTCCCTCGGCCGGATGGCCTTCATCGTCGGCGCCCTCTGGCTGCTGCTGTTCTTCGCCCGTCTCAACCGGGAGCGGCTGCCGCTCACCTGGGGCCAGGCCGACATGACCAAGCCGCATTTGCTGCACCACTTCATCTGGAACAGCCTGATGCTGGCCCCGCTGCTGGCAGTGATCGGCTCCCTGCTCGGCTACTTCTACACCTCGCGCATCCTGCTGCGCCAGCTGGAGCTGAGCCTGCTGATGGGGCTGGGCTGCCTGCTCGTCTACTATCTGGCGCACCGCTGGATGCTGATCCAGCGCCGCCGTCTCGCCTTCGAGCGGGCCAAGAGCAAGCGGGCCGAGATACTGGCCCAACGCGGCCGGGAGGAGGGGCACGACGAGCTCAGCTCGGAGATCCCGGACGTGGTGGAAGATACAGAGCTGGATCTGGATACCATCAGCGCCCAGTCGCTGGGGCTGGTGCGTACCCTGCTGATGCTGGGCTTCACCATGCTGGTGGTGGTGCAGTGGTCCGAACTCAACTCGGCGTTCAGCTTCCTGCGCAGCATAGAGGTGTGGCAAGTCACCAGCAAGATTGGCGGCATAGAGCAGCTTTCCGCCATCACATTGCAGGATCTGATGCTGACGGCGTTTACCTTCATCCTGACCGTGGTCACGGCCCGCAACCTGCCTGGCCTGATGGAGCTGACCCTGCTCCAGCACCTGAGCCTCTCCCCCGGCACCGGCTTTGCCATCACCACTGTCACCAAATACATAGTGCTGGTGGTGGGGGCGCTGAGCGGTTTCTCCATCCTCGGCATCGACTGGTCCAAGGCGCAGTGGATGGTGGCAGCCCTCTCTCTCGGCCTGGGTTTCGGCCTGCAGGAGATCTTCGCCAACTTCGTCTCGGGTCTCATCATTTTGTTCGAGAAACCGATCCGGCTCGGCGACACAGTCACCATCCGCGAGCTGACCGGCACAGTCACCAAGATCAAGACCCGCGCCACCACCATAGTGGATTGGGACAGGAAGGAGATCATCGTCCCCAACAAGGCCTTCATCACAGAGCAGTTCATCAACTGGTCCCTGTCAGATGCCATCACCCGGGTACGACTGCGCATCCGCATCGGCCTGACCCAGGAGCCCAGGCGGGTACAGACCATTCTGGAAGAGTCGATCCGGGCCTCCACCCTGGTGCTGGAGACCCCCTCCCCCGAGGTGTTCCTGATCGAATTCACCGACTCGGCGCTGATCTACGAGATCCGGCTCTATGTGAACAGTATGGATCACCGCATGCCCATCACTCACGAGGTGCACTCGCTGGTGCTGGAGAAGCTGCAACAACAGGGGCTGGGGCTGCCGCACCAGCAGATCGACATTCGACTGAGCCGCGCCTGATCGCGGCGCAACAGGAGCCATATGATGCAGATCATTGCCCATCGCGGCGCCAGCGGGCTGGCGCCGGAAAATACCCTCAAGGCCATCCGGCTGGCGCTGACACTGGGCGCCCAGGCCATAGAGATAGACGTACAGCGGGCCGACGGCGAGCTGTGGGTCTTCCACGACCGGCGACTGGAGCGTTGCACCGACGGCCGCGGCGTGCTGACGGCGCAATCCCGTGCCTATCTGGCGGGACTTGATGCGGGGGAAGGAGAGCCCATCCCGACCCTGTGGCAGGTGATGGAAGCCATCGCCGGCAAGGCCGAGCTGCATATCGAGCTGAAAGGGGCACAAACAGCCGACGAGGTGGCCCGACTGACCCGGCGCGCCGAGGCCGAGCTCGGCTTCACGCCAGCGCACTGGGTCGTCTCCTCCTTTCACCATCCTGAGCTGGCCCGCTTTGCAGCCTTGCGGCCCGAGATCCGGCTGGGGGCACTGACTTCCACCATTCCCCTCACTCTCGCCAAGTTTGCGGCCGAGCTCGGAGCCTGGTCGCTCAACTGCGACCTGGACTTTGTCGACGCAGCGCTGGTCATGGATGCCCATCGACGGGGATTGAAGGTGCTGGTCTATACGGTCGATCACACTGCCGACCTGGCGGCACTGGCCGCCATGGGGGTGGACGGGATATTTACCAACCGGCCGGACCGCTTCCTTACTGCAGCCTGATCGGACTCATTATTTCGGCAGGAGATCGATAAACGCTGATTTAGGCTATAAATTTAAGTGCGCACCGGGATACAAAAAGTTCGACTTTGGCCGATAACAGTTGGCTCATAACAATAAAACGACACATCGCAGACTGACGCTCACAAGGATGTAAATATGAACTTATCCATCAAGAACAAGCTTGTCCTCGCCATCGGGGTCATTATCCTGGTCATCACAGGCCTGCAGGTCTGGTACAACACCTCCCAACTGAGAAGCGAAACCCAACGCCTGATCTGGAGTTTCATCGATGACAGCTCGGCTTCCAATGTGAAAGGCATCTCCCGCTGGCTGGATGCCCGGATCAGCATGGTCACCTCCACCAAGGAGGCCTTCACCAAGGAAGATGAACCCATCAGCCATCTGGCCCAGTCCATGAATGCCGGCAACTTCGATCTGGTCTATGCGGGCACGAAAGATGGCAAGATGATCCAGAGCAAGCCGACCAATCTGCCGGCCGGCTATGACCCCCGTCAGCGCCCCTGGTACAAGGACGCCATGGCTGCCGGCAAGCTCGCCATCACGGCGCCCTACGCCGACATCACCACGGGTCAACTCATCATCACCATCGCCGAGCCCTTCACCCGCGGCAATACCCAGGGGGTGATCGCCGGTGACGTCTCCATCGATGCGCTGGTACGCGATGTGCTGGCCATCAACTCGGAAGGCACCTACGCCATCCTGGTGGACAGCAATGGCACCATCATAGCCCACCCGGACAAGGAGCTGGCCCTCAAACAGGCGACCGCCATCTCCCCGGATCTGACCGCCGCCAAGGTCAACGAGCTGGCCCATGACAACACCATCTCGGAGATGGAGATCAGCGGCAAACCCAGCGTGTTCGACCTGACCGAGATCCCCAACACCAACTGGTATTTCGGCATAGTGGTGGATGAGGCGGTTGCCTATCAGTCCGTGTCCCGCATGGTCACCTCCGCCCTGCTGCAGGGCCTGCTCACCATTCTCATCGTGGCCGGCTTCTCTTATGTCGCCATCAACGGCTCCCTGGCCCCGCTGAAAACCCTGGGGGAGGCCATCGCCGACCTCTCTCGCGGCAACGGTGACCTGACTCGCCGCGTCAAGATCGAGCGTGAAGACGAGGTGGGGGTCGTGGCCAAGCACGTCAACACCTTCATCGACCGCATCCACGTGATGGTGCAGGACATCTCCAACTCCTCCGGCCAGCTGAACCAGCAGGCCAAGTCCTCCCACAACATGGCGGAGAAATCCAGCCAGGGTCTGGCACGTCAACAGAACGAGATCTCCCAGATCGCCACCGCAGTGCACGAGATGTCCGCCACCGCGGTGGAAGTGGCCAGCAACGCCGAACAGACCGCAGATGCGGCCCGCAGCTCCTCCAGCAGCTGTGATCACGGCAAGCAGGTTATCGCCCGCAACCAGCGCTCCATCACGGATCTCGCCACCCAGGTCAAACAGGCCTCCGGCATCATTCAGGAACTGGAGAAGAACGCGCAGGAGATCAACACCATACTCTCCACCATCCAGGGCATAGCCGAGCAGACCAACCTGCTGGCACTGAACGCCGCCATCGAGGCTGCGCGGGCCGGTGAACAGGGTCGTGGCTTTGCGGTGGTGGCCGACGAGGTGCGGGTGCTGTCACAGCGTACCCACAGCTCCACCGTCGAGATCCGCAGCATGATAGAGACGCTGCAACGCAACACCCAGGGCGCCGTCAGTACCATGCACGAAGGCCAGCTGCTGGCCCAGAACAGCGTGGAAGATGCGAACGATGCTACGCAGGCGCTGGAGCAGATCACCGCCTCCATCAACCAGATCTCCGACATGGCCACCCAGATCTCCAGCGCCGCCGAGGAGCAGCGCGCCGTGACCGACGAGGTCAGCCGCAACATCCAAGCGGTCAAGGATGTGTCGGACGAACTGGCGGTAGACGCCGACAGCTCTCGCCATCTGTCCGAACAACTTAAAAATATTTCAGGTGAACTGAGCAATCAGGTCGGCATGTTCCGCATCTGATCGGCGTAAATCAAAGGGGCCACACAGGCCCCTTTTTTTATGAAAAAATGCTTTTGTTTCAATAGTTATTACCACATCAACGATCGGGACTATGGGGATGAAAATTCTCATACGAAGCGGTATCTCGTCATAAAACAACGCATCACGATCGACATTCGGATTAGTTTTTTGAACTCATCCGCGTCATTAGCCAATCCGTGAATAATTCTTATTAAATATTTTTGATAAAAAACTTAAAAACTTTATGGGTAATACCTAAAAAGAGAGGTGTTTCTCATTTTTTTGAAAGAAAACTACGTATAATCCTGAGCTTAAAATAACCATAGCAATGACAGCGGCTGATACCGATAACTGAAGGATGGCGATAATTACGGCGTTTTCATCCATGGAATGGGGTGATTTTGATAAAAGTCACCATTGCCAAGCACTAAAACAAACCAGTTTGACTTGCATCAAGCCTGAATTTTTTTCATAGAGCAAAATCGTGCCCAGCAAATCTATCCCTAAGGAGGCAGATGTGGATATTATCAAGACCGATGTCGCCATCATCGGTGCCGGTGGTGGTGGCCTGCGTGCCGCAATCGCCATAGCAGAAGCACACCCGGATCTGGACATCGCCCTGATCTCCAAGGTCTACCCGATGCGCAGCCACACAGTGGCCGCAGAAGGCGGTGCCGCCGGTGTTGTCCGTGATGATGACTCCCTCGAAAACCACTTCAACGACACCGTATCCGGTGGCGACTGGTTGTGTGAGCAGGACGTGGTCGACTACTTCGTCAACAACGCCACCAACGAGATGATCCAGCTGGAGCACTGGGGTTGCCCCTGGAGCCGCAAGCCGGACGGCAAGGCCAACGTGCGTCGTTTCGGCGGGATGAAGATCCCGCGGACCTGGTTCGCGGCAGACAAATCCGGTTTCCACATTCTGCACACCCTGTTCCAGACCTCCATCAAGTACCCGAGCATCAAGCGCTTCGATGAGCACTTCTGCATGGACTTGATCGTGGACGACGGTCGCGTGCAAGGCGTGCTGACCTTCGATATCCAGAACGGCGTATCCCGCTTCATCCAGGCCAAGTCCGTCATTCTGGCCACAGGTGGCGCCGGTCGCGTTTACCGCTACAACACCAACGGCGGCATAGTCACAGGTGACGGCATGGCGCTGGCCTACCGCCACGGCGTACCGCTGCGCGACATGGAGTTCGTTCAGTATCACCCGACCGGTCTGCCGGGCACCGGCATACTGATGACCGAAGGTTGTCGTGGTGAAGGCGGCATCCTGGTCAACAAGGATGGTTACCGCTACCTGCAAGACTACGGCCTGGGCCCGGAAACTCCGGTCGGCCAGCCGAAGAACAAACACATGGAGCTGGGTCCGCGCGATCGTCTCTCCCAGGCATTCTGGCAAGAGCAGCAGAAAGGCCGCGTGATCCAGGGCCCCATGGGCGACGTGGTTCACCTCGACTTGCGCCACCTCGGCGAGAAGTACCTGAAAGAGCGTCTGCCCTTCATCTGCGAACTGGCCAAGGCCTACGTGGGTGTGGATCCGGTCAAGGAACCTATCCCGGTACGTCCGACCGCCCACTACACCATGGGTGGTATCGAGACCAACGGTCAGTGCGCCACCCGTATGCCGGGCCTCTACGCCCTGGGCGAGTGTGCCTCCGTCGGTCTGCACGGCGCCAACCGTCTGGGCTCCAACTCCCTGTCCGAGATAGTGGTATTCGGCAAGGTAGCGGGCGAGCACGCCGGTGAATTCGCCAAGACCCAGGCGCACGGCGACACCCAGGCGCTGGCCGCCAAGGCCGAACAGTTGATCAAGCAACACCTCTCGCTGATGGACATAGACGGTACCGAAAACCCGGCCGATATCCGCAACGAGTTGGGCATGTCCATGGAAGCCGGTGTCGGTATCTACCGTACCGAAGAACTGATGCAGGGCACCATCGACAAGATCAACGAGCTGAAGGCCCGTTACAAGAAGGTCAAGATCAACGACAAGTCCTCTGTCTTCAACACGGATCTGCTGTACGCCATCGAACTGGGCTACATGCTGGACGTGGCCGAAGCCATGGCACATTCCGCCATCAACCGGAAAGAGTCCCGCGGTTCCCACCAGCGTCTGGACGGTTATGAAGAGCGGGATGACGTGAACTACCTCAAGCACTCCCTCTCCTTCTACAACCAGGAAGGCGCCCCGACCATCGATTACTCCGATGTGAAGATCACTAAATCCCAACCGGCAAAACGCGTATACGGTTCCGAGGGTGAGAAACAAGACGAGGCTAAGAAGAATGGCTGAGATGATCGAAATTGAAATCCTGCGTTATCGCCCTGAGCAGGACAACGAGCCCTGGATGCAGACCTTCCAGGTGCCTTATCTGAAAGAGATGTCCCTGCTGGATGCGCTGCAATACATCAAGGATCAGCTCGACTCCACCCTGAGCTTCCGCTGGTCCTGCCGCATGGCGATCTGCGGCTCCTGCGGCATGATGGTCAACGGTATTCCGAAGCTGGGTTGCAAGACCTTCCTGCGTGACTATCTGCCGGGCAAGATGACCATAGAGCCGCTCAACAACTTCCCGATCGAGCGCGACCTGGTGGTCGACATGTCCGATTTCATCGAGAAGCTGGAGAGCATCAAGCCCTACATCATCCCGTCTGAGCCGCGCAGCCTGTGCGAGGGCGAGTACACCCAGACCCCGGCCGACATGGCGAAGTATCACCAGTTCTCCATGTGCATCAACTGTGGTCTGTGCTACGCCGCCTGTCCGCAGTATGGCATCAACAAGAAGTTCACCGGTCCGGCGGCCCTGGCACTGGCCTATCGCTACAACGCCGACAACCGCGACAGCGCGTCCAAAGAGCGGATGAAGATCCTCAGCCAGGACGAGGGCGTCTGGGGTTGTACCTTCGTGGGTTATTGCTCCGATGTCTGCCCCAAGGGTGTGGATCCGGCCGCAGCCATCCAGCTTGGCAAGGTCGAGAGCGCCAAGGACTACATGATCGCCATGTTCAAGCCAGATTGAGATCAGGAATGAGACCATGAACAACACCAATAGCAAACGTAAGCCTTACGTCCGCGAAATGAAGAAAGACTGGTGGCTGAAGAATGCCTTCTACACCGGTTACATGATCCGCGAAGGCACCAGCATCTTCGTCTCCATCTATGCCGTCGTGCTGATGTGGGGTCTGCTGCGTCTGGTTCAGGGTCAGGAAGCGTTCAACGGCTGGCTGGAATCCCTGCAAAGCCCGATCGCCATCCTGTTCCACGTCATCGCGCTGGCAGCCTGCCTGTTCCACGCCAAGACCTGGTTCGCCCTGGCCCCCAAGGCCATGCGCATCTTCCGTGGTGAAGACCTGGTGCCGGAGAAGCCGATCGTCATCGCCCAGTATGTGGCGCTGGCAGTGGTATCCCTGCTGATCCTGATCATCGTGGCTTGAGGAGATTAATGATGAGACGTTCTGACGAACCCATTTACTGGGGACTGTTTGGTGCCGGTGGCATGGTGGTTGCCATGTTGCTGCCAGTGATTGTCCTCATTACCGGTCTGCTGGTGCCCATGGGCATCATGGACGTGGAGACCATGAGCTACGAACGCGCACTCGAGTTCGCCAGCTCCTGGTGGGGTGCCTGCATCCTGCTGGTGATCATAGCCCTGCCCATCTGGCACGGCATGCACCGCATCTACCACGGTCTGCATGATCTGGGGATCCATACCACCAAGCTGCACCACTATGTGTTCTATGGCTTCGCCTTCCTGGTGTCCGCCATCACCGTCGGTCTGCTGATGGTGCTGGTCTTCCAGTAAGCGCATCCTGACGCAATGACAAACCGGGCCAAGTGCCCGGTTTTTTTATGGCCATCACTCCACCGGCGGCAAGAATCTGCGCATCACCTCGTCGCTGTAGCCGCTGTCCTGAAACTGGATGAGCACCTGATTGATACGGGTCACCAGCTCATAGGCCCGTGGTGAGCCCTTGCTCACCAGCAGATAGAAGCCCTTGCGACTGGGCAGGGCGAGGTTGAGCAGACCGCTCTCGCTCTGGTAGATGCCAAGGCCGATGCCGCTCGTCAGCGGCTCGATTTCACTTGGCAGAAAGTCGCAGCGATCCCGCCCCAGCATGTCCAGCGCCTGCTGCAACTGCTTGACCCGGCGCGGCTCCAGCACCAGCCCATAGGGGGCATAGTTGTAGCCAATCACACCACACACCCGGGAGCGGTTGACCGTCTGCAGATCGGGCACCTCGGGGAAGCGGCGCTTGAGATAGAAAAATCCGAGGTGGGTGTAGTAGAGCGGCACGCTGTAGAAGGCATATTCCGCCCGCTCGGGTTTGTAACTGGCATCCCAGGTCAGCTCGCACAGTCCGTTCTGGCGATAATCCGCAAGTTCCTGCTGCACCCGCGCCCAGGGCAGGTAGCGGATCTGGTGCGACAGTCCCAGTTTTTTCAGGGCATCGAGCACCAGTGTGGTGGCCGAGCCGGTGAGGCGGCGGGTGTCGGGCACGCCATCCTTGCGCTCCCAATAGGTGAAGGGGGCCCACTCATTACCCTCCCCCAGGCAGATCTGCACCTCGGTCTTGGCCGCCTCCACCAGCCCGGCCAAGCCCCATCCCAGCAGCAACAACATGGATCGCGTCATCGTCTCCCTCCTTCGCTTCCCTTGCAGCTTAGTTCAGGCGGGGGTGATGCTCCCCGTCAGGGTGCCCCCTCCTGCCACAGGGCCAGCAGGGGCGCGGGAATGGCGCCGTACTGCAGGCTCGGGGTCTGATGCCACTGCGCCAGCTTCTGCAGTGCCCTGGCCAGATCCTGCGCCAGGATGCGGGTCACCCTGACGCCCGCCTCCAGATAGAGGCTCTTTATCTCGAACACCCCTTGCTGGCGATGGGCCTTGGCGTCCATCCTGCCCACCAGCTTGCCGCGGTGCAGCAGCGGCAGCACGAAATAGCCGTACTGGCGTTTGGGCGCCGGGGTATAGCACTCGATGCGATAGTCAAAATTGAACAATTCACCTGCTCGCTTGCGATCCCAAACGAGCGGGTCAAACGGCGACAGCGCCGTGGTGTGGGTCGCCTTGAGGGTGCCGGACAGGGCCTGGGCCAGCTCATCGGCAAGGGAGGCGTGCACGAAGGCGCCGTGCTGCCACCCCTCCACCCGCACCGGCAGCAGCTCCCCCTCGTCCGCCAGCTGGTGGAGCAGGGCGTCGTATTTGCCGCGCCGCAACCGATAGTAGTCGGCGACCCAGCCGGTCTTGACCAGCCCCAGCGCCCGGCAGCTGGCCCGCACCATGTCCCTTTGCGCTTGTTCCGGGCTCGGCAGATCCCGCTCGTCACGCCAGTCGGGCATGATACGCTCGGCCAGATCATAGACCCGCTGGAAGTTGCGCCGCTCGCGTACCATCAGCTGGCCCGCGGTAAAGAGCACCTCCAGATGGCGCTTCTCCGGCTTCCAGTCCCACCAGCCGTTGCCCTTCTCCCCCTTGCGCTCGAAATCGGCCGCCCGCACCGGGCCATGCTGGCGAATGCGCTCGATGATTTGGCCTATCTCCTGCTGATGGGTGGCGAGCCAGTTGGCCGAAAACTTCCAGCCCATGGCGGCGGGATCCAGCATGCGATGGCGCAGCAGGCGGTAATCCTCGCGGGGTACGAAACAGGCCTCGTGGGCCCAGTATTCGAAAATCTCGCCGTCGGCCAGCAGTTGCTCCAGCCAGCGCGGCTCGTACTGGCCGAGCCGGCTGAACAGCACCAGATAGGGGCTGCGGGCCACCACAGAGATGGTGTCTATCTGCAGCAGCGCCATGCGGCGAATGGTGGCCAGCAGATCGGCCGGGGTCGCTTTGCTGCGACGGGGGGTCAACAGGCCCTGGGCCGCCAGTTGCAGATGACGGGCGTCCTGCAGCGAGAGATGGGGGATCGACATGAAAAACCACTCCTTGGTTTCAGGGTGCCGCGCTTGCCGCCTCATCGCGGCTCGCAGCGCCAGTGCGATGATAAACGGGGAAGGTAACGCCCTGCGGTCAGGCCATCAGCATGCCCAAGCCGCCGCCAAATGAAAATGCCCCGTTCAGGGTTTGGTGATGACCACCACATCCGCGTGGGGGAAGCAGACGTCCGCCTGCCAGCGGGCCGCCAGGGCGCGAAACGAGGCCTCGGCGAAGAAGACGATGTGGGTCGGATCGTGACGGTAGCGCCACTGCCTGAAGCGATCGTCTCCCAGCACCCGCTGAGTCTGCAACACCAGGATGCCGCCGGGCTTGAGGCAGCCCCACAGCATCTCCAGCACGGCGCGTGGGGTGGCGATGTGCTCGATCACCTCGGTACTGGTGATGAAGTCATACTGCCGCGTCAGCAGCTCGGGGAAGTCGGCATAGAACTTGTCGTAGCCCGCCATCTGGTAGCCCACCTCCCGTCCCATGGCGATCAGCGCCGGGCCCGGGCCGCAACCGAAGTCGAGGCCGCTGGCCGGTGGCGGCAGCCGGCTCAGCACCTCGCCGAAGGCCCGCATCAGAAAGCTGCGATAGCGGGGATCATCCACCTGGTTGTCGTGGCCGTCATAGACCGCCTTCTCGCGCTCGGGATCCAGGTGCTCGGCCGCATCCAGCCAGACCAGCTCGCAGGCCCGGCAGCGATGATACAGCTTGCCGGCCACCGGCAGCCCATAGGCATCGGTGGCGCAACAGAGCGGGCAGGATAAGGGGGTCATGGCATCTTCTCTCGAAAGCGGGGGGCGGTCTGAAATGGCCGCAGCTTGCCTGCCTGTCTGCTGGCTGACAAGGTTTTTGTCCTGCCGACCGGATGGCTCGTCACAGCTTCGCTTCATTTTTCAGGACGTTGCATCGCCCTGATACAAATTTTTTACCTCTTAAGGGTTTCTTAAGTTTGCCCCTTTAGTCTGACAACAACAGATCAGAAGGAGCCATCCATGACCACAGACATTCAAGCCCCCTACCGTTTGGTACTGGCCGATACCCCGCAACAGGTCATGGCATTGCAGGCCTACATACAAGCGGCCTACAGCCAGGAGTTCAACGCCCGCATTCCCCATTTTCTGCCCTGCCTGCTCGGTCTCTACCGGGCAGACGGCATCTTGGTTGGCGCCTGCGGCCTCAAGTTGGCAAGTGATGAACGCCTCTATCTGGAACAGTATCTGGACCACCCCATAGAGGTCGCCATCGAGACAAGGCTGGGTACCCCCACCCGGCGAAATCGCATCGTAGAGGTGGGCAATCTCGCCTGCAGCGAGCCGGGTAACGCCCGTCTGATGTTTGCTGCGCTCTGCCGCCTGCTGTGCGACAACGACCTCGATTATGTTGTGTTCACCGGCACAGCCCGGCTTCGCAACAGCTTCCATCGCCTCCACCTCACCCCGGTGGAGCTGGCCCCCGCCCAGGCCGACAAGGTGGGTGACGATGCCAGCGCCTGGGGCGCCTATTACCACTGCCAGCCCAAGGTGATGGTCGGCGATCTCGGCCAGGGACGGCAGGCACTGGCCCAGGGCAGCCTGCTGCTCTCCCTGCTGGCCCCCATGCCCTCCCTGTTCAACTGCCCGCACCGGAACGCCCTATGATGCTGTTTGACCAGATAGCCCATTTCGCCCGCCATACACCCCACAGCCCGGCCCTGAGCGGCGGCGAGCATAGGATCAGCTACCAACAGTTGTGGCTGCAGGTGTCCGCCCTGGCCGACCATCTGCAGCAGGCCGGCATAGCCCGGCTGGCACTGCAACTGGATAACGGCCTGCCCTGGGCATTGATCGACTTGGCCTGCGCCAAGGCCGGCATAGTGGTGATCCCGGTTCCCCACTTCTTCAGCCCGGAGCAGCAGGCGTGGCTGCTGGAGAGCAGCGGCGCCGACGCCCTGATCGGCCCCCACCATCCCGGCTGGCAGGCCAGCGAGCCGTTGCAACTGGCGGTCGGCGAGCTGCCGCTGTGGCGCCGCACGCCTGCCAGTCTGCCGCCCCTGCCAGCCGGCACCGCCAAGATCACCTATACCTCCGGCAGTACGGGGCAGCCCAAAGGGGTCTGCCTGTCGCTGGCCCAGATGATGGCGGTCTGCGCCTCGCTGGCCGAGCGGGTCGCCCCGGCCAACGTTGAGAAACACCTGACCCTGCTGCCGCTCACCACACTGCTGGAAAACCTGACCGGCCTCTACGTGCCACTGCTCACCGGCGCCTGCAGCCGCATTCCCTCGCTGGGAGAGCTCGGCTTTGCCGGCTCCAGCAAGCTGGACCCGGCCACCCTGGCCCAGGCCCTGCTGCGCTGGCCCACCCACAGCCTGGTGCTGGTGCCCGAGCTGCTGCGCCTGCTGCTGGCCCTGTGCAGTGCCAACCCGGCGCTGGCCGAGCAGCTGGCCGGCCTGCGCTTCGTCGCTGTGGGCGGCGGCAAGGTCTCACCCGAGCTCATCAGCCGGGCCCGCAAGCTGGGGCTGCCTGTCTATGAAGGTTATGGCCTGTCGGAGTGCGGCTCTGTGGTGGCGCTCAACGGCCCGGATGGACACAGCCTGGGCAGCGTCGGCCAGCCACTGCCCCACTGCCGGGTATCGATCGCCGCCGACGGCGAGATCCTGGTGGAGGGGGCTGCCATGCTCGGCTATCTGGGCAGCGACGAACCGGCGCCAGAGCTGGTCGCCACCGGCGATCTGGGCCACCTAGATGCGGAGGGTTACCTGCACATCACGGGGCGCAAGAAGAACGTCCAGATCACCGCCTTCGGTCGCAACTTCTCCCCCGAGTGGATCGAGGCGGAAGCCCAGCTCTGTCCCGCCATCGCCCGCATCGTGATCTTCGGCGACGGCCAACCGGCCAACGTGGCGCTGATCCAGCCGCTGCCCGGCGCCGACGCCCAGCTGGCCCAACAGATAGAGCAGCTCAACCACCGCCTGCCCGATTACGCCCGCATCCATCACTGGCTGCCGGTGGCGCTGGATCAGCATCCCGACCTGCTGACCGCCAACGGTCGCCCCCGCCGCGAGCGGATTTATCACCACTTTTCCCGGCAGATCAGCCAATGCCTCACAGGAGAGACCTCATGAGCTTCTACCAAGTGCTGCAACAAGTCACAGCCCAGGCCCGGGAGCATCTGTTCAATGCCCCCATCATAGAGGCATGCCGCAAGGGGGATATCTCCCGCGACACCTACCTGCGCTTCCTCGCCCAGGCCTTCTATCACGTGCGCCACACGGTACCGCTCTTGATGGCCACCGGCGGCAAGCTGGGCCAGGAGTATGAATGGGTGCGCGGCGCCATTGCCGAGTACATCGACGAGGAGTACGGCCATCAGGAGTGGATCCTGAGCGACATCCGCGCCTGCGGCGGCGATGCCGAGGCGGTGCGCCACGGCCAGCCCGAGCTGCCCATCGAACTGATGGTGGCCTTTCTCTACGACCAGGTGCAGCGCGGCAACCCCATGGGCTTCTTCGGCATGGTGCAGGTGCTGGAAGGCACCAGCGTCGCCATCGCCCTGACAGTGGCCGATCAGCTGAAAACGGGTCTCGGCCTGCCCCCCCAGGCCATGAGCTACCTGAGCTCCCACGGCGCGCTGGATCAGGAGCACCTCAAGTTCTTCGAATCCCTGATGAACCGGGTGGAAGACCCGGCGGATCAGGCGGCCATCATTCACTCGGCCAGGGTGGTCTACCGCCTCTACGCCGACATGCTCTATCAACTGACGGAAAACCAGACATCATGAAGCTTGAAGGAAAACTCGTGCTGCTCACGGGCGCCAGCGGCGGGATCGGCGAAGCGCTGGCCCAGGAGCTGGCTGCCCAGGGGGCACACCTGTTGCTGCATGGACGCAGGGCCAGTGCGCTGGAGCGCCTCTGCAAGGAGCTGCCGCACCCGGAGCGCCACCAGACGGTGATCGCCGATCTGGGCTCGCCCCAGGAGCGGGCCAAACTGCTGCAGCATCCGGCGCTGGACGAGGGGCTGGACGTGCTGATCAACAACGCCGGCTGCAACCAGTTTGCCTGGCTGGAGGATCAGAGCAGTGAACAGGTGGAGCGCCAGCTGCTGCTCAACATAGAGGCGCCGATCCAGCTCACCCGCATGCTGCTGCCCCGGCTGCGCAAGCCCGCCGTGGTGATGAACATAGGGTCCAGCTTCGGTGCCATCGGCTACGCCGGCTACAGCGTCTACTGCGCCAGCAAGTTCGCCCTGCGCGGCTTCAGCGAGGCGCTCGGCCGCGAGCTGGAGGGAACCGGCATCCAGGTGCTGCACTTTGCCCCCCGCGCCACCCGTACCCGCCTCAACTCGGAGGCAGCCTACGAGATGAATGCCGAGCTCGGCACTCACACCGACAGCCCGCAGGACGTGGCCGAGGAGGCCGTCATCGCCCTGTGCAACGAGACCCGCCGCAGCTGGCTCGGCTGGCCGGAGAAGCTGTTCGTGCGGCTCAACGCCCTGCTGCCCGGCCTGGTCGATCGGGCGCTGGCCAAGCAAAAACCCATCATAGAGCGCTATGCCCGCCACACGGCGCCCGGTGCCGGCAATCCGGGGCACTCCACTTCCGTCATGACAGAGAAGGAACGTTAAGATGAAGCACGCCACTTTCCGCCCCCGTTTCAGCCACGGCGCCCTCCTGCTGCTCATGCTGGGTTCAGGTCTGGCCCAGGCCGCCGACGCCCTGCCCGTCATCCAGCAGCAGTGGGCCGTCTGTCAGTATCAGCAGACCGGCAAGGCCAAGGAGAACTGCCTCGAGCAGTTGAGCAGTCAGGCCGATCAGGCCAGCGCCAAGGAGGCCTTTCGCACCGACCTCTTGATCTGGTCTGCCATCGTCAAGAGCACCTGGGCCGGCGCCAAGGGCGGGCTGGGGGCGCTGGGCCTGGTCAAGGAGGCCAAGGCCAAGCTGGAGATAGCCCTCAAGCAGGATCCCAAGGCGCTGGAAGGCTCCGCCTACACCAGCCTGGGCTCGCTCTACTATCAGGTGCCGGGCTGGCCGGTGGGCTTTGGCGATGACGAGAAGGCCGAGCAGCTGCTCAAGCAGGCGCTGCTCATCAACCCGACCGGCATAGATCCCAACTTCTTCTACGGCGACTTCCTGCTCGATCAGGGCCGCAAGGATGAAGCCAAAACCTATCTGGACAAGGCACTGGCGGCGCCGGACCGCCCCGGCCGCGAGCTGGCGGATCAGGGCCGTCGCATCGAGATCCGGGACCGCCTCGCCAAGCTATAAAAACAAGCCGGATCAAACAGCTATTTAAACTCTGCCCGCCCGCTTGCATACTGGTGGGCAGCGTCGTTTAAGGGGGGAGTGACTATGCGGATCCTGTTGGTCGAAGATGATGTGATGCTGGGTGATGGCATGGTGGATGCCCTGCGCAGCAGTGGCTACACGGTGGATTGGCTACAGCAGGGGCTGCCCGCCCTGTCGGTGCTCAAGAGCGAGGAGTTTGCGGCCCTTATTCTGGATCTCAACCTGCCGGATATCGACGGCATCAGCCTGCTGCGCAAGCTGCGCCGGGAAGGCCAGACACTGCCGGTGCTGATCCTCACCGCCCGCGACGCCCTGGACGACCGGGTACTGGGGCTGGATGCGGGCTCCGACGACTACATGGTCAAGCCGTTCGCCCTGCAGGAACTCAACGCCCGTCTGCGCGCCCTGGTGCGGCGCAGCAAGGGCCAGGCCCAGGCGATGCTGGAATATGGCGAGCTGCAGCTCTATCCCGAGTCTCAGCAAGTCATCTATCGGGGCGAGCCGGTCAAGCTGACCCCCCACGAATACAAGCTGTTGCAGGAGCTCATCACCCAGAGCGGCCGGGTGCTGAGCAAGGATCAGCTGCAACAGAGCCTCTACGGCTGGGACGAGGGCGCCGAAAGCAACGCGGTTGAGGTCCATATCCACCACCTGCGCAAGAAGTTCTACAGCGACCTCATCCGCAACATTCGCGGGGTCGGCTACATCATCCCCCAGCTTGAGCAGGCCCAACGCCGGGACGGCCGGGCATGACGAGTCCCCGCTCCATCCGCCGTTTTCTGCTCTCCGGCATACTGGCGCTGGTCAGCGTCAGCCTGGCCATCAGCGCCCTCATCGGCTATCTGGAGGCCAGCCACGAGATGGAGGAGCTGTTCGATGCCCGCCTCGCCCAGTCTTCCCGCATCACCAATCAGCTGCTCAGCCGTTATCTGGAGCAAAATGGCGAGCTGCCCGCCAACGGCACCGTCTACGAAGATTGGGAGCAACACAACCCGGATCAGTGGCAGAAGGACACCAGCCTCAATCTGAGCGGCGAAGACAGGGAGCTGACCCCCTTCGGCCACGAGTTCGAACGCAACCTCTACTTCCAGCTGCTGAACGAACAGGGCAGCATACTGCTGCGCTCCCCCAGCGCGCCGAGCCAGCCACTGGTCGAACTGGCGCCCGGCTTCAACACGGTCGAAAAAGACCAGCATCAGTGGCGCACCTTCACCCTCTACAACCGGGGCGAACATACCTGGCTGGTGGTGGCGGAGCGGGACGACGAGCGCAGCGAACTGGCCAGCAAGATGGCCACCCTGACCATGCTGCCGCTGCTCATCACCTTGCCCTTTCTGCTCGGCCTGCTGTGGTGGCTCATCTCCCGCGGCCTGGCACCGTTGCGACTGCTGGCCCAGGCCATAGGCGAACGCCACCCCGCCAACCTGAGCCCGCTCAACCTGAAGATCCGCGCCCAGGAGCTGACCCCGCTCACCAACGAGATCAACCGCCTGATGCACGCGCTGGCCGACACCATAGAGCGGGAGAAGCAGTTCACCAACGAGGCGGCTCACGAGCTGCGCACCCCGCTGGCCGTGCTGCGTATCCACAGCGAAAACGCGCTGGCCGCCGAGGATGACACCAGCCGCGAGCAGTCGTTGCAAAAGATGCTGCTGGCGCTCGATCGCAGCGATCGCCTGCTGCGCCAGCTGCTGACCCAGGCCCGTATCGACAACCAGCAGGGGCTGGAGCTGACCGAGCTCAATCTGAACCAGCTGCTGCAAGGCACCCTGGCCACCCTGGCCCCCATAGCCCTGAAAAAGGATCAGCAGCTGTCGCTGGAGGGGGCGGAGCCGCTGACCGTGATGGGTCAGGCCACCCTGCTGGACCTGATGTTCAGCAACCTCATCGACAATGCGCTGCGCTACACCCCGACCCGGGGCGAGATAGCCGTCGAGGTGCGGCACGAAAGCAACAGGATCAGGGTCGATATCCGCGACAACGGCCCCGGCATCCCCACCGCCGCCCTGTCACGCCTGTGCGAGCGCTTCTTTCGGGTCAATCCCCAGCAGGGAGACGGCGTCGGCCTCGGCATGGCCATCGTCTCGCGCATCGCCCAGCTGCACGGCGCGGATCTGGACATTCACAACCGGCCAGAGGGAGGGCTGGAGGTAAGCGTGCTGCTGCCCGTGCCGCCGCTGTCTTCTTCATGAAACCGCTTCGCCGCGCATGGAAAACGGGGGCCTGAGCCCCCGTTTCTGTTGTTTGCAGCGCCTCCTGCGCGACACCACTCAGCGGCAGCCGGGCTGCACAGTGAAGGTGCGGCTCGAATCCACGGCCCCCAGATCCGCCAGCAGACGGCGACCGAGCAGCACCGGATAGATCATCTTGCTGCGATCCCGCAGGGTGAACCACTCCTCATACACCTTGTCACCCAGGCAGATGGCCATGGTGACCGTGGGCCTCTGCTCCATGCCGCCGGCGCCGCGCACCGTCACCATGTGCTCCACCGGCCGCTCCAGGGTCTGGCGCACCTGCTGGTCGGTGTTGGCATCCGTCACCTGCAGGGTAAAGCGCACCCAGGGTTTGCCATCGCGCTTGAAGTGGTGCAGATCCCGCGCATCCATCGAGGAGGTGAGCGCCCCGGTATCCAGCTTCATCTTCACCGCCACGCCGCTTGGCATTATTAGCCCCTTCTCGATCCAGCCATACACGGCGGAAGCCGAGGCGGCACGGGCCGCCCCCGGCAGGGAGAGGCAGGCCAGCAGCAACAGCGGCATCATTCGCGATCCAAACATGTCAGTTCCTCGTCCAGACAGGGCCCAGGCTGGCCCGAGAGGCCCAGAATGGGGATGCAAACGGCGGCTGTCAACTGGCGAAGCGCGGCGGCAGACGAGCTTGTTCTGCCCGCGTCGAAGGCGCGACATGGGTTGGTAAAAAGGCGTGATTGAGGACTCTGTTCGCGGGGAAGTTCAGGCCGAAAAGCGGTGTTGGATGACACCCGAGGCTGCGCTCAGGTTGTGACGCCAAAGGCTAACACAATGATGAGTGAATTATCAGTCTTGTTCTGGCGGGATTTTTGCCTACACTGTTGTAAACCGGAGGCCATGAAAACCGCCGGTTTTTTTGCGCCTGCCGAAAATTGACCACTGCAAAAGTGACTTTCAACAAGGCTCAATAAGGAATTCGTCATGCGTATCGAAGAAGACTTGAAGCTCGGTTTCAAGGATGTTCTGTTCCGCCCCAAGCGCTCCACTCTCAAGAGCCGTTCCCAAGTCAGCCTGACCCGTCAGTTCACCTTCAAGCACACCCAGACTCAATGGCAGGGCGTTCCCGTCATCGCCGCCAACATGGATACCGTCGGCAGCTTCGCCATGGCCAGAACCCTGGCCGGCTTCGAGATGATGACCGCAGTCCACAAGCACTACAGCCTTGCGCAGTGGCAAGCCTTCGTGAACGAGACAGACCCGGCGCTGCTGGGCCATGTGATGGTATCGACCGGCACCTCAGAAGAGGACTTCATCAAGACCCGCCAGATCCTGGCCATGTCGGCGGCCCTGCGCTTCATCTGCGTGGACGTGGCCAACGGCTACTCCCAGCACTTCGTCGAGTTCCTGCGCAAAATACGTGAAGCCTGCCCGAACCACGTCATCCTGGCCGGCAACGTGGTCACAGGCGAGATGGTGGAAGAGCTGATCCTCTCCGGCGCCGACATCGTCAAGGTCGGCATAGGCCCGGGCTCTGTCTGCACCACCAGGGTCAAGACAGGGGTCGGCTACCCCCAACTCTCCGCCATCATAGAGTGCGCCGATGCGGCCCACGGCCTCGGTGGCCAGATCGTCGGTGACGGCGGCTGCACCTGCCCGGGTGACGTGGCCAAAGCCTTCGGCGGCGGCGCCGACTTCGTGATGCTGGGCGGCATGCTGGCAGCCCACGAGGAGTGCGGCGGCGAAGTGGTGGACGTGGATGGCACCCCCTTCATGAAGTTCTACGGCATGAGCTCATCGAGCGCCATGGACAAGCACGCCGGCGGCGTCGCCGACTATCGCGCCTCCGAGGGCAAAACCGTGCTGCTGCCCTACCGCGGCCCGGTCGAGAACACGGTGCGCGACATCCTTGGCGGCGTGCGCTCCACCTGCACCTACGTCGGCGCCAGCCAGCTCAAAGAACTGACCAAACGCACCACCTTCATCCGGGTGCGCGAGCAAGAGAACAACGTCTACGGCAAGGAGTAACCTGCCGCAGCCACCGTCACGCGCTGACGGTTAGAAGCCAGCCAACCGGTGTGCTACCCTGCGCACCGGTTTTTTTGCATCTGGATGCCCTGACATGACCAGCCCCCTCCCCCCGTTTGACTGGGATATCTTCTGCTGCGTAGTGGACAACTTCGGCGACATAGGTGTCACCTGGCGGCTGGCCCGCCAGCTGGAGCGGGAAGGGCATGTCCCGACCCACGTTAGCGAAGCAGAAGAAGGGCAAGGACTGGCCCACGGCAGTGAAGCAAACGTCAGGCTCTGGGTGGACGATCTGGCGAGCTTCGCCCGCATCTGCCCGGGACTCGATCCCGCGCAAGATGGCCAGTGGGTCGCGGGCATCTATATCCAGCACTGGCACGACGCGCTGCCGGCGGATGTGATCCCGGCAAAGGTGGTCATAGAGGCGTTCGCCTGCGAACTGCCCGCTCCCTTCATCGAGCGCATGGCCAGCCAGTCCAAGCCCCCCTGCTGGATCAATCTGGAGTACCTCTCGGCCGAGAGCTGGGTCGAGGATTGCCACGGCCTCGCCTCGCCGCAACGTCTCGTTAACCAGAGCCTCGGCAATCTGAGCCTCAACAAATACTTCTTCTTCCCGGGCTTCACCCCTAAAACCGGCGGCCTCTTATGCGAGCGGGGGCTCATCGCCGAACGTGAACAGTGGCAGCAGGATGAAGCTGGCCTTTCAGCCTATTGGGCCGGCCTGGGCCTGCCACCTCAAGCGAACGACGAGCTGAGGGTCAGCCTCTTTACCTACGAGAGCGACGCGCTGCTGAGTCTGGTCAACAGCTGGTGCCAGAGCCCAACCCCCGTCACCCTGCTGCTGCCCCTCGGCCGCTCCCTCGATGACGTGCTGCGCGGCGCCGGCCTTGAAAGCGCCATCACCACCGCGCAAGCGGGGGACCTGCTGCATTCGGGCAATCTGCGCATCAAGCTGCTGCCCATGACAGATCAGGCCGGTTACGATCGGCTGCTGTGGAGCTGCGATCTCAATCTGGTGCGCGGCGAGGACTCTTTCGTGCGGGCCCAGTGGGCCGGTCGCCCCTTCCTGTGGCACATCTACCCGCAGGAAGAGCAGGCCCACATGGTCAAGCTGGACGGTTTTCTCGATCACTATCTGGCAGACTTGCCTGCGGATGCAGCCCAGTGGCTGCGCGCCTTCAGCCACGCCCTCAATCAGGGGGAAGAGACCCGCGAACTTTGGGCCCAATGGCCGCGATACGGTGCCATTTGGCGGCAACATGCGCGAAGCTGGTCACAGAAGCCACTCGCGGACGGGGATCTCGTCACGCGGTTGGTGAAATTTTTAGAAAGCCGTATATAATCTGGCAGTTTTTATCCGTCCGTTTCACGAACAGGAATTTTTTACATGAAAACCGCACAGGAAATCCGCGCTGGTAACGTAGTCATGATCGGCACCGAGCCGATGGTGGTCCAGAAAGCTGAGTTCAACAAATCCGGCCGTAACTCCGCCGTGGTCAAGATGAAACTGAAGGGTCTGCTCAACGGTAGCGCGACCGAGACCGTATTCAAGGCCGACGACAAGCTGGACGTGGTTCAGCTGGAGCGTAAAGAGTGCACTTACTCTTACTTCTCCGACCCTCTGTATGTCTTCATGGACACCGAGTACAACCAGCACGACGTCGAGAAAGACAACCTGGGTGACGTGCTGAACTACCTGGTAGATGGCATGGAAGACATCTGCGAAGTGACTTTCTACAACGAGAAAGCCATCTCCGTCGAACTGCCGACCACTATCGTGCGTGAAGTCGAGTACACAGAGCCGGCCGCCCGTGGCGACACCTCAGGCAAAGTGACCAAGCCTGCCCGTCTGAAGGGCACCACCTACGAGCTGGCCGTTGCCGCCTTCGTAGAGATCGGTGACAAGATCGAAATCGACAGCCGCACCGGCGAATTCAAGCGTCGCATCTCCTGATCGACCCCTTGAGTTGAATGCAAAAAAGCGAGCCAATGGCTCGCTTTTTTATTGATGCCATACCCGCGCTTCAGAAAACCGGCCCTGTGCCGCTAACCCAGTTAACCGGGGAGCGCACTATGGCCAGATTATCCTTATCACTGCTGTTACTGACCCTGCTGGCAAGCAACCCCTTGCAGGCCAGCGATGTCGCGCCCCCCGTCGCCGAGCCACAGCCCCTCGACTACTGGCAAAACAGCGACTGGCAGGGGCTGCCCAACAGCACCCAGATAGACAAGCAGACTGTGCTGTTTGCCAAGCACGACAGCGACAGCTATGTCGGACTGGCGATCCTGCTGCCGGACTGGCAGCGCAGCGGCCAGCTGTGGCAGCTGACCCGGGCCCTCGGCCGGCTCGGCTTCGATACCCTGCTGCTGCTCCCCTCCCCCCAGCAGATTGAGCTGGATCCCGCCGCCGAGAAGAAGCAGCAGGCCATCGATGACTTTCGCAAGCAGTTTGCCACCCGCATCAGCAAGCTGGGGGACGCCAAGCTGCAGGAGGGGGGCTTCAAGCTGATACTGGCGCAGGGCACCAGCGCCGCCTGGGCCACCAACCTCATCGCCAGTGAACAGTTGCCCGCCCCGGATGCCCTGGTGCTGCTGGACGGCTTCTTCCCCAATCAGCAGAGCAATCAGACCCTGGCCAAGCAAGTAGCCCAGGCCACCATGCCAACCCTGGACCTCTATCAGGAAGCGGGCGACCGCTGGCCTCTGCTCGCCGCCGAGGCCCGCCAGAGCGAGAGCCGCCGCAGCCACAAGCTCAACTACCGTCCCTACGCCCTGATGGAGCTGGATGAGACGCCGACCCGCATTCAGGGCTGGCTCACCCACCTCGGCTGGCTCTGAGCCATGCCGCAGCACCAAAATGCTGCCTGCCTCACATCCGTCGCGATCGGATCGCCGCTGAGCCCGTTCGGGCTGGCCCCCGAGTGCCCATGTTTGGCATCATGTCCGCACCAATGGCAGGAGGCGTCATGCAGCAAATTGTGTTTCTCGACAGCGATACCCTGGATGCGGGTGTCACCCTGCACCATCCCGGCTTCCCCCACCACTGGCAGAGCCATCCAAGCACGGCTCCCGAACAGGTGGTGGAGCGGCTCCAGTGCGCCAGCATCGCCATCATCAACAAGGTGCGCATCGGCGCCACCGAGCTGGCCCAGCTGCCGGATCTGAGACTCATCGCCCTGGCTGCCACCGGCAGCGACAACGTGGATCTGGAGGCGTGCCGCGCCGCCGGGGTCGGGGTGTGCAACATCCGCAACTACTCGGGCCCCTCGGTGCCGGAGCACGCCATGGCGCTGATGCTGGCCCTGTCGCGCAATTTGTTCGCCTGGCGCCAATCCCTGCTGGAGGGGCGCTGGCAGCAGAGCGGCCAGTTCTGCTTCTTCGATCACCCCATCATGGATCTGCACGGCAAGCGACTCGGCATCATAGGCAAGGGCACCCTGGGCCAGGCGCTCGGCGAGCGGGCCAGGGGGATCGGCATGGAGGTGCGCTACGCCCAGAGCCAGGTGGGGGCCAGTCACGATGAGGATCGGCTGCCGCTGGACGCGCTGCTGCAAAGCGCGGATGTGATCAGCCTGCACTGCCCGCTCACCCCATATAACCGCCATCTGATAGGCGAGCGGGAGCTGGCGCTGATGAAACCGGGCGCCCTGCTGATCAACGTGGGTCGCGGCGGCCTGGTGGATGAAGAGGCCTTGCTGCGGGCACTGGCCAACGGCCGGCTCGGTGGCGCCGGCTTCGATGTGGCGAGCGTCGAGCCGCCGCCCCCCGATCACCCGCTGATGCAGGCCCTGCAATACCCCAACTTCATCCTGACCCCGCACGTGGCCTGGGCCAGCGAGGAGTCGATGCAGCGCCTCGCGGATCAGCTGATCGACAACATCAACGCCTTCGCCGAGGGACGGCGCCAGCACCGGCTGGTCTGAGTCACACCATGCAAAAAGGGGCCTGTTGGCCCCTTTTGTCTATGGCTCGCCACCATGGCGCGCCAGCCAGCACGGCTGACATCAGTCATCGTCGTGCCATCTGTGTTTCTTGTGCTTCTTGTGTTTCTTGTGGTGCCTGTGCTCATCGTCGTAGTAGCGATCGTTGTTGCTCTTGTGACCGTCTCCCGTCTTGGCACCTATGGCCGAGCCGCTGGCGCCGCCGATGCCGGCACCGATCAGCTGACCCGTGCTGCCTCCCACGCTCTTGCCGATGGCCGCGCCACCCAGGGCACCGACGGCGCCCCCCAGGGCGGCTTCATTCTTGTTGCCCTTGTTGGCGGTGGCGGCGCCACCGGCCGCACCACCGACTGCAGCTCCCACCAGGGCGCCGGTATCGCCCCCCAGCTCCTTGCCTATCATGGTGCCCGCCACGCCACCGGCACCGCCGCCGAGTATGGTGTTGAGGGTTTCCGAGGCCTGCACTGCGCCGTTCGCCAGCAACAGGGAGCCCAACAGGGCCAGGGCGCTCATGCCGTGCTTGTTCATCTCCATGGGGTACTCCTGCCAAACCTGATTAATTTCCCCGAACTATACAATTCCCGACAAACGGCGCCACTGTCGCAGGAGAGCGACACACAGCCCCATCCACCTCGTCCAGGCTGACAAGTTAATTCGTAACACATTGAATTTATTTGCCAAAAAAGCACAAGAAGGAAACCGTATGCAGAAGGGGTCCAAGGTTGGCCGAGCGACGGAGATCACTTAACCGTTATCGCTCTGACAGGATCTGTCAGCACCCTCGCCCTGTCGGTTCCGCTCTGTCAGCGACCAGCAGTCGCGCCCCAGCCGCTTGCTCCGATAGAGACACTCGTCGGCCCGCTCGAACAGAAAGAGGGCATCATCCGGATAGTGGGCACCGCCCGCACTCAGGGTGACCTCTGCCCTGAACTCCCGCCACTGCTGATTGCGTACCCGGGCCAGCAGCTGGTTCAGCCGGGGCTCCAGCTCATGGCGCGTCCACGGCAGCAGGGCAGCAAACTCGTCCCCCCCGATCCGGTAGGCGCTGCCGCTGCCAAGCTCGGCCACCATCAGTTCAGCCACCCGGCAGAGCACGCCATCCCCCACGCTGTGACCCCAGCTGTCGTTGATGCATTTGAAATTGTCCACATCGAACAGCACCAGCCAGTGGGGCGTCCGATTTGCTTCCAGCTCGCTGCGGCGCTGGGTAAAGGCGCGCCGGTTCATGATGCCGGTGAGGGGATCGTGCAGCAGCGCATCCTGTCCCTGCAGGAAGCTGGTGCGGACCAGCTCTATCTCGCTGAGGCTGTTGCGTACAAACCAGGTTTTCAGATGGCGCGAAGGCTTGGGACAACAGGGTGCTTGCACTATGCCGGTCAGCGAACCCGAGACCAGCGCCTGCTCCTGACGGAACACCCGCACCAGAAAATTGATGCTGCAAAACCAGATGATGAAGAGGGAGAGCAGCGGCAACACCACCATCAGCAGGGCCTCGTAGAGGCTGTCACGAAACAGGGCGGGAGGCAGATAGATGTTGAGGTCCCAGTCTATGTCCTCCAGCTCGCGCCTCAGGTGGCTGCCATGCCAGATCACATCCAGCCCCAGCAGATGGGGCTCTGCCGTCGCGTGCGCCCTGTCATAGAGCGCCATCTTGCTGCCCACCAGCAGGCGGTCACTGCCCCGCTGGCTGAGGTAGATGGCCGCCTGGTTGCTGCCCATGGCCCGTTGCAGCGCCTGCTGAATGGCGTTGAACGACATGTCCACCATCAAGAGGCCGAGCAGCTTGCCCTCATCATCCTTCACCCGCTTGATCAGGGTGAGGATGCGCTCGTGGGAACTGTACTCCTGATAGGGGCCAAACCAGACCAGCTCGTCCCCTTTCATCGACAACACCCGGTACCAGGGGCGCAAGGCAGCGCTGTATTCGGCTGGCTGCACCCAGAGGGGATAACTGCTGATCCGATCGAAGCGGGAGTTGTAGAAGTAGATGTAGTGATCGTCCCGCTTGATCTGATGGGCTATGGCCCAGATCGGGTTGTCGGCGGGCTCGCCACGGGCGATGGCGGCCTTGTCCAGCGATGCCTCCAGCACGGCCAGCTGACGCTGGTTGGCCAGCACCAGCTCGTGAATGAGCGCCGCCTCTATGGAGGAGATCATGTGACCGTAACCGGCCATCGTCTTGTCTATGCTGCGCAGATAACTGACCGCAGCCAGGGTCAGGGTGGCGACCAGCACCAGAGCGCCCAGCAGGAAGGAGCACGAGGTCAACACATAGTAGCGCCGGTTGAGCACCCACTGGATCATCATAGCTCCCTGAAAACAGCCGACGTGACAGGATTTTATGGTGAATATGCCGGATTAATCATTGATTGAAATCAGCTGAATGAGGGCTAGTTGACAAGAAACATAAAAACATGAGACGGCTCATCCAGACCGCGCATATGAATATCCACAAAAAGTAAAAACAGTGACCACTGTGCGTTGACGGTTCAGCGGGAAGGGGGTGTTATAGTCTATAGCTTGAACAATCGGAGCCGGATGGCCTTCTTGCTGGCCACCGAATGCGATTTTCTGTCAAACCAAGGAGATGTTATGAGCAGTCCGTTTATCGAACAGATCAAAGTACGTCGTACCATCTATGCCCTGGGCGACCAGGTCTCCCACACGCCGGAGCAGCTCACGGCCCTGATCCAGGATGCCATCAAGCACAGCCCCTCCTCCTTCAACTCCCAAACCTCCCGTGCCGTCATTTTGTTTGGCGCCCAGCACCACAAGCTGTGGGATATCGTCAAGGCGGAGCTGAAGAAGATAGTGCCGCCAGAGGCCTATGCCCAGAGCGAAGCCAAGGTGGATGGCAGCTTCCGCGCCGGTTTCGGTACTGTGCTCTTCTTCGAAGACACGGATGTGATCAAGGATCTGCAACAGAAATTCGCCCTCTATGCCGACAACTTCCCCATCTGGTCCGAACACGGCACGGGCATCGCCCAGTTTGCGGTCTGGACCAGCCTGGCACAGGAAGGGGTTGGTGCTTCCCTGCAGCACTACAATCCGCTGATCGACGAAGCGGTGCGCAAGGAGTGGAACCTGCCCGCGAGCTGGCTGCTGCGTGCCCAGATGCCCTTTGGCAGCATCAAGCAGCCGGCCGGTGACAAGACCTTCATGGACGACTCAGTGCGTTTTCGCGTCTTCAAATAACCCGACTCGTCATCCCAAGCCCCCGCTCGCCGGGGGCTTTTTGTTGGCGGCGCCCCATCAGATCAGCAGCGTCACCTGCAACGCCCCCTCAGCCCCATCACCCACACTCACCTGGCGCCAATCCTGGATCACCGCCGCCACGGCCGGATCGAGCCGCCGGTTGCCACCGACCTGCACCACGGTGCAACCGGCCCGCAGGGCACTCTCTATGCCAGCCGGTGCATCCTCGAACACCAGACAGTCGGCGGGGGCAACCCCGAGCCGCGTCGCGGCCAGCAGATAGGGCTCGGGATCCGGCTTGCCCCGCATCACGTCTTCCGCCCCCACCAGCAGGGCCGGCAGTGGCAGACCTGCGCTCGCCAGCCGATGGCGGGCGACCCTCTGACTGGCGGAGGTCACCAGCGCCCAGCGCTCGATGGGCACGCTGGCCAGCACGGCCCGGCACCCCATGATGGCCTCGCCGCGCCCCGTGTGATGGATCTCCATCTCATCGAGCAGGGCCACCTCCTGCGCCATGTCCAGCTGAGGTGCCAGGGCCCGGATCACCTCCCGCGAGCGCAGGCCGTGACACATGGCCAGCACGGGCTCGGGCGCCAGCTGATGACGTCGACACCAGAGCCGCCACACGGTTTCCACCTCGCCGGTGGAGTGAACCAGGGTGCCGTCCATGTCCAGCAGCAGGGCGGCGGCCCACAGGGTGAGCCGGGTCATGACGGGGCTCCAGCCAGCACGGGCTCAGCCCCTGCCAGCACGCTGGCGAGGGCCGACTGCTGGGCCGCCTGCTCATAACCGGCCAGCGCCTGCTCGGCATTGCCCGCCCAGACCTGCTGGGGGGCCACCACAAATCCCTGTTGCAGCAGGCTCGCCAGCAGCTCTCCCGTCTCCGGCGCCGCCAGAGGCTGGGCCATCACCAGGGTTCCCTTGATCAAAAACAGATAGCGTTCGCTAGACATGACATGGCTCCTCGTTGTGCGTCAGGCGGGCAGATGGCCCGTTACGAGACCATTAGAACAAGGCGGTTAGATAATTTATAATCAATAAATCGCCACATTGGATAACCAAACGGAATGAAATTCGACTTGAGGCAACTGCAGGCGTTCGTGATGCTGGCCGAGACCGCCAACTATCGAGAGGCCGCCAGCCGGCTGTTCATCACCCAGCCGGCACTGACCAAGCAGATCCAGGGGCTGGAGCTGGCGCTCGGCAGCACCCTGTTCAACCGGGGGCGCCACGGCGCCGAACTGACCGCCATGGGGGCACAGCTGCTCACCCAGGCCAGCGCACTGGTCGAACACGGCAAGGGGTTTGAGCGCCACGCCCTGGCGCTGGCGAGCGGCATAGCCGGGCGGCTCAAGATTGGCTTCGGGCTGTCGAGTTTCGCGCTGGCCCCCTCGCTGGTCGCCCGTTTCAAGCAGCAGGTGCCCGATGTGATGGTGAATCTGCAGGACATGACCTCCGCCATCCAGCACGAGCGCTTGCTGTCGGGTCAGTTGCAGCTAGGATTCATGCGCCGGCCGCACGCGCCGCAACTGCGGGAGCACAGGCTGCTGACCGACCGGTTGGTGCTGGCCGTGCCCAGCCAGATGACGGGGCAGGATCCGGCTGCGTTCGACGTGGAGTGGGCGCTGGCCCATCAACCACTGTTGCAGATGGTCGGGCACCGCTGCCCGGGCCTCAGCCAGCAGATCGCCAGCTTCCTCGGCGCCAACCGGCTGACCGGCATGGTGCAGGAGGCGGAAGATATCCAGACTCTGGTCGCCCTGGTGGCCGCCGGCATAGGCAACGCCATATTGCCACGCAGCGTCAGCTTCATTGCGGGCCAGGATGTCACCCTCTACCCCTTGTCCGGCCCCTGGTCAGAATGGGAAATCAGCCTGGTCTGGAACCCGGCATTTGCCGATCCCATCCGCGATCGTTTCCTGCAACTGGTCATGGCGGCGCATCCCACGCCATGCTCGGCCGTGCCCGAGCGCTGAGGCGGCTTATGCGCAAAAAAAAAGCCCCATCAAGGGGCTGTGGTGCTCAAGGGGCGGGTAATGGCGGACAGCCGACGCTGTGGCAGCGATTCTTGCCCCCCTTTTTGGCCATGTAGAGCGCCATGTCGGCCGCTGCCAGCAGCTCGTTCTCCGAGCCCGGCAACTGCTCCGGGATCTGGGTGGCAATGCCGATGCTGGCACTGAGTCGGGCATCACCCGCCTCCTCGGTACTCAAGGCATGGATCCCGAGGCGGATAGCCTCCCCCATTCGCAAGGCGGCCTCCTTGCCGGTATTGCCGAGAACCAGCGCAAATTCATCGCCCCCGAACCGGCTTGGCAAGTCTGCTGGCCGCTGGCACAAGGCGTTGAGCAGGTGGCCCACCTGCAGCAGGAAATCATCCCCGACCTGATGGCCGAAGCGATCGTTGCACGCCTTGAAGTTGTCCAGATCCAGCATGATGAAGGAGATGGGCGTACGCTCCCGCATGCTGCGGCGCCACTCGTTATGCAGGAAGCTGTTGAACAGACGCCGGTTGGCCAGGCCGGTCAGGGGATCGTGCTGGGAGAGGTGGGTCACGTCCAGCTCCTGCAACTTGCGCTCCGTGATGTTGATGTGGGCTATGGTGTAAAACGCGACATCCACCCCCAGCACGGGAGAGACCCGCATCATGAACCAGCGCTGGATATCCGGGCTGTGGCAGGGATATTCCAGAGAGAAGTGCTCCTGCTCACCGCACAACACGCGGCGGATCCCCTCTGCCGCCATCAGAACCAGGGGATCGACCAGGCTGTCGAACACCCTCAGATAGTTGACCCCCAGCCAGTTGTACCCTGGCGGCATGCCATTTTGCTCGGCAAACCGGTTCCAGGCGAAATTGGTATAGTGGATCACCCCGTCCCGATCAATCACGGATATCTGGTCTTCCAGCGAGTTCAGCAAGGCCGCCAGATATTGCGCCCGATCGGAAAAGTGAAACAGAGAGCCCCGAAAATCATCCACCATGACCGTCATCCTGAAATGAAAACGCCAAGCAAAAATTAGAGACAAATGAGTCATCACCAGAAGTAAAGCAGCCCTGACTCACTTCGCCAAATGCGGTCACCGGCCACAGAGGAACAAGGGGATGGCCCCTTCTCCCCGACCGTGATGACCCTTCAGGATAAAAGAGCCCTTGATTCTCAACCTGTTAGTCGCGGCAACAATTGAGCAGTCCGGCCTCAGTGGCCACACGACTTAGTCGCAGCGGCGAGCGAGCAGGCCGGGCTCAGTGACCACACCACTGACTTTCACAAGGAATGCCATTGCCTCTCCCTCTGCCATCCATCTTGGTATTGGGGCAATTTTGCAAAAACCAGGTCGCCTCCTCGCAGGAGGTCATCTGGGAGCAGTACTGCCGACCGTCGCACTGACGGACGAAGGTGGGGCTGTATGAGCTGCCGGCCTCCTCCTGACTGAAAGAGGAGGCCGGCGGAGGTGAGACCGACTCGGCCGAGAAGCGGGAGTAGACAGAAAACAGGCCCGCCAGCACCAGCAGGGGGATCAACTTGCCGCGCCAGTTGCTCTTGCGGCGATAGGAGGGGCCAGGGCGGGGCCTGGACGAAACGGGTGGCTGTGCTCCCCTGGCCGCGGGTCGGCGGACTGCATCCTTGCCGGGCAAGGGGGGCGCTGAGGTATCAGCCAGCGACAGCGGCCGATCGGGAAAGAACACCTGCACGGCCCTGGGCTTGTCGTCCTTGCCCCTGCCTATCAGGTAGGAGACCCGCTCCCCCGCCTCGGGCAGCCGGCCATCGGATTGCAGCGCCGAGATATGCACGAACAGCTCGCGCCCTTGCTGCTCGCCCCCCTGCTGCTCCGGCGTGATAAAGCCGAAGCCTCGCGCCTCGTTCCAGCTCGCGATCCGTCCCTGATAACGCATGCCCTCATCCTTGTGGCCATCAATGCTGACTCCATGTTGCCCTAAAACGGCGCCGGCTCAACAGGGGACTGGCGACAAAATGTCAAAATAGTGAGCGAAAACAGCCTTGACCGGCGGGATCACGCCAGCTGGGCCACCTTGATGATCTCGGCGATGCGGCCGAGCATCCGCAGCGAGCCCTGGTGCTCGCTGGCGTCGGCGGCGGCGCAGGCATCCTCCAGTATGGTGATGGCGTAGTCCCGATCGTGGCCGTCTCGGGCCGCAGCCTGAATGGCCCAGCTGGTGCTGACCCCGCATAGATAGAGGTGACCGATGCGATTGGCCCGCAGCGCCGGCTCCAGCGCGGTGCCATAGAAGGGGCTGACCCTGGGCTTGGTCAGCACCAGATCGCCGGGTTGCACGTCGAGGTCGGGGTGAAAGTCGGTGCCGCTGTCCGCCAGGGAGAGCGCACCAAACTGATTGGCCCGACCAAACATGGGGGACCCCTTGGGTTGCAGCAGGTAGCCGCCGTCAAAGCCGACCTTGATCAGGATCACCAGCCAGCCGTGGGCACGGGCATGGGCCAGCGCCTGATTGGCATGGGTGATGGCATCCTGCTCCAGCACATGGGCCGCAGAGGCGGCGATGCGCCCGTCCGGATGGGCTATGTCGTTGATAAAATCGATCGCCAGCAGTGCCTTGTTCATCATCTCTGCTCCCTCGTGATGGCGCCCGGCGCCTTATACCAGCCCCAATGCGTAGCGCAGCGCCATCTCCTTGAGCGGGCCTGCCTTGTCCGCCAGATTGAGGGCCAGATTGCGGGCCAGCTTGAGCGGCCCTATCTCGTTGCTGAACACACCATAGAAGAGATCCATTCCCGACTGCATCAACAGGTTGTCAGGGCGACGGCGACGCTCGTAACGCTCCGCCAGGGCCGGCTGATGCCAGTCGGCGCCCGCCTTTTCCAGCAACCCGGCCCAGCAGGCCACGTCCTTGAAGCCGAGGTTGACCCCCTGCCCCGCCAGCGGGTTGATGGTGTGGGCGGCATCGCCGAGCAGCAGCACCCGACCGGCGTGATAGTCGTTGGCGTGGCGCCGCACCAGCGGGAAACTCCCCTTGGCCGTGACGGTGAAGCCGCCGAGCCGGGCCGGAAAGTGGCGGCGCACCTCCTCCCCCAGCTTCTCGTTGCTCATGGCCGACAGGGCGCGGATGCGGGCCGGGCTGTCATACCACACCAGGGAGCCGTGCCGGCCGGGCAGCGGCAGGAAGGCGCGCGGGCCGCTCGGGGTAAACTGCTGCCAGGTGATGTCTTCCTGTTCGAAGTCGGTATCGATATTGATCAGCATGCAGTGCTGGCGATACTCGAAGCGCGACACGCCTATGCCCGCCAGCCGGCGCATCTGGGATTCGGCGCCATCGCAGGCCAGCACCCAGCGGGCGGCCAGTTCGGTGCCATCGTCCAGGGTCAGCACCGCCTCGTCGGCGCCCTGGCGCAGACTCGTCACCGCCGCCGGGGTATGGGTCTGGATAGTGGGGAAATCCTCCATCCTCTTGAGCAGGGCCAGCTGCACCAGCCGGTTCTCTATGATGTAACCGAGCTGGGGCAGGCCGAGATCGGCCGCGTCGAAGCGGGTGGCAAAGCCGTCCAGCTCCCAGGTCTCCAGCCGGCGGTAGGGACAGAGCCGCATCTGCTGCAGGTGCGACCAGGCACCGGCCTGCTCCAGCAGCGCCACCGAGGCCTGGCTGATGGCGGAAACCCGCAGATCCAGCGGCTGCTGTGGGGCGAATTGCTCGGGCAATTGGGTCTCTATGACCCGAATGGAGAGGCCCTGCGCCGCCAGCAGACAGGCGGTGGCGGCGCCGACCATGCCGGCGCCGACGATGGCGATATCACACTGTTCCATAACTTGATTCCTGAAAGGAGACGCCCCGGACAAGGGTAGGCGGGGTAAAACCGAATGGGGACATGATACCGCAAGGGACCGGCAGAAACAGTGAGACAAATTGCGAATTGCCGCGCCAAATCAAGGAGAAAGGCCGAGCAAATAGCGACTGTCCAGGAGGGAGAGAGACCCATGACGGGCTGGATATTAGCTAGGCAGTATCCAGATTGCGGAGTAAAATGCCCGGTCCTTTGACCATGCCGATTTCAAAACAAGTCAAGAGAAGCAATGAGCAAGAAACTTCACATTAAAACCTGGGGTTGCCAGATGAACGAGTACGACTCGTCCAAGATGGCCGACCTGTTGGATGCCAGCAATGGCTATGAACTGACCGAGGAGCCCGAAGAGGCAGATGTCTTGCTGCTCAATACCTGCTCCATCCGCGAAAAAGCACAGGAGAAGGTGTTCCACCAGCTGGGACGCTGGAAAAAACTCAAGGCCAACAAGCCCGGTCTGGTGATCGGCGTGGGTGGCTGTGTCGCCTCTCAGGAGGGGGACAACATTCGCACTCGCGCCCCCTATGTGGATATCGTCTTCGGTCCACAGACACTGCATCGCCTGCCCGCCATGATCAAGCAGGTGCAGGAGGGGCGCGGTGCCCAGGTGGACATCGCCTTCCCCGAGATCGAAAAGTTCGACAGCATGCCGGAACCCCGTGCCGAAGGCGCCACCGCCTTCGTCTCCATCATGGAAGGCTGCTCCAAATACTGCTCCTTCTGCGTGGTGCCCTACACCCGTGGCGAGGAGGTGAGCCGGCCGATGGACGACGTGCTCTACGAGATCGCCCAGCTCGCCGAACAGGGCGTGCGCGAGGTGAACCTGCTGGGCCAGAACGTCAACGCCTACCGGGGCCCGACCTTTGATGGCAGCATCTGCTCCTTCGCCGAGCTGCTGCGACTGGTGGCCGCCATCGATGGCATAGACCGCATTCGCTACACCACCAGCCATCCGATCGAGTTCACCGACGACATCATAGAGGTCTACAAGGACACGCCGGAAGTGGTCAGCTTCCTGCACCTGCCGGTGCAGAGCGGCTCCGACCGTATCCTGACCATGATGAAGCGCCCTCATACCGTGCTGGAGTACAAGTCCAAGATCCGTCGCCTGCGCGCCGCCCGTCCCGACATCACCATGAGTTCCGACTTCATCGTCGGCTTCCCGAACGAGACGGACGAGGATTTCGAGGCCACCATGAAGCTGATCGAAGAGATCAACTTCGACATGAGCTTCAGCTTCATCTACAGCCCGCGCCCCGGCACCCCGGCCGCCGACATGCCAGACGACGTCGACATGGAAGTGAAAAAGGCCCGCCTGGCCCGCCTGCAGCATGTCATCAACAACCAGTCGATGCAGATTGGCCGCGCCATGCTGGGTTCCACCCAGCGCATCCTGGTGGAAGGGCCCTCCCGGCTCGATCCCATGCAGCTGTGTGGCCGCACCGAGAACAACCGGGTGGTCAACTTCGAGGGGCAGCGCACCCTGATCGGCGGCTTTGCCGACGTGGAGATCACGGAGGTGCGTCCCAACTCCCTGCGCGGTCGTTTTATCCGCGGCGAGGATGAGATGAATCTGCGCATCGCCACCGCCCCGCGCGAGATCCTGGCCCGCCGCCCGGATAACGTACCGGACGAGCTGGGCGTTGCCGCGTTTACTCCCCACTAATCTCTTCGTGCCCATCCGGCCTGGCCTGATGGGCACTGCGTCAAGACGAGGATATTTTGAGCCGACACATCTCGACCCTGAACCTGCATCTGGAGCCCGCCGACAATCGGCGCCTCGCCAGCCTGTGCGGTCCCTTCGATGACAACATCAAGCAGCTGGAACGCCGCCTCGGCGTCGAGATCAGCTACCGTGACAGCCACTTCCAGCTGGTTGGCAAACAGGCCCAGCTGGATGCCGCGGCCGTCATCCTCAAGCACCTCTATGTGGAAACCCAGCCCCTCAAGGGCGGCAAGGTGACCGACATAGTGCCCGACATGGTGCACCTGGCCATTCAGGAGTCGCGGGTGCTGGAGCAGGACGACGAACCGGCCGCCGGCATGCCTTATGGCAAGGAGGTGACGGTCAAGACCAAGCGTGGCCTCATCAAGCCGCGCAGCCCCAATCAGGCGCAGTACATCGCCAACATAGTCCAGCACGACATCAGCTTCGGCATAGGCCCGGCCGGTACCGGCAAGACCTATCTGGCGGTGGCCGCCGCCGTGGATGCGCTGGAGCGTCAGGAGATACGCCGCATCCTGCTGACCCGCCCGGCGGTGGAAGCGGGCGAGAAGCTCGGTTTTCTGCCCGGCGATCTCTCCCAGAAGGTCGATCCCTATCTGCGCCCGCTCTACGACGCCCTGTTCGAGATGCTGGGGTTCGAGCGGGTCGAGAAGCTGATGGAGCGCAACATCATCGAAGTGGCGCCGCTCGCCTATATGCGCGGTCGCACCCTCAATGACGCCTTCATCATCCTGGATGAGGCCCAGAACACCACCACGGAACAGATGAAGATGTTCCTGACCCGCATCGGCTTCAACTCCAAGGCGGTGGTCACCGGCGACATCACCCAGGTGGATCTGCCGCGCAGCACCAAGTCCGGCCTGCGCCACGCCCTGGAAGTGCTGCAAGGGGTCGACGGCCTGTCGTTCAACTTCTTTGAATCCAAAGACGTGGTACGCCATCCGGTGGTCGCCCGTATCGTGCAGGCCTACGAGGCGTTCGACGCCAAACAGGCCGAATCCATCCCTGCCAAAGCCCATAAAGAGAGTGCCCAATGAGTGTGACCCTGGATCTGCAACTGGCCTGCGCTCAGGCGGAAGATCTGCCGAGCGAAGCCAGGCTGCAAGGCTGGCTTGACGGCACCATACTGGGCTTTCAGCAAGAGGCAGAGGTGACGGTGCGCATCGTCGACGAGGCGGAGAGCCGCGAGCTCAACCTCACCTATCGCGGCAAGGACAAGCCCACCAATGTGCTCTCCTTCCCGTTCGAGGCGCCACCCGGCATGGAACTGCCGCTGCTCGGCGATCTCGTCATCTGCCGCCAGGTGGTGGAACAGGAAGCTGTCGAGCAGAACAAACCGCTGGAGGCCCACTGGGCCCACATGGTTGTGCACGGCAGTCTGCATCTGCTAGGTTATGACCATATCGAGGATGAGGAAGCCGAAGAGATGGAAGCGCTTGAGCGCGACATCATGCAGGAACTCGGTTTTGCCGACCCTTATCTGAACGACGAAGAGTAAACGCGTAAAGGACGGGACAGTCATCGCCTTGAAACAGCCGATGGCCATCCTTATATCACCAAGACAATTTCAAATGTGTTCAAGCGAGTAACCAAGAGAAAAAATGACCGACGATCACCCTAGTACCGGCTCGCCGAAGAAAACCTGGCTCGACAAACTCAGCCAACTCTTCCAGGGCGAGCCAAAAGACCGCAACGATTTGGTGGATGTGATAGCCGATGCCGAGGAGCGCGATCTTATCGATCAGGACACCAAGGACATGATTGAGGGCGTGCTCGAAATTGCCGAGCTGCGCGTTCGTGACATCATGATCCCCCGCTCCCAGATGGTCACCATAGAGAAGTCCCAGCCGGTGGACGACATCTTGCCCGTGATCATCGAATCAGGTCACTCCCGCTTTCCGGTGATCAACGAAGACAAGGATCATGTGGAGGGCATCTTGCTCGCCAAGGATCTGCTGCCGTTCGGTTTCGGCGGCCACCATGCCAGCGAGCCGCTGCAGCTCGAGAAAATCTTGCGCCCTACGGTGATCGTGCCCGAGAGCAAGCGGGTCGACCGTCTGCTCAAGGAGTTTCGTGAAGAGCGCTACCACATGGCCATAGTGGTCGACGAATTTGGTGGCGTCTCGGGTCTGGTGACCATTGAAGACATACTGGAGCTCATCGTCGGCGAGATAGACGACGAGTTTGACGACATCGAAGATGAGCCGGACGAGATCCGCCGCATCAGCAAGCGGGTCTTCTCGGTCAGTGCCCTCACCGAGATCGAGGATTTCAACGACTTCTTCGGCACCCAGTTCAGCGATGAAGAGGTGGATACCGTGGGCGGTCTGGTGATGCACGCCTTCAGCCACCTGCCGAAAAAAGGCGAGGAGATAGAGCTGGACGGCTACCTGTTCAAGGTGATGCACGCCGACCGGCGCCGCCTGCAGCAGCTGCAGGTGAAGATCCCCGACAACCATGTCGCGGCCCAGTCTGAAGCCCAGTAAATCCAGCGCGGCCCCCGGCCAGCCGTGAAGCATCAGCGCCCCGCTCGTCGGGGCGCTTGCCATTTGGCCACGGGGCAAGGCAACCATATCCTCCAACCCCGCACGTCATCCCCTGCCCGACAGACCGCCCTTTATTTCCCGATCCCAGCCCGGTTGCGCCCGCCACAGCCGGGAGGCTCGCCGTTGACCGCATTTACAGGTTAAGATACCGGCCAATCAACCTGTTGCAGTCCAATCCGAGCCTCTATTGCCCGTGAAATCGAAACTCCTGACAAGCCTCTGTGCCATGGCATCCGGCGCGCTCGCCGTGCTGGCCTTCTCCCCCTTCAACTACTGGCCGCTGGTGATCCCGTCCCTGCTCGGCCTCTATGCCCTGCTGGACAAGGCCAGCCCCAGGCAGGCGGCCTGGCGCGGCTTTGGCTATGCCATGGGGCTGTTCCTGCCAGGGCTCTGGTGGATCCACGTCAGCATGACCATGTTTGGCGGCATACCGCTGCCGGTCGCCTTCGTGCTGCTGGCCGGCCTGTCGGCCTATCTGGCGCTCTACCCGACCCTGGCCTGCTGGGCCTTCGCCCGCTTCTTCAGCGGTCGCCACTGGAGCCGCTGGCTGCTCGCCTTCCCGGCGCTCTGGCTGGTGGCGGACTGGCTGCGCGGCTGGGTGATGACAGGCTTCCCATGGCTCTGGTTTGGTTACAGCCAGATCGACGGGCCGCTCAAGGGGCTGGCCCCCATCCTCGGCGTGCAGGGCATCACGCTGGCGCTGCTGCTGTCGGCCTCCGCCCTCTGGCTGGTATGGCAGAGCCGCAAGCCGGTCTGGCTGCTGCTGCCCGTCGCGCTGATCGGTGCCGCTCAGGGGCTGATGCAGCTCAACTGGGTGACCCGCGGCGAGCCGGTCAAGGTCGCCCTGGTGCAGGGCAACATAGAACAGTCCCTAAAGTGGGATCCCGAGGCGCTGGTGCCGACGGTGCGCAAGTATCAGGATCTCAGCCGCGAGCACCAGGATGCCGACATCATCATCTGGCCGGAATCGGCGATCCCGGCCATCGAGAAGGAGATGGGCAACTACCTGGAGAGCCTGGACAAGGCGATGAAGGTGAACGACACCGGCCTGCTGGCGGGTATCATTCATTACGATTTCGAGCAGCAGCGCTTCTTCAATACCGTGCTGGGCATGGGAGTGCAGGACGCGGACGGCAAGGAGTCGTATCACTACGAGCACAAGAACCGCTACTACAAGTACCACCTGCTGCCCATCGGCGAGTTCGTGCCGTTTGAAGATCTGCTGCGCCCCATAGCGCCCTTCTTCAACCTGCCCATGTCCTCCTTCAGCCGCGGGAATGAGCAGCAACCGAACCTGATCGCCAAGGGGCTCAAGTTCGCCGCCGCCATCTGCTACGAGATCATCTTCCCGGACGAGGTGCGCCGCAACGTGCAGCCGGATACCGATTTCCTGCTGACCGTTTCCAACGATGCCTGGTTCGGCACCAGCATAGGTCCCTGGCAGCACATGGAGATAGCCCGCATGCGCGCGCTGGAGCTGGCTCGCCCGCTGCTGCGCGACACCAACACCGGCATCACAATCGTCACCGAGATCGATGGCAGCATCATAGCCCAGCTCCCCCAGTTCGAGGCCGGGGTGCTGAGAGCCGAGGTGCGTCCCGCCCACGGTTCGACCCCCTACCTGCGCTTTGGCAGCTGGCCGCTGTACGGGCTGACCGCCCTGCTGCTCGGTCTGGCGCTGGCGCTGCGTCCCCGTGCCCACCCCTGGGCCCGCGAGCTCTGAACCGGTGATCCGGTTCGTCGCTGAATGAAAGAGGCGCCCCCTGGGCGCCTCTTTTCATCTGGTTGTCTGACGGGATCAGGGCGAGAGCGGCTCGCGGTGATACTCGTGGCCGCCGCACTCGGGGCAGGTATCGAGCGGCTGCGGGTGCAGCACTGTATGGCGCCAGCCACACTGCTCGCACACCATGACGCCGAGGCCCACCCAGTCACCCGCCTCGTAGACGCCCTTGTGCTCCAGCTCGTCCGCCAGCTCGCGCCACTCCACCTGGGCGCGGTCGGTCACGTCCGCCAGCCAGGACCAGGCGGTGTCCTTGAGCGCCAGCATGAAGGCGGACTCCTCCACCTCGGCGCGCCCCTCGTCATAGTTGCCCAGATCCCGCTTCACGTACTCGGCGATCAGCGCCAGCTCATCCTGGGTCAGGTCGCCGGCCGCCTCCAGATAGGCCTGCACCTTGGCGATCATCCGGTTGAGGCGCTCCCCCTGGAACTCTTCAGTCTCTTGCCACTGCTTCTGCAGCTCTGCAATGAAGGCTTCGTACCCTTTTTGACGTTTGTCCATGGTCGTTACTCCTCTACTGAACCCTGATCATGCCCGGCATAAGGCCTGACGGATGCTGGCGGTTGTTGCCGCCGCTGGATATGGGTATTCTATTGCGATTTCCCAGCTGATTTATCTATTCATTTCACAGATCCGGATGTCACCAATGCAAGAGCAATACGTTCCCCAATCCATAGAACCAGCAGTGCAAAAGCACTGGGATGCCAAGAAAACCTTCAAGGCGGTGGAGAAAGTAGACAAGGAAAAGTTCTACTGCCTCTCCATGTTCCCCTATCCGTCTGGTCGTCTACACATGGGGCACGTTCGCAACTACACCATAGGTGATGTGATCTCCCGTTATCAACGCCTCAATGGCAAGAACGTGCTGCAACCCATAGGTTGGGACGCATTCGGCCTGCCGGCGGAGAACGCCGCGGTCAAAAACAACACGGCACCGGCGCCCTGGACCTACGAAAACATCGAATACATGAAGAACCAGCTGAAGATGCTGGGTCTGGGCTATGACTGGGATCGCGAGCTGGCGACCTGCAAACCGGATTACTACCGCTGGGAGCAGTGGTTCTTCACCAAGCTGTACGAGAAGGGTCTGGTCTACAAGAAGACCTCCTCCGTCAACTGGTGCCCGAACGACATGACGGTACTGGCCAACGAGCAGGTGATCGACAACTGCTGCTGGCGCTGTGACACCCCGGTGGAGCAGAAAGAGATCCCCCAGTGGTTCATCAAGATCACCGACTATGCCGAAGAGCTGTTGAATGACATCGACAATCTGGAAGGCTGGCCGGAGATGGTCAAGACCATGCAGCGCAACTGGATTGGCCGCTCCGAAGGGGTCAACATCCACTTCCAGGTCGCCGATCAGGCTGGCGACCTCGAGGTCTACACCACCCGTCCCGATACCCTGATGGGCGTCACCTATGTCGGCATAGCCGCCGGTCACCCGCTGGCCCTGCAGGCTGCTGCCGGTAACCCCGAGCTTGCCGCCTTTATCGACGAGTGCAAGAACACCAAGGTGGCCGAAGCCGAACTGGCCACCATGGAGAAGAAGGGCATGGCCACCGGCCTGTATGCCATTCACCCGCTGGATGGCCGCAAGGTGCCGGTCTGGGTCGCCAACTTCGTGCTGATGAACTACGGCACAGGCGCCGTGATGGCCGTCCCGGCCCACGACCAGCGCGACCATGAGTTTGCCACCAAGTACGGTCTCGAGATCAAGCCTGTCATCAAGCAGGCTGACGGTGAAGCGCCGAACGTGATCGAGGCCGCCTACACCGACAAGGGCGTGCTGTTCGCCTCCGGCGAGTTCGACGGTCTCGAGTTCCAGGCCGCCTTCGATGCCATCGCCAGCAAGCTGGAAGCGATTGGCAAGGGCAAGCGCACCGTCAACTTCCGTCTGCGCGACTGGGGTGTCTCCCGTCAGCGTTACTGGGGTGCCCCCATCCCCATGCTGACTCTGGCCGACGGCACTGTGGTGCCGACCCCGGAAGATCAACTGCCGGTACTGCTGCCGGAAGACGTGGTGATGGATGGCATCCAGAGCCCGATCAAGGCCGACGCCGAGTGGGCCAAGACCACCTATAACGGCCAGGAAGCGTTCCGGGAAACTGATACCTTCGACACCTTCATGGAGTCCTCCTGGTACTACGCCCGCTACTGCTCCCCGGACTACGACAAGGGCATGCTGGATCCGGCTGCCGCCAACCACTGGCTGCCGGTGGATCAGTACATAGGCGGCATCGAGCACGCCTGTATGCACCTGCTCTACGCCCGCTTCTTCCACAAGCTGCTGCGTGACGCAGGGCTGGTGAACAGCGATGAGCCGTTCAAGCGCCTGCTCTGCCAGGGCATGGTGCTGGCCGACGCCTTCTACTACAAAGACGAGAAGGGCGGCAACGTCTGGGTCAGCCCGGTTGACGTCAAGGTCGAGCGTGACGACAAGGGTCGCATCACCAAGGCCATCGACCTTGAGGGCCGTGAAGTCATCCACTCCGGCATGACCAAGATGTCCAAGTCCAAGAACAACGGCATAGACCCCCAGCTGATGGTGGAGCGTTACGGCGCCGATACCGTCCGTCTGTTCATGATGTTCGCCTCGCCGGCCGAGATGACCCTGGAGTGGTCCGACTCCGGCGTGGAAGGTGCCCAGCGCTTCCTGCGTCGCCTGTGGCGCATCACCTTCGAGCACGTCAGTGGCGGTGCCGCCCCGGCGCTGGACGTGGCGGCACTCAGTGCCGACCAGAAAGCCGTTCGCCGCGAACTGCACAAGACCATCGCCAAGGTGAGCGATGACGTGGGTCGTCGTCAGACCTTCAACACCGCCATCGCCGCCATCATGGAGCTGATGAACAACCTCTCCAAGCTCGGCACCGACGAGCAGGATCGCGCCCTGATGCAGGAAGCGCTGGAAGCCGTGGTGGTCATGCTCTCCCCCATCACCCCGCACATCGGCTTCGAGCTGTGGAAGATGCTGGGCAAGGGCGACGACCTGGACCACGCCGCCTGGCCGGTGGCCGACGAGGCTGCCATGGTCGAGACCGAGAAGCTGGTGGTGGTGCAGATCAACGGCAAGATGCGCGGCAAGCTGACAGTGCCGGCCGAGATAAGCCAGGCCGACGTCGAGAAACTGGCCATGGCCGATGCCTCTGTGCAGAAGTTCACCGATGGCCTGACCGTTCGCAAGGTGGTCTATGTGCCGGGCAAACTGCTCAACATAGTGGCCAACTGATGCCATATCGCGTGGCAACTCAAGCTGACTGCCTGGTTGCCAAGCGGTAACGACAAACGGATGATAACGGCGGGCCCTGCGCCCGCCGCTTTCCCCTAATGCAAAGAGGATTTCATATGGGCACCCCCCTCATTCGCTGGATGGCCATAGTGCTGATGGGCCTGCTGCTGCAGGCTTGCGGTTTTCAGATGCGAGGCACGGCCATCCCGCCCGAGTTGATGACCATGAAGGTGGTCGGTGACAACAAGAGCGACTTCTACCGACTGGTCACCACCCGCCTCAAGGCGGCTGGCGTCAAGCTCGCCGACAAGGAGGGCATACCTGTGCTGACCCTGTCCGGCGTCGGCAGCACCAGTCAGGTTGCCTCGGTTGACTCCATAGGCCAGGCCCGTGAGTACGTGCTGGGCTACAACACCCAGTTCACCGTCTCCATGCCGGGCAAACCGACCCAGGTCTTCCCCATCACCTTCAACCGCAGCTTCCTGAACAAGCCGGACGCGGCGCTGGCCTCCTCCCGCGAGCAGGAGCAGCTCGGCAAGGAGATGCAGGAGCAGGCCGCCAGCCTGGTGATCCGCCAACTGAGCCAGGTCAAGTTCTGATGCGAGTATCTTGATGAGAGTCTATCCCGAGCAGTTTGCGGATCATCTCAAGGCAGGGCTAAAGCCCTGCTACCTCGTTTTTGGTGACGAGCCTCTGCTCAAGCTGGAGGCCATCGACGCCATCCGTCAGGCCGCCCGCAAGCAGGGGTTCGATGAGCGCCATACTTTCGTGGTGGAGCAGGGACTGGACTGGAATCAGGTTTATGACGCCTGTCAGGCCATGAGCCTCTTCTCCGCCCGCCAGATCATAGAGCTGGAGCTGCCGGCCAAGGTCGACAAGGATCTGGCCGCCCGCATCACTGAAATTGGCAAGCAACTGCATCCGGATCTGCTGCTGGTACTGAGCGGCGGTCGCCTCAACCAGACCCAGATGAAGGCAGCCTGGTTCGACAAGCTCAGCCAGAACGGCACCTATGTGCCGGTCAATCACCCCGAGCCCCGCTTCTTTCCGCGCTGGATGAGCGCCCGCTTCCAGCGTTTCGGCCTCAAGGCGCTGCCGGATGCCATCAACTTCATGTGCCACTCCTACGAGGGCAACCTGCTGGCCGCCAGCCAGGAGATAGAGAAGCTGACCCTGCTGGCACCGCCCCAGCCCATCAGCGTCGCCTATCTGCAAGAGACCATCATACGCCACGCCCATTTCACGCCGTTCCAGCTCATCGATACCCTGCTGGAGGGCAAGGTGAACCGGGCCCAGCGCATCCTGCTGGCCCTGCGCGCCGAGGGCACAGAGCCCGGCATGCTGGCCTGGGCCCTGTGCCGCGAGCTGGAGCAGCTCACCGAGCTGGCCCTGGCCGCCAGAGCCGGCCAGCCGCTGGTGGAGCACTTCTCCCGCCTGCGCATCTGGCAGAGCCGCCAGCAGCTGATCCAGCAGGCCCTGACCCGGCTGCCCTTCACCAAGTTGCAGCAGCTGTGGCAACTGATGGCCCGGCTTGACGACGCCCAGCGTCGCTTCGACACCGAGCAGGCCTGGCTGATGTTGCAGACCCTGGCCCTGGGTTTTCGCGATGGTACGCCGTTGCCCCTGCTGGAACCCGCCGCATGCTGAAGGCCCCCATCAACCTGCTGGCCCGAGCCACCTTAGACCCCATCCACATAGGTTCCCTTACTGCTGAGGACTGCTCATGCTGAAGCCACCCATCGGGCTGCTGGGCGGGACCTTCGACCCCATCCATATCGGCCACCTGCGCCCGGCCATAGAGGCGCGGGACGCCATAGGGCTGGCCGAAATCCGGCTGATCCCGAACCATATACCGCCCCATCGCGCCAACCCCTTCTGTTCGAGCGAGCAGCGCCTCGCCATGGTCAAGCTGGCGGCGGCGGAGAATGCGGGATTCGTGGTGGATGAGCGGGAACTGAAGCGGGACACCCCCTCCTGGACCATAGACACCCTCATCGAATTGCGGCAAGCGCTGCCGGGCACCCCGCTCTGCTTTCTGATGGGGATGGATTCCCTGCTCGGCCTGCCGAGCTGGCACCGCTGGCAAGAGCTGCTCGACTATGCCCACCTGGTGGTGAGCGTGCGGCCGGGCTGGCAACCTGACTACCCGGGGAAGGTGGCCGAGCTGCTGGCTCGCCATCACACCACGGATGCCACCGCGCTGCACCGGCGCCTTGCCGGCCATATCTGGCTGGCGAACAACCAGCCCATCGAGCTGTCGGCCACCCGGCTCAGAGCCCTGCTGGCGGCCGGGGAGGATCCCCGTTACCTGCTGCCGCCGTCGGTGGCCGATTACATTCGCCAGCAAGGCCTCTACCAGCCAAGCTGACCACAACCGGCGCCGACTATTGTCCCGGCCGGTTGCGCACTATATTGATCAACAGGGGCCTGGTTTGCCACACGGGCACAGCCCCCGTTCCACTCCCCTTCACCGGACTGGGAAACGGGAGTGACCATGATATAATCCGCCGCCCTCAGGCGTCGGAACACAGGAGAAGATCATTGCAAGGCCAAGAACTGCATGCCTTTATCGTCGACAAGATCGATGACATGAAAGGCCGCGACATCATCACCCTCGATGTGCGCGGTAAATCCAGCATCACAGACACCATGATCGTCTGTTCCGGCAACTCCAGTCGCCACGTCAGCGCCATCGCCCATCACCTGGCCAGCGAAGCTCGCCATGCCGGGCTCGATCTGCTGAGCGTGGAAGGCCAGCTCACGGGGGAATGGGTACTGGTGGACTTGGGGCAAGTCATAGTGCACGTGATGCAGGACGAATATCGCGACTTCTACCAACTGGAAAAACTCTGGGGCGCTACCGCTCAAGTGAATGCGCAATAACAGAGCACAAGTGTAACAAACGATGAAGATCCAGTTGATTGCAGTGGGCACCAAGATGCCTGCCTGGGTAGAGCGTGGCTTCGAAGAGTACCGTCGCCGTTTCCCCAAAGACATGCCGTTCGAGCTGGTCGAGATCGGCGCCGGAAAGCGCGGTAAAAATGCCGATATTCCCCGCATCCTGCAAAAGGAGGGGGAAGCCATGCTGGCCGCCGCCGGCCGTTCGCGCATAGTGACCCTGGATATTCCCGGCAAGCCCTGGACCACGGAGCAGCTCGCCGTACAACTGGAAGCCTGGAAGCTGGATGGGCGCGACGTGGCGCTGCTGGTCGGGGGCCCGGAGGGGCTGTCACCCGAGTGCAAGGCCGCCGCCGAGCAGAGCTGGTCGCTGTCGCCGCTGACCCTGCCCCACCCGCTGGTACGGGTGCTGGTGGCCGAGAGCCTCTATCGCGCCTGGAGCATTACCACCAATCATCCGTATCACAGGGAATGAACCATGCACATCTGGCGCATCACCCCCTTATATCACCCGTATCACAGGGAATAACCCATGGGGTTTTTGTCTTCTCCCTTCGTCTGTCATAAGGTAGCGGCATGCTGAAGAATCGCATCGAAATGCGCGACCACAGCGCCGAGGGTCGCCTCTTCTTCCGACGCACCCTGGTCGCCTACATCGGCATGATAGTGCTGATGCTGGTGCTGCTGGGCAATCTCTATTACCTGCAGGTCGAATCCTTCGAGACCTATCAGACCCGCTCCAACGACAACCGGATCCGGGTCGTGCCCGTGGCGCCGCCACGGGGCCTCATCTATGACGCCAACGGCGTGCTGCTGGCGGAGAACCGCCCCGTCTACAGTCTCGAAATCGTGCCGGAAGAGACCAAAGACCTGGACAAGACCGCCGACGAGCTGATCACCCTGCTGGCCCTGCCGGAAGGGACCAAGGAGAAGTTCCTGGCCGAGGTCAAACGCCAGCGCCGCTTCAAGCCGGTGGCCCTGTTCGAGAAGCTGACCGAATATCAGGTCGCGCTCTTCTCGGTCAACCAGCACAACTATCCGGGCGCCAGCATAGAGGCCTACCTCAAGCGCTACTATCCGTTTGGTGACACCCTCACCCATGCGCTGGGCTACGTGGCCAAGATCAACACCCGCGACGTGGAGCGCCTCGACAAGGAGGACAAGCTCGCCAACTATGCCGCCACCAAGGATATCGGCAAGCAGGGGGTGGAGAAGTTCTACGAGGATCAGCTGCACGGGGTGGCCGGTTATCAGGAGGTCGAGGTCAACAACCGCGGCCGCGTGGTACGGACCCTCAAGTTCCAGCCGCCGGAGCCCGGCAAGGACATCTACCTCAACATCGACATTCGCCTGCAACTGAAGGCCCAGCAACTGCTGGCCGGTCGCCGGGGCGCCATCGTCATGATGGATCCCAATACCGGCGCCATCCTGGCCATGGAGTCGAGCCCGAGCTACGACCCCAACCTGTTCGTGACCGGCATCTCCAACACCAACTATTCGGCGCTGCTCAACGATCCGGCCCGTCCGCTGGTGAACCGCACCACTCAGGGCATCTATGCCCCCGCCTCCACCGTCAAGCCCATGATGGCGGTGATGGGACTGAACGAGGGGGCCATCACCCCCAACTACCGCTACTTCGGCGGCCCCAGCTTCTCCATCCCCGGCACCACCAAGAAGTTTCGCGACTGGCGCCGCTGGGGCCACGGCTGGCTCGACGTCTACCGCGCCATCGAGGTGTCGGCAGATACCTATTTCTACGATCTCGCCTATCGAGTCGGCATCGACAAGATCCACAGCTACATGACCAAGTTCGGTTTCGGTCAGTACAGCGGGGTGGATCTGTACGAGGAGACCAAGGGCGTCATGCCCTCTCGCGACTGGAAGATGGCACGCTGGCGCCAGCCCTGGTATCAGGGTGACACCATTTCCATCGGCATAGGTCAGGGCTACTGGAGCGCCACCCCGATCCAGCTGGCCAAGGCGATCAGCATACTGACCCAGAACGGTCACGATGTGACGCCGCACCTGCTCAAGAGCACGGCCTCGCTGGATGGGGTGGTCAACGCCCCCGTCAACCCGAACATGGCGCTCAAGGCCAAGAACGATGCCTATTGGCAGGTGGCCAAGGACGGCATGTGGCGCGTCATCAACGGCAATGAAGGCACGGGCCGACGCGCCTTTGCCAACACGCCCTACAAGGCCGCGGGCAAGTCAGGTACCGCCCAGGTGGTGGGTCTGAAAGAGAACCAGGTCTACAACGCGGCCACCACCAAGGTGGAGCACAGGGATAACGCCCTGTTCGTCTCCTTCGCCCCGTTCGAGGCACCCAAGGCCGTGGTGGCCCTGGTGCTGGAGAACGCCGGGGGCGGCAGCAGCATGGCCGCGCCTGTGGCACGTCAGATGCTGGATGCCTATCTGGTGCCACCAGAGCCCCAGTTGCCACCGGCTCCCAAGCAGCCGTCCCCATCACGCGAGGCCGTTTCCCATGAGTAATTCCGCGCAGCGACAGAGCATCTGGTACCGGCTGCATATCGACCTGCCGCTGTTTCTCGGCCTGCTGGCCCTGATGTCCCTCTCCATGGTGGTGCTCTACTCCGCCTCCGGTCAGAGCGTGGACTCCATCGTGCGCCAGCTGGTGCGCGGGGGGCTGGCCTTCGCCCTGATGATCGGCATGGCCCAGCTGCCCCCCTCCCTCTACGCGCGCTGGTCCGTGCCGCTGTTCGTGGTGGTAGTGCTGCTGCTCATCGCGGTGGACGTGTTCGGCCACATCGGCAAGGGGGCCCAGCGTTGGTTAGACCTCGGCTTTATGAAGTTCCAGCCCTCCGAGGTGATGAAGCTCTCCATGCCCATCATGGTGGCCGCCTGGCTCAGCCGCCATTCGCTGCCCCCCAAGTTCAGCCATGTGGTGATCGCGCTGGTGATGGTACTGCTGCCCACCCTGTTGATCGCGGCCCAGCCCGATCTCGGCACCTCCATCCTGGTGGCCGCCTCCGGCTTCTTCGTTATCTTCCTGGCGGGGATCAGCTGGTGGCTGATCGGGCTGGCGGTGCTGCTCATCTGCGCCTTCATGCCGGTGCTCTGGTTCTTCCTGATGCACGACTACCAGCGCCAGCGGGTACTGATGCTGCTCGACCCGGAGAAAGACCCGCTCGGCCGCGGCTATCACATCATCCAGTCGAAGATTGCCATCGGCTCCGGCGGCGTCTTTGGCAAGGGCTGGCTGCAAGGCACCCAGTCCCAGCTCGAGTTCCTGCCCGAGCGTCACACCGACTTCATCTTCGCGGTGTTCAGCGAGGAGTTCGGTCTGGTGGGCGTCGCCCTGCTGCTGGTGATCTATCTCTACATCATCAGCCGCTGCCTGTTTATCTCCATGCAGGCCCAGAACAGCTTCGAGCGCCTGCTCGGTGGCGCCCTGACCCTCACCTTCTTCGTCTATGTGTTCGTCAACATGGGCATGGTGAGCGGTATTCTTCCGGTGGTAGGGGTGCCCCTGCCGCTGGTGAGCTACGGCGGCACCTCCATGGTGACCCTGATGGCAGGCTTCGGCATCCTGATGTCCATCCAGACCCACAGAAGGCTGCTGGCCTGATGAGAGGTGCCTGGCTGGCACTCTCCCTGTGCTCGCTGACGGCGAGTGCAGCCCCTGTGCCCGAGCGGCTGGCGTTGCTGGCCGAGCAGCAGCAGGTGCCGCTGGCCGAATTGCAGGCGGCCACGGCGCAGGCCCGGCTGCGCCAGGAGATACTCGACACCATCAGCAAGCCATGGGAAGCCAGGCCCTGGCACAGCTACCGGCCCCTGTTCGTGACCCAGGCCCGCATACAGGACGGGGTCAACTTCTGGCAACGCCATGCCGATGCCCTGGCGCGGGCCGAGCAGCACTATCGGGTGCCTGCCTCCCTCATAGTCGCCATCATAGGCATAGAAACCTTCTACGGCCGCCAGATGGGCCGCCATTCCGTGCTCGACAGCCTCTACACCCTGGGATTTCACTACCCAGCGCGCGAGGAGTTCTTCGCCAAGGAATTTGCCCAGCTGGTGCTGCTGGCCAAAGAGGAGAAGTGGCCACTCACCCGCCTCAGGGGCTCCTACGCGGGCGCCATGGGCATGGGACAGTTCATGCCCTCCAGTTACCGCCACTACGCGGTCGATTTTGACGGAGATGGCAAGCGGGATCTGTTTGCCAATCCGGTGGATGCCATCGGCAGCGTCGCCAACTATTTCGCCCTGCACCAGTGGCGCTGGGGCGAGTCGGCCGTCGAGCCCGCCTTGATCGGGCTGGCGCCAGTGAGTACCCTGCTTCGGCCCGAACCCGAGCTCAGGCAGCTGTGGGCAGAGCTGGCCGCCGCCGGGATTGAACTCGCCACCCCGCTGGCACCCGACACGCCGGTGAAACTGCTGGCATTGGAACAGGCCGATGGACCGGAATACTGGGTCGCGCGCCACAATTTTTATGTGATCACCCGCTATAACCGCAGCCCTCTCTATGCGATGGCGGTGCATCAACTCAGTCAAGCAATCCAGGAAGCGTATGCATTACAGCCACAAACTTCTCCCGCTCAGCCTGAGCTTGTTGCTGGCCGCCTGTAGCAGCCAGCCGGAACAGGCTCCCCTGCCGCAGGAACCCGTCCAGCAGGAAAAACCCCAGGTCATCGAGATCCCGCAAGCCACGGGCGCCATTCCGCGTCCCGAGCCCCTGAGTGCCAGCGGCAACCGGGACTACTGGATAGGCAAGCAGAAGAACGAGGTGTGGCGCGACATCAAGCACTACACGGAAGAGGGCACCGCCAGCTGGCTGGCCCAAGATCTGGACGGTCAGCAGACCGCCAACGGCGACGTGCTGGACAGCAAGCTGTTCAGCGCCGCCCACCGCAACCTGCCGCTGCCAAGCTATGTGCGGGTCACCAACCTGACCAACGGGCTGGAGACCATAGTACGGGTCAACGATCGCGGCCCGTCCGACAGCACTCGCCTCATCGATCTCTCCTACGCCGCCGCCAAACAGCTGGACATGGTGGAGAGCGGCGAGGCGCGCGTGCGGCTGGAGCTGATCAACGACAAGCCGGATCAGATGGTCGAGATGGTGCCCATGATGACGATGCAGCCCATGCAAGCGGCGCAGAGCCCGGCGACCCCGGTCGCTCCGCAGGCTGCGGCGCAGGAGGGTTTTCTGGGTGAACCGACCGCGCTCGCCATGGCCACGCCGGCCGCCGCTGAACCGGCCCCCGTCAAGGCCCCCGCGGCCAAACCCGCCAAACCGGCACCGGCCCAGGCGGCCGCCCCCGTCGGCAGCGGCGACGGCAAGATGATCCAGGTGCTGGCCAGTGGCTCCCAGCCCAGGGCCGAGGCCATGGGCAAGGTGATGACCCAGCGCTACGGCGTGCCGTATCAGGTGGTGGCCCACGGCGCCATCTTCCGGGTCCTGCTGGGACCGGTCGCCGCCGATCAGCAGGCAAGCCTGCTGGAACAGATCCGTCAGGGGGGGCTGGAGCAAGCCTTTATCGTCCCCTGACACCAGCTGGCTCACCTCGGGTGAGCCACCGCCGGGTGCCCGTCGTCACGTCGTTTCCCGGCGTGACGACGGCTCCCGATGGATAAAAAACCAGACCAGATGGCACGTCGGACTATGACCGACGGTCGCTTCTGGTATAGTGAAGCCCGCATTTTTAACTTGGGTTACCCCCATCCAGGCTCCAGGAATTTCAAGATGTCCAAATTTGCCCGTTCAGTTATTCTGGCCTCCCTGTTAAGCGCCACCGCCCAGGCCAACCAGCCTGTACCGACCCCGAACGCAACCCCCATGGTCGTTCCCGCCGCGCCGGAGATCTCCGCCAAGGCCCATATTCTGATCGATTACTACTCGGGTCAGGTGCTGGCCGAGCAGAACGCCGAAGAGCGTCTGCCGCCCGCCAGTCTGACCAAAATGATGACCTCCTATATCATCGGCCAGGAGCTGCTGAAGGGGAACATCAAGCGCACCGACATGGTGACCATCAGCCAGAACGCCTGGTCCAAGAACTACACCGACTCCTCCAAGATGTTCATCGAGGTGGGCAAGCAGGTCTCCGTCGATGACCTCAACAAGGGCATCATCATCCAGTCCGGCAACGATGCCTGCGTCGCCATGGCCGAATTCCTGGCCGGCAGCACAGACTCCTTCGCCAGCCTGATGAACTCCTGGTCCGCCAAGCTCGGCATGAAGGACAGCCACTTCATGAACCCGCACGGTCTGGATGCGGAAGGCCACTACAGTACCGCCCACGACATGGCCCGTCTGGGTCAGGCCCTGATCCGCGATCTGCCTGAGGAGTACAAGATCTACTCCCAGAAATCCTTCGTCTTCAACGGCATCACCCAGCACAACCGCAACCGCCTGCTGTGGGATCAGTCCCTGCAAGTGGATGGCATCAAGACCGGCCACGTCAGCCAGGTCGGCTACAACCTGGTCTCCTCCGCCACCAACAACGAAGGCATGCGCCTGATCGCCGTGGTGCTGGGCGCCAGCAGCGAGGGTTCCCGCGCCGCCGAGAGCAAGAAGCTGCTCACCTACGGTTTCCGTTTCTTCCAGAGCCTGACCCCGTACAAGGCCGGCACCGAGCTGGTCACCCAGAAGATCTGGATGGGCGACAAGTCTGAAGTGAAACTGGGCGTCGACAAGGATGTGTCCGTGCTGGTTACCCGTGGTCAAGGCAACAACCTGAAGGCGGACTTCCAGCTCGAGAGCGAACTGAAAGCCCCGCTGGCCAAGGGCCAACGGGTCGGCACCGTGTTCCTGAAGCAGGGCGACAAGGAGATCAAGCAGGTTCCGCTGGTCGCGCTGGAAGAGGTGCAGGAAGGCGGACTGATGAGCCGTCTGTGGGATTACCTGGTGATGCTGGTCTCCAGCTGGTTCAAGTAAGAGAGACGCACAATCCTGACCAAACAGCGGCGCCAACAGGCGCCGCTGCTGTCTTTACCCGGTCATACCAGCGAATAACCCTGCAATCTGCAGGTTCCGCCGACTGGCGATTTGTGGTAAAAAGCAGCATCTTCATGTCTTGTCGCGCGGCCCGGGCCTTGATCTCTGCCCGGGCTATGCCCATATAGACTTGTACATGACGGCCTGATGAGCCATTGGCCACCAGCCACGCAAGATTAAAGATGAAGTCATCCCGTGATGACGCCAAAAGGTGAGTAGATGAATACCAAGTTTGATGAACTGCTGGAGTTCCCCTGCAAGTTCCCGTTCAAGGTGCTCGGCATTGCCGACCCGGCCCTGCCGGATCAGGTGGTTGAAGTGCTGCAGCAACACGCCCCCGGCACTTACAGCCCGACCGTTCAGCCCAGCTCCAAGGGCAACTACCACTCGGTCCGCGTAACCGTGACAGCCCAGAGCAAAGAGCACATCGAAGCTATGTACCATGCCCTTGGCAAGATCGAGCTGGTGAAATACGTACTGTAATTTCTCTCTCGCCCCGCCAGGGGCGATTGATTTTGCGTCACCCCCGAGCGCTGACCCATGGTGCCGACTCAAGCGCCAGCCTGTGAGGAAAAGATGTCACCCCAGATCCCCGCCCAGCCACAGCTGCTCGTCAGACACCTGGGTCGCCGCCCCTACCAGCCGGTATGGGACGCCATGAAGGCCTTCACCGACAGCCGCACCAGCGACACCCCGGACGAGTTCTGGGTGGTGGAGCACGACCCCGTCTACACTCAGGGCCAGGCCGGCAAGGCCGAGCACCTGCTCGCCCCGGGCGACATCCCTGTGGTGCAGAGCGATCGCGGCGGTCAGGTGACCTATCACGGCCCCGGCCAGTTGGTGCTCTACGTGCTGGTGGATGTGCGCCGCAGCAAGCTCACGGTGCGCGAGCTGGTGACCTGCCTGGAAACCGCCATCATCAAGACCCTGGCCAGGAGCGGTATTGAGGCCTATGCCAAGCCCGACGCCCCCGGCGTCTACGTGAAAAGCGAGCTTGGCGCCTCGCTGCAGACAGAAGCCAAGCTGGCCTCGCTGGGCCTGCGCATCCGCAAGGGCTGCTCCTTCCACGGCCTGGCACTCAATATCAACATGGACATGACCCCCTTCCTGCGCATCAATCCGTGCGGTTATGCGGGCATGGCCATGACCCAGACCAGCGCCCTGGGCGGCCCGCAGAGCGTGGCCGAGGCGCAGGCCATTCTGGTGGCCGAACTGGCCAGCCTGATTGGCTATGAGACGATCACCCATACCGAAGAGGCGGCATGAGCAAGCCCATGCTGCGTGGCCATGAGGGCACAGAGATGACCCCGACGGCTATCTACCAAACAATAACAAACACCGAGAGTGAATCATGAGCAAACCCGTTCGTATGGAGCCGGGCGTCAAGCTGCGCGATGGCGACAAGATGGCCCTGATCCCGGTGAAATTCATGCCGGATCCCGACGAGGAAGTGCTGCGCAAGCCGGACTGGATGCGGATCAAGCTGCCGCCGTCGAGCCAGAAGATCGAGCACATCAAGAGCACCCTGCGCAAGAACAAGCTGCACTCAGTGTGTGAAGAGGCCTCCTGCCCCAACCTGGCCGAGTGCTTCAACCACGGCACCGCCACCTTCATGATCATGGGCGCCATCTGCACCCGTCGTTGCCCCTTCTGCGACGTGGCCCACGGCCGCCCGCTGGCGCTGGATCCCGACGAGCCGCACAAGCTGGCCCTCACCATCAAGGAGATGGGGCTGAAATACGTGGTCATCACCTCGGTGGACCGCGATGACTTGCGCGACGGCGGTGCCCAGCACTTCGCCGACTGCATCAAGCAGATCCGCGAGCACAGCCCGCAGACCCGCATCGAGATCCTGACCCCGGACTTCCGCGGCCGGATGGAGCAGGCGCTGGAGGTGTTCCGCGAGACGCCGCCTGACGTGTTCAACCACAACCTGGAAACAGCCCCGCGCATGTACCGGGTCGCCCGCCCCGGCGCCGACTACAAGTGGTCCCTCGAGCTGCTGCGCCGCATCAAGGAGATGCACCCCCATGTACCGACCAAGTCCGGTGTCATGATGGGTCTGGGCGAGACCAACGAAGAAATCGTGCAGGTGCTCACCGATCTGCGCGAGCACGGCGTCAACATGCTGACCCTGGGCCAGTATCTGCAGCCGAGCCGCCACCACCTGCCGGTGAAGCGCTACGTGCCGCCCGCAGAGTTTGACGAACTGAAGGATGTCGCCATGGGGCTGGGCTTCTCCCACGCCGCCTGCGGCCCCTTCGTCCGCTCCTCCTATCATGCGGACCTGCAAGCCAAGGGCGAAGAGGTGAAATAACCTCATCCACCCCTGATCAAAAAAGAGCGCCCAAGGGCGCTCTTTTTTATGGGCCAGCCGCGGGCTGACGCCGTTCCGGCTCCCGACAGCAGCCAGCGTCGTTTGCGCTCACTTCGCCGCCGGGTTAACGTGAACCCCCTTCTCCCTTTGAGTGATCTGCAGTATGCCAACCCCCCTCGTTCGCCTGATCCCCATGAGCCAGGCCCACTACCCCGCCTATTGCACCTACTTCATCGAGGATTACGCGCAGGATATCGCCAGCAATCATGGCCATGATCTCGCCACCGCCCGTCGCAAGGCCGAAGCCTCTCTGCTGCACTCCCTGCCGCAGGGGGTAGCCACCGCCGGCCACAGCCTGCTCTGCATCCTGCCCGCAAGCGAAGAGGAGGCGGTTGCGACCGCAGAGGTGCAGCCACTGGGCTATCTCTGGCACGCCATCGACCCCGATGCCAGCGCCACCTTTATCTATGACTTCTATGTCGCCCCGGCTCACCGCAGCCAGGGCATCGGCAAGGCCGCCATGGCGGTGCTGGAGGCCGAGCTCAGGGCCAGTGGCATCAGCCAGATCAAGTTGCGGGTCGCGTACGACAACCCGCGCGCCCTGGCGCTCTACCAGGAGGCGGGCTTCGCCATCACCGGCTACAACATGGCCAAGCTGCTGGACTGAGCGGTTTGTCCCTCCCCTGTATCGCCCGGATAGGGGCGTGTCGGCACCCAGGGGGTGCTGGTATTATGTGGCCGCCCCGGCCAGTTGCCGCAGCGGCACGGTTTTTCATTCCCTGTTGCCCGTTTCAGGATCATGCTCATGTCACACACCCGCGTCTTCATAGTGCACGGCTACACTGCCTCCCCCCAGTCCCACTGGTTCCCCTGGCTCAAGGAGAAACTCGAAGCCCGCGATATCCGGGTCGAGGTGCTGGCCATGCCAGACCCGCACCGGCCGGAACCAGCCGCCTGGGATGCCGCCATGGACAGCCTGGTGCGGGATCACGATGAGCGCACCTTCCTGCTGGGCCACAGCCTCGGCTGCATCGCCATACTGCGTCAGCTCAGCCGCCTGCCCGCCTGCCGCCGGGTGGGCGGGATCCTGCTGGTGTCCGGTTTCGATCAGCCCCTGCACACCCTGCCGGAACTGGATCCCTTCATGCAGCCGGGCTATGACCCGGCACACATCATGACCCTGGCTCCCCAACGCGTCGTGGTTGCCTCCCGCGACGATGCCATAGTGCCTTATCGCTACTGCCAGCACCTGAGCGAGCAGCTGGCCGCGCCGCTCTACAGCCTGGAGCAGGGTGGCCACTTCCTCGACCGGGACGGCTTCCTGACACTGCCGCTGGTCCACGACCGGCTGTTGGGGATGATAGCCCCCGCCGCATAGCAAAACGGCCACGCAAGTGGCCGTTTTCACAGGTGGCGTGCCTAGAGCGACATGCCGGAGAAGGACATGAAGCCGAGCGACATCAGCCCGGCCACTATAAAGGTGATGCCGATGCCGCGCAGCCCCTCGGGTACATCCGAATACTTCATCTTCTGGCGCAGGCCGGCGATGGCGACGATGGCCAGCAACCAGCCAAGCCCTGAACCCGCCCCATACACTATGGATTCGATGAAATCATAATCCCGCTGGGCCATGAACATGACGCCGCCGAAGATGGCGCAGTGCACCGTCAAGAGCGGCAGATAGATGCCCAGCGCGTGATGGAGCGCCGGGAAGTGCTTGTCGAGCACCATCTCCATCACCTGCACCAGCGCGGCCAGCACCCCTATGTAGACGATGAAATCGAGAAAGCTGAGATCAAACTCGCCGAGGAAGGTGCTCTCGGGCCGCAGGATATGGCGGTAGATCAGGTTGTTGAGGGGAATGGCGATCACCATGACCACCAGCACCGTCAGGCCCAGGCCGAAGGCGGTATTGATGTTCTTGGAGACGGCCAGGAAGGTACACATGCCCAGAAAGAAGGCCAGCGCCAGGTTTTCGACAAAAATCGACTGAATAAACAGGTTTACATAATAATCCATCGGATCGGCTCACAACTTGTGCAGATAAGGGCCCGGCTCCCGCACGGCGGGTGGGATAGCAGGGGCAACAAGGCGCGGCAACCGATCGCAGGCGTCAGCCGGCAGAGGGGTCAAACAGTCAGTCGACGGGGAAACGCCGGGATCCGGTGCGCGCTCAGCAGCAAGCCGGACGCGAGTGGCCGTGGCAGAAGCGAAATTGCAGGTGATGGCAGACCAGCAGGCGTTTGTGCAGGTAACCGAAGTAATCGGACAGCTGCCTGAGGTAGATGAGGGGCAGGAAGAACAGCAGGCCACAGAGCAGACCGAGGATCTCGTGCTGGAACCAGGCCAGCAGCATCTGATAAAGCTCGGGGTGGCCGGCGCTCTCCAGCCGCCGCCCCTGCTCGAAGCTGAGCCGCCACTGGCCGCCCGGCGGCAGGCTGACGCTGTTGACAAACCCGGGATCGGACGGCTCGTGCAACTGCATCGCGGCGCCCTGGCCGACCGAGGCCTGACGAACGGCTGCACCGACCTCTGCCGCGGCAAAGGCGGCAAGCCACAGCAGACTGGCGATGGCGAGAGCCATCGCCCAGGTCGAGAGTCGGCCAGAGGGTGACAAGCGGGCGGTCCCTTCTTGAAAAGAGGATTCAGCGAGGCCGAATATATCACAATCCATCTTTTTATTGAATTTGAAACCCTGCAAATCAGCCTGGATTGATACTAAAAACCCTCGTTATCAATAAAGCCGGCAATTTAAAACCAGCATGAGCGAAGGGAACATTCACTATGTGCCCCGAAGTGCAACCGCCCACAACAACACGGCCACCCCGAGGGATGGCCGTGACAAGACAGCTGACAAGCGACCAACGGCTAGAGACCGGCCGCCTCCAGATGCTCCACCAGCAGCTGCACGCTGCGGTTGCCGCGCCACTCGTTGACATCGAGCCGATAGACCAGCCGCACCCGCTTCACCGAGGCGTCCGGCCAGCGCTTGAGATCGACCCCGAAGGCGATGGCATCCACCGCATGACCGGACTCCGTGGTCAGCATCATCTTGAGGTGCTTCTCCCCCACCAGCCGCTGCTGCACCAGCACGAATTCGCCGTCAAACAGCGGCTCGGGGAAGGCCTGGCCCCAGGGGCCGGAGGCGCGAATAAGTTCAGCCAGCTCAAGACTCAGTTCATCGGGCAGCAATTCGCCGTCGGTGAGCAGCACCCCGGTCAGCAGTTCGGGCGTCACCAGCTCGCTTATCACAGTCTCAAACGCCCGGCCAAAGGCCTCGACATTGGCCTTGGGCAGGGTCAGTCCGGCCGCCATGGCATGACCGCCAAACTTGCCCATCAGGCCCGGATGGCGGGTATCGAGCAGCTCGAGGGCATCGCGCAGGTGCACGCCGGGGATGGAGCGACCCGAGCCCTTGAGCTCGGTGTCGCTGCTCTCGGCGAAGGCGATCACCGGTCTGTAGTACTTCTCCTTCACCTTGGAGGCCACCAGCCCCACCACCCCCTGATGCCACTCGTCTCTGTGCAGCACTATGCCGGACGGCACCTCGCCGTCCCGGAAACGGATCTGCTCCAGAGTGGCGAGCGCCTCCTGCTGCATCCCCTGCTCTATCTCCTTGCGCTCCTGGTTCAGGCTGTCCATTTCGGAAGCGAGCTGGCGCGCCAGATTGAGATCGTCGCTCAGCAGACAGGCGACTCCGAGGGACATGTCATCGAGCCGGCCCACGGCGTTGAGACGCGGCCCCAGCGCGAAGCCGAGATCGGCGGCAGTGAGGCGGCGGCCATCCCGGCCCGACACGTCCACCAGCGCCTGGATGCCGGGACGGCAGCGACCGGCCCGGATCCGCTGCAGCCCTTGGTGCACCAGGATGCGGTTGTTGCCATCCAGCGCCACCACGTCGGCGACCGTGCCAAGCGCCACCAGATCCAGATAATCCGCCACATTGGGGGCGCGAATGCCCTGGCGCTCGTACCAGCCCAGCTGACGCAGGTGGGTGTTGAGGGCCGCCATCAGATAGAAGGCCACCCCCACCCCGGCCAGGGACTTGGAGGGGAAGTCGCAGCCGTGCTGGTTGGGGTTCACTATCGCATCGGCAGCCGGCAGCTCCTGGCCCGGCAGGTGATGATCGGTGACCAGAACCTGCATGCCAGCCGCCTTGGCCGCCGCCACCCCGGCGATGCTGGAGATGCCGTTGTCTACCGTGATGAGGAATTCGGCGCCGCGCGCCACCGCCAGCTCGACTATCTCCGGGGTGAGGCCGTAACCGAACTCGAAGCGGTTGGGCACCAGAAAGTCGATGTGCTTGCCGCCCATGGCCCGCAGCGCCAGCACGCACAGGGCCGAGCTGGTGGCGCCGTCGCAGTCGAAGTCGCCGACGATCAGGATGCGCTGCTGGGCGGTGAGCGCCGCCGCCAGCAGCGGTACCGCCTGCTCCATGCCGAACAGGCGCTGGGGTGGCAGCAGCGAGCTGGCACTGCGCTCCAGCAGGACGGGATCCTCTACGCCACGGCTGGCGAAGACTTGACGAAGCAGTGGATGCAGGGTGGCGGGCAGATGGGAATCATCAACTCGCGGACGACGACGGATTTGCAGGGGCATTGATGTGATCCAGTATCTTGAGCAGTTGTTCAGGGCTCTGATAACCCCGTACCAGATCCCCGTTTGGCAGGACCCAGCTCGGCAGCGCCTTGATCCCGAGCCACTGGCTCAGGCCGATATGATGGGCAAGGATCTCATTACAACCGGCCGCAGGCAAACGATCACTGAGACTGAGTTCACTGAACAGGGCGGGATCGCACCAGCGCGCCTGCGCCTCGGCCAGATCGGCGAAGGTACTCAGCGCTGGCAACAGCTGCACGCTTACCCCCTGCGCCTGCAGTATGGGCAGCTCATCGAGCGAGGTACGGCAGCTGCGGCAAGTCAGATCGGTAAAGAGTGTGATGCTGTGACGTTCGGGCACCGCCTTGAGCTGCATACGCCGTTCGCCGATCTGGGTCAGGGCCCGCTGCCGTTGTTGACGCTGGCCCAGCATGGTGAGGTTTTTCATGTCGTGGCCCAGATCCAGCATGATGCCCTGGAGCACATAGTCCCCCTTGGCATCGGCATAGAGCGGCCCCTGACTGGTGCCCAGCATGAAGAGGCCGGGCATGGGGGTCGCATCCACCAGATAGACCTGGACCCCGAGCCGCTGCTCTATACGCTGTTTCAATAATTGGGGATCCATCCCCGCGCTGGCAGCAAAGGTGCACAGCAGCATCATTCCCAGTAGTAAATGCTTCACTCTTTTACTCACTTGGCATGAACGAATGGACTCACAAGGTAACTCAGGCCATATACTGGCCTCAACCTGTTAATTACTGATTGATTAATAGCGAGGGCTGCAAAAAAATCCCTCCCTGACAGGTTGCCAATTGGGCAGAGGCCCAGCAAGCTAACCGTGACGACAGGAAACAAGACGGTCATCCCTCTGTTTTCCTGATGCTTTATTATTCAAACCTTGGTGCGGCAGCGGCCGCACTCTGCCCATTTTTGGAGGGAAACATGAGTCTGATTCAAGAGTTCAAGGCCTTTGCAGCCAGGGGCAACGTCATCGACATGGCGGTCGGTATCATCATAGGTGCCGCCTTCGGCAAGATAGTCTCCTCCTTCGTGGGTGACGTGATCATGCCGCCAATTGGTCTGATCCTGGGGGGAGTGGACTTCAGCGATCTCGCCGTGACCCTGAAGGCCGCCGAGGGTGCCACCCCGGCCGTGGTCATCGCCTACGGCAAGTTCATCCAGACCATCATAGATTTTCTGATCATCTCCTTCGCCATCTTCATGGGGCTCAAAGCCATCAACACCCTCAAGAAGAAGCAGGAAGAGGCAGCCGCTCCCGCCGGTCCCACCAAGGATCAGGAGCTGCTGAGCGAAATCCGCGATCTGCTCAAATCCCAGCAGGGAAAATAAGCGCCAACTCCTGTCGTGTGTTTAAAAAAACCGCCCAAGGGCGGTTTTTTGTTGCGCGTCGGCGGCTCAGGCGCGGGGGTGGTGCTCCCCGTGCAGCGCCTTGAGTCGCTCGTTCGCCACATGGGTGTAGATCTGGGTGGTGGAGAGATCCGCATGACCCAGCAGCATCTGCACCACCCGCAGATCGGCGCCGTGGTTGAGCAGATGGGTGGCAAAGGCGTGACGCAGGGTGTGAGGAGAGAGCTCGCCCTGGATCCCGGCGCGCAGGGCATAGAGCTTGATGCGATGCCAGAAGGTCTGGCGGGTCATCATGCGGGCCAGCCTGGAGGGGAACACCACGTCCGAGCTGGTGCCGCCCAGCAGCAGGGTGCGGGCCTCCCGGTAGTAACGCTCGAGCCAGTGGATAGCCTCCTCCCCCATGGGCACCAGCCGCTCCTTGTTGCCCTTGCCCACCACCCGCACCAGCCCCTGGCGCAGGCTGACATGCTCGGCGGTGAGCCCCACCAGCTCGGAGACCCGCAGTCCGGTGGCGTAGAGCAGCTCCAGCATCGCCTTGTCCCGCAGTTCCAGCGGATCGTCCACCAGCGGCGCCGCCAGCAGCGCCTCCACCTCCCCTTCACTGAGATCGGAGGGGAGCTTCTTGGGCAGCTTGGGCCCCTCCAGCAGCACGGTCGGGTCATCACTGCGCAGTTTTTCGCGGTTCAGATACTGGTAAAAGCGGCGCAGGGCAGACAGAAAGCGGGCCGTGCTGCTGGCGGCGAACTGGTGATCCACCCGCCAGGCGAGGTAGTGCTGGATCTCGTCCATCCCGGCCAGCAGCAAAGAGCTGCCCTGCTCATCGAGCCAGAGGGCAAATTTTTCCAGATCGCTGCGATAGGAGCTGACAGTGTTGTCAGACAGACCCCGCTCCAGCCAGAGGGCGTCGAGGAAGGGTTCGATCAGGGGATGATTGTGCACGGCAGGCGCTGGCTTGGTCATGGTACTGGGTCTTGGGCAAACGGTGGCCCATTGTAGCGCGCCCGGCGCCCGGCGACAGCGGGATCTGATGAGGCCTGCACCACGCTTGCCCCGTGAAGGGTGCCGGGCAATCTGTTAAACTGGCGCCCCTCCCTGCTGCCTCCGCGCGCGCCAGCCCCACGCGCCGCCAGGATAAAGAGCTATCTGTTTTACGGTAAGGACAGTGCGATGAAGATAGGTTTGTTTTACGGTTCCACCACCTGTTACACCGAGATGGCCGCCGAGAAGATCCGCGCCCTCATAGGCCCGGAGCTGGTCGATCTCCACAACATCAAGGATGTGCCCCTCATCCGCATGCAGGAGTACGACATCCTGATCCTCGGCATCTCCACCTGGGACTTTGGCGAACTGCAGGAAGATTGGGAGTCCCGCTGGGAGGACATCAAGGATGTCCATCTGGAGGGACGCATCATAGCCCTGTTCGGCCTGGGCGATCAGCTGGGCTATGGCGAATGGTATCAGGATGCCCTCGGCCTGCTGCACGATCAGCTGGTGCCCAAGGGGGTCAAGCTGGTGGGTTACTGGCCCAGCGAGGGGTATGAGTTCGACGCCTCCAAGGCGCTGATCGACGATGGCCGTCACTTCGTCGGCCTGGCGCTCGATGACGCCAACCAGTACGACCAGACCGAATCCCGCATCGAACAGTGGGTCGACCAGATCCTGAGCGAGATCCACGAGCTGCTCTGATCCAGGTGGCTTGCATGCTCGATGCCCCCTTGGATGCGGATCGACGATGGCCGTCATCTTGCGTCGGTCTGGTCCTCGACGACGCCAGCCAATGGGACCAGAACGACCAGACCGAATCCCGCATCGAACAGTGGGTCGACCAGATCCTGAGCGAGATCCACGAGCTGCTCTAACCTCTCCTGCCGGCGGCCTGGATCTGGGCCGTCGGGCGCACGAATCGCACCGATTTTCTCAATCGGTATCATCGCATGACGCTATAGCGACTTTTTTGTGCTGGTCTGCAACAATGCAATCGACACCCCATAACACAATCAGAACGGGTGTCGGAAGCAAACAGGAAACAGACCAGAAAAGGATATTCTATGACCTCATTTTCCCTGTTGGCCCCCGCCATTGCCCGCGACGTACTCGATCACGCGCTGGCGCTCGGTGCCGACTTCGCCGAGCTGTTTGTGGAGCGCAAGCGCCGCAGCCAGCTCAGCCTGCTCTCCAGCCAGATCGAAAATATCAGCGGCGGCCTCGATTTCGGCATAGGCGTGCGCCTGTGCTACGGCCACAAGGTGCTCTACGGCTACACCAACCTGGCCGATCGCAACGAGCTGCTGCGCATCGTCACCCTGCTGGCGGCCAAGGACAGACGCGACCCAGTGGTGACCGCCACCGCCTTCGACTTCAGCCGTTTCACGGACCGCAACCCGGTCACCCTGCCGCTCGGTGCCGACAAGCTGCTGGAGCAGAAGATTGCCTATCTGCACGCCATGGATGCCGCGGCCCGCGCCGAGAGCGCCAAGGTAAGCCAGTTCTCGGGCAATGCCCTGGGCTGGGAGCAGGAGGTGGAGATCTTCAACAGCGAAGGGCTGCAAGTGGCCGATCGTCGCCACTACAACCGCATCATGGCCCAGACCATAGCCATGGAAGGGAGCGAGCAGAGCGTGGGCTACGAGGCCCCCGGCGCCATGATGGGCTGGGAACACGCGGCCCTCATAGACCCGCGCGAGCTGGCCCTCACCGCCACCCGTCAGGCGCTGGTGAAACTCGGCGCAGCCCCCTGCCCGAGCGGCACCCTGCCGGTCATCATGGAGAGCGGCTTTGGCGGCGTCATCTTCCACGAGGCGTGCGGCCACCTGCTGGAGACCACCTCGGTAGCCAAGAAGGCCTCGGTGTTTCACGACAAGATGGGCCAGCTCATCGCCAACCCCGTGGTCAACGCGGTGGACGAAGGCTTGCAGGGCAACGCCTGGGGCTCCATCAACGTCGATGACGAGGGCATGGCGACCCAGCACACCCAGCTCATCAAGGATGGCGTGCTGACCGGCTTCCTGGTTGATCGCATGGGGGCGCTTAGAACCGGCTACGCCCGCACCGGCTCGGGAAGACGCGAATCCTATCGCTTCGCCCCGGCGTCGCGCATGCGCAACACCTATATCGAGGCGGGTAGCCACAGCCTGGACGAGATGCTGGCGACGGTGGAACACGGCATCTATGCCAAGCGGATGGGCGGCGGATCTGTGCAGCCGGGCACAGGCGAATTCAACTTCAACGTGCAGGAGGCCTACCTCATCGAGGGGGGCAAGATCACCCGGCCGCTCAAGTCGGCCACCCTGATCGGCACAGGGCCCCAGGTGCTCAAAGAGATCTCCATGGTGGGCCGCGATCTCGCCATCGCTGCCGGCATGTGCGGCTCTGTCTCAGGCTCGATCCCGGCGTCCGTCGGCCAGCCACCACTCAAGGTCGACAATATTCTGGTCGGAGGGAACGCCTGATGAGCCAACTCGATATGAATACTCTGCTCACCCGCCTGCTGGACAAGGTCGCCGATATCAATGCCGAGGCGGACATCATAGCCAATCGGGACAAGGCTTTCTCCCTCAAGGCCGACAAGGGCGAGCTGGGTGAATACAAGGTCACCAGCAGCCAGCAGATCGGCATCCGCCTCATCAAGGATGGCCGGGTCGGCATCGCCTACTCGGAATCCCTGGATGAGCCGGCGCTGGATGCCATGCTGCAGGATGCGCTCGATGCCAGCCGCTTCGCCAAGCTGGATGCGGATCAGCGCATCTCGGTGGCCAACAGCCGGATCACCACAGACTGCGCCGAGATAAACCAGCCAGACACCACGGCGGCGGAGGAGAAAATCGCCCTGGCCCTGCGCCTCGAGGCGGACATGCTGGCCCTGCCGGACGTGACCGGCGCCCCTTACAACAGCTTCTTCGAAGGGGAGAGCCAGCTCTGGCTCGCCAACAGCCTGGGCAGCCTCTGCCAGCACAGTGAATTCAGCGTCGGCTGCTACACCTCGGCGCTGATCGAGCGGGCTGGCCGCCAGTCCATGCATTCCCAGGGGCAGTATGGCCGTCGCTTCGACGAACTCGACAGCCAGGCCCTCATAGCGCAGATCCATGCCGTGGCCGACGGCCTGCTGCCGGGGGAAGCCGTGCCGAGTGGTCACTACAGCGCTATTTTCAGCACCAACTGCTTCGCCAGCCTGTTTGGCTGCTTTCAGGCGGCGCTGTCGGGCAAGTGGGCCCAGCAGGGGATCAACCCCTGGCGCAGCAAGCTTGGGCAGTCTGTGGCCTCCCGCTGGCTCACCCTGGAGAGCCGGGCCTATATGCCGGGCGGCATGAACATCAAGGCGTTTGACGGTGAAGGGGCCCCCACCTCGGATCTGCTGCTGATTGGCGAGGGCGAGCTCAAGACGCTGCTGCACAACAGCGCCACCGCTCACCACTTCGGCCTGGCCAGCAACGGTTCGGCAGCGCGCAGCGCCCGCGGCGCGCTGGATGTGACGGCGCGCCACCTGGTGTTTGGCACAGGCCCCCACAGCGAGGCCGAGGTCAAAACCGGCGAGTATCTGGAACTGGTCAAGCTGGACGGTCTGCACTCCGGTGCCGATGCGGTGAGCGGCGACTTCTCGTTCGGGGCGTCGGGCTTCCTGTGCCGGGACGGCGTTCGCATCCAGCCGGTGCGCGGCATTACGGTGGCGGGCAACTTCTACCGCCTGCTGGGCGAGCTGGAGGCGGTCGGCGATCGGCTTCACCACGACGATGGCAAGGGCTTCTATGCGCCCCTCATCCGCTTTGGCGGGCTGAACATCGCAGGCAAGTAACAGCCAATGAATGAGAAGGAGGACCAGGCTCCTCCATCCATCCGCTTTGGCGGGCTGAACATCGCAAGCAAGTAACAACCTATGGATGACAAGGAGTACCAGGCTCCTTCCATCCGCTTTGCCGGGCTGAACATCGCAGGCAAGTAACTGTATATCGAGGGGAAAAGACTTCACTTCCCCACCCAAAAACGGCGCCATCAGGCGCCGTTTTTTTGCCTCTGGCGCCCCTCAAAGGCCACTCCTACCCTCTAAGAACCTCTCTACGATCTGTCGCGAGAGGCCGTCAGCAAGGAAAAGAGCCGCCGGTCGCATCGGCCGGAACATGCTGGAGATCACCAAGATGGACAATACCCTGGTCTGGGCCGACATTCCGACACGGGATCTGGATCGCGCCATGGCCTTCTACTCGGCCCTGCTCGACGTGCCGGTCACGCCGATACAGGAGGAGATACGCTTCGCCATGCTGCGCCACGATGGCAACAACGCGGCGGCCTGCCTCGGCCCCATGGATAAATACCACCAGCCGGGCGGCACTGGTCCTCTCATCTATCTCTCCCTCGGAGACAGGCTGCAAGCGGCGCAAGAGATGGTCCCAAGGCTCGGCGGACGCGTGCTCGAACCCTTGCACAGCATCGGCAGCGGCCATGGATCCCGGGTCATCATAGAAGACACCGAAGGCAACTGGCTTGCCCTCTACGCCCCTCCCACCCCCTGAGCAAGATAAGCGCCGCGTCTGGATGCACGCGGCCTTGTCACCCGCAGCCGGCGGCCATAGCAAGGGCAACCTCTGGGTTGCCCTGTTTTTTTCAGTCAACCCGCCAGCGCCGGGCGACATGGCAAGCGGTCAAATAACGCTCAGCTCCCTTCTGATCAGGTCGATAGTGACAGTGCAAGGCAATGAAAAAGTGGTTTCCTACCAACGTGCAAGACAATCAGGAGGTCTGCATGAAGACAATCGCAGTGGCGCTCACCCTCGCCACCATCTCCACGGCACAGGCGGTGCCGGCAACCAGTACGGGACGCATCAGCTTCAGCGGAGCCATAGTGGAAGATGCCTGCCGTATCAAGCAGCAACAGGATCAGATGCAGGTCACCTGCCTCTCGGGCCCAGCGCAAACCACAGAGACACTCAATCTGCAGCAGTTGGCGAAGCAGTCGCCACTGCGTCTCGCCAGCAGCCAGGTTTCCTGTCGATGGATTGACCCGCGCCATACCATGGCGGTGATCACCATCAGCCACGAATAGTTCTCACCAAGGCCAGAAACAACAACGGCGACCACAAGGTCGCCGTTGTTCATTACCGGGTCTCCCGGGCCATCAGGCCTGCGGGTTGAGACGGGTCGGCATGCCGGTACGCTGTTCCAGCACCTGCTTGACCACATTGGAGTCGCTGTCCATGTGGGCGATGAAGCGGGTGATGGCCGGGGTCATGGGCAGCGGCACGGACGTGGTGGAGTTGAACTCCTCCTCGTTGCGCGACAGCGGCTCATGGACTTCCATGTAGCGACCGCCATCCGGCTCGACCGTGGACTTGACCGGCTGGTTGACGAACTGGACACGGGTACCGACCGGCACCTTGTCGAACAGGTACTTGATGTCGTCGGCACGCAGACGCACGCAACCGCTGCTCACCCGCAGACCTATGCCGAAGGTGGCGTTGGTGCCGTGGATGGCATACAGGTTGCCGATGTAGAGGGCGTGCAGACCCATGGGGTTGTCCGGACCGGCCGGCCAGACCGCAGGCAGTGTCTTGCCCTGGGCGGCGTAGCGGCGACGGATGTTCTCGGTCGGGGTCCAGGTCGGGTTGGCGCGCTTGCGCTCCACCTTGGTGATCCAGTTTTCCGGGGTATTCACACCCAGCTGGCCTATGCCGATGGGCAGCACTTCCACCACGTTCTTGCCTTTGGGGTAGTAGTAGAGGCGCATCTCGGCCACGTTGATGACGATCCCTTCACGGGGCGCATTCGGCAGGATCAGCTGATGGGGGATGACCAGCTTGCTGCCCGGTGTCGGCAGATAGGGGTCGACGCCCGGGTTGGCTTCCATGATGTTGGTCAGGCCCAACTGGAAGTCGGAGGCGATCTGCTCCAGCGGACGGTTGTCCGCAGGCACCACGTATTCCTGGTTCTCACCGATCAGGCGGCTGTTGGCCGCGGGCAGTGTGTATTCAACGGCGGCGGCCTGATGGCTGACCAGCGTCAGAGTACATAAAAGGGCCGAAGCGGCAGTGCGAAGGGGATTCATAAAATTCCTGTGTGGTTTCCTGTACCAAGTTGGCCGGGGGCCGTGTCATCCTCGGTCTGGCCTGTGACGAGTCACCCTGCGCCCGAGGTCAATAACCGAGCGCGCATTCTTTCCTGAGTCGGCCAAAAATTCAACGTCGGGATGGCTCTTTTTGCATGAAAAAGTGCATCCATCGCCGCCGGCGCCTGCTCTTTAGCTGGCAAGCAGGCTAACAACCGCAAACTGAGCAGAAGCTGAACAAAAAGGGAGGCCAGATCGGCCTCCCTCCGTTATCGGGTGCTGGCGAGCAGGGTCGTCACCGCCCCGGCGATGGCGACCCTGGCATCCAGCCTTCCCATCTCGTCGGCCAGCAGGCGCGCCCGTGCCCGATAGCGCGGCTCGCGCACCAGCTTGCGCACCGCGGCGGTTACGGCCTCTGCCGTCGGCTCGTTGCTGTGCAGATTGATGCCAACGCCACTCCACGCCACCCGGGTGGCAACCTCGGCCTTGTCCTCCCCCGTGCCCGCCACCACCAGCGGCACCCCGTGGGCCAGTGCGGCCTGCACAGAACCATAGCCGCCGTTGGTCACCAGCACGGCGGCGCGGGGCAGCGCCAGCTCGAACGGCACATGCTCGGTGACGATGGCATTGGCGGGGATGGATGGACCCAGCAGCGCCGGATCCCGCCCGCCCGTGGTCAGCAGCAGTTGCAGCTCGTCACCCGCCAGCCCTTGCATGGCCGGGATCAGCAGTTGTCCCAGATCCACGTTGGCCAGGGTGCCCTGGCTGACGATGACCAGTGGCCGTTCATCCAGTTGCTCCCACCAGGGCGGCGGCACCAGCTCAATCCGGGGTGGCAGCAGGGGGCCGATATAACGGATCACCCCCTCAAGCTCCGGCCGCTCGTATTCAAAGCCGGCACAGGAGAGTTGCAGGAAGGCATCCGGCGCCGTCACCATCACATCGGTGAAGGGGGCCGCCAGCGGCGGCGCCCCCGCCTCGGCCAGCGCGACATCGAAGCACTGCTGTACCTCGGCCTGCAGTCGCCTGGTCTGTTCATCCAGCCAGGGCAGCTCGCCAAGGGAGCGGCGCAGCTCGGGGGCGATGCGCGGGCCGTAGAAGATGGCATCCGGGCTCGAGAAGGAGACGGGGTTCACCCCCAGCATCAGTATGGGAAGGCGCCGGCCGCGCGCCTGCAGCAGCAGCGGCAGCACGCCGTAAAAGCCGTTCTCCACCAGCAGCAGATCCACCCCCTCTTCCGCGATCAGCGCCCGCAAGCGGCGGTCGTGCTGCGGGATGGGCGCGGCGAAGAAACGCCTGAGCGCCAGCGCCATCTGGGTGGTGCCGCTCAGCTCGGCCCGCTCGGGGAAGTGCTGCTCCAGCGCCCGGTAGTCAAAATCCAGCTCGGGGGCGAAGGGCACAAACTCGGCGCCGCTCTGGCGGATGCGCTGCTCGAACAGGGCGCCGCACAACATCAGCACCCTGTGCCCCTCCCCCACCAGCAGGCGGGCCGCCGCCAGCATGGGGTTGACGTGGCCAGGGGTGGCGGTGGCTGCCAGCAAAATGGTCGCCATCACGCCGCCCCTTGCGGCGCCAGCGCCGGGTTGAGGCAGAGCGGGCTGGCCTGGATGTGGACCCGCTGGATGTGGCGCGCGGAGCGGGCTGTGAAGCCTTCCCGCCCGTGCAGCAGGCCTAGGTTGTCGGCGATCACCAGGTCCCCCGGCTGCCACTGGTGGGCATAGAAGTAGCGCGGATCGTAGAGTCGCTCGTGCAGATCCTGCAGGAAGGCGGCCTGCTCATCGGGCGGGATCCCCTCAATCTGCAGCGCATGCTGGTTGAGGAAGCGCACCCCCTCGCGCGGCGGCTCGTTGTAGCGCATGACGGTTTCGCCGCTCACCGGGTGAGGCACCAGCAGGGGCGAGCTCACCTCGCCACCGTAGTGCACCACCTGCTTGATGCGATAGGTGATCCGTATCCGCTCCCAGCGGGCCAGCCGCTCGCCATCGAGATCCACCAGCAGCTGGCGGGTATTGATGAAGGTGGTGCGCCCCCCCTCGTCGGCCGCCGGGGCGTGCACGCAGTGAAACAGCTGGAACTCGGGCAGGGTCGGCTTGTACATGCCATCCCAGTGCAGCGGCACATAGCTGGAGTCGAAGATGTGGTCGGTGGCGTTCTCGTGCTCCTTCACGTCCAGCACGGCGCCGAACGGCCACATCATGATCTCGCCCCACGCCTCGCCATAGCGGGTCAGCCGCTCGGGGTCGGTGAAGCCGGACTCGAATCCGCGCAGGATCAGCACGCCGTGGCGACGGGCCAGTTCACGCAGCGATTCGACCGGCAGGGCCTGTACCGCCTGCCCTTCCCGGGCCGGTTCGATCAGCAGACCGAAGGGGGCCTGGGGGTGAATGCGGCAATGCTCGCCGCCGAGGGGAATGATGGATGCTGTCATGGTGAACTCCTCAGGCGGCGGCCTGCTTGCTGTGGATCAGGTAGTGACTGGGACGGCCATGGATATGGACCAGCTCGTGCTCCAGAGCCAGCACGTCGCGCCGCTTCATCAGCACGAACTGGCCATCCAGATTGGCCGCCACCCCATGCCAGGGGGTGAGCCAGTCATCCCGGGTCGGCAGCATGTGAATGCCCATCTTCAGGCTGTGGCTCGCCTGGGGGTGGATGGAGAGGCGGATGGCCTCGGGGAAGCGCTCAGCCAGCAGGTTGCCCCAGGCGCGGCTGCGCTGGATCACGGCATGGGTGCGCGACTTGGCATCCCGCTGCAGCGCCGTGTTGGAGAGTGGCGTGTCCGGCAGCTGGCTGTCTTCATAGAGGAAGCGGGTCATGGCGCGATAGAGACGAACCCCCTCCTCCGTGGTCTTCACCTCTTCACTGATCTGCGCCAGCGGCTCGGCATAGCGCTCGACCAGCTGTTCACGCAGGGTGTCGAAGTCGCGGCTGGCGCAGAACTCGGCCATGCCCGCCACCATCCCCAGGTGGAAGACCCCGAGGTGGGTCGCCCCCAGCTCCAGGATCAGCTGCTCGATATGGGCCTGATAGGCGTCGATGGCCGGATCCGGCACCCGGATGAGGTCACCGAACACATGGCCATCCGAGCAGATGAGGATCCGCATGCCGGGCCTGTAGTGCAGCTGGATGCGCTGGCAGAGGTGATTGAGAAAGCTGAGGGAGAGGCGCTCCGCCATGTCCGGCAGGGTGCCCAGCACCTTGTTCGGGTTCGGTGACTTGGTGGGGAAGGCGGGCAAGACGCAGGTGATGGTCTCGCCCCGCTCGATGAAGGCCTGCAGCCGGGGGATCTGGATGGCGGCCACCTCCTGCTCTTCGCTGTGCCGATCCAGGATGGGATCGGGGAAGCGACGACGATAGGGCAACAACTCGGCAAATATCTCACGGGCAATTTGATGGGAAGATAAACCACTCATTATTCCGGCTCCTTTGGCAGGATTAAAATCAATAAAGATGACTCTTTATCAATGCGTCCAGTCTCTGTCGTTATTATTGACGTATCCGTTTGCTACCCAAACGAATCGAGAGGGGACAGTAGCCGAGATGAAGTCAGGCTATCAATTCGCCATTAATGTAAAGAGATTCAACCCAGCGCTAATAATCTATTTCGCATAAGCTAACTCACCCTATGTATATGAATAAAAACAGATTTAATGAATATCCAGGCGTATTAAAAAACACCAGTCAGGAAAGTTCCCCACCGGCTTTATTATTCAGTCACAATTTGACTCGTGGATTATTTAGCTCAACTTAATAGTGATATTTCTTCATGCCGGCAATGCTGACCATTTCGCTTTAAATATCGCAAACAATTATCCAGCTGCATATTAAGCGGACGAAAAAAAGCTGGCTCTGGTCATCAATACAGGGAGTGATGGGCGGGATGATTCATCCCTGACCCGCAGCGGCATCGCCATGGCTTTGCATGATGGCGGCCCCGGGCGGAGCCGCTCAGGGGACTCAAGGCTGGGCCGGGTCGGCCGCCAGATAGTCCAGGGCCGCCTGCCAGCCCATTTGGTAGCCCTGCTCCAGTCGCGCCCGGTCTGTGGTCATGCGGCCAACCCGAAAACCCGCCGGCGGCACTATGACCCGGATGCGGCAATCGGCCGGCGGCTGGCGGATGAAGTCGATGGCATCGTTGTAGCTTTGATGGCGCGAGAGGCTGGCGCGAGCCAGGGCCGGCGTCTCGCGCAGCAGGTAGCGATGCAGGGCCGGCAGACGTGGCGCCCGCTTGCGATAACCCAGCGGCCGGGAGAGCACCACTGTGATGTCGCGCGCCCCCTGTTCGTAGGCATGACGCACCGGAATGGAGTCGGCCACTCCGCCATCCGTCATGGCTTCCCCGCCGATGCGCACGAAGTCGCGATAGACCAGGGGCACAGAACAGGAGGCCTTGATCTGCTGCTCCAGCTCGGCCGCATTCCCCTTGAGGTAGGCGGCCTGGCCGTCCGCTACCCGGGTGGCCACCACGGTCAGCGGCACCGGATTGGCGGCGAAGCGGGCCAGATCGAGTCGGCACTCACGGATGGTGATCGCCCACAGCCAGTCGAGATCGAGCCAGTGGCCGCCGCGCACGAACCTGGCCAGACTGATGAACTCGGGGCGGCAGGAGTAGTCCGTGATGACGCTGTGGTTGCGCCCCCGCTGGCCGGCCAGAAAGGCCGCCAGATTGACCGCCCCCGCCGAGACCCCGATGCAGTGATCGAACGCCGTCCTGCCCTGTGCCAGAAAGGCATCCAGCACACCGGCGGCAAAAATGCCGCGCATGGCGCCCCCCTCGACCACCAGGGCCGTTTGTCGCCGACTCATCTCGCCTCCCCTCATTGCTCTGTGAATGGACTCACACTTTGGCTCATCCGGCGCCCGGCCCGGGGCCGGGATCCCTATAATGGGCACGCCTCAACGCTCGTACCAACGAGATATAACTTATTGATGCTACGGAATATTACAATGAAAAATATCAGCAAGTCCCTACTCGCCGCTGCCATTTCCCTCGGATTGATGGCAGGCTGTAACAGCCAAAACGACTCCGAGACCCCGACCCCCATGGTTCGCTTCGCAACTTTCAACCTCTCCTTTGATCGCACCGCTCCCGGCATGCTGAGCGGGGAACTGGTCCTGACCCGCGCCGAGCAGGACGCCCTGCTGGCTCGCCTCGCCGACGGCAGCCTGAGCGGTGCAGAGAAGACCAAGGCCCTGGACGTGCAGCAGATCCGCAATATCGCCGAGATAGTGCAGCGCACCCGGCCGGACGTCTTCCTGCTCAACGAGTTCGACAACGACGGCAAGGGCGCCGGCACCGCCGACCTCAAAGCCTTCAACGACAACTATCTGGCCCACGCCCAGCACGGCGAGGTGACCGCCATCAGCTACCCTGTGCTGCAAAACTTCGCCACCAACACAGGCCTGATGAGCGGCCATGACCTCAACCTGGATGGCAAGGTCAACAGCGGGCCGGACGACGCCTGGGGCTTTGGCAACTACCACGGCCAGTACGCCTTTGCGGTGATGTCCCAGTATCCCATCGATACCAAGCAGATCCGCACCTTCCAGCACTTCAAGTGGAAGGACATGCCGGGCGAGCAGAACCCCGTCATCGACGACTGCAACAATGCCAAGGCCCCGATCCCGGCCGGCCGCCAGTGTGGCGATGCCTGGTATGACGACGCCGCCTGGCAGGCCTTCCCGCTCTCGTCCAAGAACCACGCTGACGTGCCGGTGCGCATCAAGCGCGGCAACAAGGAGGAGGTGATCCACTTCCTCGTCTCCCACCCGACCCCGCCCATCTTCGGCAACGCGGCGCGCCACAACGTCAAGCACAACCGCGCCGAAGTCGCCTTCTGGCAGGACTACGTGGAGACCGCCAGCTACATGGTGGATGACGCCGGCAAGGCAGGTGGCCTGGCCGAGGGCGCCAAGTTCGTCATCGCCGGCGATCTCAACGCCGATCCCCAGATCGGTGATGGGGATCTCACCGCCATCCAGGATCTGCACAACCATGTGCTGGTCAATCAGGCGGTCACCAACGGCGCCATCATTCCGGTCAGTCAGGGCGGCCCCGAGTGCCTCGCCAGCCAGCCGGATCAGTGCAAGCGCAACAACAACCGCCCCACCCCGGAGCGCATCACCAGCAGCAGCGGCCTGCAGCTCGATCATGTGCTGCCCTCCGCCAACCTGAACGTGGTCGCCTCCGGCGTGTTCTGGCCGGCCAGCTTCGAGCCGGGCTATCACCTGGTGTACGACGCCAAGCTCGGCATCGCCAAGGGAGTCAGCTCGGATCACCGGCTGGTGTGGGTCGACTTCAAGCTCGACTAATTTGATGCTGTTATCAACAATCAGGGGGCCCGCGGGCCCCCTGATTGTTGACAGCTTTCGTGAATGGGCAGGCCAGGCGGCGACATGGGATGCCTTTGGCTCAGGCTGTCAACCAAATCTGTGCGCAACCCCGCTATTCCGGCGCCCGTGGCTTGCAGCGCAAATCTGGGTTTGCTAATACTCCGCGTCCATTGGATGAGCATCCCCTTTCGAGATAGTGTGCCGTGGCTTTCGAACAATTCGCGCTCGTGATATCTCTCTTCCAGCAGCTCTGCGTCTATCTGGTGATCGCCTGGCTGCTCTCCAAGACGCCGCTGTTCATGCCGCTGACTCAGGTGACCCTGAGCTGGCCCCACAAGATCCTCTGCTACCTCATCTTCTCCGGCTTCTGCGTGATGGGCACCTACTTTGGCCTGAGAGTCGAGGACTCCATCGCCAATACCCGCGCCATCGGCGCCGTGCTGGGGGGCATAGTCGGCGGCCCTGTCGTGGGGCTGCTGGTGGGGCTCACCGGCGGCATCCATCGCTATTCATTGGGAGGCTTCACCGCCCTGGCCTGCACCTTCTCCACCATAGCCGAGGGGCTGCTCGGCGGCCTGGTGCATCGCCACTTCGTCGCCCGCCACCGGCTCGACCTGCTGTTCAGCCCCTGGGTGGTGGGATCTGTGGCCCTCATCGCCGAGCTGATGCAGATGGGCATCATATTGCTGGTGGCCCGCCCGTATGATGACGCCATCCACCTCATCGAGAACATCATAGCCCCCATGCTGGTGGCCAATACCCTGGGGGCCGCCATGTTCATGCGGATGATCCTCGATCACCGCGCCATGCTGGAGAAGTACTCGGTCGCCTTCTCCGCCCGCGCCCTCAAGATCGCCGAGCGGGCGATGCGGGTGCTGGACAAGGGCTTCACCCAGCAGGCGTGCCAGCAGATGGTGCGCATTCTCTACGAGGAGACAGGGGTGGGCGCCGTGGCCATCACCGATCGGGAGAAGCTGCTCGCCTTCATCGGCATAGGCGAGGATCACCACCTGCCGGGCACCGCCATCAACTCGGCCCACACCTTCAAGGCGATCCAGCACAACGAGGTGGTCTATGCGGACGGCAACCTCATCCCCTACAGCTGCAACCTGCATCCCCAGTGCCGGCTCGGCTCCTCCCTGGTCATTCCGCTGCGGGGGGAAGAGGGGTCGGTGGTGGGCACCATCAAGCTCTACGAGCCCAAGCGCAAGTTCTTCTCCTCCATCAATCGCACCCTGGGAGAAGGGATTGCCCGGCTGCTCTCCGGCCAGATCCTGGCCAGCAAGTACAACGAGCAGAAGCGGCTGCTGGCCCAGTCGGAGATCAAGCTGTTGCAGGCGCAGATCAACCCGCACTTCCTGTTCAACGCCCTCAACACCCTGGCGGCGGTGATCCGGCGCGACCCCGAGGATGCCCGCACCCTGGTGCACCACCTCTCCACCTTCTTTCGCAAGAACCTCAAGCGCCAGGGGGACGAGGTGACCCTGGCCGACGAGCTGGAGCACGTGAACGCCTACCTGCACATAGAGCAGGCCCGTTTCGCCGAGCACCTGAGCGTGGAGATCCATATTCCCGAGCCGCTGCTGGAGTACCGGCTGCCCACCTTCTCCCTGCAACCCATAGTCGAGAACGCCATCAAGCACGGCATCTCCCAGATGTTCGAGCCCGGCCGACTGACCCTGACCGCGCGGCAGGAGGGCGAGCAGCTGGTGCTGGAGGTGTGTGACAACGCCGGCCTCTATCAGGCCAAACGGGAAGAGAGCGGCCTTGGCATGAACATAGTGGATCGGCGCATCAAGGCCCGTTATGGCGCCGAGTACGGGGTCACCATTCACTGCGAACTCCATCAATCCACCCGGGTGAGGATCACCCTTCCCCTGCAGGAGAGCCCATGCTGACCGCCCTGATCGTCGACGATGAACCCCTCGCCCGCGAGGAGCTGCGGCTGCTGCTGGAGCAGGCGGGCAATATCCGCCTGCTGGGGGAGTGTGCCCACGCCATGGAGGCGCTGCCCGCCATCCACCGCCTCAAGCCCGACCTGCTGTTTCTCGACATCCAGATGCCGCGCATCAGCGGGCTGGAGCTGGTGAGCATGCTGGACCCGGACTTGCGCCCCCACATCGTCTTCATTACCGCCTACGACGAGTTTGCCCTGCGCGCGTTCGAGGAGAACGCCCTCGACTACCTGCTCAAGCCGGTCACGGCTGAGCGGATGAACAAGGCGCTGGAGCGCATCCAGCGACTGCTCTCCCCCCTCTCCTCCAAAGGGGGTGAACTGGCTGGCCAGCCGCTGCCGGATCCTACCCGCATCGCCCAGCCCCTGCGCAGCATCCCCTGCAGCGGCCACAACCGCATCCTGCTGCTGCCCCTTGGCGAGGTGGAGTTCGTCCACAGCGATCTGGCCGGCAACAAGGTGGTGAGCGCCCAGCAACAGGGCACCACAGAGCTGACCCTGCGCACCCTGGAGGAGAAGACCGGCTTCGTGCGCTGTCACCGCCAGTACCTGCTCAACCCCGGCCAGATCCGCGAGATCCTGCTGCTCGACGGCGGGCTGGCGGAGGTGGTGACCCAGGGCGGCCACAAGGTGCCGGTGAGTCGGCGCTACCTGAAACCGCTCAAGGAGCTGCTGGATATTCCCTGATGGGGCGGGGCGCTTCACTCCGCCACCCTGCCCGTTACCGCTCACCCGCCTCCCACGCCCGCCAGCTCCCCCCTCAAACCGCTCGGGGCCGCTTTTCTGCCGCTCGCGGGCGGCCCTCTGCCACTGACCTTTTCTGCGCTCCCCTTTCCCTGCCGCCTGCGTAGAGTGCAGCCTGAGCCCGGCCGGATTGGCCGCAGGAAAAGGAAACTCCGTCATGCAACACGCAATCACCTTCGTCATTGCGGCCCTCTGCATCCTCGCCATCGCCTATCGCCTCTACGGCGTGTTCTTTGTGCGCAAGGTGCTGATGGCCGACGACAAGCTTGTCACCCCCTCCCACCAGCTGGAAGATGGCAAAAACTATGTGCCGACCAACAAGTGGGTCAACTTCGGCCAGCACTTCGCGGCCATCGCCGCCGCCGGCCCCCTGGTGGGCCCGGTCCTGGCGGCCCAGTACGGTTACCTGCCGAGCTTCCTCTGGCTGCTGATCGGTTGCGTCATCGGCGGCGCGGTGCACGATACCGTGGTGCTGTTCGCCTCCATGAAGCATCAGGGCAAGTCCCTCTCCGAGGTGGCCAAGGCCGAGCTCGGCCCCATCGCCGGCTGGTGTACGGGGCTGGCCATGTTGTTCATCATCACCATCACAATGGCGGGCCTCTCCATGGTGGTGGTGCACGCGCTGGAGCGTAACGCCTGGGGCGTGTTCGCGGTCTTCATGACCATCCCCATCTCCATGGTGGTGGGGATCTGGCACAAGCTGACCGGCAACCTGCAAGCCGCCTCCTGGGTGGGCTTCATCGCCGTGCTGGCCTGCGTCTTCTTCGGCCCCTACGTGCAGGAGAGCGCCTTCGGTGCCTGGCTGACCCTGCGTGCCGAGACCATCAGTCTGGCGCTGCCCATCTACGCCTTCTTCGCGACCGCCCTGCCGGTCTGGCTGCTGCTCACCCCGCGCGGTTACATCTCCAGCTTCATGAAAATCGGCGTGTTCGGCGCCCTGGTCATCGGCGTTATCTGCATCAACCCGGAGATCCAGTTCCCCGCCATGACCCAGTTCGTCCACGGCGGCGGCCCGGTACTGGGCGGCCCGGTCTGGCCCTTCATCTCCATCACCATCGCCTGTGGCGCCATCTCCGGCTTCCATGCCTTCATCGGCTCAGGCACCACCCCGAAACTGGTGGACAAGTGGAGCGACATACTGCCGGTCGCCTTCGGTGCCATGCTGGCCGAGTGCGTGGTGGGCGTGATGGCGCTGATCGCCGCCACCGCCCTGCACCCGGCCGACTACTTCGCCATCAATGCCACCCCGGAGGCCTTCGCCAAGCTGGGGATGCAGGTGGTGGATCTGCCCTTCCTCTCCCAGGAGATCGGTATGGACCTGAACGGTCGCACCGGCGGCGCCGTCACCCTGGCGGTGGGCATGTCCTACATCTTCACCAAGGTGCCCTGGTTCAGTAACCTCGCCTCCTACTTCTTCCAGTTCGTGGTGATGTTCGAAGCGGTGTTCATCCTGACCGCCGTCGACTCCGGCACCCGGGTCTCCCGCTACCTGATCCAGGACTTCTTCGGCGAGTTCTACCCGCCCCTCAAGCGCATCGACTGGATGCCGGGCGCCATCGGTGCCAGCGTGCTCGCCTGCGTGATGTGGGGGTATCTGCTGATGTCCGGTGATATCGGCTCTGTGTGGGCACTGTTCGGGGTATCGAACCAGCTGATGGCCTCGGTCGGCCTCATCATAGGTGCCACCATCATATTGCGACTGGCCAGCAAGCGCCGCTACATGCTGACCTGCCTGATCCCGCTGGCCTACCTGTTCGTCACCGTCAACTACGCCGGTTACTGGATGGTGAGCCATGTCTACTTCAACCCGGAATCCAAGGGCTACAACCTGCTCAACGGAGGCATCTCGCTGCTGATGCTGGGGCTGGGCGCCGTCATACTGGTGTCGGCCATCCGCAAGTGGATTGAGCTGTGGAAGCTGCGCCAGCAGCCCGAGTTCCAGATTGCCCCGGCCAGCGCCAGCTGACGGGAACCGCCTTCAAGGATCAAGGCCCCACCTCGGTGGGGTCTTTCGTATTTGAAACGCGGCGGGAGGCAGATCACCGCCGGTTGCGGCGGCCCGGCGGATACATATAGAGCCGCCGGGCAGTGGTCCAGAGAGTGGCGCAGAGGGTGGACTGCTTGATAACCGGCCAGAGGGCAGCCTCATCGGGATACATGAACCGATCACAGAACCCTGCGGCCAATCGGGTTAGAATGGGGGCTCCTGTCGCCACGGCACGTCCTGGCGGCGCCTCCTCCGCTTTCACTCATGAGGACATTTTTCATGGAACTGCTTCTTCTCAGCAACGGTAAAGCCACCGAATTTCCGGGTCTGCTCGGCTGGGCCCGGGATCGGGTGCAGACCCTGCTCGCCCGCAAACAGGTCAAGCGCATCCTGCTCATCCCCTACGCCGTGATCCGCAGCGACTGGGATGCCAGAGCCAATGAGCTCGGCGAAAGTCTGGGGGTGGAAGCCATCAGCATCCATCAGTTTGACGATCCGGTGGACGCCATCAACCAGGCCGACGCCATCTTTGTCAGTGGCGGCAACACCTGGCGCCTCAACCAGCTGCTGCACGAGAACGGCCTGATCGTGCCCATCCAGCGCGCCGTGCGTGAGCGGGGCGTGCCCTATGTGGGCTGGAGCGCAGGTTGCAACGTGGCCACCCCCAGCATTCGCACCACCAACGACATGCCGGTGTGCAACGCCGCCGTGCTGCCCGCACTTGGCCTGTTCCCGCTGCAGATCAACCCCCACTATCTGGACGCCAGCATCAGCGGCCACATGGGGGAGACCCGCGACGAGCGTCTGGCGGAGTTCTGCGCCATCAACCCGAGCGAACATGTGGTGGCCCTGCGCGAGGCCAGCCTGCTGCAAATCAGCGGCGACACCCTCGAATACTGGAGCGCCCGCGGCGAGGGCTTCAAGATCTTCAAGCACGGCGAGGCGATTCAGGAGTACATGGATGCCAGCCCGCTGGCGGCGCTGACACCGTTTCGCCCCCACGGCTGAACCATGATGCAAGAGGGCACGCCACAACGTGAGGCGCCATTCTGAGCGACCTGGCCTGTGGTTTGCCATGCTGTGAGGGGCAAGGGATATTCCCTCGCCCCTTTTCTTTTCGGCGGGAGGATGCAATGACGACACGGATAGAACACGACAGCTTCGGGGAGATAGCCGTTCCGGCCGAGCGGCTGTGGGGGGCCCAGACCCAACGCTCCCTGCACCATTTCGACATCTCGGGGGAGCGTCAGCCCATGGAGCTGATCCACGCCCTGGCGCGCATCAAGTCTGCCTGTGCCCGGGTCAATCACGCCAAGGGACTGCTGCCCGCTCGCACTGCCCAGGCCATCATGAGCGCCGCCGATGAGGTCCTCTGTGGCCAGCACGGGGAGGAGTTTCCACTCAGGGTCTGGCAGACAGGCTCGGGCACCCAGACCAACATGAACGTCAACGAGGTGCTGGCCAACCGGGCCAGCGAGCTGCTCGGCGGCCCGCGCGGCGAAGCGCGCCTGGTGCACCCCAACGACGAGGTGAACAAGAGCCAGTCGAGCAATGACGTCTTCCCGAGCGCCATGAACCTGGCGGCCGTCAGCGCCATCACGCTGCAACTGCTGCCCGCCCTGATCACCCTGAGTGCAACCCTTGCGCGCAAGGCGCACGCCTTCGACGACATCGTCAAGATTGGCCGCACCCACTTGCAGGACGCCACCCCGCTCACTCTGGGGCAGGAATTCTCCGGCTGGGTCGCCCAGCTGGAACAGGCGGAGCGCCACATTCGGGCCGCCCTGCCCCACCTGTGCGAGCTGGCGCTGGGAGGCACGGCCGTCGGCACAGGCCTGAACACGCCACCCGGCTTTGCCGACGAGGTGGCGGCCACCCTGGCGGAGCAGACGGGCCTGCCGCTGGTGAGCGCCCCCAACAAGTTCGAGGCGCTGGCGGCGAGCGATGCACTGGTGCATGCCCACGGCGCCCTCAAGACGCTGGCCGCATCGCTCATGAAGATCGCCAACGACGTGCGCTGGCTGGCCAGCGGCCCCCGCAGCGGGCTGGGAGAGCTGCTGATCCCGGAAAATGAGCCAGGTTCCTCCATCATGCCCGGCAAGGTCAATCCGACCCAGTGCGAGGCGCTGACCATGCTGTGCGCCCAGGTGATGGGCAACGACGTGGCCATCAACATAGGCGGCGCCAGCGGCAACTTCGAGCTGAACGTGTTCCGCCCGCTCATAGCCCACAACTTTTTGCAGAGCGTGCGGCTGCTGGCCGACGGCATGCAGAGCTTCCACGATCACTGCGCCATCGGCATCACACCGAACCGGGCGCGCATCGATGATCTGCTGGCCCGCTCCCTGATGCTGGTCACGGCGCTCAACCCCCACATTGGCTACGACAAGGCGGCCGAGATAGCCAAGCGGGCACATCATGAGGGGCTCAGCCTGCGAGAAGCGGCCATCGCCTCAGGCCATCTCACGGCGCAGCAGTTCGATGCCTGGGTGGTGCCGGCCAACATGGTCGGTCGACGGGGAGCATGATAGGAGGGATCACTGAACAGCAAAAAGCCGGGCATGCCCGGCTTTTTCACGCTGCAATGCGGCGATCAGTGGGTGATCAGCTTGCTCAGCGCATCCAGCTCGTTCTGGGCTGCCAGCAACTTGGTCTGGGCCTCTTCCAGCTTGGCCTGCTTCTTGGCGATCTTGTCAGGCTTGCCCGACACCCGCGCATTTTGCAGCTCGATCAGCCGCTCGTTCACCTGCGTTTTCAGTTCGGCCACCCGTTGCTGTTGCTCCTTGAACAGGCCCGCATCGGTGCAGTGAGCCTCGATATTGCGCAGTGCCCGCTCCAACCCGGCCACCTGATCCGCGTTGTTGTGCGCCTTGGCGAAGACCAGCTGATCCGCCACCGCCTGTTGCCGTGCCTTGCAGCCCACCTCCTGGCTGCCATAAGCCTGACCGGCCAACAGCAGCATACTCATTCCGATAACCTTCCACATAACGACCTCACTCCTCTGTCATGTTTGATGGCCGCCTATCAGACCTCACTCGGCCGGACGGGTCAAGCCGTGTGCCAACCGGTACGACAGAGTTTGTGCAACATCACGCCAGCGCGGCCCCGACGAGTCTACAATAGCGGCTTTCAGAATGGAGTCTTTTATGAATCAACGTATTGTCATCATCGCCAACGGCGCACCCTACGGTAGCGAATCCCTGTTCAACGCCCTGCGGCTGGCCATTGCCCTGGGCGAACAGGGCGGTGCCAGCCTGCAACTGTTCCTGATGTCCGATGCGGTCGGCGCCGCGCTGGCAGGGCAAGCCCCGGCCGAGGGGTACAACCTGCGCCAGATGCTGGAGATCCTGCTGGCCCATGGCACCATCATCCGCCTGTGCAAGACCTGTACCGATGCCCGCGGCATCACGGCCCTGCCGCTCATCGAGGGGATCGAGATCGGTACCCTGCCGCTGCTGGCCCAGTGGACCCTGGCGGCCGACAAGGTGCTGACCTTCTAGTAGATAGAGCGATGGGCGCAGCCGTTGACCTGCAACAAACCTGCGCCATTTGAAAACCTGTCCCCTGCCGTTAATGTCTACACTGTCAGTTAGATAACAAAGTGCGCGTCGTCATTTTCGTTCAGGGAACAGCCATGAATCCAACCGAACAGACTCTGCTGGAACAGATGCGGATCACAGAGTTCGAAATAGCCCATCGCAAGGAGCTGTTGCTGCTGGGCGAGGACGATTTCACTCTGCTCGCCAGTTATCGCATCAAGATAGAGCCCCACATAGATGCGCTGGTCGACAAGTTCTATACGCTGCAGACCGGGATCACCGAGATTGCCCTGCTGATCGGCGATGCCGATACGCTCACCCGGCTGCGGGCGGCCCAGCGCCGTTACATCCTCGACCTGTTCAGCGGCCAGTATGATCTGGAGTACGTCAACAACCGGTTGCGGATCGGGCTGGTGCACAAGCGGATCGGGGTGGAACCCAAACTCTATCTGGCCGCCATCAACACCCTCAAGGGGCTGCTCATCGAGGATATCTTCACCCAGATAGAGCATGAGCAGAATCGCATGACCATGCTGACCGCCCTCGACAAGCTCTTCCTGTTCGACATCACTCTGGTGTTCGAGACCTATATCCGCAGCCTGGTCTCGGAGATAGAGTCATCCAAGGAGAAGTCGGAGATCTACGCCAAGACGCTGGAGGAGAAGGTGCGCGAGCGCACCCAGCAGCTGGAGGAGATGAGCCGGACCGACTCCCTCACCGGCCTGCTCAGCGTGCGTCACCTGCAGGAGAACCTGACCCGCACCCTGCGTACCTGCCAGCGCCGCGCCGAGCCCGTGGTCATCGCCTACCTCGACATCGACGACTTCAAGCAGATCAACGACACCCAGGGACACCAGCGGGGAGATGAGATACTGCGCATCGTCGGCGCCTGCATTCGCAAGGTGTCGCGGGCGGAGGATTGCTGCTTTCGCTACGGCGGGGATGAGTTCTGCCTGATCCTGCCCAACTGCAACGAGGATCAGGCCAGGGACGTCTATCTGCAACGGCTGACCCACACCCTGGCAGAGCAGCTAGGGGACGTGACCCTCAGCATCGGCATGGTGCAAACGGGCCCCATCCAGTTCGACGAGGGCAACAGCCTGATCCGGCTGGCCGACGAGCGCATGTATGCCGCCAAGAAGGCGATGAAGCAGGTCAACCTGAAGGAGACCCACTAACCCTCGCGGGAACAGGCTTTCACCACCTCGGGGCGCGGGATCCGCGCCCCCCACTCGTACAGCAGAAAGGTCAAGATGCAGCACAGCGCCATCAATATGTAGAGTGACGGCCCGCCCCACAGTTCCAGGATCCAGCCCCCCAGCACGGCCCCTATGGCACCGCCCAGCCCGGCCAGCGCCCCGGCCCCGAAATAGCTCCCCTTCAGATGAGGGGGCGACATCTGATCGATCAGCACGTTGAGCAGCGGGAACAGTATGGTCTCCCCCACGCTCAGCAGCAGCACGGCCCCGATCCAGTGCGACCACTGCGCGGGATCCCCCAGCGCAAACAGCACCTGAGCCCCCAGAAACAGCATGATGCCAAGCTGCAGCCGCACCTTGCCGGGCCAGCGGGCGAGCAGGTGCAGCAGCGGGAATTGCAGCAAGACCACGGTCAGCGCGTTGATCGTCACCAGAATGGCGACCAGCCGCGCCACCTCCGGGGTCTCGGCCCGGGTCAGGTACTGCACCAGGGGTGAGTGAAACTGGGAGTAGACCAGCACCATCAGCAGGTTCGCCATTACCAGCAGCAGAAAGCCCCGATCCAGCCACAGCACCTTGATGGCGGCCCGCAGACCCAGGCCGCCACCGCGCCGCTCTTCCTCATTCAGCCTGCGAAAGCCCCAGACGAAGGCGGCCCCCAGCAACAGATAGCTGCCGGAGAGCAGCAGGAAGGTCTGCTGCTGGGCGCTGATGCCCAGGGTCACCCCGAGCAGGGGCCCTGTCGCCGCCCCCAGGTTGAGCAGGAAGTAGCGCATATGCAGCGCCAGCTCGCGCGCCTTGGCCGAAGCGAGACTGTCGGCCATCAGCGCCTTGCCCGGTGCATCTATGAGACCGGAGGAGAGACCGCTGCCGATCACCCCGACCCCGAGCCAGAGCACTGAGTGGGAGAAGCCGAGCAGGCCGTAACAGAGCAGCGCCACCAGGCAGCCGGCCAGCAAGATGTTGCGCCGCCCCAGCCGGTCCGACAACCAGCCGCCATAGAAGCTGATCAGGGTGGAGAGCGCCGCACTCGCTCCCAGCATGGCCCCTATGCTGGTGGCCGAGAGGGCATACTCCCGATAGAGCAAGATGGAGAGAAAAGGCCAGACCATGTAATAGCTGGTGCGCACCATGAAGGTACCCAGGATCACGGTCCAGACCAGCGGAGGAAACTGCCTGAGGAGGGCCAACGACATCATACTGCTCCTTGTTGCCCGTCGCGCGGGGAGCCCATTGTTGTAACAGAGGGCTTCATAAGAAACAACATCGCCGCCGAGCAGGCACAAAAAAGCCGACCCTGAGGTCGGCTTTTCAACGGCACGGCAGCCTTATTCGGCAGTCGGCTCTTCGGCAACAGCCACGTCAGCAACCGGTGCGGCGGCTTCGGTCGGTGCATTCGCTTCCTTGATGGAGAGACGCACGCGGCCTTGACGGTCCACTTCCAGTACCTTCACCTTCACAACATCACCGATCTTCAGGAAGTCGGCCACGTTCTGCACGCGGGCATCGGTGATCTGGGAGATGTGTACCAGACCGTCTTTACCCGGCAGGATATTGACGAAGGCGCCGAAGTCGGCCAGACGCACAACCTTGCCTTCATAGATGCGGTTCACTTCGATCTCGGCGGTGATGGCCTCGATGCGACGAATGGCTTCCATGGCGGCTTCGTTGGCAACGGCGGAGATGCGGACGGTACCGTCATCATCCAGCTCTATGTTGGTGCCAGTCTCTTCGGTCAGCGCGCGGATCACGGAACCACCCTTGCCGATCACGTCCTTGATCTTCTCAGGATTGATCTTGATGGTGTGGATGCGCGGGGCGAAGTCGGAGATTTCGCTACGCGGCGCCTGGATGGCTTCGTCCATCACTTTCAGGATGTGCAGGCGAGCACCACGGGCTTGCTTGAGGGCAATCTCCATGATCTCTTTGGTGATACCTTCGATCTTGATGTCCATCTGCAGCGCTGTGATACCTTGAGTAGTACCGGCCACCTTGAAGTCCATGTCGCCCAGGTGATCTTCGTCACCCAGGATGTCGGACAGCACGACGAAACCTTCTTCTTCCTTCACCAGACCCATGGCGATACCGGCAACGGAGGCCTTGATCGGCACACCCGCGTCCATCAGCGCCAGGGAGGAACCACAGACGGAGGCCATGGAGGAGGAACCGTTGGATTCGGTGATTTCAGACACCACGCGCACCACGTACGGGAACTCGGCGGCGCTCGGCATCACGGCAGCAACGCCGCGCTTGGCCAGACGACCGTGACCGATTTCACGACGCTTCGGGCTACCCATCATGCCGGTCTCACCGACGCAGTACGGCGGGAAGTTGTAGTGCAGCATGAAGCGGTCAGCACGGTGGCCAGCCAGCTCGTCGATGTTCTGGGCGTCACGCTCGGTACCCAGGGTCGCAACCACGATAGCCTGAGTCTCACCACGGGTGAACAGGGCGGAGCCGTGAGCGCGCGGCAGGATGCCGGTGCCGACGGACAGGGCGCGGATCATTTCCGGATCGCGACCATCGATGCGCGGCTCGCCACGGACCACACGGCCACGGACGATGCGGCTTTCCAGGCTGTGGAACTCTTCGCCGATCTTCTTGGCATCTTCTTCCACACCGGAGGCGATCACTTGCTCAACCACACGGGACTTGATGGCACCGATGGCGGCGTAACGCACGGCCTTCTCGGTGATGCGGTAAGCTTCACCCAGCTCGGCGGTGGCCAGCTCGGCAACCTTGGCTTTCAGCGCTTCGTTGGTCGCAGGCGGGGTCCAATCCCACGGCTGGGTACCCACCTCGGCGGCGAATTCGTTGATGGCGTTGATCACGACTTGCATCTGCTCGTGGCCATAAACAACGGCGCCCAGCATGGTCTCTTCAGACAGGATGGCCGCTTCGGATTCGACCATCAGTACCGCGTTGGCGGTACCGGCAACTACCAGGTCCAGATCGCTCTGGGGCAGTTCGGCTGTAGTCGGGTTCAGCACGTACTGACCGTTCATGTAACCCACGCGAGCCGCGGCAATCGGGCCACCGAACGGGATGCCGGAGATGGCCAGTGCAGCAGAGGCACCGATCATGGCAACTATGTCCGGGGAAACCAGCGGGTTCACGGACATGACGGTGGCAACCACCTGAACCTCATTGAGGAAGCCTTCCGGGAACAGCGGACGAATAGGACGGTCGATCAGGCGGGAGGTGAGGGTTTCGCCTTCGCTCGGACGGCCTTCACGACGGAAGAAACCACCCGGGATACGACCAGCAGCATAGGTACGCTCCTGGTAGTTGACGGTCAGCGGGAAGAAATCGCGACCGTGATCGGCCTCTTTCTTGCCTACTACGGTCACAAATACGCAGGTATCGTCCATGCTGACCATTACGGCCGCAGTGGCTTGACGGGCCATCACACCGGTTTCCAGAGTGACGGTGTGTTGACCGTACTGGAATGACTTTACAATAGGATTCACGTGAATTTCCTTTTTACAATTTGGCTCTTTAAATTCGCGTGCAAGTATACTTGATTCGAACCAAAAGGTAAGCAGTGACACAAATTCTGTGAAGCCGGCAACAGCCTGACGCGCAATAAAAAAGGGGAACCCTGAGGTTCCCCTTTTTCGCGAAATCTGATGGTCGATTAACGACGCAGACCCAGCTTGGCGATCAGAGCAGCATAACGCTGAACATCTTTACGCTTCAGGTAGTCCAGCAGCTTGCGACGCTGGGAAACCATGCGCAGCAGACCACGACGACCGTGGTGATCTTTAGCGTGCTCTTTGAAGTGACCTTGCAGATGGTTGATCTGGGCAGTCAGCAGGGCAACCTGCACTTCGGGGGAGCCAGTGTCGTTGGCGCAACGAGCGTTGTCAGCAACGATGGAAGCTTTGATCTCAGCATTTAGAGACATGGTATTACTCCAAGTAGAGTGTTTAAAGGTTCACAGCCAATCTCTAATTCAGCCGTGAAATGAGGGCGGTATCATAATCGTCCCCGTCACTTTTCGCAACGGGAAAGACGCCCTGATACCGCCGGAGGATCACTCCTCGTCGTGATCGTCGTGGTAGCGCACCAGACGCTTGGGGGCAACCCGCCCTTCGTCGTCGATCTCGCCCACCCCGATGAACTCACGCTCAGGGCCGACCGTCATGCGGACCTGGCCGCTTTGCGGCGCGCTAGCTACCTGCACGGCCTGACCCTGGTTCACATAGGCGGCGACTGCCGCCAGCATGTTCACCTCGGGCAGCGCAGCCACGGCGGTATCCATCGGCAGCAACAAGGGGTCGAGCTGCTCCCGTGGCGGGATGCTTTCAGCCTTGGCCTGTTCGAAGATGCACTCGAGCTGTTCCAGGGTCAGCATCCGCTCATAGGGATAGCTGGCCACCTGGGTGCGGCGCAGCTGGGTGACGTGAGCGCCACAACCCAGCACTTCTCCCAGATCGTCCACCAGGGAGCGAATGTAGGTGCCCTTGCTGCAGTGCACCTCCAGCTTGACCTCATCCCCTTCAAAGCTGATGAGCTTGAGCTCGAACACAGTGATGGGGCGGGCTTCGCGCTCTATCTCTATGCCTTCACGGGCATATTCGTAGAGCGGGCGACCGTTGTGCTTGAGGGCGGAGTACATGGACGGCACCTGCATGATGGGGCCGCGGAACTGGTCCAGCGACTCGATCAGGGTGCCCACGGCCACGTTCACCGGCCGGGTGGAAACCACCTCGCCGTCGGAGTCGCTGGTGTTGGTGCGCTCGCCCAGCTTGGCGGTCACCTCATAGCGCTTGTCCGCTTCCAGCAAATACTGGGAGAACTTGGTGGCCTCGCCGAGACAGATCGGCAGCATGCCGGTCGCCAGCGGATCCAGAGCACCGGTGTGACCGGCCTTGGCGGCGTTGTAGATACGCTTGACCTTCTGCAACACATCGTTGGAGGTCAGACCGGTCGGCTTGTCCAGCAGCAGGATGCCGTGTACGTCACGACCCTTGAAACGGCGTCTACGAGACATCTCAGGCTTTATCCTCTGTATCATCCGGTGCGGCTTCGTCTTCTTCACGGCCGGCTTCGGCCATGCGACGCTTGTCGTCACGCACTGTGTTGGACACCAGGTTGGAGATGCGCATCCCCTCGACCAGGGTCTGGTCGTAGTAGAAGCGCAGCTCGGGCACCACCCGCAGGCGCATGGCACTGCCGAGCAGGCTGCGGATGTAGCCGGCCGCTTCGGTCAGGCCCTTGAGCCCTTCCGCGATGCGCTCGGCATCGATATCCAGCTGCAAGAAGGTGACATAAACCTTGGCATAGTTGAGGTCCTTGGACACTTCCACGTCCGAGACGGTTACCATGCCGATGCGCGGGTCCTTGACCTCACGCTGCAAGATCAGCGCGATTTCACGCTGGATCTGCTGGCCGACCCTGTTGGTCCGGCTGAATTCTCTGGCCATATTCTATCCTGCGATAAAAGGGGGCCGCGGCCCCCTATTTTGTCTAACTCTCGGCTTACAGAGTCCGTTGAATTTCAATGGTCTCGTAAACTTCGATCTGGTCGCCTTCGCGTACGTCGTTGTAGTTCTTGACCGCGATACCACATTCGTAACCGTTGCGGACTTCGTTGACGTCATCCTTGAAGCGGCGCAGGGATTCCAGCTCGCCTTCATAGATAACCACGTTGTCACGCAGAACACGGATACGGTTGGAACGCTTGACCACACCTTCGGTAACCATACAGCCGGCAACGGCGCCGAACTTGGGTGACTTGAAGACGCTACGCACTTCAGCCAGACCGATGATCTCCTGACGATACTCAGGAGCCAGCTTGCCGCTCATGGCCTGCTTCACTTCGTCGATCAAATCATAGATGACGGAGTAGTAACGCAGATCCAGGCTCTCGGACTCGATGACCTTGCGAGCAGAGGCGTCGGCACGGACGTTGAAGCCCACCAGGATGGCGCTGGAAGCCGCTGCCAGAGTGGCGTCGGTTTCGGTGATGCCACCGACACCCGAGCCCACGATCTTGACCTTGACTTCGTCGGTAGAGAGCTGGACCAGCGCATCGCAAATCGCTTGCACCGAACCCTGTACGTCGGCCTTGATCACCACGTTCACTTCGGACACTTCGCCCTCGGTCATGTTGGCGAACATGTTTTCCAGCTTGGCCTTCTGCTGGCGAGCCAGCTTGACGTCGCGGAACTTGCCCTGACGATAGAGTGCCACTTCACGGGCCTTCTTCTCGTCACGTACAACGGTGGCTTCATCACCGGCAGACGGCACCCCGGACAAACCCAGGATTTCCACCGGCAGGGACGGACCCGCTTCCTTGATTTCACGACCCAGCTCGTCACGCATGGCACGGATACGACCGTATTCCAGACCACACAGTACGATGTCGCCCTGGCGCAGAGTACCTTCTTGTACCAGCACTGTGGCAACCGGACCACGACCCTTGTCCAGGAAGGATTCGATCACGACGCCGCTGGCCATGCCATCGACAACCGCTTTCAATTCCAGTACTTCGGACTGGATCAGGATGGCTTCCAGCAGGTCGTCTATGCCTTCGCCAGACTTGGCGGAGACGTGAACGAACTGGCTGTCGCCACCCCAGTCTTCGGACATGACGTTGTAACGGGCCAGCTCGGTCTTGACGCGATCCGGATCCGCTTCGGGCTTGTCGATCTTGTTGACCGCAACCACGATGGGCACTTCTGCCGCCTTGGCGTGCTGGATGGCTTCGATGGTCTGCGGCATGACGCCGTCATCGGCAGCAACAACCAGAACGACGATATCGGTCGACTTGGCACCACGAGCACGCATGGAGGTAAAGGCCGCGTGACCCGGGGTATCCAGGAAGGTGATCATGCCACTGTCGGTTTCGACGTGGTAAGCACCGATATGCTGGGTGATGCCACCGGCTTCGCCAGCAGCGACCTTGGCTTTACGGATGTAATCCAGCAGCGAGGTCTTGCCGTGGTCGACGTGACCCATGATGGTCACGACAGGTGCGCGCGGCTTGGCTTCGGAGGTCTCGTCACGATCGGACAGTACCGCCTCTTCCAGCTCGTTCTCACGACGCAGCACAACCTTGTGACCCATCTCTTCGGCGACCAGCTGAGCTGTCTCCTGATCGATCACCTGGTTGATGGTCGCCATGGCGCCCATCTTCATCATCGCCTTGATGACTTCTACGCCCTTGACGGCCATCTTGTTGGCCAGTTCGGCCACAGTGATGGTTTCGCCGATGACGACGTCACGGTTAACCACGGCCGCAGGCTTGTTGAAGCCGTGCTTCATGGCATTGGGCATGGCCACCTTGCCGCGCTTGCCTTTACGGGCACGCGGGTTGCGGGAGTCGCGATCATCTTCACGACGACCGGCCTTTTTCGGCGCCTTGACGGCGGCGGCGGCGGTACGACGGCTGGTCTCTTCCTTCCGGTCCAACTCGTCTTCTGCGGCTTGCGCATGCTTGTTGGTGGTCAGATGATAGTCACTGCTCTCTTTGGCGCGAGCAGCTTCTTCTTCAGCCCAGCGAGGGCCGTTTTGTTCCGCCATGACGCGAGCCTCTTCGGCTTTCTTCGCGGCGAGTTCTTCTGCTTTTTGCAAAGCGGTTTGATCCTGTTGGCGCTTCAGTTCTTCTGCTTCGCGCTTGGCCATCTTTTCTGCCTCTTGCTGAGCTGTGCTACTGGCTGCTTTGGCGGGCTGTGGAGCCTGTCGAGCCTTTTGTTGTGCCTCGATCCGCGCCTTTTCCTCAGCTTCACGACGAGCCTGCTCAGCCTCACGGCGAGCCTTCTCTTCAGCATCGAGACGAACCTTGTTTTCGGCCTCGCTACGAGCTTTTTCTTCTGCTTCCAAACGCGCTGTTTCCTCGGCTTCCGCCTGGCGCTGTTCATCTTCCAGCGCCGAGCGTCTTACGTAGGTGCGAGATTTACGCACTTCAACCTGCACTTCCTTGTTCTTGCCGCCAGTCCCCTGAACACTGATGGTGCTCTTGGTCTTGCGCTGCAAGGTCATGCGGGCAGGTGCGGCGACCTCGTCACCTCCATGCTGTTTCTTCAGATGGGTCAGCAGAGTCTGTTTCTCAGACTCGCTAACCATGTCGTCGGCCTTGCTCTTGCTGATACCGGCATCGACAAACTGCTGGAGAAGACGATCAACCGGTGTGTCGATGTCAGTGGCAAGTTGTTTGACTGATACTTCTGCCATTCATTTTCCTCCGTTTGATCTTACTCAGACTGCTCTTCTCCGAACCAACAGATATTACGAGCAGCCATAATCAGCTCACCGGCTTTCTCTGCCGTCAGCCCTTCAATATCAGCAAGGTCATCGATGCCTTGCTCTGCCAAATCTTCCAGGGTGCCGATACCGCGAGCGGCCAGGGCATACGCCATGTCACGGCCAAGGCCGTTCAGATTGAGCAGATCTTCGGAAGGTTCTACACCTTCAAAGGATTCTTCTTTGGCCAGAGCCTTGGTGGTCAGCGCATTCTTGGCGCGCTGGCGCAGCTCTTCAACCATGTCTTCGTCCAGGCCATCGATGGCCAGCAGCTCGTTGACCGGTACGAAGGCGATCTCTTCCAGGGTAGAGAAGCCTTCTTCCATCAGCAGACCGGCGAAATCATCGTCGATGTCGAGGGTGCTGGTGAACAGGGTCAGGATGCGGTCGTTCTCGGCCTGGTGCTTGGCACGCATGTCCTCAACGGTCATGACGTTCAGCTCCCAACCGGTCAGCTGGGATGCCAGACGCACGTTCTGACCGTTGCGACCAATGGCCTGGGCCAGGTTGGCGGCTTCCACGGCGATATCCATGGTGTGGTTGTCTTCATCCACTATGATGGAGGCCACATCGGCGGGCGCCATGGCATTGATCACGTACTGGGCGGGGTTGTCATCGTACAAGACGATGTCGGCACGCTCACCGCTCAGCTCGGCGGAGACGGCTTGCACACGGGCACCGCGCATGCCGATACAGGCACCGATCGGGTCGATACGACGATCGTTGGTCTTCACCGCTATCTTGGCGCGGGAGCCCGGGTCACGGGCGGCGCCCATGATTTCGATCATCTCTTCACCGATTTCCGGTACTTCGATGCGGAACAGCTCTTTCAGGAAGTCCGGGCTGGAACGGCTGACGAACAGCTGGGAACCACGGGCTTCGGGACGCACGGCGTAGAGCAGGCCACGGATGCGATCGCCCGGACGGAAAGTCTCGCGCGGCAGCATGTCGTCACGGAAGATCACGGCCTCGGCATTGCTGCCCAGATCCAGGATCACGTTGTCACGGTTGCTCTTCTTGACCACACCGCTGATGATGGTGCCTTCCTTGTCCTTGAACTGGTCAACGACTTGGGAACGCTCGGCTTCGCGCACTTTCTGCACGATAACCTGTTTGGCGGTCTGGGTGGTGATACGGTCGAAGGTCACAGAGTCGATCTGATCTTCTACATAGTCACCGAGCTGGATCTCGGGCTGCTCGATCTGAGCGGCTTCGAGGGTGATTTCACCGTACGGGTTCTCCATTGCAGCCTGATCGGCCACCACAACCCAGCGACGATAGGTATCGTAGTCACCGGTCTTGCGATCGATTTCGACCCGAACTTCAATCTCGCCTTCATATTTTTTCTTGGTCGCAGTCGCCAGCGCGGTCTCCAGAGCCTGGAAAATTTTCTCGCGGGGCACAGCTTTCTCGTTGGATACTGCGTCAACGACCAGCAAAATCTCTTTATTCATATCCGATAGCCTCGTTAACCAAAGTTCGGCACTATGTTCGCTTTTTGGATATTGGTGAAAGCCAACACGTCGTCCTTACCATCTACTGTCAGGGTGATCATGTCGCCTTGCACAGCTTTGATTACGCCTTTGAACTTGCGGCGGTTATTTGTTGCCATCCGCAGCTGCACCGCCGCCTCTTGGCCAACGTATTTTTCGAACTGGGCAACCTTGAACAGCGGACGATCCAGACCAGGGGAGGATACTTCCAGGAAGTATTCTTCTGTGATGGGATCCTCGACATCCATGATGGCGCCAACCTGATGGCTGACTTCAGCACAGTTCTCGACAGTCACACCATTCTCGCCGTCGATAAAGACACGCAAAGTGGAGTGGTTACCCGCGCGGATAAACTCAATACCCCAAAGTTCAAAACCCAAGGCAACGACCGGAGCCTCGAGCAGATCGGTCAAACGTTGTTCCAACGTAGCCAAAGTCACCCTCCGAAAAACAAAAAAAGGGCATAAAGCCCAGATAGAGATCGATTCAGAGTAAATCGCACATAACAAAAAGCCCCGATGTCAAATCGGGGCTTGGCGCTTTACCCTGATTGTCGCCTCGCAGCGACCGCCTTCCTGAGCGTAGGAAATGCGTGAAATTTGGTTGCGGGGGCCGGATTTGAACCGACGACCTTCGGGTTATGAGCCCGACGAGCTACCATGCTGCTCCACCCCGCGTCCGAAATCGTGCGAGATTATAGCCAGTTCATTCTCTTCACACAAGACTGACTGGCTATAATATACCCGGTTGCCCGAGCTCACTACTTAATTGGTGCCGTGGGCGGGACTCGAACCCGCACACCCTAGAGCACTACCCCCTCAAGATAGCGTGTCTACCAATTCCACCACCACGGCAAAACTCACTTATTCGGGAACGTCAGTGTCTTTCTTTACTGGCGCTTTGGTCTGCTCAACCTGTTGGGTTTGTTGCAAATTTTCCCATTCACTACCCTGTTTTACCTTGTTGCTGGACATAGAGCCGAGCACCAAGCTAATCAGAAAGAACAGAGTAGCCAAAATTGCTGTTGTTCGGGTCAGGAAACTGCCTGAACCACCGGAGCCGAATACGGTATTCGATGCCCCTGCGCCGAAGGAGGCGCCCATGTCAGCCCCTTTACCTTGCTGAATCATCACCAGACCAATCAGAGCCAGTGAAACCAGCAGATAAACGACTAAAAGAATTTCGTACATTTAACTTGCACCCTTTGCCGCTTCAACAATTCCTAAAAACGTCTTGTCATCGAGACTCGCTCCACCAATCAGGCCGCCATCAATGTCGGGCTGGGCAAACAAATCTCTCGCATTGGTCGGTGTCACGCTCCCACCATAGATGATTCTAACTTTCTCACCTATTACCGGAGTATCCTCCGCCAAGCGACCACGTATAAAGGAATGAACCTCTTGTGCCTGCTCGGGTGTGGCGCATTTACCTGTACCTACAGCCCAAATCGGCTCGTAGGCGATGATAGCATTATCGAAAGCCATCGCGCCATTTTTCTCTATGACGATGTCCAGCTCTTCGGCGATCACCTCGAAGGTTCTTCTCGCCTGCCTCGCCGCGCCCGACTCACCCAAACAGAGGATGGGGATCAAGCCTGCCGCTCTGGCTGCCGCAAACTTCTCTGCGACGATAAAGCTGGTCTCACCAAAGAGACGCCTGCGCTCGGAGTGCCCTACCAGTACGTAACGACACCCTGCCTCAACCAGCATCTGACACGAGACTTCACCCGTGTAAGCGCCAGCCTGGTGCTGACTCACATTCTGAGCCCCCAACTTCATCACCTTCTGCTCGTTGAGCAGAGCGGCCGTGAAGTCGAGATGCACATGGGATGGACACAAGACCACATCTACTCGCTCATCCATGCCTTGCAGGCACTGGCCAGTAAACTGCTCTAACTGCGACCTACTACCGTGTAACTTCCAGTTGGCGGCTACAAACGGCTTGCGATGTCCCATCGGCAACTCCCTTGCGAAAGCGGGGCTGATAATATCCAGAGGATTGTCAGCTGACAAGCGCTATTTTTGAATTTTCGAATCGTTTGAACAAGATACAACCAGGGCGGCTAAAAAGCCGCCCCTTTTGTTCATTAAAACGCCGATTCGACCTGTTGAGCGATGCGTTGTGCCATATCACGCACCTGCTGCTCATGCTCACCTTCCACCATGACCCGGATCAGGGGTTCGGTGCCGGATTTGCGCAGCAGGACGCGGCCACGGCCAGCCAGCTCCTGTTCCACCTTGGCCACTTCCTGGTTGACGGCATCAGCCGCCAGCGGATCCTTGCCCTCGGCAAAACGGACGTTCACCAGCACCTGCGGGAACTTGCTCATGCCGGAACGCAGCTTGGCCAGCGGCATCTCGGCGGTGCAGATGGCCATCAGCACCTGCAGGGCAGCGACGATACCGTCCCCTGTGGTGGTCTGATCCAGGCAGATGATGTGACCGGAGTTTTCACCCCCGATACGCCAGCCCTTCTCGTTCATCATCTCCAGCACGTAGCGGTCACCCACCTTGGCACGGGCGAACGGGATGCCCAGAGTCTGCAGCGCCAGCTCCAGGCCCATGTTGGCCATCAGGGTACCAACCACACCGCCCTTGAGGCGGCCGTTGCGCAGCGCATCGCGGGCGATGATGTAGAGGATCTCGTCACCGTCAATGATGTAACCCGTGTGGTCCACCATCACCAGGCGATCGCCGTCACCGTCGAAGGCCACGCCCAGATCCGCCTTGCACTCCAGCACCTTGGCCGCCAGCGCGTCGGGAGCGGTCGAGCCGACACCGTCGTTGATGTTGAGGCCATCCGGGCTGCAGCCGATGGCTATTACCTCGGCGCCCAGTTCGCGGAACACGGAGGGGGCTATGTGATAGGTAGCGCCATTGCCGCAGTCGACCACCATCTTCAGCCCTTCCAGGCTCAGATGGGAGGGGAAAGTGCTCTTGCAGAACTCGATATAGCGACCCGCCGCATCCTCGATGCGCACAGCTTTGCCCAAATCGGCAGACTCGACGCACTTGATCTCGTGATCCAGCTCGGCCTCGATGGCCATCTCGACCTCGTCAGGCAGCTTGGTGCCATCGGCTGAGAAGAACTTGATGCCGTTGTCATAGTAAGGGTTGTGGGAGGCGCTGATGACGATGCCGGCCTCGGCACGGAAGGTGCGGGTCAGATAGGCAACGGCCGGGGTAGGCATGGGGCCCATCAGTATGGCCTTGAGACCGGCGGCGGAGAGACCCGCTTCCAACGCGGACTCCAGCATGTAGCCGGAGATGCGGGTATCCTTGCCGATCAGCACTTTACGGGTGCCCTTCTTGGAGAGCACCTTGCCTGCGGCCCAACCCAGCTTCATCACGAAATCAGGGGTGATAGGGAATTCGCCAACCTTGCCGCGGACACCATCGGTGCCAAAATACTTTCTTGCCATTGTCTGTTCTCGTTTTTTTATTTGGATATGAAATCTTGTCCCGTCATTACCATCCAGCCGGCGCGCAGGGCATCCATGGTCTCTCGCACATCGTGCACCCGGATGATACGGGCGCCATGCTGCATCCCGATGAGCGCACAGGCCAGACTGCCGGCCAGCCGTTCATCAACCGAACGGCCGAGCAGGTTGCCTATCATAGACTTTCGCGACATACCGACCAAGAGCGGAAGCTGGTAATCGAGCAACTTCTCCTGCCAGGCCAGCAGCTGATAGTTGTGTGCCAGCGTCTTGCCAAAGCCGTAGCCCGGATCCAGCAACAACTGCTGGCGCCCTATCCCGGCGGCCAGACAGGCGGCGATACGCTCGTCGAAGAAGGCCCTCACCTCCCCCAGCAGGTCGTCATAGTGGGGCTCGGCCTGCATGGTTCTCGGCTGGCCTTGCATGTGCATCAGGCACACGGGTACGTCAGCTTCTGCGGCGGCGGCCAGGGCGCCGGGTTCGAGCAAGGCCCGCACGTCGTTGATGAGATGGGCCCCCGCCTTGCAGCCTTCCCGCATCACGGCAGCCTTGGAGGTATCGAGGGAGATCATCACATCCAGCTCGGCGACCATCCGCTCGACCACGGGGATCACCCTGTCCAGCTCATCCTGCTCGCTCACGTCGGGGGCACCCGGACGCGTCGACTCGCCGCCGATGTCGATGAGCGTTGCCCCGTCGGCGATCATCTGGCGAGCATGGGCCATGGCCCGATCAATCTGATTGAAATTGCCGCCATCGGAGAAGGAGTCGGGTGTCACATTGAGGATCCCCATCACATGGGGACGATCGAGGGAGAGGCTGAGCCCCTTGCTGGTTAGCTGCATCTTCGCTTCCATTTACATAAAGAAAAACCCCGGGACCAGCCCGGGGTTTGCATCATCACGATTTATTTGGCCGGGAGATCGTTGGCCTTGTCGATGTCGACATCCGCCACCGGCTCCACGTCGGTCACTGCCGGTTTGGCATCCGCCGCGACAGTGGCACCGCCTTGCGGAGTGTCGCTGTGCTCGTCATGCCAGTTGCTGGGAGCACGCACCTCGCGACGCGCCATCAGATCGTCGATCTGCTTGGCGTCAATGGTTTCGTACTTCATCAGCGCATCTTTCATGGTGTGCAACACGTCCATGTTGTCCAGCAGGATCTGCTTGGAGCGAGCGTAGTTGCGATCGATGACCTGCTTGACCTCGGCGTCGATGACGCGCGCCGTGTCATCGGACATGTGCTTGGCCTTGGCCATGCTGCGACCGAGGAACACTTCGCCATCTTCTTCCGCATAGAGCATGGGACCGAGACGCTCGGACATGCCCCACTGGGTAACCATCTTGCGGGCGATGTCGGTCGCACGCTCGATATCGTTGGATGCACCGGTCGATACCTTCTCGGCACCGTAGATCAGCTCTTCCGCCAGACGACCGCCGTACAGGCTGGAGATCATGGACTCCAGGTGCTGCTTGGAGTGGCTCCAGCGATCCTGCTCGGGCAGGTACATGGTCACACCCAGCGCACGACCGCGCGGTATGATGGAGACCTTGTAGACAGGGTCATGATCCGGTACCAGACGGCCGATGATGGCGTGACCCGCCTCATGATAAGCCGTCATCTCCTTCTCGGAGTCTCTCATCACCATGGAGCGACGTTCCGCACCCATCATGATCTTGTCCTTGGCCTTCTCGAATTCGGTCATGGAAACCACACGACGGCTCTCACGAGCGGAGAAGAGGGCGGCTTCGTTGACCAGGTTGGCGAGATCAGCACCGGAGAAACCTGGAGTACCACGGGCAATCAGGGCCGCATTGACATCATCTGCCAACGGCACCTTGCGCATGTGCACCTTCAGGATCTGCTCGCGACCGCGCACATCCGGCAGACCGACCACGACCTGACGGTCGAAACGGCCCGGACGCAGCAAGGCAGGGTCCAGAACATCGGGACGGTTGGTGGCGGCGATGACGATGACGCCTTCATTACCTTCAAAACCATCCATCTCGACCAGCATCTGGTTCAGGGTCTGCTCACGCTCATCGTGACCACCGCCGAGACCGGCGCCACGCTGGCGACCGACCGCATCGATTTCATCGATGAAGATGATGCAGGGGGAAGACTTCTTGGCCTGCTCGAACATGTCACGCACCCGGGAGGCACCGACACCCACGAACATCTCGACGAAGTCGGAACCCGAGATGGTGAAGAAAGGCACCTTGGCCTCGCCCGCAATGGCCTTGGCCAGCAGGGTCTTACCGGTACCGGGAGGGCCTACCAGCAGTACGCCGGTGGGGATCTTGCCACCCAGTTTCTGGAACTTGCTCGGATCGCGCAGATAGTCGACCAGCTCTTTCACCTCTTCCTTGGCCTCATCGCAGCCTGCGACGTCGGCAAAGGTGGTCTTGATCTGATCTTCACTCATCAGGCGAGCCTTGCTCTTGCCGAACGACATGGCACCCTTGCCACCACCGCCCTGCATCTGACGCATGAAGAAGACCCAGACACCGATCAGCAACAGCATCGGGAACCAGGAGATGAAGATAGAGGTCAGCAAAGACGGCTCTTCCGGCTTCTCGCCCATCACTTTGACATTGTGATTGAGCATGTCGTTGAGCAGCTGGGGATCCGGCGCCGGTATGATGGTGGTGAAGCGTTCACCAGTGCGCTTGACGCCATTAATGACCTTGCCATCCATCCGCACTTCACGGATCTGCTCTTGGGTCACTTCTTTAACGAAGCTGGAATAGTCCAGCTGGCGACTGGTGGTATCGCTGGGGCTGAAGCTATTGAACACCGACATCAACACGACGGCGATGACCAGCCACAGGATTAGGTTTTTCGCCATGTCACTCAAATCAATGACCTCGCAGACTGACAGTTAACGATGAAGGTTAGGGTACTACAGTTTAAAACCGGTAGCCACAATGTAGACTTCTCGTGAACGGGCACGAGACGAGTCTGGTTTACGAATCTTGACAGCAGAGAAAAGCTTACGAATTTCATTGAGATAGGCATCAAACCCCTCTCCCTGGAATACCTTCACCACGAAGCTGCCATTACTGCGCAATACCTGGTTGCACATGTCGAGCGCCAGCTCGACCAGGTACATGGCGCGGGCCTGATCCACCTGTTGGGTGCCACTCATATTGGGCGCCATATCAGACATGACCAGGTCCACCTTGTCCGGACCGACACGGGCCAGCAAGGCGCCGAGTACAGTTTCCTCCCGAAAGTCCCCTTGCAGGAAATCGACACCGGCAATGGGATCCATCGGCAAAATATCACACGCGATGACCCGTCCATCGTCACCCACCTGCTCAACGGCAAACTGGGACCAGCCACCCGGGGCCGCCCCCAGATCCACCACTGTCATGCCGGTACGGAGCAATTTGTCCTTGCCCTGGATCTCATCAATCTTGAAAACAGCGCGGGAACGCAGCCCCAACTTCTGGGCTTTTTTGACGTATTGATCGTCGAAATGTTCTTTTAACCAGCGGCTTGAGCTGGGGGAACGTTTTTTCTGGGTCATGATTGTCGACTTTAAAAAACCACAAGGGTTATTAGTATTAAGGGCTAAGTGGGGGTAGAATACGCCCCTTTCAACCCTGACTTATGAAGAAATTGCCATGATTCTCAACAATAAACAGAAACAGTACCTCAAGGGCCTTGCCCACAGTCTGAAGCCCGTTGTCCTGCTGGGTCAACATGGTCTGACCGAAGGCGTACTGGCCGAGATCGATCTGGCCCTGAACTACCACGAGCTGATCAAGGTTAAGGTTGCGTCTGAAGATCGTGAGATGAAACAGCTGGTTATGGATGCAATCGTCCGTGAAACCGGCGCGGTCAAGGTACAGAGCATCGGCCACGTGCTGACCATCTACCGTCAGGCCAACGAGCCGAAAATCCAACTGCCCCGCAAGTAACAGGAAAGAGCCTCGCTCTTTCCTTCATTTCCCTTCTTCCCAAGTCGCTTGCCAAAGTAGTCTCCAGGCCCTTAACCTGCGATGAATACTCGTGGACACCCCGCTATGGATCACCATCAGATTCTCACCGAAGATGAACTGGCCATGTTACGGGACTTGGGGAGCAGTCAGGAGACGGCCGCCGGACAATCCCTGAGCGGTTATCTCGCCACCCCCTTGCTCGGACTGCTGCAACGCGCCGATCAACTGGTGCTCGAAGCCCGCTTCGCCGGGCATCAACTCCGCTTTCCGCTGCGCTTCACCCAGGGGGACGATGGCTTCGTCGAACCGCGCATCGCCGCGCCCGTCATCAAGGAGCTGGGTTATCCCCATCTGCGCGCCTGGCGCCTCGACCAAGAGGCGCGCCTGAAGGTGGCCGATACCGAGTGTCTGGTGCACAGCCTGTCGCTGGACGGATTGGTGGTGGAGGGCTTGCCCGCCGGCCTGACGATAGGCGCCACCCTCAGCGGCACCCTGCTCATCCAGGAACTGGCCCCCCTGCCCCTCTGCGCCGAGCTGGTCAGACATATCCATCAACGCAATGGTGTACAGGGCTGGGCACTGCACTTCCAGATGGCCAAGCCGGATCTTGAGCAACTGCGCAGCTGGATGTTCCAGCGCCATCAGGACGCCTTCACCCAGGCTTACCAGCCCCGCTAAATACAAACAGGGGAGCCGGGCTCCCCTGTTTCAGGCATCACCTCACATCAGAGGTAAGCGACGGCCAGAACTTCGTATTCCACATCGCCGGCCGGCGTCTTGACGATGGCCACATCGTCCACTTCCTTGCCGATCAGGGCACGGGCGATGGGCGAGTTCACTGAAATCATGTTCTGTTTGATGTCAGATTCGTCGTCACCCACGATACGGTAGACAACTTCCTCTTCCGTCTCGCTTTTCAGCAGGGTCACGGTCGCCCCGAAGATGACGCGACCATTGTTGGTAATCTTGGTGACATCGATCACCTGGGCATTGGAGAGCTTGCTCTCAATTTCCTGAATGCGGCCTTCACAGAAGCCCTGCTGCTCACGGGCGGCATGGTACTCGGCGTTTTCTTTCAGATCACCATGTTCACGGGCATCTGCAATCGCTTCGATAATCTGCGGACGAAGCTCGCTCTTCAGATAGTCGAGCTCTTGACGCAGCTTTTCAGCGCCGCGAACAGTCATCGGAGTATGATTCATAGTCGAAACCTGGGTTGCTTGAAAAGAGAAGCTGCGGCTATCAAAGAGAGCCGCAGCTATCGGTTCGGATGAGGCATCTTAATATGAAGCCGGCACAAAATCCATGTCAGTCCCTGCGAGCGGGATCGCGCTTTGCCATCGACACTACTTCTGCTCAGAGACGCCGATTGGGGCCGATACTGTCGGCTTGCCCTGCATGATGGCGATCTCCACCCGCCGGTTCATGCGCCGGTTTTCCGGGGTGGTGTTCGGCACCAGCGGCTGGGAATCGGCCATGCCCTGCACCACCAATCGCCCGCCGTCGAAGCCGGGCACCTTGATCATCTGATGGGCCACCGCCACCGCCCGCTGGGAAGAGAGCTCCCAGTTGGACTGAAACAGCTCATCTTCGGTGGCCACATCATCGGTATGACCCGAGATGGTGATCTCCCCCGGTACATCCTTGAGCAGAGTCGCCACCTTGCGCACCACGGGCCAGAACTGGGGCTGCAGGAAGGCGGAACCAGCCGGGAAGGCCGCCTTCTCGCGGATCCGTATGATAATCTGCTGACCCAGCGCCTCCACTTCGATGGCACCATCCTGGATCTGGGCCTTCATCTGCTCCGCCAGCTCCTTGGCCAGGGCATTGGACTGCTCCTGCTGTTTCTGCGCCTCCTGCCGGGTGTCGCCCCCCACCAGCTTGTCTTCGCTCTTGTCATGACCCCCGGCCTGATCGGCGTCACCTGGCTGGAAGTCCAGCTCTGTCTGGGTCATGTCCATGGTCTGCTGCATGATGGTGTCTATGGGGGTCGGCTCGGGGCGGCCCGGCCTGAACTCGAGGGCAACGACGGACGTCCCCTTGGGTATGTCTTTGACCTCCAGAATATTCTGCACCCCGAACGCCTTCTCCATGGAGCCGGCGATCTGCTTGAACTTCTGCACATCCATCTCGGCGAAGGAGAGCAGCAGTACGAAGAAGCACATCAACAGCGACATCAGATCGGCGAAGGTGCCCATGTAACCGGGCAGACCAGGTGGCGGACACTTGCACTTAGCCATGGGGATTACTCGCTGCCATTGTTGCGTTTGGACTGGTTCAGGTAATTTTGCAGCATGGACTGGATCACCCGCGGGTTCTGGCCATCCTGAATGCCCATGATGGCGTCCAGCACCAGACAGCGGCTCAGCTGCTCTTCACCGCTGCGTAGCTCCAGCTTGTCGGCGATGGGGATAGCAATCATGTTGGCCTCGATGGCGCCATACAGGGTGGTGAGCAAGGCCACCGCCATGGCCGGGCCTATGGATTTGGGATCGCTCATGTTGGCCAGCATGGCAACCAACCCCACCAGCGTGCCTATCATGCCCATGGCGGGCCCCAGATCCCCGAGCGCGCGAAACACCTTGATGGCGATGACATGCCGTTCGGCGGTGAGCTCAATGTCCTTCTCCATCACGGCGCGGATGACATCGGCATCGTGCCCGTCCACCAGCATGTCGATGCCTTTTTTCATAAAGGCATTCGGCACTTCAGCGGCTTCCAGCGCCAAAAAGCCCCCTTTACGGGCCGCATCGGCCAGTTCAACCGCCTTGATGATGAGGTCATCCAGCTTGTCGCCCTTGTAGATGAATGCCTTGCCGGCCACCTTGAACGCCATCAGGAACTGACCGATGTTGAACTTCATCATGCAGATAAAGAGGGAGCCCAGTATGGTGATATAGACCGAAGGCATATCCACATACATGCTCATGGGGCCACCCAGCAACATGCCGTACACCACGACCCCAAATCCCAGCACTATGCCAATCAGACTACCTAGATCCACATCCCTACTCCTGTCAGCTGAAATTCGTTGTATCTGCAGTTTGTTGAATTTTCTGCTATTGGCTCATCAGCGGCAAGGGCCACCACGTTTTTCCTAGTTCACAAGATGGCTTATTATCGGCCACTTTTCCGAGAGTTTAAGCCGACCGCACTTTTCAGCCTCCCCCCTGCCCGCCGTCGATGTTAAGATAAGCCGTTTTTTTCAATCCCCGAGGATGGACATGGCCAGTAAAAAAATCGACCGCCTGAGTTTTGATGCCACTCTGGAAGAGCTGGAAACCATAGTTCATCAACTGGAACAAGGTTCCTTACCGCTGGAAGAAGCGCTCAAGCAGTTCGAACAGGGTGTCCACCTGGTGCGGGCCGGCCAGCAGAAGCTGGAACAGGCCGAACAGAAGATCCAGATCCTGCTGACTCAGGCCGATGGCACAGAGCAAGCGGTTCCCTTCCAGCCAGAGCAAGGAGAGGAGTGAGTGACGCTGGACGATTTTTCCCGTTTGCATCGTCAACGTATTGACGACTGCCTGTCTGCACAACTTGAATCCTTGCCCGCCATGGCTCCGCGTCTGCGCGATGCCATGCGCTACGGCCTGCTGCTCGGCGGCAAGCGGGTGCGCCCCTTCCTGGTCTACGCCGTAGGCGAGATGCTGGGCGTCAAGAGCGAGCTGCTGGATGGCCCCGCCGCCGCGGTGGAGTGCATCCACGCCTACTCACTGCTGCACGACGACCTGCCCGCCATGGACAACGACGACTTGCGTCGCGGCCAGCCGACCGTGCACAAGGCATTTGACGAAGGCACCGCCATCCTGGCCGGCGATGCCCTGCAGACCCTGGCCTTCGCCATTCTGGCCGATCACCCCATGCCGGCCGCCCTGATGACCAACCGGGTGCGGATGCTGAGCGCTCTGGCCCGTGCCTCCGGCTACCTCGGCATGTGTGGTGGTCAGGCGCTGGATCTGCAGGCCGAAGGGCGCCAGATCAGCCTGGCCGAGCTGGAGCAGGTGCATCGCCACAAGACCGGGGCCCTGATCGAGTGCGCCGTGGCACTGGGTGCCCTGTGCAAGCCCGACGTGGACGACGCCACCCTGGCGGCGCTGCAAACCTATGCGGCCGCCATAGGCCTCGCTTTTCAGGTGCAGGACGACATCCTCGACATCACGGGCGATACCGCCACCCTGGGCAAGCCGCAAGGCTCGGATCTGGCGCAGGAAAAGAGTACCTACCCGGCCCTGCTCGGACTCGACAATGCCCGTGAGCTGGCTCGCGAACTGCACGGTAAAGCCTTAACAGCCTTGCAATCTTTGCCCTACAATACCGACATTCTGGAAGCGTTTGCCGATTACATCATCGAGCGAACCCACTAAACGCTGGATAACAGTAACAATATGAGCGTTGATATAAGCAATTTCCCCAACCTGGCCCTCGCGGATACGCCGGTCGAGTTGCGATCCCTGCCCTTCGAGCGACTGCCCGTACTGTGCAACGAACTGCGTGAATATCTGCTGCGTTCGGTGAGCCGCTCCAGTGGTCATCTCGCCTCCGGGCTCGGCACAGTCGAACTGACGGTGGCGCTGCACTACGTCTACAACACGCCGTTCGATCGACTGGTGTGGGACGTGGGCCATCAGGCCTATCCCCACAAGATCCTGACCGGTCGTCGCGACCGTATGCAGAGCATCCGCCAGAAAGACGGCCTGCACCCCTTCCCCTGGCGCGGCGAGAGTGAGTATGACGTGCTCAGCGTCGGCCACTCCAGTACCTCCATAGGTGCGGCGCTCGGCATGGCGGTCGCCGCCGAGAGCGAGGGTCTGGGTCGCAAGGTGGTGGCGGTGATAGGTGACGGCGCCATCACGGCCGGCATGGCCTTCGAGGCGCTCAATCACGCCGGCGATGTCCACAAGGACATGCTGGTGGTGCTCAACGACAACGAGATGTCCATATCCGAGAATGTCGGGGCACTCAACAATCACCTGGCCCGCATCATGTCGGGCAAGCTCTACACCACCATACGTGAGGGTGGCAAGAAGGTGCTGGCGGGTCTGCCGCCGGTCAAGGAGCTGGCCAAGCGGGCCGAGGAGCATCTCAAGGGGATGGTGGTGCCTGGCACCCTGTTCGAAGAGTTTGGCTTCAACTACATAGGCCCCATCGACGGCCATGACATCAACGCCCTGGTCGAGACACTGCGCAACATGCGCAACCTCAAGGGGCCGCAGCTGCTGCATGTCAAGACTAAGAAGGGCAAGGGCTACGAGCCTGCCGAGAAAGACCCTATCGGTTATCACGGCGTGCCCAAGTTCAATCCGGACGAGTGCACCCTGCCCAAGGCGAGCGGCGGCAAGCCGAGCTTCTCCGCCATCTTCGGTCAGTGGCTGTGCGACATGGCGGCCAAAGACGAGAAGCTGGTCGGCATCACCCCCGCCATGCGCGAGGGCTCAGGGCTGGTCAAGTTCAGTCAGCAGTATCCGGATCGCTACTTCGATGTGGCCATCGCCGAGCAGCATGCGGTCACCTTCGCCGCCGGCCTCGCCATCGCCGACAAGAAGCCGGTGGTCGCCATCTATTCGAGCTTCCTGCAGCGCGCCTATGACCAGCTGATCCACGATGTGGCGCTGCAGGAACTGCCTGTGCTGTTCGCCATCGACCGGGCCGGTCTGGTGGGCGCCGATGGCCCGACCCATCAGGGGGCGTTCGACATCAGCTTCCTGCGCACCGTGCCCAACATGGTGGTGATGACGCCGTCCGACGAGAACGAGTGTCGCCAGATGCTCTACACCGGCTATCAATGCAACCAGCCTGCGGCGGTGCGCTACCCCCGCGGCAGCGGCGCAGGCATCGAGGTGCAGACCGAGATGCAGGCGCTGGCGCTCGGCAAGGGCCGTGTCATTCGCCAAGGCAAGGGCACCGCCATACTGGCGTTCGGCACCCTGCTACAGCAGGCCAGGGCCGCCGCCGAGGCGCTCGATGCCACCCTGGTGGACATGCGCTTCGTCAAGCCGATGGATGAGGCGCTGGTGCTCTCCTTGGCCGCCAGCCATGACCAGTTCGTGACCATAGAGGACAACGCCATCATGGGCGGCGCCGGCTCCGCGGTGAACGAGCTGCTGATGCGCAACAAGCGGTGCAAGCCGGTGCTCAATCTCGGCCTGCCGGATCGCTTCGTGGAGCAAGGCACCCAGGAGGAGATCTACGCGCTGCTGGGACTCGACAGCACTGGCATTCAAGCCAGCATCGAGGCCTGGCTGCTGGCCTGATCAGGCACGTTGACGAGCAAATAAAGAAGGGCGCCTGATGGCGCCCTTCTTGTATCTTCACTTCTGTCTCTTCACTTCTGACCCGGGTTAACCTTTGTAGATCTTGGGGTTGAACACATCCCGCAGCCAGTCGCCCAGCAGGTTGATGACCAGCACCAGCACCACCAAACAGATGCCCGGGAAGGCGGTGATCCACCAGGAGCCGGAGAAGATGTAGTTGAAGCCGACGCTGATGAGCGAGCCCAGCGATGGCTGATCCACCGGCATCCCCAATCCGAGGAAGGAGAGTGCCGCCTCGCTCATGATGGCGTTGGCCACCTGTACGGTGGAGATGACCAGGATGGGTGACAGACAGTTCGGCAGAATGTGGCGGAACATGATGCGCGGGGCACGGAACCCCATCACCTGCGCCGCTTCCACATACTCCTTCTTCTTCTCCGCCAGCACGGAGGCACGCACGGTACGGGCGTACTGCGGCCACTCGGCGATGCCGATGATCACCACCAGCATGACGATGGCAAATTCGGAGTAAACCTCGGAGCCAAAGCTGGCCTGGAAGATGGCGGAGATGATGATGGCCACCATCATGGTGGAGAACGACAGCTGCACATCGGCGAAGCGCATCAGCAGGTTGTCGATGCGGCCACCGAAGTAACCGGCGATCAGGCCGATGACGATGCCGAGCACCAGTTGCAGCCCCACCGCAAACAGCCCTATGGTCAACGAGATGCGGGCACCGTAGAGGATGGTGCTCCAGATGTCGCGGCCCTGGTTGTCGGTACCGAGCCAGAAGCGCTCCTCGCCCCCTTCCAGCCAGGAGGGCGGCAGCTCGGCATCCATCAGATCGAAGCTGGTCTGATCGTAGACGTTGTGCGGCGCCAGCCAGGGCGCCAGCAGCGCGGCCAGCACGAACACCACGAACACGGCGAAGCTGAACATGGCGACTTTATCGCGCAGGAAGTAGTAGACGATGTCGGAATTTTTAAAACGTGCCCAACGGCTTGGGCTTGCAGTTACTGCGTTACTCATGCTTACCCCTTCGTAGCCAGGTAGATAGCCGGGTTGATGGCAAGACCCGCGTGGTTGCGCCATGTCAAACAGCGGCTCACAGTCACAGCGTTAGTCATGTGTTACCCCTTGGCAGTCAGGTTGACGGTCGGGTTGATGAACCCGTAGAGCAGGTCGACCAGGGTATTGGTCACCACGAAGATCAGGCCGACGAAGATGACGTAGGCGGTGATCAGCGGGGTATCGACCCTGTGGATCGCCTCGAGGAACAGGAAGCCGGTCCCCGGCCACTGGAACACGCTCTCGGTCAAGATGGTGTAGGCAACCATGGTGCCGATCTGCACGCCGCCGACGGTAATGACCGGCAGCATGGTGTTTTTGAGGGCGTGCTGGTAGTAGACCTTGTTGTTGTCCAGCCCCTTGGCACGGGCGAACTTGACGTATTCGGAGGAGAGCTGCTCCAGCATCTCGGAGCGCACCAGCCGGATGAACAGCGGCAGCATGATGGAGGAGAGCGACACCGCCGGCAGGATCAAGTGCTTGATGCCATCCCAGGTGAAGAAGCCCGACTCCCAGCCCAGCAGGTTAAGGGTCTCGCCACGGCCATAAGCCGGCAGCCAGCCGAGCTGGATGGAGAACAGATACATCAGCATGATCGCCGTCAGGAAGACAGGGATCGAGATGCCGATGCTGCTCACCGCCATGATGAGTTTGGTCAGGAAGCTGCGTGGCCTTATCGCCGAGTAAACCCCCAGCGGAATGGAGACGGCGACGATGATCAGTGCAGCGGCAAAGACCAGCTCAAGGGTAGCCACCAGCTTGTCGAGTATCACCTCGAGAGCGGGTCGCTTGAAGAAGTAGGAGGTGCCCAGATCCCCTTGCACTGCATTTTGCAAGAAGCGGCTGTATTTCACCAAAAAGGGATCGTTAAGGCCCATCTTTTCGCGCAACTCATGGCGCACGGACTCGGAGACGGATTGTCCCACCAGCTCGCGCAGCGGATCCCCCAGGTTGTCCTGGATGGAGAAGGCGACCAGGCTGATGACGAACATCACTATCACGGCCTGATAGAACCGTTTCAGCAGGAATGTAAACATGCTTGTCCTTCTACGTGGCCTGTGTCTTGGCACAGGCTTCTGTTAATGGCGGGGGCAGCCATGGCCGCCCCCGCCAGGTCCTTCTTTACGACCCTGCTTACTTGTTGACCACCAGGTCACCCAGGTAAGGGAAGTTCATCACGTTGACCACAGGCTTGATGTCGACGTTTTTCTTGGCGCCATAGGCCAGGTCTTCCCAGTGCAACGGCACATAGGCGGCGTCGTCGATCAGCATGGCTTCCACCTTCTGCAGGATGGCGGCACGCTTGGCCGGATCGGTTTCGGCGTTGGCATCCATCACCAGCTTGTCAGCCTCTGCGTTGGCATAACCGCCGCAGTTGTACTGACCCATGCCGGTCTTGGCATCCTTGGTGAAGGTCAGGAACTCGAAGAAGTTCGCACTGTCTTCGGTGTCTGAGTGCCAGCCGATCAGCTGCATGTCTGCCGCACACTTGTCAAACTCGGGCCAGTACTGGGCCACCGGCATGGTCTTCAGATCGACCTTGATGTTGATCTTGGACAGCATGGCGGAGACAGCCTGGGCGATCTTGACGTCGTTGACGTAGCGGGCAGCCGGGGAGATGAAGCTCATCTTGAAGCCCTGCTCGAAACCGGCTTCCTTCATCAGCTGCTTGGCCTTGGCCAGATCATACTGGGGCTTGAGCGCCTCGTTGTGACCGGCATAGCCTTTCGGGCTCAGCTGGCCGGCCGGGGTGCCAAAGCCTTTGTTGATCTTGTCGACTATGCCGACTTCGTTGATGGCCAGGTTGATCGCCTGACGCACACGCTTGTCTTTCAGCGCCGGGTTGGTGTTCTGGTTCAGCTCTATGATGATGGCGCGGGTACCGGACAGGGTCACCAGTTGGGAATCCTTGCCATTCTTCACGCGCTCCAGATCGTTCGGGGCAACCGGGTAGATCATGTCCACGTCACCACCCAGCAGGGCGGCCACACGGGTGGCATCTTCCTTGATCGGTACCACGGTCAGGTTCTGAACGTTGCCCTTGGAAGCCTTGTCCCAGTAGTTGGCGTTGCGCACGTATTCCAGCTTGACGCCCTGCTCGCGGAACTTGACGCTGAACGGACCGGTACCGGAAACATGGGTGGAGGCATAGGAGCTGCCGTTCTTGACGATCTCGGCCTTGTCTTTGCCAGCTTCATCCTTGCCGGTGTAGAACTTGGAGTCCATCGGGAATATGTAGGTGACGGTCTGCAGCACCAGCGGGAACGGCTTGGCGGTGATCAGATCGACGGTCAGATCATCGACCTTCTTCACTTCGGCGATGGGGTCGAAGATGGCCTTGAAGTCGGGAGAGGCCTTCAGGCGGTTGACGGTCCACACCACGTCATCGGCGGTGAAATCATTGCCGGAGTGGAACTTGACGCCCTTGCGCAGGTGGAAACGCACCGTCTTGTCGTCGATACGTTCAAACTTCTCGGCCAGACGCGGCTCAAACTTCAGATCCTGGGTGTAACGCATCAGGGGATCGAACACCAGGTGAGACATCTCCAGGGTCTGGCCGGAGAGCTGCTCCTGCGGATCCAGCGAGGTGGCGTCGGAGGCGACGGCCACTGTGATGTCGGCGGCAGAGACGTTAAACGCGAGACCCGCGGCGAACAGCGCCATGGCAATCTTGGATAATCCTTTCTTCATGTCTTTCTCCATGCTTTTGGCTTTTTATTGACACTTTTTGTGACAAGCAGACCGGCGAGCCGGCTCTTTCCTAGCTTGCGATTTCCAGCCCCTCGCGGGACATTCCCTTGAACTCCGGCATCAGCGAGATCAGCTTGCGGCTGTACTCATGCTCGGCATTGGTAAACAGTTTTTCGGTCTCGGCCACTTCCACCAGATGACCGTGCTGCATCACGCCGATGCGATCGCACATCTGGCGGATCACCGGCAGATCGTGACTGATGAACAGCATGGTCAGCCCGAGTTCCTGCTGCAGATCCTTGAGCAGGTTGAGGATCTGGGCCTGTACCGACACATCCAGCGCCGAGGTGGGCTCGTCGCAGATGAGGAAGCGCGGCCGGGTCGCCAGGGCGCGGGCGATGGAGATGCGCTGACGCTGACCACCGGAGAACTCGTGGGGATACTTGACCCCGGCCCCACGGCCGAGCCCGACGTGATCGAGCAGATCGTTGACGATTCCCTCGATCTGGCTTTCGCTGCCCGCCAGCTTATGGAAGCGGATGGGTTCGGCGATGATGTCACGCACCTTCATGCGCGGGTTCATCGAGGAGTAAGGGTTCTGGAACACCATCTGCATCTGGCGGCGCAGCGGACGGCGCTCGTGCTCCCCTTTCAGAGCCGTCAGATCGATCCCCTCGAAGAAGATCTTGCCGGTATCGGGCGGATATAGGCCTGTGATGGCACGGGCTATGGTGGATTTGCCGGAACCCGACTCCCCCACCAGACCGAAGGTTTCACCCTCGAAGATCTCGAAGCTGATGTTGTTGCAGGCACGCACATACTGGCGGCGGCTCGGGAAGATGGAGTCCTTGGTGACGAACCTCAGATCCACGTTCTCCACCCGCAGCAGGGCCCCCTCGTAGGTGCGCTCGTCCTGACTCTGGCCGAGCCAGTGGGTCTTGAGATCGATATTGGTATCCGGCGCACTGGCATCCTCGATATAGGAGACCAGCGGGAAGCGCACCAGCTTGACGTCCGAGCGGGGCACAGCCGAGATGAGACTGCGGGTATAAGGGTGAGTGGGGCGACCCAGCACCTGTTCGGTGGTACCGAACTCCACCAGATCGCCGCGATACATGACCGCCACCTTGTCGGTGACGTTGGAGACAACGCCCATGTCGTGGGTCACCAGCATGCAGCCCACCTGGCGCTCTTTGCAGAGGTTGCGGATGAGCTGGAGGATCTGATCCTGAATGGAGACGTCGAGGGCCGTGGTCGGCTCATCGGCGATGATGAGCTCGGGATCGCACGACAACGCGATGGCGATGACCACCCGCTGGCGCATGCCGCCGGAGAACTGATGCGGATACTGCTTGATGCGCAGCTCGGGCTGCGGGATCCCGACCGCGCCCATCAGCTCGAGCGCCTTGGCAAAGGCGGCATCGTGAGAGAGCTTGGTATTGGCCAGTATGGTCTCCACCAGTTGCTGCTCTACGGTGAACAGCGGATTGAGGGAGGTCATGGGATCCTGGAAGATGAAACCGATGCGGGAACCACGGATGGCCCGCATCTCGTTCTGGCTCTTGCCGGAGATGAGTTCGCCGTTGAGATAGATGTCACCACGGGCGATGCGGCCCGGCGGGCTCAGCAGATCGATGACGGCATTGCCTATGGTGGATTTACCGGCGCCAGATTCGCCCACCACACCGACGATCTCCCCTTTTTCGACACACAAAGAGAGATCTTTGACCGCGGCCAGCACCCCATAGCGGGAGGGGTACTCGATCCGCAAGTTTTTCACTTCGAGCAAGGACATGTTTACCTCTGCGGGGGACATCCGTCCCAAATAATTCGTCCGTAAATCGGCCGCAGATGCCGGTTGTGCCTTGAGTACTGATCTTGAGTGCTTTTCTGAGTAATAAACGCTCAATCCATGAGGCAGCGAAACCAGCGATCCGGGCGGGTTTTTTGCATTTTTTTGGAATAACCCGCGAGTAACTTAGACGGTTTGACCGCGAGTGTAAATGATCGGGTTATACAATTTCGCAATACTTTGCTCAGCCAGTGGCCATTGCAGCAGTCATAAATGATGACTTGCGTCACATAACCAGACTATATGACCACCATCAAGATTTTTTAGTGCTTTTACTTTCAACAAAGACGCAACAGGCGGGAATAATCACTATTGGCACAATAGCATTAAGCTTCGAATGAGTAGTGAATATTTATGTGAAATGATTTTTTAACGGCAGCATATGCCGATGAATGAAAACTAAACAGAGCTATATAGGGGGATGCCAGGCTGGCGATCCCCCTTGCGGGGAGATTCACCCCAGCCAGTATGCCAGCAATTGCATACAAAACAGGGCGAACAGGCCGGCGATGAGATCGTCCAGCATGATGCCGAGTCCGCCGTGAATGCGGCGATCAAACCAGGAGATGGGCCAGGGCTTGAACACATCAAACAGCCGGAACAGCACGAAACCGGCCAGCACCCACTGCCAACCGGCTGGCGCCGCTATCATGGTCACGCCAAAACCTATCACCTCGTCCCAGACGATGGCACCGTGATCCGGCATGCCGATGGCATCGGTGGCACTCTGGCAGATGCGAATGCCCGCCACAAACCCCACCGCCAGCAGGGCGATGAACCAGGGCGTCGGCAAACCGCTCACCAGCAGATAGAGCGGAATGGCGACCAGCGTCCCCATGGTGCCCGGCGCCCTGGGGGAGAGACCGGAGCCAAACCCCACCGCCAGCAAGTGCAGCGGGTGCTTCAGGTTCAGTCGTGTCAGTTCGGGCTTTATCCTGAACAAGCTCATGCGAAGTGATCCCACCCTTTCAGTTGCAGTTCAACCATTTGCTCGCCTCTCAGGTAGTCGATGCCCACCTCGCCCGCTACAATGCGGCCGATGCGGGTGAACTTGACGCCACAGTTGGCCAGCGCCGTATCCAGCGCGCCGCGATACTCCTCCGGCACGGTGAAACAGAGTTCGTAATCATCGCCACCGGCCAGCGCCAGCTGCCAGGCATCCTGCTCGGGTACCGCATCCTGCAGCACGGGCGAGAGGGGCAGCAGGCCGAGATCTATCTGCGCCCGCACCCCGGAGGCCTTGAGGATGTGGCCAAGATCCGAGGAAAGCCCGTCGGAGAGATCCAGCGCACTGCTCGCCAGCCCGCGCAGGGCCTGCCCTGCCAGAATGCGGGGATGGGGATGATCGAGCCGTGGCAGCACGGCGGCCAGCTGGTTCTCGTTGAGGCTGCGCTTGCCGAGCAGATGGGAGAGCGCCAGGGCGGCATCCCCCAGGGTGCCGGTGACATAGATGCCGTCGCCGGCCTTGGCACCGCTGCGCATCAGGGCGCGACCGGCGGGGACGGATCCCTTCACCGAGACTGTGATGGAGAGCGGGCCGCGGGTCATGTCCCCGCCCACCAGCGCCACGTTGTAGTATTCGGCCAGTTCGAGAAAGCCTTCGGCAAAGCCGGCGACCCAGGGTTCGTTGATGGCGGGCAGCGTCAGTGCCAGCGACACCCAGCGCGGCTCGGCGCCCATGGCGGCAAGGTCGGACAAATTGACCGCCAGCGCCTTGTAGCCGAGATCCACCGGATCCATGTCGGGGAAGAAGTGGACGCCGCTCACCAGGGTATCCGTGCTCACCGCCAGCTGAGTATCGGCCGGCAGGGTCAACAGGGCGCAGTCATCTCCAGGGCCCATCACCACGTCCTTGCGGGCGTGGGGGACCTTGAAGTACTTATCAATCAGCTCAAATTCACCCATACAGTAAAAAGCCAGCGGTTAGGCTGGCTCCTCTCTTAATGCTGACGGACAGCAGGATCAACGCTTGGCCAGCGTCTTGATCACCTTGTCCAGTACACCGTTGACAAACTTGTGGCTGTCATCGGCAGCAAAGGCCTTGGCCAACTCGATCGCTTCGTTGATCACCACGCGCGGCGGCACATCATCACGACGGGTCAGCTCATAGGTCGCCAGACGCAGGATCGCCTTGTCCACCATGTCCACTTCTTCCAGCGGACGGGAGAGGAAAGGGGAAAACACCTTGTCCAGCTCGTTGCAGTGGAGGGCTACCCCGAACAGCAGATCGCGGAAATAGTTCAGGTCCACACCCTTGGTGTCCTGATCTATCTTGAACTGCTCTTCGATGTCGCCCACGTTGGCCCTGGTCATCTGCCACTGGTAGATGGCCTGGGTGGCGCAATGGCGGGCTTTACGGCGCTCGGACGGTTTCAATGTACTTCTCCTCGTTACACGTCCAGCTGTTTCAGGACGTTGATCATTTCGAGCGCGCTCAGTGCAGCCTCTGCACCCTTGTTACCCGCCTTGGTACCGGCGCGCTCGATGGCTTGTTCAATGTTTTCTGTGGTCAGTACGCCGAAGGCAACGGGAATTTCATATTCCATCATTACCTGGGCCAGGCCCTTGCCGTTCTCGCTCGCCACCAGCTCGAAGTGGTAGGTGCCACCACGGATGACGGTGCCCAGCGCGACTATGGCGTCGTATTGACCACTCTTGGCCAGCTTTTTGGCAGCCAGGGGGATTTCGACGGCGCCCGGCACACGCACCAGGGTCAGATTGCTGTCCTGGATCTGGCCTTGACGCTTCAGCACGTCCACAGCACCGTCCACCAGGCTTTCGTTGATGAAGCTGTTGAAACGGGCAACGACAATAGCAACGCGCGCCTCAGGAGCGGCGATATTTCCTTCGATAACCTTCATTGGAAATCCTGTATCTGTGCAATCAAAAGGGGCCGGAGTCAAAAGTGCGCATATTCTAGCACAACAGACCCACGACAAAAACCATGGCCGCAACGGGCGGCCATGATCTCAATGTCATTCGGACGACGCGCTTATTCGCCCACGTATTCCACCACTTCCAGGCCGAAACCGCCGAGGGCGTGGTATTTCTTCGGTGAGCTCAACAGCCGCATCTTGCCGACCCCCAGCGTCTTGAGGATCTGGGAGCCCACGCCGACCCGGCGCGAGGTGCCCTGCCACTTGGCCCCTTCCGGTTGCAGCCCCTTGTCGGCGGCTTCAAAGCCCTTGACCCTGGCCAGCAGCTCCTCGCCGTGGGCCTCGGCCCCCAGGATCACCAGCACGCCACCTTCCTGGGCAATGCGGGCCATGGATTTGGGCAACGGCCAGCTGCGGGCGGCGTGACGGTCGGTCAGCAGCAGATCGCTCAGCACGTCGTGCAGATGGACCCGCACCAGGGTCGGCTGCTCGGCCTGTACTTCGCCTTTCTTCAGGGCAAAGTGCACCTGGTTGTCTATGGTGTCGCGGAAGGTGATGAGGTCGAACTCGCCGTATTCGGTAGGCAGCTTGCACTCGGCCACCTTCTCGACCGTGGTTTCGTGCTGGTTGCGGTATTCGATAAGGTCGGCAATGGTGCCAAGCTTGATGCCGTGCTGCTCGGCGAAGATCTCCAAGTCAGGCCGGCGCGCCATGGTGCCATCCTCGTTGAGGATCTCGACGATGACGGAGGCCGCCTCGTAGCCCGCCAGCCGGGCCAGATCGCAGCCCGCTTCGGTGTGACCGGCACGGGTCAGCACGCCGCCATCCTGCGCCATCAGCGGGAATATGTGGCCCGGCTGCACCAGATCGGCGGCCTTGGCATTGGGCGCCACCGCAGCCTGTACCGTGACGGCGCGATCGGCAGCCGAGATGCCAGTGGTCACCCCTTCGGCCGCTTCTATGGTGACGGTGAAGGCGGTGGAGAACTGGGCATTGTTGCGATCAACCATCAGCGGCAGCGCCAGCTGCTTGCAGCGATCCCGGGTCAGGGTCAGGCAGATGAGACCACGGCCATAGCGGGCCATGAAGTTGATATCCTCCGGGCGGACACAGGAGGCGGCCATGATGAGGTCCCCTTCGTTCTCCCTGTCTTCGTCATCCATCAGGATCACCATCTTGCCAGCCTTGATATCGGCAATGATTTCCTGGGTTGTGCTCAGCGCCATGGGTTACTCCATCAACATGCTTGGGGGATTGAGCCTGCCGGCTCGGCTTGATACGGGATTATTCTGCTCTAGATGGGGGCACAAGGCCCCATTTCAATCGGAGCGGGATCACAGAAAAGCGTTTTTCCCGCGGCATCGGCCGTTACAGGAAGCCGGACTGGGCCAGCTTTTCCAGCGTCAGGGTCGATGACGAGCTGTCATGGGCCTTGCCTTGCATCAGTCGCTCCAGATAGCGGGCTATCTGATCCACCTCGAGATTCACGCTATGGCCCGGTTTCCAGCGCGCTATGGTGGTCTCCTGCGCCGTGTGGGGCACTATGGTGAGCCGGAACAAGTCCCCCTGCACGGCGTTGACCGTCAGGCTGATGCCGTCCACCGCGATCGAGCCCTTCTCGGCTATGTAGCGGGAGAGCGACCCTGGCGCCTTGATCCAGTATTCGATGGCGCGGCCGCTGCTGGACTTGCTCTTCACCTCCCCCACTCCGTCCACATGACCGGAGACCAGATGGCCGCCCAAGCGGGAGCTGGGCATCAGCGCCTTCTCCAGATTGACGGGATCGCCCACCTTGGCCGTGGCAAAGCCGGTGCACGACAGGGTCTCCAGCGACACATCGGCGCTGTAGCGCTGGTCGCCAAGGCTAATCACAGTCAGGCAGACACCGTTGGTGGCGATGGAGTCACCCAGTTTGACGTCACTGAAATCCAGAGTCGGGGCCTGGACGGTGAGAACCATGTCTTCACCCTGGCGACGCAGCTCGGCCAGGGTGCCCACAGCTTCGATAATTCCGGTAAACATGCAGATCACCTTGCTGATGACGGGGCCGGACAGGCCCCAGATAAACATTGAAAAATCAGGCTATTTTGGCCGTGATGCGAATGTCCTGCCCCACCAGCCGCACATCCTTGATGTTGAGCTTGGGTGCCTGGAACAGCCGGGTGAGTTCGGGCAGATGGAACAGGCCACGCCCCTCATCCCCCATCAGTCTGGGTGCCTGGTAGAGCACCAGCTCATCCACCAGCCCCTTGTTCAACAGGGCGCCACACAGCCGCGGCCCCGCCTCCACCAGCACCGAGTTGATGTGCTGCTTGGCCAGCAGCATGAAGAGGCTGACCAGATCCAGCTTGCCATCCAGCAACGGCAGCTCCAGTTGCTGCACCCAGGCGGGCCAGTCGCCGGCAGCCTTGTGGCGGGCCAGCAAGACAGGGCCTGTGCTCTGGAACAGGGGCAGGTCCGGGGTGAGCCGGTTTTGCGAGTCGACTATGACCCGCAGCGGCTGGCGCAGGGTCTCTTTGGGGTAACTGGCCTTGACCGAGGGGGGCAGCTCGTCCCAGCGCACGGTCAGGGAGGCGCCATCGGCCAGCACGGTTTCGGCGCTGGAGAGCACGGCGTCGTGACGGGCCCGCAGTCGCTGCACATCGGCACGGGCCAGGGGCCCCGTTATCCACTGGCTCTCACCGCTTGCCATGGCGGTGCGGCCATCCAGGCTGGCGCCGAGCTTGACCGTCACCTGCGGGAAAGCGGTGCGCATCCGCTTGAAGAAGCCCGGATTGAGTGCCTCGGCCTCGGCGCTGAGCAGGCCGAAGTCGGTCTTGATGCCGGCCTCAGACAACATGCGCAGCCCGCGTCCACCCACCTCGGGATTGGGATCGACCATGGCGGCCACCACCCGGGTCACCCCGGCCTTGATCAGCGCCTCGGCGCAGGGCGGGGTACGGCCATAGTGGGAACAGGGTTCCAGGGTCACATAGGCGGTGGCGCCACGGGCCTGTTCACCGGCGGCATGCAGGGCATAGACCTCGGCATGGGGCTCGCCGGCACGCTTGTGCCAGCCCTCACCGACCACAACGCCGGCTTTCACCAGCACGGCACCGACGCAAGGGTTGGGCGCCGTGGTATAGCGGCCGCGGCGGGCCAGTTCGAGGGCCCGACTCATCCATTGGTAATCATCTTGACTAAACATCTGAGCTCCCGTTCAAAGCGAGAAAATGGGCGTTGCAGGTTCGATTAGCGCAGCGAGATCGGACGTTGGGAAAGCTTGTTTCTCCAACTTCGTAATCTCTTCGCCGCTTCTTGCCATAAACAAGGCGAATCTCTTCGACGCCGCGATAGGTGGAAACGAAGCGGATATCAGCTTGCCCACCCGACAGCGTTACTTCTCCAGCTTGGCGATCTCTTCGCCAAATTCACGAATGTCTTCGAAGCTGCGATAGACGGAGGCGAAGCGGATATAGGCGACCTTGTCCAGGCCCTTGAGCTCATCCATCACCAGGTTGCCCACCAGCTGGGAGGCGACTTCGCGCTCACCTGTGGCCCGCAGGCGGGACTTGATGTGATTGACCCCCTTCTCGATGGCCTCCATGCTCACCGGCCGCTTCTCCAGTGCCCGCAGTATGCCGGCACGCAGCTTGTCTTCGTTGAAGGGTTCACGGGAGCCGTTGGACTTGATGACGCGGGGCATCACCAACTCGGCCATCTCGAAGGTAGTGAAGCGCTCGTGACAGAGCAGACACTCACGACGGCGGCGCACCTGATGGCCTTCTGCCACCAGACGGGAATCGATCACCTTGGTATCAACGGCACTACAGAAAGGGCAATGCATCTGACCTCCGGCGTTAACTGAAAAGGCACCTGCCCCGCGGGGTCAGGATCTTGGTCGGCCAGTGTAGCACGGCCATCCAAAGCCGGTAAAAGCCCAGAAAAACAATATGTCACCGCAGCTGCACCTTGGCCGTCTCAGCCAGTGCGCAGCGCCTCTATAGCCTCGCCTGGCAACCAAATCACAGTATTTGCATCCCCCTCGATCAGCGCAACGATGGCCTCTCTCGGGCCTGTTTGCCAGGCCTTGGTCCCATAGAATGCCGCCTGGGAGCGGTTCAGATGCTCAAGGTCATCGTAGGCCCGCATCAGAAAATAGGCGTCCGGATCATGCAAGGAGGGGCCATGGCTCACCACATCCATCCCCCAGGCAAGGTGCAAGGGCAGGCTCTGCTCGGTAACCAGCCGATGAAAAGCCGCACGGCTCCCGGCCTTGAGCCGATAGCTCCGGATCTCCAGCACTCGCTTCATCACGCTTTCTCCTGCTAAAAACGGCGTAAAAATGCCCGTATGGCGCCACTCAATCGACCAGAGGCTCAATCGTCATAGGGCAAGGCGTCGGGGTCGCAGTCCACATGGTCGGGCGCCGGGTCTTGCTCGAACTGCACCGCATCGATATGGGTATGGCCCTGCATCAGCGCCTTGCTCACCCTGTGCATGCCATCCATGACCCTGCCCGCACTGTCCAGAATGATGGGATAGACGAGGTCGACGGCCAGCATCAGCTGACAGTGCTCGACTATGCTGCGCACCGTGGGCCGGATGTTCCCATGCCCGTACCAGTGCTCACTATCGAGCTCCGCGATCTGCGAGAGCGGCACAGCTTGCACCGGCAGCCCGCGGCTCAGCCGCACCAGACGGCGCACATCCCATGCCAGCAGGCCCTCGGGGCTATCGCGAAAGTGATACTGGGCGCGGATGGCAGAGATGAGTTCCTCATCACTGAGCGCGGTCTGATTTGGCATGGTGCCTCCTCTGTCGGTCGAATGAGTACAGCCCTATGGCAAGGCCGGAGCAGAAACAACAATGCCACCCTGGGGTGGCATTGTTTTTATACCAGAGTCTCTGGCGTATCAGGCATAAACCGGGAAACGACGGCAGATATCCAGTACCTGCTCGCGCACTGTGGCCAGCACGGCATCGTTGTCATGGTTGTCCAGCACGTCGCAGATCCAGTTGGTCAGCTGGATGGACTCGGCTTCCTTGAAACCACGGCGGGTGATGGCCGGGGTACCGATCCGCACACCCGAGGTGACGAAGGGAGAGCGCGGGTCGTTCGGCACCGAGTTCTTGTTGACCGTGATGTTGGCCTTGCCAAGGGCGGCATCGGCTTCTTTACCGGTCAGCTCGCGGCCGATCAGGTCAACCAGCATCAGATGGTTGTCGGTACCGCCGGAGACGATCTTGTAACCGCGCTCGATGAAGGTGGCCGCCATGGCCTTGGCGTTCTTGACGACCTGAGCCTGATAGGTCTTGAACTCGGGCTCAAGCGCTTCCTTGAACGCCACGGCTTTACCGGCGATGACGTGCATCAGCGGGCCGCCCTGGCCGCCCGGGAAGACGGCGGAGTTCAGCTTCTTGTAGAGCTCTTCGTCGTCGGCGGCGGAGAGGATCAGGCCACCACGGGGACCGGCCAGGGTCTTGTGGGTGGTGGAGGTAACCACGTGGGCGTGGGGCACCGGGTTCGGGTAGACGCCAGCGGCAATCAGACCGGCCACGTGCGCCATGTCGACGAACAGCCAGGCACCGATCTTGTCGGCGATTTCGCGCATGCGCGCCCAGTCAACCACGCCTGAGTAGGCGGAGAAGCCACCTATCATCATCTTCGGCTTGTGCTCGACCGCCAGACGTTCCATCTCGTCATAGTCGATCTTGCCGGACTCATCGATACCGTAAGGAATGATGTTGTACAGCTTGCCGGAGAAGTTGACCGGGGAGCCGTGGGTCAGGTGACCACCGTGGGCCAGGTTCATGCCCAGCACGGTATCGCCCGGCTGCAGCAGGGCCATGTAGACGGCGCTGTTGGCCTGGGAGCCGGAGTGCGGCTGCACGTTGGCATAGGTGGCACCAAACAGTTCCTTGGCGCGCTCGATGGCCAGGGTTTCGACCACGTCGACGTACTCGCAACCACCGTAGTAGCGCTTGGCCGGATAGCCTTCGGCGTACTTGTTGGTCAACTGGGAGCCCTGGGCTTCCATGACGCGGGGGCTGGTGTAGTTCTCAGACGCGATCAGCTCGATATGCTCTTCCTGACGACGGGTCTCGTCTGTGATGGCCTGCCACAGCTGGGGATCATAGCCTGCGATGGTCATGTCACGTTTCAACATCCGTTTCTCTCCTGAAAATCGTTTGCGCGTTAGGTGAAGTGGGCAGCGGCATTGTAACGTGAGCGAGATCAAAGAGACAGTCCAACCACCCAAAAAAATGTTTAAAAAATGTAAAATGTGTCGCAAATATCCAAGCCAGCGCCAGGTGAGCTGTCTCCCGAGAGGGTGCCGGTCAAGGCCCTCTTTCCCATGCCTCCTTCCCTGCTGTTCACTCCTCCACAGCGCAGCAAGCCGCCGCAAGCACAGCCAACAAACAGCAAAAACCAGAGCCGGATCATGGATATAGCGTTTACTAACAGATAACATCTTTGCGTGGCACAGTGGTTGCCCAGCCAAGATGGAGGCTAACAATGCCGAGCAAGGCCCTCACCCTGCTCCCGATGGATCTGGATCTGCACCTTCCCCTGGCGCTCACCCTCCGCCAGCACACCTGCCGACCCTGGGTTGGTGGCGACGACCGCCTGACTGAGCCGCCCAGCCGCCGCCGGCCGCCCCATTGCAACGCCATGTTCCCGACCCACTTCCGCCTCTCTCTTCCTTCTCTGCACCGGCTCTATACGGGAGTACGCCATGATGGATAACCTGATGCTTTTTCTGATCATATCGGTATTCGCTGTTTTCTATTGGGTCTACTATACCGGCAGTCGCAAGAGCCCCTTTACCCACCAGTGGGAGGCCTTGCCCACCCGGGAGCAGTATCTGGCCGCCCATCCGGAGGCCGTCGATGGCGATATCATCTTCTGCATTCATTGCGGCCATCATGAGCAACTGGACGTCGGCCTGCTGCATCAGACCGACTTCCGGCGCCAGCATATCTGCACCCGTTGCAAGCAGGCGCTCTACCGCGAAGAGCGCTGAATCATCAGCCAAGGAACCGCAAGATGAAACAATTGACCGCCAGCTGCCTGTGTGGCGCCGTGGCCCTGAGCCTGCCCGACCGGTTCGACTACCTGGGCAACTGCCACTGCTCCGAGTGCCGCAAGTTCTCCGGTGCCGATTACGCCCCGGTCGGCGGGCTGGACGGTGACAAGGTCACTGTCACCCGTGGTGAAGAGGCCATCAGCCGCTTTCAGAAATCCCCCGAGACCAGCCTCGCCTTCTGTCGCCACTGCGGCTCCAGCCTGTTCAGCGAGAAGCGCAGCAGCGGCAAGCTGAACCTGCGCCTCGGCATCCTCAACGAGGCGCCGACCCAGCGACCCGGCTTCCACATCTTCGTTGGATCCAAGGCGCCCTGGCACGAGATCTGTGATGCACTGCCGCAGTTCGAGACCCGCCCCACGCCCTGACGTCGTCGCCGACATACCCTGAAAACGTCGCCTCCGGCGGCGTTTTTGCTGGCCTGTTCGGTGAATTGTCACCTATGGGTTAACTTTTCTGCCAAAGCCGTTAGAATCGGGCTCACTCTGTTTCCCGCTTGCCATCCACGGAGGAAAAATGCAGGAATTTCTGGCCACTAGCGAACGTCGGGCCGAACTGTACTGGTGGTTTGCCACCCTGTTTAGCGCCGAGCTCAGCGATGAACAGATCGCCGAATACGACAGCTACGATGTGCGAAGCTTCCTGAAGAGCCTCTCCACGCTGGATCCCATGCGCCCGGCCGTCGCCGAGCTCAACGAGGCCATCACCCGCCTGCTGGTGCGCCCGGATCGGGCCCTAGCCCTGGCGGCCGATTTCAAGGCACTGTTTCTGGCCGACCCGGCCGTTCAGCCTTATGAATCCGCCCATCTGACGGCCGCATCCCTGGTGCGCATGCAGCAACGGCTGGCACGGCTCGCCATCGACGTCAGCGCCAAGTACCCGCAGCCGGTCGATCATCTGGGGGTCGAGCTGGATCTGATGGGCAATCTCATCATACGCGCCGCCGAGGCCACCAGTGCCGATCAACGTGAACTCTGGCTCGGCGAGCAGGAAGAGTTGCTGCACACTCATCTGCTGGTCTGGTTCCCCCATTTCGAGGCCGCCTGCCGCGCCGCCGATCCATTCGGCTTCTATGGCGCCAGCGCCCGCCTGCTGGGGGTATTCCTCACCATGGATGCCAACTACCTCAGCCTGGTCAAACCGGCCCGCTCCGCCGACTGAGTCGATGAAAACCGCCCTGTTGCTGATCGCCTGCTGGCTGCTGACCCTGATCCCGCAGGATCAGGGTCTGACGCCGCTCTTCAGCCTGCTGTTCCATCCGGACAGAGACTTGTATGGTACGGCACAGCTCACCGGCTTTGGCGGCATATTGCTGACCCTCTACCTCGCCAACCTGGGGGTGGAGGTGGTACTGCGCCGCCGCTTTCAGATAGCCGGCATGCTCACCCTGCTGGTCGCCTGGATAGGTTTTATCAATGCCAGCGGCAGCGAGGCCCACTGGCTCTTGTTACTTGCCCTCTCCCTGCCCTTTCAGGTGCTCGGCCTGCTGGTACTGGCGCGCGGCATTCAGGCATTCGGCCGCCAGAAGGGCTGAAAAAGCGCCAAAAGTATTACAAATCATGACAGCCGGATCCGCAGATCCCCCGTTATCGCGGGGCTGACGCAACCACAGCCGGTAACATCCGCTTACATTCAGCTCCCATTCAGTTTTGTTGCAACCGTTATAGTGCCGCTCCTTTTCCCACCGATACAGGAGCAACCCCATGCCTCCACAGGACGCACGCATCACGGGTCTCGACCTGTTGCGAGGGCTCGTCATCTTCATGGCCGTCTTCGAACACTACACCGGCTACCTCAACTACTGGTACATCGATTTCTTCACCCGGGAACAGGCCCTGTGGGACAGCTTCTATCTGTCGCACAAGGCCATGGCCGGCCATCTGCTGCCCATGGATCACACCACGGCCCAGGTCTCGGCCTGGCTCATTCCCTGGGTGAGCCAGATCTACCTGGCCCTGGCGGCCTTCAACCTGAGCCGTCGCGATCAGGCCAGCTTCAGACCGCAGCTGGGCGGCAAGCTGGTGTTGTTTGCCAGCATCATTCTGGTGCTCTATGTCGAGGGACTGGTCATAGCCCCCAACTTCGGCGAGGCCATCTCCTTCTATCCGGTCATGCTGTGGATGTGCCTGCTGGCGCTCTTCTCCCTGGTCTACGCCTGGTTCGGCATTCGCGGCATGCTGCTGCTGACCCTGCTCAGCCTGCTGCTGGATCAACTCGGCGTGCAGACCCTGCTCGGCCACATCGACGGCTGGATGAAGCTGCACGTGCACCCCGACTATGAGCTGGATGCCCGCCTCGATCTCTTCATGGCCAGCGGCTGCTTCGGCTTTCTGTATGGCTGGTGCTGGCATCAGCGTCCCCAATGGCGGGATCGCCTCAACGGCCTGGTGCTCACCCTCTCCCTCATAGCCCTCGCCGTTTACCTGGTGTTTGGCGAGAGCAGTTCGGTCGAACTCAACGACATCTACGCCAACGAGCATGAGCTGGCGATGGACATGACGGGCCGCGCCGGGATCTGGGGCATGGAGTTTCTGGTGATCGGGGTCGTGCTCTGGCTGCATCAGCGCAACATCCGCCTGTGCTGGCGCCCGCTCAACTGGATTGGCATGTATTCGCTGACCGTCTTCATCTTCCACAAGAGCATCTTCGTGCACCTGTGGGGCCCCTTGCTGCTGTGGTGGACTGCGCGCCAGGGCACCATATTGCCCAACAGCTTCGGCCTCATCATGGCACTCAGCGCCACCAGCGTGCTGCTCATCTACGCCTTCCAGCGCTCCGGCATCATCTGCCATCTGATGGGCATGCATCAGGACAGAGACTGGGTGCGGCTCTATGGCAAGTAGTCATCGCTGGCTGCTGCTGACCCTTGCCCTGGCCTTGCCCCTGTCAGCCAAGGAGCCGGACAACCAGTGGCAAGTGGGCGGCCAGTGGCAGCTTGGCAGCAATCAGGCGGGGGTCAGCGCCGATGCCAGCATGCAGTTCTGGCTCGCCTACGAGCGGGAAACCCAGGTCGGCCTGCTCTTCGCCGATGGCCAGAGCGCCGGGCTGGCCTTGCCGCTATATAAAAAGAGCTTCTTTGCGGTCGGCGTCGCTCCCATGCAGGTGGTCGATCGTACTCGCTTCAGCGCGCTCTGGCGCCTCGGCTGGCAGCTGGACGAGGATCATCAGCTGACCCTGGGCCAGCTCTATGATATCACCGGCCGCTATGGCCAGATCTGGTATATGGAGCACAGCCTGCCGCTGCCGGCAGCCCTCTCCCTCAACCTCTGGCTGACCCGGGGCAGTCAGGCGCACATGGCAGCCTATGATGCCGATGCGGGTTGGCGGGACTGGGGGCTCACGCTGGAGCGCAGCTGGGCCTGGCAGCAATGGCGGCTTGGCACCGAGCTCGGGGCCAAGCAGTGGCTGATCAAGGAGCACGACTGGCAGCCTGTGGTGTACCTGACCCTGAGCTATCGCTTCAGCTGGTAGCGCCCCCACCACGGCACCTTTGACAAGCCAACCCCTGAACGGGTCAGGCACCAGATAGGGGGCAAATGCAGCCCCCTCTCTTCCCTCCAAAGCGCTTCATGCCATACTGACAACACCTTAAATGACAATAAAGTCAATTCAGGAGCCGTCATGCGTGAAGAGACATCCGAATCCATGCCTGATCCGCCGATACCGGGTCAGCTGAATCCAAACGAGCTGCAGCAACTGTTCGAGCTGGCGCCGTTTGGCATAGGCGTGTTCGACCGCCAATTTCGCTGCCGCAGCGTCAATCAGACCCTCGCCGATATCAACGGCCTCTCCCGGGAGGATCACTACGGCAAATACCTGCGTGAGATAGTGCCGACGCTGGCACCTGTGCTGGAACCCCTGTTCCAGCAGATCATCAGCAGCGGCGTCCCCCAGGTGGAGCTGAGCCTGAGCGGCCAGACGGCGGCGCATCAGGGCCAGCAACGGCACTGGCAGGCCATTTACAGCCCCATGCGGGATGAGCAGGGCACGCCTGACGGCATCCTGACCATAGTGCGGGATGTGACCGAACAGGTCGAGGCGCAGCAACGGCTGCAACTGGCCATGAGCGCCGGCCAGGTCGGGGTCTGGGAGTGGCACGTGGCAGAGGATCGGCTGCAATTTGATGGTCAGGTCGAGCGCCTGCTCGGCACGCAAGCCAATCAATTTCAGGGGGGAATGGATCAGTTCATCAAGCGCTTCGACCCGGTATCGGGGGAGCAACTCAGATCGGCACTCAAGGGCACGGCCCCCCTTCACCTGACCCTGAGCTATCTGGGGCCCGATCAGGTGCGGGGCTGGGTCGATCTCCACGCCGATCACGTGGCGGCCACCGACAGTCTGGGGCGTCGCATCATGGGGGTGCTCCACGACGCGACCGATCGCTGCATCCAGGAGGACCGGCTGCGCCAGGCCAATGTGGTATTCGAAACCACGGCCGAGGGCATCATCATCATGGATGGCCAGCGCCAGATCATCTCGGTCAATCCGGCCTTCTGCAACATGACCCAATATGAAGCGGACGAGATTGTGGGCAAGTCGCCGGAATCCATCATGCATCCGCGCCGCCATACCGACATCGACTACCCCTGGCATACCCTGCTGCCCGGCAGCCATGCCTGGCACGGGGAGATGATGTGCCTGCGCAAGGATGGCGGCTACTTCACCTCCTGGCAGCATGTCAGCGCCGTCTACGACAGTCGCCACAACACCACCCACTACGTGATCGCCTTCTCCGACATCAGCGCCATCCGCAAGGCCGAGGCACAGCTCAATCACCTCGCCTATCACGATCCCCTGACCGAGCTCGGCAACCGCAACCTGCTGCAGGAGCGGCTCGAACTGGAGCTCAAGACAGCCCAGCTCAACCGGCAGCGGCTCGCCCTGCTGTTCATCGACCTGGACGGCTTCAAGCTGATCAATGACAACCTGGGCCACAGGGCGGGGGATCAGCTGCTCAAGCTGCTGGCCGAACGCATCCGCCTCTGCCTGCGTCACAACGATGTGGCCACCCGGCTCGGTGGGGATGAATTCCTGGTGTTGATCCCCTATTTCGAGCAGCCAGAAGAGCTGGAGCGGCTCGCCGAACAGCTGCTGGCCCGCCTGCGCGAGCCGGTCGAGCTGGCGCACGAGCAGGTCGCCGTCTCCGCCAGCATAGGCATAGCCCTCTACCCGGAACACGCCCAGAACCCAGATGCCCTGGTCAGCGCCGCCGACAACGCCATGTACGAGGCCAAGAGTCAGGGCCGCAACGGCTATCTGTTCTACACCCCCGGCATGGCCGAGCAGATCCGTGAGCGCATGAGCATGGAGCAGGGACTGATCAAGGCCATAGAGCAGCATCAGCTCTGCATCCTGTACCAGCCCATGACGGATCTGACCAGCAACCGCCTGAGCGGGCTGGAGGCCCTGCTGCGCTGGCAGCATCCCGACGAGGGCATGATAGCCCCCGCCCGCTTCATCCCGGTGGCCGAGGAGTGCGGTCTGATAGAGCAGATTGGGGAGTGGGTGATGCGCACCGCCTGTCAGCAAGGGCAGACGTGGCTGGCGGCCGGGCTGTCGGTGCCACGGCTCTCGGTCAATGTCTCGGTGCGGGAGATGCGATCCCTTGGCTATGTGGAGCGGGTCGCCGCCATTCTGGCGGAGACAGGTTTCCCGCCTGAGCGGCTGGAGATAGAGGTCACTGAAAGCATCATACAGCGGGTCGATCAGAGCCTTTTGCTGTTCACCCGCCTGAAGGCGCTGGGAGTGCAGATCGCCATCGACGACTTCGGAACCGGCTTCTCATCCCTGAGCCTGCTGAAAAGCCTGCCCATCGATCGCATCAAGATAGACCGCACCTTCGTGCAGGCCCTGCCGGATGACAAGCACAGCCGGGAGCTGTGCCGCACCATCATCAACCTGGCCGACAGCCTGAACATGGCAGTCACCGCCGAGGGGATAGAAACCCAGGCTCAGCGCCAGTTTCTGCAATCCTTGCACTGCCAGGAGGGACAGGGCTATCTGTTCAGCCACCCCTTGACCGAACCCCATCTGGCGGCGCAGCTGGCTCCCCAGAAGGGAGTCTGGTGCTGAAACGGGTGTGGCAACAAATGCTCGATGACAGATAAACAACTCACTCGCTGAACGTCAATCGGGCACCCCATCCCTCACTCTGCCCCTGGGGCGAGTCTGCCAGCAGAGAATTCTGTGGATAGGGCGACTTTTTCTCTTCGAGGGTGACGGACACCGGCGGTTTGCGGGCCAGAAATGCACTCCCCATCTGCTCGGCGACACGCTCCCGCACCGCCGGCGAGCCCGTCTGTTCGCGGGTCACGGCAAACTCTTTGGGCTGGGGAGCCGCCAGTGCGGCGTCATCGGCAAGCGGGGGGGCATCGAACTGCCAGAGAGAGGTGCAAAGGAACAAGGACAGCATGGCTATCTCCATCGATAAAACCGATGTTTTTACTCAATCACCGATGAATTGTCACTCATGGCGCTGTAAGCGGATGTTTCCATCTATCCAAAAGTCTAATTGCCCTCCCTCGCCAAAGGTATAAGTTGTTATCTAATCATTACGAGAATGTATTCAAAGGAGTGACAGATGAGCGAGAGCAAGGTCTACCCGGTCAAGGCCCACATCAGCAAGGGCGCCCTGTTGAACAAGGCAGGCTATGAGGCCATGTACCAGGCCTCGGTGCAGGATCCGGATGCCTTCTGGGGCGAGCAGGGAAAAATCCTCGACTGGATCAAGCCCTATACCAAGGTCAAGAACACCTCCTACGACCCGGGCCACGTCTCCATCAAGTGGTATGAAGATGGCCTGCTCAACGTCTCGGCCAACTGCCTGGATCGCCATCTGGCACAGCGCGGTGACAAGGTCGCCATCATCTGGGAAGGGGACAACCCGGCCGAGGATCGCAAGCTGACCTACCGCGAGCTGCACGCCGAGGTGTGCAAGTTTGCCAACGTATTGAAAGCACAAGGTGTGCATCGGGGTGACGTGGTCTGCCTCTACATGCCCATGGTGCCGGAAGCGGCCATCGCCATGCTGGCCTGTACCCGCATCGGCGCCGTGCACAGCATAGTCTTCGGCGGCTTCTCGCCGGAGGCCCTGGCCGGTCGCATCATAGACTCCGGCTCCTCCATCGTCATCACGGCCGACGAGGGGCTGCGCGGCGGCCGCCCTGTCCCGCTCAAGAAGAACGTGGATGAAGCGCTCACCAACCCGGAGACCCAGGTCAGCAAGGTGATAGTGCTCAAGCGTACCGGCGGCAAGGTCGCCTGGCACGGCCACAGGGACATCTGGTGGCACGAAGCCATCACGACCGTCAGCGCCGACTGCCCGCCCGAGGCCATGGGTGCCGAAGATCCCCTGTTCGTCCTCTACACCTCGGGTTCCACCGGCAAGCCCAAGGGCGTGCTGCACACCACGGGCGGCTATCTGGTCTATGCCACCCTCACCTTCAAGTACATTTTCGACTACCACGAGGAGGACATCTACTGGTGTACCGCCGACGTGGGCTGGGTCACGGGTCACTCCTATCTGGTCTACGGGCCTCTCGCCAACGGCGCCACCACCATCATGTTCGAAGGGGTGCCCAACTACCCGGCCACCAACCGCATGAGCCAGGTGGTGGACAAGCACCAGGTCAGCATCCTCTATACGGCACCGACGGCGATCCGCGCCCTGATGGCCAAGGGCCGTGATGCGGTCGAGGGTACCTCGCGTTCGAGCCTGCGCATCATGGGTTCCGTGGGTGAGCCCATCAACCCGGAAGCCTGGGAGTGGTACTACCGCACCATAGGCGAGGAGCGCTGCCCCATAGTCGATACCTGGTGGCAGACCGAAACCGGCGGCATCCTCATCAGCCCGCTGCCCGGCGTCACCGATCTCAAGCCAGGCTCGGCCACCCGTCCCTTCTTCGGCGTGCAGCCGGCGCTGGTGGACAACATGGGCGAACCGCTGGAGGGGGCCACCGAGGGCAACCTGGTGATCACCGACTCCTGGCCGGGCCAGATGCGCACAGTGTTCGGCGATCACGAACGCTTCGAGCAGACCTACTTCTCCACCTTCCCGGGCCGCTACTTCACCGGCGACGGCGCTCGTCGCGACGAGGATGGTTACTACTGGATCACCGGGCGGGTGGATGATGTACTGAACGTCTCGGGCCACCGCATGGGCACAGCCGAAATTGAATCTGCGCTGGTCTCCCATCCCAAGGTTGCCGAAGCGGCCGTGGTAGGGGTGCCCCACGAGATCAAGGGTCAGGGCATCTACGCCTATGTCACCCTGATCGCCGGGGAAGAGCCAAGCCGCGAGCTGCATAAAGAGGTGAAGGAGTGGGTGCGCAAGGAGATTGGCGCCATCGCCACCCCGGATGTGATCCACTGGGCCGAGGGGCTGCCCAAGACCCGTTCCGGCAAGATCATGCGCCGTATATTGCGCAAGATCGCCACCGGCGAGACCGACAGTCTGGGGGATATCTCCACCCTGGCGGATCCGGGCGTAGTCGACAAGCTCATTCGCGAGAAGTCGGAAGCGGCTTGATCCCGCCCCTTATCCACCTCCAAAGCCGGCCCTGTGCCGGCTTTGTCGTCTCTGCTACTGAGCAATTGAACAGCGAACCAATAAGCTCAAAAAATAGACAGATGTAGAGATTAGACCAGTAAAATGCTGCTAATTTTCACGAAATCAATATAATTGCGAAATCTGTGTACCAGTGCACACCGAATTGCGCAGAAAATGGCTAGATTTCTGGTAGTCCACAAGATAGCTGATAGATAGCAGCATTATCATCGAGGATGTACTCAATATGTCGCAACATCACCGAATTCTCCTGCTCAACGGGCCTAACCTGAACCTGCTGGGCAAACGGGAACCGGGCATCTACGGCAGCAAGACGCTCGACGAGATCGTTGCCGATCTGATGCACAACGCCAGCGAACTCGGCGCCACACTGGAACACCTGCAATCCAACGCCGAACATGAGTTGGTCAGCCGCATTCACCAGGCCATGGGCCAGGTGGATTTTATCATCATCAATCCGGCCGCCTTCACCCACACCAGCGTCGCCATTCGCGATGCGCTGCTGGGTGTGGCCATCCCCTTTATCGAGGTTCACCTGTCAAACGTCCATGCCAGGGAACCCTTCCGTCATCACTCCTATCTGTCTGATGTCGCCAGGGGGGTGATCTGCGGGCTGGGTGCCGATGGCTACCAATTCGCTTTAACCGCGGCCGTGCATCAGTTGCGCGCGGCTTGATAATCACTGATCAGATAAAGAAGAAAGAGAATGCTAATGGATATCCGCAAAATCAAGAAGCTGATTGAACTGGTTGAAGAGTCCGGCATCGCCGAACTGGAGATCTCCGAGGGTGAAGAGTCCGTTCGCATCAGCCGCAACTTCTCCGGTCAGGTGACCACCGCCATGCCGCAGATGATGATGCAGCCAGCCATGGCCCCTGCCGCCGCACCGGCAGCTAGCGCCGCAGCACCGACCGCAGAGGCGGCCGCGCCGAGTGGCCATCTGATGCGCTCCCCCATGGTGGGTTCCTTCTATCGCTCCTCCAGCCCGGAAGCCAAACCGTTCGCGGAAGTGGGTCAGCACGTCAATGTCGGCGATACCCTGTGCATCGTCGAAGCCATGAAAATGATGAACCAAATCGAGTCTGACAAGGCCGGCGTGATCAAAGCGATCCTGGTTGAAAATGGTCAGGCCGTCGAATTTGACGAGCCGCTGTTCATCATCGAATAAGGGAAATTGCCACCCATGTTGGACAAAGTAGTCATCGCCAACCGCGGTGAAATTGCCCTGCGGATCCTGCGCGCTTGCAAAGAGCTCGGGATCAAGACAGTGGCCGTTCACTCCACCGCCGATCGGGAGCTCAAACATGTGCTCCTGGCCGACGAAACCATCTGCATCGGCAAGCCTGCCAGCGGTGAATCCTACCTCAATGTGCCGGCCATCATAGCCGCCGCCGAGGTGACGGGTGCCGTTGCCATCCACCCGGGTTACGGCTTCCTCTCCGAGAACGCCGATTTCGCCGAAGTGGTCGAGAAATCCGGCTTCATCTTCATCGGCCCGCGTGCCGAGACCATTCGCCTGATGGGTGACAAGGTCTCCGCCATCGAGGCGATGAAGAAGGCTGGCGTACCTTGCGTACCAGGCTCCGACGGCCCCGTCGACAGCGATGCCAAGCACAACGCCGCCATCGCCAAGCGCATCGGTTATCCGGTGATCATCAAGGCCGCCGGTGGCGGTGGTGGTCGCGGCATGCGCGTGGTGCGCAGTGAAGCCGAGCTGGCTGCCGCCATCGCGCTGACCAAATCCGAAGCAGGCCAGTTCTTCAAGAACGACATGGTCTACATGGAGAAGTACCTGGAAAACCCGCGCCATATCGAAATTCAGATATTGGCAGACGGCCAGGGCAACGCCCTCTATCTGGGCGAGCGTGACTGCTCCATGCAGCGTCGCCACCAGAAAGTGGTCGAAGAGGCACCGGCACCCGGCATCACCGAAGAGATGCGCAAGTTCATCGGCGAGCGCTGCGTGCGCGCCTGTATCGAGATCGGCTACCGCGGTGCGGGGACCTTCGAGTTCCTGTACGAAAACGGCGAGTTCTATTTCATCGAGATGAACACCCGTATCCAGGTTGAGCATCCGGTCACCGAGATGGTCACCAGCGTGGATCTGATCAAGGAGCAGCTGCGCATCGCCGCCGGTCAGCCCCTGTCGATCACCCAGCAGGACATCCGCATCCGTGGCCATGCCATCGAATGCCGGATCAACGCCGAAGACCCGGCCACCTTCATGCCGTCTCCGGGCCTGATCCAGCGCTTCCACGCGCCGGGTGGTCTGGGCGTACGTTGGGATTCCCACATCTACGCCGGTTACAAGGTGCCGCCTTACTACGACTCCATGATCGGCAAGCTGATCTGCTACGGCGAGAACCGTGACGTCGCCATCGCCCGCATGCGCCAGGCGCTGGACGAGCTGGTGGTGGAAGGGATCAAGACCAACGTCTCCCTGCAAAAAGAGATCATGAAGGACGAAAACTTCCAGCACGGTGGGACCAATATCCACTATCTGCACAAGAAGTTGGGTCTGTAAGGATCCAAGGCAGAACAATGACTTCCGATAGAAGTCAGCTCCGCAAGGAGCCTCTGTTGAAAAAGGGCCATGGCGACATGGCCCTTTTTTGTTATCCTTGCGCCCCTCAAAATTGTCGGAGGCCAAGGTGAATCGTTTCGCGCTCGCTCGCCGGGAAGCAGCCCTCTGCCTGCTGCTGACCCTGCTCTACTTCCTTGCCTGGTATGGCACTGCCTATTTCATCCCCGAAGAGATCGAATACTGGGACATGCCGCTCTGGTTCCTGCTCAGCTGCATTGTGATGCCGCTGCTGTTCATAGTGCTGTGCGGCCTGATGGTGGATCGCCTGTTTGTGGATATTCCCCTCGATACGCCTCATCCCCCTGCCAAGGAGTCCACCCATGAATCTTGAGCTGATGCTGCCGCTCATCATCTATCTGGTGCTGGTGCTGGGAGTCGGCTTCTGGGCCAGCCGCCACCGCGCCGGCGGCGACTTCGTGCAGGAGTACTTCATCGGCAACCGCAGCATGGGCGGTCTGGTGCTGGCCATGACCCTGGTGGCCACCTACACCTCGGCCTCCTCCTTCATCGGCGGGCCCGGTGCGGCCTACAAAATCGGCCTGGGCTGGGTGCTGCTGGCGATGATCCAGCTGCCCACCGTCTGGCTCACCCTGGGGGTGCTCGGCAAGAAGTTCGCCATCATAGCCCGCCGGGTCAATGCGGTGACCATCAACGACATGCTGTGGGCCCGCTACCAGAGCAAGGCGGTGGTGGTGCTGGGCTCCGTCACCATCATCCTCGCCTTTATCGCGACCATGGTGGTGCAGTTCATCGGCGGCGCCCGCCTGCTGGAGACGGCGACCGGCCTCAGCTATCAGCAGGGGCTCTTCCTGTTTGCCAGCTGCGTGCTGCTCTACACTGTGATCGGCGGCTTTCGCGCCGTGGTGATGACCGACGCCCTGCAGGGGATCATCATGCTGATCGGCACCGGCGCCCTGCTGGCGGGCATTCTGGTGGCAGGCGACGGCCTGCCCAATCTCATCCACCAGCTCAAGGTGATAGATCCCAAGCTGGTGAGCCCGCAGGGGGCCGGCGACATGCTGACCCAGCCCTTCATGCTGAGCTTCTGGATCCTGGTCTGTGTCGGTGTGGTGGGGCTGCCCCACTCGGCCCTGCGCTGCTTTGGCTATCGCGATAGCAAGGCGCTGCACAGAGGCATTCTCATCGGCACCGTGGTCAGCGCCCTGCTGATGTTCGGCATGCACCTGGCCGGGGCGCTCGGTCGCGCCATCCTGCCCGGCATGGACAGCCCGGACAAGATCATGCCCTCGCTGATGATGGAGGTGCTGCCCCCCTGGCTGGCCGGGGTCTTCCTGGCGGCGCCCATGGCGGCCATCATGTCTACCATCGACTCCCAGCTGATCCAGGCCTCCGCGACCCTGGTGAAGGATCTCTACCTCAACTACCTCAGTCCGAAGCAGGAGAAGCTGGAGGTGCACATTCCCCGCCTCTCCCTGCTCTGCACCCTGATCCTGGGCACGCTAGTGCTGCTGGCGGCGCTGCAGCCCCCCGAGATGATCATCTGGCTCAACCTGCTCGCCTTCGGCGGCCTGCAGGCCGTGTTCCTGTGGCCGCTGGTACTCGGCCTCTACTGGTCGCGGGCCAACGGCCCCGGCGCCCTGGCCTGCATGGTGTCCGGCATCGTCTGCTATGGCGTGCTGAGTCAGTGGGGGATCAAGCTGGCCGGACTGCACGCCATAGTGCCGAGCCTGGGGCTGGGGCTGGCCGCCTTCGTGGTGGTCAGCCTGCTGACACCGCCACCCAGCCAGAGCGTGCGGCGATTGTTTGAACAGCAATAACAAATAGATTAATAAAGGGTTCCAAAACTATCCCCAAATGGGTGTTTTGCGGGTAAACTGTGCGCCAAGTCACAAAACGCCGCGCCCTTATGCCAGTACAGAACGCCAGACAGATCCTGACTCATGCCCTGCAACGACTCGGTTATGCCCTGTTGTTACCGGTCTCCATACTGCCGCTGGCGGCCCTGCTCTATCGGCTCGGTCAGCCGGATGTGCTGGATCTGGCGGTGCTCTCCCTCACGGGGCGCGCCCTGTTCAGCCAGATGCCGCTCATCTACGCGGTGGCCATCGCCTTCGGCCTGAGCCGGCAGGGAGAGGGCACCCAGGCGCTGGCCGGGGCGGTCAACTTCCTGCTGCTGAGTTCGGCGCTGGGCACCCTGGCCCCCGGCCTGCATGCGGACATGATCTGCGGCCTGCTGGCGGGCATGACCACGGCCATCGTCTACCCCTGGGTGAAACGGCACACACTGTCTGGCTGGTTGCAGAGAGTGAATGGGGATTTCCTCTGCCTGTTCGCCTCGGCGCTCAGCTGCCTGTTGCTGGCGTTCCCCCTCTCCCTGTTCTGGCCCCTGCTGGAGCAGGGCATCACGCTGCTGGCCTCAGAGCTGCTCACCACCCCGCTGGGAGCCTTCTGCTATGGCGTGCTGAACCGCTTGCTGATCCCGCTCGGCCTGCATCAGGTATTGGGCAGCCTGATGGGGCTGGGCGAAAGCAACCTGCTGGCGCTGGCCAGCGCCCAGCCGCTGCACGAAGGCTATGTGGCCGGGCTCTACCCCATCATAATGTTCGGCCTGCCCGGCGCCTGCTTTGCCATCTGGCTGCACCGCCAGCGCATGCAGCGCCTGCCGCAGGGGGGCCTGCTGCTCACCCTGGCGCTCACCTCGGCGCTGGTGGGGATCACCGAACCCATAGAGTTCCTGTTCGCCTTCACCGCCCCCTGGCTGTTTCTGGCCCACGCCCTGCTGACCGGGCTGTCGCTCGCCATCTGCAGCGGCCTTGGCATCCAGGTGGGCAGTTACTTCTCCGCCGGCCTGCTGGATCTGGTGCTGAGCTATCAGTCCGGCGAGCACAGCTTCTGGCTCATTCCGGTCGGCATCCTGTTCTTCGTCGCCTATACCCTGCTGTTCTATCAACTGCTGGAGCGCGCCCCCCTCAGCCTGCCGAGCAAGCCCATCGCCAAAGAGCATCCACGGCTGGCGAGCGTCGCCCCCTCGGATCCGCAGATGCTGGCGATCCAGTATCTCAAGGTGCTGGGCGGGATGGACAACCTGCAGGCCATGAGCGTCTGCCTGACCCGTCTCAGCCTGCGGGTGCGCGACATAGCGCTGGTGGATCAGTCCCGTCTGCTGGGGCTGGGTTGCCTCTCCTGGATCCAGCTCAACGACCATCAGCTGGTGCTGGTGCTGGGCCCCAATGCCAGCCTGATCGAGGGGCAGATCCGCATGCTGGCGGAGCGCCAGTCGGTGCCGCTCGGCCTCAAGCCCAATCAGGAGTCCGCCAGCCAGAGCAACTGGTAGCCTCAGGCAAACGGCAGCCGCTCGGCGACGAAGTCCATCAGCGAGCGCAAGGCGGGCGCCAGATGTTCCCGGCTCGGGTAGATGAGGTAGAAGGGATTGGGCGGTATGGGGTGATCCGGCAACACCTTGTGTAGCCGCCCCGCAGCCAGATCCTGTTGGCAAACGTGGTGTGGCAACAAGGCAATGCCCCCCTCGTGCAACGCCAGCTCCCGCAACGCCAGCAAACTGTTGCTGATGCAGGCCCCTTGTGGCCGCCAGCCCCCCTCCTGCAGTGGCCACACCGGCAATGCCGAATGCACCAGACAAGGGTGAAGCCCCAGCTCAGACAGCTGCTGCGGCGCGCCATGGGTCGCCAGATAACCGGGAGCCGCCACCAGATGGCGCGGCACCTGACCGATGCGCCGGCAGATGAGGCTGGAATCTTTCAGCGGCGCCGCCCGCAGCGCCAGATCGTAACCCTCCCCCACCAGATCCAGCTGCTCGTCACTCAGGGTCAGCTCCAGCACCACCTCGGGGTAGAGGGCACGAAACTCGGCCAGGATCCGGCCAAGCAGCAGGGTGCCGGTCGCCTCGGGCGCCGTGATCCTTACCCGGCCTGCGGGGGCGGTGCGCAGCCGAGCCATCGCCAGGTTGGCACTGCGAGCCAGCGCCAGCAGCGCCCGGCACTGCTCCACGTAGATCTCTCCCTGCGGGGTCAGGCTCAGCCGGCGGGTGGTGCGCTGCAGCAGTCGCACCCCGAGCTGGGCTTCGAGCCGTGAGATCTTCTGGCTCACCGAGGACTTGGGCATGCCGAGCGCCTCGGCAGCACCGGTAAAACTGCCCTGCTCCACCACGGTAGCGAACAGCCCCATCAACTCCAGTTCGACATTGTTCATATATTCAAACAGTCTTTACCAATTACCCATCTTAATCAGGATAATCAATCAGACTAGAGTGGCTGGCAATCCCAATCCATCCGATTTGAAAGGAACTGCCATGAAAGCCATCGCCCTCACCCATTATCTGCCCAGTGATCACCCCCACTGCTTCATCGAGGCCAATCTGCCCGACCCGACCCCGGGCCCGCGGGATCTGCTGGTGAAAGTGACGGCAACCTCGGTCAACCCGGTGGATACCAAAGTCCGCTCCCCCAAGGCCAAGGTTGAGAGCACGCCCCGCGTGCTGGGCTGGGATGCGGTCGGCGAGGTGATCGCCGTCGGCCACGAGGTGAGCCTGTTCAAGGCGGGCGACAGAGTCTGGTATGCCGGCGACATCAGCCGCCCCGGCAGCAACAGCGCCCTGCAGCTGGTGGATGAGCGCATCGCCGCCCTCGCCCCCACCAGCCTGACAGACCCGGAAGCCGCCGCCCTGCCGCTCACCGCCATCACCGCCTGGGAGGCGCTGTTCGAGCGCATCGGCCTTCGCCGCGAGAGCACGGGCAAGCTGCTCATCATAGGCGGCGCCGGCGGCGTCGGCTCCATTGCCATCCAGCTGGCCCGCCAGCTCACCAACATGGAGGTGATCGCCACCGCCTCCCGGCCAGAAAGCCGTGAATGGTGTCTGGCAATGGGCGCCCATCAGGTGGTGAGCCATCACCAGCTGCAGGCAGAGCTCACCGCCCTTGGCGTCACCCAGCTTGATGCCATCTTCTGCACCAATGCCACCGAGCAGCACTGGGATGCCATGGCCAGCCTGATTCGCCCGTTCGGCCATATCTGCACCATCGCCGAATCCAGCGAGCCCTGGGATCTGGGCCTGCTCAAGAGCAAGAGCGTCACCTTCAGCCAGGAGTTCATGTTCACCCGCTCCCTGTTCCAGACCCCGGACATGATCGAGCAACACAAGCTGCTTGGCCAGGTTGCCTCCCTCATCGACCAAGGGGTGCTCAAAACCACGCTCACCCGCACCCTGTCTGAGCTGACCCCCATCACCCTGGCCCGGGCCCATGCAGAGGTGGAAGCGGGTCGCATGGTCGGCAAGCTGGTGATCGACATGAGTCGACTCGGCAACTAATCCCTTATAGGTAAAAACTGCACCATCATGGGGTGAATTCACCAGTGACAGGCCCCATCAGTGCACAGTTCACAGCAGGCACCAGACAGTCACCACGCAGCATCACTCCAAAAAACGATAAAAAAGGGGCCATCCCGCCGGGATGGCCCTAAATACCTGAACGTTGGGGTAACAATCACACACATATCCTTATGCAGGACATCTCCATCTGTGCATCTTGTGTGCCAATCCCCCGGATCTGCACCCTTTCTTCACGCTCATCCCCACGCAGCAACCCACGCAAGCCTGCTAACCGCCAGCAGGCAAAAAAAAAGCCACCCTAAGGTGGCTGAAAAAGATGACGGAACTTTCCTAGAGCAAAGCATTCAGCGGGAACAGGTTGCTTCCCGTCACCCAATGAGGAATACATTAACCGTGCCAACTTGGCAGAGTTCTCTTCCTGCACCATGCCGACATGGGCAAACCACGACAGCACAGGCCCATGATGATAGAATCTCGCGGTTTCACATTTATGAAGAGTCGACGCCATGCCCTGGATACAAATTCGAATCAACGCCACTGCCAAGACAGCAGACAAGGTGAGCAACATGCTGCTGGGGCGTGGAGCCCAGGCCGTGACCTTTATGGATGCCCAGGATGTGCCCGTGTACGAGCCTCTGCCGGGTGAAACCCCACTCTGGGGCGAGACCGAAGTGATGGGCTTGTTCGATGCCGAAACCGATCCGGCCCCCACCATCGCCTTCTTCCAGCAGATCTTCGGGGAAGACGTGGGCTACAAGGTCGAGCAGCTGGAAGACAAGGACTGGGTGCGCGAGTGGATGGATCACTTCCACCCCATGCAGTTTGGCGAGCGGCTCTGGATCTGCCCGAGCTGGCGCGACGTGCCCAATCCGGATGCGGTCAACGTCATGCTGGATCCGGGTCTGGCCTTCGGTACCGGCACCCACCCCACCACGGCGCTCTGCCTGCAGTGGCTGGACGGGCTGGATCTGGCCGGTAAAACCGTGGTCGATTTTGGCTGTGGCTCCGGCATCCTCGGCATCGCCGCCCTGAAACTGGGCGCCGCCCGCGTCATCGGCATCGACATAGACCCGCAGGCCATTCAGGCCAGCCATGACAACGCCGAGCGCAACGGCGTCGCCGGCCAGATCGAACTCTACCTGCCGGCGGATCAGCCGCAAGGGGTGGAAGCGGACGTGGTGGTGGCCAACATCCTGGCCGGCCCGCTGCGGGAACTCGCACCGCTCATCGCCGGCCACGGCAAAGCGGGCAGCCTGATGGCCCTCTCCGGCGTGCTGGAGAGCCAGGCCCCTGAGCTGGAAACCATCTACGGCCAGTGGTTCGACATGGACCAGACTGCCGTCAAAGAGGAGTGGTGCCGCCTCTCCGGCCGCAAACACGGCTGATAGAGACAGGCATCTTCGATGTCTGCAGCAGCAGACCAACAAGGGCACCCCAGGGTGCCCTTGTTGTTTCTCAGCGCCAGCCGTGCGCCCTTCTGCCCACTCTGGGGAGAACTTCACGCTTCTCTGCGCCTAGATGGCTTATTCTCTCCTCCTCCACCCCATTGAGTCCCAGCCATGACCGAATATCAGAAGATGATCAGCAGCCAGCCCTATAACTGCATGGCGCCGGAGCTGGATGTCCTGCGCCGGGAGACGGCGCGCTTGTACCGCCGTTTCAATCGCAGCGACGAGGAGGAAGAACAGCTGGCGCTGCTGCAGGAGATAGTCGGCGAGCTGGCGGAGAACGCCTTTATCTGCCCGCCCCTCTACTGCACCTATGGCCGCCATATCAGCCTGGGAAAGGATTCCTATATCAACATGGGAGCCACCATGCTGGACAACGCACCGATCCGCATCGGTGCCAACGTCATGATAGGGCCGAACGTGCAGATCTACACAGCCGCCCACGCACTGGCAGCCGATGAGCGCATCCAGGGGGTGGAGACGGCGCTGCCGGTGACCATAGAAGACAAGGTCTGGATCGGCGGCGGCGCCATACTGCTGCCCGGTGTCACCATAGGGCGGGAAGCCATAGTCGGCGCGGGCGCCGTGGTCACCAAAGACGTGCCGGCCGGTGCCAGGGTGGTGGGCAACCCAGCCCGGATCCTGGCTGCCAAGGCAAACATCACCCAGCAGCAAAGCTGCCCATAAAAATAAAGCCCAATGTCATAAAGACCACGCTGGTCTGTAAAAAGGGTTGCTTGCCGGGACTATGAAGCTGAGGGGCCGACACCAAAAAACGCAGATAAAAATGAAGCCCAATGTCATAACGACGTTGGGCTGTAAAAAGGTGCTACGGAATTGCGACTCTCATCGCAGAAAATTAGAAGGGGTCACCTTCTAAACTGGCACAGGGATATTAACGAGGCGCAAACGTTTTACATAGCGTAATCAACCAGGATTGAGAACAGCCTCTCACTATTTAAAAAATTCCCTGCCAAGCCCCATCCCCCTCTTGGCAAGCATTTATTTATCAGTACAGCCTCGGGATCGTGATCGGGGGGGATCAAAAAAGCCCTGACAAGTCAGGGCTTTGGCTGAAATTGATACGGCTTAGAAGCGACGGACAAACTCATCCGGCGGCAGTTCGCGCAACTTGCGCGCCTCCAGCATGGGGGTGCCGAGGTAGAGGAAACCCACCAGTTGATCCTCCGGTGCCAGCCCCAGCCCGGCGTTGACCCGCTCATCGAAGATGAACCAGCCGGAGCGCCAGATGCCATTGAAGCCCTGAGCCTGAGCCGCCATCTGCATCGCCATCAGGGCGCAACCGGCGGAGAGTTCCTGCTCCAGTTTCGGTACCTTGGGGTGGGTCTGATAGCGGGTGGCGACGGCCACCAGCAAGGGAGCGCGCAGCGGCGCCTCCTGGCACTTCTTGATGCTCTCCTCATCTTCGCCACGGGCTCGGCCAGCCTCGGCCAGCAGGGCCCCCAGCCGCTCCCGCCCCTCCCCTTCAAACAGGATGAACTGCCAGGGCGTCAGGGTGCCGTGATCCGGCGCGCGCAGCCCCGCTCTAAGGATATTGTCGAGCACCTCACCGCTGGGGGCGGGTGTGGTCAGGCGGCCACAGGAGTGGCGGTTGAGCAACAGAGTGAGGGCATCCATGGGCAAATCCTTGTCAGGGGCTGTGATGGCGCTACCTTAGCACAGCGCAGAATGAAGAAAACCCCTGAGCCTCAGGGGTTTATCGCAATGCCATGGCGAACTAGATGATGGCCGCCAGCTCGGCCCCCTGACGGATGGCCCGCTTGGCATCCAGCTCGGCGGCAACGTCGGCGCCGCCTATGATGTGTACCGGCTTGCCTGCCGCCTGCAAGCCGGCTTGCAGCTCCTTGAGCGGCTCCTGCCCGGCGCAGATGATCACCTGATCCACCGGCAGGCACTGCCGGGTTTCTCCCACCTGGATGTGCAGGCCCTCGTCATCGATTCGCAGGTACTGGACGCCGGAGAGCATCTGCACCTTGCGGTTCTTGAGCACGGTTCTGTGGATCCAGCCTGTGGTCTTGCCCAGGCCGTCCCCCACCTTGCTCTCCTTGCGCTGGAGCAGCCAGATCTGGCGCTCGGGGGCGTCGATCTCGGGGGCCATCAGGCCACCGCGTTCGCCAAACTGCTTGTCGATGCCCCACTCCTTGAGCCAGTGATCGCGGCTGCGATCCCCCTTGCCCTCTACCAGATATTCCGCCACGTCGAAGCCGATGCCACCGGCACCGATCACCGCCACCTTGTCGCCCACCGGCTTGTGATCCCGCAGCACGTCTATGTAATTGAGCACCTTGGGATGTTCTATACCAGGTATGTTCGGAGTGCGCGGGCGTATGCCGGTGGCGAGGATCACCTCGTCAAAGCCGCCGCCGAGCAGGCTCTCGGCACTCTGGCGCTGACCGAGATAGAGCTCGACGCCGCACTTCTCCAGCCGTTTGGCGAAGTAGCGCAGGGTTTCGTGAAACTCCTCCTTGCCCGGGATCTGCTTGGCGAAGTTGAACTGGCCACCGATCTCGCTCGCCTGATCGAACAGGCTCACCTGATGGCCGCGCTCGGCGGCGTAGCAGGCAAACGCCAGCCCGGCCGGGCCCGCCCCCACCACCGCCAGCTTCTTGGGCTGGGGCACGCGGCCGAAGGTGAGTTCGGTCTCGAAACAGGCGCGGGGATTGACCAGGCAGGAGGCGCGCTTCTGCTTGAACACGTGATCCAGGCAGGCCTGGTTGCAGGCGATGCAGGTGTTGATCTCGTCCGCCCGGTTCTCGGCGGCCTTGATGACAAATTCAGGATCGGCCAGGAAGGGGCGCGCCATGGAGACCATATCCGCCTCCCCCTGAGCCAATATGCGCTCGGCCACCTCGGGGGTATTGATCCGGTTGGTGGTGATAAGCGGCACACTCAGATGTTTCTTGAGCTCAGCCGTCACCCAGCTGAAGGCGCCGCGCGGCACGCTGGTGGCTATGGTGGGAATGCGCGCCTCGTGCCAGCCGATGCCGGTGTTGATCAGGGTCACGCCGACCTGCTCCAGCGCCTTGCCCAGCGCAATCACCTCTTCCAGGGTGGAGCCCTGCTCCACCAGATCCAGCATGGAGAGGCGGAAGATGATGATGAAATCCGTGCCCACCCGCTCGCGAATGGCGCGCACTATCTCCACCGGGAAGCGCATCCGGTTCTCATTGCTGCCGCCCCAGCCATCGGTACGCTTGTTGGTGCGCTCGCAGATGAACTGGTTGATGAGATAGCCTTCCGAGCCCATCACCTCGACCCCGTCGTAACCGGCCGCCCTGGCCAGTTGCGCGGTGGAGGCAAAGTCGCGGATGGTGCCGCGGATCTGCCGCTCGCTCATGGCACGCGGCTTGAACGGGGAGATGGGCGCCTTGAGGGCGCTCGGCGCCAGGCTGAACGGATGGTAGGCGTAACGGCCGGCATGGAGGATCTGCAGCGCTATCTTGCCTCCCTCCTGATGCACGGCCTGGGTCACCTTCTTGTGCCTGGCGACCTGCCAGGGGAAGCTCAGCTGCGAACCGTGGGGCACCAGCCGCCCACGCAGATTGGGGGCTATGCCGCCGGTGACGATGAGGCCGACGCCGCCACGGGCCCGCTCGGCATAGAAGGCGGCCAGCTTGTCGAAGCCCCCCTTCTCCTCCTCGAGGCCTGTGTGCATGGAGCCCATCAATACCCGGTTCTTAAGCTGAGTAAAGCCGAGATCGAGAGGGGTCAGAAGCGTTGGGTAGCGGCTCATCATGAACTCCTTTTCGAGGCCGGTGCGCCGGAATCCATACGCAATGCCCGGTTCTTGAGCTGGGTGAAGCCAGCGTCGAGGGGCGTCAAAAGCGTAGGGTAGCGGCTCACAAGGCCTCCGGTTAACTTTTTGTTATCAAATTGAAGCTAGAGTAAAGAATCGAAAATGCTTTTTCAAACAAATGTTTGGACATTTTTTCGGCGAACAGACGTGTTCCGAAGCAAGGAAGGAGAATCGCGCCATCGATCGCACCCAAGCGGAAATGGCAATTGGCGGGTCAACTGGTTAATAATGGCCCTTCTCTACCCATTAACAGGGCGATAACGCGGCTATGTCTATTTTCAAAGGTCTGGGGTGGCTGTTTCGCAGCCTCTGGCGTCTGCTCAACTTTACCCGGCTGATGCTGGTCAATCTGCTGTTTCTCATCGTCGTGCTGGTCATCATTTTCAGCGTCAGCCAGAAAGAGGCGCCCAGCGCCCCCATCGAAGGAGCCCTCACCCTCAATCTCTCCGGCGTGCTGGTGGAACAGCGCTCGCAAACCGATCCTACTGTGCAACTGCTGCGCCAGGTGGACAACAGCGAAGAGCTGCCCAGCGAGATAGTCCTCTCCGATCTGCTGTGGGCCATTCGCAGCGCCAAGGATGACGATCGCATCAAGGCGCTGGTGATCAAGCCGCAGGGGCTGCAGGGTACCAGCTTCTCCAAACTGCAGGAGGTGGCGACTGCCATCGACGAGTTCAAGGAGAGCGGCAAGCCGGTCATCGCCATGGCCGACTACTACAATCAGGGCCAGTACCTGCTGGCCGCCCACGCCGATCACGTGCTGCTCAACCAGAGCGGCGCCGTGCTGATCGAGGGGCTGGGCGTCTACCAGACCTACTTCAAGTCGGCGCTGGAGCAGCTCAACATCACGCCCCACGTGTTCAAGGTCGGCACCTACAAGTCCTTCGTCGAGCCCTATACCCGCGACGATATGTCCCCCGAGAGCAAGGAGGCGAACCAGCGCTGGCTGGATCAGCTGTGGCAATCCTATGTGGCGGACGTGGCCGAGCAGCGGGAGATAGAACCCGAGGCCGTCGCGCCCGGCAAGGATCGCTTCCTCGAGCTGCTGCGCAAGGCCGGTGGCAACGCCGCCAACTACGCCCTCGACAACGGCCTGGTGGATCAGCTGGCCACCCGCGACGAGATGACCCAGGCGGTCATCAAGGAAGTGGGGGAAGACGAGGATCACGGCTGGAAAGGGGTCGGCCTGAAAACCTATCTGGCGGCGCTCCCCGAGCAATACCCCCAGAGCGGCAAGGATGAGGTGGGCCTCATCGTCGCCAGCGGCGCCATCATGGATGGCGTGCAGCCGGCCGGCACCATAGGCGGCGACAGCCTCTCCGATCTGCTGGCCGATGCCCGCCGTGACGACAAGGTGAAAGCCGTGGTGCTGCGGGTCGACAGCCCGGGCGGCAGTGCCTTCGCCGCCGAGCAGATCCGCGCCGAGCTGCTGGCTCTGAAGCAGGCCGGCAAGCCCGTGGTGATCTCCATGGGCAGCTACGCCGCCTCCGGTGGCTACTGGATCTCCGCCGATGCGGACAAGATCTTCGCCTCTCCCACCACGCTCACCGGCTCCATCGGGGTGTTTGGCATGTTCGCCACCATCGACAAGGCGCTCTCCCAGTATGGGGTGCACACCGACGGCGTCGGCACCACGGATTACGTCGGCGTCGGCCTGACCCGCGCCCTGCCGGATCACGTCGGCCAGGCCATTCAACTGAGCGTGGAAGACACCTATCAGCGCTTCGTCGGCCTGGTGAGCAAGGGCCGCGGCCTGAGCCCGGAAGAGGCGGAAAAAGCGGCCGAGGGCCGGGTCTGGACAGGTCAGGATGCCAAGGCGCTGGGGCTGGTGGATGAGTTTGGCAACCAGGAGGCCGCCATCAAGGCCGCCGCCGAGCTCGCCAACCTCAAGGAGTGGCAGGTCACCCCCATAGAAAAGGAGGAGTCCACCAGAGACAGGTTCCTGCGTCAGCTGTTCGACAGCAGCGCCCAGGCACTGGCCCCGCACCTGCAAAGCTGGTTGCCGGCAGGGCTTGGCAAGGCGCTGGCAGAGGTGAACCGCAGCCTGGATCCGCTGACCCGCTTCAACGACCCGCAGGGCACCTATGCCTTCTGCCCGGTCTGTGTGCCGTAGCCGGCAGACGCACAACAAAAAACCGCCCTAGGGCGGTTTTTTTACATCTGCCTCAAGGGGCCCGAGTCACGCCAGCAGGCCGGATTCGTGCCAGTGATGCAGCTCGGCCAGCACCCGGGTTTCGCGCGCCGTCCACTGGGGACAGGGGCCAGCCAGCTGGGTCTTGTTGGTCTGCAGCGCATCTTCCAGCTCGAACCAGCCGGGAGTGAAACCGAGTCGCACCTCGTAGGGCTGGGGCCGCGGCTCACTCCAGTCCTCCCCCACCTGGCAGAGGTAGTAGAAGGAGCGGATGCAGTAGGCGTCATAGTCGGCCTCGCGGGCGGCGCGATACTCCCGGGTCTGGCCGAGCAGGGCGCCGACCGCCACCAGCTCGGCGCCACACTCTTCGCGCAGCTCGCGTGCCAGGGCGGCGCTGTGGCACTCCCCCTCCTCTATGCCGCCACCGGGGAACATGAGATCGCCGTTGACCCGGGAGTGAACCAGCAGCAGCCGGTCACCACGCAGGACTATGGCCCTGACGGTGATGCGCTCCAGCTGGCGGCCACCCGGGGTCACCTGGCCGTGCATGAACTGGATATCGAAGGGGTGAGGCCAGTCACTGGCCAGTTGTTCAATGTGATTCATCAGGTTCAGGGACGGTAAGTCCCGCTTTTTAGCTGCTCGACCAGGGTGGCGGCCTGGCTATCCCAGGCCTCCTGATCGGCTTTGCTCAGGGAGTGATAGAGGCCGAAGCGCTTGGCCGAGACCTCGGGCGTATTCTGGAACGACTCGCTCACCTTGCCCCACAGATAGGCCAGACCGTACTGCTTCTGGCCCATGTAGAGGGTGCTGAGAGAGGTGAGGATCCGGCTGTTGACCGCATCCCCTTCCCGGTAGAGGGAGAGCGCATGGTGCATGAGCGCGATGGCCTTCTGCGGTTCGCTCTTGGCATGGATGCCCCCCAATGCCAGCTGCAACTCGGGCTCCTCCAGCACGGACTGCCCCTCCAGCGCCATGAACTGCTGGCGTGCCAGCTCGTTGGTGTTGTTGGTCCAGTGCCAGAGTAACAGGTAGGGATCCTGCGAGTTGCGGGTAGCGGCATCGAGCCGGGCCAGCTGATCGCCGGCGGCCAGCATCCCCTCCACCCGAGGGCTCTTCTGCTCCCGGGCCGTCTTGTATTCGATGTTGGTGGAGCGCTCGGCGCACTTGAGGTAACGCTCCAGGCTGCGCATCACATCATATTTGCGCCTGTCCGTCCCCTCTTCCTGCAGATGGTAGCGAGCCCGGATGACGTCGGTTCGCTCATAGCGACACCAGCCGTCGTCCACCAGATCCTGACAGAGGGTCGGATGATTGCCGCAGATGTTGTGGATCCGGTCGTCGTTGCAGGCCGTGAGGGTCAGGCCGCAACAGAGAGCGAACAGCAGGGAGCGCGCTGGAAAATGGGTCATGGTTCACATCTTGTTGGTAACAATTGCAGCCTGTCACGGCCACCCTTGGCTAGCAAACAGATTACATATCCATTACAATGCGCGCGCCGTATAAGGCCGCGACTGCAGAATAATATAACGAAATATACATCCCTACACTGATCTGCATTCGACGAATTTCTATTTGCCCCAACAACGTGAAATAAAGGATCTGGTTAATGACCCACGAGCACTACTTGCAAGCGTGGCAGGAGAGCCAGGAGCTCGCCGAAGCCATGCAACCCTTGATAGGTCGCCTCTACCGACAGCAAGGGATCGAGATCACCGTCTACGGACGTCCCCTGCAAAACGCCTCCACCATCGACATCCTCAAGGCCCACAGGGTCGTCCGCCGCCATCAGGGCGCCCCGCTGCCGATCCAACAGAGCTTCCCCCTGCTGCAGGCCATCCTGGCCCTCAACCCGACCGCCGCCGAGATCGATCTGGGCAAGCTGGCCGTGGGTTACTGGCAGGATCACCAGGATGAAGCCGGCATCGACGACTACCTGCGCGCCAAGCTGGCACCGGCACTGGGTCGCGGCGTACCAGCCCCCACTGATGTTGTGCTCTACGGCTTTGGCCGCATAGGCCGCCTGCTGGCGCGGCTGCTGATCGAGCGCACCGGCGCCGCCAACTCCCTGCGTCTGCGCGCCATAGTCGTGCGCGGTGGCCGCGAGGGGGATCTGGAGAAACGTGCCAGCCTGCTGCGCCGCGACTCGGTGCACGGCCCCTTCAACGGCTCTATCGAGGTGGATGCCGAGCGCAGCGCCATCATAGCCAACGGCACCTTCATCCAGGTGATCTATGCAAACAGCCCGGCCGACATCGACTACACAGCTCATGGCATCCAGAATGCGCTGATCGTCGACAACACGGGTGTCTGGCGCGACGAAGCGGGGCTGTCCGAGCACCTCAAGGCGCGCGGCGCCGCCCGTGTGCTGCTGACCGCCCCCGGCAAGGGCGAGATGAAGAACGTGGTGTTCGGGGTCAACCACGAGGTGATAGGTCCGGATGACAAGATCATCTCGGCCGCCTCCTGCACCACCAACGCCATCACCCCTGTGCTCAAGGTGATGCAGGACAAGTACGGCATCCGCCACGGCCACGTGGAGACGGTGCACTCCTACACCAACGATCAGAACCTGATCGACAACTATCACAAGGGCGAGCGGCGCGGTCGCAGCGCGGCCCTCAACATGGTGATGACCAGCACGGGCGCCGCCAAGGCGGTGGCCAAGGCGCTGCCTGAGCTCAAGGGCAAGCTGACCGGCAACGCCATCCGGGTGCCGACCCCCAACGTGTCGCTGGCCATCATCAACCTGTCGCTGGAGCAGAGCACGGATCGGGAGAGCCTCAACGCCTATCTGCAGCAGATGGCGCTGAGCTCGGCCCTGCATCGCCAGATCGACTTCAGCGCCAGCACTGAGCTGGTCTCCTCCGACATGGTGGGTTCGCGCTTCGCGGGCATAGTGGACTCCCAGGCCACCATAGCCGAGGGGGATCACTGCGTGCTCTACGTATGGTATGACAACGAGTTCGGGTACAGTTGTCAGGTAGTGCGGGTGATGGAGCAGATGGCTGGCGCGGTTCGCCAGGATCTGCCCGCCTGATCCCGATTCGTCATGGCTCAATGTGCAAGGAGAAGGCCGGATGTCGTTTCAACAGGGTGAGTTTCAACAGGCCATCAGACAGATGCCCAAAGAAGTGTATGAGCGGCTCAAGACCGCGGTCGAGCTCGGCAAGTGGCCCGATGGCAAGCCCCTCACCGACGAGCAGAAGGCCACCTCGCTGCAGGCCGTGATGGCCTGGCAGGCGATGCACATCGATAACCCCGAGCACATGAACATAGGCCGTGACGGCGAGATAGTGATGAAGAGCAAGAGCGAGCTCAAGCGTCAGTATCGGGATGAAGAAGAGATAGTCCGTATCGAGATCAGTCACTGAGCCTTGCCGCGAGCCCAGGCTCGCACGCCATAGCAAAAAGGGGAGCCATTATGGCTCCCCTTTTTTTCCTATCGATGCAGGATGGCTCATCCCCCTCATCCCCAGCCCTTCTCCCGCAAGGGGAGAAGGGAGCAGGCTCGCACCTGCGAACAGTAAGCGGGCCACCAGCCGGCGATCTTTATGGCGAGCCTCGCTGCCAACAGCACCTCGATCTATCCCCTCTCCCCCAGGGAGAGGGCCAGGGTGAGGGCCGCAACGCTCAGGGGGTCAGCTCACCGCGCAGGGACTGCTGCATCAGCTCGCGGATGCGCGGCGCCGGCAAGTCCTGGCTCAGCAGGAAGTGCAGCTTGGTCAGCGCCGCCTCGGCTGTCATGTCAAAGCCCGAGATGACCCCGGCACGGGACAAGGCATTGCCGGTGGCATAGCCCCCCATGTTGACCTTGCCGTGCAGGCACTGGCTCAGGTTGACTATGATGACGCCGCGGGCCGAGGCCTCGGAGAGCAGCGCCAGCATGGCCGGGTTCTGCGGCGCATTGCCCACCCCGAAGGAGAGCAGGATCAGCGCCTTCACCGGCTGCTGCAGGATATTGGCGATCACCTCGCTGGAGATGCCCGGATAGAGGGTCACCACGCCGATAGGCTGGGGGGTGATATCGTGCAGCACCAGCGGCCGCTCGGACGGTGCGCCCAGCTCGCCCGCTTCCAGCGAGATGGCGATGCCGGCGTTGAGCAGCGGCGGATAGTTCGGTGAATCGAAGGCGTGGAAGCCATCGGCGTGCACCTTCTTGCTGCGGTTGCCGCGATAGAGCTGGTTGTTGAAAAACAGCGTCACCTCGTGGATCGGGTAGTTGGCCGCGATGTAGAGGGCGTTGAGCAGGTTCTGCTGACCGTCGGAGCGCAGCTCGGCCAGCGGGATCTGGGAGCCGGTGATGATCACCGGCTTGTGCAGATCTTCGAGCATGAAGGAGAGGGCCGAGGCGGTGAACGACATGGTATCTGTGCCGTGCAGGATCACGAAACCATCGTATTTCTCGTAGTTGTCTCGAATGTCCTCGGCGATGCGCTGCCAGTCCGCCGGCGTCATGTCGGAGGAGTCGATGAGGGGATCGTATTCGTGAATATGGTAATCCGGCATCTCGGGGCGATGAAACTCGGGCATCCGCGCCAGACAGTCTTCCATGAAGCCCGCCATCGGCACATAGCCGTGGTCGGAGCGCTGCATCCCTATGGTGCCGCCTGTGTAGGCAATGTAGATGGACTTCTTCACACCCTCTCCTCTTTGATGGGCACAACACCCATGTTAATGGGCTGAATACCCGCAAACCATGAATCCCATGGGAAACGAACCTGTGTCTTCACATTCCGTTCGTTGCCGCTGATGGGCTGGAAACCGGCGAATTATAGAGACTGGCGCCCCAAATGACAGCCGGGAAATGGCCTGCATGCCGTATTAAACGGCGACTAACCCAATAGTGTTAAATGTCACAATAAAGTACAAACCTGACCATTAATCTGACAAATCTGGATATAAGCGGTGCTTTTTGCTACTATCCGCCGGATTTTTCATAAATCTCATCTGGATGCCTGATCCGTTCAGGCCCACATCGATCCCATTTTTGCGTGGGACGGGGGCATGTCGCCCCTTCTTTGTTGGCACGTGAGCCACACTGTTTTTATCCCGGCTGAATCTGTGAGTCTTCATCAACGAAAGACACAGCCAATCAACATGGGAGTACTGAATGCTACAACTTGATTCCTACGCCACCCTGGTCGCAGCCACCCTGGTGCTGCTGCTCGGTCGTTTGCTGGTGACCCGAGTCGGGCTGCTGCGAACCTTCAACATCCCCAAACCGGTTGCCGGTGGCCTGGTGGTCGCCCTGGTGCTGCTGCTGCTGCGCTCGACCCTGCAGCTGGAGTTGCAATTCGACACCAGTTTGCAGACCCCGCTGATGCTGGCCTTCTTCGCCTCCATCGGTCTCTCCGCCGATCTCGCCAGCCTCAAGCGCGGCGGCAAGGCGGTGATCACCTTCCTGATGGTGGTGACCGGCCTGCTGCTGGTGCAAAACAGCCTGGGTGTGGGTCTGGCGACCCTGCTCGGCCTGGATCCCCACATGGGGCTGCTGGCCGGCTCCATCACCCTCTCCGGCGGCCACGGCACAGGCGCGGCCTGGAGCGCCACCTTCGCCGAGAAGTACGGGGTGCAATCCGCCGCCGAACTCGCCATCGCCTGTGCCACCTTCGGCCTGGTGCTGGGTGGCCTGATCGGCGGTCCGGTGGCCCGCTATCTGGTCAAGAAGGTGCAGGTGCCCGGTGAAGAGCACAACAAAGATGAGGCGCCCAAGGGCTTCGAGATGCCCGACATGGAGCGCCCGCTCACCACCTTCAGCCTGATCGAGACGCTGGCGCTGATCGCCATCAGCCTCAAAGGGGGCGAACTGCTCTCCGCCTCCCTCAAGGGCGGCGCGCTGGAGCTGCCGATCTTCGTCTGCGTGCTGTTCGTCGGTGTGCTGCTGCGCAACCTGCTGACCCTGTTCAACTGGCATGAGGTGAGCGACCGCGAGGTTTCCCTGCTCGGCAACGTCAGCCTGTCGCTGTTCCTGGCCATGGCGCTGATGAGCCTCAAGCTGTGGGATCTCGCCAGCCTGGCCCTGCCCATCTTCATCCTGCTGGCCGCCCAGACGGTGGCGATGGCGCTCTACGCCATCTTCGTCACCTTCCGGGTCATGGGCAGCAACTATGACGCGGCCGTGCTGGCGGCGGGCCACTGCGGCTTCGGCCTGGGGGCCACCCCGACGGCCATTGCCAACATGCAGGCCATCACCCAGCGCTTCGGCCCGTCCCATCTGGCGTTCCTGGTGGTGCCCATGGTGGGGGCCTTCTTCATCGACATCATCAACGCCATGGTGATCAAGCTGTTTATGGCGCTCCCCTTCCTGTAAACCGCTCGGCCAGACGTGATATGAACAAGAGCCCACCTCATGGTGGGCTCTTTGCTTGCTGGCATCCTGGCTGTGCGGCGCCATCGTCCGTGGGCAACACCACCCAGGCGGCAACGGCAAGCATGGTCAGCCAGCTTTCCCTGTCATGACACAGCCAGACCGCAGACAACAAAAAGCCCCGCACAGAGTGCGGGGCTTTGTTCAGGATGGGACGCCTGCGTCCCATCGGCATCATCCCTTACAGGATAAAGGTCGACACCTGCTGGTTCAGGTCGGTGGCACGACCCTTGAGGCTCTGGGCCTGATCCAGATCGCGCATGGCGGCGGCGGTGATCTCGTCACTCACATCCTTGATGGCGGTGGTGTTCTGGGTGATCTCGCCAGTCACCTGGGTCTGCTCCTCGGCGGCGGTGGCGATCTGGCCCGCCATGTCGGAGATGAGCGACACGGCCCGGGTGATCTCTTCCAGCGCGGCGGCGGCGGCATCGGCGTCTTTCACGCTGTTGTCGGCCAGCCCCTGGCTGGTCTGCATCAGGCTCACCGCACGGGCCGTGGTCTGTTGCAGCGTCTCTATGGTGGACTGGATCTCCTGGGTGGAGTCCTGGGTACGGCGCGACAGCACCCGCACCTCGTCCGCCACCACGGCGAAACCGCGACCCTGTTCACCGGCGCGGGCCGCTTCGATGGCCGCATTCAGCGCCAGCAGGTTGGTCTGCTCGGCTATGCCCTGGATAGTGGAGAGGATGCCGGAGATGGCCTGGGCGTGACGGCTCAGCTCGCCGATCACCTCGGTCGCCTGCCCCACCTCTTCGGCCAGACCGTTGATGGACTGGCGAGTCTGGTTCACCAGCATCTTGCCCTGCTCACTGCTCTGGGCAGATTGCTGGGCGGCGGCGGCAGTGTTCTCGGCGTTGCCGGCGATCTCCATGGTAGCGCTCGCCATCTCGGTGACGGCGGTGGCGACCATGGTCACTTCCTGCTGCTGACGCTGCAGCTCGTCCACGGCGGCCTGGTTGGTCACCAGACTGCGCTCGGCATCGGCGTTCAGCTCGTTGGCCAGCTTGCGGATGTTGCCGATCAGCTGGTGCTGGCTGCCGACGAAACGGTTGAAGCTGTTGGCCAGCTGGCCCACCTCATCGTTGGCGTCGATCTTGATGCGCTGGGTCAGATCGCCGTTACCATCGGCGATGCGGGCCAGGGCCTGGGAGACCTTGCTGAGCGGGCCGAGCAGCAGACTCACCAGCCAGGAGATGGCGATGATGCTGCCCACCAGCACCAGCAGGGCCAGGCCAAGCTGGGTCATCAGCAGGGAGGAGAGCGGAGCCTCCAGGGTTTCCTTGTCCAGCACCAGCACCAGCTCCCAGTCGGTATCCGGGATATCCACGGCCCACAGCAGCTTGTCACGGCCTTCGTTGTCGAAGTAGGCCGGGATCAGACTGTTGCTCGCCTTGCTCTGTTCGATCAGGGCATTGGTCAGATCGTTGTCGATCTCGGTGGCCGGCTTCATCGCCTTGGCCGCGTCCTTGTACGCGATGACGGTGCCATCCTTGTGCATCATGATGGCGATGCCGTCGGCGGGCAGCTTCATCCGGGTGACGTCTTCCACCAGAGAGGCGATGGAGAGATCACCACCGACCACGCCGCCCTGCGCCGGCTGGGCCAGGGTCACCACCATGATGTTGTAGGCCACGTCCAGATAGGGCTTGGTCACGATCAGACCGCCCTTGCTCATGGCTTCCTGATACCAGCCACGGGAGCGCGGGTCATAACCGTCACGATTGATGGAAGGGTCAGAGTCGTTCATCTTGCCGCTGCCCTCACCGAAATAGGTGAGCTGGAAGCGACCCGAGACTTGCGCCTGTTGCAGGGCGTTGAGGGGGTCGGCACCGGCCTTGCTGCCGAGCGCCTGGATCACGTCGCGACGGGCGGAGAGCCAGTCACTGACACTGGCGGCCTGCTGGCTGCCGAGGCGTTGCACCTGTTCCTGACTGCCTTGCAGCAACAGGGACTTCTGGCTGGTATAGCTCTGCCAGGAGAGCAGCAGGATCACCAATGACAAGGCGATCACCACTGACAACAGTATCTTCTGCTTGAGTGATAGGTTTTTCATCATGATTTCTTCTTATGAGGTCAGGAACAGGATTTCCCAAAAGTGCACAGCACTGCATCGTTGTTAGCGACCCGCCAGGCCGAAACTGAACCTGAAAATGAGTCTGCGGGCGATATTTTCCACCGAGTTGGGGAAAACTGCACCAGAAATTGACTACAGGACGCGCACAAGGACAGGCGACCCTGTTTATTCCTTCCACAATTGGCTAGAATATCCCGTTTTTAAATCACATCGACCCCGAGAGTTTTCACGATGTTTGAAGTCAATCCTGTATTAAACAAGCTTAAGGAGCTGTCTGAGAGGACCGAGCTTCTTAGGGGGTACCTTTGACTATGACGCCAAGAAAGAGCGTCTAGAAGAGGTCAACGCCGAGCTGGAACAGCCGGACGTATGGAATGAGCCGGAGCGCGCACAGGCGCTGGGCAAGGAGCGCGTCACGCTGGAAAACGTGGTGGGCACCATAGACACCCTGACCCAGGGCGCCGAAGACGTCGAAATGCTGGTGAGCCTGGCGGTGGAAGGGGAAGACGAAGAGACCTTCAACGAAGCCGTGGCCGAAGCCGATGTGCTGGAAAGCAAGCTGGTGGATCTGGAATTCCGCCGCATGTTCTCCGGTCAGCACGACGCCTCCGACTGCTACATCGACATCCAGTCCGGCTCCGGTGGTACCGAAGCACAGGATTGGGCCAACATGGTGCTGCGCATGTACCTGCGCTGGGGCGATGCCCACGGTTACAAGCCTGAGCTGATCGAGCTCTCTGACGGCGACGTGGCCGGCATCAAGTCCGCCACCATCAAGTTCACCGGCGAATACGCCTTCGGCTGGCTGCGCACCGAGACCGGCGTCCACCGTCTGGTTCGCAAATCTCCGTTCGATTCCGGTGGCCGCCGCCACACCTCGTTCTGCTCCATCTTCGTTTATCCCGAGATCGATGACGACATCGACATCGAGATCAACCCGGCAGACCTGCGTATCGACGTCTACCGTGCCTCCGGCGCCGGTGGTCAGCACGTCAACCGGACCGAATCCGCGGTACGTATCACCCACATACCAACGGGTGTCGTGGTACAGTGCCAAAACGATCGTTCCCAGCACAAAAACAAAGATCAGTGTATGAAGCAGCTGAAAGCCAAGCTCTACGAGCTGGAAATTCAGAAGCAAAACGCTGAGAAACAAGCCCTCGAAGAGACCAAGTCCGATATCGGCTGGGGCAGCCAGATCCGTTCCTATGTGCTGGATGATGCGCGCATCAAGGATCTACGTACCGGCGTCGAAACCCGCAATACCCAAGCGGTACTCGACGGCGACCTGGACAAGTTTATCGAAGCTAGCCTGAAGTCAGGCCTGTAAAAAACAGAACAGCAGGAATCACCATGTCTGAACAAACCACAACTCCGGAAGTCGACCACACTCTCGAACTGAACAACGAGATGACGGAGCGTCGTTCCAAGCTGGCCGCCTTGCGTGCCCAGGGCAACCCCTTCCCCAACGACTTCCGTCGTGACAGCCTCTCCGGCGATCTGCACGCCGAGTTTGGCGACAAGAGCGCCGAAGAACTGGTGGCCTTGGGTAAACAGGTGAAGATTGCCGGTCGCATCATGACCCGCCGGATCATGGGCAAGGCGTCCTTCGCCACCCTGCAGGACATGGCTGGCAAGATCCAGGTCTACGTGACCCGTGACGATCTGCCGGAAGGCTTCTACAACGAGCAGTTCAAGAAGTGGGATCTGGGTGACATAGTCGGCGTGGAAGGGACACTGTTCCGCACCAACACAGGTGAACTCTCGGTGCACGTCTCCACCATACGTCTGCTGACCAAGGCACTGCGTCCGCTGCCCGAGAAGCACAAGGGTCTGACCGACCAGGAAGCACGCTGCCGCCAGCGTTACCTGGATCTGATCGCCAACGAAGAGTCCCGCAAGACCTTCATGATCCGCACCAAGGTGGTTGCCGGCATCCGCAAGTTCTTCAACGACAAGCGCTTCATGGAAGTGGAAACCCCCATGATGCAGGTCATCCCGGGTGGCGCCTCCGCGCGTCCGTTCGTCACTCACCACAATGCGCTGGACATCGACATGTACCTGCGTATCGCCCCCGAGCTCTATCTGAAGCGTCTGGTGGTCGGTGGTTTCGAGCGCGTGTACGAGATCAACCGCAACTTCCGTAACGAAGGCATCTCGGTTCGTCACAACCCCGAGTTCACCATGATCGAGTTCTACATGGCCTATGCCGACTACATCGATCTGATGGACCTGACCGAAGAGCTGCTGCGCACCCTGGCGCAGGACATTCTGGGCGACACCAAGATCCGTTACGCCAAAGAGGGCGAAGAGGGTCTGACCATCGACTTCGGTCAGCCGTTCCAGCGCCTCACCATGGTGGACTCCATCCTGAAGTACGCCGATGGCGTTACCCTGGAAGATCTCTCCACCCTGGAGAGCGCCAAGGCCGTTGCCAAGCGTCTGCACATCGAGCTGATGAAGGGCTGGGAGCTGGGTCACGTGATCACCGCCATCTTCGAAGAGACAGTGGAGCACATGCTGCTGCAACCGACCTTCATCACCGAGTACCCGGCCGCCGTCTCCCCGCTGGCGCGCCGCAACGACGTGAACCCGGACGTGACCGACCGCTTCGAATTCTTCATCGGTGGCCGCGAGCTGGCCAACGGCTTCTCCGAGCTGAACGATGCGGAAGATCAGGCCAAGCGCTTCCAGGATCAGGTGAACCAGAAAGAAGCCGGTGACGACGAAGCCATGTTCTACGACGCCGACTTCGTGACCGCGCTGGAACACGGCCTGCCGCCGACTGCCGGTCAGGGCATTGGTATCGACCGTCTGGTCATGCTGTTCACCAACAGCCACACCATCCGCGACGTCATCCTGTTCCCAGCCCTGCGCCCGCAACAGAAATAAGTCCGATGCGCAGGCCTGGCCTGCACCTCGATGGCAACAAAACGCCCCGCAACTGCGGGGCGTTTTTTATGGCGAAGGCAGCCCGGTGGCGGGCCCCCGAGGGTAACGCACACCGGCACCTCACGGGGTGGGCGGCAGCAGCCACTCCCCCTGCCACAGGGTCAGCGCCTGGCCCGACATCCACACGCGATCCCCCTGCAACTCGAGCACAAGCTCCCCGCCCCGCGCCGAGATCTGGCGTGCCCTCAGCTGCGTCTTGCCGAGCCGCTCGGCCCAGAAGGGCACCAGGGCACAGTGGTTGGAGCCGGTGACGGGATCCTCCTCCACCCCGACCCAGGGGGCGAAGTAGCGGGAGACGAAGTCATCATCCCCGCGGCAGGAAGGGGCCGTCACCATCAGGCCGCGACCGGGCAGGGCGCGCAGGGCGTGAAAATCGGGGGTGAGCGCGCGGACTTCCTCCTCGCTTGCCAGCTCCAGCAGAAACTTGGCGCCGGCGGCCAGAGTCTGCACGGGTGTGCAACCGACCGCCGCCCCATAGGCAGGATCCAGCGCCAGAGGCGTGAGCGGGATACACGGGAAATCGAGCCGGATCCACTCTCCCTCGCGCCTGGCCAGCAGTTCCCCGCTGCGGGTCTCGAAGCGGATGACCTCCTGCGGTGCCACAGCCCCCGTCTGCCACAGCACATGGGCGGCCGCCAGGGTACCATGACCACAGAGATCCACCTCCACCGCCGGGGTGAACCAGCGCAGCCGATAGTGCGCGGCCCCTATGGGCGTGAGAAAGGCGGTCTCCGACAGGTTGAACTCGGCCGCCATGGCCTGCAGCTGCGCATCGGACTGGGCCGGCCCCAGCACCACCACGGCCGGGTTGCCGCCAAAGGGCTGCCGGCTGAAGGCATTGACATGAAACAGTCTGATAATCGACATTCGCATTTCCTGTGGTGCCACGACCGGGCTCATTCATCGCCGTTTATACCATGAAACCGGGCCCTGCCCGAACGGACCCAGGAGCCCGCCAGGCACGTTTTTAATGCACTAATAGAATAAAAAAGACATTTTTATTCTTTGTTGTTATCCATCACACCCCTTAACCTGACCAAAAATCAGACCATGGAAGACGAGTGTGATGCAATTGAAGGATTCTCTGACCAACCTAGCCCCCCTCTCTGATGAACAACAACGTCAGCTGAACCAGGCGCTCTCGACCCTCAATACCCAGCAACTGGTCTGGGTGAGCGGCTATCTCTACGGTCTCTCCCAATCCGGCAGCCAGCCTGCGGCAGCCAGCGGTGCGCCGGCGGCACCCGGCGGCAGCCTGACCATTCTCTACGGATCCCAGACAGGCAACGCCAAGGGCGTGGCCAGTGCCATCAAGGCACAGGCCGAGGCACGCGGCCTGCCGGTGACCCTCACCTCCATGGCGGACTACAAACCCAAGCAGCTCAAGAAAGAGACCCACCTGCTGGTGGTAGTGAGCACTTACGGGGAGGGTGAACCACCGGAGAGCGCGGTCGATCTGTTTGAGCAGCTCAAGAAGGGCAAGGTCGGCAAGCTGGAGGGGCTCAAGTTCGCCGTACTGGGGCTGGGTGACAGCTCCTACGAATTTTTCTGCCAGACCGGAAAGGATTTTGATGGCCTGCTGACCAAGGCGGGCGCCGATCGCGTGCATGAGCTTGCCAGCCTGGATGTGGACTATCAGGAGGCCGCCAAGGCCTGGGGCGAGCAGGCGGTCAATGCCATTGCCACCACCCTCTCCGCAGGTTCGACCAGCAGCAGCGTGACGAACGCGGTGCAACAGGCGGTCGGCCACAGCCAGTACGACAAGGCCAACCCCTTCCCGGCCCGCCTGTCACTGAATCAGAAGATCACCGGCCGCGACTCGACCAAGGATATCCGCCATGTCGAGATCAGCCTGGAGGCGTCCGGCATCACCTATCAGCCGGGGGACGCCCTCGGGGTCTGGTTCGACAACGACGCCGATCTGGTGGGGGAAGTGCTGGCCCTGGCCGGACGTAGTGGTGACGAGGCGACCGCCCACGGCAGCCTGCGCGAGGTGCTCACCCGCAACCTGGAGCTGACCCGGCTGCACGGCGGCTTCATCACGGGTCTCGCCGAGCTATCCGACAATGCGGCGCTCAAGGATCTGGCCGGTGACAAGGCTCAGGTCAACGCCCTGGTGGCCTCTGCCCAGGTGGTGGATGCGCTGAAACGCTTCCCGACCCCCTTGAGCGCAGAACAGCTGATCGGCCTGCTGCGCCCGCTCACCCCGCGCCTCTACTCCATCGCCTCCGCCCAGAGCGAGGTGGAAGAGGAGGTGCACCTGACAGTCGCGGTGGTGCGCTACCCGCAGGAAGATGGCACAGTGCGCTCTGGCGCCGCCTCCTCCTATCTGGCGGACAGGCTGGCCGAAGATGCCGAGGTGCGGGTGTTCGTGGAGCACAACGACAACTTCCGCCTGCCGGCCAATCCCGATACCCCCGTCATAATGGTGGGACCGGGCACCGGCATAGCCCCCTTCCGCGCCTTTATGCAGGAGCGTGAGGCACAGGATGCCTCGGGCAAGAACTGGCTCTTCTTCGGCAACCCCCACTTCACCCAGGATTTCCTCTATCAGGTGGAGTGGCAGCGCTATGTGAAATCGGGTCTGCTGTCGAAGATCTCGCTGGCCTTCAGCCGGGATCAGGCCAACAAGATTTATGTGCAGGACAGGCTGCGTGAAGCGGGCCTGGAGCTCTACCAGTGGCTGGAAGCAGGTGCTCACTTCTATGTGTGCGGTGATGCCAATCACATGGCGAAAGATGTGCAGGAGGCCCTGCTGGATGTGATTGCCGAACACGGCCAGAAGAGCCGTGAAGAAGCAGAAGAGTATTTGAGCGAATTGCGTCGTGCCAAACGTTATCAAAGGGATGTCTACTGATGAGCAAGCAACCAATCTCGAAACAAGCAGCAGGACCGGTTGAAGGGCCACTGTCCGACAACGAGCGCCTCAAGCGCGAGAGTAATTTCCTGCGCGGCACCATAGAGCAGGATCTGCAGGATCCCCTCACCGGTGGCTTCAACGGCGACAACTTCCAGCTGATCCGCTTCCACGGCATGTATCAGCAGGATGACAGAGACATCCGCCCCGAGCGCACCGCCCAGAAGCTGGAGCCCCTGCACAACGTCATGCTGCGCGCCCGCCTGCCGGGCGGCATCATCACCCCGGCCCAGTGGCAGGTGATCGACAAGTTCGCCGAGGAGCACAGCCTCTACGGCAGCATCCGCCTGACCACCCGCCAGACCTTCCAGTTCCACGGTGTATTGAAGCGCGACATCAAGCTGATGCACCAGACCCTCAACAGCACCGGCATCGACTCCATCGCCACCGCGGGCGACGTGAACCGCAACGTGCTCTGCACCAGCAACCCGGTGGAGTCCGAGCTGCACCAGGAGGCCTACGAGTGGGCCAAGAAGATCTCCGAGCACCTGCTGCCCAAGACCCGCGCCTACGTGGAGATCTGGCTGGATGGCGAGAAGCTGGGGGGTGACGAGGAGCCGATCCTGGGTTCCAACTACCTGCCGCGCAAATTCAAGACCACAGTGGTGATCCCGCCCCACAACGACGTGGACATCCACGCCAACGATCTCAACTTCGTGGCCATCGCAGATGGCGGCAAGCTGGTGGGCTTCAACGTACTGGTGGGCGGGGGTCTGGCCATGACCCACGGCGACCCCAGCACCTACCCGCGCAAGGCGAGCGACTTTGGTTTCATCCCGCTCTCCCACGTGCTGGAGGTGGCTGCCGCCGTGGTCAGCACCCAGCGCGACTGGGGCAACAGGGTCAACCGCAAGAACGCCAAGACCAAGTACACCCTCGAACGGGTCGGCGCCCCGGCCTTCAAGGCCGAGGTGGAGAGCCGCGCCGGCATCAAGTTTGGCGAGGTGCGCCCCTATGAGTTCACCAGCCGTGGGGATCGCTTTGGTTGGGTCGAGGGGATCGACGGCAAGCATCACCTCACCCTGTTTATCGAGAATGGCCGCCTGCTGGACTTTCCGGGCAAGCCGCTCAAAACCGGCATGCTGGAGATCGCCAAAGTGCATCAGGGGGATTTTCGCCTCACCGCCAACCAGAACCTGATCATCGCAGGCGTGCCTGCCAGCGAGAAGGCCCGCATCGAAGCACTCGCGCGCCAGTATGGCCTGCTGGATGACGGCGTGAGCGAGCAGCGCAAGCAGTCCATGGCCTGCGTGGCCCTGCCCACCTGCCCGCTGGCGATGGCAGAAGCGGAGCGCATGCTGCCGGCCTTCGTCACCGACATCGAAGGTCTGCTGGCCAAGCACGCCCTGGCGGATGACGCCATCATCTTCCGGGTCACCGGCTGCCCCAACGGCTGCGGCCGCGCCATGCTGGCGGAAGTGGGTCTGGTGGGCAAGGCCCCCGGCCGCTACAACCTGCACCTGGGGGGCAACCTGGAGGGGACCCGGATCCCCCGCCTCTATCAGGAGAACATCACGGAGCCGCAGATCCTGGCGGAACTGGATACGCTTATCGGCCGCTGGGCCAGGGAGCGCGACGGTCACGAGTGCTTCGGTGACTTCGTGATCCGGGTTGGGGTGGTTGCGCCCGTCATCGACTCCGCGAGGGACTTCTATGCAGCCTGAACTGACTGATGGCGGGCGGCTGACACTGACCGCCGATGGCAGGCTCGACCTCAATGCCCTGCTCTCCTTGAGCCGTGAAGAGCAGAGCGAGGCGCTGGCGCCTATCAATCAGGCTCTCGAGGCCATAAGCGCCCCCGAGCGGGTGCGCTGGGCGCTGGCGAACCTGCCAGGGGAACACGTACTGTCGTCTAGCTTCGGCATCCAGGCGGCGCTGATGCTGCACCTGGTGAGCCGCGAGCGCAGCGATGTGCCCGTGGTGCTGACCGATACCGGTTATCTGTTCCCCGAGACCTACCGCTTTATCGATGAGCTGACCGGGCGCCTCGCGCTCAATCTGAAGATATACAGGGCCGAGCTGTCACCGGCCTGGCAGGAGGCGCGCTTCGGCCTGCTGTGGGAGCAGGGAGTGGAGGGGATCAGCCGCTACAACCAGCTCAACAAGGTGGAGCCCATGGATCGCGCCCTGAACGAGCTGGGCGCCCAGACCTGGTTCTCCGGCCTGCGCCGTGAGCAGTCCGGCAGCCGGGGCCAGCTGCCTGTGCTGGCCATCGCGCGCAGCCGCTTCAAGTTCCTGCCGGTGATCGACTGGAGCAACAAGGACGTCTTCTACTACTTCAAGGAGCATGACCTCCCCTACCACCCGCTGTGGGAGCAGGGTTACCTCTCGGTCGGCGACGTGCACACCACCACCAAGTGGGAGCCGGGCATGAGCGAGGAGCAGACCCGCTTCTTCGGCCTCAAGCGCGAGTGCGGCCTGCACGAGGAGAGTGTCCAGGAAAGTGGCGAGCAGAGCGGCTCCGGCATCTGAACCCGCCGACAAGCCAGGATCCTGACAATAAAAAACGCCCGGCAACTGCCGGGCGTTTTTTATTGCTGAGGTGCAGCGGCCAAGGTGTGCAGGAAATAGCACGCCGCCACGCCATCCGCTTATTGCACGGCGGCACGCGCCTGGGTCAGCCAGTCGTTGACCAGGGCCTCATGCCCCTTGAGCCAGGCCTCGGCGTGGCGCTCAATATCCGCCGGTTTGTTCTGGCCCTTGTTCATCAACCCGTTCTGGATGTTGATGTCGTTCAGCGGCAGCTTGACGATGCTGAACAGCTTGGCCGCCGCCGGGTTGGCCTCGGTGAACGCCTTGTTGGCCACTATGTGCATTGTGTTGACCGGAAAGCCGTAATCCTTGCCGTTGGGCAGGCGGGTCTGGGCGGCATCCTTGGCACCGGCAGGCACTTCCAGCCACACCACGTCCCGTCCCGGCACCAGCTCACTGCTCAGCCAATAGGGAGTCCAGGTGTAGTAGAGCACCGGCTTGCCACTCTGGTAACGGGCCCGGGTATCGGCGATCAGGGCCGCGTAGTTGCCCTGCTTGTGGGTGACGGTCGGGGTCAGGCCGAACTCGTCCAGATGATGGTTGATGGCCTCTTCACAGCCCCAGCCCGGGTTGCAGCCCACCAGATCGGCCTTGCCGTCGCCATCGCCGTCAAACAGCGCCGCCAGCTTGGGATCCTTGAGCTGACCCAGGTTGGTGATGCCGTACTGGGTGGCGGTCTTCTTGTCGATGAGGTAACCCTGGGCGGCGCCCGATACATAGGTGCCCTGGCGGAAGAACACCTTGTCGCCGCCGGCCTGTTCGTACTTGTTGTCCTGCAACGGGATCCAGTTGAAGGCCAGGAAGGTGCCATCGCCCTGCGCCACCGAGGCGTAGGCCACGTTGTAGTCCACCTCCTGCACCGCCTGGACGTCATAGCCCAGGCGATCCATCAGCTTGCTGACCAGCAGGGTCTGGAAGGTCTCTTCCGGCAAGGAGCTCTGCAAGGGTTGAACGCGGATCCCCTCCCCCGGCAGTTCGGTGCTGGCCATGGCGACCGAACTCAGCAACAGGGAGTTCAGCACCAGGGCGCTCAGGGTCTTAGTGATGAATCTCATGCGTTTACTCCTTTGTAATCAATAACGTTACGGCGACCGCGCAGGCGCATCAGCAGGGCCACGGGACCATGTTGATACCAGCGGCCTGTGTGGCTGCGATCCCGCTGTCCCATGGCCTGGGTCAGACGGTCGAGCACTATGGCCAGCAGCACTATGCCGAGGCCACCGATGGAGGCGAGCCCCATGTCGAGGCGACCTATGCCGCGCAGCACCATCTGGCCCAGACCACCGACCGCTATCATGGAGGCGATCACCACCATGGAGAGCGCCAGCATCAGGGTCTGGTTGACCCCGGCCATGATGGTGGGCATGGCGAGCGGCAGCTGTACCTTGAACAGCAGCTGGGAGGGGCTGGCGCCAAACGAATGGGCCGCCTCCACCAGATCCGCAGGCACCTGGCGGATCCCCAGCATGGTCAGCCGGATCATGGGCGGCAGGGCGAAGATGACGGTCACCACCACCCCCGGCACGTTGCCGATGCCGAACAGCATGACGATGGGAATGAGATAGACGAAGGCCGGGGTGGTCTGCATGGCATCCAGCAGCGGCCGGGTCCAGGTGGAGAGCCGCTCGCTGCGGGCCAGCAGAATGCCGACCGGCAAGCCGATCAGGATGCAGAAGAAGAGCGAGGTCAGCACCAGCGACAGGGTCACCATGGCATCGGACCAGGCACCTATGAGGCCAATCCCGACGAGAGAAAGCAGGGTTCCGATCGCCATGCGACCGTTGACCAGCTGCCAGGCGATCAGGGTCAGCATCCCTATCATCAGGGTGGATGGCATCGTCTGCAGCAGATGGGTCATGCCGTTGAGAGTCACTTCTACCGGCGCCCGGATCAGCTGGAACAGGGGACGCAGGTTCTCGACCAGCCAGCCGATGCCGCCCTCGACCCAGACATCCAGCGGTACCAGCGCCTGCTGGAAGGGATCCAGCCAGTCGACGGCCGCGGAAGTATCCGCCGCTTCAATCTGGCTCTGCCAGTCGGCGGCCTGGGTTGCGGTACTGCCCCAGGGATCCGTGGCCACAGTCGTGGCGGCCGTGGCGCCCCAGGGATCGGCCTGCGCCTCATCGGCCCGGGCGGGGGCGCTCGCCAATAACAACAGCGCCAGCAAGCCGGTCAGCAGACGATGAAAGGGTTTGATATTCATACCGGGGTACTCCTGTCCAGGGTGTTCAGCAAGTTGGCCTTGGAGATGAGCCCCAGATAGGTGCCATCTTGCTCGACCACGGGCACCTGACAGGGCGCTGCGGCCACCTGACTGATGAGTTCGTTGAGAGAGGTGTCGGCCTGGATGGGCTGGATATCGGCCAGCAAGGCCTGCTCCAGGCTTCCCTTGTTTTGCACCGCCTGACCGAGCGACTCGACCGAGACGACGCCGAGGAAGCGACGGCTGCGATCCACCACGTAACCGAACTCCCGCTCCTGATCCTTGAGCTGACGCAGGGCGTTGCCCGGCCCGTCCGTGGTGTGCTTCTTGATGAGTGGCATCTGCTTGCGACTGACGATATCGCGGGCACTGAACACGTTGGCCAGATCCACACCGCGAAAGAAGGCACGTACATAGTCGTTGGCGGGCTGGCTCAGGATCTCGTCGGGGGTCCCGACCTGGATCACCTGACCATCCTGCATGATGGCGATGCGATCGCCGATGCGCATCGCCTCGTCCAGATCGTGAGAGATGAAGACTATGGTGCGCTGATGGCTGGCCTGCAGCTTGAGCAGCTCATCCTGCATCTCGGTGCGGATCAGCGGATCCAGCGCGGAGAAGGCCTCGTCCATCAGCAGGATATCGGGGTCATTGGCCAGCGCTCGGGCCAGGCCGACCCGCTGCTTCATGCCACCGGAGAGAGCATCGGGGAAGGCGTCCATCCACTGGCCCAGGCCCACCTGATTGAGTGCCTGACGGGCACTTTCCTGGCGTTCGAGAAGCGGCACACCGGCCAGCTCCAGGCCGAAGGCGGTATTTTCCAGCACGGTCAGATGAGGCATGAGGGCGAAAGATTGGAACACCATGCTGATCTTCTTGCGCCGCACCTGGCGCAGTTCACTGTCCGAGATGGCGGCAATGTCCTCACCGTCGATCAGCACCTGACCACGGGTCGGTTCGATCAGCCGGTTGAAGAGGCGCACCAGGGTGGATTTGCCCGAACCGGACAAGCCCATCACCACGAAGATCTCTCCCTCGTGGATGGCCAGATCGACCCCATGCACACCCAGGGTCTGCCCGGTCTTCTGCAGAATGCTGGCGCGGTCGTGCCCTTTCGCCAGCAATTTGAACGCCTTTTCCGGCTGTTCTCCGAAGATTTTATAGAGTGATTTCACTTCGAGTTTGACTGTCATACTGTCCTTTTTTCATGGTCGACATCTTGGTAGTTAACCTGCCGAACGCGAACCAATTACTTTCTACACTAAGCAATTTTCATGAAAAACAAAAGAACCATAAGAGTCCACACAAAACAATGAAAACATAACATATTGATTTATAACTATTATTTTTGACAAGAAAAAGCCATAAATCGACAAGCATGGGCCATGCCAGCACGAATTATTTGATTAGATAACTAATCATAGTTCTGTTTTGACAGGCCAATAAGAGGGGAAAATCAGGCAGACCGGGGGATGCCGCCAGGCAGGATCCCGAACAGGCCGTAGGGCTGGAGAAATCATTACATCCCTAATGATATGCAGGCGAAAAACAAGGGAATATAGGAGAGGGGGTGAACGCAGCAATGGCGGAGGCCTTGCCTGCCGGGCAGCTCTTGAAACAGGATTACACAATACCAGGACCAGACACAGATCCGGCCCTGTTGTCTACGGGTCCTCTCTGCCAGTACAGCTCCTCTTCTTGAATAGACTTGTACGAATTCTTGCAAGAGTAACCGCTGTCACAGTTATCCCATTTTTCGTCTTGGTTTCGGCGTATCACCACGCTGTGGTGGCCACTTGGGAATACCTCGGGCCAGAACTGCCTCCAGCTCGCTCAGACTCGGCCAGGCATCTGGTTCTGCTGATGCAGGAGGCTGGCACATCTGCGCCAACAGTACCGGAGCTTCGGGATAGTGAGTGGCAAAGTGACGTGGCAGGGCTGCGTAAGGCCACACGTCGGCGGGATCCTCCAGCGCAGGCGGCAGCACATCAAAAGGCGCAGCCATCAGGGGATGATTCACCACCGGCAAGGGCAATCCCGCCCATTGGCGCAGGCGTAACACCAACAACACTTCCAGCGGCCAGTAATGCCACCAACCTATGATTGCCTCCTCTCGATGAAAACGGGGATCCTTGAGCCCGCCGTAAGTGTGCAAATGGCACGCCTGGGTCAACAAGTGACCCACCGCATTCAGATCCTCACAGTCCCACAAGGTCAACAGCGCCAGATAGAGAGGCTCCCGAGCCAAGTCAACGCCAAGTGGCAAGGGCCCCCACCCCAGAAAGCGGCTGGTTAGCTGCAAGGCAAAGGCTTCTATAAAATAGGGACGAATATACTCATTCGCGGGGCAAATAGCTGGGGCACTATGAGCCAATGCCACACAATCCATCAAACGACGGCGATCACCAAGCAAGGCCAGGTGCATTGCCACAAAGCCTATACGATGAAATTTGAAACCAGCATCGGGTTGTAATTGGCCAGATTGTTTACTTCGATACAGCTCCATCTGGTAGTAACGAACCAGTTGCCAATAGAGCAGCGGATAGCGGCGATATGTCGTTTGTGGCCAACTGCCTGCCAGCAGGCTTGTACCCAACAAGTGATCCAGCTCCGCCAAGCAAACACTCTCGACCATTGGCAACACCGCGTATTCATCCCCTTCAGGAACGGGGATATTGGCGAGCGTCTTATCAATCCATTGTCGGTCTGTATCGTAAAATTGATTTTCACTTGAAATCCTTGATGACAGCTTCTTGCGGCAATATGGATCTCGTTTGGGAAAGCGGGGCCAGGAAGCGTAATCAAATTGGGCGAGCAGGGCGGTCAGGTGAGGAGACATACACATTCTCTTATGGGGTCGATGAGGATGCCGTGGCACTCTTTCTGCTCGGTGTGGGAGCATCTCCACGCTGTGGTGGCCACTTGGGAATACCTCGGGCCAGAACAGCCTCCAGCTCGCTCAGACTCGGCCAGGCATCTGGTTCTGCTGATGCAGGAGGCTGGCACATCTGCGCCAACAGTGCCGGGGCTTCGGGATAGTGGGTGGCAAAGTGGCGCGGTAGGGCTTCATAAGGCCACACCTCGGCGGGACCCTCCAGCGCAGGTGGCAGCACATCAAAAGGCGCGACCATCAGGGGATGATGAACTACCGGCAAGGGCAACCCCGCCCATTGACGCAGGCGTAATACCAACAGCACCTCCAGCGGCCAGTAGCACCACCAGCCGATGATCGCCTCCTTTCGATGGAAACGGGGA